>JAHBSG010000009.1:145000-156248 GCA_019639235.1 Acidobacteriota bacterium | reverse complement strand
GACAAACGGGTAGCGACGGGAAGACGCGTGCCCGCGATTACAATGCGGCGATCGAAGAAGAGGCATATGGAACGGGAGCGGCGGCCCTTGTTCCATACGCCGGACTCAAGCAGTTGATAGAGAAAGGAAAGACGGCCGCCGAGATCGCCCGCCATTATGGCGTCAGCCGGCCGCTCGTCGAGTACCGGATCAAGGTCTCGCGGCTTTGGAGCACCTATTCGGAAAATATCTTCCGGGCCTCCAAATAAATGGAGAAAGAAACCGACAATCGAATCTCGAGGATCGCGGACCTGTCGCTGGTCGATAAGCTCCGGATGCTTCTCGACATCACGACGAAGATCAGCCGATCGGCGGACCTTGAAGAGGTGCTGAACCTTGTAATGGACACGCTTTCGTCGTTGCTCGATTACGATGCGGCGGGGATCTACATTATCGAACACACCGACCGCGACGGTAACCCCTACATTTTTAAGTCCAAGGTCGTTCGCGGATACGACATCAGTTTCGAACTTGTCGAACCAAAGCTCAGGATGGGCGAAGGCTTCATCGGCCATGTGGCTCAAACGGGTACGCCGATAATTTCTCCGGACGTAACAAAGGACCCGAGATACTTTGCCGCCCGCAAGCCGACACGTTCCGAAATGGTCGCTCCGATCATCTCGAACGACAGGGTCATTGGAGCCTTTGACCTGGAAAGCGACCATCTCGATGCCTATACCGAGGATGATCTTTCGGTGCTTCAGCTGCTAGCTTCACAGGTTGCGATCATCATCGAAAAAGCGAAGCTGCACGAGCAGGCGATCGAGAAAAAACGGATCGAGGCACAGCTTGAGATCGCACGGCAGGTCCAGCTTGAACTCCTTCCGGATAATGACCCGGTTTTTGAGAATTTCGATATCTCAGCCTACGTTTTCCCGACCGAGGAGGTCTCTGGCGATTATTATGATTGGGTAAAGATCTTCGATTATCAGCTTGGGATCGTTGTTGCCGACGCGGTAGGGAAAGGGATTCCCGCAGCCCTTTTAATGTCGTTCCTTCGAGCATCGCTACGCGCCGGTGTTCAGGTCGGTTACGCGCCGCACATTGCCATGACCAAGGTCAACAATCTGCTGTGGGACTCGACGGAAGAACATCAATTCATTACAGCGATCTACGGCATTCTGGACAGTACGAACCGGACTTTCGTTTACTCAAATGCGGGCCACAATCCGCCTATGCTGATCAAGCCGAGTGGTGATTACCGCTACGTAGAGTACGGCGATATGCCGCTCGGTATGTTTCGCGACGCACGTTACCACCAGCATTTCATTCGGCTTGAGCAGAATCAGGTAATGGTCGTTTACACGGACGGGATCACTGAAGCTGCAAACGCTGAGGGCGAAGAGTTTGGCAAGGAGCGTTTTGCAGAGAGCGTGCTCGAATGCATTCACCTGCCGGCAAAGAAGATGGTCGACCACATAAGGAAAAGCGTCGCCGATTTCACCGATCGGAAATTCCTCGACGACGATGGCACTCTGTTCATCGTCAAATCACTCTAAAGAACGAAAGGAACCCGGAAGGGTTCGAAAAAAAGCTCGAAAATATCCTTCCGGGTTCTTCAGTTGTGAAATCGATTATTGCCTTATCTAATGCGCGAGGATCGAGGTATGCATCGAGTCGCCGCCGGGAACTACCGGCGAAGTGTAGTCGCCGTAATTGAGCTTGCCGCGCTTTCCCGAAAGATCGTAGATATCAAAGCCGAACGCATCAAGCACTTCCGTTAGATCATTTATCCGTTCGAGAAAGATCGCCGGACGATAGCCGAGTTCCTGTCGGATCTCAAGCAGACGCTCGACCACCTCGAGAGGTGCGAAGCATAATGTTGGGTCTTTGACAGTGGCCATTCGGTTTTCCTAACGGCGTTTGCCGTCCAACATAAGATTACGCAGAGAGGCAAATGGTTGTTCGGGAAAATCTCCGGCGAACGGAGCCGGACAAAAGTCCATCAAAAAGACGTTGGGGAATAAGGATTTTGCAAAAATCATTGTCGATTGCGTCGAAAAAATGTATTCTACGATTAACTTTCCCCGTAAACTGCTGATGAAGAGGCCGAAAACTATGAAAAATCTCACGATATTGGCTGTTGCTATTTTAGCGATCTCGTCAATTGCCGCTGCTCAAAGGGTCAATAGCCCGAGTTCGGTAAGTGATCGTTACATCATTTCGGCGAAGGCCGGCGGGGTAAATCTTGTCGAAGGGCAAGTGGAAGTTCTCAGACGAGACGGCCGGAAGCATATTTTGGTCAAGGGCGATTCGATCGAGGTCGGTGATGAGGTAATCACGGGTGCGAATGGTCGAGCTGAGATCCTGCTGAATCCGGGCTCGTACGCCCGCGTCGGGGCTGACTCGTCGTTTTCGTTCAAGACGACCGCGCTTGATGACCTTCAGCTTGTGGTTGACCGCGGTTCGGTTGTTTTTGAGGTTTTCGCCAGCAACGACTTCACGGTAACGGTCGAAACCCCCGAAACGAAGTTTTTGCTTGCCGAATCAGGCGTTTATCGCGTTAACTCGGATCCGGACAACAGCAACATCGCGGCCCTCAGGGGCCGTGCTGTTATCGTCGGTGCCGCTGATGGCCGAGTTAAGAAAGGCCGCGAAGCGTCGATCGTTGATGGACGGGTCGAGGTTTCGAAGTTTGAAAAGAAAGAACGTGACGAGCTTGATGAGTGGAGTAAGGATCGAGCAAAACTTCTTGCGAAGGCGAATTCACGCCTCGATCGGCGGTCACTTTACGACCCGCTGATGAGTGCGTATGGCTCGGGCGTTTGGTCGCTTCACAGGTCCCTGGGCCTTTGGGTCTTCAATCCGTACATCGGGGGTTATTGTTTCCTTCCGTTTGGATACGGATGGGGATCACCGTACGGCTATTGGTACGATTACGATATATGGCGGTTCGGGGTCCCGCGTTGCGTTTACTACGGAAGTTGTAGCGGTTATCCGAGTAGCGGTCCGACTGGCGGCACAACGAACCCAAATCCGCCGACCACGCCTCCAGCTACCACACCGGAACCCAGACGGCCTACCGTTCCGCCATTTGAGCGGATGCAGCGGCAGGAAGGAAAGATCCCGGTCGAGCGAACGGTTGACAGCGGACCGATCTTCCGTCCGGTCACGCCGGTCGTTATATCACCGCCGGTCGAAACCCGCGGTCCGGTGACGCCTCCGCTCGGAGGTGGTTCGACCAAAGGTAGGGACAACTAAGAACCGTCAACAAGCAGAACGAAAGGCGAGTCGTTATGGCTCGCCTCTTCTCTTTATGGTGCTGCGGTTTCGGTGTAGCGTCGTATCAGAGGTTCGGCCAAGAGAAGAGCGATCTGTGTGCCGTTGATCAGCGTATGAAGTATGAACGCAGGCAAAAGGCTTCCCGTAACCGCCCGCAAAGCGGTGAGCATGAAGCTGAGAAGCGTTAAGAGAGCAATTTTGATCGGGTTCTCGTAGTATTGCGGGACGTGAACCAGAGCGAACAGAACAGTCGTAAGGGTGATCGCGAGCGGCATTCCCATTTTTTTAAGAAAGCCGGGATACATTACTCCGCGATATACTACTTCCTCAACGAACGGAGCACTGAAGACCGCCAGAAAACCGACTAAATAAAGAGCTGTGGTCGAGCTTTTGATGATGCGGTCGAGGTCATCTTCTCCGGGTGGGAAAAGGTTAAGCAAAGTAAGTGCGGCGACGAAGAATATGAACATCATCGCAACGTAATGCCAAACCTTAACGCCGCCCGAGGTCCAACCGATCGTGCTCCAAAAAGGCTTCTGAAAAAATGCCGTGATCACCAACACGCAAAGCCCCAATGTCAGCAGGTGTGCGGGCAAGGTTGAAGCGACTTGAACAATAATGGCTGTCGGATCCGTCCTTGCAAACTCAGCGAAGGCGGCGTTGTCGGAATACTCGCGACCGGAAAATAAGGCGTACCCGCTGATCGCGAGTCCCTGGGTGATAACGAGAAGTGCAATACTTCCGATCCAAACGGCGATGCCGGCAAGGGCACCCCAATGCGGTCGGTCAGGTGAGGTTTCGAGGGTTACAGGCAATTCTGTTTCGATGGGCTGTTGGGTCGTTTCCACATACGAAGTTTAGCGAACCGATAGACCGCATCCAAATAGCGAATCCTCACCTTGAATTCGCGGCGGTTACGATATAGTCTAAAAGCCCGTGGAGTCACACGGGGAAAACCCCATCCAAAATATCGTAGCGATCATACCGGCGAGGTATGCATCTGCCCGGTTGCCGGGCAAGATGCTACTTCCGATCGCCGGGAAACCACTGGTCCTCCACACCGTGGATCGTGCACGTGAGGCCGCGACCATCGGTCGCGTTATCGTTGCGACGGACGATGACAGGATCTTTGACGTTGTACGGGAATCGGGAGTAGGGGCAATGATGACCTCGCCTGAACACGCTTCGGGCAGCGACCGTATCGCCGAGGTTGCCGAAAGGCTTCCTGCGGGTACGATCGTGGTGAATGTACAAGGCGACGAACCGGTGATCCCTGCGGCGACGATCGATGCGGCAGTTCAAGCACTGCTCTCAAATAACGCCGCCCAGATGGCGACGACTTTCGAACATTTCGACAACGCGGACGAGGTCCTGGACCCAAATGCCGTCAAGATCGTAACGGATCCGCACGGGCGTGCCATTTACTTTTCGCGTTCGCCGATCCCTTTTCTGCGTGAAGCGGTCCAGAAATATGGATCGCTTGAGTCTGCCCTGATAGCTGAGCCGTCGTTAATTGGTCAGTTCAAAAAGCACACGGGGCTTTACGTTTACAGGCGGGAGTATTTGCTCGAATTTACGCGGCTTGCTCGAACACCGATCGAAGAAACGGAGATGCTCGAGCAGATGCGTGCCCTTGAAAATGGCGCGGTGATGGTTGCGGTCGAAGCCGCAGGCCGATCGATCGGCGTCGATACCGCGGCCGACCTCGAACGCGTTCGGAAGATACTTGAAAACAAAGTGTCGGGAGCGTAAGGCGATGGGCGATTGGATAGGGTTAGGTGTCATCGTGCTTGTGATCGCCGGGGCGTATTTCGGCCTCCGCACACTTGCGAGACCGGCAACTCGAACCGTGGAAGAATTCGAGCGGCGGGCGGCCGAAAGTACATCGGGAGTTGGAGCTTCGGTAAATGCGCTTCAGGAGATTCTCGATCCGGGCTCGGCAAAGGCGAAACAGGTTGCGGTGGAGATGAAAGAGGGCACGTACCAGAAGAAAAGGCAGGACGGGAAGACCGCAGATGAGTAGTTCTCGGTTAGATTGGAAGGTCACGATAGAAGGGAATTCTTTCAAGTCGTCAGAATCACAGGTATGGACGTAGCGACAATTATTGCGATCGGCGTTATCTTTCTTGCCATTATCTTAGGACAGAGAATCGTCGTTAATCAGCACGAAAAGCTTAGCGACGAAATGCGCCTCGCAGTTTCGAAAGCATTTGTTCGTAGTAATTCTAATTACTCGATTGCCATTTTTAGTATCGTCTTTGTGTTCGTTATTGTCGCGTATTCGCTTCCTGCGTACCTTAATTGGTTGATCGGCGGTTACTTTTTGATCATTGGTTCGTTTTTCATTGGAAAGATTGTCGTCAATACTCGCAAGCTTAAAGCAATAAATGCCCCCTGGGAATACATACGGGCCGTTTACTTAAGTTATTTGTTGCTTATTGGTAGTGCGGTACTAGCCGGAATAATCTTGGGGCTCGGTAATTCGGGGTTGTTTAGATAGGAGATCTGAGTGACAGTACAAAATACAAAGTACATTTTTGTGACGGGCGGAGTGGTTTCGAGCCTTGGCAAGGGTTTGGCGGCGAGTTCGCTTGGCTGCCTTCTGGAGGCTCGCGGTATGAAGGTCCAGATGATGAAACTGGATCCATACATTAACGTCGATCCCGGGACGATGTCGCCATTTCAGCACGGCGAGGTGTTCGTCACAGACGACGGTGCCGAGACCGACCTCGACCTTGGCCATTACGAGCGCTTCACGAACGCGAAGCTCTCGCAGGCAAATAACTGGACAAGCGGACGGATCTATCTTTCCGTTATCGAAAAGGAACGGCGTGGCGATTATCTCGGCAAGACGATCCAGGTTATCCCGCACATTACCGACGAGATAAAGGCGGCCGTTCGTGCCGTTGCCGACAAGGACAAGCCGGATGTGCTGATCGTCGAGATAGGCGGAACCGTTGGCGACATCGAGTCACTGCCATTTATGGAAGCGATCAGGCAGATGGGGAACGAGGAAGGCCGCGGCAATGCGATCTTCATCCATGTAACGCTCGTCCCGTTCATCGCCGCAGCGGGCGAACTAAAGACCAAGCCGACTCAGCACAGCGTCCGCGAGCTTCGCGAGATCGGCATTGCTCCGGATATTCTGCTTTGCCGCTCGGATCGTCCGCTGCCGCTCGACCTTCGTCGTAAGGTCGCTCTTTTCTGCAACGTTCAGGAAAATGCGGTGATCTCCGCACTCGACGTTCCGACCATTTACGAGGTTCCGCTCGCTTTTTACGAACAAGGCCTTGACGATCTCGTCGTCGCCGATCTTAAGCTCGACGAACGATTTCCGAGTGCCGATCTGAAACGGTGGCGAGAACTTGTTTCGACCATCAAAGAGCCAAGCGGCGGGGCGGTCAAGATCGCCATCGTCGGCAAGTACGTCGAGCTTGAGGATTCGTATAAATCGCTCCGCGAAGCCCTGACCCACGCCGGAGTGGCCAACGACCTTCGAGTCAACGTTACGTGGCTTGAGTCGGAGAACCTGATGAAGGACAACTACGAAAATGACCTTCACGATTACGATGCCATCCTCGTTCCGGGCGGATTCGGAAAACGCGGGATCGCGGGAATGCTCCGTGCCATCCGCTATGCTCGCAAGTCCGGCACGCCATATTTTGGAATCTGCTTAGGTATGCAGACGGCGTGCATCGAATTTGCTCGCGACGTTTGCGGACTCCGCGATGCCGATTCGACCGAGTTCAACGAGCAGACGCCGTTTCCGGTCATCTTTAAGCTCCGCGACCTTGTCGGCGTAGATGAACTCGGCGGGACGATGCGGCTGGGTGCCTGGGACTGCGACCTGAAAGAAGGCTCGCTCGCCCGAAAGATCTATCACGGTTCGGAGCAGATCAGCGAACGGCATCGTCATAGGTTCGAATTCAATCCGGAGTACCGGGACGTCCTCGAACGCGAGGGGTTGGTGATCAGCGGGGTGTCGCCTGACGGGAAGTTTGTCGAGATGGTCGAACTCCCGGCCGAGACACATCCGTATTTTGTTGCTTGCCAGTTCCATCCGGAGTACAAATCGAAACCACTTGCCCCACACCCGCTGTTCGTTGCATTTGTAAAGGCCGCCTGGGAGAACCGGCTCAAGAGCGAAAACCTCGAACACGACGTGACGAGTGAGAAGCAGGTTGAAATCCCGGAGCGTGCCGATATCGGGATCGAGGAATAAAAACCTGAAATAAGAGGATACGGGCCATCTGCCTAAAGATGGTATTCTGAAAATCCAGAAGATCCAATAATTTGCTGCTAATGGCTGAAGTCAAATCATATTCTGTTGGCGACGTTCCATTCGGAAGCGGCGAGCTTTCGTTTATTTTAGGCCCGTGCGTGGTTGAGTCTTACGAGCATGCCTCGATGATGGCTCGGTCGATCAAGGAGATATGCGAGCGGGTCGGGGTTAAATTTGTCTATAAATCGTCGTTTGACAAGGCAAATCGCAGTTCTATCGAGAGTTTCCGCGGTGACGGCATGGACGCGGGGCTCGATGTGCTTCAGCGAATAAAGGAAGAATTCGGCGTTCCGGTCATTACCGATATACACGAACCGTGGCAGGCCGAGCCGGCCGCTGAGGTGGCGGACATCCTTCAAATTCCCGCGTTTCTTTGCCGGCAAACCGATCTGTTAGTTTCCGCGGCAAAGACCGGAAGGGCGGTTAATGTAAAGAAAGGGCAATTCCTCGCTCCGTGGGATGCGAAGAACATTGTTGAGAAGCTACAGGCCGCCGGTTGTGAGAAGATCTTGCTGACGGAACGCGGGGCGAGCTTTGGGTACAACAATCTTGTCGTCGATCTTCGCTCGTTTCCAATAATGCGGTCCTTCGGCGTCCCCGTAGTTTTCGATGTGACCCATTCGCTTCAGCTTCCGGGTGGACTTGGCAAAGCAACCGACGGACAAGGCCAATACATCGAACACTTTGCCCGTGCGGGTGTTGCTTGCGGTGTCGACGCCGTTTTTATGGAGGTCCACAACGACCCCTCAAAGGCTCCAAGCGACGGGCCGAACCAGTTGCCCTTGGACCGGCTAGAACCGCTCCTTACGAAACTTAAGAAGATCAATGCGGTCATTCAAGTCAGTTAAGGTTGTGCAAAGTGTTTTTGCCGTGCTCTTTATGCTCACGATCAGCGTGTTTACGCAAGATCGTGGATGCAAAAGCCGCACAGTTGAGGGCAGGGTAGCGTGTGCGAACATGATTGTCGAATTCGCTGCTATCGCGTCCGATCGCCTGCAGGGGCGAATCGATTGGCCGGGAAATGGTCCGGTTCGTATCGAGGTTTACAAAGTAAAGCGTTCCGATAGAAAGCGTGATTCGTACCGGCTTACTGATGAATACGATCCGGTTCTTATTTTCGAGACCGACGAAGAGGGCCGCTTTTGTCATCCGGGTTTAGAAGACGGATTTTACGTCGTTAGATTCGGTACGCTGGACGGCGGTTGGAACTGTACGTGGATTAAAGTGCGTATTGCTAAGGGAATACCGCGAAGTATGATTCGTGCGTCTTTAGAGATTGGTATTTAGTACGATGAAACAAATTGTTTTGATTCTTGCTTCGCTGTTGGTTTTTGTCGCAACGCCTGTCTTTGGCCAGTCAGATAACAGGATCGCGGCGACATGGCAGGTGGTCTCGTATGATATTTCCGCCTCGTTGCCCGCCAGTGAAAACGAACGCAACCTGACCGCAAAGGCGACGATCCGGGTTCGGAATGTCACCGAGCGTCCGGCAACCAGCCTTACTCTTCGCATTAATCAGAATGCCGAGATCACTTCCGCGAGCGTTAACGGTTCGAACATTGATGCGGCAAAAAGCCAGGAACGGCTTGGCAGCGCAACGCTCCAGCGAATTGCTATGCGGGTTCCCGCGGTACCGGCAGGCGGCGAACTCACAGCAGTTGTCGATTACAAGATCCCGGTTGCGGACAACACAGGCGTTAGCTCTATCTCGCCGGTCGCTTCGCATTTCCTTCCGTTGTCATTCTGGTACCCGACGCCGAATAGCTGGTTCTTTGCCCGCGGGGCAGACTACGCTCCGTTCAAGATAGGGCTTACGGTCCCGGCCGGGTTGACATCGATCAGTGCCGGATCAGAATCTGCGGGAGTATTCGAAAACAAGCTCAACGGCCAGCCGTTTGCTCTAGCCGGAAACTGGGATCGGGCGGACACTGCCGGAGTTTCGGTTTACATTCCGAAAGGATCGGGCGACATGGCGAAAGCAAGGGCGGCGGACCTCGCGGCACTCTTTAGTGAAGCGAAGGCATTCACCGAGAAGATACTCGGGCCCGCGCCGAACGTGCCGCTGCGTCTTGTTGCGATGCGACGCGGCGGCGGCTTTTCGACCGGCGGAACTATACTAATTGACGAAGCCGTTTTTCGTAGGGAGAAGATAGATTCACTTACGGCGATGAACGTTGCCGAGGCCGCGAGCAAGCTCTGGCTAGGCGAGGCCAACCGGCTTACCGACGATGGGGCCGGCGTCATCAGGGAAGGGCTCGCCCGATACCTTGCTACCAAGTTTCTTATTTCGAAATACGGCCCGGAGGTCGGAGAGGTAGAAGTCCTTCGTCAGCGAATCGCTTATGCCGCCATCGCCCGTAGGGACGCGCCGCTAAACGTGGTCACACCGCTTGATGAATATTACTTCGCGGCAGTCGCGAATAAAGGTGCGATGTTCTGGCGGGTGATGGAGCGAAAGCTCGGCTCGGCGGAATTCAATAACAAGCTTAGGGCCGCATTGTCCAAAGAGACTACGCGGCTTGCGGATGTCCGTCGTGAGTTCGAAAGCCAGAAGGACGTTGTTGACTACTTGCTCGATCAACCGACGGATATGAATCTGCAGGCGGGGCTACCGCAGGCGGCCGGTGGCGAATGGAAGGTTGCTCTCCGAAATACGGGCCCGATCGATGTCACCGTCGAGGTGCTTGCTCGGCTTGAAAATGGCGAGACGATGTCCGCACCCGCAACTATACGGGCTCGAAGTTTTGGTGAGATAAATTTCCGAACCCCGACGCGAATAGCTCGCGTCGAGATCGACCCGGAAAAACTCTATCCACAGAACGAATATTCTGACGATGTGGCCCCGCGGGAATTTACGGACAGCGATCTTTTGCTTGCCGTTAAGCGTGATTTTGACCGGCAGGAGTTCGCCGCAGCGGAGAAGAACGCCAGGCAAGTACTCGCGGAGTTCCCGCGGTTCGATGACGTCCGAGTCCTGTTGGGACGGTCGCTGCTGGCTCAGAACAAGGTTTCCGAGGCCGACCGGGAATTCCGTGCGGTGCTAAATGAACCGCTGCCGACATCACGATCGCTTGGTTGGGCGAGCGTCGGGGTTGCGGATGTCGCTTTGCGAACAAATCGGAACTCAGAAGCAACGACACATGCGGATACGGCGATCATGGCCGACGCCGAATATGGCGCCGGGCTTGCGGCCCGAAACCTCCGGAATCGGATCACCCAAACCACGCCGGTCGATGAATCGATAAAAGCGTATTTCGTGCAATTCGACCGGGCGGCGATCTCAAATCGAAAGACCGAGCTTGATGCGTTGGCCGTCCCCGGCGAGGTGAATCGGTTTGTCAGCGGTATCTCGGGTCAGGCGACCAACTGGACGACGACGGTACTGCACGTTGATATGTTCAATGCGAACACCGCTATCGTTGAAACGAATCTCAGTGTGCGACTTCTTACTCGTGAACCGGAGACCGGTACCGCCGTCTTTCGGCTTCTCCGGACGACATCCGGGTGGAAACTTGCGGGAGTTGAGATCTTTGAAGTTCGATAGGAAAATTCAAATGATCGTGGCTTATCTTTTGTTCGTCCTGATCGGACACGCAGATAGTCTTTGCGCCCAGAATAACGACGTTGAGAAGTTTGATGAAACATTCGTAGGTGACTGGATTCTGACCAAGGTGGAATCCGCTAACCCGCTGGTCGTCGATTTGT
>JAHBSG010000009.1:0-140000 GCA_019639235.1 Acidobacteriota bacterium | reverse complement strand
CCTGCGTCAAGTTAATCTGCGCAGGGTTAGTCTGTACCTAAGGCGAGGCCGAAAGGCGTAGTCGATGGAGATCCGGTTAATATTCCGGAACCATGGGTTTGTGATGTGGGTTGACGCAACAGGGTAGGCAAGACGGCTGATGGATGCCGTTGAAGTAAATAGGCCGTCGCTTAGGCAAATCCGGGCGACACAAAGCTAAATATACGGACAAAAGTACGAAGCTTCGGCTTCGGAACAAGTTGCTGACCCCAGTTGCCAAGAAAATTCCCGTTCATCTATACAAACTCCACTGGCAGTACCGCAAACCGACACAGGTAGGTGGGATGAGAATTCTAAGGTGCTTGTGAGAACCCTCGTTCAGGAACTCGGCAAAATGTACCCGTAACTTCGGGAGAAGGGTAGCCGTGTTCACTAAGAACATGGTCGCAGAGAATTGTCCCAGGCGACTGTTTAGCAAAAACACAGGTCTCCGCAAAGTTGTAAAGACGACGTATGGGGGCTGACGCCTGCCCAATGCTGGAAGGTTAAGAGGAGTGGTTAGTCGAAAGGCGAAGCTGCGAATCGAAGCCCCAGTGAATGGCGGCCGTAACTATAACGGTCCTAAGGTAGCGAAATTCCTTGTCGGGTAAGTTCCGACCCGCACGAATGGCGTAACGATCTGGGAGCTGTCTTAACGAGGGGCACAGCGAACTTGTAGTACCGGTGAAGATGCCGGTTTCCCGCATCTAGACGGAAAGACCCCGTGCACCTTGACTACAACTTGATAGTGATTTCGGGCAAGCGATGCGCAGCATAGGTGGGAGGCTTTGATGTCAGGCTTTTGGGCTTGGCGGAGCCATCGGTGAGATACCACCCTTCGTTTGTTTGGAATCTAACCTCGAACCGTAATCCGGTTCAGGGACACTATCAGGCGGGTAGTTTGACTGGGGCGGTCGCCTCCTAAAGAGTAACGGAGGCGCTCGAAGGTTGGCTCAGGCTGTTTGGAAATCAGCCGAAGAGTGTAAACGCATAAGCCAGCTTGACTGCGAGACATACACGTCGAGCAGGTACGAAAGTAGGAGTTAGTGATCCGGCGGTCCCGCATGGAAGGGCCGTCGCTCAACGGATAAAAGGTACGCCGGGGATAACAGGCTGATCCTGCCCAAGAGTTCACATCGACGGCAGGGTTTGGCACCTCGATGTCGGCTCATCGCATCCTGGGGCTGAAGAAGGTCCCAAGGGTTTGGCTGTTCGCCAATTAAAGCGGTACGTGAGCTGGGTTCAGAACGTCGCGAGACAGTTCGGTCCCTATCTGGTGTGGGCGCAGCAGAATTGAAGGAATCTGTCCTTAGTACGAGAGGACCGGGATGGATCCACCTCTAGTGTACGAGTTGTCACGCCAGTGGCAGCGCTCGGTAGCTAAGTGGAGCATGGATAAACGCTGAATGCATCTAAGCGTGAAGCCAGACCTGAGATTAGTTCTGCCCGTGAGACTCCTGGAAGACCACCAGGTTGATAGGCTGGAGATGTAAGCACAGTAATGTGTTTAGTTGACCAGTACTAATTGTCCCAAGGCTTGACCATAAAATTTGTTGACAGGCAAATATTGATCAAGCAGCTTGCAGGGAAGTTAACGCATATATTCAGTTTTCAGGCTTCGGCCTTACGTTCTTTTAAGTTTTCCGGTGATTGTATCGACAGGGTCACACCCGTTCCCATCCCGAACACGGAAGTTAAGCCTGTTGGAGCCGATGATACTGCAGCTTTCAGTTGTGGGAAAGTAGGAAGTCGCCGGATCTATTTTCAACGAAAAAGCCCGTTCAATAATGAGCGGGCTTTTTTGTTTTTTGTGGGCCGGCGAATTTCGTAGACACCTACTCTCTCGGATCCTATAATCTAAGTTGGTTTACGAGTGTCGATCGAACGTACATTCAGGGTATTGTCTTACGCTGCGGTTCTCTGCGGCTTTTTGTCTTTGTGGGTCACCGGAACGTTCGGGCTTATCGGCACGGGACTTTTCCTCGGTGTCACAATCCTCGCATGGCGGATCGAGGATACGCGTTGGCAGGTGACGGAGAGGATCGGGACTGCGCTAATTGTTCTTGCGCTTCCGGCATATTATCTGCTTTGGAAGTACCGCTTCTTCGACTTTGCCTCGACGGAAGAAGCCCTCCCCGGAATGCTCGCACGGCTAATTTTGAGCCTAACGGCGATAAAACTGCTTCAGCGTAAGTCCGACCGTGATTGGATCTTCCTTTATGTAATGGCGTTTTTCCAAGTGCTTCTTGCCGCAGGAATGAGCATAAGTGCTCTTTACCTTGGGTCGCTTGTTGCATTCGTGTTCGTGATGCTGAGCACGATCGTCGTGTTCGAAGCTCGGAAAACGGCAGCTTCTATTGAAGAACTTGAGAATTTCCGCCACGGTTCTCCAATTAAGGGCGGTATCTCTGCCCGGCGTCTGCCTGTCATTGCCGCAACGCTTCTTGCGGCGATCATCATTATCGCGATCCCGACATTCTTCTTTTTGCCCCGAGTGGGCGGAGCCGGAATTGGAGCGGGCGAGGGCGGTGTTTCAACCTCGACGGGCTTTTCCGATACGGTTCGCCTCGGCGGGATCGGGCGCATTCAGCAGAGCAACGAGGTAGTGATGCGCGTTCGGCTTGATGCAATGCCCGAGGATCTGTCGGACATCAAATGGCGCGGTATTGCGCTCGATATCTTCGACAATAAGGCATGGCGGCGTTCGCGCCCGGCTTTGCGAAATGTGTTTGAGCGCCGAGGTGCCGACGTGATTCAGTTAGACTCTGCACCTAATCGAGAATCGCTCCTGCTTCAGACCTTCTACGTGGAACCGATCGATGCGACGGCCTTGTTCAATCTTCCTAGGGCAGTTGCGGTACAGGCACCGGTCCCTTTCGTTCATCGCGACGTTCACGATTCGTTCTTTTTTCAACGTTCGGGAGAAAGAAATAGCTACCGTGTACTTTCCGATCTCTCTCGGCCTGATCCTGAAGTTCTTCGCCGCGATTTTGCCCGCTATCCGGCCGGGATCGGCAATTATTTCCAGTTTCCCGATGACATTGATACCCGCATCGTTGAGCTTGCCGCGGAGATAACCGAAGGAGCGACCAACAGATACGACGCCGCCCGAATGATCGAGGGCTATCTGCAGACCGAGTTTGGCTACACGCTCGAGATGAAGGCCGGCGGCGAAGATCCACTTGCCGATTTTCTATTCAACGTCCGCGAAGGGCATTGCGAATATTTTGCGACCGCAATGGCGGTAATGCTTCGCACGCAGGGAATCGCAACGCGTGTGGTAAATGGTTTCCAGCGGGGAGAATATAACGAGACCGCGGATGTTTTTGTTGTCCGGCAGCGAGATGCACATTCGTGGGTTGAGGTCTATTTTCCTGGCGAAGATGTTTGGGTGGCCTTTGACCCAACGCCTGCCGCGGGACAAACCGGCGAAGCTGCCGCCGGCGGTTTTACCGAGAGCATGCGCAAGTACTTCGAGGCCCTTGAAATGCTTTGGATACAGTATTTCGTTGCTTTCGACAGCCAGGAACAGCGATCGCTCTTCGCCTCGGCTCGAAAGAACATCTCCGAAGCAAATCAAGCCGCCAACTCATGGTTAACTTCGGCATATTCTGCACTTCAGGAATGGTGGCGGAACTTCCGCGGTGACGCCGGATGGGCCGGAACTGCTTATGCAATTGCCGTCGGAACGGGACTCTTGCTTGCGATCGCCGTAATCGTATATCTTTCGATCTTTCTCTTCCGTCGAGTACGGCGATCACAGTTCTGGTCACGGATCTCAAAAAAGATCAAACGAGGGAAACAGGTCGACGTCGTCGAGTTTTACGCAAGAATGCAGCGGATCCTTGCCGAAAAGGGAATTGTTCGTCCGCAGCATCAGACCCCACTTGAATTTGCCTTCGCCGTAGGCAATTCAGATGTCCGAAAGGTGACGGAAGCTTACAACAAGGCCCGTTATGGCCCTGCCGATCTGTCCGAGGATGAGACTGCTGCCATAGAAGACGCGATCTCGCGGCTTGCGTCTGATGACGATCTTCGGCCTGCCAATAATTGACCCCGCGGTCGGTGTCAGCCGATCCCGTAAAAGAAAAAGATCCAAAATAGACGTCGGCTTCCTCCTAGTTCCGGCGCTCGGGAGCATCTGCGTTTTCTTCCCGAAAATAGTAAAGTAGAAGTAATGAAAAAGGTCGGATTTGTCAGTCTTGGGTGCCCGAAGAACCTCGTTGATAGCGAGGTTATGATGGGTACGCTCCAGCAGGCCGGCTGGGAGATCACGAACAATGCCGAGGAGGCTGATACGGTCGTCGTGAATACCTGCGGCTTTATCGAATCGGCCAAGCAGGAATCTATCGATGCGATCCTTGAGGCTACGACTCTGAAATCGGAAGGGAAGGCAACGCGGGTAGTTGTTGCCGGCTGTCTTGTTGAAAGATATCGCGACGACCTGATGAAAGAGCTCCCCGAGGTAGATGCATTCATCGGGACCAATGAAGTGACCCGAATTCTGGATGCCGCCGATTCGGACGTGAATTTCCGCGAGCTGCCTCTGCTTCCTATCGGCAATAAGACCGCGACATATCTTTACGATTTCGATACGCCGCGTTTCCGGGCAACTGAGTCGCACACGGCTTTTATAAAGATCGCCGAGGGCTGCGACCGGCCTTGTGCTTTTTGTTCGATACCGGGAATGCGAGGTTCATTTCGTTCCCGGCGTTTCGGCTCGATCATCGAAGAGGCCCGCGGCCTTGCAAAACAAGGTGTTAAGGAAGTAGTTCTCATTGCTCAGGATTCTTCCCGTTACGGAGAAGACCTGGGCGAGGTAGATGCCTTGGCGGCTCTCATCCGGGCGTTAGGCGAGATCGAGGAGCTTGAATGGGTTCGTGTGATGTATGCATATCCGACCCATATTTCCGATGCATTTCTTGCCGCGATCGCCGAAACTCCGAAGGCGGTCAAGTATCTCGATATGCCGCTCCAGCATGCTTCCCGCAATGTCTTAAAGCTGATGAAGCGCGGAGGAACCCGGGCCTCGCTTGAGAAACTTATCGCCCGCGTTCGGGAAAGAGTTCCCGGCATCGCGATCCGGACCACGTTCATTACAGGCTTTCCCGGCGAGACCGATGCGGATTTTGAGGAGCTGATGGAGTTTGTCCGCAACTGCCGCTTTGATAATGTCGGCGTGTTTACCTATTCGGACGAAGAAGGAACTCCCGCGTATCTTCTGCCAAACAAGGTGGACCCGAAGGTCGCCACCCGCCGCCGCACCTTGCTGATGAAAGAGCAGGCAAAGATCAGTAAGTCGCTGAACAAGGCCAAGATCGGCAGGACCTTTCCCGTGATCTTCGAAGGCCTTTCGCAGGAATCAGACCTGCTTTTTCAGGGCCGGCTCGAGGGCCAGGCACAGGAGATCGATGGTTACATCCTCATAAATGACATGCCCGAAGGCTTTGAACCGAAGATCGGCGATATTTATAATGTAAAGATCACCGAAGCCCACGCCTACGACCTAATCGGCGAGATCGTGGGTCCGCAATGATATCCTCGCCGCTGTAGACGTGTTCCGAAAACGTTATCCGGAAACTCCCGAGTCCAGGCACTCCCGGACCTTTTTCGCGAGGACCGATGGCGTGAAGGGTTTCTGCAGGAATGCGAATTCCTCGTTCATTATTCCATGCATCAGAACTGCGTCTTCCGTGTAGCCCGAGATCAGCAATACTTTGCAATTCGGCATTTGTTCGACGACCTGTTTTGCTAATTCTCGCCCGCCGATCTTTGGCATTATGATGTCAGACACCAGAATATCCACGGAGAGGTCCAGCGTCTTTATAAGTTCCAGTGCGGCTTCGCCATTCTGTGCTTCGAAGACCTTATAGCCGCAGTCCTCAAGAGTCTGCCGGGTGATCTCGCGAACGGCGTCCTCATCCTCGACCAGGAGAACCACTTCGTTTCCTACCGGAACATCGCGGGAGAAAGGTGACTCCGAGGTTTCGTGTATCTCACTCTCCGAAACTATCGGGAGATAAACCCGAAATGTTGTCCCAACGCCGACCTCGCTATAGAGCGTGACGTGGCCGCCCGACTGTTTGACGATCCCGAAAACTGTTGCAAGCCCTAGGCCCGTTCCTTTGCCGACCTCTTTTGTAGTGAAAAAAGGCTCGAAGACGTGTTGCTTAATGTCATCGGGAATTCCGACACCGGTGTCTGACATAGAAACGGAGATATAGTTGCCGGGTTCGAGCCCCGGGATCGGATTGCAATAATGCTCGTCGAGTTGAACGTTCGCAGTTTCGATCAAGAGCTTTCCACCGTTAGGCATTGCATCTCGTGCGTTCACCGCAAGATTAACGAGTATCTGTTCGAATTGGCCGGGATCGACCTTTACCAGCCGCAGATCGCTCGAGAGCCGGAGTTCAAGCTCGATATTTTCGCCGATCAGTCGGCCCATCATCTTCGTAGTGTCGGAGATGATCCCGTTTATCTGCAGAATCCGCGGAGCTAGTACTTGCCTTCGGCTGAAGGCGAGCAACTGACGCGTAAGTCCTTCGGCTCGCCTGCCGGCGTCCATTATTCCGGTCAGAGCCTTATGGGCTCGGTCCGATTCACTCGTTTGACGAAGCAGAAGATCGCTATATCCATTGATGACCGTAAGAATATTATTGAAGTCGTGTGCAACTCCGCCGGCAAGCTGTCCGATGGCTTCCATCTTCTGGCTTTGCCGCAGTTGGGCCTCAAGGTTTCTCCTGTCCGTCAGGTCCGTCATTCCGCCGACCATTCTTACCGCAACGCCTTCGGGGTCCCTTATCAAGTAGCCACGATCCAAGACGAAAGCATAGGTGCCGTCTTTCCTGGCAAATCTATATTCGCCTGACCAAGAATCCCCGTTTCCTTTAATTGCCTCATCGACTTCTGTTATGACCCAATCGCGATCGTCCGGATGTATCCGGTTCGTCCAAGATGTGCTGTCCGGCTCTTGTTCCGACCGGCTAAATCCGAAAAGGCTCTCAAAGCCGTCGCTCCACCAAAGTTCGTCTGTCTGGAGATTCCAATCCCAAACAGCGTCGTTGGTTGCTTTAGAAAGAAGACGGAATCTTTGCTCAGATTCGTGAACGGCCTCCTTGGCCCGATAGTAATCAGTGGTGTCTTGTATCGCTCCTCGGGCCCCGATTATCTTTCCTGTGGGATCTCGGACCGCTTCACCTAGAACGCGAACGATCCGCTCCGTGCCCTTGAAGCTGATTATTCGCATGTCCTCTTCATCAAAAGGTATTCCTTGAAGAATGCAGGCCTCAAAAACGGTTCGTATCCGCAGTTGGTGTTCCGGTGCATACCTCAAGATCGCATCTTCGACCGACGGGAATTCACCGACCGGAAGCTCGAAGATCCAGTTGGTCTCTTCTGTCCAATTGACTTCCATTTCCGGCAGCTTGACTTCCCAGGCTCCGAGCCGCCCAAGTTTAGATGCGAATCGCAGAGCCGCCTCACTTTTTCTCAGCGCATCCTCTGCTTGTTTCTGTATCGTAATGTCCTCGGTGATCCCGACCAGCCCGATGGCCTCTCCGCCCACGTTGTGGTGAAGAGAAACACTGATCCTGACCCAAACGGGCTTCCCATTCTTGTGCAAATACCGCTTCTCATACCGGAGAGCCTCGCGCTTGCCCTCGATCAGGTCTTCGATCAAACCAATATTCTCTTCGCGATCCTCAGGGTGCGTGATATCTATGAACTTTAGTTGTTTTAGCTCCTCCGGCGTGTAACCGAGCATCTCGCAGTAAGCCCGATTGCCGTCAACGAAACGCCCTTCCAGCGTTGTTATTGCGATACCGGTTGCGGCCTCGTCAAATATCCTACGGAAACGAATCTCGCTCTCTCTAAGTTTCTTTTCTGCTTCTTTCTGCTCGGTTATGTCGCGAAAAGAAATTACCGCTCCGGTTATCTCTCCTGCATCGGTAAAAATACCGGACACGGTGTACGAAATCGGAAAGAACGAGCCGTCTTGGCGGACAAAGTATTCGTCGTTCCCTGATCTGGGTTTTCCGTCATGAAGTGTTTTGAAGATCGGGCATTCATCTACAGGGTATTCTGAACCGTCGGGACGATGATGATGAATCGTGAGGTGTGCATGCTTCCCAATAATCGATTGTGGTTTCCATCCAAGGAGTCGTGCCGCTTCCGGGTTTTCGAAAAGAATATTGCCGCTCGAATCCAGCCTTTGAATGCCTTCGCCAACTGAGTCCAAGATCAATTTCGTTAGGCTCTCTGCACTACGCAGTTCCTTTCTTCTTGCTGAGCGTTCCATCTCGAGGGAAACACGTTCCGCAATGATCTGCAGCGAAGAAAGAACGAGGTCGGCATTGTCGATCGGCTTACCGTAAAGTGCGGCGATGAGGCCGATCACTTTCCCGTGGGCATCAGACAGCGGCACTCCGGCATAGGCTTCGAGCCCAAAGTCTGCCAGCATCTTATCGCTCGGGAAAAGTGTTTGAATGCCGTTTTCAAAGACCTTCGGGAATCCATGCACCACATCTTCACACGGGGTACCCTCTACACCGTAGCAAACATCCTCATATCGCGCGCCATCCATCGCAAATGCAATGGTTTTTAGATGCCGTGGCCGTTCGGGATCGAGGATCGCGATCGCGCCGCCTTTAGCATCGAGTGCCTGAGACATCATCAGGGCAAGCTCAAAGTAAAAGTCGTCCGACACCGGCTTCGAGACGGCTTGAGCAACCCGCAAGAGAGCGTTCTCTGCTTTTCTTCGGCTGGTAATATCCCGCGTTACGCTCAGAACCGAGCGGATCTGTCCATCAGGGTCTTTCAGCGGTGTTGAATTCGATTCTACCCAGCGGGTTGTTCCGCGGAGTCCGGTGATCCGAAACTGCAGCGTTCCGGATTCTCCTTCGAACGAACGATCATGACGTTCAAGATAGGCCTCTCTGTCCGCTGGATGAATCAAGGTAATGACGGATTTACCCCGTACCTCGTCGAGGCTTTCGGCCTCGATCATCCGAAGCCCGGCCGGATTCATTTCCGCGAGCATTCCTTCCCGAGTTACTACCTTTACACATTCGGGCTCACTTTCGAGGATGGTCCGCATCCGCGATTCGCTCCGCACCCGCGACCGCTGAGAATCGAGTAGTGCGATCAGGTTTGCGACCGAGACGACAAAGGAAATATCCGCCAATGTCCATTCCCGCGGTGCCCCTACGTGTTCCGCGCAGACCACACCGCGAACTACTCCATTCTCGATGATCGGTGCGTCGAGCATTGAGGCAATGCCATTCGGCTTTAGGTAGGATTCGGCAAACTCGGAGGTCCTCGGGTCGCTTACGGCGACCGGACAGCTTAGTACTTCGCTAGTTTCTATCGCTGCAAAATAAGCAGGGAAGTCCCGGGCTTCGAGCCGCGTGCCGGTTTCATGAAGATCGTGAGAGGAACGATAAAGATCGAGAGCTACGATCGCCGAATTGTCATCAACGAGCGTCCAAATGCTAAAGCGTTCTATTTCTAATGCCCGCGCAACTGTTTTCGTGATCTCTTTAAGGGCGGAGTGGTCGTCCGGAGCGTGCCAGATCTCGCTCTGGGTAAGAAATCGAAGGGCTTCGTACTGTTTCTGTAGCCGTTCCTGGTCTTCTCGCAGACGGCGGGCCGAGGCTTGTCGGCTAAAATACGTTCTGAGGACCTCGGCGATGGAATTGACCATCCGTCGCTCTTCCTCAAGAAACACATTACCGTTCTTTGTCCCCGGATCTTTGAGATAGGCGACCAGAAGCGCTCCCGGGCCGGCAGTTCTGTCATCAAGCCGTGCCTCGATCGTCCAAGGGGTTGCGCGAAACTTCTCGTGGCTCCGTTCATAAGGCCCGGAGACGATGCGGACAGATGTGATCGCCGGAAACTGCATTGCATGCCGCAGCGATTCGATTATCGAATCAAACAACGGCTCCGTCGGTTCCGGATTGCCGCGGAGAAGGTCGGCAACCTGATAAAACGCATTCAATTCCTTCACCCGTTCGCCAAGAGCAAAAGCGAGGTGTTCTTTTTCATTACTATCGGCTGCGGCGGGAAGCTGAGGCGTGTGGGTAAGAATTGCAAAGCGATCTTTGCCGATCGCAAGCGGGGCGGCATTTATTCTGATGAATGGTAAAGCGTCAGAGCCCGGGCCGGGAATATCGCATTCGAAATTCTCTCTTTTGCCTTCGAGAACTGAGCGAACGCCTTCCGCGGGAGTTTCCCCGGCAAGCAAAAATGATCCATCGAGGCCATCAAGTGCCCGCAGATAATCATCACCGATCCTTAGGCCTTTGAGCCGACTTTCGGGCGTCGATCTTTCTTCCCGCCAAGCAAGATTGGCCGCAACGATACTTCCGTCCGGATCGATAACAACGATCCCGGATGTGAGAGAGTCGAGAAATGGCTGAAGTAAACTGTACGGAAAGCTCACGCCTGCATCTTGCGATGCTCGCTCTCCGGCCTCGTTATTTTCTGCGGAATTCTCGTTACTATGATCAAGGTCTGCAGGCATAGTAGCGAATCCCCGGCTTGGCGTTCGCAAAACATGCGAAACACAGACCGAACTTACGCTCGTACCGATCCACTATTACCTGCTCTGGAAACGCCGGGAAGTGTGGAAAGACGGCGATGGTCTGCTGCCAGCTTTGGCTTTTCAAATTAGCTGCACTTCTTAAGTGCCACCGTCAAAGTTACATCAGAACCGTCCCGAGGTCAATAAATTCCACCACGATCGGCCGTCATCGCTTGTATGAACTGTTTCGGCAAGGGAAGAAAGAACAGTTTTGCTGCCCGTTGGAAACAATTTGCCCGCGAACCGAGTATAATCCCAATAAAGTTCCCGGCCCGCGTGGCCATATTTCAAAAAAACAAAGCTGCAGATCCTTCGGGGCTTTCCGTTCGTTTCGGAAAGCCGGCCGAACCTCAAATATCGCTATGAAAAAACTTCGCACTCTCGTCTCTTCTTTTCTCGCGGCCAGCATTTTGCTTTCCTCGGGGGCATTTGCCCAGGCTCCGGACATAAATGCCCGCATCCGCGAGGAAGGAACAAAGAATTCACAGGTCGTAAAGCTTGTTCAAACGCTTACGGATGTTTATGGGCCGCGGCTGACCGGTTCACCGAAGCTGAAAGCCTCCGGCGAATGGGCAATTCGGCAAATGGCCGAGTGGGGAATGAAAAATGGTGCTCTTGAGCCCTGGGAATTTGGCTGGCCCGGTTGGGAGAACGAAAGAGCTTCCGGCCACATGCTGAGCCCGGTTGCGAGCCCGCTGGTCTTTGAAGTTCTCGCCTGGACCCCAAGTACCAACGGCGTTGCCAAAGGTAAAGCGGTCCAGATGATAATCCCCGATCGCCCGACTCAGGCCGAGCTCGATACATATTTCGCCTCGATGCGGGAAAAGGTCCGCGGAGCGATAGTAATGTATGGCGACCCTGCAAGAGTTCCGGTCAATCTTAATCCGCCGCCCAAGCGCATCCCGGACGAACTTATCAAGCCGAGATTTGATCCCAATGCTCAGCGGCAACCCGGCCCACAAGGCCCGATAATGATCGACAGGGAAGCAAAGCCCGGCGAGCTTAATGGAACTCAGATATCGCAGGCCGTAAATAAGTTCCTGATGGAAAGCGGCGTTCTTGTGCGTGTAAATGACGCCGGCCGCGAGCACGGACAGATCCGTGCGTTCTCGCCCTTCCGCGGCGAGTACGATCCGGCAAAAACTCTTCCCACGGTCGTACTTCGCAATGAGGATTTCGGGCGGATAATTCGCCTGATGAAAGGCGGGCGTGACGTAGAGCTTGAATTCGACATCAAAAACAGCATCTATCCCGAAGGGAAGACGGCATACAACGTGGTCTCGGAAATTCCGGGCACCGATAAGGCCGATGAGGTCGTAATGCTCGGCGGCCACCTTGATTCATGGCACGCTGCGACCGGTGCGACAGATAATGCGACCGGATGCGCCATCATGATGGAAGCGGCAAGGATATTGACGGCTTTGGGAGTAAAACCGAGGCGGACAATTCGGGTCGCACTCTGGAGCGGCGAGGAACAGGGCCTATTAGGCTCTCAGGCGTATGTGGCCAAACATTTCGGCACGGCGGAATCGCCCAAACCGGCCTGGTTCAAGTTCAACGGCTATATAAATCATGATTCGGGAACGGGACGTATCCGCGGGCTTACGGTTTTTGGCCCGCCGGAAGCGGCGGACGAACTCCGCCGCGTCGGAGCCCCTTTTGCGGATATGAATCTCGTCGGTGCGATCTCAACCACAAGCCGGAACGTCGGCGGAACGGATCACACTTCATTTAATGCCGCCGGGCTGCCGGGAATTGGAACCGCGCTCGACCCGATCGAATACGGGACGCATACCTGGCACACGAACCTCGATACATTCGAGCGGATCATCCCCGAGGACCTTCAGCAAAGCGCAATAGTCGCCGCCGCGATCGTTTACCACCTCGCGATGGCCGATGAAATGCTCCCAAGGTTCCCGGCCGACAAAATGCCGCCGCCGGTCCGGAGATAAATAGCCATTTAAGGCATATATTCACCACAGAGAGCACAGAGGACACGGAGAAAAAGTAATTGGTGTTGCATTGAACATCTCCAGGACCGATACAACGACCAAAAAAATTCTCCGTGCTCTCTGTGTCCTCTGTGGTAAAAAATGAACGTTTCCGGATGGGACGGGAAGGTTCACGGATCGGTCGGGAATATCGACATTTGGTTCCGAAAAGTTTGCCGGCGAGGTGTGAGTGCTCACAACCCTGTCGGCAATTTTTGTTTTTAAGATGAAAAACCTCTCATGTCGTAGGTTGATGTTTCCATCGGAGATGTGAAACGTTCCATCTTTTTCGGCAATATTCACCGTTCGAAAAAAAGTATTGCCAGGCGGGGCGGGAATTCGCTAGACTTAAAAGTGGCCTTGAGCCGCGGGCTTTCCCGAGGCTCGGAGCCATGTCCGCTAGTGAAAACTCCTGTTTTTTGAACCACCTTTCCCAGGCATTCGGTTCATAAACCCCAAAACGTTACGATGGCAAGAAAATTTTGGTGGCCACGCCGCCTTGTCGACCAGCAGACGATCGTCCGAAATTTCCGTTCAAAGATCGCGGGCCACGCGGCCGTTCTCGGGCTTTCGCCGGCGGAAACCTCGGCGGCCGTCGCTCTTTGCGACACGATGATAACGGCTTACAACGCCACCGAAGCCTGCAAATTAACGATGCAGGCGATGACCGCGTGGCGGGACGAAGTTCTTTTCGGCAAGCAAACGGGAGCGCTCGCTCCGGCCGCTCCATTGTTTCCCGCACCTCCGGCCGGCGGCCTGACAAGCGGTGCCGTCGATCAATTTATCGAACTCCGCAACCGGATAGTCGCCGCTCCGGGTTTTGATGAATCGATCGGCGCCGATCTCGGACTTCTCGGCCCCGAACACCGGCCGAAAGACCCCGCGGAGGTCGTCCCCGAGTTGAATTTTAGAGTTTCGAACGGCGGGTGGATAAAAGTTACCGGCAGCCTTCAGGGAACGGACGCCGTAAGGATAGAAAAGAAGGCCGGCGACGGCGAATTCACGACCGCGGCCTTTCTGACAATTACTCCCGGCGAATTTCCGCTAACAACGACCACGCCCGGAGCCGTAGAACGCGTCGCCCTGCGTGCGATCTTCATCCGGAAGAACAAAGAATACGGAAACTTCTCGCCGACCTACAATGTCGTGGTTGATTCGGCGGGTTGAAAATGTAAAATTCTCTATCGCCGACCTCCAGACGGAGCAAACCCTTCGTTCGACGTAGAAAAAAAAGTGTTTACTCTGTCTCGGGCAAAATGGTAATTTGAAAAAGACGCACTCGATGTACTTTCGTTTCTCGGAAGTCTAACCTTCACTCTCAATCCAGGAGAATACAAAATGAAAAGAAATCTCTTCAACAGTTTGTTGGCGGCCTTGTTTGTCGTAGTTCTTTCCGCCACGGCATTTGCTCAAGACGGAAAACTCTCCGAGAAGAAATATGCCGAGTGGCTTGTTTCCAGCCCGCAGAATCAGAATCTTGCATCGTCGCCTGGATATCTTGCGGCCGTTGCGGTTGCTTCCCGTTATGAAACAAAAGGTGTGAGTATCGATCTTTCGATCTTCGCTGGCGAGAACCTATATTCGATGCCCGATATGGAAGTTCTGGTTCAGCCGATGAAGGTCACACAAACTGCCAACGGGAAAAAGGAGACGATAGCGGTTGGCAGTGTATCGAGAATTCGGTCATCAGGATCAGCGAGCCTAGTTCGAGGACTCAATGGCCTAATCTCACAGCCGCAGATCATCGCTCCAACACCATCAGATGCCGATGCGGTTCAGGTCATCGTTAAAGGTGTTAGCGCAAAAGACGGCGAGCTTTCGATCGTACTTCCGATAAAGGATGTACCAACGACGGGAATGATCACACGAGTATCGCTCTAAGAGGAGCTTTTTCGGGCAAGCAGGAGTAGGCCCGAAACATCAAAACCCGGCTGGGAAGGCACTGGAAAAAGGTTCGGTGTGGCTCGGCCGGGTTTTCTATATTAAGAACCCTAAATTCCGCTATTGCAGTGTTGGCTGCACATCCTCGATCCGGCTTGGACAGATGTAGGCGAGTGTGCAGATGCCGCAGAGCGGTTTGCGGGCGTTGCAAACTTGGCGGCCGTGGTAAATAAGCCAATGCGGGAACATCACCCAATGTTTTTTGGGGACGAGTTCTGCGAGATCGGCCTCGATCTTTTCCGGCGTCTTCGCATCGGTCAGACCGAGCCGCTGAGAAAGCCGCGAGACGTGTGTATCAACGACCACACCCGACGCGATCCCAAAAGCATTTCCTAAAACCACGTTCGCAGTCTTGCGGGCAACGCCGCCGAGCGTCAAAAGGTCTTCCATCGTCTGCGGAACCTCGCCGCCATACGTCTCCAAAAGCCTCTCGCACGCCGCTTTAATATTCTTCGCCTTGTTGCGGAAAAATCCGGTCGAGTGGATCTCTTTTTCGAGCTCCGATTGGGAAAGCTCGACGAAATGTTTCGGCGTCGGGTACTTCCGGAAAAGCTCGGCGGTGACGATATTTACGCGCTCGTCCGTGCATTGTGCCGAAAGGATCGTGGCGATCAAAAGCTCAAAGGCATTTGTATGATTGAGCGCGCAATGCGCGTCCGGATAGGCCTTTTTAAGGCGTTTTATGACCTCTCTTGTCTGTGCGGCTCGATCAGGAAGCATCCAAGCCAGATTAAAGACCGCCCCGCAACAATGCAAATCAAACGGGCTTTAGATATCATTTAACCACAAAAGAAAATAGTTTATGCCACAGAGCACACAGAGAAAAATGAGTTATGGTTTTCAGTATGGCATCGCATCATGTTGCTCAATTGTCTGAATATGCAGGAAAATCTCAGTGAACTCTGTGTTCTCGGTGGCTAAAATTAGTCGCCACAGAGGGCACAGAGGTTTTTGAGGGATTGTTTACGTTAGGCCGTTCTTGTTAGGAAAATAATTATCAATATCTCTGTGAACTCCGTGGCCAAGAAAATCCTAACGTTATGGGAAATCTTGTTTCTTCCATGCAGGAAAATGATGTTCTGACGGAGAAGATAATTGGTGCGGCGATTGAGGTTCATCGTGAGCTGGGGCCCGGACTTCTGGAATCTATTTATGAAGAAGCTCTTTGCTATGAGCTTAAGTTAAGAGGCCTGAACTCTGTTCGGCAGGCAGAGATCGATGTTGTTTACAAGGGTCGGATTCTTAAGGGGCAAAGGCTCGATCTAATCGTCGAGGGTGAAGTTATTGTTGAGCTAAAATCACTTTCGAAGCTTCCGGATATCGTTATGGCCCAAATTCTTTCATATCTAAAAGCCGCAGGCCTGAAACGGGGATTGATAATCAACTTCGGCGAGAAAAGACTGATCGACGGAGTGAAACGAGTTTCTAAATAAGGTTTTTGTTTTTGCCACAGAGCTCACAGAGGTTTTTGAGATATTGTTCGAAAGTCTCTGCCCGTATGAAAAACCAGCGGTAGTAGATGCGGAAGGGAGATCGGTTAGCTTATTACGGGAGTCGGCAGCCAAACAATTCCTCAAAATCTCTGTGCCCTCTGTGGCAATAAATATAATGAAGGTTCCTTTACTTGATCTTAGTGAACAGAATGCCAAGCTTCGGCCGGAGATAGAAGCGGCTTTGGGGCGGGTGTTGGATACTAATGCATTCATCCTCGGCGGCGAGGTTGCGGAGCTCGAATGTGAGCTTGCGGGCTATTGCGGGACAAAATACGCCATCGGATGCGCTTCGGGCAGCGATGCTTTGCTTCTGGCGATGATGGCCTTTGATATCGGCCCGGGCGATGAGGTTATCACCACGCCGTACAGCTTTTTTGCGACCGTGAGTGCAATTACCAGGCTCGGTGCGACCCCTGTTTTTGTCGATATCGAACCCGATACTTACAATATCGACGTCTCACAGATCGAGGCAAAGATCACCGAACGCACGAAGGCCATTCAGCCCGTGCATCTCTTCGGACAGTGTGCGGATATGGCCGCATTGAACGCTATCTCGGAGAAACATGGCATACCTCTTATCGAGGACGCGGCACAGGCGATCGGGGCTGAGGAAAATGGAGTTCGGGCCGGGAATATGTCCGCCGTCGGCTGCTTTTCTTTCTATCCATCCAAGAATCTCGGCGGCATGGGCGATGGCGGATTTATGACCGCGAACGATGACGAGATCGCCGAGAAGTTAAAGGCACTTCGGGTTCATGGATCAAAGGAACGGTATTTTCATAAATGGGTCGGGCTGAATTCAAGGCTCGATGGCTTCCAGGGAGCGGTTCTTCGGGTGAAGCTTCCGCATCTCGACGAGTGGTCGGATAAACGTAAAGCAAACGCAGAACGATACAGCGAGCTTTTTTCCGCCGCCGGCATTGCGGGCGAAATAACTCTGCCGTATGAACGCCCGAACGTCCGCCATATCTATAATCAATACGTTGTAAGGATTCCCGCGGGCCGCGATGAGCTTCGCGCATTTCTTGCGGAGAAAGGCATCGGCACCGATATCTATTATCCGGTCCCGCTGCACCTTCAGGAGTGCTTTGAATTTGTCGGCTACAAGGCGGGCGATCTTCCTGAAGCCGAGCGAGCGGCCCGCGAGACGCTGGCATTGCCAATTTATCCCGAACTAAAGGCGGAGCAACAGGAATATGTAGTTGCCGCGATCGCGGAATTCTTTGCCGGCCGCTCGGCATCTGCCTAAGAATTAAATGTCCCGGATCGACACGAGAGACACGAAAGTTAAGATAGCGATCGGCGTCCTGTTTGCGGCGACGCTCGTTTTCGTGTGGTTCGGCGTTAGATGGCAGATCGGGAATATGCTTGCCGAGCTTACATCTCCGGCCCAGCCGGATTCGGAAGCGATAGCCGGCGTCGCGGTCTCGCTCGCACCCGGCGATCCGCTCGCCGCGTGGCTTCGGGCAAGCAAAGAGCGCGAGAATTTCTCGGCCGAGAGCATCGAGAACTCGGTCCGGCTGTTCGAAAATACCATTCGGCTCTCGCCATATGATTTTCGGTGGTGGATAGAGCTTGGCCGAGCCTACGAACAAGCGGAACGCTTTGAAGAAGCCGAAAATGCGATCAAGCGTTCAATAGATTTGGCTCCGGAATACACTTTCCCGCGTTGGCAATACGGAAATTTCCTTCTCCGCCGCGGCCGTGTGGACGAGGCCTTTGCCGAATTGAACAAGGCCGCACAAAAGAGCAGCGTTTACCGCGAACAGGTCTTCTCGCTGGCCTGGGATTACTTCGGAAAAGACGCAGCAGCGGTCGAGAAAGTAGCCGGAGACGCCCCGGACGTAAGGGCCAGCCTCGCGCTCTTTTTCGCCGCTCGCGGAGCCTCGGCCGATGCCCTCCGGAACTGGAACCTGCTCACCCAGGAACAAAAAGCAGCGAGCGACACTCTGCCCCGCACCATAGCGATGGGACTTTTCAGCCGGCGGGCATTTCGTGAGGCGGCGGAATTTGCCCGGGACTCGGGGATCGACCCCGAAGCACGCGCCGAGCAAATGACGAACGCCGGATTTGAGAAATTCATCGGTGCGGCAGAGGAAACGCTCTTCGGCTGGCGTGTCCAACGCGGAGAACCTCGGGTGGACATGACGCCGGATTCTGCGGTCAAGCGGGAAGGGACCCGGAGCTTCCGGATCACTTTCAAAGGCTTCAATAAGCCTGAATTCTATAACGTTGTCCAGGTAGTTCCCGTAACGCCCGGAGCTTCATATCGCCTGACCTATTGGATAAGAACGGAGAACCTAAGATCGGGCGGCCCGCCTTTTATTCAGGTCGCCAATGCGAGCGATGACACGCTGATAATTAATGGCGAGAGCTTTCCCGAGGGAACTGCCGACTGGCAGCAAAGGACGATAGAATTTACCGCTCCCGAGAACTGCGAGGGAGTTTATGTGAGAACGGCGAGGCTTATCTGCGGGCCGGAATGTCCGATCGTCGGCACGGCGTGGCTGGATGAGTTTGCGATAGAGAGAAAGTAGCGGCCGAAAAGGCTTTAATGAGGTCAACACTTGCACAAAAGACGGCATTTGCACTCCTGCTCGGGCTGGCGGGTTTTATCACGCTGGCATACGGCGGAGTTCACCAGCCGATAATCGCGGTTTACTACGCGGCGATCGCTCTGGCGATCGTGCTCGTCGGCGTGGACGCTTTCCGCTCGGGATCGATAGCGGTAGATAAGAGCTACGTCTCGGTAGTTATTCTTGCGGCCTCGGCCTATGGCTTTTTTCAAGTAATTCCTTTTGGAGAATCTGCGGCCGCGGCTTCGGGGCTTGCGGGAATTCCAGCCACGATCTCGCTTGACCCATTTGCGACCAAACGGGCGGCCATTAATTTCTTCGCCCTCTTTCTTCTTCTCACGGCCTTCGTCTCCGTGCTCGATAAGAACAAGCGGATCCACAAGGTCGTCATCGCGATAACGGTCTTCGGTTTTGCGTACGCATTTTTTGCCATCCTGCAGTCATTTTTGAGCCCGGGAAAGATATACGGCATTTATGAGGTCAATGCCCAGACCTCTTTCGGGTCGTTCGTAAATCGCCACAACTTTGCGGCATTTATGGAGATGGCGATCGCACTTCCGCTCGGGCTTCTCTTTGCCGGAGCGGTCGAGCGGGACAAAAAGCTGCTCTATATCACGGCCGTGACGCTGATGGGTGTTGCATTGCTGCTTAGCGGTTCCCGCGGCGGCCTGGTGGCGTTTCTTGCACAGCTCGTTTTTCTTGCTTTGGTTACGCTAGGCAAAGGCGGCGGTAAGAAACTCGCTCTCCGGATCGCATTGGTGGTTCTTTTGTTTGGGGCGATAGTTGGCGGGTCGATATTTGTCGGCGGTGAAAGCTCGCTGACGCGGATCGCCGACACGGCCACGTCCGACAACATCACAAGCGACCGCTCGCATATCTGGGCTGTTACATTGAAGATGATCGCGGCGAATATGCCGTTCGGAGCCGGACTTGGAGCCTACGGAGTTGCATATACGCCTCACGATTCACTTACGGGCCTCGAACGCGTCGAACAGGCTCACAATGATTATCTTCAGGTGCTCTCGGACGCGGGCCTGCCGGGTTTGATCATCGGCGGAGCGTTCATTTTTCTTATCTTCAGGCTGGCAAGGCAGGGAATGTCGGCGGGGAATCAATGGCGGCGGGCGGTTTCTATCGGTGCGGCCTCAGGGATCTTTGCCATCCTTGTCCACAGCATCTTCGACTTTGTTCTGCATATCACCGCGATCTCGGTCACGTTCGTGATGCTGATCGCCGTATTAATTGCAGCGAAGGAAAGTTATGACGACGACTTTCCGGACGATCCGGCCGCCCACCACAGGCACCGGCCACGTAAGTCAAAGGGAAAGATAGCAAGTTTTAGAAAGTAACTACGCTTCGGCGGTTTGCTCGCGGCCGCGGCGTCTTAGAAGAGAGAAGACATACCAGATGACGCCGTGGGAAACATATATTCCCGAAAGTATCAGCAGTACATATTCCGAATAAAGCCAGATGAGCATTCCGACCGCCGCGATCAGAAGCACGAGGTAAAGATTTCGCCTGCCGGTTCCTGCCGTCTTAAAACTTGTGTATCTGAGCGTGCTGACCATCAAAACTCCGAGCACTGCGATCAAGACCATCATCAGCATCGCATAGAAGCGGGCAAAGCCTTCGCCATAGGTGTTGAGCGGCATCGGCGCAAAGTGGACGATCGAGGCCACTAGTCCGGCAGCCGGCGGGATCGGCAGGCCGACGAAATTCTTCTTGTCGAGTTTCGGAGTGCCTTCAATAAGAACACGCGGCCGCGTCGCCTGCAGATTGAACCTCGCAAGCCGAAATGCGCCGCACATCAGATACATAAAGAGGAGAAAAATCGCAAAACCGTGTTCTGACGTTTTTTCGCCGAACGATGGGGCAAATCCCCAGCTATAGATAAGTGCGATCGGGGCGATACCGAAGGTTAGAACATCTGCGAGCGAATCAAATTGGACGCCAAGTTCGGTCGCTGTTTTTGTTGCCCGAGCGACGCGTCCATCGAGCGTGTCAAAGAGAATGGCAAGCCCGATCGCAATAGCCGCATAGTTGAAATAGCTTGCCGCGGCCGCCGGGTTATCGAATGCGAGATGAAATCCGCGGATGGACCAGATGACCGCGAAGAAGCCCATGGCAATATTCGCCGCCGTAAATGCGGTCGGGAGGACGTAAAGCCCTTTCTTCAGCCCTTTGTGCCCTTGATGTTCTTCGGTCTCCATCTTGCCTATTTGATCTTTGCGATCACGGTTTCTCCGCCAACAACGCGGTCGCCGATCTTTACCTGAAGCTCAACGCTATTCGGCATCAGAAGATCGGTCCGCGAGCTGAACTTTATCAGGCCGAAACGCTGGCCCTTTTCAAGCGTATCTCCAACTCCGTTCCAACAGACTATTCTTCGGGCGACGATCCCGGCGATCTGAGTACAAACAACGGTTATCTTTTCGCCGCGGATAGTTAGCGAATTTCTTTCATTGACAAGGCTCGACTCGTTGCTCGTCGCCGGGCCTTTTTTTCCTTTGATGTATTCAGCTTTCTCGATAACTCCGGCTATCGGCGAGCGGTTTATATGAACATCTAGCGGCGAAAGAAAAACGCTAACAAGCGTGCCTTTTTCGCTGACATCGACGCGTGTCACCTTTCCATCTGCGGCCGAGACTATGATGTCGTCGCCTTCCGGTATGAACCTATGCGGGTCGCGGAAGAAATAAGCCATAAAGGCCGCGACCGCCGCAAATGCGAAAGCCACCGGCCAAAGCTGCAAATAGCCGGCGATCAGTGCAAGCAGTGCCGGAACAATTACGAATGGAAATCCTTCTTTTGCCACAGGAAGATCAAATGCGGGCCGCGGCTATCCACGTCCCGCCTTACGCATCAAGCGAAAGTAAGTAAAGAGTTTAGCCGATACGTTGCGGTTTTGCGAACACGAAAAAGCCCGCCGTCATCGGACAAGCGGGCGAAAGGAGGATCAAATGAAGAACGGTCAACGAACGGGATTGTCCTTTGCGTAGCTGTAAGCACACCAGGCAGCAATAAAATGAACTACCCAGCCGAGCGTACCTGCGGAACCTATCCACGAAACGCCGGTCAGAAGAAGCCAGATGATACCAACGATCACACGGCCGTTATATATCTGCCCGACACCCGGAATAAGGAAACTCAAAATACCAGCTATGAACGGATCTCTCATCGTGAATCTCGCCTCCATCACCTTATACGCCCTAATAGGTTGGGAGGTTCCGTAAATTTGCTAATGCGAATGAGAGAAAAAGCTAAGTAGAAATCGGATCAGGAAAAAAAGCCCGACACCGCCAAATACTGAGAGAGAAACGAAAGGGCGCTTGCCGCCGTGATGATTTACTTCTGGAATAAGGTCGCTAGCCGCGACATAGAGCGTAACCCCGGCAGCGATCGGCAGGGCATACATCACTGCATTCTCAAAACGTGCTCCAACCAGGTAAAAACCAATGACGCCAAGCAATGTTGCCGATCCGATAAGCCCGGTTGCGATCAGAACCTCGCGAAACCCGCGGCCAGAGGCGAGGACCATCGAACCGATGGTGAACCCTTCCGGAAGCTTGTGCATAAATACCGCAAGGAAAACAAGGAAACCGACGTGCGGGTCTATTTGTGCAGCGGCCGCGATAGAAACACCGTCAAAAAACGTGTGGATCAATAGACCCGCGATCCCGGCATATGCCGAACGTACGGAAAGGACCGTATCGGTATGAACTTCCTCGCCGAGATGAAAGTGAGGGGCGACTGTGTGCTCGAAGAACTGTGTCGCCAGATAACCGACCGTGACAAGAAGAAACGGTATTGTGTAGCGTTCCGGCCCCGCCGAACTATCTTTGCTCCATAATTCGAGAGCCCGCGGAAAGATCTCGAGGAGCGTGACCGCGAACATAAAGCCCGCGCCGACCGCCAAGAGATAATTAAGGTAACGCTTGTAGGTCGTATGGAGCCGCGAGGGAAAAAGAAGTAGTCCCCCGACCACGTTGCCGAACCCGGCAAGTGCCCCGAAAACTAGCAGTTGAACAAAGAGATACGACATACTCCCGAGAGCCGAATAGGAGACTCTACCGCAAAAATCGAGTTATGTGAACTGAAGGAATCAACCGCAAAAGCCGTTTCAGAGAAATCTTAAGCAGATGATTAAAATTTATGCAAAAATCTCTTGACATTGCATAAGGGTTCGGACTAATATAATTGAGTCTTAAGGGGCAATTGACAAGCTAAAGCGTAGAAATGACCAAAAGCGTGGCTCCCGATGGTTTAAGCAGTTGGCGCATTTTCGACTAACGATCTAGCGAGTTTCCCTTCAGGCACGGTGGACGGCAGAATGCAGGCTGCCGGAAACCGATTCAACAAAAGCTTTTCCTTTAGAAGTAAATATTCCAGTTCGGGACTGCCGCATCGGGCGGCAGCGGGATAGATGTGTCTTCGGGCAGCAGCCTCGGTAATGCCACAGATTGATGCAGCTTCCAGACACCGCTCGGTGTTGCTTGAAGAATCACTTGGGTTCTTTGACTTTGCGACCGCAGAAATAATCGTCGACGCGACGCTCGGAATGGGCGGCCATAGCGAGGCGATGCTTGAACGTTCCGAAAAGGTCCGCGTTATCGGGCTCGACCAGGACGCGGCGGCCCTCGATCTTGCTCGGCAACGCCTTTCGAGATTCGGCGACCGGTTCACAGCGATCCATACGAATTTCGCCGATATTCGCTCCGCACTTTCCGACCTTGGCATCGGATCGGTTAACGGCATTCTCGCAGATCTTGGCATCTCATCGTTTCAGATCGATTCGCCTGAGCGAGGTTTCAGTTTTCGGTTCGATGCACCGCTGGATATGCGAATGGATCCGGATTCCGGCGATGCCACGGCGGCCGAGTTCCTTGAGGAACTAAGCGAGGAGGAGATAGCCAACCTGATCTATGGTTTTGGTGAGGAGCGGGCATCGCGGCGGATCGCCCGGAGGATCGTTAAGCGACGCGAGGAAGGCCGGCCGGTCCGGACAACGACCGAACTCGCCGAACTTGTGGCCTCCGTGCTCGGCAGAAAGCACGGCGAACGGATACATCCGGCGACCAGAACATTTCAGGCTTTGAGGATCGCGGTCAACCGGGAAACCGAGATCCTCGCCGGGTTTATCGACAATACGGCGGATCTACTAAAGCCTGGCGGTGTCGTCGCGATCATTACCTTTCATTCGCTGGAAGACCGGATCGTCAAGAACGAATTCAGGCGGCTTTCGGGTAAATGCAGCTGCCCGCCGCGACTGCCGGTTTGCCAGTGCGGGGCCGTAAAGAAGCTTGAAATACTAACAAAGAAGCCGATAGAGCCCAAGCCGGACGAATCAGACGCAAACCCGCGGGCACGAAGCGCAAAACTTAGAGCGGCAAGAAAACTCCCATTGATAGAGGCAGGTTAAAGATGACGAAGCGAAATCCAACGATCAAAAGAAAAACAAAGAAAAGCGGCCGTGGCGGCTCATTCAAGTATTTGCTCATTACTGTGCTATGCGCGGTACTTGTCATGGCCGGCTTCTTTCTGGTTGCCGTTCAGCATTTCGCGACGGTTGAGCTTGGGATAAAGAACTCGGAGCTTCGTTCAAAAGTAGAGGAACTAGAAGCAGAGAAGCGTCGGCTGCTTCTTGCCCGCGAGACCGCCCTCTCGCCCGCCGAACTTGCCCGGACCGCTAAGCGGCTCGGTTTTGTCGAAAGGGAGATCATGACCAGTGAAGTTCCGGTCCTTGCAGTTGCTCCCAAACCGGAGACCGGAGCGACACGAAATTCGGCCGAACCCGCGGTCGAAAGGATCGTTTACTCAAAGCCTGTTGCAGATACGGTAAGGGCCGCCGAGCGAGATCGAAAAGCGGCTGATACAGCGAAACCCGAGCAAAAGCCTAAGGCAACGGTCGCGACTATCGAAAAAAAGTTGCCTGCAGCGGAACCTTCGCGTTCCGAAGGCCGGCCGCGTCGGGTCGCCGAATCTGCACCGAAAACTACTTTGACAGCAGCAGCAAGACTTAAATAGAGCGTGCGTATGGCCAAGAAAAACCTGAACGCAAAGAAAAAGAAAACGGCCGCTGAATTACGACAGACCGCGTTTATCCGATTCATGATCGTCATCGCGGTCTTCGTCGTCTGGTTTGGCGGAGTTGGGGCTCGACTGGTATACCTACAGATCACCCAGCACGAGCCCCTCAAAGAAAAGGCTGCCAGCCAGCGGCGAGATGTTCGAAAAAGCCGTTTGCCCCGCGGCACGATCTATGACCGCAATGGCAGGGCGCTTGCGATCAGTGTTTCGGTGAAAACGCTCTATGCTGATGCGACCGCGATCGACGACATCGCAAAGGCATCTGAGGATATTGCAAAGGCGTTGAAGACAAAGCCGGCCGAGCTGCGAAAAGTGCTCGAAGAAGCCAAAGAACTCGGACGCAAGGCCGTGCCGATCGCGAAAGGGCTTGACGCAACCGAGGTCGAAGCGATCGATCGGGCGCTTGATACACCAAATCTTCGAAAGTCCGGCACGCCCAAATATGAAGGCCTATTCTGGCGTGATTCGCAAAAGCGGAGTTATCCGCATGGCCCGCTTGCGGCGCATGTGATCGGTTTCAGCGATGCAGAAGGCGTCGGGCAAGCGGGCATTGAACAATCTCAGAATGATGTACTTTACGGGGCCGTGATCCGCCGAGAGCAGGAACGCGACAGGCTTGGCCGTGTTTACGACGAAGTGGTAACCGAAAAGGCTCCGCCGGGTGATGTGGTGTTGACCATTGATAATTCGGCACAATATTTTGCCGAGACCGCGCTGGCTGCCGCAGTAAAGAATGCGAATGCAAAGGCCGGGATGGCGGTCGTTATCGCAAACAAGACGGGCGAGGTGCTTGCTCTTGCCAACTATCCGACCTTCGATCCATCGAAGCTCGAGTCGATAGATGACAACAACCTTCGCAACGCAGCGATCCAGAATATGTACTCGCCCGGCTCGGTCTTCAAGCTGATCACTTACAGTGCCGCTCGCGAACGCGACCTGATAAGGCCGCAGAACCATATTGACCTTGGTTCCGGTACGATCGAGGTAGGCACACGGCGTTTTCGCGACCATGGCCGTTACGGGTCGGTCTCGTATTCAAGAGCAATGGCGGTGTCAAGCAACGTCGGAGCTATCCGGACTGCCATGCGAGTCGGGAAGAAGGATTTCCACCAGAGCATTCTGGATTTTGGCTTTGGGGCTGCCACGGGCATCGAATTGCCCGCGGAAACCGCCGGCGTTGTTCGATCACCTGAGCGTTGGTACGGCGATTCACTGGCCTCGATGGCGATCGGGTATGAAATTGGCGTGTCTGCTTTGCAAATGGCAACGGCTTTTGCGACGATAGCAAACGACGGCGTCAGAATTCAGCCACATATAATAAAGGAAATCCGTGACCATGAGGAAACGATCGTTTCAGCGGCGAATCCGGCGAAAAACCGGGTCGTGTCCGCCGAAACTGCGCGTGACGTTAGGGAAATGCTGAGAGAGGTCGTCGTTTCGGGGACCGGGAAGAAGGCGGCTCCGAGCGGTTATTCGGCTGCAGGGAAAACCGGAACCGCGTGGAAATTCGACGAAAAGCTCAAGCGGGTGAACTCTGCCAAGTACGTTTCCTCGTTCATTGGAATGGCGCCGGCAGAGAATCCGGAAGTCACGATCGCGGTCGTCATCGATGAGCCTAGAAACGGCGGTCGCGACGGCGGGTCGGTTGCGGCACCGGTTTTCAAAGAGATCGCGGATAAGTTGCTCCCGACACTAAAGATCTCGCCGAGCGATGTGCCGCAGATCGTGGAAGAGGATGGCGAACTCTTGGCCGAGACCGTCGGAAATGGGGAATCGTTAACGGGCGAAGATCCAGAACCGGCCGAAACCGATCGATCAGAACAAGAGGCGGCCGAGGAGCGAAAGCCACGGCCCGGCAGGAATAGAGGAGAGCGAATAGCGGCAGCAGTGCCGAGCGGAAAGAAACCGGATGTGAAACAAAAGCAACCGGCGAACTCCGCGAAATCAAAGAATGAAGCTTCGCGAAGCAATTGAGAAAATGGCGGGCAGGTCGCCCCACCTTGACCCCGCACTGGCCGAGAGCGATGTCACACGATTTGTGATCGATTCGCGCGAAGCCGATGCGGGGAGTGTCTTTTTTGCACTCTCGCAACCGGAGTACAAAAACAATGGGTTCAATGGCGATTTTGCCGATTCGACCGAATATGTGCCGGCCGCACTAGCAGCCGGAGCGGCGGCAGCGGTTGTTCGCGATGAGCGGTTTAAGGAGCATTTTGGGTCTCTTGATGGCGAGAAGCAGCGACTGATCTTCTCGGATGACGTGATCGCTTCGCTTCAGGCCCTTGCGCATCAGGTCTATCTCGAATGGGATCGGCCCGTTGTCGCTATTACCGGGAGTGCCGGCAAGACCACTGCAAAAGAACTGACCGCTCACGTTCTTTCATCAGCGGGGCTCCGTGTTCTGCGCAACAAGAAGAACTATAACAACGGCCTCGGGCATCCATTGACGGTTCTTGAGCTAGCAGCGGACAGCACTTACCAAATGGCGGTTCTCGAGATGGGTATGTCGACGCCGCTAAACGAGATCCAGCGGCTATGCCGGATAACCCCGCCAGACGTTTCGGTGGTTCTGAACGTCTTACCGGTGCACATCGAACATCTGGGAACGATTGAGCGAATACGCCAGGCGAAGGCCGAGATTGTTGAAGGAATGAAGGACGGCGGAACCGCAGTACTAAATGCGGACGATCATCGCGTTGCTTCGATGGCTCATCTATCGAAAGGCCACGTTGTAACATTTGGGATCGAGAACGAAGCCGACGTCCGGGCGAAGGATATCGAGTTCACGGGATTTGGCAATACGAGGTTCAGGTTGGTCACGCCTGCCGGAGAGGCCGCGGTCGCATTTCCGCTGAACGGAAAGCATAACGTGATGAACGCGCTGGCGGCCGCCGCGGTTGGCCATATCTATGGAATGGGGCCAGCAGATATTACAGGTGCCTTTGCAACGGTAACAGCTCCGGGGCAGCGTGGTGAGATAGTTGAGTACAAGGCCGGATTTCGAGTAATAAATGATTCCTATAACTCTAATCCGGATGCACTTGTATCAATGGCCGAAACACTTGTTGCGGGAAGCCGGCCGGAAGAACGGAAGATCGTCGTCGCCGGCGAAATGCTAGAGCTTGGTGAGGCGGCGGTCGAGATGCATCAAGAAGCCGGCCGGAGGATCGGCAATCTTGGGGTCGATCTTTTGCTCGGCGTCCGCGGGCTCGCCGAGCACATCGTTGCCGGAGCAAAGGCCGAGGGAATTAGTGGAGCAGTGTTCGCAGCAGATTCCGATACCGCTGGCGAAATGCTTGCCGGCCTGGTCAGATCAGGGGATGTCATCCTGGTAAAAGGGTCGCGTGGGGTCAAGACGGAGCGTGTGCTTGAGAAGTTGGACGACAAGTTCGAGCGAAGTTAGTCGGACAACAGCATGAAAGGCCGGCGGGCGAATCGAAGCCGGAACGGAGAGATAGATGCTCTATCATCTTTTATATCAGTGGATATTCCGCGACTACGGTGCGGCAAGCGAATCGTATCTCTTCAAGGCGCTCAATGTTTTTCAGTATGTGACCTTTCGAACGGCTTGGGCGACGATCACCGCACTCCTGATTTCGCTTTTCCTTGGCAAATGGGTGATCCGAAAACTTGAGGCACTTAAGGTAGGTCAGGAGATACGCGAGGAGCTATCTGCAGAGCATCAGGCCAAAAAGGGAACCCCGACAATGGGCGGAGTGCTGATCATCGGAACGGTGATTCTTTCCACCGTCCTTTGGGCTCGTCTCGACAATCTTTTTCTTTGGTTGGCTCTCGGCGCCACGACGCTTTTCGCCGCGGTCGGCTTTGCTGACGACTACATAAAGATCGTCAAGAAGCGGAGCCTCGGGCTCACCGGTCGGCAAAAACTTGCCGGGCAACTGTTTACCGCACTGGGTGTTTGGGCGGTGCTCTACTTCCTTACGAATTATACCTGGAAGCTGAGTATTCCGTTCTTTCGGGCGACGGTCGAAACCGATATTACAAATATCGGTCCGTGGCTTTATCTGGTTTTCATTATCTTCGTCTTACTTGGGTCATCGAACGCAGTAAATCTTACGGACGGCCTCGATGGGCTCGCGACGAGCGTTACCTTCATCGCGATGGCAGCATTGACCGCGTTGACTTACGTTTCGAGCGACCGGCGTTGGGCTGAATACCTCGACCTTGCTCATATACCGGCTGCAGGCGAACTAACTGTGTTCTGCGGAGCGATGGTCGGGGCAAGCCTCGGGTTTCTCTGGTATAACGCTCCTCCGGCGGAAGTCTTTATGGGCGACGTCGGTTCGCTGGCGATCGGCGGAGCTCTCGGAACAGTCGCGATCCTGACGAAGCAGGAGTTTTTGCTGCCGTTCATCGGGGGCATCTTCATCATCGAGGCACTTTCGGTGATGATCCAGGTTTCGTTCTTCAAGTTCACAAAGAAGACCGGCGGAGTCGGCAAGCGGATATTTCTCCAGGCGCCGCTTCACCACCATTTTCAAATGGCAGGCTGGAAGGAGCCGAAGATAGTTTTCCGCTTTGTGATCGTAGCGATCTTGTTCGCGCTGTTAAGTCTTTCGACGCTGAAGTTAAGGTAAAGCAAAGCTGTTAGCTATTAGCTAGTAGCTGTAATCTGGTCTCGAAATAAAGATGAAGGTCGATGGTCGCAAAGCATTGGTACTTGGAGCCGGTAGGTCCGGAATAGCCTCCGCGAAGTTTCTTTCCGAGCGCGGGGCGACCGTCGCTCTGCACGACCGAAAGCCGATCGCCGAGTGGAGCGATGCGGCGAGATCTTTGAAAGAAGCAAATGGCGTTGGGCTGATCGACGGGGAGATCCCGTCGTGGCTGCTGGACCAGATCGATCTGGTTGTGATCTCGCCCGGCGTGCCGACCGGTTCGATCCCGGCTCGATATGTGGACCGAAAAGATGGCGAGGTAATCGGTGAGGTCGAACTTGCGTATCGTTTTTTGAAAGGCAGAATGGTCGGCATTACCGGCTCGAACGGCAAGACGACAACGACGACCCTGATTGGCAAGATTTTAAAGGATGCCGGCCTCAAGACGCTGGTCGGCGGCAACATCGGCCGGCCGCTCATCGACCTCGTCGCCGAGGCTGACGACGATACCTGGACGGTCGCCGAGCTTTCGAGCTTTCAGCTTGAGACCATCGTAGATCTCCATCCGCGAGTGGCGCTTTGCCTGAACGTTACGCCGAATCATCTGGATCGCTACGACTTCTTCTCGGACTACGCTGCGGCCAAGCATCGGATCTTTATGAACCAAACGCCGGAGGACCTCGCAGTGCTCAACGCGGACAATGAGGTTACGGCCGGATGGGCATCGGGACTTCGCGCCCATGTTGCGATGTTCAGCGTTGTGAAGGAACTCGACGAGGGGCTATTTCTCCGCGGCCGTGAGCTTGTTTCTCGAAGCGGCGGAAAGGAAAGGGTGCTCACTACACGTGATGAGATCGCGATCCGCGGACTGCACAACGTTGAGAACGTGCTTGCCGCGATGGCCGCGGGACTCGTCTGCGGTGCCTCGCCGGAATCGATGCGGGAAACGATCGCACGATTCCGTGGGGTCGAGCACAGGATCGAATTTGTAGATGAGGTCGAAGGCGTTCGCTTCTACAACGACTCAAAGGCGACCTCTGTTGATGCTACGTTGAAGGCCCTCGAAGCTCTCGGCGAAGACGCCGGAAAGATCGTCCTGCTGATCGGCGGCCGCGGTAAGAACGCACCTTATTCACCGCTCGTTCCGCTTATCGAAAAGAGCGTCCGGGCTCTCGTCGTTTATGGCGAGGATGGCGATAACATAGCCTCTCAGCTCGCCGGACATGCCCCGATCGAGCGGGCGGGCTCAATGGCCGATGCGGTCCGTCTTGCATCGGAGGCGGCCGAGGCCGGCGATTCGGTGTTGCTCGCACCGGCCTGTGCGAGTTTCGATATGTTCGGTAGTTTTGAGGAACGCGGCCGGGCGTTCAAAGCGGAGGTGGCGAAGCTTGCTCTTAGCGAGCAGGCGGCGGCAGGTGATGCTTAGTTATGAGGCTAGATCGAATAGATTGGATCATGTTTCTGTTGGCCGCGGGGCTCGCGGTCTTCGGAACGATGATGGTCTATTCGGCATCTGCGATGATCGCCCAACGCGAAACGGCCGGAGCATCGCAGTTCACGTATTTTTACAAGCAGGCGGGCTTTACAATCGCCGGCATCGTGATAATGTTCGTCGCCAGCCGAGTCGATTATCGCCGGCTGAACAGCTTTCCGGTCGTTTTGATCGGGCTTTTGATAACGATAGCTCTTCTCCTCGCGGTTTTTGGCTTTCCGGCCATCAATGGAGCACAGCGGTGGATCCGCTTTGGCGGCCTTTCGCTGCAGCCCTCCGAGATAGCGAAGATAACCCTGCCGGTCTTTCTGGCGTGGTTCCTCGTGCGAAATGCAGACCGGGTCGGTGAGTTGAAGGCGACGCTTTTGCCGATGCTTCTTGTCGTCGGCCTTGTTTCTGGATTGATCTTTGTAGAGCCGGACCTCGGTACGACCTTGGTGATCTGTGCCATCTTTGCTGCCGTCTATTTCGCGGCGGGGGCGAAGTTGATCCACGTAGCTGGGGTCGGCGGGGTTTTTGTTACCGGTGTCGCGGCTGCTCTGTATTTTGCGCCATGGCGGATGCGGCGGCTCGGAGCATTTCTCGATCCCTGCGACCCGGAAAATGCTGCCGGTGCCGGCTATCAGGTTTGCCAGTCGCTTTACGCGATCGGCTCGGGTGGTGTGCTCGGCGAGGGCTTTGCCCGCGGCCAGCAGAAGCTATTTTACTTGCCGTACCCGCACTCCGACTTCATATTTTCGGTGGTCGGGGAGGAATTCGGGCTCGTCGGCACGCTGGCGATCGTCGCGGCCTTTGCGGTGCTTCTCTGGCGGGGCACAAGGGCGGCATTGAACGCCCCGGACCGCTTCGGCACGCTGCTTGGCATCGGTTTGATAACGGGCATAACGGTCCAGGCCCTTTTTAACATAAGTGTTGTTATTTCAATACTTCCGGCAAAGGGCATTCCCCTTCCGTTCATCTCGTACGGTGGTTCATCGGTGCTCGTAACGCTTGCCGCGGTCGGCGTTTTGCTCAGCATTGCGGCCGCAGGCGAAGAAGATCCGGCCGAAAGGCCCGCCGCAAGCGGGGTAAGGCGTAAGAAGGCCCGATCCGGATTAAAATGATGCAGAACCTAGCTCGTTGATGAGAGATAGATGAAGGTACTTTTCGCGGCCGGAGGCACCGGCGGACATATTTTCCCGGCGATCGCCGTCGCAAACGAGGTCTTGCGGCGGGATAAGGCGTCTGAGGTCTTGTTCGTCGGCACAGCCCGCGGGCTTGAAACCCGTATCGTCCCAGAAGCGGGCTTTCAGCTTTCGCTGATCAATAGTGCGGGGCTTAAGAATGTCGGGTTCGTTGGCAAGATCAAAGGGCTTTCCGTTCTTCCCAAGAGCTTCATCGAAGCACGTCAGATCATCAGGCAGTTTCGGCCGCACGTCGTCGTCGGAGCGGGCGGATATGTTTCAGGGCCGGTGCTCTTGATGGCGGCGATAATGGGCGTACCGACCCTTGTGATGGACTCGAACGCACTGCCGGGCTTTACGAATCGCCAACTCGCGAGGTTCGTCGATAAAGCTGCGTTGACCTTCGAAGCTTCTTTGCCTTACTTCGGAAAGAAAGGCGTCGTGACGGGGAATCCAGTTAGAAAAGAATTCTTCGAGGTTCCGCCGAAGCAAAGAAGCGAGGTCGCTCACTTGCTTATCTTCGGCGGTTCACAGGGAGCCCGAGCTATCAATAATGCGATGGCCGATGCCCTGCCGCATCTTGCGGAACTGAAAGACCGGCTGACGATAACGCACCAAACCGGCGAAGCGGATTTTGAGAAGATACGCGAGTTGTATGGCCGATCAGATTACCCGATGGCGGACGTGCGGCCTTTCATCGCAAATATGTTCGATGAGTTTGCTCGAGCGGACCTGGTGATCTGCCGTGCCGGGGCGACGACCTGTGCTGAACTCGCCGCAGCGGGCAAGGCGTCTATAATGATCCCGTTGCCGACCGCCGCGGATGACCACCAGCGGAAGAATGCCGAAGCGCTCGAAGAAGGCGGCGCGGCAAAGGTGCTCTTGCAGGCAGATCTCAATGGCGAAAAGCTCGCCGAGCTTATACGGACGACAATTGACGACGCCGAGAAACTCTCGGCAATGGAGGCCGCAGCAAAGGCAATGGGCCGGGCCGATGCGGCAGAGCGTACGGCAGACCTGATCGAGCAACTGCGGAACAGCATTTAATGGCAGGATCGCTTAACGCAAGGTCGCAAAGAGGCAAAGTCGCAAAGTTCTGATGGACGAAGATCTTGACCACAGAATTTGATCACAGGCAAGTTTTTAATGTTTAGACACGTAAAGAAAATACATTTTATCGGCATTGGCGGTATCGGCATGAGCGGAATCGCCGAGGTGCTCGCAAGCCTCGGATTTGAGGTCTCGGGCTCGGACATCAAACGTTCGAAAAATACTGATCGGCTCGAGCAGAACTTCAATATTCGAATTTTCGAGGGCCACGCCGCCGAGAACGTCGGTGATGCGCAGGTCGTCGTCTATTCGTCCGCGGTGCGGCCCGATAATCCCGAGATCGTGCGCGCAAAGGAGAACGGCATTCCCGTAATTCCGCGAGCCGAGATGCTTGCGGAGTTGATGGTTTTGAAGCCTTACGCTGTCGCAATTTCCGGAACACACGGAAAGACCTCTACGACATCGATGGTTGCAACGATCTTGAAGCACGCCGGGGTCGATCCGACAACGGTCGTCGGCGGCGTTGTTGAAACGCTCGGCTCGAACGCGCAGGTCGGTTCCTCCGAGTGGTTCGTCACCGAGGCTGACGAGAGCGACCGGTCCTTCTTGATGCTCTACCCGACGATCGCTGTTGTTACCAACATCGACAAGGAGCACATGGAAAGCTACAAGGGGATGGACGACGTGGTCCAATGCTTCACGGATTTTGTCAACAAAGTGCCGTTCTTCGGAGCCGCGATCATCTGCCTTGACGATCCGAATGTTCAACTCATTATCCCGAATATCAAGCGTCGGCGGGTCACTTATGGTATGACCGCACAAGCCGATATTTCAGCGCACAAGATCAAATATACCGACGGCTTCGGGTCAACGTTCGAGGTGTGGAAGGGAACGGAGGTCCTCGGTCGGATCGATCTGCCGGTACCGGGCAAACACAATGTTTACAATGCACTCGCGGCAACCGCAGTAGCGATGGAACTCGACGTGCCTTTTGAAAAGATCGCCGAGGCATTCAAGGGGTTCAAGAATGCGAATCGCCGGTTTCAGTTCAAGGGCGACGTCGGCGGCATAACGGTCGTGGACGACTACGGCCATCACCCGACCGAGATCCTCGCGACCCTTGCTGCGGCCAAGAATGCAGCCGCCGGCCGCCGGACCGTCGTCGCATTTCAGCCTCATCGATATACGCGGACGCAGGAATTGATGGACGAATTTGCGTTGGCATTCAACAACGCGGACGTTCTCTTCGTGCTCGATATTTACCCCGCGAGCGAACCACCGATCGAGGGAATCACGGCCGAGGTGCTTGTTGAGAACATCAAGAAATACGGCCACAAGAATGTGACTTACCTCGGCGATATTGAAGCGGCCGCCGAAAAGATCGTACCGTCGCTTACCGACGGCGATCTGGTGATAACCCTCGGAGCCGGCACCGTCACTCGGCTGTCGGATGAATTGTTGGAAGCGCTCAGATTGCGCAGTTAGTCTTTAGAAGTAGATGGCGAAACGACTGAACGCAGTCAAAACCAAAAGGTCAGGCAAAGAGCGTAAACGGACGCCTGTCCGCAATCGAGTGGCCGCCAATAATGGCGGCGGGTCGGCTCGCGTGCTTCCGCTCGTTCTTTCAGCGGCGATGCTAGTTTGCATCGCCGTCATCGGCTACTTTGGAGTTAGGACGATCGTCAATTCGAATTTCTTCAGCGTGACCCGGGTCGAGATCTCGGGTATCGAGCGGGCACCTCGCGAGACGATCGAACGGATCGTCAATGCAGAGGCGGCAGAAAACAGCGCATGGACCGCAGACCTTGCGTCGGTCAAGGAGCGTATCGAGAAGCTCACGTTCGTACGCTCGGCCTCGGTCTCACGATGGCTCCCGAATTCGATAATCGTAAGCATTGAAGAACATAAACCTGCGGCGGTCGTGAGGATGAAGAAGGGCGAGTTTCTTGTGACCAAAGATGGCGTTGTGCTCACGGAAGCGGCCGGGCCGGAGCCGGGGCTGCCTGTCGCGATGATCGGCTGGGACGAAGAAAAGTCCCAAACGGCAGACAAAGAGAACCTCGAACGCATCAAGCTGTATTCAAAAATGATCGAGGACTGGAAGATCCACGGCGTGCTTGACCGCGTTTCGATGGTCGATCTCTCGAACGTACGAGTGCCGCGAGCGATCGCTGATGAGGGTGGGATGACCGTTTCGCTTGAGGTTGGCAAAGAGAGTTTTGGTGAGAATCTTGAACGCGGCCTTAAGGCGATCGCAGGGAAATCCGCTGATTTCGAAGGCGTCGAGTTGGTCGGCTCTACGCTCAACCTCAAGCCGCGCAAGGCCGCAGTTAAGTGAATGTTATGAGGAATGAGATCCACGCGATAGGACTTGATATCGGGACGAGCCGCGTTCGGTGCGTGGTCGGCGAAGCTTCAGACGACGGCTTGCTTAAGGTCGTCGGCATCGGCAGGAGCGAGTCGCGCGGACTTCGCCGTGGGATCGTTACGGGTGCTGAGGCGGTTGCCGAAAGCATCCGAAAGGCGCTTGATGAAGCCGAGCGGGTCAGCGGCCTTGAGATCAAGGCAGCTACGGTAAATCTTTCCGGTGAGCATTTCCGCGGCGAAAATAAAAATGGCGTGGTCGCCGTTGCCGGTGCCGGCCGCGAGATAAGCAGCGAGGACGTCGAGCGCGCTGTAGAGTCGGCTTGCGCTGTGCAGTTGCCCTCGGGGTGGGAGGTCTTTGACCGCGTTGCGCAGGAATTCATTATCGATGGCCAGGACGGCATCACCGAGCCGATCGGGATGAGCGGATCGCGGCTTGAAGCTCTTGTGCATGTGGTGACCGGGCCGAGTGCTGGACGACAGAATCTCGAGAAGGCCGTGCGGCGAGCGGGCATCGATGTTGAGCGGATGATGATCGAGCCGATCGCGGCGGCTGAAAGCACTTTGACCGATGACGACCGCGAATATGGGTGTGCTGTTGTGAACATCGGTTCCGAGATCACGAGTTTGAATATCTTTGGCCGGGGAGCGGTACAGCACACCGCCGTGTTTCCTTTCGGAGGCCTGCACTTCACGAAAGACCTCGCCGTCGGGCTTCGCGTTTCTATGCAGGAGGCAGCGGACATCAAACACCGTTACGGATGCGTCGCATCATTTTTGATGGACGACAATGAACGAGCAGAGATGATCGAGATTACCCCGGTCGGACGGAGCGAGACCCGCGGGCTTTCAAAGGAGATACTCTGCGACATTATGCAGCCGCGGGCGATAGAGCTGCTTCAGCATCTCGCGGGCGAGGTTGCAGCGGCAGGAGCCCAGATACCGAGCGGCGTCGTGTTAACAGGCGGCGGCTCGATGCCACGCGGAATGGTTGAGATAGCAGAGCAGGTGTTTGATGCTCCGACAAGGCTCGGGCTGCCTTCCCGGCGAATCTTTGGCGGCTTGGTCGAGCAGATCGAATCGCCGGAATGGGCGGTCGCGTGCGGGCTCGCTCTTCGCTCTTTCCGCGAGCAAATGCGCGAAGGCGTCGGCAATCGCGGCGGAACAGGCAAACTCGGAGCTTGGTTTGAAAATTTTCGCGAAAAATTTCGGTAGGTGGTATCTGTTGACTAGATTTTTTACACAAATGGTTGTATGCTCTTCTCCCGTCAACACAATATATAGTTGATATTGCACTCGTCAGCATTTCACCGAAAACATCGATTTGTTGGTTTCCTGTGTGTGCAGGAATTGATTGGATTTTGCAAAGTAAGGACACGAAATGAACACTAGTGGTATCAAGATGTTTATCGACGAACCTCCGATCACCGGGGCCCGGATAAAGGTCATCGGTGTCGGCGGCGGAGGCGGGAACGCTGTGAACCGGATGATCGAAGAAGGGATCAAGGGCGTCGAGTTCATCGTGGCGAACACTGACCTCCAAGCCCTCAATGCCTCAAAGGCTCCGATCAAGATCCAGCTCGGCAATCGTTCGACCCGTGGCCTCGGTGCCGGATCGAATCCCGATACCGGCCGCGATGCCGCTCTCGAGGATCACGAGAAGCTTCTCGAGGTCCTCGAAGGCTCTGACATGGTTTTCGTGACCGCAGGGCTCGGCGGCGGAACCGGTACCGGAGCCGCTCCGATCGTCGCCTCACTTGCCATTGAACTCGGTGCACTTACGGTTGCCGTGGTAACAAAGCCCTTCGGCATGGAAGGGAAAAAGCGAATGGCCCAGGCCGAGCGTGGCCTTGCCGAACTTCGCGGCTGTGTCGATACGATCATCACCATCCCGAACGCTCGTCTTCGCGAGGTTCAGGAGAATATCACCGTGATGGATGCGTTCAAAAAGGCTGACGAGGTTTTGCTTCAAGCCGTTCAAGGCATCACCGATCTGATCACAACGCCGGGCGTAGTCAATCTCGACTTCGCCGACGTTACCACAGTGATGAAAGGCCGCGGCGTTGCCTTAATGGGCGTTGGTTCAGCGAAGGGGCCGGATGCAGCGTCTAAGGCGATGCGTGAAGCTCTTGACTATAAACTTCTCGAAGAGAACTCGATCACCGGAGCCCAAGCCGCTTTGATAAACGTGACCGGCAGTTCGCGAATGCCGCTTGGCGAAATCGAGGACGCGATCGGTATGATCGAAAGTGAAGCAGACGAGAACGCAGACATTATCTGGGGCAACGTTTTCCGCGAAGATATGGACGACGAGATCAAGGTGACGGTCATTGCAACCGGCTTTGATGTCGCGGCCGAGGCCGCAATGCCGTTGCCGCGACAGGCCGCGATGCCGGTGGCCGCAAGTGCAGGCGGCGTTCCTTTCATCCCGGTTGAGCCGCGCGGAAGCGAGGATCTTGACGTTCCGACCTTTATCCGGCGGCAGGCGGACTAGCACCTATTAACCTCTTGGTGTAAAGCGGTGGTATCATTGTCGTGTGCACACGACTTCGATGCCGCCGCTTACAAATTCGCGCCCTTCGCGTATCGGGATCACCATCGGCGATGCTGCCGGGATCGGCCCTGAGATCGTACTCAAATCCCTGGCCGACAACGCTTTGCGGGAAGCGGCCGAGTATCTGATCATCGGCGATCTCGAATTCCTCAAGGCCGAAACAGAGCGTCTGAACATCCGGCTCGATTTCCGGGCCGGCGACGAGCCGGTGGTTGGCGAGTGCACCGTCCATGATCTTGGGAACCTGCCAAAGTCAGTCGAATACGGTCGCGAAGATCCGATCTGCGGCCGGGCTGCGGGCGAATATATCGAAGCTTCGGTGAAGCTTTGGAGTGAAGGCCGGATCGATGCCATTGCAACAGCCCCGATCAGCAAGCGTTCGCTTTCGCTTGGGGGGTATGATTTCCCGGGCCACACTGAGTTTCTTGCCGCGTTGACCGGCACTGATCGCTTTGCGATGAGTTTCTTCGCGGGGCCGCTCCGGGTCGTACTTCTCTCGACGCATCTTTCGCTAAAGGATGCGATCGCTCGTGTGACGCGCGAAAGGCTGGCTGAACTGATCCGCTTTACATCGGCGGAAATGGCGAAGCTGCTTGGCCGGCCGGTCAAGATCGCAGTCGCAGGACTCAACCCGCATGCATCGGAGAACGGGATGTTCGGTAGCGAAGAAGCGGACGAGATGTCTCCGGCGATCGATGAGTGCAGGAGCAAGGGAGTCGACGTGTCAGGGCCATTTGCGGCAGATACCGTATTTCTTCGATGTAATACAGGAGAGTTCGATGCGGTCATCGCGTGTTATCATGATCAGGCGACGATCGCTGTGAAGTGCCTTTCGTTCGGCAAAGGCGTGAATGTGACGCTCGGCTTGCCGCTCATTAGGACGTCGGTCGATCACGGCACCGCTTTTGACATAGCCGGGCGGGGAATTGCCGAGCACTCAAGTATGATGGAAGCGATCCGGCTCGCAGGGGAACTTGTCCGGACGAAGAAGCAGGAACGGGCCGGCAATGCCGCCTGATGCCGCAAAATCTTGACGTCCGCAAGCCTTAGGTGTTAGGTTTTTGTGGACAATTCTTCATTTTTCCTTTGCTAAAGGAGCAATTACCGTGAGCAACCGTAAGCTACTTATCGCAGATGACTCAGTGACGATCCAGAAGGTGATCAAACTCACCTTTTCGGAAGAGGGATACGAGGTCTTTACTGCCCCGGATGGTGAGGCAGCCATGGGTCTTCTTCGGGCGGAGCGTCCCGATATCGTCTTGGCGGACGTCAATATGCCCGGCCCGGATGGGTACGAAATATGCCGTGCGATCCGCTCGGATATTAATGCCCACTCGACTCCGGTCGTATTGTTGGCCGGATCGTTCGAGCCCTTTGACGAGCAGATGGCCTCCGCGGTCGGTGCAAGTGCCTCGGTGACCAAGCCATTCCAGTCGATCAGGCAGCTAGTCCATCAAGTGAATGAACTCGTTGAATCGAACGCTGCCGTATTGGGCACGACGTCTGAGGCCCTGACCGAAGATGACGGTCAGAACCATTCGGATATCGAATCGCTCTACCATCGAAGCATCGGTGAAACGCCGGTCTTGGATGAGACCGTCGAGTTCGAGTTCAGTGATCAGGGTTTGGATGATGAGATGATCGAAACCAGCTATTCGCGACCCGAGCACGAAACTGTTAGAGAGAACGTCGAGGCTGAATCGCTGCCCTCCTTTTCCATTGAAGATAGCTCGAGCGAACAATTGAATGCCGTTGACTACGGAAGCTTGCCGCATGTTTCTCAAGATGAAAGTGCTGATTCGGACCAGCAGTTAACGGAAGGAAACGGGGAGGGCAGAACGGTCGAGTGGATGTTTGACGCGGAGCGATCGACGATTGGCACAGCTGAAACAGCGGAGTTCGGCATTGAAGATCTTCTTAGTGATGTCGAACCCGATCATTTTGCAGGCGGTGCTGACGAGCCGGAGGAACCGTTGGTTCCGGTCAGCGATGGCTTCGAGTTTGAGCCGGTGGTTCCTTCTGAAGCCGAAGAGTATTTGCTCAACCGAGAGGAATCGGCCTACGCAGATGAATTGCCTACTTCGGATCTAAACCCGTTAACCGAAACTGCCGAGCTGCCGAACCAGAAGGATGCGTCGTGGAGCGATCTCGACCTCTTGGAGATCCCGGCTTTCGGACAAGTGGATCAACCGATACGCTTCACTACGGAACGGGAGGCTGCTGATCTTGGTTCGAAAGAGCGAGTTGTCGCTCTTTCCGACGAGCTTGTCGACCTCATCGCGACCAAACTAGCCGAGAAACTCCACAGACCTGTTTGACCACTATATGAACTCGACACTCCGGCCGGTGATCTCAAGCGAGATGAAAACCGGCCGGTTTTGTTTTAGAATTTCAGTTTTATCCATATGGAAATCGCCAAAGCCTACGACCCGAAAACCGCGGAAGAAAGCCATTACCAGCGTTGGGAAGCGAACGGTTGCTTTGCACCGGAGATAAACGAGGACCCATCTGCGCCGACCTATTCGATCGTGATCCCGCCGCCGAACGTAACCGGTTCACTGCACATGGGCCATGCCCTTCAGCACACCATCATGGATGTGCTGACCCGCTGGAAGCGTATGCAAGGCTTCCGCACGCTTTGGCTTCCAGGCACGGACCACGCCGGAATCTCCGTCCAGCGAAAGGTCGTCGAACAGCTCAAAAAGGACGAAGGCAAGTCGCCGCTCGATATTGGCCGCGAGGAATTCGTCCGCAGGGCCTGGGCGTGGAAGGAGCAATACGGCAACACCATCACCGAGCAGATGCGTCGCGAGGGAGCCTCTGTCGATTGGTCACGTCAGCGTTTTACGATGAATGAAAGCCTCTCGCTCGCCGTCCGCAACGTTTTTTGCACGCTCTACAAAGAGGGCTGGATCTACCGCGGCCTTCGAATCGTCAACTGGTGCCCGCGTGATAAGACCGTTCTTTCCGACCTTGAAGTAAAAGAAGAGACCAAGAAAGACGGCAAGCTCGTTTACCTAAAATATCCGGTCAAAGGAACCGACCGGACAATTACGGTCGCGACGACACGTCCCGAAACAATGCTCGGCGATACTGCCGTTGCCGTTAATCCATCGGACGAGCGATACAAAGACTTGATCGGCACGACGGTAGAACTGCCGCTTACCGGCCGCGAGATCCCGATCATTGCCGATGAATATGTCGAAGCCGAATTTGGGACCGGTGCGGTGAAGATCACACCGGCACATGACCCCAACGACTACCTTGTCGGCGAGAGGCACGGGCTTGAGCAGCTTCTTGTAATGAACGACGACGGCACGATGAACGCCGCTGCCGGCAAGGACTTCGACGGCGTTGACCGGTTTGAGGCCCGCAAGTTGGTCATTGAGCGGTTCGAAGAGCTCGGCCTGCTCGAAAAGATCGAGGACTATGAGGTATCGCTGCCGATCTGCGAACGCTGCAAGACCGTGGTCGAGCCGATCCTTTCAAAGCAATGGTTCGTCAAGATGGACGAGATGCGTGACATCGCTCTCGATCTGATGCGATCCGAGGGTGTTCCGCATTTTCACCCGCAGGTCCCGCACGAAAAGGTCTATACCACCTGGCTCGAAAACCTGAAAGACTGGACCATCTCTCGACAGCTCTGGTGGGGCCATCAGATCCCGGCCTGGTACGACAATGATGGCAATGTCTTCGTCGCCCGAACGGCAGAAGAAGCATACGAACAGGCGGGCACTAACGAGTTGACGCAAGACCAGGACGTACTTGACACCTGGTTCTCATCCGGGCTCTGGGCATTCTCTACGTTAGGCTGGACAGGAGAAGTTAGCAGTGAGCCGTCAGCAGTTAGCAGTAAGGAAGCGGGCTCAGATCTGCTCACCGCTCACCGCTCACCGCTCGCCGATCTGGAAACTTTTCTTCCGACCGACGTCCTTGTCACTGGCCGCGACATCATCTTCCTTTGGGTCTCGCGGATGATAATGCTGACGAAGAAGTTCACGGGCAAGAAGGCGTTCGAGGATGTGGTCGTGACCGGCACCGTTTTGGGCAAGGACGGAAAGCCGATGTCAAAGTCGCGCAACAACGGCGTCGATCCGCTTGAGATGTTCGACAAGTTCGGCGTGGACGCGACGCGGATATACCTCGCGAGCATCGCGACCGGGGCGGACATCAAATGGAACGATACCGGCGTAGAAACTTACCGTAACTTCGCCAACAAGATCTGGAACGCGACTCGATTTTGCTTGATGAATTCCGAGAATGCGGCCGTTGACCACGCAAGCTTGATGGATCGGTCGGCCCTTTCGCTTCCGGACAGGTGGATCATTTCGCGGCTGAACCAGACGGCGATGGACGTTAACCGATCGCTTTCGAAGTATGAGTTCCACACGGCAGTTTCATTGCTTTATCACTTTGTCTGGGACGATTTCTGCGATTGGTACATTGAGTTAAAGAAGGACGAGATCAATTCCGGGGATGTCGAAGCAACTTCGCGGATCCTGACCATTCTTGAGATCGCCCTGCGGATGCTCCATCCATTTATGCCGTATCTGACCGAGGAACTCTGGCTAAAACTCCCGGGCACCTCATCACAAATGCATGCTAAAGCATATCAGAGTGCCGAGGCGACCATTATGCTCGCGGCGTTTCCGCCGGGTGACGTGAGTGCGGTCGATGCGGCTGCGGAGGCCGAAATGCAGCTCGTGATCGATACGATCCGCCGTGTCCGTAATATCCGGACCGAGATGAACATCAAGCCCTCGGACCGCGTCGCCGTTCATGTCGCGGCCGTTGCGGAGAACCAGGCGATCCTCGCCGCAAACGAGGCGCAGATCTTAAAGCTCGCACGGGCTGATAAATTGGTGTTGGCTGAAACGCTCGACGTTCCAAAGGCCTCGGCAAAGGCCGTGATCGCGAATGCCGAGATCGCGGTGCCGCTAGAGGGGCTTATCGATTTCGACAAGGAACGCGAAAGATTGCAGAACCAGATAAACAAACTTGACGTAGAATACCAGCGCCTGGCCGGGCAGCTTTCAAACGAAGATTTCGTCAACAAAGCCCCGGCCGAAAAGGTCGAAGCCCTCCGCGAACGCAAAGCGGAGATCGAACAACAAACCGCAACTCTCAATTCGAACCTGGAGGCTTTAGCATGAAGAGATTGATCGTATTCGGGTTACCGCTTTTCGTATTTACTTTCCTTTTCGGTGCTGATTACGCGTCCGCCCAGAGGAAACTGATCGAACGTGGCACCTATTCTGAACGGACTTGGAGTGCCAGGAGCTCCGTCTATGACAAGAAGCGAACTGTTGAGACCGTACATGAGGGGTACAAGGACGGGTCGATCGATTCGACTGTTAGAAGTTTGTACCAATACCTTTCGGATGATCATTACCGCTCGTTACGAATGTCGGTTAAAAGTGACGGTGAAAAGATAGAAAGCGAGGAGATTCGGATCGGCGGGTTCCTATACACGCGCGAAAGTCCGGGCGGTTGGTCAATGCGCGAACTCAGCAAGCAGGGATATGGAACCGGAACTGGAACCGGAAGTGGAGGCGCCATGCGGCTCCCGGCAGTTCAATACTCTGTCGAATCGGTATTTCTTGGCAGTTGGCCTGCAGAGCTATTTGAAGAGATCAAGATAACCAACGAAGATAATGCCATACAATTCACGGAAACGCGCTATTGGATCGGGTCCGATGGCTTACTGCTTCAAGATGAGGTCATAGAAGGATCGCTCTTCCCTCGCGTAGTTAAGAAGCGAACGGTACGAACATACGAATACGACCCGAACATCAAGATAGAAGCACCTATTCCCTGATTCTGCGAAAACTGATTGAAAAATGGCCGCGGGCGGGTGCGGAAGTGGAGTTCCGAATTCCGCACTCATCCGTGGCCAAGTGTTTTTAGATCAAGCGATCGGTCTTTGTCGGCCTAATTGCTGTCGTCGCTGTTTGTCGAGTTGTCTTCGCTGTCATCGGCGGTTTCCGGGGTCGGTGCCGGAGCCTTTCCGGCTTCGATCGTAATGGCAACGGTCTTCCCATCTTTTTTCTCGCCTGCCTCATTATGCATATCGGCCGTTAGAATATATTTCCCGCCGGGAATGTTGCCCGGCAGTGGCAGCGAATAAGTCGCCGTTCCGCCGCCTTCCGGCACTGAAACATCGACGTTCGATCCCTTGATCACTTCGCCCTTAGTCATTCCCTTTACGTCGTCGGCCGAGAGATAGAATTTTACGGTCGTTTTGCTCATCGCATTTGAGATGACCGCCGCTCCGTACAAAGTGTCGCCTGCCTTGAAACTTGTCGCTTCCTGCGTCACGGCTTTATCCTTGCCTACCTTGAAGCTGCTCATATTTGCCGTGCTAAAGTTGCAGGCAAGCCCGAAGGCGAGAAGTACCGCGCATGCGGCTGCTAATTGAATTCTGTTTTTCACCTGGATTCTCCTTTTGTTTGATCTTAATGTCCATTTTCACAGGCCGGGAGCGGGTCGCCCGGCCAATGTGCCAAATGATCAAAAGCTTCTAAACTCAATAACGATTCTTTGCTATCATTTGGGTCAGGGAATCGGAAACAATTCGCAGAAAAAGATATGAATTGGCTGGATAACGGAGAGGTCATTTCGACGATCGGACATTTTTTGGCCGAAGACATCGGCCGCGGCGATATTACTACCTCGGCGACGGTGCCGGACGAGGTTCGCGGCATTGGCCGATTTTTGGCTAAGGAATATCTGGTCATCTGCGGGCTGAATATTGCCGAGGCCGTGTTTCTGCATCTTGACCCGGAGATTCCGGAGATCGAGACCGGCTTTCAGGACGGCGATGAGGTTGAGGAAGGCACGATTTTCGGCTCGCTAAAAGGCTTTGCCGATGTACTGCTTACCGGTGAGCGTGTGGCTCTAAATCTGCTTCAGCGGATGTCCGGCGTGGCGACGCTGACCCGGCAATACGTCCGAGCCGTCGAGGGGACTAACGCGGCGATCGTCGATACTCGCAAGACGACGCCCGGGCTTCGCTTGCTTGAAAAATATGCCGTAACGGTCGGCGGCGGAAAGAATCATCGGATGGGCCTCGATGATGGCGTACTGATCAAGGACAACCACATCACACTCGCCGGCGGCGTGACCGAGGCCGTGATCGCCGCTAAGCAGAAGGTCGGCCACCTTCACAAGATCGAGGCCGAGATAACCAATTGGGCGCAGCTCCGCGAGGCAATCGAGGCCGGTGCCGATATCGTCATGCTCGATAATCAGTCGCCGGAAGAAGCGGCAAAGCTGGTCGAAATGTCGCGTAACCTGAACCCGAATGTGCTTATCGAAGCCTCGGGCGGAATGGACCTCGACCGCGTTCGGTCCTATGCCGAGGCCGGAGTTGACCTGATCTCGGTCGGCCGGCTGACGCACTCGGCGCGTGCCGTCGATATTTCTTTCAAGATCCAGACCGTTTAAGCCCGGGCACAAACCATATCATTGCGGTCGAGATGAGCAAGGCTACGGTACAGGCAATACCGCCCTCGAGCCCGTAACTTCCTCCGGTCAGCCATGCCGGCCCCGAGTCGGTTTCTATCAAAAGTGGTGCTGGAACAAGCTCACGCAGTCCGCTAACTTCAATCCCGAAAAAGGCTCCCTGCATCCAGTTCCACATCACATGCAGCCCGGTGGCGAACCAAAGGTCGCGCGTCCGGAGATACGCAACGGCGAACCAGATACCCGCGAGAAATGTATTGCCCCATGAGAATGCCGAGGCGTTCGGGTTCGCATTGTGGACCGTCGCGAAAAGCAGCGAGGTAAGCACGATCGCAAAAAGAGTCAGCCGCGAGCGGTCGAACGTCTGAAAGATGTAACCGCGGAAGAGAGCTTCCTCGGCCGCACCGGCCGCAGCAAATACGGCGAATGAGAGCAGCATCGTATGAATTATCGCCGAAGCTCCGGCTGCATTGACCGAGAACGAAACGCCGCCGAATGCCCAGGCGATCGCTATCGCAAGAGCAAGCGTCGCCGCTCCGAGCAGGCTGCCGATAACAAGATTCTGCAGCCAGCCCGAAGAGAAAGACGCACCGAGCGAACTGAACGGCAGCCCCTCAAGCCTGCTTGCGCAAAGCCAGCCGATGAGCAAGGCCGCCGCAGTCATTAGCAGGCCATTTGTGAAAAGAAACGCTGATGAGCCCGGCTCGCTTTCGATGTCCAGCGGACTTGTAAGCACGAACGCGACGCCGCTCAGGAATACGCCGGCTACGAGAAAAAGTGCCGAGAAAACACCGAACCGCCAGCCGCTTCTAAGTAACCCGTCGGGCCCAAAAAATATCGACGAAAACGTCATATTCAGCAAAGTTTAGCGAACTGCCCTCGACTGCACAATACGGCCGCCGCAACTCCCATTTATGCTAAACTCTAGCAAAATGGCGACGGAAAAGAGCAAACCCGACCGGAGAAAAACGGCGATCCTGACCGGGATCTTCGTCGTCGTCTCGTTCGTCGTGCTCTTTCTTTTGCAGACCTCGAATCTCTGGAAAGATTTTTCGGTCCAGACGGCGAGCGATACGCTGCTTCTCTACGCGCTCTCGTCGCTCAACTTTTTCGCCTTCATTATCTTCGGGTTTATCTTCCTCCGAAGCGTGCTTAAGCTGGTCCGCGAGCGGCGGCAGCTACAGCTTGGTTCGCGCATCAAGACGCGGCTGTTTCTTTACTTTTTTGCCATCAGCCTTTTGCCGATCGTGGCGATGGCCGGTTTCTCCTATCTTTTTATGAACCGCGCGATCGAACGCTGGTTCTCGCAGATACCCGAGAATGTGCTGACGCAAGCCCGCGACGAGGCCATCGCCGACCATGCCGCCGGCCTGCTTCGCGACGCACGTGCGTTGGCCGCGGCGATCGGTGGACGCGAAGTGTCGGAGTCCGGACTTCGCGAGATTGCGGAGGCGGCAAACCTCTCGCACATTGAGGTCGTCGATGCCCGCGGAAATGTCGCCGCCTCTGCAACGAGGCTCGGAACACCCGAACGGAAGGCCGAGCTCGACGACCTATTAGCAAAAGCTAAGGCCGGAAGCCTTCCCGAGGTTTACATCAATGAGTCCGGCGGCTTTGACGTCGTTACGACCGGGCTTACCGAGGGCAGGAAGCTGCGAATAATTCCTGACAAGCTTTCGGGCGAGATCGCTGGCCAGAGCTTTCAGGAATCGTTGGTCGAGTTTGACCGGATGAAGGAGCGTCAGATCACGGTCCGCCAGCTCGGCTTCCTAACGCTCGGCGTGCTCACATTCCTGCTTATTTTCGCTTCATCGTGGACGGCGATCTATGTTGCCCGCGGGCTGACCGACCCGATCAAGGCACTCGCCGAAGGAGCCCGCGAGATCGCAAAGGGCAACCTCGGCCATCGCGTTGACGCACCTGCCGAGGACGAACTTGCGCTGCTTGTCGGGGCATTCAATGAGATGTCCGGCAAGCTCGAGGAAAGCTCGGCGGAGATCCGCGAGCGGCGGCGGTATATCGAGACCGTGCTAGATTCGCTCCCGACCGGTGTCGTTTCGCTCGACGCCAACGGCCGCGTAACGACGATAAATCGTGCGGCGGTTCGGATGCTGAAGCTCGAAACGGCGGATTTCAAGGGGCTCGAGCTCGCAACGCTGCTCGGCGAAGAGAATCGCCGTGTTATCGAAACGCTTGTCTCGCGGGCGATGCGGATCGGCCACGCCTCGGACCAAACGCAGCTTCGGCCCGAGAATGAAGCGTCGCTCGATGCGGTCGAGATTCCGGTCGCGATAACGGCGACGGCGCTTGAGAATGAAGCGGGTGCGGTCGTCGTTATCGAAGACCTCTCGGAGCTGATCACCGCACAGCGAGCCTCCGCCTGGCAGGAAGTTGCCCGCCGGATGGCACACGAGATCAAGAACCCACTGACGCCTATTCAGCTTTCGGCCGAGCGGATCGCCAAGCGTTTTGCCGAGTCTAACGGAACAGCGGAAGATATCCACACCACCGATGGCCAGACGGTGAAGGTGATTCGCGACGGCACAAGCACGATAATCCGCGAGGTTCAGTCGCTGAAGACGATGGTCGATGAGTTTTCGCGTTTTGCCCGGCTGCCGAACGCGAAGCCGCAGCCCGGTGACCTCAACGAGTTGGTCCGCCAGGCGGCGGCGATGTACGAGGGACGCGGCGGCGAGGCACGGCTTGAGGTTGAGCTTGCCGCCGGCCTTCCGCCGACGATGCTTGACGCCGAGCAGATGAAACGCGTTTTTGTTAACCTGATCGAGAACGCCTACGAGGCATTTGAGGAGCAGGGCGGCGAGAACCTGATCCGCGTAACGACCCGCTACGAACCGGCCCGCGATATAATTGCCGCCGAGGTGACGGACAACGGAAAGGGAATTCAGCCGGCCGACCTCCGGCGGCTCTTTCAGCCTTATTTTTCGACCAAGGGCCGCGGAACCGGGCTCGGCCTTGCGATTGTCCAGCGTATAATCAGCGAACACGGCGGCAAGATAATCGCCGCAGTAAACAAGCCGAAGGGCTCAAGGTTCATCATCGAACTGCCGCTTTAGTTGGATCATGTGGACGAGCTGGAAGCGTGAATACATCAGCCGCTTTGCTTCCTTGCGACTCATGTCGATCGTTGCGGCCGCATTGTTAGTGGTTCTTTCATTACGGGAACTGTTGTTAATAGCATTCGCTGCGCAGACCGCTGAGGACGTATCGGAAGAAGCAGCGTTTAAAGCATTGATCGTGCCTTTATCTTTTGCCGGCGTATTTGGTCTTCGGCTCGCTTATTTGGTGTTCAATAAACTGAGCTTCATGGGAAATGTTGCTACGTTTGGCATCTGCTCGGTTTGTTCGTATGTTGTGACCTTGTTCTCTTTATATGGGTGCCTTTGGAACTGTGACAGCTCAAACGGGTTTCCGATGTACAGTCTATTTCCGACCTTTCCACTTGAGATGACGTCACTTGCGTTTGCCGTACTTGGAACGGTCAAATTTACGGTGATATCGATCACGTCCATGGATGGGTTTCGTGAGAGTTAAATGAACGGCTGGTACAAAAGGTACGTCGAACTAATGCTGCGAACACGGTGGCTTAGTATCCTTGCGGCTGCGGTTCTACTGTTCCTCTCCGGGGCGGAGATCTTTGGTTTCGTACGTGCTTCGATAAATCACGAAACTGCGGTTACTTTTGAGAGCAATTTTGAAGATCTTCTGCTTTTGCTTTGTGCTGGAATATTGGTTATTGCTCTCATTCATCGCACTTACATTCTTTCGGCTCGAGTGGAGCGTAATTATAATCGGCATATCGCTTCTTGGGTAGCGGTCGTTGTGCCGCTGATCGCTTTCATTGTGATTTGGGAGATCGCGACCCAGCCGATCCCGACCGCTCCTTGTGACTCCGCGACGCGTGAGACCTGTTACGGTATTTTTGTTTTTTACCGCTCGCCTCCATTGGTTATGATGACGCCGATCTTTATTGGAGGAAGCATTTTACGGAGTCTCGCGACATTAGTGGTTGCGAAAATAGATGTGCAATTGAAGCTCAAATGAGTTCTGTTCTTATTGTTGACGACGAGCCGAGTATCCGCGAGACGCTTCGCGGGGTGCTTGAGGACGAGGGGTTTGACGTTGCCGATGCGGCGACGGGCGAGGCGTGTCTTGAGGTCTCGCGGAAAGAGCATTTTGCCTGCATTCTGCTCGATATCTGGCTCGGCGATGGCATTGACGGGCTCGAGACGCTGCAAAAACTCCGCGAAGAGGGAAACGACGCAGCAGTCGTAATGATCTCCGGCCACGGGAATATTGAGACCGCCGTCCGCTCGACCAAACTCGGTGCCTTTGATTTTATCGAAAAGCCGCTCAGCCTCGACCGCACGATCGTCACCGTTAAGAACGCCGTCCGCCAACGCGAACTCGAACGGACAAATCAACAGCTTCAGCAGGACCTCGCCGATGAGTACGTGATGGTCGGCGAATCGGTTGCGATGCGGGCGCTCCGCAAGCAGATCTCGATCGTCGCTCCCTCGGATGGCCGCGTTCTCATTTCCGGCGAGAGCGGAACGGGCAAGGAACTCGTCGCCCGGGCGATCCACTCGCAGTCAAAGCGGCGAGCGGCTCCCTTCGTCGAGATAAATTCGGCGGCAATCCCGGAAGACCTTGTCGAATCTGAACTCTTCGGCCATGTGAAAGGGGCGTTCTCGGGTGCCCTTGCAAATAAGAAAGGCAAGTTTGAGATCGCCGACGGCGCTACGCTGTTCCTTGACGAGATCGGTGATATGTCGCCGCGGGTCCAGGCGAAGATGCTCCGCGTTCTCGAGGAGCAACGCTTCGAACCGGTCGGCAGCAACACCGCGATCAAGGTCGATGTCCGCGTTATTTCGGCGACCAATAAACGACTTGATTGGCTCATCGATAACGGAAACTTCCGCGCCGATCTTTTCTATCGGCTGAATGTTATCCCGTTCCAGGTCCCGCCGCTCCGCGAACGAAGCGAGGACATCCCGCTGCTGGTCGAGCACTTTAACCGGCGCTTCTCAGCAGACTACGGCAGGCCCGCGAAAACCTTCGCCGAAGATTCCATCGAGGCTCTCAAGAAATACACTTGGCCGGGGAACGTTCGCGAACTGCGGAACACGGTCGAGCGGGTCATAATAATGACCGCAAAGCAGAAGATCGCCGCCGCCGATCTGCCATCATTCGGCACCGCCAATGAAGCCCCTGCCGCGAGCTTCCGATTTCCGTCCTTCAAGGCCGCGACCGATGCCTATCAGCGTGAGTTCATTCTCCACAAGCTCGCCGAACACGACGGCAACGTTAGCAAGGCCGCCGAGGAAATGGGCGTCGACCGCAGCCACCTCTACCGCCGAATGCGAAACCTCGGCATCCAGCCGAAATCGTGATCCGTCAAAAAATATTGACATCGAAAAAGCGAAACGCGTAATATAACGGGAACCTTCTTTCGGAGTAGTACCTTATGACCCACAAAAGTGTCCCACAGCGGTTTCTGATCGTTCTTTTCGTATTCGTTGCCGCGTTTGCCATTCCGGCCGCGGCTCAGGATAAATGGACCTCGGTGCGTTCGACCAATTTCCACCTGATCGGCGATGCTAAAGAGGCTGAGATCAGACGTGTTGCGACGCGGCTCGAGCAGTTCCGAGAAGTATTCGTTCAGCTGCTTCCTTCGCTGAAGTATTCGTCACCGGTACCGACAACCGTCATTGTCTTTCGCAACGAGAAGGCGTTTCGGCCATATAAACCTCAGTCCGCAGACGGTAAAGTTACAAAGTGGGTGGCCGGCTATTTCTCACCGCGAGAGGACGCAAACTACATCGTGCTCTCAACTGAGGGCGAATCGAAACAAACCTATCAAACGATTTACCACGAGTATATTCACTACCTTGTCAACAACAGTTTCGGCCGGTCCAAGGTGCCGCCCTGGTTCAATGAGGGGCTTGCGGAATATTACGACCAGTTTTCTATCGAGGGTGATATTCGGGTCAATCTTGGGGATCTCAACAACAACCACCTATACACGCTTCAGAACACAAAGCTGATCCCGCTGCAGCAGTTCTTTTCGATCGACTACTTCACGCTTAACCAGCAGGGAAGCCATAGTGCCAATATCTTCTATGCGCAGTCATGGGCCCTGATGCACTATTTGATACATGGCAAGGGCGGCAACCGAGCAAATGAGATCAATGCTTACTTGAACGCCATCGGAAATGGAGAAACACCTGAAGCGGCGTTTCGAGCTGCTTTTAAGACCAGCTTCGAGGAGATGGAAAAGGAACTTCGCCGCTATGTCGGGCAAAGTACCTACAAAGGCTTCCAGATCACATTCAAGAACAAACTTGTGTTCGACGACAAGATCAAGACCGAGCCGATGTCGCTTGCCGCGGCCAATGCGTATCTTGGTGACCTTTTGCTAGGCTCTGGCCGAATTGAAGAGGCCGAAGCTCGCCTCGCAGAGTCGCTTGCCGCGGAGCCTGACAACATTCTTGCAAACTCCACAATGGGCATGGCGAAGATGCGGCAGCGAAAGTTTGCCGATGCCAAGGGCTTTCTTGAAAAGGCAAGACGGGCTGAAACTGCCGGACATCTTGTCCACTATCGATATGCGTATGTGCTGAGCCGCGAGGCTATGGACGGGAACGGCTGGGTGGCCAATTACTCGGACGAAGCAGCGCGGACGATCCGCGAGTCGCTCTGGAAGGCGATAGCTTCGAATCCGAACTTTCCTGAGAGTTATTCGCTTCTCGCATTCATTGCTTTGGTCCGAAATGATGAGATCGACGACGCGATCGGACAGATCCGCACCGCACTACGACTTTCCCCGGGGAACGAGAACTATATGCTGGACCTCGCCGGGCTCCATGGACGCAAACGCGATTTCGACGAGGCCAAACGGCTCGCGGAAGGCGTTTACAAGACAGCTCAGGATCCGAACGTTCGAAACCGTGCAAGAAGCGTCCTTCAAAACGTCAGCGACCTTCAGCGGTATTCTGAAAGAGAGAGGGAGTTCGCTGGCGGGCAGTCAGGGCCCGATGTTGGGGAAAGCGGCCCTCGGCGTCAATCGGTTGTCGTGTTGGGTGCGGATGAGGAACTCACCGAAGAAAAGCTGAAGGAACTCGCAGCAGCCGCCGAACTCGAATCGCTTAATCGCGTACTTAGAAAACCGCAAGCCGGTGAAAAGCGAATTCTCGGGCACCTAAGTGCGATCGAATGTTCGCGAGACAGCATTGCATTTATGATCAAAGACGGGAGTGCTGTGGTACGGCTGACAAGTAAGGATTTTCAGGGCCTTGAGCTTACTTCCTACGTAGATCTTCCGGACCTTCAGATCGGGTGCGGAAGCATCAAACAACCCGTCTGGGCCGTTATAACATACGTACCCGAAGAGGATCCTAAGAAGAAAACCGCCGGCCGAATAATCGCGATAGATATCGTCCCCGAACGGCTGAGATCGATCGAATAGCAAGCGAGCATTTGCTTTAATCTTTAGCTCGGAGCCGAGCTTCGAGCTCAGCCTTATATCTTGCCATTTCGCGGTCAAATTCTTCGAACTCGCGGTCTCTCTCTCGGCGCTCGCGATCCTTGTTTGTGTAAAATTTGACGCCTTTTATGTCCGTGTTCTTAAGTGATTCAAGCCAGCCATGAAGCTGCTTCGAGATGTTGGTCGAGCGTCCGATCAGATCTGAGATCTCAGATCTGAAATTTGTGAATCGGTCAGATCGTTCGCAGACACGAAGCATCGATCGAGATTCGCCCGCGGAGCCACGAGAGATATAAAGAAACTGGATCAATTCGGTCGTTGTACCGCGTTCGAAACCCTCGGCGATGTTGTTTGAGATCGATAGGGATGCCCTTTCCAATTGGTTCTTAAGATCACCTAGGCCGCGAAAATCGGCCTTTTCTGAGAAAGCAAAAACGCGGAGAGCGAGTTCGACCGAAGCTTGCCAGACCGGAAGTTCTTCAAAAACTCGGTATTTCATTTTTGTCGAAAAGTGAGATCCGTCCCTAGAGCGGAACGGATCCCATTTGAAAATGGCCTACATCTAATTCTGCTTAAAATCCTCGTTTCTTCATCAGAGCCTCGACCTTTGGGTCGCGGCCTCGGAATTTGCGATAGGCCTCGGCGGGGTCCATCGTGTTGCCGACCGAGAAAATGTATTTAACGAGCCGCTCGCCAACCGCTTTGTCATACGGGCCTTTGCCTTCGGTAAACGCTCCGTACGCGTCCGCGGTGATCACATCCGACCAGAGATAGCTGTAGTATCCGGCCGAGTAGCCGTCGCTCCCGAATGCGTGTGAGAATTGCGGCGTCCGATGGCGCATAACGAGTTCACGCGGCATCCCGAGTTTATCGAGCGTTTCCTTTTCGAACTTCGCGACATCGATCTTTTGCGAACCTGCCAGGTGTAACTTCATATCGATCAACGCACTCGCCAGGTATTCCGTCGTCGCAAAACCCTGATTGAAAGTCGCCGCCCGCTCAATCTTGTTAACAAGATCCTGCGGGATCGGTTTGCCGGTCTCATAATGGACGGCGTATTTCTGCAGAACTTCCGGAGTCGAAAGCCAGTGCTCAAGAAGTTGCGACGGGAACTCGACGTAATCGCGAGAGACGGCAGTGCCCGAAAGCGACGGGTAGTTCACGTTCGATGAAAGGCCGTGAAGCGCGTGGCCAAACTCGTGAAACATCGTGTTTGCGTCGTCCCATGAGATGAGCACAGGTTCACCCGGCTTACCCTTAACAAAGTTCGAATTGTTCGAGACGATCGTCGTTACCTCGCCGTCAAACCGCGACTGCGAACGGTAGGCGTTCATCCATGCGCCCGAACGCTTGCCGTCGCGGGCATAAGGGTCAAAGTACCAAAGGCCGACATGCTTGCCTGTGGTTTTGTTCTTTACTTCCCAAACGGTCACGTCCGGATGGAAGACGGGGACGTTCTTGACCGGCGAGAATGTAAAGTTGAAAAGCTCACCCGCGACCCAAAACATTGCCTCACGGATCTTATCGAGCTGCAGATACTGCTTCACCTCATTTGCATCGAGGTCGTAGCGGTCCTTACGGACCTTTTCCATGTAGTAGCGATAGTCCCAAGGTTCGATCGTGATCTTCGCTCCTTGCTTGTCGGCAAGTGCCTGCATGTCGCGAACCTCTTCCTTCACACGGCCGATCGCCGGCGTCCAGACGGCCTCGAGCAATTCCATCGCCCGCTCGGGAGTTTTCGCCATCGCATTCTCGAGCCTCCAATGAGCGTGGGTCTCGTAACCAAGGAGCTTGGCTCGCTCGGCGCGTAGCTGAAGAATCTCGGCGATGATCGCTTTGTTGTCTGTCGCGCCGCCGTTGTCGCCCCGCATAATGAACATCTTCCAGACCTTTTCTCGGAGGTCGCGGCGCCCGGCATAGGTTAGGAACGGATCGACCGAGGACCTTGTGTTGCGGATGATCCAGCTGCCCTTAAGGCCCTTAGCGGCCGCATCCGCCGCGGCTCCGTCCTTGAAGGATTGCGACATTCCCGCCAGATCCGCCTCGTTCTTGATCTCGATATACTGGTCGTTCTCGTCTTTGAGAAGATTCTGGCCGAACTTCGTGAAGTGTCCCGCAAGTGCCTGGTTGATCTCTGAGAGGCGAGCCTTCTGTTCGGCGTTCAGTTTCGCCCCCGCCCGCACGAAGTTCGTGTAGTAAACCCACGTGAGCCGCTGCTGCTCCGGCGTCAATTTCGATTTTTCTGGCGAGTTATAAACCGCTTCTATCTTTTTAAAGAGTCCCTCGTTCTGCGTGATCTTGTCATTGAACGCGGCAAGCTTTGGTGCCATTTCACGCTGAACTTTGGCAAACTCCGGCGAGTTCATATTCGCCGCCCAGATGTAATAGACGGTCGAAACGCGTTCCATCTTCGAACCCGCCTTTTCCATCGCGGCAATAGTATTCTCAAATGTCGGGACGGCGCGGTTGTTAGCGATCGCGTTGACTTCCTGCAATTGCTCCGCCATCGCCTCTTCAAGGGCCGGGGCGAAGGCTTCAACCTTCACTTTGTCAAAAGCCGGGACTCCGCTGAAAGGCCCTGTCCAATCTTTGGTGAGTGCCTCGACTGCCGCCTTATCGACTTCCGCAGCCGACGCCGCCGTTTGGTTATTTGTGGTCATAAAAATCGTCGAAATGGCTCCGGCTGCGAGTGCGGCCGCGAAATAGCCCTTTCCGTTCTTAAAGATGTTCCTCATTTCTTGCTCCTGAGATGGATTAGTCTATTACCTTATTCTGACTCTAAAGTGCTGTCGTATCAAATACGGTTTGTTGGCAAGGCTGGTTTCGCCCCGCAGACGCCACGGGCTTCGATTCGATTCAAGAGGCAGGCGTTGGCAGTAGATTCACCGTGCGAGAGCATGGAGGCCGCCGTCCCTACAAATCCGTAGCCAATATACATGCGAAGCAACGAATCTGTAGGAGAAATGACCGGTCCATGTTTAATAGAAGATCGCTAACCCATTGCATTATTGGTAATTAAGCCGTTTCCTTGCTTTCCTAAAGAAGGCACGCTGATTGCCATTTCGACACTGTCTAAATCCAATAGTCCGGGGCATGGAATCCCGGCCATTAAACAAATCGAAAAATTATGAACTCTAAGAATGTGATCCATTTTGCTGCCGATCAGGAAGCGCGGTTCGTTTCCGTTCGGTTCTGCGACCTTCTCGGTGCGTGGCACCACCTTACGTACCCGATCAGCCAACTGACGGAAGATTCATTCGAAGATGGCTTCGGGTTCGATGCGTCTTCGCTCCGTGGCTGGGCGGCGATCAACGAATCCGACATGCTTCTCATTCCGGATCCGTCACGGTTCTGGATGGACCCGTTTACGGATGAGCCGACGCTTTGCCTTATCGCCAACGTCGTAGACCCGATCACGAAGGAAGGCTACGGCCTCGACCCGCGTTCGGTCGCTGTGCGGGCAGAAAGCTATCTTCGCTTCACCGGGATCGCTGATACGGCATATTTTGGGCCCGAAGCAGAGTTCTTCCTGTTCGACGAGGCCGCTTTCCACAACGACCAGAATTCGGCGGGATATTTTCTTGACTCGGAAGAAGGGCATTGGAACAGCCGCCGAAGCCGCGACGAAATGCGGCCGAACATGGGTTACCACATTCGCCCGAAAGAAGGCTACGTTCCGGTCGCTCCGCTCGACAGCCTGATCGACATCCGCAACACCATTTCGCTTACGCTCGCAGCGGTCGGAATCGATGTCGAATGCCATCATCACGAGGTGGCGACGGCGGGCCAGTGCGAGATCGATTTCCGCTTCTCGAACATGCTCCACACGGCGGACAACCTGATGCTCTTCAAATATGTAGTGAAGAACACGGCCGCCGCTTACGGCAAGACCGCGACCTTTATGCCCAAGCCGCTCTTTGGCGACAACGGTTCGGGGATGCACGTTCACCAATCGCTTTGGCGCGACGGCGATCCGCTTTTTGCGGGCGATCAGTACGCCGGCCTTTCGGAGATGGCGAAGTTCTACATTGGCGGATTGCTCAAGCACGCTCCGGCCCTGGTCGCATTTGCCGCCCCGACAACGAACAGCTACAAGCGGCTCGTGCCGGGCTATGAAGCACCGGTAAATCTCGCCTATTCGGCCCGAAATCGCTCGGCGGCGGTTCGCATTCCGATGTTCTCGGCATCGCCGAAGGCCAAGCGGCTCGAGTTCCGGCCGCCGGACCCGACGTGCAATCCGTATATCACATTCGCGGCCTTGATGATGGCCGGACTCGACGGCATTCAGAACCGCATCGACCCGGGCGAACCGCTCGATAAGGACATTTACGATCTTCCGCCCGAGGAATTGAAGAACGTGCCGTCGCTGCCCGGAACGCTCGACGAAGCGCTGATCGCTCTCGAAGCCGATCACGACTTCCTGCTGAAAGGTGACGTTTTCTCGAAGGCGATGATCGAACGCTGGGTCGCGTACAAACGCGAAAAGGAGATCGCTCCGCTCCGCCTGCGTCCGCATCCGCTTGAGTTTTCGATGTATTACGACGTCTAGGCTCTCGCCCCGATCGGTCAAAACGAAAAGGCTGTCTGAAAAGGCGGCCTTTTTCGTTAAATGCGGGCCGGGCAGAGGTCGCACCGGCAAAATCTCGAACAAAGTGCCGTATTTACCCTATTTGTTGACGCCGCCGAATCGTTCGAACACGTCGTCAAACTATTCGGAGACGTCGTCAAACTATTCGGAGACGTCGTCAAACCGTTCGAACACGTCGTCAAACCGTTCGAACACGTCGTCAAACCGTTCGAACACGTCGTCAAACCGTTCGAACAGGCCGTCAAACGGTTCGAACAGGCCGTCAAACCATTCGAACAGGTCGTCAAACCGTTCGAACACGTCGTCAAACCGTTCCGAGACGTCCTAAAACCATTTCAAGACGTCCTAAAACCATTCTAAGACGTCCTAAAACCATTTTGAGAGCTCCTAGGACCATTTTTGGAGGTCCTAAAACCATTCTGAGACTTCCAAAAACGATTCTGGGACGTCAAAAACCGTTTTGGGACTTCCTAAGACCATTTTAGGACGCCCTAAAACCATTTTTTTGGCCCGTGTTACGTGCCGGCGAGCGGAATAGCAACTGCCGCTTAACGATGATCTCTACATTTCAAACCGCCATTCTTTTACGCCGCGAGCGAATTTGATTATTATTAGGAGTAATGTTTTTGCTTAAGTCTTTTAGATGGATAGGAATGAATGGGATCGCGGCGGCGGCAATTGCGGTCGCCGGTTGCGGCGGTTCGGCGGAAGTTGAAACTTCCGCGTCGAATGCACAGGGCTCGAATTCTGCAACGGCGGTCAAGCCGGTTCAGGTCGATCCGAGCGAGGTGAATTCGCCATCGGCACAGCCCTCGGGCGACGCGAATGCGAACGTGCCGCTCAATCCGATCGAGCAGGAGCGTTTGATAAAGGAGGAACGAGCGAGGCAGGCTAACATCCAATTGCCGGATGGCGTGGTTCATCCCGGCCAACGTGCCGAACCGCTCGCCCGGCCTGCTCCGGACGATTCGACCTATTCGACGAAGCTGACCGACGTGGCGACCGAGACGCGGCAGTTCCGCTCGCATCCGCAGATCAACAAGGTCGAACGCATCACAACTTCCGAAGGCTCGCGGGTCAAGATCTATTTGAAGAACGGAAAGGTGGTTGACGCCGATCCGAACCGTTTTAGGCAGATCGCAAGTGTTTCGGTAACGGATTTTATACTCGCGGCCGGGCTCACGCCGCCGCCCACCCCAACCCCTCCGCCGGCCACAGCACCGGGTAAGGGCGGAAACAATCCGGCAAAGGTTCCGAACGTTTTCCCCGGACGCCCGAACAATTGATGTATACTTTTTTCCGGAATGGATAAATTCTCGATAGTCTGTCCCTGTTGCGAAGCCACGATCACGGTCGATGCGATGACCGGAAGCGTTCTCTCGCACGAGGAAAAGAAAAAAGTTCTCGGCTCATTCGACGAACTGAAGGGCGAACTCTCAAAGCAGAAAGAGCTTCGCGATCAGCTTTTTGCCCAGGAAATGGCCTCGATGAAGGACCGCGAACGACTGCTTGAGGAGAAATTCCAGGAAGCCCTTAAGAAGGCAGACACCAAATCTAAGGACCCTTTTAAGAACCCGCTGGATCTTGATTGATCATTCAAAAGAAGCTGCGTGACGAAACCCGCACCCGAAAGAATTCTAACGATGGAACCGCACGAACGCCTGATCGTGGCACTTGACGTCCCGGATCGAGCTTTAGCCTTGGCCGCGGTCGAGGAGCTCAGCGGGGCGGTCGGTTCCGTCAAGATCGGGATGCAGCTTTTTACATCTGCAGGACCTGACCTCGTTCGTGAACTTTCAGCCGCGGGGCACCGAGTTTTCCTCGACCTCAAGTATCACGATATCCCGAGCACGGTCGCGAATGCGGCGGTCGAGGCCACCCGGCTCGGGATCTGGATGATGAACGTGCATGCTCTCGGCGGCCGCGAGATGATGTCCCGAACCGCAGACGCGGTCAACGACGTTTGCGCGAAAGAGGGCCATAATCGGCCCATTCTGATCGCCGTTACTCTTTTGACGAGCAGCGATGCGGCGGTTTTGGCCGAACTTGGTATCGGCGGTACAGAAGCGGACGCCGTTATGCGAATGGCCCGGCTGACCGCCGCCAGCGGTTTCGATGGTATTGTCGCGTCGGCCCGCGAGGTCGCGGCGATCCGGCAAGATCCGATGACAGCCGATTGTGTTACGGTGACGCCCGGAATACGACCTTCGGATGGAACAAATGACGACCAGAGGCGTGTAATGGCACCGGAGGCCGCTGTAGCGGCAGGCTCGGACTATATCGTCGTCGGCCGGCCGATCATGAATGCGAACGACAGGCGCGCAGCGGCGGAAAGCATCGTAAGTGCGATCGCCTCGGTAAAATGATCTTCAAGGGGAAGCTCGATCTGATAAACGCCACTTTCAAAAAGATCCTCAATGGCCCGGGTTTTCTCGGTTTTGCCGCGCTCGCCGCGCTTTGCGGCTTTCTGTTCTTGGGTTATGGGACAGCGGCCCAACAGCCGAAGTTCCGAGTCGGTGAAAAGCTTACCTATCGAGTTTCGTTGGACAAGTTTGATGACGTGGCATTCGCCGAGACTCAGGTCGTTTCGTCAGGTTTATTGGATGGAAAGCCTTCCTTCGAACTAAGGTTTCGAACGCGTTCGCTCAATTTCGCGACCGCGGCATTCTTCCTTTTCGATGAGGACCGAACCACGTTCGTTTCGGCAGAGACCGGTTTGCCTCTCTTTCAGCGTCGAACGGACGCCTCTGCCGTTATCCCGATCGAGACAACGATCGATCATCGTGGCGATTCCGCCGCTCCGCTCGACCTCGTAGCTGCACTTTTTCGGCTGCGGCAATCGAACGGATCAGCCAATTTGACCTTCAGCGAAGGTGGCCGAGCGTACACGCTGACCTCCGCCGTAACCGGTGCAGAGAAGCTGACGCTCCCGGCCGGTGAGTTCGATACAAATACCGCGTCGTTGCAGAGCGAGTATTTCGCAACGCTTGGGATGTCGGATGTTCGCATTAATTTGACCGCCGACGAACGGCAGATCCCCATCCTGATGAGAGCCCGCACACCGCGCGGAGAACTACGCGTCGAGATCTCCGGTATTGTGACCGTCGAGGAGCGAACCGAAAACCCGACGCCAACGCCGGTCATTGTCCAGACACCGACTCCGACCCCAACGCCGGCTCCGACTCCGACGCCTTACCAGGACAATCAGCCGATCTCGCGAGATCTTCCATTCGTTCTTGGGGAGACTTTGCGTTTTCGTGTCCGCGAGGCGGGCAATGATTCCGGAATTCTGGCCGTCGCTGTCGAAGAACGAAGGGAATTTGATGGCGTCGATTCGCTTCGCATCGCGGCAAGACTTTCGGATCTTCCGGCGTCGTCCTCCGCTCTCCGGAATGGCGACTCTATCGTTACGTTCGTCGACCCGGGAACTATCATTCCGTTCAAGACGGAAGTGCGATTTTCAGGAGCACTCGCTGCGATGTCACACACCGCGACCCTCGACCGGGCGACGAATGTCATTAATCATGACGGCAATCGCTCCGAAGCGCCGTTTGCGACCCATAGCGTTTTGTCGCTTCTTTACGCAGCTCGATCTTTCAACCTTAAGCCGAGCAGCGATTCCAAGAATCCGGTCAACGATACCCGCGTATCCGTTTTTTGGCGAGACCGGGCGACCGTTTTCATACTTCGCCCCGGTCAGGCCGAGGCTCTGCAAAACCGAGGTGAGCAGCGGCCCGCACAGCAGATAACGCTCATTCCGCAAAATCCCGAACTCGACCGCCTGATGCCGCGGCTCTGGCTCGGTCTCGATGCTGCACGAACGCCGCTCAAATTCACTCTTGGTAATTTTGAGTTCGACCTGATCGATATTCAATTTCGTCTTCCGGCTCCGCCAAGGGAACCTCAGAGAATTGACCCAACGACAAATTGAAAGTGGTTTTCAATTAGATTACACTTTCATCAATGAAGCTTTCCGACATGCCCGCCGGGAGTTCCGGGACAGTTACGTCGGTCGATGACAGTTCCCGCGTCGGCCGAAGGCTCAGCGAGCTTGGCGTAGTCCCCGGCGTCCGCGTTTCTGTTATTAAACACGCTCCTTTCGGCGATCCCGTCGAGGTTCGCCTGCTCCGATATAATTTGGCCCTGAGAAAGGAGGAGGCGGCGGTCGTTGAGATCGACCCGGCAAGCACAAATGGACGGGGCTGAACATCAAACGCGAACCCGCGTGATCGCGCTTGCGGGCAATCCTAACGCCGGCAAGACGACGCTCTTCAATGCGCTGACAGGGCTGCGGCACAAGGTCGCAAATTACCCGGGCGTTACTGTCGAGCGGCGCTCCGGCCGTTGGACCCTTGGAGATGCTCCCGCTGAATTGGTCGACCTCCCGGGGCTGTACAGTCTTGACGCAACGTCAATGGACGAGGAGATCGCTCGTGACGTTCTCCGCGGTTCGCCAGTGTCGCCGGTTCGCCCGGATGCGATCGTCGCGGTCGTTGACGCGACGAATCTTGAACGAAATCTATACCTCATAACCCAGATCATCGAGCACGAAACGCCCGTTGTCGTCGCGCTGACGATGATGGATCTTTTCGAAGAACAGGGACACGTCGTTGACATTGAATTGCTTTCAAAGGGCCTTGGCGTTCCTGTTATTCCGGTCGATGCCCGCAAGGGAACGGGAGTATCAGAACTTGCGGATTCCGTTGCCGGAGCCGTTGGAACGTCCCAAGTGCTACCAGCCGGGCTTGTAGCCGAACTTTCCGGCGAGGGAAGCGCGGTTTTCGCCCGTTACCGTTACATTTCAGGCCTCGTCCAATCGGCGGTGAAACACAACGATGTCGATGCTCATCGTTTCTCGGATCGTGTCGATTCCGTCCTTACACACAAGTTCTGGGGATTACTTGTTTTGCTCGGCATTTTGCTTATGGTCTTTCAGGCCATTTTTTCGTGGGCAACATTGCCGATGGATCTGCTTGAGGCCGGGTTCGGGGCCCTGGGCGAGGGAGCAAGAAGCGTTTTGCCGGAAGGTATTTTCGCCGACCTGGTAGTTGACGGCGTTATTGCAGGCGTCGGCGGAATTCTTGTATTTCTTCCTCAGATCATCCTTCTTTTCGTATTTATTTCGATCCTCGAAGATACCGGCTACATGGCTCGGGCGGCGTTTTTGCTCGACCGGCTAATGAGCCGTATCGGGCTACACGGCAAGGCATTTCTGCCGCTTATCAGCAGCTTTGCCTGCGCGATCCCGGGCATCATGGCAACCCGAACTATCGAGGACCGACGCGACCGGCTGGCGACGATAATGATCGCTCCGTTCATGAGCTGTTCGGCACGACTTCCGGTCTATGTCCTCATGATAGCGGCATTCTTCGGCGGGCAAACGGTGTTCGGTTTTGTTTCGCTGGGCGCAGTGATAATGCTCGGAATGTACCTCCTCGGCATCGTGGTCGCGATCGTCGTTGCCTTCATTCTAAAGCGCACGGTTCTCAAAGCTCCGACACCGCCGTTCATGATGGAACTTCCGCCATACAGAATGCCGAGCGTTCGGACAGTGCTTTCGAACGTGCTCGAGCGGGCCGGACTGTTTGTCCGACGAGCCGGCACGGTGATCCTCGCGATCTCGATCATCCTTTGGGCCCTGGCCTATTTCCCGCGAGATGGAGCAGCCGAGCCGGGAACTGAGACGGTCGCAAGCGATCAGCTCGAGAACAGCTTTGCCGGCCGGCTCGGCCATGCGATAGAGCCGGCGATCGAACCTCTGGGCTATGATTGGAAGATCGGCGTTGCATTGATCGCGAGCTTTGCTGCCCGCGAGGTTCTGGTCTCGACGCTCAGTATTCTTTACAATGTTGGCGGTGATGCCGACGAGACCGACGGACTGGCATCAGCTCTCCGCGACGCCAAGAGGCCGGATGGGTTGCCGGTTTGGACGCCTCTTACGTCTATCTCATTGATGGTCTTTTTCGTGCTAGCGATGCAGTGTATGAGCACGGTCGCGATCGTCCGGCGGGAGACCAACAGTTGGCGATGGCCGCTATTTATGGTCGTTTATATGACTATACTTGCATATTTAGGGGCGTTTGTAACTTATCAGGGCGGTCGGCTGCTCGGTTTTTCCTAGTGATCATATGGAGCTTTCCTTCCAGGCGATATTTGTTTACCTTGCTGTTGCAGCGGCTGCGGCCTTTGGCATCGCAACTCTGATCCGCCAAAGTTCGGCCTTTCGCCGAGGTGGAAAATGCTCAGCGGACTGCGGCTGCTCCCGTCCTTCCAGAAAACTTCCGTGAGCGACGATAATTCATTCCTTACAGCGGGCGTTAGGGCGATGTTCCTTTCGACCCTCTCGTTCGCTCTCGCCAACGTTTTCGTCAAACAGGTCGCGCATCTCCCGGCGATGGAGATCGTTTTCTTTCGTTGCGTGATCGCTTCCGCCTTCTGCTTCTATGGGCTTCGAATGGCTGGGGCCGATTGGGTCGGCTCGAACCGAACGCTTCTCTTGCTGCGGGGGCTTTTCGGTACAACGGCACTTTATTTTTTCTTTTTGACGGTCCAGAACGTGCCGCTCGCGACCGCCACGACCATTCAATATCTCTCGCCGATCTTCACGACCATCATCGCTATATTTCTGTTGAAAGAAGGTGTTCGCCCGCTTCAGTGGCTTTTTTACGCCGTTGCGTTCTCAGGAGTGATATTGATACAGCAACTTGATGCTCGGGTCTCGGCGTTTTATGCGATCTTGGGCGTTGCGTCGGCGTTCTTCTCAGGCGTCGCCTATAATCTAGTTCGCACACTCAAAGGCAAAGAACATCCGCTTACGGTAGTGCTCCATTTCCAACTGGTGGGTGTGGTAGCAGGAGGTATAAGCTTGCTTTTCAACTGGACCACACCGGTCGGATGGGATTGGTTCTACCTGCTCCTGATCGGCGTCTTTTCACAGCTCGGACAGATGTTTCTGACCAACGCTCTTCAGCGTGAAGCGGTCGCCGGAGTTGCGATCGTGAACTACACGGGGCTGGTTTACGCCGTTTCCATCGGCTGGATCATCTTCGGCGAGCCTCAGACGCTTTTCTCGATTGCCGGAATGTTTTTGGTTGTCGCGGGTGTGCTGATGAGCGTACTCTATAGCCGAAGACAGCGGGCACTCGAAAAGCTGGAAGCGACCGCGGCATAAAGCAATGAAGTTTGATCCGGAGATCAGAGCGGCCGTCTTGACGGCGAGCGATACGCGAACGAAAGCAACGGATGAATCGGGCACGGTTCTTGTCGGGCTTCTTCTTGGGCTCGGGATCGGTGTTGCCGAGAGGGTGATCGTACCGGACGAGTTCGAGACGATCCGTGAAGCCCTGATCGGATTCGCTGACAAAGCTCAGGTTGACCTGATCTTGACAACCGGCGGAACCGGATTCGCTGAGCGGGACGTAACGCCCGAAGCGACGCTCGCCGTTATCGGCCGCGAGGCACCCGGCATATCTGAAGCCATCCGCCGCGAGACCGCCGCGAGTACAAAATTTGCGATGCTTTCCCGGGCGGTTGCCGGCATCCGCGGAAAGACGCTGATCATCAATCTCCCAGGCTCACCAAAGGGCGTTCGCGAATGCTTCGCCGTCTTCGAGCCTGTCCTTGTCCACGCTTTAAAACTGATCCGGGGCGAAACAGGCCATTAATGCCCGCTTGCCCCGTCTCACCTATTAACAAATACGCCTATTTCGGAACACTTCCATTGATGAAGGTGCGAATGTCGTCCTTCAACTTCCGCAGCGACCCAACCTCGATGTACATCATATGGCCGGCCTCGTAGTACGCCGTTGAAATGTTTCGCCGGATCTCGGGTTCGAGATTAAGCGATGCAAAGGTATAGTCAGCGGCGAAATAAGGCGTTGCCATGTCGTAGTAACCGCTCGCGAGAAATACCTTCATATAAGGGTTCTTTCGCATTGCACTCGAAAGTGCCTGCGTCGTATCTGCCCAGCCGTTGTTCGTGTTCCAATTCCACGGCTGCGTGATGCCGCCGCCGAGAATGTAGTACTCGAGATCGGTCTTGAACCCAAGTTCGCGGCGGACGTAGTCATTCAGCGTTGCCGTGTAGGGCGGGCGGATCGCCGTCATGCTCGGGTCGAATTCCGGCCCGGAACCGCCCGCGTCCCGGTCGATACCGGTAAACCGGCTATCGAGCCGCCCGGTCGTCAACCGACGGTCGCGAAGCAGTTCCTTGTTGAATTCGCCAAGCTCGACCCGCATGTTCTGGTTAGCGACGAAGGTTGGCGAGAGCCCGCTGTACGACGCATACTTCTGAACAACAGCATTTCGCTCATTTGCCGGCATTCGGTCGCCGCGCATCAATGCCGGAGCCAGTTCTTTGACCGCAAACGCCTCGGCCTCGCGGAGAAGTTCCTGTAAGGGCTTCCTCTGCAGTTCGGGCGAAAGCTTCTTGTGGTACCAGGCTGTTGCCGCATACGACGGGAAGATCATAACGAGCGGCGTGTCATTGTAGTCGGCAAAGCGGATCGACTGAAAGTTCGTCACCATCGAGACCAATGCGACGCCGTTGAGGCCGATCCCGCGTTCGAAAAGATGGTTCGATAGCCCGGCAACCCGCGTGGTGCCATAGCTTTCTCCGACGAGGAATAGCGGGGACGACCACCGCTCATTGCGGACGAGGAACATCCGAATGAATTCGCCGTTCGATTCGATGTCGCCATTGACCGAAAAGAACTTTGCGGCGAACTCGGGTTTTGCCGGCCGCGAATAGCCTGTCCCGACCGGATCGACGAACACCAAATCGGTCAGGTCCAGCCAACTATGGTCATTCTCGACCAGTTGGTAAGGCGGCGGCGGCATCATGCCGTCGTCGAGCATCTTCACCCGCTTTGGCCCAAGAGCACCGAGGTGCAGCCAGACCGATGCCGAACCCGGCCCGCCGTTGAAAGAGAACATCAGCGGACGCTTTGACCGATCCGCCACGCCATCGAGCTGATATGCCATGTAGAAGATCCGGCCCTCGAGCACTTGCGTCTGTGGATTGCGGATCGGCATAAAGCCCGTGGTTACCGTGTAGTTCAATACGCGACCGCCGACCCGTGCCGAGTGTTTGGTAACGACTGGCGGCTCATCCTTTTCCGCGGCCGCATGCGGTGCGGCCGGGGAAGGAGACGCGGCGGGGTTCTGGGCGAGGCCAACCGCAGCCAATACAAGCATCAAAAGAAGTGAAACTAAAGTGCTTTTCATCTTCGCTTTATCTTGCCTCCTCGCTAACGATCCTGCCGTTGATCATGGTGCCGATGCACTTGGTCGTATATTCGAACGGATCGCCGTCATACATAGCGATATCGGCGTCTTTGCCCACGGCCAGCGAGCCGATCCGTGAATCAAGCCCGATAATCCGTGCCGCATCGATAGTGATACTGGCAAGGGCATCGCGTTTGCCGAGCCCGGCATTCGCTGCCATTGCTGCTTCAAAAAGAACGACTCGGGTCTTAGGCACATAGCCTTCATATCCGCTCTGGATGGCAAACAAAATGCCCGCATCCTTGAGCGTTTTGGCAGTGGTCATCGCAAGGTTCTCGCGGTCGCCGCCCGGCCTTGCCATTGTCGGGTGAAGGATCACCGAAACGCCCGCCGCCTTGATCTCGCTCAGTACGAGCGGTGCATCAGAGGCACCGTCGAGCACGATGCGGATATTGAACTCCTTCGCGATCCGAAGCGCGGTGATGATGTCCTGAGCTTTTTCTGCGGTGACAAGTAGCGGAACCTCCCGTTTGACCACTCGGACCATTATCTCCGTCTTCAGGTCGGTAGAGGGCTCGGATTTCTTCGATGCTTCCTGAGCCTTGATCAGCTCGGCACGGAGCATCGATGCCTGCTTGGCTCGCGTTCCCGGCGAACGGCCCTGTCCGCCGAGTCCGGCCTGGCCGAGAGTTACAGCGACCATTGCCAGCGGCGAAACGGTCGCTTGGTCAACATTCTTTCCGGTGGTTTTTGCGATCATCGTCTGCCCCGAAACGAGAGCTGACGGCTGATGACCGGTATGAATTGTCGTCACGCCAAGGCTTCGAACCCACTCAACGAGCTTCTCTTCGGCATTGTAGGCATCGATAGCACGAAGTTCGGGCTGGATCGAGGCTCCGCCGTCGAGCGCCATCTGGTCGTGCGGCTGGTTCAAATAACCGTTGAGTCCGATCACGGTGTGGGCATCGATTAGGCCGGGTGTCACAACCTTTGCATTGACGATCCGATATCCGTCGGGAATGCGAACCTGCGCCGCTGTGCCGACCGCTTCGATCTTGCCGTCCTTAACAAGTACGACACCGTTGGTGATCGGTTCGCCCGTCATTGTCCAAACGGTCTCTCCGCGGACGGCGATCTGTGCAGATGCGGACGAGGCTAAGGGAAAAGCAACGATCGCAAAAAGCGACAGCGAAGCGATCGCCTTCGATACTTTTGCCCGAGAGAAGATATTGCTAAAAAGCTTCGAGATATTCATTAGTTTTCACCTCCGATATCACCGTCAAAGCAGTGAATGTGGTCGGTGCCTTCGTCATTGCCCGCACCGAAACCGCCAACGGCTACGAGGTAATCTTTTGGATCCGAGCGGTCGAAGACCTTGTTTCCTTCGACCCAGGTTTCAAGAACGTTCGTGTAGACGCTGAGCGGATCGCCGGAGAGAACGACCATGTCCGCGTCCTTGCCGACCTCGAGCGAACCGACCCGGTCCTGCAGGTCCATCATGATCGCGTTCGCCATCGTGACCGCATAGAGTGCCTTGTCACGCGACATTCCCGCACGAACCGCAAGCCCGGCCGAACGGAGGAACCAACGGGAATCCGTGATCGAATCGTCCGTATGGAAACCCGTTAGAGCGCCGGCCTTTTCGAGAGCAATACCGTTCTCGAACTTGATGTCCATCGTCTCGAGCTTTCCGCCCGGCGAATCGATGAAGATGATCGAGGCCGGAGCTTTCGCCGCCGCGATCTCTTCAGCAACTTTCCACGCCTCCGATACGTGCTGCAGCACGATCCGGAAACCGAACTCCTTCTGCAGCCTGAGGGCGGTCAGGATATCGTCATGGCGGTGCGTATGGAAATGGACCATCCGAGTGCCTTCGAGCACCTCGACAAGCGCTTCCATCGCAAGGTCACGGGGCGGCAGCTTGCTCGCATCGCCGTTAGCTTTGCGGATCTTTTCTCGGTATTCCTGTGCCTTGATCAGTTGGGTTCGAACCAGCGATGCTGACTTTGCACGCGTCCCCGGAAAGCTGCCGCCGCCGGCCCGGATCGAGTTCGTGCCGTTGGCGAACTTCATTCCGCCCATGTATTTCCCGTTCTTATCTAAGATCAGAACATCATCGATCTTTACGGCATTGTCGCGAAGCTTCAGATAGAGCGTCTGGCCGCTATTCAGATGGCCGGAACCCGGCATGACATTCACTGAGGTGATGCCGCCCGCCTGAGCACGCTGTAAGCTCGCCGAACGAACGTTCAACGAATCCAAAAGCCGCACTTCCGGTTGGATCGGCCCCGAGGCATCCGCTCCCGCGGTTCCTCCGATATGGCTGTGCGTATCGACAAGGCCCGGCATGATCACCTTGCCGGCCATATCAACGATACGGGCGCCCGCAGGTGGGCGTACCGAAGCGGACGGCCCGATCGCGGTTATCTTTCCGCCCTGCACGACGATAGTTCCACGCTCGATCTCAGGCCCGGTAATCGGGATCAGGCGCGCATTTGTAAAGGCAACCGGTTGCTGCTGTCCTAAAATCGGACAGGCAAACAGAGCGGCTACGCAAACTAGCCTTAATAATTTTCGCATTTGTTTGACCTCGTTTTTGATTGCGGTTGTAACGGGAATATGACTAAGGTGCAACGAAATCGTGTGTCTGTCAAGAAAGCCCGCACTATATCGTAGATTTGGGTTCCAACATCCGGGAACGCCGATCCTCAGATCAAGCTTTGCAAACGCAAAATACGCAAACATTTAAGAAGCCGTGAGCGATTGAGCCCGTTTTGGCACGGTGGTTGTTTAGAAAGCTTGTGTAACTTCATTATTGGGGGGAGATCTTATGAAGAAACTAGTAATTGTCGGAATATTCTTCGCACTCATTTTCACTATGATCGTACCGGAATCGTACGGTCAGACGCGGAGAAAGAAGAAAAAGTATGGCGGTCTCGCGACCAACATCGCGATCGTCGCAGGTAGTACGGCCGCAGGTGCCTTGATCGGACGCGGACGGAACGGTGCAATGATCGGTGCCGGTGCCGGTTTACTTTACGCATCAAGCCGTAAGGGAACTAAGAGGCGAGCTTACAACTCAAACTATCGTCGGGCGGCGAAGATCGCCGGCGGCTCGCTCCTTGGTGCCGGTACGGGTGCCTGGATCGGGGGAAAGACCGGCATGGTCGTCGGCGGACTCGCCGGAGCCGGTGCAACCTATCTTTACACCAAGAACGGTAACCGCTATTACAGGGCCGATAACGGGCGTCAATTCTACGTCCGCAACGGCAAGCGATACTATGTAAGGTAGTTTGATCGTATTCAATGGAAAGAAGGGCGGGCGCTTCGGCGTCCGCCTTTCTCATTGAGCTATCGGTAATTCGATGACGATCTCTGCCCCGCCTGAGGCACCCGAACGTATTTCGATCGTCCCGCCATGAGCGGTTACGATCCCGTAACAGACGGCAAGGCCCAGTCCTGTGCCTTTGCCAGCCGGTTTCGTCGTAAAGAAGGGGTCGAAAGCATTCCGCGATATGTGCTCGTCAAACCCGCTCCCCGAGTCCGCAACCGAAATCCGCACCGAATTGCCCGAGCTTTCCGCATTTATCTCAAGCATTCCACCTTGCGGCATCGCATCGCGGGCATTCAGGAACAGATTCAGCAAGACTTGCTGGAGTTGACTTGCATCGGCCAGGATCTGCGGCAGTTCCGCGGGCACTGACGTTTGAATTTCAAGCCGATTGAAACTCGCATCATAGTTTGCCAATTGAAGAGCCGAATTGACGACATCTCGAACGTTGATAAAAGCCCGGCCCGGCGGACGGCTCCGCGAAAAATCTGTAAGGTCGTGTGTTACCCTCTTGATCCTTTCGATCTGTGCGGCGACGAGGTCAAGGTCCTCTAAGGTTTCCGGATCATTATCTTTGCGCGAACGAATCAGTTGAATTAGCGAAGAGATCGAAGCAAGTGGGTTGTTCACCTCGTGGGCGACTCCGGTTGCGAGCGTACCCATTGCGGCAAGCCGGTCAGCCCTTTGGAGTTGTTCATTCATTCGGCGAAGGCGTTCAAGGTCCTCGGCCATCTTGCGGCTCATCTCGTTAAAGGACGACGCGAGCAGGCCGATCTCGTCATTGCTCTTTCTGAGGTCAGCCTCGGCTCCGTAACGGCCGTTGGTTACCTCGATCGCCGCGAGGGTTATTCGCTGAAGCGGCCGTGAAACCGATCGAACGATCATCAGAAGCAAAAGCAGGTTCGGGACAAGCGCGGAGATGATGCTAAATATCAAATACTTTTGCCACGCGAATGGGGTCATCCCGTCGCGAAATGCCCACCAAGCTATTGGCACCTGAAAAACAAAGAACGACGGCACCGCGACCGCAGCAATGCTCACCGCGATCTTGTAGGTTATCGGAAAAAGTCGAAATTGGTCGAGGGCCGTCTGCAGCGAAAGAAGCTTGAAGTTTGTGATCGCATAGGCATAGATCAACACGCCCGGTATGACGAACAGCGAACTGTAAGGCAGAAGCTCGTACCGGTCAAAGTATGGAAGAACAAGATTTGCGAGCGTCTTGAGTAAACCCGTTATTGCTAGAGCGAGAATGATCGCTCCGAGCTGTTTTGCCCTCTGAGTTCCGGAATAAAGCCGGTACTTGCCGATGAGTACGGCAAAGCCGTAGAAGAATAAAAAGTAAACATATCCGACAAAGAAATAGGCGAGCGGGGCAACCGAGATGTCGAAACGGCCGTCAACATACTCAACGGAATCCCAGAGGTACCCTAGCAGGGCCGCCGGGATGAAAACGATCCCTGGTGCGAAGAAGATAGCGGCCCTCTCATGCGGAACTCGATTATTCTCCGGGAACACCCAAGCAAAGATGACGAGAGCAAACTGGAGCAGAAGGGCTGTCACAAAGCTCGCCGCGGCCCACCAGCCGGCCCCAAAGGCCGCATCATTGAAGTTCCAGAAAACAAGGTCCTTCGTGGTCCAAAAGGCGAGAAATGCGATGAACGCACCAAAGGTTTGGTTCGCCCGGCTTCGAGGGTCGTTAACAAAAACAAAAAAGCCGAGCAGGACGAGCAAGATCACGACCGCTAGCTGAAAGAATGCGAACATCAAGAGCATTCTAAGCCCGCGGCGGCGATCGCGTAAACCGGACGTTTTGAGAGTTAGTCGATCTCGACCTTGAAGTTAATCCCGATGGCGTTTATGTGTTTGGGCAGCCCGCCGGTGTTGTAACGGTTGAGGTAGAAGATCTCGGCCGTAAAATTTGACGTTACTTTCCGCTCAATGCCGGCGGCAAACTCGTTTCTAAAAAATCGGCCATCGCGGAAATCATAGAAAACCTCGTCAGCAACGAAAGGCGAGAAAATCGTTTTCCCGTTCTTCTTGACCGGGTGTTTGAAGGTGATGCGATTGCGGTAGCGGACGGTATCAGGCCGGCTATGACGTATCCGGTACTCGACGCGGTTCCGGTCCTTTATCGAAAGCTCTTTATATGCAAATGAGAGGGTTGTATCGAACCGGACGCGATGTTCGATGTCCTTTCGTCCAGGAGATTGCTCAGCGAACTTGTATATGTAGGTGGGCGTTATCGAAACGTATTTGTTGATGCGCTTGTCGAAGCCGATGCCGACCCGTTCGTCAACAGGGAAGAGCTTATTCCGACCAAGTCTTAAGCTGCCGATGAACAGCAGCGTAAGGTCTTTGTAGTCCTTGCCTTTCGAGTCCTTTTTCTTGATCAAGGGAACGTTAATCGTAGTTTCGCTCCATATCTGGAAGTCACGTTCGCCCATGGTCGATTGTGCTGAAGCTGATGCTGCGGCAACGGCGAGAACGCCAAAAATTAAAAAGAAGAACCTCGATGTTATGTTTGTTTTTTCCACGATGCCCTCTTGGCTCATTAGCCAATTGAAAGTGGAATGTTAACATAACATTAACAACTTGTTACAAACACGAATGAAATTAGGTATTAAGCGCCGAGAAAAAGGGCGGCGGCTGAACCGGAGATGCCCGCGGCGATGGGAAGAAATCGCTTGACCGAGATCTCGCCTTCTTCTGCAGTGAGGTTAAAGAGTCCGACAAATAGCGGTAATGCCGTTCCCGCGACCATCCCGCCGATCACTCCGCCGACGAGTGCTCCGAGTACAAAAAGAAACAAGCCGCCCGCGGCCCCGGAAATGATGCCCCACGCCAATCCGATGATCGGAACCAAAAGAAGCGAGCGAAGAAACCTTGTCGAAAGGACCCGTTCAAGGGTGGCCGCAGTAACACCGGCCGTCAGGTACCCGACCAATCCGGTCACCAAAGTTGCTAGGACGGCGAGAAGCAGCACTGCCGGATTAGGCGAACTGTCCAAAACGAATAACCTGAAGAGGATCGCCGCCGTTGGAACCGTTCCGATAGCGATGCCGAAGAATCTCAAAGATGTTGACAGATCGAGCCGTCGGGCGAGGAAACTCGTCGAGATCTCCCGGTCGCCTGAAGTTTCGGCAAGTTCGTGCGCAGCTTTGCGAAGCTCCATGATCCGAAGTTCGTAAATCTGGTCATCGTCCAGATCGGGCGTGATTTGTTCGGTCTCAGTTCGCTGCCTTATCACGTTCATATTACCTCCGCGGTGTGATGACCGCAGCGTCCTGGGAGGTTGCTTGCTGAGGTTCCCTTGGGTCGGCATCCGAAAGAAGCTCGATGAATTCGGGTGCGGCGGCGACCACTGGAGCCCGAAGATCTATTGTTTCCTGAAGATCGGCCGCAGCACGGGAGGCATGCCTGGCGATCCGCTCCGAGTTTTTCCGGGCAAGGCAAATGGTCGCGAGACTTGGATTCGGATGTCCGGCAACCGTAAAGATCTCTGCACTGGCAGCTTGTGCCGGCAGGCTTTCACCACTCGCCAAACGCAACCCGACGAACCGGTCGATGGCGTCGAAAAGCTCCTTTCTGACCGCGAATCGGCGATCCTCCAGATCGCCAATACTTTCCTCGACCGACGCACGCATTAAACTTGCTGCCAGCGTGATACGTGAATCCGACCGATCACGCGTTCCGAAAGTAGAGGCATCGGCAAAATTCGACCGCCGTTGATAGATCAACAGCCCAAGGGCGATCGGCCAGAGGGCGAAACCGATCAAAGTTTTCGACGCCGACCGGACGTTTAGATCTTTCCTGTCGGCTCGGAGAAGCAGATAAACCCCGACCGGTGACCCGAGAGCGATATAGGCAAGTAGAATATCGACGTCCATCACGGTTAATGTCGGCAAGTTTCGTTCCCGTAGATCTTTTGTCCGATTTTTCGAGTGTCTCACGTCTTATCTATTGAAAAGCAAGAGGTTGCCGTCGATTTTCGGAACTTCTGATCGCGGCTGGTCGTAAGCCAAGTTAGTGATAATTGCGAAAGAATGAGCTTACTTATTTGCAAAATGCAAATGTCGCGGTTGATGGAAGAAAAATCACGGTCCTATGCAAAATGTCGAAGTTCGAGCGTTCTTCTAACAATGGCACGGTGATTGCTGCTAACCTACGCAGGCAATCTAGAAGGCCGGAGATCTGGGAATAATAAATACCCGCTTAGGGATTGAACAGGAAAAGTAATGAAGAAATTAAAGGTCAAAGTCATAAAGAAAGGAGCAGCTGAGGCATCGTCGGAGCGAAAGATCCAACAACCTACAAAGGCCCGCGATGCCGCCCGTGACGCAGTAAAGACCGTCACCAATTGGGTAAACGATTTTCAATCACGAAAGCGCGAGGAAACCTACATCGCGTTCGAGAAACTCTTTGCCCAAGGCCCGCAGGCCTCCGAAGGCCAGGCTTGATCGAGATAAACCACATCATTACCTACACTTAGGGCCGGCACGTGACCGGCCCTTTTTCTTGCCCAGCCGCGGAAACGGTTTGCAACGCATCCATTCAAGTTGGTATTCTAACCGTTCGAAAACTGTACAGAACCCCCTAAGTAAATGAAGAATAAAGTTGCCATCGTGACCGGTGCGAGCAGCGGTATCGGCAAGGCTACAGCGGTCCGGTTTGCCGAAGAAGGTGCCATGATCGTTGCCGTCGGAAGGAACGAAACTGGCTTTGCCGAGCTTCGGGAAGAGGTTCGCGACCTGGAAGGCACGGTTCGTGTCCATCTTGCCGATCTGACCGAACAGTCGCAAATAGACCGACTTGTCTCCGAAACCGTGCAGCATTGCGGACAAATTGACGTTTTGGTCAATGCTGCCGGGATCATCCGCTCGGGGACGCTTGCCGAGACGCCTGTCGACGAACTCGACAAGCTGATGAACATAAATGTCCGCTCGGTCTATTATTTAATGCAAAAAGTTATCCCATCTTTGGAAAAAACGCGCGGAAACATCGTCAACATATCGAGCATTGCGGGATCAAGGGCATTTCCGGGCGTGATGGCGTATTGCATTTCGAAGGCTGCGGTCGATCAACTGACACGATGTGCCGCCCTCGAACTGGCAGAAAAAGGCATCCGGGTAAATGCGGTCAACCCCGGCGTTGTTGTGACCAACCTGCACAAGCGTGGAGGAATGTCGGAGGAGGCATACGAAGCTTTCCTTGAGAATGCGAAGCGGACGCATCCGCTCGGACGGCCCGGCGAGGCCCGCGAGGTTGCCGACCTGGTCGCCTTTCTCGCTTCGGAAAAGGCAGGCTGGATAACCGGCGTAACATACGAGATCGATGGCGGCAGAGGCCAAACCTGCCTCAGATAACGCCAGGCGATCGAGGATAGGGAATTGAAGCTTAAACTTCTTCCAAGCACTTTCAATGAGAATGGCGGTTATTCGGCCGGCCAGCATCTGACAACTTTCCTGATCGATGGCCGCGTCGCTCTCGATGCCGGAAGCCTCGCGATGGCGGCGTCCGAAAACGAGCGAAGATCGGTCCGCGACATCGTCCTTACGCACGCACACCTAGACCACATTGCAGGACTACCGCTTTTTGTCGATGATCTATTCGCCTCACTGACCGAGCCGATACGCGTGCACGCAACGCGTGAAGTGCTCGAGGTTCTTGAGCGAGATGTCTTCAATTGGTCGGTTTACCCGCGTTTTTCTGAACTTCATAATGAAAATGGACCGGTTTTGAAATACCGTCCTTTCACGCTCGGTTCGGAATTTTCGATCGGCGGCCTGAAGTTTCATTCAATTCCGGTGGATCACAAGGTGCCGTCTTCGGGCTTCATCATAAATGATGGTAAAGCGGCGATCGCCTTCTCGGGTGATACATCCAGTTCCGCGGCGTTTTGGGGAAAGGTGAATGAAAGGACCGATGTCAAAGCTGTCCTGATCGAATGTGCGTTTCCCGACCGTTTAGCGGAACTTGCCGGGGCTTCCCATCACCTTACCCCGGCAACCCTCAAAGCAGAACTTGAACAGCTTCACCTCGATGCTCAGGTTTGCGTCATCAACATCAAGCCGATGTATCGCGATGAAGTGATTATGGAGCTAAGAGAAACGCTTGACCGCGTGATAACGATCATCGAACCCGTGAGGGAATATCATTTCTGAGGTTTCCCGGCGACCGCACGAAGGAAATTTATTGGTTCAAACGAGCTTTGCCGATGCTCGTCCGGGAAGTCGTAGAGCCGCACGCGGCCGTTCGGTCGCACCTCTTTAACCTTATAGGTGCGCTCTTCGCGGGTCTTACCGGGCATTATTTCGGCACGGAACGTAACGAGCATCTCAGGCCTTGCCCAAATATGTTTTTTGATCGGTTCCTGTTTACGTTTACTGAACATCGCCGTTATCTTCCTTTTCGGGCCGCTGTTTGTGCTTGCTCTTGCGGCCCGAGGGGTAAAGCTTTTCCGTCGGCTTATCCTCGTCTATTTTCCGGCTCGGCGGAGCGGTTGGCTTTCGGATCGATCCAAAAATCGTCGTTCGCTTCTTTTTCCGTCCCTTCGCCACAGCGAGCCGTATTATAGCAGAGAAGTCTGCTCGTTAAGCAGACCCGGAAATGTCGAAAAGCCGTTTGATTGACTAAATGGCCGAAACGATTCAGTATTTACGTCAATAATGTCGGGCAAACGGGCAAATGCATTAAGTGGTCGGCTTCCAAAGCACGCGGCGTCGGCCGGCCGTCGGGCACGTACCAAGCGAGAGCCGTTTCGGGTTCCTGCCGGAAGCTTCTATGCGTCGTCCGTGCTCTTCTCGATAGTAGTGGCTCTGTTTGTCGGGATGATATTGTTCGAGACCGGCGACGCGTCAGCGGCCAATTGGGCACTATTGTCCGGCGGTGCGTGCTTTGTGGCGGCCGTGCTATTTCGGGAAGTCTTACTCCGGGGACGCAGGCGCCAAATGCTTTCTCGAGAACGACGTTTGATCAGCAATGTTTCCGGCGAGTATGAGGCTCCGCCGGCCGTAAATAAGCTGACCGTTGAGCACAATTCGGCGCTCATCCGTTCGATCCAGCAGAAGTCCGAGGCAGCCAATGTGCTCGGGGGATTGGCCGATGGACACAAGGAAGTTTTCATCCTGTGTGAGGAATATTTGGATCTGATCAAGAGCGAACTGCCGCGAGTTGCTCCCGGTTCGCCCAGGTTTGCCGCCTTTAGAAAAGGGACCGTTGTAGCCAACCGCCTTCACTATGAACATATGGTCCGCTGGGCGAGGCTGGAAGCGGCAGTTGCGACCGAAAGACGCAGTGCCGATGATGCCGGGATGCGATATGCACGGGCAATCGAGGCGCTGGAAATGGCACTTTTTCATTACCCGGAAGAACGCGTGCTGATCGAACTCCGCGAAGCGATCTCTGTTGCGGGCCGCGGCGATGGCCTCGGGAAAGTTATCGACGTTGAGGGAGCGATAATTGAAAGCGAGCCCTGATCTCGTCAAGCTTTGCGGTGCCGGGTATGAACCGACCCGCAACTTCTTCGTTTGATTCGGGCTTACGCGTTAAATCTTTGTTAGAATATTGGCTATAGGGCTTTATGCAATGCCGGCAACGGCAACGCACTTTTTAAGATGATCTCTCAACGCTGTCCAAAATGCCGAAGCGACCGTATCCGACGCGGCTATCGGCCTACGCCTTTCCTGCTTAAGCTTGTCTGTAGGTTCAATCTTCTGTGCGATAACTGCAACCTTGAATTTCGAGGGTTTGCGGTTCCCGGAACGCTCAACTCGCGCTCGAAAAAGCGTGATCGGGCCCAGGTTAGGCCTCTTCCGAGCGATCAGGATTAAATTCGTCCCAAACCTTCATTTTTGGGTGTGTCGTTCCGCTCCAACATTTCGTAGAATAGGGAAATTGAGTCGAAATAACACGCACAGTCCCTTACGTGTCCGCGCCGCCCTTGCTGCCGTTATCTTAACGGCGGTCGGTGTTTTGGGGCAATCGAAGCTTCTCACGACCGTACATTACGGCGACCGCATCGAGATCGACGTTCTCGGCAGTTTTGAGTTCGATTGGCGCGGCGGGTTGAATCCGGAAGGGTTTCTCGACGGGTTCGATCGGGCTGAGGGTCAGATATTTGCTCTTTGTAAAACGGAAAACGAGATCGCCGACGAGGTAGCCAAGCTCTACTCGCGGTTCCTGCGCGAACCGAAGGTGACCGTAAGGATCATCGATACTTCCGGCCGTCCGAACGTTTTCCTGACCGGAGGCGTGCGGAACGCGACCCGTTTTCGCATTATGCGAAGCGTGACCCTTCAGGAACTGCTTGTTCTGAGCGGCGGCTTGACCGAGTTTGCTAGCGGTGATGTGACGATCTTTCGCCGTCCGGATACGAGCTGTGAGCAGGGCGGCAACGGCCCCGAGCGGCAGCCGCGTACCATACGGGTAAAGATCAGCGATCTTCTTGCAGGCGATGTCAATGCCAATCCGGCAATACTGACCGGCGATATCATTGACGTCAATGAGGCCTTCCCGATCTATGTGATCGGCGGGATCACGAGGCCTGGGCGGCAGCTTTTTCGTGCGGAACTCAGCCTTTCCCGGGCAGTTGCTGCGGCGGGCGGGCTAGATAAGAACGGCGTCGCATCGCAGGTCGTAATTTATCGCCGGGAGGGCGGTGCGAGTTCGGTCATAGAGGCAGATCTTGAGCAGATCGGGCAGGGGGCGGCGGCCGACATCGAACTTAAGCCATACGACGTCATCGATATCGGCATCCGTGGCCGCGAGCGGCGGCAATTTCCGCCGGTGGTCGATGGTTCCGGATCGCCTCCGGTTCCGCGTGAGCAGCTTCCGCTTCGAGTGATAGATTGATCAAAAGTATTTTCATACGCAAGCAAACGTTGTAAAGAGTTTCCGAATCAGTTTATTATTATTGTTTGCCGGCCATTCTCCGGCAGTTTCTTATGGCTGAAAAGAAAAAGCTTAGCAGGCGGATGTCCGCCCTTCTTTGGCTGGTTGGGGTTGCGATCGTTATCGGCGTTCTGATTGCCATGCACCAGATAGCCATCATCTATCTGATCGCAACCGTCGCGTTGGTAGCTCTTCTTTTGATCGTTGCGTATTCCGACCTCGAAAAAATTGACCGTCAGGACATCCTTGGTTCTGAAGCTGATTAAGGTTTTCCGGGGCGGCTCGTTTTGATGAAACGTAGCCTCAAGTTCATGCTGCTCGTCACCGTGCTCTTAACGGGCACGATGACCGGCCTTGCTGCGTCATACGACAGCGATTCGGCGAGCATTCGCGACCTAAGGTGGCGTGGCAACACGATCCGCGTCGCGATCTCGAGTTCGATGTCGGACCAAAGCCCGTCGATCAAGCGAGGAAGCGATGTTGCTCAGGCGGTCGAGCGGAGCCTTCAGCGATGGGCTGAGGCAGCAGGATTTCGCCTCCAGATATTTTACACTCCGCTTCAGAATGTCAGCCCTTCCGGCCCGCGGGGCGACGGCATTTCTCTTATCACAATTGCACCGACCGCGGAAAACACTCTTGTCTTTAGCAAGAACGGAAACTCACTTCCGGCAGCGACACGCGTCTTTTTTGACCGCAACGGCAACATCACCGAGGCCGACATCGTTCTCAACGCAAGCCATCAGTTCTCGACCGATGGGACATTCGGCACATACGACCTTGAGACAGTGCTGATGCACGAAGCCGGGCACCTGCTTGGCCTCGACCATTCGCCAACGGTCGGAAGCCTGATGTGGCCGCAGATCGGGAGAAACGGGCTTTTTTCGGTTTCGTCATTTTTCCGTAGAGAACTTCTTGATGCCGATCTCGCAGCGGTCCGTGAAATGTATGGGGTATTTGCGGATGAAGAAAAGTGCTGCGGAACGCTTGAGGTGAAGTTGCCGTCCAAGGCGGGCGATTCGCTTTCGGGCGTGTGGGTCGAGGACGCGGTTTCGGGCAAGTTGGTTGCGGCGTCGGCATTTGCCGCGAATGAGAAGGCCGCGCGTATCAGTTCACTTCGAGCCGGATCCTACAACGTCTTTGTATCTGAGGGCGGTGACGGGATCAGGAGCGGATCGATACTCGGAACAGTTGAAGTCTCGAAAGGCTCGACTGCTGTGCTCAAAGCCGATACCGATCTTGCAGCATCTGGAGCCTCATTCCAATTCGGTCTCAACGGCGAGGCCGCCTTGATGAGCCTGCCGGTGAATCCGGGAAAAACCTTTACGGCCTCATTGGTCCTTCAGGAAAATGCCGGTGACAGGCAGGTACTCTATTCATCATCGAAGTTCATTTCGATCGATGACGGAAGTATCCAGTTGACAGTGGATCCCTTCGGTCGTTTCGTCGCGGTGTTCGACGTTACCATTTCTGAGGATGCATCGCCGGGTGCTTATTCACTCTGCTTGCTAGATCAAAACGGTCAGGAAAATTGCTTTCCTGGGGTCTTCACCGTTTCAGCTCATCAAAATCCGTGGTATAAGCGGGACTTTTCAAAATATTAAGAAAAGTTTAAAAACTTCTTCCATTTTTTCCCGATATTGTGCATAATCGAGGCGTTCACCTCCCCGGTGAACATCGGTCCGCAAGGGGTGAGGACTTGCGGCCAAAACGGGCGGCGGTGTGGGAGACGCCGCCCATTTTCTTTTTCGGGCCGCATTCGAATCGCTTTTCTCGCAAAGTCTCAAGCTAACTGATCACATTGCCGGGCGTTTTCGCGGCAGTTTGGAATGGAACCCGGGTTGTTATATGCTCGGAATGTTTTGCAGCGACCGGCGTTGGCATTATCGTTCGGTCGAATGGATGACAGTAGGAAGAGCCTAATCTCAGCCTCACGGCCGGGAAGCGGTTCTTTTGAACTTTTATGGCGATAAAGAAGCGCGGCAGACTCGGCCAATGGATGTTCGAGGGCGTCCCGGAGGTCGAGGGGCCTCACGAACCCGAAGGCCGTCACAAGAAGCATCCGTGGTGGCAGGTAATGTGCCTTACCGGGGTTGACTACTTCTCGACCCTTGGCTACCAACCCGGTATCGCTTTGCTCGCAGCCGGAGCACTATCTCCTTTCGCGACGCTCGTTCTTGTTTTGCTGACGCTGTTTGGCGCGTTGCCGATGTATCGCCGGGTTGCCGAAGAAAGCCCGCACGGCGACGGCAGCATTTCGATGCTTGAGCGCTTGCTTTCCCGGTGGAAGGGAAAAATGTTCGTGCTCGCATTGCTCGGCTTTGTCGCAACGAGCTTTATCATCACGATCACGCTTTCGGCCGCGGATGCCACGGCACACATCATCGAGAATCCCTTCGTCGAGAAGAACCTGCATTTTCTTCACCACGAGGTCATCGTCACACTCGTTCTTATTGTCCTGCTCGGTGCGGTCTTCCTTCGCGGCTTTAGCGAGGTCATCGGCTTGGCGGTCGGCATCGTCGTAGTTTTTCTCGCATTGAATCTCGTTACGATCGGCGTCGGGTTCTACCAGATCTTTTGGATCCAGCCGGACATCATTCCCAATTGGAGCGCCTTGCTTTGGACGCAACCGAACGTCAACGGGAGCATCTTCATGCTGATCGCTGCGTCCCTTCTTACATTTCCAAAGCTCGCGTTGGGTCTGTCCGGCTTTGAGACCGGCGTGGTCGTGATGCCGCTGGTCAAGAGCGATGTAGATGTGCCAAAGTCGCAGCTCGTCGCGTTCCATTCAACCCACGTTGACCACTCCGAGGCCCCCGACGACATCAAGACGCATATCGAAGGACGCATCCGCGGCGGTAAGAAACTCCTGACGGGAGCCGCGGTGATAATGAGCTTCTTCTTGGTCGGCTCGAGCATTATAACGACGATGCTCGTCCCGGCGACCGAGATCGGGCCCGGCGGAAAGGCTTACGGGCGTGCCATCGCGTATCTGGCCCACGAATACCTCGGGCCGGCGTTCGGAACGGCCTACGACCTCTCTACGATCGTCATACTTTGGTTTGCCGGGGCCTCGGCAATGGCCGGCCTTCTCAACATTGTGCCGCGATACCTGCCGCGGTACGGCATGGCTCCGGACTGGGCACGGGCGACCCGCCCGCTTGTGATGGTCTTTACGGCGATCTGCATCGTTGTGACGATCTTTTTCGAAGCGAGCGTTTCAGCCCAAGGCGGTGCTTACGCGACCGGTGTGCTGATGCTTATGACATCGGCGGCAGTTGCGGTAACGATCTCTTCGAAGCGAATGAACGAAAAGAAGTGGATCGCCTTCCTGATCATAACGTTGATCTTTGGCTATACGACCATCGCGAACATGATCGCCCAACCGAGCGGTATCCAGATCGCGGGCCTCTTCATCATCGGGATTATTCTTACGTCCTTTATCTCGCGTGCACTTCGGACGACCGAGCTTCGAATAGACCAGATCGAATATGACGAGATGGCTCTCGAATTCATCAAGGAAATGGCCGAGGGTGATATTCGGGTCGTGACCAACCGACGCGAGTTCGGCAATGTGGTCGAATACCGGTTCAAGGAGCACGAAAAGCGTATCGACAATCACATTCCGTCGACCGATCCGGTGATCTTCTATGAGGTCGATCTCGGTGATGCTTCGGAGTTCAAGGGAACGATCAACATTCGCGGTGTTGATGTTGACGGCTACAAGATACTTCGGACCGAATCTCCGGCCGTGCCGAATGCGATCGCTGCGTTGCTGCTCGATATCCGAGATCGAACGGGCAAGATACCGCACGTTTATTTCGGTTGGAGCGAAGGTAATCCGATAATGTATCTGGCCCGTTACATTTTATTTGGCGAAGGGGATACGGCTCCGGTCACGCGCGAAATTCTCAGGCAGGCCGAGTCCGATCCCGAACTCCGCCCGAACGTTCACGTCGGCGGTTAACGAATTATTCGTGCGGCGGCAGCAGCGAGGGATTCAATTCCAAGAAACACGAACGGCAATAGACGGGCCGGCCCTGCGAAGGATAGAACGGCACGGTGGTGTTGCAGCCGCACTTGGCGCAGGCGACCGTCACCTCGATCCGCTGTTTGATGCCGAGTTCCTGGGCGGCGTTGATGGCAGCGATGCGTTCATTCTTGGCTTGTTTGCAGGGCTTACAGCGTTTCGGCGGGTTCTTTAGATTTTTATCATAGAAGAACTGCTGCTCACCCGAGGTCCAGATGAAATCACTGCGGCAATCGATGCAGTTTATCGTCTGGTCGGTAAACTCCGGTTCACCGGGGTTGTCCTGCGTCACCACGTTGAATGATTCTGAGAAGCCGTTCTCTGACATGCCCTACCTCTTAATCGTCAATGAAAATTCGGACCGCAAAAAAACGCGATCGGCAGCCGAACCGTTCTGGCCGGGAAATGTAGTAAATGCCCTTTTCACTGCGGCCGGCATCCGGGAGTGCTAGCCAACTTGTGCGGGGAGAGGGCCATGCGGGAACAAAAACAGAAGTTATAAAATTAGCTAATCCATGTCAAGGTAATGGGATTTGAATTGCCCCGATTTCTCTGTAAAGATTGTTGAAGCATATGAAAATTCTGGTTATCGGTTCCGGCGGTCGCGAGCACGCCATCTGTTATGCGTTCTCAAAAAGCCAACGGGTGACAAAGATCCACTGCGCAAATGGCAACGCAGGCATCGCATCCATCGCCGAACTGGTTGACATCAAGCCCGATGAGATCGGCCGGCTTGCCGATTTTGCGCAAAGCGAAGCCATCGATCTGACGTTTGTTGGCGGCGAGACCTCGCTGGCGCTCGGGGTCGTCGATGAATTCGAGGCCCGTGGACTAAAGATCATCGGCGCTTCAAAGGCGGCGGCGAGGCTCGAGGCAAGCAAAGCGTTTGCGAAAGATTTCATGAAGAGTTACGGCGTTCCGACGGCTGACTATGCCGTCGCAATGTCACGGGCAGAAGCTATCGAGCTTCTTGAGACGGACCGATTTGGTGACACTTCGATGCCGGTCGTCGTGAAGGCCGACGGCCTTGCGGCAGGGAAAGGCGTGGTGGTCGCTCGCGATCGCGCCGAGGCGATCAACGCGATCAACGAGCTAGAGTCGTTGGTCGGGGCGGACGCTGCATCGACCATCGTTCTTGAGGAGTGCCTGTTCGGCCGTGAGGTTTCTCTGATACTTTTTGCCGACGGCGAAAGCTTTGCATTGATGCCGCCGACGCGTGACCACAAACGCATCGGCGAGGGCGACACCGGACCGAATACCGGCGGCATGGGGACGTTCACCGACGATTCGCTGCTTACGCCCGAACAAACCGAAGAAATAATTGAAAGCGTCATTCGACCAACGCTGAAGGGTTGCTCCGACGAGGGGTTTCGCTTCCGGGGAATACTTTTCCTCGGGCTGATGATGACCGAAGCCGGTCCAAAGGTGCTCGAATACAACGTCCGCTTCGGCGACCCCGAAACGCAGGCGATCCTCATCCGGCTTGAGACCGATCTCGTGGAGATCTGCGAAGCGATGCTTGCCGGGAGGCTCGGCGAGACCGAGATCAATTGGCGGCCGGGTTCATCAGCCTGTGTCATCCTCGCGGCCGAGAATTACCCGGCAAAGCCGCGGACCGGCGATGTTATCAATGGCCTCGAAAATGCTGCTACCCACGGCGATGTGGTCATTTTCCATGCGGGCACGATGCTCGATGACCGTGGCATGTTCGTGACATCGGGCGGTAGAGTACTCGGCGTCACGGCCGTCGGCGATGACCTCTCATCGGCCCTCCAAAAGGCATACGCCGCTGCGAATGAGATCAACTGGCCGGGAATGCAGTTCAGGAGTGATATCGGAAAATAGGCCGGAAATTAATATTCGGCGATGCTTTTCTGATAAGCCTCGAAGTTTCGCAGCATTTCTTCGAGCGAATCACCGCCAAACTTTTCCCGCATCGAGTTCGCAAGTACGACAGCCAGCATCGCTTCGCCGATTACGCCGGCCGCCGGGACGGCCGTGATGTCAGAGCGTTCGAAGGCGGCCGGCGATTCCTCTTTCGAATCGATATCCACCGAGGTAAGCGGCTTCCGCAGTGTGGAGATCGGCTTAAGATAGCCGCGGACGCGAAGCTCCTCGCCGTTCGTGATCCCGCCCTCAAGTCCTCCGGCCCGGTTCGTCTTTCGGACAAAGCCCGCATGGATCTCATCGTGAACCTCGGAGCCGAACCGTCCCGCATTCGCGACACCTTCACCGATCTCGACGGCCTTGACCGCATGGATCGACATGATCGCCCGGGCGATCCGCCCATCAAGCTTTTCTTCCCACGAGGTGTGCGACCCAAGCCCGACAGGAAGCCCGTGGGCAACGACCTCAAAGATCCCGCCGAGCGTATCACCGTTCGTCTTCGCCTCATCGACCAAGGCGACCATTTGTGCCTCGATCTCTTTGTTCACGCAAGCGAGCGGAGCATCGGCGTTGATCGCCGTGATCTCTTCCCAAGACGCATCGATCGGTGTTTCGGGTACCGAGCCGAGCTTTGCTACGTGGCTGCGAACGGCAATGCCAAAGGCGGCAAGTAGCTGCTTCGCGATGGCACCCGCCGCGACGCGTGCCGCCGTCTCGCGGGCCGAGGCTCTTTCCAGGATGTCTCTAAGGTCGCGGGTCTGGTATTTCTGTCCGCCCGCGAGGTCGGCATGGCCCGGCCGCGGGCGCTTAACGATCCGGGGGTTCTTCGGCTCAGCCTCAAGTCGCTCGGCAGACATCACTTCCTGCCAATGGACAAAATCGCGGTTCTCGATCATTAACGCGATCGGCGACCCGAGGGCATACCCGTGGCGAACGCCCGAAAGTGTTTGCACCGCGTCCGATTCGATCTTCATCCGGCCGCCGCGGCCATAGCCCTGCTGCCGCCGCCAGAGTTCATGGTCGATCGCTGCCTTGTCGATGGGCATCCCGGCCGGCACGCCCTCGATTATCACGACCAATGCCGGGCCGTGCGATTCGCCTGCGGTTGTAAATCGAAAGTTCATTCGTTGGTCTTAAGTTCGGCAGATCTCGCTTCTCGGACGCGCCGCCTGAAGACGATCAACCCGATGCCTGAAAGTATCAGAAGGCCGCCGATAAGCGTCTGGGGCGGGAGCGTTTCGCCGAGGAACACGTTGCCGACCAGCACCGCGATCAGCGGCGTTACGAGCGAGATCATCATCGCCTTTGTCGATTCTATCCTTGCAAGAAGCCAGTAATAAAGCCAGAAGGCGGCAATCGTTCCGGCGAGCGAGAGATAAAGCACCGACGCGACTGCACGCATGCCCCAGTTGTGTGCAAACGGCGACCCTTCGGCAATAAGAGCATAGATCACTAAAGCGGGAAGCCCGCATAGCATCTGCGATAAAAGTATCATCGCCGGGTCTATCGCGGCCGCCTTTGCCTTAACAAGTATCGAGGCCTGGGCCGCAGCATAAGCTCCGACAACGATCGCGACCGATCCGGCGAAAGCCATCGCACTCTCGACCCGAAGCTGGTCGAGAAAGATAACTCCAACGCCAAGAATGCCGATCATCACTGCGATGATCTTGAGCGGGGTGATCCGTTCGCTCGGCAGAAAGATCCAGGCCAGCACAAGGCCAAAGACCGTTATCATCGCCTGTAAAACCGCAGCAAGGCCGGATGTTATGTATTGTTCGGCCCAAAACACAGTGCTGTAATTTACTGTGAACTGGAGAACGCCTGTAAGAGCGATCAATATCCATTCTCGCCCGCCTTGCGGCCATCGGATCTTGGCAAAATAAACGACCGGCAAGAGGATCACGGCGGAAAGAAGAAAGCGGCTGACGGCGAATGTGATCGGCGGAAGGTCCTCGAGCCCGATCTTGATGAAGATCCACGTCGTTCCCCAGATAAGGCAAAGTATCAGCCAAACGAAGATCTTCATAGTTTGTTGCCGCGGCGATTAGCTGCGGTCGTAAAAGCTCAGGCGGGTCTCGCCTTGCTTAAGTATCCGCCAACGCCGGATGTGGCCTACGGCGTCCGGTAGCTCGGTCTTCGCGTGGTGCTCGACCACAAGCACGCCGCCGTCGTTGAGCAGCCGGCTCGCGGCCGTGCCGAATTCGTGAAGCACCGGCGAATAGTTCATCGCATAGGGCGGATCGAAAAACACGATGTCCCAGCCCTCGGCGTGCTGGCGGCCGGTGAAGTTCTCGGCAGAAAGCGAAAGCACCTCGGTCTGCTCTTCAGGGACGGCCAACGTGTCGAGATTCTCTTCGATCAGGGCACAGGAACGCCGCGACCGGTCAACAAAGGTAGCGTGAGATGCACCTCGCGAGATCGCCTCGATGCCGATCGCTCCCGTGCCGGCACAAAGGTCCAAAAAGCGGGTGCTCTCGTCGATCTTTGGGGCGATGACGTTAAAGAGCGTCTCCCGCAAGCGGTCAGAGGTCGGCCTTGTCTTATTGTCGGGCGGGCCCTTTAGAATTCGTCCTCCGTACTGTCCCGCAATTATCCGCATTGGCCTTATTGTAACTAGCTCGCGGATGATTGTCGCGTAAGGACACCCTGCCGGGCGATAACGTGAACGTTCAGCCTAAAAAGGGGAATGATACGAATCGATCGCAAGTTTCGCGTTCATTGGTTGGCACCGGAAAGGAAAAGCGTATCTTCCTGACGTCTTTGGCCTTTCGATACTCTCCTTAAATCAAAACTTTGGAGGTCATTTATGCAATTTAGCGCAGTTTATTTTGTTCTCTTCGTTCTGTTCTTTCTTTCAAGCGTTTCCATGGGCCAGGACGATCGCCGCCCTCGGATATTTATTGAGGAAACCTCTTCTTGGGAGGTAAAGGGTGACCCGATCTATTCTTCGACAGATAAAAAGGGCCGAGTGCATGTCGGCGGAGGCGGTTCGCAAGGCGGAGCCGTTCCGCGCACGGCGGAAACAATGAAGCGCTACGCGGAGCAATGTAGCGACGTTATCGTGACAAGGTTCAAGGAAAAGGCCGATTTCGTCGTCCTACTTGAGCATGAAGGTGGAAAAGACATCTTCAACAAAGATAATAAGCTTGCGGTGTTCAATGCTGACGGAGACCTAGTTACGACGGGATCATTCAGCCGTCCACGGAAAGCTGTAGATACGGCCTGCAAGGCTATCGTCAGCGAGTTCCTGCGTACGAAAAACGGGAATTAGCGTCGTTGTCCGAAACGAATGGAAGCCGTCCGGCAGACCCGGGCGGCGTTTTCTTGATCCTCGGTTCACAGCTGCTTTGTTGGAAGCCTTCCCAAATCGAGACACTTAACTTGGGCGGTGTCGGCCAGAATGTTTCGTCGCGAGGTCGAAACGAGCAATGACTATCCGATGCCAGCCAACCGGTATTTCGAATCCCCGCGGACGCGTTTGATGAGCTCGGCCGTTTCGGGCTTTACCCGCTTGGCGGCCAGGAGCTTTTCGGCGTCTCCGCGGGCCGCCTCGAGGATCTCGAAGTCGCGGACAATGTTGGCGATCTTGAACATCTGCACACCTGATTGCCGAGTCCCGAAAAGCTCGCCTTCGCCGCGTAGTTCGAGGTCCTTTTCCGCGATCTTGAAGCCGTCGTTCGTCTCTTCCATTATTCCGAGCCTTTCTTTCGCGACGGCCGTTTTCTTGTCGCCGGTCAGCAGGACGCAGTAGCTTTGCTCGGCACCGCGGCCAACCCGGCCGCGCAATTGATGCAGTTGCGAAAGGCCAAAACGCTCCGCGTGCTCGATGACCATCGTCGATGCATTCGGAACATCGACCCCGACCTCGATGACGGTTGTCGAAACAAGTACGTCGATCTCGCCGACGACGAAGGCCCTCATTATCGCGTCCTTTTCGTCAGCCTTCATCTTTCCGTGAAGAAGTCCGACGGACCTATGCGGAAAAACACGGTCGCGGAGTTCCTCGAACATCGCGGTTGCGGCTTTCAGGTCAAGCTTTTCCGATTCGTCAATTAGCGGATACACCACATATGCCTGTCGGCCGAGCTTCAGCTCGCGTTCGATGCCTTTGTAAACCCCAACCCGCTTGTCCTCGCCGACGACGACCGTTTTGATCGGCGTTCGGCTGGGCGGGAGTTCGTCTATCACCGAGACGTCGAGGTCGCCATAAACCGTCATCGCGAGCGACCGCGGGATCGGCGTTGCCGTCATCACGAGCACGTCCGGGTTCTGGCCGCTTTTTTTCAATGCTGCACGCTGGAGAACGCCGAACCGGTGCTGTTCATCGATAACGGCAAGACCAAGATTCTCGAACTCGACGCCTTCCTGAATTATAGCGTGAGTTCCGATGACGATCTGAACTTCGCCCGCAGCGATCGCTTGCCGGGCCTTCCGTTTTTCAGCGGCTTTCAGGCTGCCGGTCAGGAGACGGACGGAATAGCCTGCGACCTCGAAGAACCGAACCGCGTTCCGATGGTGCTGCTCGGCGAGGATCTCGGTCGGAGCCATAAGCGCGGTCTGGTATCCATTCTCGGCGGCAGCGAACATCGCGATGAAGGCGACGATCGTCTTGCCGCTTCCGACGTCGCCCTGAATGAGCCGGTTCATCGGGGCATCGGACGTCAAATCCGCAAATATTTGCTTGACGACCCGGCGTTGAGCCTCGGTAAGCTTAAAGGGAAGCAGCCCCGCGATGCGTTTCTTGACCGTTTCATTTATCTCGATGACCGCACCTTTTGGTTCCTTCTTTCGCTCCCCGCGAACCAGTTGAAGGGCGAACGAGAGCCAGAAGAACTCCTCGTAGATAAGCCGCCGGTGAGCATCGCTGCGGAATCGCTCGTAGTCCGAGATCGCGGCCGTCTCCGGCGGGAAATGGACCTCGCACATCGCGTCGCCGCGGCTCATCAACCGATTCGACCGGACGATCTCATCTGGCAGAAATTCACCCACCGACGAGCGGTCGAGCAAATGCGTAACCGCAAAGATTATTTCGCGGAGCCTTTTCGTCTGGAATGGTCCGAGCTTGCGATAAACCGGAACATGGCGGGCGGTGTGGATGGTGGCGAACTCTGCAACCGATTCATTGGCTCCAAGCTCGTCTTCGGCTGTGTCAGCTTCGTTCGTCTCGAGGGGTAATTCCGCTGCAGCTTCGTCTTCGGGAAGGGTCTCAAGCTCCTCGGGCTTACTTACCTTCAGAACGAACGTGTTTCGGCGGCCGTCCCACTCCCAGCGGCCGTGGGCTACGAAGCGTACGCCGCGTTTGAACTTGCCCGTGTAGAATTCGATCGCATGCTTCGCGGCCTTGCCCGAAAGGAACCACATCACAACGACCGGCTTTCGCACTCGATCGCGGTCGCTGCCGGTGATCTCAAATATATAGAGCGGCGGCTGTTTGGGGCCGCGGTTCTTGCCGACCTGAAATGCTCCTGAGACGCGGACGTAAAGCTCGACCGAGGCGTAAAGGCCATCGTAAAGCTGGTCGATAGGGAGCAGGTTCGAGCGGTCTTCGTAGCGAGAAGGGAAGTAAGAAAGCAGTTCTTCGACCGTTGCATCGAGCGGTTCGGCCCGGCCCGCATAGGCCCCGACCGCGGCCGAGAGTTTCCTAGCCATCATCGGCGAAAGAAAGATCTCAGGAAACCGCGGGAGTTCCAGGATCGGAGTTTCAAGCGTCAGGCGCATCGGCTGAAGAGGATTTTAACAGAAGTCCGGCGGGCAGGCATCAGAGCCGCTCCAAGCCGTTAGGTCTCAAGGGTGAACGGGTTAAAGTTCGTGTCCTTGTCGTAGTAATCCTCGTTCTCCGCTCGCTTGAGAAATCCGACGATGATGTATGTGAACGGTGTCGCGAGCACCTCCCAGAGCACCTTGAGGATGTAGTTGCCGATCATCACGCTGATGACCTGCTCGGTAGGCCAAACGCCCCAAAACGCGACCGGGTAAAAGATGAGGCTATCCGCCATTTCGCCGAAGATGGTCGAACCGATCGTCCGCGTCCACAAAAATCGGCCGCGGGTCAGGAGCTTCATCTTCGCAAGTACGAACGAATTGACGAACTCACCGGCCCAGAAACCGAGCACCGAGGCAGCGACGATCCGCGGCGTTTGCCCAAAGATCATATTGACGGCCTCAACGTACTCCGGCGGCATCGTCCGGGCGACGGGCAGATTGGTGACCGTAACGGCCATCAGTGAAGCGAAGATCAACGCTCCGAAGCCGGCCCAAATGACACGCCGCGAGCGGGCATAGCCGTAAACTTCCGTTAGGATGTCGCCGAAAAGGTAGCTTATTGGGAAAAAGAGTACGCCGGCCCCGAAGATGTACTCGCCGTAGAATGGAAGGTTTACATAAGAGACCTTATGAACGCCGATAAGGTTCGAACACAAAATGACCGCGACGAATGCGGCCATTATCAGGTCGTAGAATTTATATTGCCGTGTTGCCACGCAGGTTAGCGAACGTACTTTCGATCAAGGGTTAAGTCTAGCAAATGGCGTCGTTTATGCAATACGAAAAACGGAGCACGCCTTTCAACGTGCTCCGGAAACAAAAGGAGGAGGATGGAAAACTGTGTTACTGGGCGATCCCGGCAACGTGCTTGGTCAGCCGCGATTTGTAGCGAGCCGCCGTGTTGCGGTGGATAACGCCTTTGTTCACCGATTTGTCGATGAGTGCGACTGTCGCTCCGAGCAGTTCGTTGCTCGTCGTTGCGTCGGACGCTCCGATAGCTGCGCGAAGCTTTTTGATCTGAGTGCGGAGCTTACCGCGGTTCGCGCGGTTGATGTCGCGCCGCTTTTCATTCTGTCTTATCCGCTTTTCGGCTGATTTATGATTTGCCATTTCTTATCTGTCCTCAAAAGCTGCCTTTATCGGCAAACTCAAAATAATAGTATCTGGGCAGGTGCAAGTCAAGTTTCGAGGCGGGTCAGGACCGAGTGGGCAAGATCGGCGATCATAACGAATATCGGCGGGTAAAAGATGAACTCCGGGTACAGTGTCGCCGAAAAGATACGGGGCATCGTTACGGCAAGGAACTGCGAATAATTGCCTATGACAAGTCCGAGGGCAAAGCTTAAGACAAGGGAACCGAGGATCAGTGCCGCAACGATTAGCCTTGAAAATCTCTTTTTCGGCTCTCGCGGAGCGTCGAAGATCGAATCGTGGATCTCATCGTCATCATAGGTAAAGCGGTCGAGTCCTTGGCGGATGCGGCCGTAGATGTGAAATATCCCCGCGGCGAAAAGAAATACGATCACGATCTTTATGATCACCGGAGCATTGAGAAAATAATGCGGCTTGCCGTAGGCGACCAGAAAGGTCGAAAGTATAAGCGCAACGGCGGGAAAGATGAGCTTCTGCAGCTCGGCCGACTGCCGCCGCTCTTCCGCCACCATCCGATTGATTATCTCGTTGTAACGGTGTTCGTAAACCAGCTGCCGCCAGCGTCGGGCGTGGCTGTTTGAGGAAGTGAAGATCGAATCGTCGCCATTGCCGTTGTTGTACTGGGCTTCAAGAAGTTTACGGTCGTAACGGGCCCGCTCACGCGGGTTTCCGAGCACTTCGTATGCCTCGGCAATGGCGGCGAATGCCTTTGCGGTCTCCTCCGAGCCCTCGTTCTTATCCGGATGAAGTTCACGCGCAAGCCGCCGATACGCGGACTTGATCTCGTTCTTCGAGGCTCGCTGCGAAACCTTTAGGACGTCGTAATAATTCACTGACCGAAAGCTCGAACGGATGTCTAATTTGGGAGAGGTCTGGCGAGTTGTGAAGCACTCGCCCCTGGGTAAAAGTATAGCATAATACGCCGAGCGACCTTCTGTTCGGCTATTGCTCCAGCCGATCTATCTGAAGGCTTACGGGCGAGGCCCCGGCCAACTTGACCGAATCGACCACCCGAGCGACCGAACCATAGTCGAGGCCTTTTGGGGCCTTGATGAAGACCGTACGTTCGATGTCGGTTTTTCCAGTTGAAGGATCCGTTCGGAATGCGTTGTTCTCGCGACGCGCAGCGAACGTCGATCTGATCAGGTCGATCATCTCGTCCGGTTCGGCGATGGTTGCTATCGGGCCGCTATTGTTGACCGAAAGATTGCCGAGGCGGTCTGCTCGGATGACGATCGTGTCAGGGTGAGGAGCGACATCTCGGGTAGCGGCCGGTTCGGAAGGAACCCGCGTTTCAAGGCTACTTGGACGGGTCGGGGTGACGATCATGAAAATGATCAAAAGGACGAGCAGGACATCGATCAGCGGGGTTACATTTATCTCGGGTCGGTTCATTTCGGGTTCCTCCGTTTTGATGTTAGACACCGAAACAGAAGAAATGTTCCCGGGATGTTCGATCACTTAACGCCGAGAGCGTGAAGAAGTGCCTTTGCCTTAAGCAGCGATTCGCGATATTCGCTTTCAGGGTCGCTATCGATAACAACGCCGCCGCCGACATTGAAGCGGGCCTCTCGACCCTCGATCGTTACGGTACGAATTGCGACGTTCGAATCGATAAATGGACCGAGCGGCTCAAATTCATCACCCGGCACCACGATCCCGATCGAACCCATCGAAAGGCCGCGGGCTACCGGTTCGATCTCGCTGATGATCTGCATCGTCCTGACCTTGGGGGCACCGGTGATCGAGCCGCTCGGAAAAAGCGAAAGCAGCACATCACCTAGACCTGTTCCCGAACGGAGTTTGCCGCGGACTGTCGAGACGAGGTGGAAGAGCGTCGAATGTTCCTCAACCGCACAAAGCTCATCGACCGCCACCGAACCGAACTCGCAGATCCGCCCGAGGTCGTTGCGAAGCAGATCGACGATCATCGTGTTCTCCGCTCGGTCCTTGGCGCTCTCTGCCAGAGACTTCCGCAATTCAGCGTCCTCATCGAGAGTCGTGCCACGCCTGATCGTGCCCTTGATGGGAGCCACAGTTATCCGATCACCTTCGATACGAAGGAAGCGCTCGGGCGAGGATGAAACCACCGCCGTGTCGCCGCGTTGAATGAGCGCCGCAAATGCGGAAGGGTTCTGCCGCCGGAGCCGTGTGAACACCTCGGCGGGAGGAACTGCGGCCTCAAATTCAATGGCGAATTGTTGTGTGAGGTTTGCCTGGTAGGTATCACCGCTCCGAATGTATTCCCTTATACGCTCGACCGCGGAGACATATTCATTTTTGGTGAAACTCGAACGCACCGACCGGACTTCCGGTAACTCGGCTGCCGATGAAACGGTGGCCCGTAAAACGCTTTCGAGTGCTTCATACCGGCTCTCGCTGCCGGTCAGATACGTTTCGCCGCTCGAATAATCATGAACGACAAGCGCGTCGTATCGTGCGGCGTAGGCATAAGGCTCGTTGTCCGGGAGACCAGCGCGAATCGGCTTTGGCTGCAGCGTTGCACCGAATTCGTAGGACAGCGTAAAGATCGTCGCACCTCCGCGAGTGACGAAGTCCGTAAGCTCGGCCAACCCTTCCTGCCCACCGTTTTTCAACTCAAGAACGTCCACCGGATCGGCCGCCGCGATGAGCAGATGCGAACCGAGATAGCCAACACCGGAGCTGTCGAGCACGGCCGTCCGCCGCTCGGCCGCGAGCGAGGAAAATGCGTTGACCACATCGGCGGCTGTCGCACGGATCGCCTTCATCAGATCGGATGATATCACGCCCGCGTATGCGTTTTTCAAAATCGCCGATTTGGCGTAATATACCTCAGACCTCACTTTCCGGCTCCGTCCGTAAAATTTATGACCCTCGATACAAACGATAAGTACGCACTTGTTCGCGGCTTGGGGCTTATTGCCGCCGCATCGGTGATCATTGGTAACGTTATTGGTACCGGCGTGTTCTTTAAGGCAAGGATCATGACCTGCAACGTCGGCGAGCCGACCTGGGTCGTAATCGCATGGGTCGCCGCCGGCCTGCTCGCGCTTGCGGGCTCGTTAACGTATGCAGAGCTGACGGCGATGAAGCCGCAGGCGAGTGCCGAATATGTGCTGCTTCGCGATGCGTACGGAAAGATCTCGAGCTTCCTATATGGCTGGATGCAGATGCTTATCGCCAAGACGGGTTCAATGGCGGCACTTGCTGTTGCTTTTGCCATCGCGTTGAACAGCTACCTGGATGAAAAGCTCGGTTACACGCTCTTCTCCATCCCGGTCGGGTCTTCCAGTATCGAGCTCACGACCCTTCAGGTCATCGCCATAATGGCGATCATCATTTTCACGACGCTCAATAGTGCTTCGGTCGCCGTCAGCGGAAAGATAGCGACCGTTCTTACCTTCGTGAAGATCGCTTTGGTCGTCCTGGTCGGACTCGGGGCTTTCATGTTCGTTACAGGCGGTAGTTTTGAGAATTTCGGGATGACGGCCGCCGGTGCCGAGTGCCTTGACGTCACGGAGTCGCAGCGGTACGGACACGTCAATTATTCGTTCTTTGCGGGTTTTGCGGCCGCGATGCTCGGCGCGCTTTGGGGTTACGACGGCTGGAATCAGTTGACGTTCGTCGCAGGTGAAGTAAAGGATCCGAACCGCAACATTCCGCTCGCGATCATCGGCAGCACCGTTTTGATCATGGTGCTTTACGTATTTGTTCACATAGCCTATTTCTACGTGCTCGATCCGACCTCGATCGCTTCGGTCAATAAGGACGTCGCTGTCGCGAACGTTGTCTTAGCCAAGTTCTTTGCGGCCGATGCGGCAACGACGCTGACCGGTTTTGCGGTCGCGATCTTTACGATGGGCCTCGTCCTTTCGTCGCTCGGCTCGCTCCACACGTCGATCCTTGCCGGTGCACGTGTTCCTTATGCGATGGCACGCGACCGGCAGTTCTTTTCGCGGTTCGGCACGCTCTCCATCAATGGCGTCCCGATCGCTTCGCTTATTCTTCAGGGTGCATGGGCGATCTTGCTTATCTTGTCCGATTCGATTTGGCGGCTTTACGACAAAGAAAATGCGCTGTTCGATACCCTTACGAATTATGTGGTCTTCGGCTCGTTCATTTTCTACGCATTGATCACATCGACCGTCTTTATCTTCCGCAAGCGTTATCCGGACGCCGAGCGGCCATATAAGACCTTTGGCTATCCGGTCGTTCCGGTCATCTTCCTTCTTGTGACGGCGTGGCTTCTGATCCAGACGCTTTACGACGACACGGCCAATTCGCTGATCGGCATCGGGCTGATCCTCCTCGGGCTTCCGGTCTATTATTATTTGAACAGCAGGAACAAGAACGCAGAAACTGAAAATGGCGACCAATGATAGAAGAAGCGGCCGCGAACGCCGCAGCGTCCCGCGGGCAAAGGCTACGGTCGATATCGAATGGGAGAATCACCTTGGCCGGCACTCCGGGACGATAAGCGACATTAGCCGGCAGGGATGTTTCGTTCTCTCCGGCGGCGATTTCGTCAATGGCGAAACCGTATTCATTTATCTGCCGCTCTCGACCGGCAACTTGGCAAGGGTCAAAGGCGAGATCGCAAACAACGTTTTCGAGATCGGTTTTGCGGTCAAGTTCGAGGGGCTGTCGGAGACCGAACTCGAGTTCATCGACAATTTCATCGCCTTCCACACCGAAGAAGGATAGGCCTCAGTCGTCGGCGAGAGCCGCGATCGCTTCAAGAGCGGCCTCGCGGTCATCGAAGTGAAATTTGTCGCCACCAATGATCTGATATGTCTCGTGGCCCTTGCCGGCGATAATAACAACGTCGCCTGCACGGGCAGTTTTGATGGCCGTCGCGATCGCTTCTCGGCGATCGGAAATGCTCATTCGTTCGGCTTTGGTCCCGGCTATACCTGCTTCGATATCGGCAATGATCTTTAGCGGGTCTTCGGTCCGCGGGTTGTCCGATGTAATGATCGCAATATCGCTCAGTTCGCCGGCAACCTTTCCCATCGGACCACGCTTGGTTTTATCTCTATCACCACCGCAGCCAAATACCGTGATTACCCGTCCGGATGTCAACTGGCGGGCAGTGCTCAGCGTATTCATTAGGGCATCGTCAGTGTGCGCATAGTCAACGACCACTGCAAAGTCGCCGCCGTGCGGAACAAGCTCAAACCGGCCAGGCGCGCCGACACATTTCGAGAGCCCTTTGGCGATATCGTCGAGGCCGAAGCCGAGTTCGAGGGCCGCCGCCGCTGCCGAAAGCATATTGTAAACATGCGGACGGCCGACCAGCGGGGAAGTGATCTGCCGCTCACCCTGCGGGCTTTTCAATAGAAACGACGTTCCCTTTAGGAGCGAAACCTCGATGTTTTCAGCGGTCAGGTCCGCATTTTGATTGTCGGCATTAGACGGACTTTGTGAGAACGTAACGACCCGCTGGCCATTCGACCGAAGTTCATCTGCTAACTTCGCACCCCATTCGTCATCGACATTTACGACGCAGGAACCGGGCTTTTCGCCGAGCCGGCCGTCGAAGAGCTTCTTCTTTGCGTCGAAGTAGTTCTCCATCGTGCCGTGGTAATCGAGGTGATCCTGAGTCAGGTTCGTAAAGATCGCAACGCGGAAGCGGAGCCAATCGCAGCGATGGAGGTCGATCGCTTGCGACGAGGCTTCCATCGCCGCGAAGCCGCAGCCGGCCTCGACCGCCCGCCGCAAAAACCGATTTGTGTCCGAGGCTTCGGGTGTCGTCCGAACGGCCTCTTCGCGTTCATCGCCGATGCGGTATTCGACCGTGGTCAGCATCGCGGGCGTTACGCCGGCGGCTTCGGCGAGAGCGTAGCAGAGATAAGTGGTCGTCGTTTTTCCGTTGGTGCCGGTAACGCCGATGAGGTCGAGCCGATGCGAAGGCTCGCCGTTGATGATCGACGCCGCCTTTGCAAGTGCGACGCGTGCATCTGCGACCTTTAGCCATGCACCCGCAAAGCCTTCCGGAACGTCAGATTCAGAAATAACGCCGACCGCACCACGACGCATCACATCTTCAATGAAGCGATGGCCGTCAACCGTTGAACCCTTGATCGCCGCAAATAGCGTCCCCTCGCGGGCCTGCCGCGAGTCGTGTGTTACATCCAAGGGGTAACTCGCTGAGCCGGAAAGCTCGGCGCCTAAAGCTGAAGCAAGGCTCTCTAATGTGTTATCTGCCACGTCCTGAATCCCTTCCTGAAAGGCGAAATTATACGATAGGTGCGAATTTTGTCCGAACAACAGCCGCCGATTTTCGTAAAGACTTTCTATAGCGGAGGTTTCGCGGGATGAAGTTCATAAAAGTAATACTTACGCTGCTGGCGATAATGTTCGGTGTGATGGCGGTCTTCTGGCTGCTTGGGATCGTCTGGTCGCTTTTCGGCTATGCGTTTTGGCTGGGCGTTGTCGCAGCTCTTGGCTATGGCGGCTATAAGCTCTTCAAAAAACTCGAGAACAAGGCCCTTGCAAGCGGCAGCGGATTCCCGGAGATCGAGGACCGGGATTACACGCTCTCTTGGGAAGAATATAATCGCAAGTACCTCAAGAAGTGACACGCTAGACATTTTCGCCTCGTTTGGCTAGATTGGGTTTGTCACCTGACCATGCTTGCCGAGGTGGCGAAATTGGTAGACGCACTAGACTTAGGATCTAGCGTCGAAAGACGTGCAGGTTCGATTCCTGTCCTCGGCACCATCATCTTTTCTGAACGGCCGCTGGTTGATCAAAGACCACGGTCGTTCGTGCTTTATGGCTCGCTACGCGGGCGGAACGCCTATTCGACTTTTCTGCCCTGCTTAGCTATCCTTTTCATTTATCCGGACCGGTATTTAATTCTTAAATGAAAAGCCAATTAAAAGAGGTCTCGCCAACTCAACGCGAGATAAACCTGACGATAGACGCGGCATCGCTGAAGGATGCATATGGCAAGATAAGCCAGCGATTTGTTAAGGGAGCAAACATCCCCGGCTTCCGCAAGGGCTATGCGCCCGTTGATGTTGTTCGCCTTCGTTACAAAGAAGAGATCAAGCAGGAGGTGCTCCAGCTCTTGGTTCCCGAAAAGGTGTCCGCAGCAATTTTGGAGCACGGACTCCAACCGCTTTCCGAACCACACCTGCACATTGATGACGTCGAGAACGTGAAGGTCAATGGATCGCAAGATGTTGAATTGCACGTCCATGTCGAGGTGATGCCCGAGATCCCGGAGCCGCAATATAAAGGCCTCGAACTTGTCCGCCGGGTAAAGCCGGTTGATGATTCCGAGATCGAAGACCTGATTGCCCGCCGGATCAATGAGGAAGCCGCCTTGGTGCCGGTCGAGGGACGTGCTTCGCAGGAAGGCGATACCGTTATTGCCGATCTCGAAGGCACCTTTGCCGACGATCCGGATGCAGAGCCGATCACTGCCGAAGACCTTGAGGTCAAGCTTGGTGATGAGCTCATCGAGAGGTCGTTCACCGAGAATCTTGTCGGTGTTAAGGAAGACGACGAGAAAGAGTTTACCGTCAGTTACCCGGAGGATTTCTCATCACCGGCACTGGCAGGGAAGACCGTCCATTACAAGGCGAAGATCAAATCGGTCGGCCTGATGGAAACGCCCGAACTCAACGACGAATGGGCCGTTGCTCTTGATGAAGGATACGAGTCGCTTGCCGATCTTCGTGCCAAGCTTCGAGCTGACCTCGAAAAGCTGGCCGAGTCCGATGCCGACGCAAGACTTCGCAACAACGCCATCGCAAAGCTGATCGAGCAGAACGAGTTTGAGGTGCCAAATACCCTTATTGAGAACCAGGCCCGCAATCTGCTGAACAACTTTGCTCAGGACCTTCAGCAACGCGGCGTTGACCTCAACAAGGTCGAGACGAACTTCATCGAGATGGCCTATTCGCAGATGCGGCTTCAGGCTGAACGCGACGTCCGCGGTGCGATCCTGCTCGAAAGGGTCGGCGACGCCGAAGGCGTTAAGGTCGAAACAGCCGAGGTCGATGAAGAGATCGGCAAGATGGCCGAGTATTATCGTCAGGAAGCGGCCGAGATGCGAAAGATGTTCGAGACGCAGGGCGGGCTCGCCAATATCGAGAACAATCTTCGGACCCGTAAGGCGATCGAGGCTCTGGTCGCAGCCGCAAAGGTCACAGACGGGCCTTGGGTAGATGAGAATCAACCCGAGCCCGAGGCTGCCGAAGCCGAAGAGAAGCCGAAAAAGGCAGCAAAGGCGAAGGCTCCGGCAAAGCCAAAGAAGACAACGAAGAAGGCGGCGGGCGAGGAGTAGCCCGCTCTGCCTTGGTTTTTTATTTGCAATTTCAGGAGAATTGTGTAGAATCGGCAATCGGCTGTTTTCCAACACTTTATATCCACATTCTTAAAGCTTAGCTTTAAGGAATAATCCGAACAGAGGTTTTACGAATATGGCATTGGTCCCCATGGTTGTCGAACAGACGTCTCGCGGCGAGCGTGCGTTCGATATTTATTCGCGGTTGTTGAAAGACAGCATTATCTTCATCGGAACGCCGATCGACGACCAGATCGCAAATCTGATCGTCGCGCAGCTTTTGTTTCTAGAGGCTGAAGATCCGGAGCGGGATATCAATCTTTACATCAATTCGCCCGGCGGTTCGATAACGGCCGGAATGGCGATCTACGACACGATGCAGTTCATCAAGAACGACGTAACGACGATCTGCGTCGGGCAGGCGGCTTCGATGGGAGCACTGCTTCTGACCGCGGGAACCAAGGGCAAGCGATTTGCCCTGCCGCACTCACGCATCCTTATCCACCAGCCTTCGGGCGGTGCTTCGGGCCAGGCGACCGATGTCCGTATCATGGCAGAAGAGATCCTCCGGATGCGTGAGATGACCTCACGGATCATTTCGAACCACAGCGGACAAAGCTTTGACCAGGTCGAACTCGACGTCGAACGCGACCGCATTCTTTCGCCCGTCCAGGCGAAAGACTACGGCCTGATCGACGAAGTGATCGAGCATAGAGAAAAGTAGGGACCAGTTGTCGGTTATCGGTTGTCAGTCGTCGGCCTTTCAGTTATGAGCCAAGGATACCGCGGGTTATTGGTTTGGAAAAAGTCGATGGAGATAGTGACTGCGACCTATAAACTCGCATCTTGCTTTCCGAAAGAGGAAATGTACGGCCTTACGAGTCAGATCAAGCGGGCTGCGGTATCAGTTCCGTCAAACATCGCCGAGGGCCAAGGCCGGAATTCGACCAAGGAGTTCGTTTATCATCTTTCCGTTGCTTATGGCTCGTTGATGGAACTCGAGACTCAGATACAGATTGCGGCGAATCTTGGATTCGTTGATGGGAAAGCGGTGGAACCGTTATTTTCGATGACCGGCGAAGTTGGTCGCATGATCAATGGCCTTTCGCGTTCGATCGTGCCGAAAACGGCTAACGATGCGTCTTCAGTGAGCTGACGACCGAAAACTGACCTCCGGCAACTGATTTTTTATGGCTAATTTCCGACGACCAGAAGAATTGCTGTGCTGTTCGTTTTGCGGAAAGACGCAGAACGACGTAAAGAAGCTGATTGCCGGCCCGGGCGTCTATATCTGCAATGAGTGTATTGATATCTGCAATGAGATCATCAATGACGACGACAAGGTCGAAGGACAGGTCTCCCGCACGCATCTGCCCAAGCCGGCGGAGATCAAGCGATTTCTAGATGAATACGTGATCGGGCAGGACGGAGCAAAGAAGCGTCTTTCGGTCGCCGTTTATCAGCATTACAAGCGGCTTGAGCTTGCGAAGCGGCGTGCCGATATTGAGATCCAGAAGTCGAACATCCTTCTGATCGGCCCGACCGGCACCGGCAAGACCCTGCTCGCCCAGACTCTTGCTCGCCAGCTTAGCGTTCCTTTCTGCATCGTTGACGCAACGAGCCTGACCGAGGCCGGCTACGTTGGCGAGGATGTCGAGACGATCCTTCTTCGCCTTTTACAGGCCGCCGGCAACGACGTCGAGCTTGCCCAACAGGGCATCATCTACATCGACGAGATCGATAAGATCTGCCGCAAGGACGACAACCCTTCGATCACCCGCGACGTTTCGGGCGAGGGCGTCCAGCAGGCGCTGCTCAAGATACTTGAGGGCACGGTTGCCAATATCCCGACCGGCGGCGGGCGCAAGCATCCGCAGCAGGAATTCACGCAGCTTGATACGACCAATATTCTCTTCATCTGCGGCGGTGCATTCATTGGCCTCGAAAAGGTCATCGAGAAGAGGCTCCGCAACAAGTCGCTCGGCTTTCAGGCCGACGTTAAATCAAGCAAAGAACGCCGCAACGAGGCCTTCGATAAACTTGAACCCGAGGACCTTGTACACTACGGCCTCATCCCCGAGTTTGTCGGCCGGCTGCCGGTCGTTGGCGTGCTTGCCGAGCTCGACGAGGCTGCGCTCATCCGTATTCTGACCGAGCCGAAGAACGCCCTCGTCCGCCAGTATCAGCGGAAGTTCGAGTTCGACAACATCTCGCTCAAATTCACCGAGGGAGCCCTCAAGGCCGTTGCCCACGAGGCCCACAAGCGAAAGGTCGGCGCCCGCGGGCTGATGATGATAATGGAAGAGATCCTGCTCGAATCGATGTACGAGCTTCCGTCCGAAACGAAGATAAAAGAACTGCTCATCACCCGCGAAATGGTCGAGAAAAAGACGCCCGTCTTTGATGTCGTCGCCCCGATCGACCAAGCCGCCTAGCCGATTTTGGCTCACATCCGAGCGGACCCAAAGATCAAGGCCGTCGCTGGGCGATCATGGATCGAACTCTGTGCGCCGATAGTGTACGGAACGAGCGAGGATTGCATAATCAGAGATTCGATTGATACGCTTAGAGTCCGATAGTACCTCTTATGCGTGGGTTGTCCGGATTTCTGGTCGGGGTTCTGCTCGTCCTTGTCGCGTCTTCGCCTGCCCTTGGCGGCGAGCGGCCGATTCTGGAGCGGGACTTGAAAGACGACTTTTTGGTCGCGAAGTGGACCACCAGCCAGGGACTGCCGCAGAATACTGTCACCTCCATTCTCCAGGCAAAGGACGGGTATATTTGGCTTGGGACATTCGGTGGGCTTGCACGGTTTGACGGGGTTCGGTTCACCGTCTTCGATTCGACCAATACTCCCGGCTTCAACTCAAACAGGGTTCTTTCGATCGAACAGGATTCCCTTGGCCGCATTTGGGTCGGTACCGATAGCGGCGAGGTTTACATATTCTCCGCGGGCGGTGTCGTCGAGGTCGGGCAGGCCGAGGGCTTTCGTCGCGGGCAGGTCTGGGGGATCAAAGAGGATCGATCCGGAACGGTCTTTATTTCTTCCAGAACCGGCATCGAGTCCATCTCAGTTAATGCAGAAACGTCGCTCACACCTAGGGTCGTGGCCCAGGCCGATTCATTCAATCTTTTCGTTGACGCAAATCAGAGGGTCTGGGCCAAGCACGCTTATCGGATCGCACTGCTCTCGGCAGAGGCGGCAACAGACTCGGCATCGATCGGCGAGGAGTTCCCGGTAAGTGTCTTTGACGTCGCCTTCGCCCCGGACGGCGAAGCCATCGTCGGCACCTCCACCCGCCTTGGCAGTTTCCGCAACGGCCGTTTTTCGGACCTTCTCACGCTTGACCCGAAAAAGCACCGGGCCGGGTTTGCGGTTGCTGCGTTCGATGGTGCGTTTTGGTTCCAGCAGACCAACGAGTTTTATCGGATAACAGATGACGGACTCACCCGTTACGACCTTTCAGGAAGCGTCGCGAATGGATCGCGGGCGATGATCCAAGATGCAGAAGGGAACATTTGGCTCGCGACGCAGACCGATGGGCTAGTGAAGTTGACCCGCCGGCGTGTTCAGACGATATCCGAGACCACAGGGATAGCTACTGGTGCGGTTTATTCCGTTAAAGAAGGCCCGGACGGGCGGGTTTGGCTCGCCGGAGGAAGGCTTTTTGTTTTCGATCGAGAAAAGTTGTCCGAGGTCACGCGGATTCGCGGTTCTGCGACATTCCCGCTCGTCCAAAGCCTCGCGATCGACCCTGCTGGGAAGGTTTGGGTCGGCGGACAAATGGGCTTTTCCGAATTGAGGATGAAGAGCTCGTACCGGATGCCAGATTCGCCGACCTTCACGTTCAGGCTATCTTCTTTGAATCCGATGGTTCCACCTGGGTTGGGACCGAAACGGGGCTATTGTTCAAACGCCGCAGCGATACCGAATGGACCGAGTCCTCAGAACCAATGGCTAAGGAGAGCGTTCACTCTATAACTCAAACCAGTGACGGCTCTGTTTGGATCGGCACTCGACGCGGGGCCGGGCGGTTCAAAGACGGCCGTTTCGAGGAACTCTCATTAAAAGGGGGACCCGGAAATGAATTCATTCGGGATATTTTTGAGGATCGGACCGGAGCGATCTGGCTCGCGTCCTACGGTGGCGGGCTGCTCCGATACGCGGATGGATCGTTTGGTTACGTCGGCACACAGAACGGGCTCCCGAATAATTTTCTCTCGAGAATCCTCCATGACGATAAGGACCGCTTCTGGCTTCTTACCAATCTTGGCATTGTGGTCGCACCTCGGTCCGAATTCGTAAAGGTTGCCACGGGCGAGCAGCAGTTCGTCGGCGGTGCGATCCTCGGGTCTGCTGATGGATTGAGTACGAGCGAAGGCAACGGCGGCCACCAGCCTGCCGGCACAATAACTTCGGACGGAAGGGCATGGTTCCCATTGATCAACGACGTCGCCGTGGTTGACCCTGAGAGGCTGGCAGCAACGCCTCCGGTTGTTGTTATTGAGAATGCTTTTGCTCGCGAAAGTAACCAAATGGAGCGGACTTTGCCATTCGCTTTCGATCAGAGTGCTCCGGTGACGATCAAGGATGGTGTTCGAAATCTAGAGATCGACTATACGGGCCTTAGTTTTTCGCGTGCTGAAGAAGTTCGGTTCTTCTACAAGCTCGAGGGAATCGACGAGGAGTGGATCGATGCCGGCAAGCGCCGAACGGCCTTCTTTCCATACCTTCCTCCGGGCGAATATACGTTCCACGCCCGGGCCGTTAATGCCGATGGTATCTGGAGCACGAATGACGCGACCCTGAAGATCATTGTTACGGCGAAGTTCTGGGAGTCACCATGGTTTATCGCCGGGGTTGTCGGGCTACTGGCAGGACTGATAGTTTTGTGGTTCGTTCGCCGGAACCGCACTCTCAGGCATCAGCGACAGCGGCAGACCGAATTTTCACGCCAGTTGATCGCCGCCGGCGAGCGCGAGCGATCGCGAATCGCAGCCGAACTTCACGACGGCCTAGGGCAGAACCTGCTCGTAATAAAGAACTGGGCGCGCCAAGCCCGCGAATCGACCAACGGCGATGGAGCGGCCGGTTCCGGGTTAATGCACAAGATCGAAGAACTTGCCGCGGACTCCCTTGAAGAGACGCGGGCCATTGTTCAGGATCTTGGTTCGAAGGATATTGAGCGGTTCGGGCTTACCGAGGCGATAACCGTCGCCCTTGAACACGTCGAAGATGCTTCCGGTATCCGTATAAAGAAAAAGATCGATGATCTTGACGGCATATTTTCTAAGGATGTCGAATTAGCGGTCTTTAGAATAGTCCAGGAGTGTATCAACAACGTGGTGAAGCACTCCGAAAGTTCAACCGCCGAGGTCAGTGTCTCGAAGACGGGCGCAGGCATAGTTATCAACGTCCACGATCATGGAATCGGCTTCGATGTTGAAACGGCGTTGAAGGGCAACCGAGGACCGAATGAATCGCAGTTCGGTTTACGGAGCATGACGGAGCGAGTTGCGATGTTTGGCGGAACTTCGTCGATCGTCTCTAGCAGTGAAAAAGGTACCATCGTTCAAATAGTGATTCCGGCGAATGAAGACTGAACCAATAAGAAAAGTTATTGCAGATGACCACCCGATCTTTCGGCGTGGACTTGCCGAGATACTGGCCTCCACGCGGGATTTCAGTGTTATCGGCGAGGTCGAGAACGGGGCGAGGGCCCTTGAGTTGGTAGAGCAAAGCTCTCCGGATGTGGCCATCCTCGACCTCGATATGCCTGTTCTTGACGGCATTGCGGTCGCGAAGATGATCCACGAGCGTCGACTGCCCGTGAAAGTGATCTTCCTGACCATGCACCGTAACCAGTCGGTCGTCAGGTCGATGAACAAGATCGGCGTCAGCGGCTATGTTCTGAAGGATGCGGTGTTGGATGAGATCGTTGACTGTATCCGGGCGGTCATCATTGGCGAGCAGTTCCTTGGTTCCGGGCTCGGTCAGCGGGACTCGTCGGGTGTGCCGAGCTCCATTGGGATATCTACGATCGATGACATCAACGAGCTTTCCCAAACCGAACGAAAGGTCCTTTCAGAGATCGCGAGATCGCGGTCCAATCGGGAAATAGCCAGAGATCTCTTCATCAGCGTCAGGACGGTTGAGATCCATCGATACAACATCTGCTCAAAGCTTCATATCAAAGGTCCCCACGCGCTTCTAAGATTCGCTCTCGCAAATAAGGATATAATCCACGCCGAGGAAAAATTGCGTAATTCTACGGACGAAAATGCGTAGAAATACGTATTTAACCCTTACCTGTGACTTCCTATACTTGCTCTATTGCGTTGTTTTGATTTGCGAACGTCCCTTGAGGGCATATTTCGTTTGAGCATCTGGGTAGTCTTTTTTCTTTCAGGGTTCGGTTGCTTGCGGCCTGCTCCTTCGATGTTTCGTTTGGTCCTTAACCTGCCATTAGCTACCTTGACGTAATTTCGCTTTTGCTTCTAGCCAAAGTTTGCGCTCTTTGATCGTTCTTCGGCGCATCCGGGCCGCGGTTCGGACCTAATGCCGAGCGGGAGTTTCGGGGGCTCCCGCTTTTTTGAATTTCGAAACTGCGGCTTCATCGGATCGAATTCTGTGGCTTTGACGGTTGTGGGTTCGTAAGTATCGGGAAGCTCTTTGCTTGACTCCCCGAGTTGCGGTTTCCCGGCCGATCTGTGACGTCGGCTGGAACGAGAGCTTAGCAATTTCCCCGGATTTTACGGACAAGAAACAATTTTGAAAGAGTGAGACTATGAAAAAACTTATCTACATGACACTCATTCTCGGGATGCTTTCGATCCCGGCTTTCGCACAGGACACACCACGCGATCTTCGTGATCTGGTCGGTGCGCGTGCGTCGTCAGGCGAATCGGAACTCCGCCGCCGTGGCTTCACATTCGTCAAAACCGAAGAGGGCGGGGACCGCAAGTGGTCCAACTGGTGGAATAATCGCCGTAGCCTTTGCATCACGGTTGTTACAATGAACGGCCGCTACAATTCCATCGTCGATTCTCCTGCGTTTGACTGCAACCGCGGAAACAATGCCGGCGGCGGAGGCAATAACAACAACCAGCAAATGAACCCGCCTGCGTGGGCGGTCGGTACCTTTTACGGCAGCGGCCCGAACGGCGAGCGGATAACGCTAACCATCTCGAATACCGGCAGCGTTCAGGCGGACATCAACGGTGGAATGTCCTACGGGATGTACATCACGGGCAACCGTTTCAACATCAATGGGGCGATCGCTCGGGTCACCCGACAACGAAACGGCATCTTGACCACCCGCGTCGATAACGGCGAACAGATCGCGTACTCGCGTACGACTTGGGGCGGTGGAAATCAAGGTGGAAATCAGGGCGGTAACAAGGTCGATGTGAGCGATCTTGTAGGGGCGCGGGCCTCGTCCGGCGAAAGGGAGATGCAGTCCCGCGGCTTCCGGAACGTTGACGGTTTCAAGACCGGAAACACCAGCTACACGATCTGGTGGCGTCGTCAGAGCAGGCAATGCATTCAGGTTGCGACTGCTAACGGCCGTTACGACTCCTTGGTCGATATCCAGACGCACCCTCGCTGCAACTAGAAGATGTGGCGGCTCGGAAAGCCGGGCCGCTTTTTCAATTTTCCTTTCCTGCTCTTAGATGGGACTTCGAGCGGGCACAGGAGAGACCCCAGAAAAATGAAACACACAATTTTGATCGGTATTTTCGCGTTCATGCTGGTTTCGGTTGCGTCCGGTTGCGGCAGCACCCCTACCACTCCGGCCAATTCGGTGTCAAAGCCTGCATCGCCAACGAATTCTACAAACTCGAATGCTGCCGTTAACAGCAACTCTGCAGCGACGAGCGCCGCTCCGGCCAAGTCCGAGCCTTTCAAGAAAACCGTCGAACTCCATGGGATCAAGTTCACGGTCGAGAGTCCGAACAGCGCTTCGGATAACTCGGTAACGATAACGCCCGCGGGGCTTACCGTTAGCAATGAACCGGTAGTCGTGAAGATCAACGGAAGCGTTTCTGAGGCCGAGGTCGGCGATCTGAACATCGATCAATCACCGGAGATATATGTGTTCTACCGTGAGAGCGACGGCCTTAAGCGGGCTCGTGTGGTCGCTTATTCGGCAAACAACAAGAGATCGCTTTCGGAGGTTTATATGCGAGAGCCGAATACCGCGTCGGCCGAATACAAGGGATACAACGGCGAGGACGACATGGCGATCGTCGAAAGCGTTCTTGTGCATCGCTTTCCTGTTTTTGATGGCTCCGGTGCCGACGCAAAGAAAACCGGGAAGACGAAACAGGTTCAGTACAAGATCAAGCCGGGTGAAGCTACGTGGCAGTTCGTCGTTGACCGCACCAGCGAGTACTAAGCTTGGCTCTTTTCGCCGGCGACCGGGAAGGCCGCCGGCATTTTTCAAACGGAGGATAGGAAATGAAAACCATCAAGAAGGGGATCTCATTCAGTTTGATGTCCCTAATGTTCATCGGAACTCTCGGGATCCACTCGGTATTCGCTCAGGCGAGAACGTTGACCTGCGAGAGCATCGGCGGCGGCTATAACTATTGCCGGGCGGATACGGACAACAACGTCACAATGGAGCGAAAGCTCTCCTTCTCGAACTGCAACCGAGGCACCGATTGGGGCTATGACCGCCGCGGCATTTGGGTCGATCACGGCTGCCGGGCCGAGTTTCGATATGGAAAGTCGAGCACCGGTGCCGCGATCGCGGGCGGCGCGATCTTGGGAGGCCTGATCCTCGCGGGAGTGCTTGCCTCCAAGGACCGGAAGTCGGAGCAAGATCATGACGGCTGGAAGGAAGGATCATCGCACGTCAACAGCTTCTATGTTGGTACTTTCCGGGGCTGGAACCCGCGACGGAACGAGATGGCGGATATCACGATCAAGCCTGATGGCGCGGTTTCGGTCTGGAACGAAGACAGCCGCTATTACGAGTACGGCACTTTTCGCGACCGATGGCTCTCGCTGCCCTGGGGTGATTTCGAGGTCTCAAAGGACGGCAACGGTTTCATGGCTTACGGCTCTGATGGTTCGGACTTCAGCTTTGTTCGTGTTCGGTAGTTGATCGATAGGAGAATGAAATGAAAGGAAGAAAAATGAATTTAGCGGCGTTCGCCGTGATCGCGTTAATGTCAATTTCGCTCCTCGCGGTCTCGGCCGATGCTCAACGGCGCACGAGGACCACAAGGCCTGCTCCTCAGGTTCGTGTCATCACGGCACCGCCGGCGGTTCTGAGCAATGTGGATACGCTTGTCACCATTCGAAGGAAAGGCGTTCTCAATGTTGGATTTGCCACGTTTGTCCCGTGGGCGATGCGCGACAAAGACGGGAATTATTTCGGATTCGAGATCGATGTCGCAAAAAAGCTCGCCGAGGATCTCGGCGTAGAGTTGAAACTCATGCCCGCGGGTTCGTCGGCACTCATCGGCGATCTGATGAGCAAGCGTTTCGACATCCTTATCACGGGAATGTACCCGACACCGCAGCGTGCATTGCTGGTCAACTTCTCCGAGCCCTATTCGAAGTCGAAGATCGAGCTCATCGCGAGCCGCGACAAAATGCGCGGAAAGGGTGACGAAAAGGACTACAACGACGAGGATGTAACGATTGGCGTCGTCAGCGGCACCGTCTACGATGAACTCGCGAAGGCACGCTTCCCAAAGGCCAAGATCCAGTATTTTGACGACGAGGCCGCGATGATGGAAGCCGTTGGCGAAGGGAAGATCAACGCCGCGATGGCATCAACTCCGGGGCCCGAGTTTGCGATGAAGCACGGCGGAGCACGTATCTTCCGTCCTCTCGCAGACCCGATGCAGACCATGGACGAAAGTTTCGTCATCCGAAAAGGGGATGTCGACTTTCTGAACTACCTGAACACCTGGATCCGTTACTACGAGCGCAACGGCTGGTTGAAAGAACGCCGGAAATACTGGTTCGAAGATACCGATTGGGCCGATCGCCTTCAGTAGCGGACGAACCGCTGACCCATTCCTAAGAGGCCGGCGTTGCACTGACTTCGCCGGCCGCATCCAAAGAGGATAAACAGATGAAGACCTTTCTTATTGCATGCACACTTTTGATCGCCTTCTTTGCTTTCGCTCCCGAAATGGAAGCTCAGACGAAGGTCAACGTCCGGTTCGCCCGCGGTAAAACCATTGGGAGCTACAACGGTTCTATTCGCGGCCAGCGTTACATCGACTACGTTCTTCGGGCACGGGCCGGCCAAACTCTCCGAGTGGTACTGACACGGCGTTCGGGTGCCCCGGTTTATTTCAACGTTTTGCCCTCGGGCAGCGAAGTTGCGATCGCGGACGATGCTCGTCAATCGACATCTTGGCGCGGTGAACTCCCGAACGATGGGGCCTACGTGGTCCGGGTTTATATGGAAAAAGGGGACCGTCAGAATAACCGATCGTCTTCGTACAACGTTAGATTCAGTATCGAGGTTGAGTAAACGCAGTGGGCTCTTCTGCCCGGCATTTCTGGGGAATTTCGCTTTGTGTCGTACGTTATTCGAGGACCGATATGAGAATCGCTATTGCAGCCGGTTACACGCTGTTCGCACTATTTGGCCTGGTCGCGGGATATGTCTCAAATTCGGGCCCGCTCGACTACATTTTCTCTATTATCGCGGGAATCCCATGGACCCAGTTTCTTAGTTGGCTGTTTGCGTCAACCGCATCGCCGATAATCCGGGTGATCGGTGTTCTGATCAACCTGGTGCTGGTCTGGGTTTGGGCCATCCGGCCCCGACGCGTACAAAAATGACGTTGGCCGGGTATTTTGGGACCATGGCACTGTGGTAGGCGCCACGACGCAAAGAGCTATAGGACAGGTCGAGCGTTTTGAGATCGGCGTGACCGCGGCAGCTGTATTTTACTTGGGTGTTCGATCGAGGATCGCGGCAGTAGAGGATTCGATCGAGGATCTGGTCATTTCGGCAACCGGAGACTCGAAGCTCGAGTGAACGTCAAGTTCGCGAAACGAAAACCGAGGTGTCCTGAGTGCCGACAGTGACATTCGGTCATTGAATAGCGTTTTTAGGTTTGGCAGCAAAAGGAACGATAGATCCTCGTTCCCGCAGCTGCATTTGGCGGGGGTAGCGACGTGGTCCTCAGGGGGATGGCCGCAACATTCGTACCCCCGCATCTTTTTCCAACAAAAGGTGATTCAAATGCTGAACCGTCTATTTCGCTCAATGGTCGCGGTGCTTCTTATCGGAGTTCCGGCCTTCAACCAGAGCCCGGAGGACCTTCCTACCCGCGTTACCGGTGAATTTGATTTCAAGAGCGCCATCGTGCCGAAGTATTTTTCCCAAGGAGCGACCGCGGCACTGATCTGCATCAGTGATTCCCTGACTGGCCCATCTGCCAATTGGGTGCCGAAATCCGAGCAGATAATCGGCCGGTTCACAACGCCCGTATGGACGGCCCCGATCAAGTTCGAGATCGATCTCCCGTTCGTCCCTACTTGCCGCTCGGTCGATGTGGACAATAATGGCCAACCGGACAACGGGGTGAAGCTTTTCGCTGCGATCAATGCAATCAATCTCTACGGCGACTCCTACCTCGAACAACTCGAACAGGAAAGCGGGTTTCTTTCAATACTTGCGGACGCCAAGAACGCGACCATAAGGAGCGGGACGGTCCTCGTTTATGCCCCTGATAATTATCAGAAAGTACCGATCTCGTTTGGCCCTGACAAACGGCTTTTCACCGCAGATGACGAGACGGTCGGGGTGCCTGCGGGATATTCCGTGATGAAGATCGCTGCCGATGGAAAGATCACCTTCGATAACTCGACGACTCCCCGTATGGACATCCTCCAGCCCGAGGAAGGAAAGAACCCCGACTTTTCCGGCCAGGGCATTCTCGAGAGTTTTAATTCGCTGATCGATCTTTTGAAGGAACGCTACGCCTACACCGAGCTTCGAAAGATAGATTGGGAAAAGAAGCGGGCCGATTACTTGCCTCGCGTAAAAGCGGCTGACGCCGCAAACGATCTCGGCGAGTATTACATCATTCTTTATGAGTTCGCATCGCGAATGCGCGATGGTCATGTTCAGTCCGCGACCTACGATCCGAAGATCGCCCCAAAGAGGTTTGAGATGCTAAAACGGCGGCTCGCAGGAAACCTCGGCGCAGAACTCATCCGATACACGGATGGACGCTTCATCGTCTACGCTGTCGGGAAAGACACTCCGGCCGCACGCGCCGGACTAGTGCCCGGGACCGAAGTGATCAAGATCAACGGATTGTCGGTCAGGGATCATCTTGATACGCTGCCTGCACGCGGCTTCGTCGGCACAGAGGAACGCGCGGTGGCCGTAGCCCTTGCAATTGCTTTTGCGTTTCCCATCGGCGAGAAAGTTGACCTCGAGTTCAAGAGGCCGGGTGAGACGGTCGTGGCAAGAGCTACGTTGACAGCGGTCGAAATTGCCGACTTTTCCGGGTTCCCGCCGCTCCGGAACACAGAAGATCCGTTCGAGATGAGATCGGTCGGCGACGGCAAGTTCGGATACGTCAGGTGGAACGATTTTGAGAATGTGCCTTACACCATCGCCGGGTTTGAGACGTTTCTCTCGCGTTGGAATTCGGGGCCCGGGATCATAATCGACCTTCGCGGCAACAGCGGCGGCCTGATCGCCCTTTTTTATACTTTGGCGTCGTACATGTTCCCGGCGGACTCGCCCGTATCGAAGGACTGGCTCGATAACTACGTATATGACGATGCTCTGAAGACGTTCGTGAAACTCCCGAACGAAGGTCAGAAAATGATCTCGTCGCCACGGCCGGAGCTTGCCTTCAAGGGTGAGGTCGTCGTGATTGTTGACGGCGGTTCGGCCAGTGCGGCGGAGTTCTTCTCCCAATTCCTGCAAAAAAAGGGACGGGCGACCGTCATCGCCGACTCGGGCACTGATGGGGCCGGCGGGTCGGTACGCTTGGCGATGATGCCGGGCAAGATCCCGTTCACCTACACGGGCGGGCAAATGTTCTACGCCGGAACACGCGAACCGAACCTCGAAGGCAAGGGCGTCACTCCAGACATAAGGATACCGATCAATGATGAATACGTTCGCCGAAGACTTAACGGCGAGGACGTGGTGTTGACCGAGGCGATCAAATATCTTGAAGCAGACACAAAGCCTGCGGCCGAAAGTCAGTAGAGCTGGGGGCGGTGATCGAGCCTTTCCGCATCGGACTGGGCTCATGCGGCCGGTCCGACACTGCCTGTTAAAATTCGGAGTATCACGTCTCCAAAAAGCGTGATCAGCAACAGAACGACATACAAGGCGGTGAGAATAAGCTGTTTCGGTACGAGTAACACGAGTCGCTCGCTGAAAAGTGACCGGGCGAAGTAGAAGGAGTACCCGACCGTTATCAAAATGTCCAAAAGGCCGAGAAAGTCGCGCAAACCAGTGGCGAATCTGGCAAACGGAAATGCGACCAGTTGAACAAAGAACGCCACAAAGTTCACCTGAGCCACAAAATAGATCGCCGCGACGACGTTTTCCACAGTATTTAGCTCCGACCTACGATAGAAAAGCGCCCACAGCAGTCCCCAAAATACGGTCGAGATCAAACTCACGATCTCGAACCTGAGATCGATCGCCGAACTACTGGAGAAGGCCCGATCGTGCGTCAGCCAAAATACCATCCCGCCCAGGAGTACCTGAACTACAAAAGAGTAAAAGAAGTACTTGATCGGCCCTAGAAACCCGACCCGTTTTCCGCTGAGATAGTCCCGGACGAACGTTCCCGGATCTCGAAGCAGGGAAAAGAAGGTTCTCGCAGTTGTCGAGGCATCTATTTTGCGAAGCTGATCGTAAAGCTCCCGCCCGAGCGAGGCAAAGCGGTATCGCTCGGTCGAGGAAGCCTGGCCGCATTCCTGACAGAATCGGCCCGAAACGGGCGAACCACAGTTCAGGCAATGCATTTCGCTCTTTGCAACCGAATCCGTATTCACTTTAACAAGACCTTCGTTGAATGAATTTAACCGGCAATATCTTACCTATACTCCGACCAGTCAGGCTCGTCGTGCGAACCGGAATAAATGGGCTAAAGTGCCGAAAGCTCTCCAAAATGGGAAGTCGGACGAAAATTCAAAACGGAAATCTGAAGGGTTCGTGATCTTTCTGCAGGTAATGCTGTGGTCTGGTTAAAAGTGGTGCACCCGGCATGATTCGAACATGCGACCCCTTGATTCGTAGTCAAGTACTCTATCCAGCTGAGCTACGGGTGCCCGAAGCGAACTATTAGATTACGAAGAGCGGCCGAGGCTGTCAAGTAAACCCGTCGGCCTAGCGAGCGAAGTAGCCTTGCCGTGTGCGTGAGATCAGACCGGGTTCGTTTACCTCGACGCGTATCTCTCGCCATTTGCCGTCGCGTGCGAGGTTGGTCGGGGCATATTCGATGGTGTAGAGCGTGCGGAGATCGGCGGCGACCTCGGCATAAAGCCTGCCCATTTCCTCAAGCCGCTGGATCGTGTTGAGCGTCCCGCCGGTGCGGTCAGCGATATATTTTAGCCGCGAACGGGCGACTCGAAACATCTCGATCTGCCGCGGTGTCGGGTCGGCAAGCCGCGCGGGATCGCCGGTCGGCAATGCGAGCGGGTAGATGGTCACGCCTTGCTTGTCTGCCCGGTCGAGTATCTCGTTTAGCTTTGTGTTGTCCTCGGTTTTAAGAAAACTCGGGATCTTATCCTCAGCAAGTTCGGAAAGCAGCCGACGGTCGCGGTCCTGAGCTTCTGTATCGATGCCATCGGTCAATACGACGATCGCTTTCCGCCGTGTGTTCTCGCGTTCGAGCCGCTTAAGAGCGAATTCGACTGCTTTATAAAGATCGGTCTGTCCTTCGCCATTCGCGAGTTGTATCGACTCCGCGGCCCGACGCTTGTCGGTCGTAAAGTCATTCAACAGGCGGATCTTCGAGTAAAACTCGACGACGGCCACACGGTCGTCCGGTGCGAGTGCATCAAGGAAACGCGAGGCGGATAGCTTGATGTTCTGGCGAAATGTCTTGGTCGAGCCGCTCATATCGAGCAGGACCATTACGCTGAAAGGGGCGGTCGTCGTCTCGAAACGGGCAATGTCCTGCTTGACGCCGTCCTCAAAAACCGAAAAGTTAGTGCGGTTGAGCTGCGTTATCGGCCGTCCACGACCGTCCACTACGCCGATGTTCAGCCGCACCAAGGCGGCATCAACGCGGATCGGGTCGTCGTCCTGTCCGAAGGCTGCCGGAGCGGCGAAGCCGATCACGACGAATATCAAAATAGGGCACAAAAGGGAACGCAGCATAGGCTCGTTAAAATGATAACAATCAGACGCCGCTACAGTAAATTTCGTTGTATCTTTACTCCGCTTGTCGGCTCTTAACTTATTGAGACGTTTGGCTTATACTTCTCGCAACCCGGCGCCGGGAACCGAGAAAATGGGAATGCTCTATCGGCCGAAATATTGCTGCAGCTGCGGTGAGCGGATCGAACGGGCTGAGTGGGGGCTTCTCACCAGCCGACGGTTTTGCGATTTCTGTTCGACCGAGAATCTGGGGACCGAATGGGGCAGCAGATCCGCGGTGGCTTTGGGGCTGATTCTGGGAGTTTTTGGTTTCGCGAGCTTCTTTGGCGGTGCGGGAAAGGGAACGCCGGCCCAGATCGATCCGCCGTCGGTTACCGCAGAGAAGCGGTTCCTTAAGCCGCCGCCCGCTGAGGTGAAGCGACCGGAACCCGTTTTGCCGTCGGCCGAGACTCCCGGGCAGGGCGTGCCGGCTCAGGCATTTGTGGTACCGACAGAGCCGGTGAAGCCCGTTCCGCAGCCGGCAAAGTTTTTCTGCGGCTATCCGACAAAGAAGGGAACGCCGTGTTCGCGGAAGGTAAAACTAAAAGGTGCGAGGTGCTACCAGCACGACGGGCTCGAACTCCCCGAATGATTTTGTTTGCACCCTTTTGCCGCGAATTTGAATCACTTGGACCGAGCCCATTCCGGGGGATGTGTGCCCGGCGGGCGATTTGTTGTTGATGTTTAACCGTATTTGTAAGAAAATGGTGGAACTTAGGCCTCGAATGTTTGCTTCACCCTATCTTCAGTTCATCAGCCTAAAAACGAAATGAAACCACTTGCACAAAATACGATGATCCAGGGCCGATACCTGATCGTTCAGCTCATCGGCAAAGGCGGGATGGGTGAGGTCTATCTCGCCGTGGATCAGCGTCTCGGGAGTGCCGTCGCTCTTAAGCGGACCTTTTACGCGGGCGATGAAGCTCTCGGGCAGGCATTCGAACGCGAAGCCCGGACGCTCGCACGGCTGCGGCATCCGGTGCTGCCGAAGGTCAGCGACCACTTCACCGAAGGCGACCAGCAATATCTGGTGATGGAGCATATCTCCGGCGATGACCTTGCTAAGCGTCTCGAAGTGGCACAGAAGCCCTTCCCGATGAATTGGGTGATGTTTTGGGCCGATCAGCTCCTTGACGCCTTGTCCTATCTGCATTCGCACGAACCGCCGATCATTCACCGCGATATCAAGCCGCAGAACCTGAAACTGACGGACGAGAATCACATCATTTTGCTCGACTTCGGGCTTTCGAAAAGTTCCACCGGGAATACGCGGATAACTGACGACGGAAGCGGGGCAACATCGGGCAGTACCGGCAGCGTTGTCGGATACACTCCGCACTACGCCCCGATGGAGCAGATCCGAGGGATCGGAACGAGCGAGCGAAGCGATCTTTATTCACTTGCGGCGACGCTCTATCAACTGATGACGAACGTCGTTCCGGCCGATGCCTTGACGCGAGCGGACCGAATGCTTTCGGGCATTGAAGATCCGGTCGATCCGCTCTATAAGGTCAATCCGGAGATCTCGCAGCAGGTGTCGGATGTGATCGCAAAGGCGATGGACCTCTCGCAGGACAAGCGGTACGCGACCGCTCGTGAGATGCAGAAAGCTCTCCGGAAGGCATACGCGGCGATGCAGGCCGCCACCTCGGAAAAGACCGTCGCCTTCTCGGCTGAAGAATCAGCAAAACTTGTCGAACAAGGCAAGGCAGAGGCGGAGCAGCCGGCCACGACCTCGTTCGATAAGACCGAGGTGATGGATTTCTCGAATGCCGCCGGCCTTGCCGGGGCCGGAGTAATTGCCGGAGCCGCGGCAAATGAGCCGGAACCGGTTCCGGTCGATATGGACGCGACCGTCGCGTTCAATCCGAACACCGGCGGCTCCGAGATCAAGCAGGCCGACCTGAAGACCGAGGTGTTCATCGGTGGCGCCGGGCTTGGCGATTATGGGACGCCCGCCGCAACGCCGCCTGAGCAGTTCGCAGCCGAGGAACCGGCACCGGGCGAATACGCATCGGGCTTCGATGCAGCACCCGAACAGCCCTTTGACGCAACCGTCACTAATTTCAACGCAGCGGATAGCGGTCCCTCGCAGCCTGACGAATTTTACACAACCCCGGGATTCATGCCTGAGCCTGCGTCCGCGATGGAAACTCAGGTCGAGGCACGGTCAGAAGAAACCCCGGCTTTCGAGGAACCTTCCGCCGTAGCGGCTGCCGCATCGGCATCTGCCCAAACGGCAGCCCCGGCGAAGAAGGGCTCCGGCGGAAAGATCTTTGCGATATTCGCGGGCCTGTTCGCGGTTTTCATCCTTGCCCTTGCCGGCGTCGGCGGCGGGTGGTATTACTACACGAACTATTACGCTGTGGATAAGACGGATCCGGAGCCGACTCCGCTTCCGACCTTTGAGGCGACACCGTCGCCTGAGCCGACGCTCGACATAACGTTTGATTCGAACAGCAACACCGATTCGAACGCGAACACGAACACAAATGTAAATGCGGCAACGCCGACCCCAACGCCGGTAACAGAGGAAACGCCCGGAACGCGTACCCAGCCGACACCGCAGCGGACACGCACGCCGGCGGTGACGAGGCCTACTCCGCAACGGCCAACGCCGCAGCGGCCCACGCCGACACCGCGGAGAACAGGGCCCGGAATATTGCAGTAGTTTGCCATGGAGGCAGGAATGAGAAAGCTCGTCAATGTATTTGGAATGATGGTGATCGCCGTGCTCTTTGGCACCGCTTTCCTCACCTCAGAGGCCGCAGGCCAGAACCGCCGCGACATTCGCCGGGCGAATCAGCTCGTTACAGAGGGAAATCAGCTATACAACCAGCGAAACTATACTGCTGCGGTCGAGAAATACGCCGAGGCGATAGTGCTTGTACCGCGGAACGCGGGTGCCCATTTCTGGAAAGGGATGTCGCACGAAAAGCTCGAGCAACTGGAAATGGCCCTCGCGGAGTTCGACAAGGCCCTGACGTTCGGCTATGAACGGCCGCTGGATATTTATCGAGTTCGATGGAGGATCCATTTTGCCCGGAAAGATTACGCCGCCGCACTAAGCGACGTGAACAACGGCTCCGCCCTCGATGCTGATAACTTCGAGTTCGTAATAGCCCGAGCGGATCTTAACTTTGTTCAGAAAAGATACAACGATGCGATCCCGGCGTACCTTGCTGCATTGAAAAAGCAGCCGACCAACGGTGGTATCCACCTGAACCTCGCGTGGTCTTATTACTACACCGGCAACACCAACGAACAATACAACAATGCCAAGCAGGCGCTTACACGCGGACTGCAGAACCCGGCGGATGCTCATTTGCTGATCGCCGACGCCGCCTACAAACTGCGACGTTATTCGGAAGCGACCGAGTCCTATAAACAGGCATTGGTCGCGAACCCGGACAACTATGAGATCTATCGGCGATTGGCGGATCTTCTTCGAATCCAGAATCGTTATGATGAAGCTATCTCGATCTCGCGTCAGGCGTTAACGCGTCTTTCCAGCACCGGACAGGCATCCCGCGAGCTTCAGGGACAGATCTTCACCGACCTTAGTTGGTATTACAGCCTCAACGAACAGCACACGGAAGCTTCGGAGGCCGCCAAAGCGGGCACCTCGTTCCTGCCGAACGAGTACATGGCATATACGAACCTGTGCCGTGCTTATAACGACCTGAACCGCCCCGAAATGGCCATTCGCGAGTGCAATAATGCTCTCCGCTTGCGGCCGGGCGATGGCGAAACGCATTTCTATCTTGGCTATTCGAACAGCCTGCTTGGCCGTACGGCTGAGGCCGAACGAAACTATCGGCTAGCTGTGGCCGGACTTGAGCAGTTCACCCGGGAAAATCTGACATATTCCGATGGCTTCTATCTGCTCGGCAATGCCTATTTTGCCAATGGGCAGATCGACAAAGCGATCGCCGCCTACCGGAAGTCTCTGGATCTCAGCCCCGGTTTCCCGCGTGCGGTCTATAACCTCGGATTTGTTCTTGTTCAGAAGAAGGACAAGGCCGGAGCCCTTGAACAGCATCGCGTCCTGACCGAGCTCGACCCTAAGCGGGCGGATCAGCTTAAGAAGGAGATCGACAAACTCTAAATTCACGGAGTCGTCGCTGCAGTGTAATGAGCGGCCGTCTCCTTAAGTAGTTACCAAGAACGACGCGGCCTCAGTGTTCGGTATTCCAAGACACTGAGGCCGCTCGCTTTTTCCCAGCCGGGCCTTCGCCCGACCCGGCGTTAGTTGAACCCGATATTCGGGATGATGTCCCGCGGGTTGCCGAAAAGGAAGAACGCAAGATTCGGGCTTTCATGCGAGCGGTCATAGCCGACCAATTCCGCATATGCCTTGCCCTTGACCGAGTTGCCCGCGGCGGTTCCCCGTACGCGGCACGCGCCTTCCCAATAGACGATCATCGTTGTCCCGCGTGTATCGAGTTCCTGGTCGCGGAATATCGGAGCGACCCGCAGGTCCAGCTCAAGCTTCGGAACCTTTATCGCCCAAGCGGCCGGGTAGGTCGCGTTCGTGTTCGGACTCGTCCAGTGGTCGGTCGGTTCGATGGTGAAATCCTCATTCCGAAGCTTCGTTACGTTTCCGTTCTCATCAACAAAGGTTCCGCTTGAGTAGGGCGAGGTCTCATCCTTGCTGTTCCTCAGGTGATAGCACATCAGTTCGCAGCCGTTGTCGAGCTGTATCGAGAACCAATCCCAGCCATTTTGGTTCTCGGTCGGCTGCCAGGTGCCAAACTCCCGATCCATCCAGGCCGAACCGCCGAAATGCTCTGTCTTCCCGCCGAGGGTTATATCACCCTCCATTTCCATCCGCGTGTAAGCGAAGTACCGCGAGGCTTCTCCGGCATCCTTGAAAGAAACGCCGTTCTCGCCGTTGAGCACGACCGGCTTTGCGGGCTTCAGCGAGGCTTCAAAGATCGTTCCGTCCTTTAGCGTTGCCCGGAGTATGTGCATGCCGCCCGATTCGCGGACCGACCAATCGCCGAGCCGGAGATAGTAGTGCGATTCGCTGGCCGCTGCGGGCTCGTCGAGAACACCGTTCGAGCTCTTCTTGTGATCGTAGCGAAACGATTGGCTCTCGACGTCTGAGATCGCGAAGTGGGCAAAATAGAACGGGTTGCCGAGCAGCCGTAGCGGGACTATCGAGAACTTGTCCAGGTCCGTTCGCCGTTTGAAAAAGACGAGTTCAAATCCGAACTCGCGACCGGCGTCGGTCACGGCGTGGCCGGTGTAGTACCACCACTCGGTTTGAACGTCCGAATGAGCCGCAAGGTCGCGGGGAAGCTCGACCGGGTCGTGTTCGGTCCCATCGCGGAGCGTGCTAGCTCGGCCCGAAACCTGCTCGGCGATCGATTCGAAAATGCCCTCGACCGCCCTGAGCGGTTCGGCCGTAACCTGTTCAAAAAGGTTGCGAAGATCCATAAGCTAGGTTTTCGGGACATATTGCCCTGTAGATTCAAAAAAAGGCGGCCTAGGAGTCCATCTCCAAGGCCGCGACAGAGGATCAATTTGTAGGTCGGGTTCAATTCATCGGCGAAGCTTGCCTTGTATCCACATCGACCGTTTGAAGCCTAAGGACAACCCGAACGCTCTCGCCTCGGCGGTCCATTTCAGCCGGGACAAAGGGGGCAAAGCTTGGGTCCGATTGAAGTGCCTTCTCCAGGTCGCGGATGGCCTTGTCGTCATTGATCGGTTCGACCACTTCGGCTATCCGGGCAAGCCCATTGCCAAAAACGTCAGCCACGACCACGACCTCGTCGTCCTTCATCTCGCCTCGCAGCAGCGATCGCGTAAGAGCGATAAGAGCCCCTTGCGGGTTAACGCTCGGCGACTCGGCCGAAACGGAGTATCGCGTGCTTGCATACTGGAACGGAGTTAACTCGGCCGCGAGCGGGTCGTTGCCCGCCAGAAAGATCGGCCGCTCGGCGGGTTGCTGCGGAGTTCGGTTTGCGGCGACCTCGGCAACATTCGCCGGCGACATTATCAGCCAAACAAGCGTAACACTGAGTACCAGCGAAGCGAGCGAACCGACCATCGATGGCATCAGCCAGCGGTCGAACCAACTGCCCGTTGTTTCGATGAGCTTAAAGCCCGGAGCTGCGGTTGAGGTGACGGGAAGGCTTTCGGCGACCGCGAGCCGGATCATTCCGATCCGCTCTGCCGAAAGCCGCGGGCGAACAAGCGAGGCAATCTCGCTCCTTATCTCTTTAAGATCGGCAAGCCTTTGCCGGCAGACCGGGCAGCCGTCAAGATGTTCGTCTATCGAGGCAGCCTCGCCGGAGCGAAGCCCGCCGTCAAAATATAACGGAAGGATCAGTTCGACCTCTTTGCAATGCATTGATCTGTTCTCTCCGCTCATATTTTCCTTCACTTTCAAAGTCGAACGGATCATCGGCTGGCACCACTCGGCTGCCGGAATCAGAGAAAATGCATCTTCCTCGAATTCTGCAGGGCCCTTCGGTTTGGTTTCGCCACATTGATTGCTGGTCAATGTCTTAAAAGATCAAGGCGACCCATTTCCGAAAAACACTGCAGCCAACCGGAGCAGAGCGTTTTCTGACCTCTCGTTTGGCACCGATACGTCGTTCTTAGGCTGCTCGAGCAGGTGCCAGCGGATGATCCTATTCGATTGTCAATATCCTTTGAGCTTTCGTCTCAGCTCTTCACGGCCGCGAGCAATTCGCGATTTCACCGTTCCCATTGAGATGCCGAGCACTTCGGCGATCTCGTCGTAACTTAACCCCTCGATATCGCAGAGCACCACGGCCTCGCGAAAGATCTCGGGCAGTTCGTTCAATGCTCTCCGCAGCGAGAGCTGGCGTTCACGCCAAATGGCTTCGTCCTCGGGCGACCGCGAACCCGCGTCCAGCGTATCGCCAATGGTCTGTTCCGAAGGGCCGATGGGCGAATCGATCGAGATCGTTTTCGACCTGCCCCGGCGGAACCACCAGCGTTTGCGGTTGCGGGCGTGATTTATCGCTATCCGATAAAGCCAGGTTTTCAGTCCTGAGTCGCCGCGGAACCCCGCGACCGACTTTGCGGCACTGATGAATGTCTCCTGCGTCAGGTCTGCGGCCTCTTCGGCGTCTTCGGTGATGCGATAAAGCGTCGCGAAGATGTCGCTCGAGAACCGCTCGATCAGAGTGTCAAAAGCTTCCTGCCTTCCGGCCTTGAGGCCCTCGAGCAAGGCGGCTTCCTGTCGCGAAATGGCCGAGTCGAGTCCCGCTGCCGAAGCTGCTTCGTTCAGCGTGTCCTCATCGAAAGCGATCGATCTGCTCAGGGCCATTTCGTCCGTCTGACTCGAAACCCCCGGTCCGTTTTCAATCGTGCCGTGGGGAACAATATCCCCTGTAATTACCTTTAGACACCGATTATTGAAAAATGTTCCCGGGTTTCTTAATTTTTTTCGGGTATGTTCCGCTAGCCTTATGTTTGCTCTTCGGCTGCAATTAAGCTACATTTACTCTTTTGGAAACTTCCCGAATTTCCTTATTATATAACGATTTCGATAAGGGAAATTGCATTTTTTGTAATGGCAAGAAAGAAACGACGATTTGAGCAGGCCGGCCCCGCCGTGCCGAATGAGCAGGCCGAAAAGCCGCGTTATCAGGATCCTTTCCAGGCAGCGGTAACGAACCGCATCGAGGATGCCGGCAAGGCCTTTGAAGGCAAGGGCCGGACGATCCTTTACGGAATCGGGGCGTTGGTGGTGCTCGGCATCATCATCGCGGTCTTTGTTCAATGGAACAACCGATCGCAGGCCGCGGCGCAGACAGCTCTCGGCAAGGGCATCGAGATAATGCAGGCCCAGGTGACGGACGTCCCGCCGCTGGCCGGTTCGACCGAAAAGACCTACAAGACCCAACGCGAGCGTGCCGAAGCGGCGATCGCTGAGTTTGAACGGGTCGCCGGGGAATTCGGCGGTGCGGCCGGCGAGAAGGCCAAATATTTTGCGGCCGTCAATCGTCTTCATGTCGATCGCGAAATGGCGGTCAGCGAGCTTGAGGCAATGGCCGGCGGCAGCGGTGAGGTAGCAACCCTCGCAACCTTCGCTGCGGCACAGGCTCGTGCCGATGCGGGCCAGTTCGATAAGGCGGCCGAGCATTACCGGAAGCTCAGCACGGGCGACGGGAAGATAATTCCGCTCGATATCATCAAACTCGAACTTGGCAAAACACTCGAAAAGCAGGGCAATAAGGACGAGGCCGTCAACATTCTCTTCGAACTCGCGAAGACCGCGAGCGAAGCAAAGGACAAGGAAGGTAAGTCGATCCCGCTAAGCGCCGCCGCTCTCGAGGCGAAAGACAAGGTAAAGGAACTCGCTCCGGAAAAAGCAAAGGAGATCCCCGAACCGGATCCGGCGGCAGCCGGCCTGCCCTTCGGCTTCTAGGAACTTCTCGAAAGCAAATTTGGCCCGGGCGGAGAAATAACTTGACGCCCGGGCCTTTCTGCATTTACATCTAAGACTAGTGAACGAAGAGAACTCAGAGCCTCAAAGCAAAGCGACCACGGCCGGGCAGGTGAGCGTTAGCGTCCGCGTTTCGCCCGGCGCATACCTTACGGCTTTGTCGTTCCTGCTTCTTGTTGCCCTGTTTCTTTTGTACCTCGATCTTTACACTGCATCGGGAGTCATCGCGGCACTCTCGATCGCTGTCGTTTTCGTGCTTGCGGCAACCGACCGCGTTATTTTCGACGGCAAGCGGATACGCCGCACCGGCCTTCTTCCTCGAATTGGTTATCGGCTCTTTGGCCTTCGCGACCGGCTAAAGCTTTCCGATATCGAGCAGGTCGATAGCCAATCGCTGCGGGGCATTCGCCGAAGCGGACGCTTTCCGTATCGGCATCGGACCACGCTCCGCGGAAAGGGGATCGCGATGACGGTCGTTTCCGGCGGCGAGCGCTATAGGAAGTTCGTGCGTGAGGTGCTCGGCAGGCTGGATGCAAATGTGCTCGACGCGAGATCGCTGGAGCTTCGTGAATATCTTTCAGAACCGTCGATGCTCGAGCGGCTGGTCGAGGAGTACAGAATTCCTTCGGCCGATGTCCTTGAGCCTTCATTCAAAAAATGGAAGACCGCGAGGAACACTGAAGCACTAGCTGTTGAGCCGGCAAGCACGACAGAGTTCAGTCAAAAGGCCCGCGAGCTTCGCGAGCTCGGCAATCGGCTTCGGTTTTCCGGTTCGTTGATCCAGGCGGCCGAGGCCTTCCGACGTGCGTTGCGGCTTGACCCGCGTGATGGCTGGGTGCTATTTGATCTTGGCCGCTGCCTGCTGTCGCTCGCGGGGTACGAACGCGATCGCAAGCTCCACCGCCGGGCGGTCGCCTTGATGCGGCTGGCCGAGCGGCGTGCGGGCGACGACGGCGAACTGCTTTCCCGGCTCGGCGAGGCATATTTTCAGGTCGGGGACTGGCGGCGGGCTAACTCTGCTTTCAAGAGAGCGGTCGAACTGCTCGGCGACGGCTTCCGAGCGATCCGCGGAATGGCCGAGATCGCACTTCGAGAGGGAAAGATCGCCCACGTCATCCATAATTTCGGCGAAGCGAACCGCTCGGCCGAGAACGCCGCTCTTCGCCGTTGGGCAGGAACCGAGGCAGATTATTTCTCTCGGCTCAACGCGGACGAGGAATATATGGAGCTTGAGGTCAGCCGCGTTAACCTGCTCGAACGGCTCGAGCGGAACAGCCGTGCGGCCGTACGTGTCTCGCTCGTCGGTCTGCTCGTTCTTTTCGTCGGGCTACTGCTCGACCAGATAATGATTGCGAATTTCGGCTGGGCCATCGTGTTCATTGCGATCGGCGTTCGGCTCGTACTGCTGATCGGCCGCAAGATGATGACCAACCGCATACCCTTCGAACTCGTCGAACGCGACCGCGAGTAGCCTTTATCGATCACATAATTGAAAAGCCCCGAGCACCTTCTTGTGCGCTCAGGGCTTTTTCATTTGATCGAACGATCTAATTGCCGGCTTTTTTGGCTCGGGCTTTCTTCTCGGCCGATGCCTTGGTAGCGGCTGGCTTCGCCTTTGCGCTTACCTTGGCCTTTGCAGGGGCTTTGGCAGACCTAGTCATTACTTTTTTTTTAGGTTCAACCGCCGGGTTCAGCATTGCCGACCAGCGGTATTCCGGAGCGTCCCAGCCCTCTTTGAGCTTTTTGAGGATGAACGCGGTCATGTTCTCGACGATCCAGTTATGGTTGTATTCGCCGACCGAGGCAAGCTCCGCATCCGGTGCCGGGTTCATAAAGTCGATAGCGTACGGGATGCCGTCCTTGATCGCGAACTCGACCGTGTTGAGGTCGTATCCGAGCGCCTTGCAGATAGTGATAACATCCTGCTCGACCCGCTTATGCAGTTCGGGCGTCAGGTAGTTTTCAATATTGACGTACTGCATCCCGCTCAAGTAAGGCTTCGAGGGGTCATAGGGCATGATAAGCACCTTCTCCTGCCCGACACAGTAGCAGCGGACGAACTGGTCGAATTCGATTCCTTCCTGCAGCGTCATGCAGAGCGTGCCCGACTGGTTGTATTCCGACCAGAGTTCCTCGAGGGAGTTGACCTTGGAGACGTTCTTCCAGCCGCCGCCGTCGAAGGGCTTGAGGAAAGCAGGGAAGCCGACATAGTTGACGATGCCTTCCCAATCGATCGGAAACTCGAGGTTGCGGAGCGATTCGCTCGTGATGTCTTTGATGTAAGCGTGCTGCGGAAGCAGTACGGTCTTCGGGATCGCGACGCCGAGTTTAGCCGCGAGCGAATAGTTGAAGAATTTGTCGTCCGCCGACCACCAAAAGGGGTTGTTGATGATATACGTACCCTCGAGCGCCATCCGCTTGAGCATCGCCCGGTAATACGGCACCTCGTGTGAGATGCGGTCGATGATCACGTCGTAACGCTTTTCTTCCTCGTGGCGGATGCCGCCGACCTTGACCATTTCGGCAACGACCTCGCCGCCGCCTTTCTCATTAATGCTCTTGATGATAGATTCCGGGAACGTTACTTCGCGCCCGACCAAAATACCCACTCGTTTCATAGCTTTATTTATGTTCCTTTTCGGTAAAAATAGCTGCCGGAAATGAAGACCCCGGCAAAGTAAAACCTAAATTGTATTCGATACCCTTTCGCCGGGCAAGGCAACGAAAAGGCTTGCGTAAGCCATTGTTCAGGCGTTATTCTATATGGGCGTCCGAAACGAGGTCGCCTTCTCTTTTTCCCAGAATCTTTATTAGTTCGAACCTGAACCTATCATGGATATGAATCCCGCTTTTCCCGCGGACCGTCATGCGCCCGCATCGCCTGCAGTTCAACCCGTTCGCCCGGCGCAATCGGCCGAGGAGATATTCCACAACATTCTTCGCCGAATGCTTGCCGCCGGCGAAAAGGTCAGCGACCTCATCTTCTCGCCCGGCCGGCCGCCGCAGGTCGAGCTGAGCGGTGACCTTGAGCCCGTTCCGATCCCCGGCTACGAGTTGCTCAAGCCGCCGCATATCAAGGCTTTTGTCGAAGTGATGCTCGCCGGCAACAGGCAGGGAATCGAATCGCTGGACACCAAGGGTTCGGCGGATATTTCGTACAGCGTCCCCGGCCTCTGCCGATTTCGCGTCAATATTTTTATGCAACGTGGCTCACACGCGGTCGTGATGCGCGTCATTCCTACCCGTGTCCCTGATTGGCGCGAGTTGAATCTGCCGGAAGCCATCCGCAACGTTTCTGAGCTCAAGAACGGTCTCGTGCTCGTCACCGGCCCGACCGGTTCGGGTAAATCGACGACACTTGCGGCGATCATCGACCTGATAAACAAGACCAAGAAGTACCACATCGTAACGATCGAAGACCCGATCGAGTTCCTCCACGACCATCAGTTGAGCACCATTCATCAACGCGAGTTGCATTCGGATACACCGGATTTCGCACTTGCACTGCGTGCGGCTCTTCGACAGGCTCCGAAGGTCATCCTCGTAGGCGAGATGCGCGACCGCGAAACCATCGAGGTCGCGATGGAGGCCGCCGAAACGGGCCATCTCGTGCTCTCGACGCTGCATACGATCGACGCAGCAAAGACGATCGACCGAATCATCGGCGTCTTTCCAAAGAACGAAGAAGCCGCGATCAGGACACGGCTTTCGCAATCGTTCCGCCGCATAATATCTCAGCGGCTGATGCCGAAGGTCGGCGGCGGCCGAATCGCGGCGATCGAGATACTTGTTTCAAATTCACGGACCCGCGACTATATCGACAAAGGCGAAAAGGAAGGCCGCTCGATCACAGACGCGATGAACGACGGCGAGCTTGACGGTATGCAGACCTTCGACCGCGTGATCGAAAAGCTGATCCGCGAGGGGTCGATCACCCGCGATACCGGGATGGCATACGCCTCGAACGCGACGAACCTCGGCCTCGCCATCGCAGACCTTGACGAAGTCAGCAAAACCAACGAGCCTGCCCTAATAAGCGCATCTCCACCCGCCGAACCTCAGGCAAAACGACCCGAGGTTGAGATCGAAGGTTTTGAGCCTTAATGGGATATCGAAATAGAAGGCGACAATTGAAGGCGACGATTCTTGCGGGCGTATTTACTCGTGCAAGAATAATTCGTGGTTGTACCACGAAATCAGAACAAGATTATCTTATTGCTGGTCAAGCAGCAGGGAATTTACTTGATAATTGCAAATCCGCAAACCAAAAAATTGTAACCACAAAAATAGACTAAGCCGACCCCGAAATCTCACATAACAAGTCCTTTTATAAATATCTGACCCAGAATCGGAGAAATTCTTCCTAATTTAAGATCATATCACCAAAAACGAATTTTTGATGAAACTCTGCATATTCACTCAATCGGACTCTTATAAAGACGGCCCACAACTTTCCTGCTCACATTTTCTCCGATAACAACTTTCTTAATGATGTTCGCTCCGTTCGGTATGCGAGCGAATTCTTCCGGTGAGAAAGTGCCCACAAAATTTTTGCCGCTGCATGTAAAGGGCGAGGGTCCGCGGCTGTCATGATCAAAGCCTTCAATTTCGAGAAAAGAGTAGCGGGGTAGAGCGGTCGCCAGATCAAAACAGCCGCCTCGTTCATACTCAACCCTGATCTGAATTCTGCCGGTAGAAAGCCTGATTAACTTAATGACGGGTTCCGTTTCAAGTTCGTCCTTTCGGGTTGCATATTCGGGAGGGACGTAAAGGGTTCCGGGAAAAACCAGTCGGTCATCCGGACGTTGTTTACCCCTTTTAGAGACGCCTATGGAAATTTCGCCGGATGGTAAGGTTTTCGCAAAGATCAAAGCAGTTAATTCATTTGGCCGAGTCAGGTACGCGTCAAGCTCATTAAGGTCGCCAAACCAAACGCTGTAGAGTTCCATTTTGGGCAAAAGCTGCGAGGAAACTATCACAATCCGAAATGCCCTGGGTGAGGGCAGACGGCCGCTGCCTTCGCCAGGCAAGTCAATGACTTCGAGACGGTAACCGGTAAAATCAATCTCGCCCAACGTGCCATAAGTTTTTTGCTCGAAGAGTAAATTGCCTTCTTTAGTGTAAAAATCGGTTTCACGGTCTTGTCCTGAAACCGCCGTCAGACAACCGAACGAAAACAATAGGCATAAACTCAAGCATATTGCTGTTCCTAAGTGTGTCATATTCTTCTCCTATATACATCGGTTATTTCGTAAAACGGAAATTGGTTAGAAAAATCGAACCAAAATCAGACTCATCGAACGTGATCTTGATACCTCTAATCTGTGAAAAGTTAGCTGTTGTGAATGAATCTAGAGGCACACGAACCGTCTGCAACAAAGGACGTTTCCTGGCTGCGATGCCAATGATACTTTGTCCTGAAGGGTCAAATAACGGATCAAAGCCCCCTGATGGACCGTCAACATAAGCGTAGGTGCACAATTTAACAGCATTGCTCAGGGTTCCATCAGCCATAGCAAGTTGGACTGATAAGTTCGTTCCACCGCTAACATTTAGACCAGAGGGAACGGCTGTATCAGGGACTCTTGATATTCGAAAATCGAGAGTTTGGTGACCAACTACATTAATTGAGGACGTTCGGTTTATTTGAATGCTCCTATCGCTACCGGGAGTGGTCCAGTTAACGCGCAAAACATTAAGGGACTCGTCGTGATAAGGAAGAATGTTGGTGATAACGTTGGAAACTCCCGCTCCATTCATCGTACACCTGACAGAAGGACAGACCGTTCCAATCGTTAACCCGCTAAAATCCTCAAAAACAGTCGTGAGCGTTGAATTCGGAGAAGGAGTAAATCCTCGTTCTACCCGCGTAATGTTTTGTATTGCCGAAGGAGATTCGAATCTGGGGTCGAAATTTTGATTGTAGTTCGGAACCGTTGTATTTCCTACATTAGCTCTGACGAAAGCAACGACACTAGAAATTGCAGTCTGCCGCTGCTTCTCAGAACCAATTGCTCCGACAGTCCATAAAGGATCATGACCGACACATCTGTAGTCGCCAACGGAATCAAAACCCAAATCGTGATAGTTCCAAACAGTATTGTAAAAATTGTGATTTGCTCCCTGAACCGTAAATGTCGATTTCTGTGTCGCAGGATTGTCACTGCTCAAGCTCAGCAACGTGCGGTCGTATGAGTTCATGCCGACTAAACTGAAAACGTCGCTGTCGCACATGGGTAAAAGGATGTTCCATTTGGTTCCATTGACGACAAATTTACTAGCAGGATTAGCTATGATTCCAGTATTTGTCTCAAAGTCCGTTGGTCCGATTTCAAAGATACCCTTTATCGAAAGCCCGGGAATTCGGCTTTGCCAAACACTACCGGTCTCTTTGTATTTGTTATAGGATGCCCGAACGGCTTGCCCACCCCTTGAATGACCCAACAGTCCGACATTCGTAAAATCTAATTTGCTTCTTAAATCCACACCAAGAGACGCTGGTGTTTGGCAGGCCGGATTGGTTGTGCAATTATTCCATTCCCGCAATTTCTGCATGTGCCTCAAAACTAAATTAGCCCGGGGAAGAATTAATGCAGGGTCAGGTGTTCCCGGTACATTTCCTATGTGAATGCCTCGATTTGCATTGATCGAAACGACAATATATCCATGCGATGCAAGCTTTTGGCCGAGGTAATCATAACCACGATGGTTGGGGACGACATCGTAATAAACGCTTTCGTCAAAGGTGTCTGTATTGGGATCGTCACACGAGCCGGTCCGCGCGTACCACGGATCCATGAATCTTTGTCGTAGATCAACGCCCGGAGGCGGAGGTGGCATCGTTGGCTCGGGCGTCGAATTTCTTTCACAGTCTCCATGATTACCATGCAATATTACTATCATGGGATGAGTGCCAGACAAGGTGGTCGGACGGTAAACGCTGGCCCAAAGTTCGACCTGAAGTGGCTGCCATCCATCAGTAGGATGCTTATACGGCCAATCCAAAACTTCTGAATCAACCGCAGCGGGCAATTTGTATTCGGAAACGGCAGTAGCGAAAGGTCCGTCTACGGACGCATCGGGGGCAGTTGAAACGGTCGAAAGAAACGTAAACTTTGATATGAAACCATCAGAAACCCCTTGGAATGACGACTGAAATGCCTGCCTTACCGGGAAGTTCCCACCTGATGTGCTCCCTGCGATGTACAAATCCCCACAACTCTGAAGGGAGATTGCCCAGATTTGATCCATTTGACTGCTACCGAAGAATGTCGAGTAGAGATTGGCGGTTCCACCGGAACTTAACCGAAAAATGAATCCGTCGCCGGGGCCGGCGATTGTGCTGCTAAAAGCATCTGAGGTTGTCGGAAAATCTGAGGAGTAGGTATATCCGCTCACAATCAAACTCCCATCATCCATACTCTCTATATCGGTCGCGGAGTCGTGATCAGTGCCTCCTACGAAGGTTGAAAAAACCAGGCTTGACGCGGAAGAATTGAACTTAGTTACAAACGCGTCGTAGTCTCCTTGAATAACTGTTTGGTAGGCTCCCGGCGTTATCGGAAAATTTGAGGAAGCGCTCAGACCCGTTACAATCGCCTGCCCACTTTCGTCAACCGTAATGCCGGTGATATAGTCAGGCAAGCTGCCTCCTAAAAATGTTGAATAAATAAGAGAGGCCCCGTTGCTGTTAAACTTTGTGAGAAAACCATCTTCATGACCTGGATTGGTAGTTCGAAATGCGCCTGTTGTCGTCGGGAACGAAGGGTCTGAAGTGTTGCCAACAACATAAACATTATTATTCTCGCCGATTGCGGAGGCTCTAACTTCCGTGTACGCGTTACCCAAGTACGATGAAAAAATCAAAGCGCTCCCGAGATCATTGAGTTTGGTTATAAATCCTGCCCTACCGGCTGAAGTAGTTTGAAATGCTCCGGGGCTGGTGGGATAATTCGTTGATTGCGTTATACCCGCTACAACTGGAATGCCAGCGCTGTCCAGCGTAATCGTGGTTGCTATGTCAAGATCGTTCCCACCAAGGAAGGTAGAAAAAATTAGGCCAGTGCCATTTAAATTCAATTTAGTAAGGAATGCATCTTCATTTCTGCCGATTGGCCCGCCCGCGAAAACGGTTTGAAAAGCGCTGCTGGTAACGGGGAAGTCAGGTGAAGATGTATTTCCGGATATAATGATGCCGCTCGTCGAAACTGCGATAGCGCGGCCCACTTCATGCGAAGTTCCGCCAAAATAGGTAGTGAAAATACGACTTCCATTTGCATCATATTTCGCGACAAATACTTGACTGTTTGTTGCGGACGGGGAAGCTCCAATTGCACCACCAGACGTCACCGGAAAATTTGCAGAATGTGTAGTTCCCGTTACGTATGTATTACCTACATCGTCGGAATCGATTGCTAAGATGACGTCTTCTGCATTTCCGCCAAGATAAGTCGAATAACTCAATAGCGGATCGATGATTAAAGGAACATCGCTATCGTATTGACCAACCTCAAAACTGACCTGATTGTTGTGCGAGATAACATAGTTACACTCGACCTCCTTACGGGTAGTGCCGGTTCTCTGAAACGCTATCGGCTTTTTATGAATAATTTCAATGCCGTCAACGAACAAACGTAAATCACCTGAAGGTGTGATTTCTATACTGCTACTTCCTTCGAAATTAAGTCTGATTAAAGAAGGCTTAGCCTTAGGCTCAACAATAAAGTCGTATTTCAGGGATTGCTGATGCGAATAGTAACTAAGATCAATTCCGTCATAGAGGTTCGCAAACAAGACCTTTTCATAGGCCGGAACATTATTTACGTTTTTCGAAGGAAGGAGATAATTCCTCGTTTCTTGCAGTTTGCGAACTGGGATGGACTTTGGGTCGGCATTTGCACCAATAAAGGTAAATCGAACGTAAGATTGTTTGACGAAGATAGGTGAGTCGAATCTAGATGTGGTCGTCTTGTCAATTTCATCTTTCGCCGCAGTATGTCTGAATACCATAGTGGCATCCGTTTTACCAAGAAATAGATCATATTTGAGCCCGCGAGATCGATATTGAACACTTGATTTTTCTTGTCCGATATTCGGCTCAAAACCGACATCAGGCTGGTTTGCTAAATTGTTTATACGATTATCCCCGGCCCATACTCTCTCTCTATATCTCTCTGAATTCGAGCGTACTGCCTCGAACTGAGACGATGAAGCCGTCGATTCAAACTTTTGACTTTTAATCTGTGAGGTGGGGAGAAAAAAAGCAATCACCGTCAAAGTTAGGCCGATTGCGAGAACACAAGTAGAATGTTGCAGGTTTTTCATGCTATACGACGTATATATGGTCAACTAGCTGACTGTCAACAAAAATATTCGTGCTGTGGATGGCCGGTGTGGATAGGCGAAACTTACCGGTTGCCTTCCGGCAAGAGCTCGTAGTTGCCCATCTCGCGGTTGTAGGCGTCGAGTTGGCCGACCGAATCAGCGGTCGCATCGAGCATCTGTTTGGTCATCGCGATGGAATCAGAAAGCTGTTCGAAGTCGAGCAGCGAGAATTTCTCGGGGGTTGACATCGTGACGATCTCGTCATTCAGGTAGCTGAAGAAGTTCTCGATCGACTGCAGTTGGCCCTCGACGAGCTTGACGCTCCGCTCGATCTCATCGAAAGACGCGATACGGCGTTTTAGGATCTCGACGTTCGTCTGTTGAATTCGCTTCGTCTTTTCGTCGGTCGCAGCCTCGGCGGCACGATATGCCTGCGAGAGTTGATTATGGACCGCCTGCCGGTTGATCGATTTCAGGTGCTGCTTGCGCCGGCGATAAACGTCGAGCAGATCGACGAAGTCCTCCCATCGCTGATCGAGCGCGACGAGATTTTGCGGGAGCCTGCCCGCTCCTGTGAATTTCCGATAGTTATCCTGGATCTTTTCCTTAAGCCACCGGAGATACTCGACCGCTTCGCGTTCACGCGGAGTGAAAGATTTGATCAGCTTTTCGCGGTTCGATTTCGCAAGTTGAAAAAGCCTTTCCTTCTCGCGTCGCTGCACGATCTGCCTGTACCAGGGCAGATTCGGCACGAGCATCACGTACATAACCTCTACGATCAGGGCAACGAGCAGCGGGATAACGCTTCCCGTATATGCGGCGGCAACGGCAAAGCCCGCGAGTCCCCAAAAGTTCGCGGGTTCCTTGATAGCTTCTTTAGCGTAGCTTGTTTGGAATTTCTCCAGACTTTGCTGGTACTTTGCCAGATCTGCCATATAAAACTAGATGCTGCCGGCGGCCGTTTCGTTCGAACGATAATTCAACGGCCTAGGACTTTGCTTCGTTCGCTTCGGTCTCAATGACCTGTTCGAGGATCTCTTGTTCAGAAGGCGGCGCGGACGAACCGGCCCCGATCTGCTTGCCGGCGGCGTTCGACGATCCCGCACCGAGCAGCCCCATTTCCTGTTTGTACGCCAAGAGCTTGTCCTGAAGCTGGATGTCCATTGCCTCGCGCTCGATATCGGCCATTTGCGAATCGACGGACGAGGTGCCGAGCTGAAGCTTGGCTTCGGCGGCGGCGACACGGCGTTCGATCTTCTCGCGCATTTCGTTGAAGGTCGAGGCATCGTCGCCGATGTTGAAGCCTTCCATCGTCTGAGCGAGCTGCTCTTGAAGTTTTGCCTGCTTGGCCGCCGAGATAAGTTGCATCGCTTCGGCGGTCTTCTTCTTCATGTTGAGCACGTAGTTATCACGTGCTTTCAGAGCATTTGCCGAGGCGGATTGGGCAAGCTCGAGCTGGGCGCTCGTGCGTTCGAGATCGACCTGAGCCTGCTGAAGCTGCCCGATATAGGCTGTGGCGATGTCGTCGCGACCCATTTTGACCGAGGCCTTGATCTTCGAATCCAGATCGACGACCTGCTTCTCCAGGTTTTCCCGATTCTTTTGAAGGAGCCGTTCGGTCGCCATCACCTGTGCCACCGAATTGTTAAGTTCCGGCACACGGTCGCGCATATCGCGGATCGTTTGCTGGAGCACCAGTTCCGGGTTCTCGATCTTGTCGAGTGCCGCACCCGTCCCCGCCCTGAATATCCGCGTTATCCTTTGCCACAATCCCATTTTCTCTGATTCTCCTCTAAAAGTTACGACGAACGGCCCGCCGGCCATTTCTTCTACGTCGCCGCACGGTTCGAAGTTCAAAAATCTGTACAAGTATAACAGGAAATACAGTTTAGTTAATAGCAACGGCTCTTAGAGGCGAAAAGTTTCCCCGACTTTTCGGGGGAACGGGTTGAAGGCTATGATGTTCGGCAAGCATAAGGAGGAACGATGAACGATGAACTGAAGCGATCGATCCGGGGCCTTGACGAAGAACTGGTCCGCAATAACCGAGCCAACATAGAGCTTTTTGAAAGGCTTTCCGGGCTTCAAAGGGAACTCGGGCTGCTCCACGGCGACCGGCCAATATGTCCCTTTCTCCGACCTTTTTTTCTTTCCCGCGAGCTTTATTCGGACATTTCAAGGTCGGCACGCGTCCTGAGCGGGGCATTCGCCGAGGTCGCCTTGGCGGCGCTTGAAGAGCCGAAGATCGCCGAAAAGCTTCGCGTCACCGAAAAGGAAATGGCGTGGGCCCGGCTGGATCCCGGATACAGAGGCGTTACGGTAAACAGCCGTCTGGACACTTATCTGCACGGAAACGACTTCAAGTTTCTTGAATACAACGCCGAAAATCCGGCAGGTATCGGCGATCAGCAATCGCTCAAAACGCTATTCAATGAGATCCCCGAGGTCAAGAAATTCCTCGCGGCGAACAAACACTATTTCCCCGAACCGCATCAGACGCTACTGGTTTCGCTCGTGTCCGCGTATCGCGAATATGGCGGGAGAGAAGAAAGACCGCAGATCGCGATCGTCGATTGGGACGGAGTCTCGACCTCGGCTGAGTTCGAGATCCTCGCCCGATACTTCGAAGCGAACGGCCATCGGACGCTGATCTGCGACCCGGAGGGACTCGAATACGACGGTAAGTCACTTTATTTCGGCGATTTTCGGATAGACATTTTTTTCAAGCGGGTGATAATCCACGAGTTTCTGGAGCGGTATGACGAATCGCATCCGCTCTATAAGGCGTGCCGCGATGGCAAAGTATGCATGGCGAACGCTTTTCGCTCCAAGCTCGCCCATAAGAAGGCCGGGTTCGCTATTGTTACCGATGAACGGTTCGCTCATCTTTTTACGGCTGAACAATTGGCGATGGCGAAGAAGCACTTGCCATGGACAAGGCGTATAGCCGATGAACGGACGACGTATGCCGGCGACAAAGTCGAATTGCTGGAGTTTCTCCGCCGCGAACGTGACCGGTTCGTCCTCAAGCCGAGCGATGACTACGGCGGACAAGGCGTCAGGCTCGGATGGGAATCCTCAGAGAGCGAATGGGACGTGGCACTCGAGGAAGCGCTGGAGAACGACTACGTGGTTCAGGAAAAGGCTCCCGTGGACAAGATCCGGATCGCTTCATTTGCCGAGGGCGAGGCTTTTCATTCGGATCTGCTCGTCGATTTCGATCCATTCCTTTTCCGCGGGAATGTCGAGGGCGGAATGGTCCGTTTATCTGCCGATTCGATAGTGAACATCACACAGGGCGGCGGCGAGACAGGCCTTGTGGTATTAGGGTGAGCATTTAGGATCTGCCCCGTTTTCGCAGCTTTGTGCGTCTTTCCCAGGTGTGAAAGGTGCAAGTAATTCCGGTCCGCGCCGTTCCAAGACCAGGGATCGCTCCTTTGTCCGCAGTTTTTTGGCGGCCAGATGAGCGGGCCCGAGTAAAACGAACGGGAAGTTAACGTAATGAGAAAATTAACCGCTTTGGTGTTGTTATTTGCGATCTATTCGGGTGCGGTCGCCCCCTTTGCCGTTTCCGGACAGATCATTGGAAGGACGAGGGAGAACAAGCTTAAGGACGTTCCTTCGGGTCTGAAATTTCGCCTTAGCGAAGGCTCGGAGGGAGCCGTCGGGCGCGAGGTCCAGCAGCCCGCGACCACGGAGCCGCTGACCGACGATGCCTCCGGCAAATTGCTCGGCCGTCTCCCGGCGATCAAGACCGATCCGGACGACAAGGCTGAATTCGCAAAGCGCATCGGAACCCTTCCGGCACCGAAGACCGGCGAAAAGATCCCTGTTAAATTTCCTGCTGCCGACCAGCAAGCGCCGCCCCAAACCGGCGATGCGAAACAAGCACTTGAGGTCGTCCGTTTTTCTCCCGAGGGCGATGTTCCGCTTGCTCCGGACCTGAATGTCACGTTCTCGCACCCGATGGTCGCCGTCACTTCGCAGGAAGAGGCAGCGAAGTATGCACCCGTCGAACTCACGCCGCAGGTCGAAGGCCGCTGGCGTTGGCTCGGCACGCGGACGCTGATGTTCGATACAGATAAGCGTTTTCCGATGGCGACGGTCTTCACCGCTCGCGTCCCGGCCGGCACGCGTTCGGCGACCGGGCAGACGCTGCAAAAGGACTTTACCTGGACATTCAAAACGCCGCCCCCGAAAGCGATACAGATGATCCCGAATGGGCAAACGACCCGCCGCGATGCCTTGATGTTCGTTGCCTTCGACCAGGCGATAAACCCGCAGGCAGTTCTCGAATCGATCACCGTGGCGGGCGGCGGCAAGCGGCTTCCTGTCCGTCTCGCGACCGAAGCCGAACTTGCCCCGATGAAGTACTACATCGATCAGGCACAGCCCGGCCGTTGGATCGCTTTCCGTGCGGTCAATGCAACGGGCGGCGTCGAGGATGCACTTCCGGCCGATTCGCCGATCTCCGTCACGATCAATAAGGGAACGCCTTCGGCCGAAGGCCCGCTAACGACGACGTCGGCGCAATCGTTCAATTTCCGCACCTTTGGAGCGATGAAGGCGATCGAGTTCGTCTGCGGCTGGCAGCGGAACCGCAACTGCTCGCCTTTTGAGCAATGGATGGTGACGTTCACGAATACCATCGACGCCTCGAAGTTCACGAAAGAAATGGTCACGATCGAGCCCGCGGTCGAAGGCCTGAACATCTATCCGTCGGGCGACCGAATCTATATTCAGGGCCCGAAGAAGGGCCGGACGACTTACAAGATAACGGTCAGCGGCGAGCTGACGGACATTTACGGGCAGAAACTTGGGACGGCTGCCGTCGGCACGATCAAGACCGGTTCGGCCGAGACCAATCTATATTCTCAGGGCGGGCCGATGACCGTACTCGACCCGCAGGCAAAGCCTAGCTTTTCGTTCTACTCGACGAACCACAAGAGTGCTCGCGTTAAGGTCTATCGTGTTCAGCCCGAGCAGTGGAACGAGTATGTGCAGTACGTGCGCTACTTGAACTACGACGACGGCCGCCGGCCGATGATGCCGGGCCAATTGATCTCGAATGAGGTCGTTCAGATCGAATCGGTCGCCGATGACCTGGTCGAAACACGCGTTGACCTCTCGAAGTTCCTGAGCGGCGGATTGGGCCACCTTGTCCTCGATATCGAGCCGACGGTCAAAAAAGATCAGTACGACAGGACGCGGATCATTACCTGGCTACAGGCGACCAAGATCGGACTCGATGCCTTCGTTGATAATTCCGAGCTGGTCGGGTTCGCAACGGAGCTTGCGACGGGAAAGCCCCTTGCGGGCGTCGGCCTGACCATCTATCCGAACGACGGCGTTGTGGCCGAGCGTTCGTCGAATGAAGGCGAGACCGGAACGACCTACTTTGGCTCGATCTGGAATTGGATCTCAAGCTGGGGAAGCACTGACCCGACCGAGAACACGTCTGTCGATGCTGACGGCTCCACGGTTGAACTCGAGACAATCGAACCCGCTCAAAGCAAACAGACAGGCGCGAACGGCATCTTGCGGCTCGAACTCGCGGAAAAAGCATCGAACAAGGGCCAAAATCTGCTGATCGCCCGTCGCGGGAAGGACTCGGCATTTTTGCCTGAAAACTCGGACTACTACTGGCAGGATTACGGAACCTGGCACAAGAAGAGCACCATCGACTCGCTCCGATGGTTCGTTTTCGACGACCGCCGGATGTACAAGCCGAACGAAGAGGTTTCGGTCAAGGGCTATTTGCGGAAGCAGACCGCCGGAAAGCTCGGCGACATCGAACCGCTCGGTGACGCGGCATCGGGGATCACCTGGTCCGCTCGCGACCCGCGGAACAACGAGATCGCGAAGGGAACCGCGAACCTCAATGCTTTCGGTGCGTTCGACCTTAAGTTCAAGCTGCCGGACAACGCGAACCTAGGCTATGCGAGCATTCAGTTTTCGACCTCGAGCGGACTTGCCGGGACGAACTACTCACACCAATTCCAGATCCAGGAATTTCGCCGGCCCGAGTTTGAGGTAACGGCAAAGGTCGATAGCGAGGCACCGCATTTCGTCGGCGGCAAGGCGGATCTTTCCGTCGAGGCCAAATATTACTCCGGCGGCGGGCTTGCTAATGCAGAGACAAATTGGACCGTAACAGCGACGCCGACCAGTTACACGCCGCCGAACCGCGATGACTTTACTTTCGGCACTTGGGTGCCGTGGTGGCGTGGCGATTTCTATGGCGGGCCGCGTGGTTCGGGCTCGACGCAATATTTCAAGGGCACGACCGATGCGGAAGGCAAGCACCATCTCAAGATCGATTTCGAATCGGTCAAGCCGCCGCGGCCTTACACGATCTCGGCGTCGGCTTCGGTTCAGGACGTCAATCGGCAGACATGGGCTGGCCAGACGTCGCTGCTAGTTCATCCCGCGGACCTTTACGTTGGAATCAGGACGCCGCGGACATTCGTGCAAAAGGGCGAAAAGATCACGGTCGAATCGATCGTGTCCGACATTGACGGCAAGCTCATCGCCGGCCGCGACGTCGAGATCAAGGCCGTGCTCAAAGACTGGCGGTTCGACGCCGGTTCGTGGAAAGAGGTGACGATTGATGAGCAAGTTTGCATGGTCAAGTCGGCTGAAGCCGCGGTCAGGTGCGAGTTCGTTGCAAAGAACGGCGGCCGATACACCATCACGGCGACCGTAATGGACGACCGCGAACGGTTCAACGAAAGCGAGTTCATGGTCTGGGTTCCGGGTGGGAAGACGCCGCCGAACCGCAGCGTTGAGCAGGAAGAAGTACAGATCATACCGAGCCAGAAAGAATTCGCCCC
>JAHBSG010000008.1 GCA_019639235.1 Acidobacteriota bacterium | reverse complement strand
CGCCGCCGAGCCGACCTTCGATTCGGTCGCAGTCGAGCTTCCGCCGCTCTTCAATATGTATCTCAGGGTCGGGGCAAAGGTCTGCAGCCCGCCGATGCTCGACCGCGAGTTCGGCACGATCGATTTCTTCGTCGTCTTTGACCTCGAGAAGATGAATCCCAAATACAAAAAGATGTTCTTCGGCGATGCCTAAACGTGGACTCGTTCAACGAGCTGCGGCGGGCATTCGGCATTGAGCCGCACAACCGTCGAACAACGCGTTCCGTAGATCGGCGTTTCAATGAAGATCGGCGAGAGCAGCCGCTCGCGTTCGAGCCCGATGCCGGTATCGGGCAGTTCATCGTCGCTTGCGAGCGTTCGGTCGGAGAGAAGTTGGAAGAGAGCGTTGTCGTCGTCGACCGCTATGGCTGAGAACATCTCCTTTGCCCGCCGAACTTTCGGCCAGGGCGTATCGAGCAGATGATTGCTGAGCCCATAAACGCCGGGCGCGAGGTGCCTGATAAGGCCTTCACGGTTCGAGAAATACGCGGCCTCGATGCCGTCCGGACCGGCCGAACCGACGATCAGATTGAACCCGGAGAACTCATCGGAGGCCGAGGCAATGTTGTCGAGATAATCGCCGGCCGAGATACCCGACGAAAGAAACCCCGAAACGAGTTCGCCACGCGTGCGGGTTCCCTTCGGAGCTTTCGGATCGCGATAGTTAGTAACGGCGGCAAACCTGCCGCTTCGCGAAACTCCAAGCCATGTTCCGCCGCCTACCAGGTCACGGCCGGCATAGATCTCAGGAGCGTCTTCCCAAGCGGCAGCAGCCAGCGTCGGGCGGTCGTAAAACTCGTCGCGGTTGGCGGCAAGCAGCAGCCCGCGGGCAGGGTCTTCGTTTATCTCAAAAACTATCAGGCACATTGCTCGGCATTCTCCCGGGGCTCCACGGCGGGCCGCTTGCCAAAAGCGAGGCGGAGCAGTTCACCAGCGCTGACAGGTTCGGAACCGCTCGCGATGTTGGCGAGGCCGACCGCGAAGGCGATCCGCCATTGGCGAAAAAGTATCCCGTAAGCATCAAGCAAAGTGTATCGCGGGTCGTAGATATTCGTCGATTCGCTCGTTACGCCGTTTAGTTCGATGATGCTGAACCGGCCCGCTTCGAGAGCCTCAAAGCTTTCGGCACGAAGGTCGAAGCGACCGAAATTGAACCCTTCAAGCCCGCGGCAGATGGCGTCGATGCGTTGCTCGAGTTCGGGCGTCAATAGGTGGCCGCCGTCCAAAAACACCGCACCACGCGAGTGTGTGCCGATATCGATCAGACGAAAGCTCTCGCCCGGGCCAAGCACCCGGGAAAGTTCACCCGCATTTCGTTCAAAGTATTTTTCCGCCATCGCGACCGCACGCGGGTCTTTCAGGATAAGCTCTTCAAGCGTTGAGTGGCCATCGCCGATGACCTCCGGGAATCGCTTCTCGGTTATTGAGAAGATGTGGCCTCGCTCCTCGTCCGGAAAGCGAAAATAGAAAACGCTTGCTTCGACCCCCGCGGCAAATTCCTGAACGATAACCGGGCGTTCGGCACGCTCGAGCGCAGCCTCGAGTTCCCTGCGATTCTGCATTATTGCGACATCGGCGCCTCGTTCACCTGAATCGGGCTTTACGACGACCGGGAAATTGAGCCCGGCAGCTGAGATCAAGCCTTCGGCGGCAAACAACCGGTCGCTCGAAGAAAGCTCGGCCGAGACGACAAAGTGCCGGAGCAAATGTCCGGCGGCTTCTTCATTAGCAGCAAGCAGGCGATAGATATCGTTCTTCGATTCGCCCTTGAATCCGCCCGCCGGAATCGCCGGGTTTGCCGAGGCGAATGCCGTCGGCCGGCGAAAACGCAGCCCAAGCCAAAACACGTACACCACGACCGGAGCGTAGAAGATCCAAAGCGGCCAGAACTCCCAGTTCGTAAGCCTGCGAATGCGGCCGACGAGCAGCCGCCGGTTTCGCCACGACGAGTATTTGTGAATGATCCGAATGGCAAAGAATAGGGCGACCAGGCCGATCAATGCATTGCTCGAAAAGAGCATCGATTGGGCAAAGGCGACCGAGCCGACAAGGATCGGCGTCCAGATCGCCGCCGCTACCAGAAAGAAAAATGCGAAGCGAGGAAAGCTGACCTTGAGCGCTCCGGCAAGGACGTATGTCGGCAAACGAAAGCCCGTCACGAAGCGGCTGAGAAAGATCGCGGCGGCACCGCGTTTCTGAAGCCAGCCGGATGCCTTTGCTAAAGTGCCTTTCGAGACGAATCGCCCAAAGAGTTTCGTTTCAAAGAGCTTCGGGCCGAAGCCGCGGCCGAGCCAGTAAAGCCCGACATCGCCGACAAAAATCCCGAGAAAACACGCCGAAAGTGTAAGCGGAAAACTCGCCGCTCCGGAGGCGACAAGGGTTCCGGCGAGGATGCAGGCCGCGTCTTCGCTAACGAACGTCCCGAAAAAGAGCACAGCAAAGAGGACGGACGCCGAAGCTCCCATCGCATAAAACTCAAAGAATTGCTGCACCTCGCCCATCGGCGTTTAGAGATAGCTCCCGACGACCGGCAGATCCTTTCGGTGAAGCAGCAGCGTTACGCCGCTCAGCAAAAAGACGACGATAGCGAGGATAAAGAGCAGGCCGCCGTCATCCTTTACGACGATGCCGAGCTTCGTCAGATGGCTGAAGATCGCACCCGTGATCGTCCCGAGAGCGAGCACGGCTCCGATCGATGCGGTCGAAGGAACGAGCAGCAGGATCGCCGCGATCAGCTCGACGATGCCCGAACCGATGCGGCCGATGGCCTCGTATTCAGCACCCATCACGGTCGTAAAAATGTACTTCGATTCCTCGGCACCCGTGAACTTGAAAAATAATGTTTGAAATAGGATCAGTGCCACAACCACCCGGCAGATCCAGCTTATCGTCAAAGCTGTGTTGTTCATATTCGTGTTCGTTCTTCCGTCGTGTTCTTCTTGTTTTCTGTCTCCCAAAAACGTCGGGTCGCGGCGGCCACGCCGAACATCGGATCGATGCCGACGCACATTTCACGAAGCCGCTCGGCGATCAGCGCGTGATGGTGAACGGTATGGCTTATCGCGAATTCCAGCTCGCGGCCGAAGCTTGAAGCAATATCGAGCCCCGGAACCGTTTCGGAGGCGACCGTAAGCGGCGCGGAGATATCGAGCGAGGCGAACCCGCGCCCGCGTTCGATCAATGCGTGCATTGCGTCGATCGCTGCGCTTCTATCGGTTTCTATAGTTCGGTCGCGGCTGCGGGCGGCGTAGTCGACCCTTCCGGTTTCGACGCCGTCATATAGAGCTTTGACGAGTTCAATGTTGTGCCGAAAATGTGCACCGATGCTGCCGTTGAGGCCGCTCGGCTCGGTGAATATCGCATCGTCAAGCCGTTCTATCAACACTATCGCGGCGGCCACCTCACTACGGAGCTCCGCGAGCAATTGATCCGTAGCTGATATCGTTCTCTGTTCCGGTCTCATCGCAGTTTCTGCCGCTAAACAGAACGGGTATTCCGGAGACGGGGAGATTTATTCCCGAACCGCCGGAGTGCCCGGAAAAAGAAACGCCCGGCTTTGTACCGGGCGAGGCAGAGTGAGTTCCGTTTCGGCCTATTTTTCCCTTGAGGAGCGGCGGCGGACAGTCTCGCGGCCTCCGCCGAAATAGGCAAGGATCAACACGATCAAATGGGCGGCGAACCAGATGTTGTCCGCACCCATGTTCTGGTAGATGTAGAGAAGTATCAGTATTCGGGGGGCAAAAACGCCAAGAAGAACGTCGCCCCAGAGCGGCACGGCATTCTCCGGGTACCAGCCCTGGAAATAGTAGACAAGCAAAACGATCCGCGGGAAAAAGAGCGAGAAGATCAGAAAATATTCATCCATTTTGCTTTGCCTCCTTTTTTCGCGGGGCGAGCTGCGGGCCCGCTATTTCAACCTTTCGAGCACGCCTTTTCGCTTTACGAGGTTCTTGTAGTCCCATTGTATCTCGCGAGCCTTCTTGAGCCAGCGTTTCAGGTTCTTCAAGTCGATCTCGTCGGCTGAATTATACAGCACCGACGCATCTTTGAATTTGCCGGTACCGGGCGTGAGGCCCGGTTCATCAAAGCTCGCACCGCTCCAGAACATCAGCCTGATGCCCGCCTTCAGCTTGCTATAGCCAACCTTCGTGTTGCAGTAAATAAACCATACCGGATGCCGATGCCAGATCTTGCTCTCGGCTTCCGGCAGCCCTCGGTCAATTTCAACAGCGAGTGTGCCGCAAATGACCTTGTCGCCGATATCTTGGGCTTCATTGTATTCCCGGATCGCTGTGTTCACTTTTTTGGCACCAGTTTCTTCTACCTGTCGATCGCTTCGACCCCATCGGTAAGAACGCTGAAAAGCCTGTGCGGGTCGGGTTCGTGAAGCATTCTCTCGGCGACAACGAGAGCCGCGGTCTTATAGTGCCCGACATTATATAGCTCCTCGAGGGCATTGGCCAATTTTTCCTCCGAAATACGCTTTATTGGGATCGCCTTCGGGCCGAGGCCTTTCTTCTCGACGATTCTTGCCCACATGAATTGATCGACCGCATGCGGAATTATCAAGCTCGGGCAGCCATATTTTGCGGCCATGTGCGTTGTGCCGGAGCCGCCGTGGTGGACGACCGCGTAAACCCGCGGGAATGCCCAGTCGTATGGAATGGAATCAACGAAGAGGATATGCTCGGGAGCGTTTTCAAGCCGCTGCAGCCCGCCCCACGACGTATTGATGATCGCCGGGATGCCGAGCTTGGTCAGTACATTAACAAAGATCCGCGTTTTCTTTTCCGGTTCCGGGTTGGTCATGCTCCCAAAGCTGATGAGTATCGGCCGTTGGTACTTCTCAAGAAACTCTTGAAGCTCTGCGGGCGGAGTCCAATCTGCCGTTTTGTCGCGCTCGAAATAGCCGACGATCTTTGCGTTCTCGGGCCACGCGGCGGGCCGATCGAAAAGGCTCGGTGAGATGAGATAAACGGCGGGCTGATCGCGGACAAAGGCGTTGCGGATAGCGGAAAGCGACGTGTCAACCTCCGAGTAAGTCTCGGGGTATTTGCGGGCAAAGCTGCGTGCCGTCGCGGCCTTGATGTTATTCACGATCCAATGCTCGAGCCGGTTCAGCAGTCGGCCGTGGTCCTTGAACACCGGGCCGAAATCCGAAAGCGGATGGGCAACGCCGGGCAGCGGGCTGACGAGCACGGCCTTGCCGGGATTTGCCATCGCCCAGATGATGTTGAAGAGGCTTTTCGGGTGATAAAGCAGTAGGTCGGGCGATTCATCGGCCAACACACGCTGCTGAAGCTCGCCGGATTCTCTATTGAGCCGCATTCCCTTTCGGGCAAGAGCGATCCAACTTTTTACCCGGCTAAGAAGAGAACCTCCGCCCCCGATGATCCTTTGACCATCCGCGTCTCTCAGCAGCTCAAGAAAGGCCGGGTCAAAGCCGTGGAACCGATAGCCGATCGCCTCGACCTCATCGCGAAACTGCTCGGGAAAAAGACAAACGACCTCCCAACCTCGCTCGCGGAGCACCTCGCCCACCGCCAAGAACGGCTCAATATCACCGCGCGTGCCGAAAGAAACCAGAAGGGCTTTCATTATTTGTCGACGGCCAAAGCCGATTTTCTCCCGGTCCCGCGATACTAGTTCTATCCGTTCATGTTGACAGCTTTTACTTTTGTGACATACCAAGGAACTGGCTCGCATCCCGTGTCTTCATCATTCATATAGTTGAGAATCGCGTTCCAACTATTCGGCTCATCAAATAAACCAAACTGATTCAGAACTAAATCAAACTTCGAAATAAGGTCGTCCGCCATGTCATGGCAATGGAACGAGTGAAATCCGCTGTTCACCTCCATTCCGATCAGATCGAAACCAATCAGGTCTTCGCCTTGAGCGTCAGCTTCAAGCATCCGCCTCATGAGCGATTTATATACACCGATTTCCCCAAACTCGTCCGACTCAGGCCTGAACTCAGTAACGACTTCAGCTCTTTGATCTTCATTGAAATAGATTGCGAGCAGAACCACCTCATCGATATGCGAAAAGAATTTCTCTTTGTATTCGAGGGCCGTTTGCTTATTAAAAAATACGCTCTCCCATCCGATCAAATTTGCCGCGGTTTTTTCCGCTACCCATTGCCTTATCGAATCGACTCCCGCCCGGTCGAGACCAAACACTTCCTGTGCTTGGGCCGAGTCCTTCCGCGCCTTCTTGTCCCACGGATATGCCCAGAAGCCGACCAAATTGTCGTTTATGCACTCACTCGCGGTGAGCACAGTTTGTGCATTTCTCGAACCAAACGAAAGTGGTTTCGGTTTCAAAAGATAATAGCCACCTAAAAAGAAATCCATAGCAATTCCTCTAGAAATCAATCGAAGCTACTTGGTTTCGTAGGAGCATTGGTGTTCGTTCGAAGCCGAGGACCGCGAATCATGGGATTGCAAGCAGTGATTTCTCTTCGTCGCTGATGAATGCCAAGACCGTCTCACGCGAATCGGTTAGCAGTTGAAATATCTGCTGCGTCTTGCAATTCCCTAATCTTATCCAGATCACTTTCGGTGGATGTCCGAGCAAAAGGCTTCGCTGGACGAAATCGTCGTCCTTAGTGACTATCGCAAAGCCGTTCTCCTTTGCATAGTTCCAAATATCACGGTCATCAGCCGCGGTCGAAAGCACTTGCTTGATATGCTTTGAATCCGGATAGGCTTCGCCAAGCTCTCCTACAAGTCTCCACGAAAGATTTTGGTCAAGCAACAACTTCATACTGCGGCATCACAGCGAGTTGGCGTTCGCGATTCGCGGCGAATGCAATAGAGGCCCGGATATCGTCACGGGTGAGTTCGGGGAAGTCAGCGAGGATCTCTTCTTCGGTCATGCCGCCGGCAAGGTATTCGAGAATATCCTGAACCGTGATCCGCATTCCGCGAATGCACGGCTTGCCGCTGCGTTTGCCGGGTTCGATGGTGATGATATCTCGATAATCCATGAGCCAATGATAGCAGAAAAAGGCGACTCAATGCCCTACAAATTCCAGGCGACTTGGCTTCGGAGGCGCATTAGTGTTCGCTCGAGGCCGATGACCTCGAAGACGGAGAGCATTGAGGGACCGACGGCGACTCCGGTTAGGAGTGTGCGGGCTCCGTTCATTATGACGCCGAGCTTTGTGCCTTTTTCTTCGGTGAAGGCTTTGACGACGGTTTCGATGTTGGCTTCGTTGAATGGCAGAGAACCACCCCGTCCGCTCGAAGCGGCGTCCGCCCCTCCTTCGTAAGGAGGGGAGTTCTGGAACTCGGATTCAAATCGGTCGGCGAGTTCGGGCATCCATTCTTTGAGGTCCGGGAACTTGGTCAGGTTCTTAGCGATGGCCGCCGTGTCGAAGTCAAAATCCTCACTGAAATATGCACGGCCCTGCGAGGAAAAATCCTTGAGCGTAAAGAACCGCTGGCGGATGAGATCGGTGGTGTAAAGGAACCACGCGGTCGAATCGAGCGGCGAATTTGCAGAAAAGCTTTTAGCAATTAGCTCTAAGCCATTAGCGGGTTCCGGAATGTCGTCGGCATATTCGTCCTTCCAGAGCTTGTTCGCTTTCAGCTCTGCCTTGGCGAGCGGATATAGGCCGTCGAGCGGCATCGTGCGGATGTATTCGGCGTTCATCCAGATGGCCTTGTCGTCGGTCCATTTGCGTGGGTCGTCCTGGCTGAAATTGAAAACGGCGTTCGAGCGGTGAATGCCCTCGAGCGAAAATTTTTCGATCAGTTCCTCCAGCGAATAGATCTCCTTTTCTTCGCTCGCCGACCAGCCGAGAAGCGCTAGAAAATTGCGAAATGCGGCCGCGACAAATCCGGCATCGCGGTATGTCGTCATCGAAACGACCTCGCCGTGTTTGCGCTTTGAGAGCTTGCCCTTGTTCGGTGCCATGATCAGCGGCAGATGAGCAAATACAGGCGGCTCGGCTCCGAGTGCTTCGTAGATCAATATCTGCTTGTGCGTGTTCGTCAGGTGATCCTGCCCGCGGATAACGTGCGTTATCTCCATCTCGATGTCGTCGCAGACAACGGCGAGGTTGTAGAGCGGATGCCCGTCCGAGCGGAGTAGGACAAGGTCTTCGGTGTCGGCATAGTCGCGTTCCTGCAGGCCGTAAACCTGGTCTTCGAACGCCGTCTTACCCTCGGCCGGCACTTTCAGCCGAATGGCGAAAGGCTCTCCTGCGGCGGCCCGAGCGTCGCTTTCTTCCTGCGAAAGATCGCGATACGGGTTGTCGCGCATGTTCTTGTCGGCACCCTGCTCGCGGGCACGCCGCTTTATCGCATCTTTTACGTTCGCGTCGGTCGGAGCTTCTTTTGGCGTAAAGTCGCGATAGGCTTTGCCTTCTTCGAGCAAACGAAGAGCCGCCGCACGGTGCTTATCCGCATTGTTTGACTGAAAGATGATCTCTTCGTCCGGCTGGAAACCGAGCCACTCGAGCCCATCGAGGATCGAGCGGGTCGATTCCTCGGTCGAACGTGCGAGGTCGGTATCTTCTATCCGAAGCAGGAACTTCCCGCCGGTGTGGCGGGCGTAGAGGTAATTGAAAAGCGCGGTCCGGGCGGAACCGATGTGAAGGTAACCCGTTGGCGACGGAGCGAAGCGAACTCGGACAGTCATAATAAACAATAACCGGTCGGCAAAGGCCTGCGGCAGAAAGTTCTGACCACTGACCACTGACGACCGGCCTCAAGATCTTAATGGCGGAGACGACAGGATTCGAACCTGTGGTACCGGGTTAGGGTACAACGATTTAGCAAACCGCCGCTTTCAGCCACTCAGCCACGTCTCCGCATGGATGCTGAAAAGCAAGGTTTAATTCTAGCCCAAGGGCAAACTTTGTCAAGTTTTATGCATCGTACAACGCGTTGACTTGTCTAATTTCGGCTTGACACTTAGTTCGAATAACTAGAAAATCGGGGGTTGTAGTGGTTTCGTCCGATTTTCTCCGGTTCGATGATGCTCACGCGTTTGGCCCGCTCCCGACGTTGAAGACCTGATATGGCTCAACTCATTACCAAAGCGATCAACTCGGTTCTGCTCATTTCGCTGGCATTCGGCACCGCTGTGCCGGCCTTTTCAGCGGAAGAGACGGCCGAATTTTCGGGCGTAGCGGGTAAGAGCAATCTGGGCCTGATCCGGGGTATCGTCCGCGATGAGGCAGGCAAACCGATCGCGGATGCGGTCGTCGCGATCTTTCGTCTTGGCACATCGAAACTGCTCCGGCAGGCACGTTCGGCCGCCGACGGCAGCTACACTCTTCGCATTGTCCCCGGTAAATACACAGTTCTCGCCGTGGCTCAAGGCTTCAACCCGGCGACACTGCCGCAGGTTGAGGTCGGCAGGGCATCCGAGCAAGATTTCGGATTCAAACTAGCACGTGCCGGTAGCGGCAATACGCTTCCGGAGAAGCGGCTTGACCGCTCGAACCCGAAGTGGGTTATCCGCTCATCGCAGATGGGCCGTTCGATCTATTTGAACACCGAAGGCGACCTTCCTGTTGGTGAAAGCGTTAGTGAACCGGCGGAGGTTGACGTCGCTTCGCACGAAGATGAGGCAGGATCGATCAACCTCAAGCCCGGCCAGACGATCGCCGAAACCTTTGCCGCGTCAAGTGAGCGCGGAACCTACGCCGGAGTTAACGTCGCGACCCATATCGCACTTAATGAAAAGACCGACCTGATCCTCGCGGGCCAGGCAACGGTCGGCAGAAATGCCCCGAAGCGGCTCGATACGCAGCTAACCTATCGTCCGAACGATTCTCACACGCTCAGGTTCGTCACATCGTTTGGCGAACTCGGAACGCTGACGAACGGCGAACGCGAGGAATCGCTCGGCCAGTTCTCGTTCCGAGCGATCGACGAGTGGAAGGTGCGTGACGGCATCATCTTTGTTTACGGGCTCGATTATTCGCGGTTCACCGGTGCGGGCGATGATTTTGCGATCGCACCGCGGCTCGGGTTCCAATACGACATCGATTCGAAAACACGTTTCCGTTCGGCTTACACAACACAGACCGACGACCGGACGTGGGCACGCGAGATCGCGCTTGAGGACGCACAAATTTCATTCCGCGAGCCGGCTTTCATCGAAGACTTTGTTATCGAGGATGGCGAGCCGCTGCTTAACAATTCGCGTCGGCTCGAGTTCGGCATCGAACGTGTGCTTGATAATAGCTCGAGCATCGAGGCAGGAGCTTTCTTTGATGGCACCCTGGTACGCGGCGTCCGTGTGATCGGTATGCCGTTCGGCCCGGCAACGATCGAAGGCAGCGAGATCGCCGGAAATCAGCAAGGAAACGCAAGCGGCCTCAGGGTAGTTTATGCCCGCCGTCTGAACGGCCGGTTTAACTTGACCGGCGGCTACAGCTTCGGCACCGGCCAGCGGCTCTCGGGCGAAGGATTGCAGGACCCGGCATCACTTTTTGCGGAATCGGTCTTCCATACCGTATTCGGCCAGCTTGATGCCAACGTGCGGACAGGAACGAACATCCGCACCATCTTTCGGCTCTCGCCGAATGCGACCGTCTTTGCGGTCGATCCATTCCGCGGCAGGCTTGCGATCTACGATCCCGGCCTCAGCGTTGTTCTTACTCAGTCCCTCCCGACCCTCGGCCTGCCGTTTCGTGCCGAGGCGATCGTCGATGCCCGCAACATCTTCGACCTCCAGAATACGGTCACCGGTTCGGAAGGAACCCTAAGCCTGAACTCGCAACGCCGGATGGTCCGGGGCAGCATCCTCGTCCGGTTCTAGCGGCCTGCCACATTCGATCTACTCGACCTTCAAAAGGCCTTTTGGTGCAAGGGCTTAGGCTGATCGACTCCAAAATATTGGATTGAAAAGCAAAAAAATGGATGATGAACGGCGACGGATCGTAGTATCGCGATGAAGGCACAGGCTAAACCGCCTGTTTGCTTGGGCTTAGCATCGAGCGGCATGGTACCCGAGTTGGAATAAAAGTTGCCTTTTTACTTTATTTAGCCAAATGGCAGCGTTCCGATGAAGCGGAGCATCTTTACAAGTTGGAGCCTGATTTGGCTGCTCGCGACGATCTTTTTCGTCGCAGGCGGTGCACTCAACTTGTCTCAAAGGGCGACCCACCAGCTTCCCCCGACCGATGGAGTTCTCTGGGTAGAAAAGGCGGACGGCATTTACGCGGAACGCGTCGAACGCGGATATGCCGCCTCAAGGGCCGGCATCTCGCCGGGCGACAAACTTCTCTCAGTCAGCCTTGACGGAACGAATTTCGACGAGGTGGTTTCAACGGCCGACGTTCCGATGTACCTCGAAGCGGCCGGTGTCGGCGGCAGCTTGACCTACTTTTTCGAGAAGACCTCATTCTCGTTCTCGGACAACCGTTACTTCGCCGATCTGAGGAACATCGACACGGTGCCCCGCTGGCCGATGTCGTTGATCTTCTTGATGGTCGTCGGAGTCGTTTGGCTAGGCGTCGGCGTTTTTGTGCTTTTCAAGCAGGGCAGCCACGCTCCGTTCATTCTGCATTTCGCGACCGTTTGCCTCGCTGCGTTCGTTTTCCACTTTTACAGTGCCCTCGGCCTTGGACAGGATTTCGACCTCGCGATTCAGCTCGTAGATTGGCTCGCCTTTATTGCGTTCGCTCCGCTTTTCGTCCATTTTTGCTTGCGGTATCCGGTCCGAAGCGAGGTCTTCGATGAAGCTCGCTGGAAGACGATCGCGGCCTATGCTCCGGGCGTTATCCTCGCCGCGGCGGTCGTTATCCTGACGCTTTTACCGTTGGCCTTGCCAAGTTCGTCCGCGGTCGCGTTCACTACGACGCTCGCTTCGTTCAGAGTTTTCCCAATTTTGAATGGGCTGATGGTCGGCCACTTCGCGATCGGCGTCGCTGTTGGTGCAGGAATTCTCATTTGGCGTTTCCTGACGAGCACACAGGCCATTGTCCGCCAGCGTCTGAAATGGGCGATGTGGGGCACGATCGCCTCGGTCGTCCCGATCATCGGACTTCAACTTACACGGCAGTTCATCTATCTGCCCGATGATGTAGTTACCTCGGCGCTTTCAACGCTTCCGCTTGCACTGATCCCGTTCAGCTTTGGCCACTCCGTTGTGCGTTATCGCCTGATGGACGTTGACGTCGTCGTCCGCCGGGCACTTGTCTATGCGATGACGACCCTTGCTATCGCGATGATGATCGGAGCCGTCGCTCTCGGGCTTGTCTTTCTCGCGGTCGGCAACGACCTTTCGACGACCGAGATCACGCTCCGTGCGGTCATCGCCGTCGTTGCAATGGCCGCCATCGTGATGCTAAGCGAGCCGCTCAAGAATTTTCTGCAGGAGCGGGCGAACCGGTTCTTCTACGGCGAGCGTTATGATCTTCGCCGCGGGTTGCTCGACTTTGGCCGAACGCTTTCGGCCTCGACCGCACTCGAACCGCTTCTCGAATCGCTCTCGCATCGCCTCGTCGAGGTGCTTGACGTCGAGAAGGTCGCCGTTTTCCTCGAGGACCGCAGTGCCGTTGGCGGCTACCGTGTCGCACGCTCCGTCGGACTGACCGAGGCCTACGTGGTCCCGCGTGATTTCCGCCAGATCATTCGTCAAAAGTCTGCCGCTAAGGGCATCGTCCGGGCGGACCAGATCGAGATAAGCGAGGATGCCGTTACAGCGAATGGCAACGGCGGCGGGCTTGCCGGCGTTAGGCAAGAGCTTCATTACTTCGTGCCGTGCACTGTTGGGAGCAAGATGGTCGCGGTCATCGGGCTTGGCAGGGCAAAGGATGGCTCGCTGCTTTCCTCGGAAGACCTCGAAATTCTCAAGACCATTTCGGGCTACATCGCGGTTGCGATCGAGAACAGCCGGCTCTATCAGGAGCAGCGGCAGCAGACCGCCGAGCTGGCGTTGCTCAAAGAATTCAACGAATCGATCGTCGAATCGGTCAACGTCGGCCTGCTCGCCGTTGATGAAGATGGCCGCATCACGCGATGCAACACGACGTTCGAAGAAATGATGAACCGGTCGCGTCGCGAGGTGATCGGCAAGTCTGTCGATGACGTCTTTGACCCTGCATTCGCGGCAAACCTCAATAACATTCTCGGCAAAGGCCGCTGGCACCTGACCGAGATCCGCAATGCATATAAGCTCCATGCCCGCGATGCGGCGGGCAATCCGCTCATCCTCAACGTAGCGGTCGCGCCGCTCCGCTCGGTCTCAAGCGAGCAAACGGGCGGGATCATCGTGCTTGAGAATGTCTCTTCGCGGGTGAAGCTCGAAGAATCGCTCCAGCAGAGCGAAAAGCTCTCGAGCATCGGCCTGCTTGCCGCCGGAGTTGCCCATGAGGTCAACACGCCGCTGACGGGCGTTTCGAGCTATACGCAAATGCTGCTCGGAATGGTGCCGGAGAACGATCCGAAGCACGAATTGCTCAAAAAGATGCACCGGCAGACCGAGCGGGCCGCAAACATCGTCGGCAACCTGCTCAATTTCTCTCGGACCGGGAGCGCACTCGAATGGACCGAGGTTGATGTTAATAAGCTGATCGACGATACCCTGCAGCTCCTCGAACCTCAGCTTCGCCGGTCGCAGATCGAGATACTCAAGGACTACGAAGAACGTCCGCCGCTGGTCGCCGGCAATGCGGGTAAACTGCAGCAAGTCCTGACGAACCTGATCCTGAATGCCCGCGATGCGATGGCGCAGGGCGGCACCATCACTCTGCGCACCATTCTTGACGGCGACCGCATCCGGGTCGAGGTAGCAGACACCGGTGAAGGCATCCCGCAGGAAAATCTCTCCAAGATCTTCGATCCTTTCTTTACTACAAAAGCCGTCGGCAGCGGAACGGGCCTCGGGCTTGCAGTCACCTACGGGATCGTCCAGGAGCACGGCGGAACCATCGAGGCGAAGAGCCCGAACGGAAGCGGTGCGACCTTCGTCCTTACTTTGCCGCTCGGTACACCCGCACAGGCACGGCTCGCGGGTTAGGCCGCGGTCCGGTGAAGCTCCCGCCGCTCACCCAACAAATTAGATAGATAAAGTGCAGCGACCATCGCCAGCAGCATTATGCCCGCCGCGGCCCAAAAGGTGCGGGTAACGGACGAATCGTCGATGGCGTTGACGGCGTTGTTGAGAAGAAGGCCGCCGATGAAAGGGCCGATCGCCCGTGCAAGGCTCGCCCCGGATTGCATTATTCCGAGCATGCTTCCCTGCTCATCGTCCGACGAAAGCTTCGAGGCAAGGCTCGTCAGTGACGGAGCGGCAAGGGCATTCCCGATCGAAAGGACCGTGCAAATGCCCAGCAAAAACGTCAACCCACCCGAGTTCGGCCCGAGGAACGGAAAGGCAAAGAGGCTGGAAGCCATCAGCAGGCAGCCGATGATCGCGAGCTTTGATTCGTGAAAACGCGAGGCGAGCGTGCCGAAGACAACGCCCTGGCCCACCACCGCCATTACACCGACATAAGCAAAGAGATAGCCGTTCTGCTCGGCGTTGTAGCCGTATCGATAAGCCGTAAATAGCACGAAAGCGTAGGTCATTATCGAGAAGGCCGTGACAAGAAGAAAATAGACCAGATTGATCGCCCCGAAATCGCGTTTGCCGAGTGCCGCAAGCATATCCGCGATCCGGCCGCGGCTTGCGGGTGCGGCCTCGCCTCGTTTGACCGTTTCAGGAAGGATAAGAAGAACCGCGATCGCGTTCGCAAGGGCGAGCACCGCAGCCACGTAGAACGGCAAACTCACGCCGTACCTGCTCAATATGCCCGCCAACGCCGGCCCGAGGATGAACCCGAGCCCGAACATCGCCCCGAAAAGCCCCATCCCCTTTGCACGGTTCTCGCGCGAAGTGACATCCGCGATGTATGCCTGCGCGGTCGAGATGTTCCCGCCGGTAATGCCGCCGATCACACGTCCGAGAAAAACAAGCAGAAGAGTATTTGCCGCACCGATGACGAAATAGCCGACCGCCGAGCCGAGGATACTTATGAAGAGTATCGGCCGTCTGCCGTACTTATCCGAGAGCCGGCCAAGCAGCGGCGAGAAGATGAACTGCATTACGGAATAAATGCCGAGCAGCAGACCGATCTCAAAGGGCGTCGCGTTAAACGGGTCCGTGTTCGCGTAGAACGGCAGGATCGGTATGACCATCCCGAAGCCGATCAGGTCGATAAAGACCGTCAGATAAATTATCAGGAGCGGGCCGGTAAAGAACCGCTCTTCGGCGGCCTTTTCGGCCTTGTGGCTTTTTTCGGGTTCGGACATCTACGGTTGAAATTTTAGCAAACCGCGGGAACATAGTAGAATCGAAGCAACATTGACCCACGGCAATTGAGGCCTTTTTTGATAATGATGACCAATAAAACGAGCTCGTTCCTGCTTCGCACCTTTGCCCTTTCGCTTGCTTTGACGTTTATGTTCAAGACCGCAAACGCCGAGACGCCGACTGAGACGACCGGCCGGCAAGCCGTTCCGGAAATTACTTATACCGTCTCGATGTCAAAGCCCTGGACGCACCTTCTTGAAGTCGAGATGCGCGTCCGCTGGTCGGCGATGCCGCAGGACCTTGACCTCAAGATGCCGGTCTGGACTCCGGGCAGCTATCTTGTCCGCGAATACGCGCGGCACGTTCAGGACTTTGCAGCCAAGGATGCGGCGGGCAACCCGCTCGCCTGGCAAAAGACCAGCAAGAACACGTGGCGGATCAGGGCCGCAAAGGCCCGCGAGGTCGTTGCCACATACCGCGTCTATTCGAACGAGCTTACCGTCCGGACCAACGAACTGAACGACGAGCACGCGTTTTGGAACAACTCGGCGCTTCTCTTCTTCCCTGCCGGCCAGCTAAAGGCACCGTCGAAGATCAAGGTCATTCCCTATGGCAATTGGAAGGTCGCGACCGGCCTCAGGCCCGTCCCCGGCGAGGCGAACACTTTCACCGCTCCGGACTACGACATTCTTTACGATTCGCCGTTTCAGGTCAGCGACTTCAAAGAGAAGGTATTCACCGCAGCCGGCCGGCCGCACCGGATCGTCGTAACGGGCGAGGGCAACTACGACCTTGACCGCATGGCCGAGGACACGGCAAAGATCGCCGACGCCGGAGTCGCGATCTTCGGCGAACTCCCGACAGATGATTATCTGATCATTCTCAATCTTCGCGGCGGCGGCGGTCTTGAGCACTTGAACTCGACCGCCCTGCAATGGAACCGCTTCGGCTTTCAGCCGCGGTCGCGTTACATCGCCTTTCTTCGGCTCGTCGCCCATGAGTATTTTCACCTTTGGAACGTAAAGCGTATCCGGCCGGACGTCCTCGGGCCGTTTGATTACGAGAACGAGAACTATACGAAACTCTTGTGGGTGGCAGAAGGCACGACCGCCTATTATGAGGACGTACTTCTCCGCCGGGCGGGGCTCATCACGCCGGAGGATAACCTTGATGCAAAGGCCGACATGATCGGCAATTTGCAGAACCGGCCGGGACGATTCCAAACGAGCCTTGAGGAAGCAAGCTTTGACGCCTGGATCAAGTATTACAGGCAGGATGAGAACTCGGTCAACAACCAGATCTCGTACTACGATAAGGGCGAGGTCGTAAGCATGCTGCTCGATATCGAGATCCGCAATGCATCCGGCCATCAGCGTTCGCTCGACGATGTTATGCGTTCGCTCTACAACGATTTCTACAAACGGGGACGCAACTACACTCCGGCCGATTTTCAGCGTGCCTGCGAAGCAGCTGCCGGGCGAAGCCTGAACGACTTTTTTACGAGGTACGTCTCGGGCCGCGAGGAGATTCAATACAACACGATCCTCCAGGGCATCGGGCTCCGCCTTCAGGCGGGAATGTCGAGCGGCAGGCAGGCATACATCGGTGCGAATCTGGCCGAGACGGACGGACGGCTTACGGTTCGCTCGGTCCCGGCCGGAACGCCGGCACACGAACAAGGGCTTAACTTTAACGACCAGATCGTCGCGATCGACGGCCACCGGGCATCGAACTCGTTCCTCCAAAGCTACATCGGCGAGAGGAAGCCCGGCGACAAGATAAGGTTAACGATCTTTAGGCACGACCGGCTTCGCGACATCGAGTTCACGCTTGGGGTCAATGAGCGGACGGTCTATCGTTTCATCAAGGAGCCTCAGCCGACCGCCGAACAGCGTGCCGGCTACGAGCGTTATTTCGGCGTTCCGATCGATCGATAATATGACTTCGCGTTTTCGCATTTCTGCGGCCGCAGCTTTGACCGCGTGCGTGGTGTTTGCCGCCTCGTGCGGTACGGCGACGCCGGAATCCGGCCCAACGGCCGCGGCGCCGACCGCGCTCGGCGATGTGCCTGCCGTCCGGCTCAACTTTCGCTACGAGGCCGACGTTCCGGCTCCGCCGCTGAACGATCCGGCACCGGAAGAATTGAACGCCGCCGTCCGCGACCACTTTACGAACACGCGGCCGGACGACATCCTTGACCGCACGCTCACATCGCCGAACAAGAGCCGCATCGCGGTCGTTTATCATCGGCCGGGCGACCTTGCGGCAGAGTTTCGGCTCGACATCTATTCATCTGACGGCAAACTGCTCAGCAAGGTGACGCCGGACAATTTGGCGGTCCATTTTCCCGATACGATCGTTTGGTCGCCGGATTCGGCAAATCTTGCGTTTGCCGCGATGATCCGGGGCGAGAATGGCGATGGCCCACCCGAGCCCGGAGCTTCGCCTTCGCCCACGCCTTCACCCGAACCGGTTGATGGCGATGCGACCGAGCCGCAGGCGACACCGGAGGCGACGCCAACGCCGGCAGGTGAACCGACGCCGACACCGCCGACCGGCGTGCTCGCCTTCCGGACCGAGCAGATCTATCTTTGCGACGCGAATGGCGGACTCGTCCGGCCGCTGACGCAGAATGAGGGGCTGCTTTATTTTTATTACGCCTGGGCGCCCGATAGCTCGGCACTCGTCGCACTTGCCGCGACCATCCGCGAATGGCAGTACCTTGAGAGCGTCGCGAACGGTAAGGGCGAGGCGTTCACACCCGTCGGCCGGCCGCGGATGATCGAAAAGAACGGCCGCGAACGCCGGCTTGATGACGGCCTGACGGCGGTGAAGCCTGTCTGGTCGCCGGACGCGTCAAAGATCGCCGCGGCGTTCGAGCATCAGGTGCGGATATACGATGCGGACGGCTCGCCGCCGACTCAGGCCTCGATCCCGCTTCGCAACAGCCTACTGCTTTCGTCGCAGGAATTCGACCGCCGACAGGGCGGCGAAGCACCCGAGCAAAACACCAATCAGCCAGGCCCGACAACTCTTCCCGACCCTACGAAACTTGTTTCATTTAACCCGATCGTTTCGCTTAACTGGGAGGCCGATCAGATCCTCAATTTTCAGACGGCGTTCATCAAGCGAATGGCGAACCAGGCAGAGAATGTCTTTAGCTTTGCCCGCTGGCATCGTGTCATCCTTTCGCCGCAGGCCGCACCGGCAGCACGATAAAATATGAAATTCGAGTCGATAGATGAGATCTACAGCACCAACGCCCGCTTCGCCGCGGAGCTCGAATCGCTTGTAGGCGAGTTAACTCAAGAGGCGGCCGAGCACCGCCCCGAGGGCGAGAAATGGTCGATCGCGGAGATCGTCGAACACCTCGCGATGGTCGAGGACGGTATGTCGCGCATCTGTGCCAAGCTGATCGGCAAAGCGGAAAAGGACGGTGACGTATCCGATGGGATCATCTCCATCACGAGCACCTTCGAAGAACGCGGCGTCGCCATCGCCAAGATCAAGGTCGAAGCTCCCGAGATGGTCCGCCCGACCGGCGAACGTAGCATTAGCGAATCGCTAGCAACGATGGCCGAGGCAAACGCCCGGCTCGAGCAGATCCGCCCGCTTTTCGGCCGATTTGACGGCAACAAACACCGCTTTCCCCATCCATTTTTCGGCGACCTTTCGGCCATCGAATGGCTTGTCCTCGTCGGCCAGCACAAGGCCCGCCACATCGCCCAGATACGCCGCCTTCTCGCCTCAAATTAAAAATGCCCCGGCAGCGAGGAGGGCTGGCTGCCGAGGCTTTGTTACCGGTTCCGTTCCCGTCGTAAAAGTCGTCACTCCCTCTACGGAATACGGACCGGGGTCTTTTGGGCAGCGGCCCGCGTGAACCGCCGCCCTTTTCTTCTCCCTAGTTACCGGCGGCGGTCGGAACGTCGCCGTTCATTCCGAACGGAAGGCCGAAGAACGTGCCATCCGAACTCCGAAGGATGTACCAGAAGCCATCCGCCGGACGGAAGACCGCGATGTCGGCCCTGCGGTCCGAGTCGTAGTCGCCCGCGACCGGGATATCGCCGGTTTGTCCGAACTGGATGATCGCGTAGCCGCCGTCGGAACTCCTGAGCGAATACCAGACACCCGTTGAAGGCCGGAAGACCGTCAGGTCAGACTTGCCGTCGCCGTCGAAGTCGCCGCTGACCGGCACGTCCTCACTGATACCCCACTGGAGTGCACCGGTCGCTCCCGTCGCCGGGCGATACCAGTACCAGATACCGCTCGAGGGACGATAGACAGCGATCTCATCGCGGCCGTCTCCATCAACATCGACCGAGATCGGCTTATCGCCGTTCGTGCCGTATTGGACGATCGTCACACCGCCGCTCAGGCTGTTGAGCACATACCAAACGCCGTTCGAAGGCCGGAAGACCGCGATGTCTGAACGGCCGTCGCCGTCAAAGTCGCCGCGAACCGGAACGTCGCCATCTATGCCGAACTGAAGCCCGGTCGTGCCGCCGTCAGAGCTATGCTTGATCTCCCAGACCGCGAGGCCGTTGACAATGCGGAATACTGCAGAATCCGTCTTGCCGTCGCCGTCGTAGTCGGCGGAAACAACTCTCGAATTTGCATCGCCAAAGGTGATGATCGAAGTGCCAGAACCATTGTTCGAATACCAGGTTCCGTTCGACGGGCGATAGACCGCGAAGTCATTGGCGCCGTCGCCGTTGAAATCACCGCTATTCGACCGCGGGAAAAGCCGGCCGCGGATCTCGCCGCCCGGGTTGGCCGTACTGGTAAGAACTACGTACCAAAGGCCGGCCCGAAGCTGCTGGACAAGTGCGGGTGAGACGTCAATGGTCACCGTCGCAAAGTTGCCGTTGGCACCGCCGAGAGTCGGGAACGAATAGACGGTAACGACGTCGCCCGTGACCGATTCGATACGGCCGCCGGTCTGCCCGCTTCCGATATTGTGAAACTCGCCGAGAATTGTTGCCTGTGTCTCGGCCTCGTTAAGATTGACCTTGACCTCTCCGTTCGCGTTGGTCGTAACCGGAGGCTCCATTCCGGCACCCGTCAGGTGCGATTCGAACGAGCGTCCCATTGAAGGCGAGGGCGAACCGGTCGGCGATGGGCTCGGTGTGGGCGATGTGAACCCTGCGAATGTACCATTCATGATGGTCGTGCCGCCGTTCGTGATCTGGATCGTCGAACCGCTAACGACCGGCGGAACGGTTTCGCCGCGGTCGCTTCTCAGCCGAAGCCGTGCCTCGCGGTCGCTCTCGAGCATCATTGTTCCGACGTTCACATTGTCAACACGAACGCCGAGCTGTGTTCCGGGGGCGAGATTTACCTGCCGGACGCGGACCTCGAGTTCTACACGGCTGCTGTGGATCTCAAATTCACCGTAACCGATCGGAAGTGCTCCGCCGATCGTCGGGCCGCTCAATGCCGCGAACAGATTGCCGGGATTCGGCGAACCGGTCGGCGAAGGGCTCGGGCTCGGCGAAGCGGTCGGCGATGCCGTTGGCGACGCAGTTGGTGAAGCGGTCGGCGATGCGGTTGGTGATGCGGTCGGCGAAGCCGTTGGCGAGGCTGTCGGGGACGCTGTCGGGGTCGGATTCGGCCCGCCGCCTCCGAGAACGCCTGCAACCAAGATCGTTGCTCCATTTGTTACCTGAACGACCGAGCCGTCATTAGTTACCGGAACGTTCTGGCCGTCCTCCGTTCTCAGTTTGATACGTGCCCGCTGATCGACCTGCAATGCCATCTGCCCGATCGAGTTTCCGTCAACGATCGCGTTAAGCATCGTTCCGGCCGGAAGATTTACATCTTCGATCTCGACCTCGATCTCGCGGTGGCCGCTTGCATAGACCTGATACTCGGAAAAGCCGTGCGGATTTATGCTGCCCGTAGGCGAAACGAGGTTCGCGGAGCGGACCAGGATCGGTACGCCGCCGGCTCCGGCCCTGTCGCCCAGGAACGGGATCGAGATCCACGCGGCGATCGCTGCCACCACTACGGCGGCTCGTAAAATATTCTTCTTACTGTTCAAGTTTCTCATTGTTCTCACCTTCTATTTGATTTATGCCGGTTTACCGCCGCGTGTTCTTTGGCGCGGCCTCCTCAAACGAACAGTGAGCAGACGGGGCCCAAAAAGACAAAGGAGCCGAAAATATTTCGACTCCTTTTTGAACGCTAATCTGTTGTGTCAGGAATTACTCGGTGCAGGCCGTCCGTGGCGGCGCACACGCTTGGTTATTCGTCAGTGCACATAGTGCATCCACCCGCGAGGTTTCCATCGTGATGCCGCGTGAAGGCAGCTGGCAGTCCCATTCATGTCCGGTTTCTTCAACCCGTTCAACTAGATCTTTGAGGAGAAGCGTCGGGTTGGCCGACTTGACGAGTGCGGCGATGCCCGAAACGATCGGAGCGGACATTGATGTGCCGTTCCAAACGCCGTAGCGGCCGCCGGGCAATGAGCTGACGATGTTCTCGCCCGGAGCAACGACCCGGACCCAGCGGTCAATGCTTCGGTTCTGGACATTCGCCATCGTGGAAAAAGCCGCTAACCGGTCGAGCCGCGTGCTAGCACCGACACTTAACAGATTATCGTCGATATCGGTTCCCGGATCACTCGGCAAAGCCCCTCGTTCGGCCGCGGGATAAACGCGGGCCGCACCATTTCCGATCAGGCCGCCGTTGCCGGCTCCGGCGACGATCAGCAAGCGGCTGTCATCAAATTCGGGAAACTGCTGTTCACCCGGGACCACCACGTCATCAACGCCGTTGAAGAGGTCGTGAAGAAATGTATTGCTCTGCGGGGTGAGGTCCTGCGGATAACCGAAGCTCATATTGATGATGGTCGCTCCGTTCTTCGCGGCCCAGAGCATCGCATCCTTTATCCGCCAGAGGTCGCCCTCGCCGTTCTGGTCCAGCACACGGATGGGCATTATCTTCGCGTTCGGTGCCGTAAGGGCGATGATCCCGGCGACGTGAGTTCCGTGGCCATAGACCTGATCGACGCGGATCGTCCCGACCTCGCTCGGGTCATTGTCGTTATCGACGAAGTCGTAACCCGCAACGAGCCTTCCGGCAAACAGCGGATGCTGGAGGTCGATCCCGGTGTCAAGCACCGCGATGGTCACGCCCTGCCCGGTCGAGATCTTATGCGCCTCGGGCAAACGGATCTGGCCGGGAAAATACTGACGGGCAAAGCCCTTCGCACTTCCGCCGATGGCCCAAGAATGCCCGATCGCCCATGAGTGCCCGAGCGACCACGGCAGGCCGTCCTTTTCAACGACCGTCAGCTTGCGATTTGTCTCCTTCTGAACTATCCGGCCATCGCCGGTCATTGCCTGAATTATCTCAAGCGGTGTTTGGTTGGTCTTCGTGCGATCGATCCGCATCCGGAAGGTCGGCGGCGTCCCGACCTGCGAAAGTGGTGTAGGTATAAGGCCGTATTGGGCGGCGATCGCCGGCAGGTCTGCCTGATTCGCCGGTGCGAGGTCGATAAGCACATCGTCCGGCGTACAATTGCAGCCGGGCCCGAGCTTTTCCTGTGCTGTCGCCGAAAAGACGAAAAAAAGAATTACGGCAAAGAGTATAAATATGGATCTACTGCTAAACATTTCGAAGCCTCCGGGAGATGCTCCCGATGCCCACAGTACCGCTGCAACGTGAAAAAAGACAAAAGGGCAGGAATTTTCTGCTGCGGTTAGCTACCAATATAGCAAAATGGTGCCCAAAAGTACGGATGGAGCCCTTGGGCCACCATCTTAACCTGTGTACTCTGCAAAGATGCTTCTGCGTTCGCCGAGCGTTGCATTGCCATATAAAATTCCCGCATCAGGCCGATGGTGTGGCGGTCGCTGACGTTCCAAAGGCTCATTACCAGGCCCCTTGCCCCGGCAGCAAGAAATCCGCGGGCGAGGCCGAGCATTTCGTCGCCGCCGGCAATTTCACTACGGCCGGTCTCGCAGGCGCTGAGCGTTACAAGCTCGGCATTAAGCCGCATTTTGGAGACATCGGCCGCGGTCACACGCCCATCGGCAAGCTGGAGGCTTGAATACATGGGATTGTCCGCCCTGAAAAGGCCGTGGCAGGCGATGTGCAGAAGTCCGGCGGACTCGGCTGCCAGCTTGAAGGCCTCGGTGGTTGCGGCCGGGCCCGTCAGTGCTTTTTTCGAATTCAATATTGCGGCGACCTCGCGGGCCTCGTCCTCTGCGAACGGGATCGCCTCGTCCGAATGGCCGATGACAGCCGCATTCAGATTCTTTTGTGCCTTTCGTCCGGCGAGCCCGAGCCACATCGACGCGCTCGGTGCGAGGCTGATCGCGTGCCGCTCGACCAGGTATTCGTCACCGAACCTCAACGCTGAAAACGGCACACTGAAGAGCGGTCCGGTCGGAATAACGATCAGGCTTTTTGCCGATCCATTTACGACAAGCGGGCCTACGAGCCGTTCGCCCAGCGTGGCAAGTAATTGATCGGTCCGTTTCTTGAGAACCGAGGCCAAGGGCCCAGCGACAGCCGTACCGTGGCGGAATGTGCGTAGCTGGGACTCGAACTGCGAAAGCCAGTTTTCCACGTCCTTTCGCTGAACATCCGTCTGCACGACCCGAAGCTCGGCCTGGTCGAGCACGAAAGCCCCGAATCGACCCTCCATTTCAAAGTACTCAACAAGGACGCGGTCACGTCCAAGCCGACTTTGGAGAGCGGCGAGATTTAGCGATGCCGTGCCTAACGATCTAGCGGTATTCCCTTCCACGGCTTGCTGACGCCGCTCGAGTTTCGCTATCTCGGCCTCAAGCCGTCGGACCTTCGTCTCAAGGCGGCTTTGCTCGTTGCCGGGCTCGCGGTCGAGCTTGTGATAGGCCGCGTTCAATTCTTCGCGGAGTCGTGTCGTTCTGCTCTCCTTCGGTGTTTCGCCGCGACCGGTGCGTTCATGTGGACGCGCCGATCCGGCCATTTCAACAAGTGCCCGCGACCTCATCCGTTCATGCCACTGAAAGGCTCTCTCAAGCTCACCGAGGGCGATATGGGCGGAAACGAGATTTGCGAACGGCCGCGTTGTATCCGCAAAGAAAGCAATTCGAAACGCTTCGCCCGGAAGCTTTGTTCGCATTGCCTCGATCGAGCCAACGGCATCTGCCAAATAGTCGACTGCCTTCTCTGTCCGGCCATCGGCAAGTGCGGCCTCGCCCAATGCGTTCTGTGCGTAAGCCCGATATTGCGGACGTGAGCCGCGGTTCGCAGTTTCGGCGATCTCGGCCAAGATGTTCATGGCGCGCTTCGGGCGGCCGAGCGCGAGCTCGATCTCAGCCGAAAGCCGTCGTGCCAGTAGATGATGATCGAGATTAGCGAAATGTTTCGTCCCGGCCTGAATGCTTGCGAGTAACTCTTTCGCACGCTTTACGTCACCGCGGCCGAGTTCCATCAGTGCAAGCTTTGCGGCTACCCAGTCCGCCGCGAGCCGGTTCCCTTCCGCGGCAAAAAGAGTTATGGCTCGTTCATACTGCCCTTTCGCCTGCCGTGTCCGCCCAAGCCTTTTCAGGACATCTGCGTACATAACTCTCGCAGCGGCCTCTTCGTGAACCATCTTGTACTTAGACAGCCCCGGGCAGACCTTCGCGAACATCTTCTCAGCTTCATCGCTCAGATTAAGCTCGGCATAGATGGCCGCGATCTCGTACTCCGCCGTCAGGTATTGGTGCGGCATACCGAGCCGTTCGAACCGCTCCCGCGAACTCTCAAAGTAGGCAAGTGCTTCGTCAAAATCACCGCGGAGCCGGCACAGGTTCGCGAGGCTTGCTTCGGCCTCGGCAAGGGTCACATCGCTTTCCGCTTTACGGGCCAGCTCGAGTGCCCGGACAAATGCTGCCGCTGCGTCCTCGAACCTGCCGAGATCCGTGAATGTTATTCCGAGTCCGTTCTCGGCCATCGCGGCAAGGCGTGGATCACCGAGCGAATTGAAACGGCCACGTGCCTTTAGCGCAAGCCGTTCGGCCTCGTCGTAGCGGCCGAGCCGGGCGGCGATATTACTGAGATTCAACTCGACCTTTCCGGCGGTCAGTTCGCTCCCGGCCGCTTCGAGCACCTTTAGCGCCCGTTTGCCGTGCCCGAGGGCTTCTGTATAACGGCCGAGCATCGCGAGCGGTATCAACGCGGCAACTGTCGATTCGGCCGAACGGAGCTTATCGCCGACGGACCTGTATAGCTTAGCAGCAGAGAGAAGTGCGTTTAGGGAAGTTTCGAGCCGGCCCGATGTCAGTTCGGCAATTCCATGCAGCCAATCGGCGATCGCCTTTGCTTCGCGGCCTTTTAGGCTTTCCAGCATCAACCGCATTGCCCGGTCGGCGTTCTGCGAACGGATCGGTTCCGAACGCCAAACGTCATAGCACTCGTCGCGGAGCGCCCGGGCAAGTTCGATATCAACAAGCGAGGAGTGCTTGCGAAGAAGCGTCGCAAGCTCGCGCATCCGGCCGGTGGCGGAAAGCTTGGATGCGAATTCGGTGCGGCTTAGGCTGCTCATCGGCAAACAATAAAATACAGGAAAACCTTTCGGCTTTCCTGTTTCAAGTTTCGATCCGGAGAATACGCCCCCTTGTTTTTTACACAACCCTACCCGACCGCGAGCCCTTCCACCGCGAACTCGCCTGCCTCAGTACGGACCACAAGGTCATAATTTCCTTTCGCTACCTTATCGAAGGTAAAGCCGCCGATCTCGGTTAAGCCGCACTCGCTACTGCCGTCTTCTGAGGACAGTACCGCAATCGAGCCTTCCTGAAACTCACCAAGAAACTGGCCATTCACCTCGAACGACTTTCCTTTTGGTGTGATCTCGACCTCAACGGCTGCATCGCCCGCCTGATAGAGAAGCTGGCGAGCCTTACCTGCCGCCGCCGAGCGTTCACCGAAAGCCGGCCGGCCCGGAGCGAGCTCAGAGACCAGCACCGCGACCCAGCGGCGAAGTGTGCCTGGCTCGGCTGCCCGCACCGCAAAAAGGTTCTTTGCCCAGCGGAGAGAGTCGTGCGGTGCGTCGATAGAATCGTCCCGCTCCATCAGCGAAATTATCTTTTCCAATCGTTCCTGCGAATTCATTTTCTCGGGTCCTCGCATCCCTGTCGCCCTTACAGTGCTCGTTCCGGTCGGAAAAAGACATCTGTCCGCATTGGCCTACCGCAATAATTTCTCAAGCTTTTTCAGGCACCGTGCCCGCAGCGGGCTGATGCTCGTCTCTCCGACACCTATCTCGCCGGCAACCTCGGCATAGCTTGCGGCAGTGCTGCGAAGGTAGATCATCGAGACGATCGTCCGGCACCGCTCGTCGAGCTTTGTAACGGCCGTCCTGATCAAATGCTGCTGCTCGAGTTCGATCAGCATTTCATCCGCGGCGGGCGAATCATCGGCGATCGCCGCCATCATCTCGGAGTGCTCCTCGCCTTCGCCCGCTTCGGCCTCCGGCTTGCGGCCGCGAACGACCGCCCACGTTTTGAACTTCGCCGTCGTCACAAGCCACGAGCGAAGCCGGTCGGGCTGCTCGAGCTCATCAAGCTTTTGCACGAGAGTAACGAAGACCTCCTGAAAAACGTCCGTCGCTTCGTCCTCGGAAAGGCCGGCCCGCCGCGGGATGGCAAAGATCAAACGCTGATAGCGCTCGACAAGTTCGTCCCAGGCGGCCTGCTCCCCTTTGCGGCAACGCAGCACAAGGCGAGCATCCTCACTCGTGAATTGTGAGTCGCTGATCAAGGGCTGTGACGTTTCGCTTTTTTGATCCGGCATTGCAGGCTTCTAAAGATTTCTAGCACGCAGGCGAAGAAACTCAAAGCAGATCGATTGCCGATTCACCGCCGCCGGGGCTGAAGGGCACCTCGCGGCATGATAAACGTTCGTTGTTGATGCTATAATCTCGCCTTACGCCAAAACGGGCGGAATTTCATTATGGACAAGTTTTTGATCCGCGGCGGCCGGCCGCTGAGCGGTACAGTTAAGATCAGCGGAGCGAAGAATTCCGCACTTCCGTGCCTTGCGGCGACGCTCCTTACGCCTGAAACGGTGACCTTGCGAAATATTCCTTACGTCAAGGACCTGATCACGCAGCGGCGGTTGCTCGAGGACCTCGGAGCGACGGTGCTGACGCCCGAGCTTCGGACGCACGTTGTAAATGCAAAGAACGTCGATACGTTCGAGGCTCCGTATGAACTGGTACGGACGATGCGGGCGAGTGTGCTCGCACTCGGGCCGCTGCTTGCTCGTTTTGGTAAGGCCAAGGTGAGCCTGCCGGGCGGGTGCGCCATCGGAACGCGGCCGATCGACCTTCACCTGCGGGCGTTCGAGGCCTTGGGGGCAAACGTCTCGCTCGAATCGGGCGACGTTGTCGCGACCGCCCCGAAAGGTAGGCTCGTTGGTGCCGAGATCGCGTTCGAAAAGGTTACCGTGACCGGAACCGAGAACGTGATGATGGCCGCCTCGCTTGCCGAGGGAACGACCGTTATCCGCAATGCCGCCCGCGAGCCCGAGATCGAAGACCTGGCAGATCTTCTCAATAAGATGGGAGCGAAGATCTCCGGGGCCGGCTCGGAGACGATGACCATCGAGGGCGTTGAGGCACTCAGCGGTGCCGAACACGACATCATCGCCGACCGTATCGAGACCGGCACGTTCATCGTCGCGGCGGCCATCACCGGTGGCGAGCTTGAGATAGTCGATTGTCGCCCCGATCATCTGACGGCGGTCATCGCAAAGCTCCGCGAAGTGGGTGTGATCATCGAGGAGACCTCGCCGACCTCGCTCCACGTTCAGCTTGGGCTGGCTCCGCTCGTCGCACGTGATGTAACGACCGAGCCGCACCCGGACTTCCCGACCGATATGCAGGCCCAATATATGGCCCTGATGACGCAGGCCGAAGGCGTTTCGCACGTTACGGAAACGATCTTTGAGAACCGCTTTATGCATGCCTCGGAGCTTGTCCGGATGGGTGCCGATATCCATATCACCGGCAATACCGCGACTGTCCGCGGCAAGACGAAGCTTAATGGCGCTCCGGTTATCGCGTCCGATCTGCGAGCTTCGGCATCGCTCGTCCTCGCCGGGCTATGTGCCGAGGGCGAGACGCTGATCCAGCGTGTTTACCACATCGACCGCGGATACGAGACCATTGTCCGAAAACTGCGGTCGGTCGGTGCCGATATCGAACGGATCAAGGACGAGCAGGCGTTCAACGCGGACGTCTAGCCGCTCGCCGGGCGTTTTTTCAAGTACCGCCCGTTGTGCTTAAATATAGAAATGGTGACGAAGCCTGACTGCCTTTTCTGCAAGATAATTGCCGGCGAGATCCCGTCGGCAAAGGTCTATGAGGACGACCAGTGCTTTGCCTTCAACGACATCACGCCGCAGGCCCCGACGCATATCCTGATCGTCCCGCGGCAGCATATCGATTCGCTCGATAAGGCTGAAGGGATGGATCGCGACGTGCTTGGAAGTCTGCTGCTGGCCGCGGCGGAGATCGCCCGCGAAAAGGGCTTTGCCGACGCAGGCTATCGCGTGGTCGTTAACACGAATGCCGATGGCGGGCAGACCGTTTTTCATCTTCACGTGCATCTTTTGGCAGGCAGGCCGTTCGTTTTTCCGCCGGGGTAGTTCTATGTTCAAGGTCTTGGCTTCAATGGTTCTATTCGCAGCGGCTGCATTCTTTGCGGCCTGTTCCGGCGCCGAGCCGACCGCGGAGAATGCGAACGTCGCCGCCGAACCAACGCCGCTTGCTAACGCCGCCGATTATACCGACGCTAACCTCGCTCTCGCCGATGGCGTTCGCGTGCTTGAAAATGGCGAAACGGAGCGCGCGATCGAGATACTGAACCGTGCGGTCGAGATCAATCCGGACCTCGCCGAGGCCTATTTCAGGCTCGGCATCGCCCATTCGCTGATCGAGTTTCGGGATCAAATGGCCGCGGAGGATCGCGTCGAACCAACCGAAACTCCGGCAAATAGCAAAGAGAAACCGGCAAAACCGCAGTCCGTTCTCGCATTTGAAAAGGCGGTCGAGGCTTACAAGAAACTCATCGACGCGAACGCCGAGGACCACAACGCCTATTACAACCTCGGCCGGTCCTATAACAAGCTCAATGAAGACGAGGACGCGGCACGTGCCCTTCGCCAGGCGGTAAAGCTCAACCCTGACGACACGGAATATCAGCAGGAGCTTGGAGCGGTTCTCATCAAGCTCGCCAAATATTCCGAAGCGGTCGGAGTGCTCAAAAAATCGCTCGAGATTGACGCCGACAACATCGAAGCCCTCGAATTACTTGAGAAGGCTGAGGCCGGTCAAAAGCGCGTCAGCTTTACCGTAATGCCCGGCGACGACAAGCGAAACGCAAATTCGAACGCAAATGCGGCCGCGAACACGGCCACCGGCTCCAACACGAAACCTCCGGCGAACACGGCAAAGCCCCCGGAACCGCGACCCACAAGAACACCGCCGCCTCCGCCTGCGGCAAATCGACCCAGATCGAACTAGCAAGTGGAGCTCGGCGACACACTGTGTATCGGTGTGTCAACTTGACATCGTCAGCCCGCCGTCGCAAATTACGGATTAGGCTTCACTATGGCTTTGACCCGCATCGAACTCGACGAACCGCGAGCACTTTCGCTCGAACGCAAGATACAAATGCACGAGGCCCGCGAGGGCATCATCGAACGGCTCGCCCGCGACCTGCCGGAGAGCATCGACCTCGAACGCTTCTTGAACGTCGTCGTTTCCGAGATCGGGCGAATGCTCGATGCCGACCGCTGCGACGTGCTCCAGCTTGTTGATGAAAAGGAGCTGAAGATCAGCCACGAATGGCGGCGAGATGCGAAGATCCCTTCGAGCAAGGGCACGGTCATCCCGGTCGATGCCAAGCGGCTCGTCACGCAGTTTGATATCTCAAAACCGATACGGATCAACGACACCGCAGAGACAAAGGACGCAACGCTCAAGTTCTTCGCAAAGGCACTTGAGACGCGGTCGCTCTTGATCATCCCGATCAGGCTAAGCGGCGAGGTCATCGGCCTGCTCGGGCTCCACGACACGCGTCAACCGCGGGTCTGGCTCGACGAAGAAGTGCAGTTCCTCGAATCCATCGCCCAGCAGCTCGCCATCGGCTATCAATATACGCGGCTTTACGTGACGCAGGAGCAGGAAACGCGGCGGACGAACGCACTGCTTGAGATCGCCAACACGCTCAACTCGCACTCTGATTTCAACGAGGTTTCGGACCGCGCTCTCGAGCGGGCGATCAGCCTTGTCGGCGCCGATTACGGAGCTCTCGGCGTTATCGACAACGCCGGCGAACGCATCTCGCTCCAGTCATTCAAAACGGCCGAGGGCATCACGCCGGGCAAGCTGCTGAAGATGGTCGAATCGCACGGCCGCTCGCTCCGCATCGATACCTTTCCGGCGGTCGCCGACCTGATCCGCGACGGCAAAACGAAGTCGCTGACCGATTCCCAGCTTCCGCTCGCGATCAAGGTCATCTTTAACCGGACGCTCGGCGGCAAGGCGGCTTTGCTTACACCGGTCCGCGTCGGCGGAGCGACCTATGGGCTGCTCGGCTTCGTCTGGGGCGAGGTGACGTCGTTCGAGAAGCACGATGTCGCCTTGGTCGAGGGCATTGCTGACCAGATCGGCACCGCGCTCGAACGCGACCAACTCTCGGCCGAGGTGATGCGGCTCAAGGCCGAGCTCCATCAGCGGCAGAGCGAGATCATCGGCCAGGCACCCTCGATCCGGCGGGCGATCGAGCTTGCCCTCAACGTCGCCGATGCCAACGCGACCGTTTTGATCGAAGGCGAAAGCGGCACGGGCAAGGAACTGCTCGCCAACCTGATCCATTTCAATTCCGGCCGCGAGGGCGGGCCATACGTAAAGATCAACTGCGGTGCGATCCCGGAGACGCTGCTCGAATCCGAACTCTTCGGCCACGAGAAAGGTGCCTTTACCGATGCCCGGAGCGACCGCCGCGGCCGGTTTGAAGAAGCCGATGGCGGAACGCTTTTCCTCGACGAGATCGGCGAGATGCCGATGCAGGCACAGGTGAAGCTGCTCCGCGTTTTGCAGGACGGCGAGCTGACCCGCGTCGGTGGAAACAAGGTGATAAAGACCGACGTTCGCGTCGTCGCCGCGACCAACATTGACCTTGAGCGGGCGGCCGAGGAAGGCCGTTTCCGCCGCGACCTTTTCTACAGGCTCTCGGTTTTTCCGATCAAATTGCCGCCGCTCCGCGAACGGGTCGAGGACATTCACCCGCTCGTTTTCCATTTTCTGGAGCGGGCGAAGGAGAAGACCGGCCGCCACATCAACGGCATCTCGAAAGAAGCCCTTCGTGCATTGGTCGCCTATGATTGGCCGGGCAACGTCCGCGAGCTTGAGAACGCCATCGAGCGTGCGGTGATAATCGCCTCCGGGCGGCAGATCGAACTCGACGACCTGCCCGAAGCCATCAGCCGCACCGCCGACGACACCGAGGCCGTTAACCGCCACGAACGCGCCGTCGCCGCCGCCGACGGAAATGCGAAAGGTATCTTCATCGCCCTGCCCGCCTCAATGGAACAGATCGAACGCCGGGCGATCGAAGCCACGCTCGAATACACCGAAGGCGACAAATCCCGCGCCGCCCGCCTACTAGACATCGGCCGCAAAACCCTCTACCGAAAGCTCGATCAATACGAAACCGAAGAATGATCGATCGGAAGCCGGCTGAAGCCGGGACTCGAAACTTCAAAACTTCGAAACTCCGCAACTCTACAACTCTGCAACTCAAACCCGGGGTTGCGGCGGGCGGCGGTTTTTCGGTATCTTTAGGTAGTTATTGGGAGCAGGGGTTTATGAGCCTTTCGGCGGTAAATGTCAGGCCACTTGCGGTGGACGTTATGTGCAGCGACGACGCGTTGCGGGTCGCGCTTGCCGATGGGCGTGCCGTTTCGGTTCCGCTGACGTGGTTTCCGCGGCTTGAGAACGCCTCGCCGCAGGAGCGGAAGGCGTGGCGGCTGATCGGCGGCGGGCTCGGCATTCGCTGGGAAGCGATCGACGAGGACGTCTCGGTCGAAAATCTGCTCCGGCTCCGGTAACGCGAATCGGAATTTCAGGATCAGGCCGCCCGCACTGCCGGGCGGTTTCGAGTTTTTGGCAGCGGCAACTTTGATGGACATCATCGTCGGAACAGCGGGCCACATCGACCACGGCAAGACGGCTCTCGTCCGGGCTCTCACCGGCACCGACGCCGACCGGCTCCCCGAAGAAAAACAACGCGGCATCACCATCGACATCGGCTTTGCCGAGCTTGAGCTTGAGGGCACGCATTTCGGCTTTGTCGATGTGCCGGGCCACGAGCGTTTCGTAAAAAACATGCTCGCCGGTGCGAGCGGCATCGACCTCGTCCTGCTCGTCATCGCGGCGGACGAAGGCGTGATGCCGCAAACCCGCGAGCACTTTGAGATCTGCCGCCTGCTCGGGCTCAGCCGCGGTATCGTTGTGCTGACCAAAAGCGACCTCGCCGATGAGGAAACGCTCGAGCTTGCCCGGCTCGATGCCGAAGAGCTCGTTGCGGGTTCGTTTCTCGAACGTGCTCCGGTCATTCCCGTCAGCTCCGTCACAGGCGATGGCATCGCCCAGCTGCGCGAGGCACTTGCCGAGGCTGCCCGAGCGGCCGCGGGCTCGCAGCAAACCGACCGCCACGCCGCATTTCTCCCGATCGACCGCAGTTTTACCGTAAAGGGATTTGGCACGGTCGCGACCGGAACGCTCGCCTCGGGCGAGCTTCGCGAGGGCGGCGAGGTGGAGCTTTTGCCCGAGGACCGGCGTCTCCGGATACGCGGGCTGCAAACGCACGGGCGGACGGTCAGCTCGGCACATGCCGGCCAGCGGACGGCCGTCAATCTCGCCGGCATCGACCATTCGGAAGTCACCCGCGGGCAGGTGCTCGCGGCTCCGGGCGTTCTCCGGCCGACCCAGATCATCGATTCGCGGGTCGAGCTGCTCGCCGGTTCGCCGCGGCCGCTCAAGAGCCGCCAGCGGGTTCGCGTCCACATCGGCACCGCCGAGGTGCTTGCCCGTGTTGCCGTGATGAACGAGGCGGGCGAGCTTCCGCCGGGCGAGCGGGGCGATGTTCAGCTTCGGCTCGAATCGCCGGTCGCGTGCCGGTTTGGCGACCGATTCATTCTACGCAGCTATTCGCCGCAGCAGACGATCGGCGGCGGCGAGGTGCTCGACCCGCACGCCTCGCGGGTAAGAAAACGCGACTTTGCTGAAGCCGCCAAGCGGCTCGGGTCGCTTGCCTCTGCCAGGGAAACGCCGGGTGAGCTTGTCTGGCTTTTTGTCGCATCTGCGGGCGAACGAGGGCTAACCGCTGAAGATGTGAATGCGCGGCTCGGGCTTTCCGCCGAGGCATTCGGCGAGGCACTCGGTTCGGCAAGAGGCATCAAACCGCTTGGCGGGATGTTGTTCGAAGCGAGCGTCGCCGAGCGGCTTTCGGCAAGGCTCGTTAAAGCGATCGGGGAGTTTCACGCCCGCGAACAGCTCGCCGCCGGAATGCCGAGAGAAACGCTCCGCGAGGCCGCATTTCGCCGGCTGCCGCCCGAGGTTTTCGCCGCCGTGGCCGAAGATCTCATCGCCGCCGGCAAACTCGCAAGCGAGCGTGACCTTCTCCGGCTCGCTTCGCACCGGACCGAACTTTCGGCCGAGGAGCGAGCGGTGAAGGAAAAGCTCTCGGCGATCTACAAAACCGCCGGGCTCGAACCACCAAAGCTTGATGAAGCTCTCGCCTCGGCACGCGGCGGGCTTCCGGCTCCGGCCGCTCGCAAGCTGTTCGAGATGCTCATCCGCACGGGCGAGGTAACTAAGGTAACCGACGAATATTACTTCTCCTCGACCTTGCTCGAAGCTCTGGCCTCCGCGGTTCGAAAGTTTGCCGAAACGGCACCGGACAGGCTGATCGACGTCGCCAAGTTCAAAGAGATCGCCGGCATCTCGCGGAAGTTCGCCATCCCGCTGCTCGAACATTTTGACCGCACCCGCGTAACGCGGCGGGCCGGTGACAAGCGGCTTGTACTTTGATACAAAGTGCGATGCCGCGGGTCGTCTGAACGCGGATCGAGCGGATATCGCGGATGTATCTGATCTATCCGTAATGATCCGCAAGATCCGCCAAATCAGCGTTCATAATGTCGGACTGATATCCTCTGGCGCTAACAGCGGGCACTAAATGGTGCTAAAATCCTTTCCGGTCCCCGAAATGGTTTCCCCGCTCGAAAAACACTCTGACGCGATAAGCGAGGCGGTCGCCCGCGTGGTCTCGCGCGCAGAGAATGCCCGCGGGCTTTCGGCGGATGACCTGCGGCCGCGAGTCGCGGCTTCGCTTGAGAAGTTTTACGCAAAGAGCGGAGCGGAACCCGACCGGCAGGAGATACGCGAATTCATCGACGAGATCCGTGCCGATGATCTTTGCCTGATCATTGCCTGCGAACGCGGCGACGATGAGGCATGGGAATACCTGGTCGCAAATTTTGACCCGTCGGTCCGCTCGGCCGCCCGCAAAATGACCTCGAACGCAGAGGATGCGGATGACCTCGCGGGCTCGATCTGGGCCGAGCTTCACGGGCTCCGCCGCGATGCCGAGGGCCGGAAGAAGACCAAGCTGGCGTATTACTCGGGCCGCGGATCGCTTGCGGGTTGGCTGCGGGCGGTCGTCTCGCAGCTTGCGGTCGATGAGTTTCGCAAGCAGTCAAAGCTTGTCCAGATCGAAGAGGACCGCGAGTTTGAGAACCTGGCCAACGAGGCTTCGATGTCGGACAACGGCCTCGTTGCCCACGCGGCGAACCCGGAAGAGCAACTGACCGAGAGCCGCACCTCGGCGGATGTCGTCGCCGCACTTGGCGAGGCGGTCGCGGCGCTCGAGGACGAGGACCGGCTGCTGCTAAAGCTCTATTATTTCGACGACCTGAAGCTCAAGGATATTGCCGCGACCTTCGGTTACCATGAAGCAACGGCCAGCCGAAAGCTCTCGCGGATACAGCAGGATATCCGCAAAGCGGTCGAGAAAACGCTCCGCCAGCGGCACGGCTGGACGGAAACGGAGGTCAAGCGGCACCTTGCGGAAGCTGCTGAAAAGACAGGGTTTAGCTTTGAGCGGGTGCTTGCGGGCGTCGTCGTCCTGATGGCGGTGCAAGAAATGCTCCGCTGAAGCGTTCCCTTAATGCGGGGTTATGGCAATTGGCCTGCCCGTGAGGCCCGATGAGGCAATAAAATGGCGATGGAATTCGACAAAGAGATGGACGCACTCCTTAAAAGGATGTCCGCTTTCCGTGCAAAACCGGGCGGGCGGGCGGAGCCGCACCTCGATGCCGAAGAGATCGCCGCCTTTGCCGAGAACGCCGTTCCCGGTTCTGTAAGAACGAAATACATCACCCATTTTGCCGACTGCGGACGCTGCCGGACGATACTTGCCGATACCATCGCCTTGAACGCGGCGGAACCGGCTGTTTCGGCGGCTCCGAGCGTGGCCACGGCCGGGGCAGCGGTGCGCGAAACGCCGTGGTACCGAAAGCTTTTTTCGGTGCCGAAGCTTGCCTATGGAATGGCGGGCTTGATCGTGATCTTCGGCGGGCTTATCGCCTACACGGCTTTGTTCAATATGCAGGGCGGTGATACATCGGTTTCGCAGGTACAGCGTGAGGAAAGCTTACCCGCGACCGCAGAGCCGGCCGAGACGCCGGTCTCAATGGCGGACTCGCTTGCGAACATTGCCGTTCCTTCACAGGCCGGGCCGGAAGAAAAACCAGGCGGGCCTTTGACGAGCGCTCTTGATCAACCGGAACGCGAGATCGCCTCGGCCCGAACCCATCGCGGCCCAAATGCCGGGCGGGCAGACGGCCGATCGGCAGAAGAATATTCGCGGATCGAGCGTGACCTTTCACTCATCGAACAGGCCGCTGGCCCGCCGCCTTCAGGCCAGGTTCCGCCGCCGCCACCGGTCCCGGTCGAGGAGGTTGTTGTCGCCGAGGCCGCACCGGCACCGACCGCAGATGCGACCCGCGAGCAGCTCGCCGCACGTCAGCAGGCCGCCAACGTCTCGACCAACGTGCAGAACCAAAGCGGACCGAGTTTCCGCAACGAGCGGGCACAGCGGGATGAGGACCGGGCACGGGCGAATGCCGTTACCGAAGCGCAGAAAGCTCGTGTAGCCGAAAGACGCGCAGCAAAGCGTTCTGCGCCGCAGGATGATGCGCCGCAGCGACGAACCGTAAGCGGAAAGAACTTTGAACTCCGCGACGGTGTTTGGTTCGACTCAGCTTACCGCGGCGGAGCGACCGTGAACGTTCAACGCGGCTCGGAAGATTACCGGAAGCTCGACTCAGGCCTCCGCTCGATCGCGCAGCGGTTCAGCGAACCGGTCGTTGCGGTCTGGAAAGGCAAGGCTTACCGCATCCAGTAACGCCTACTTCCGGTACAGTTTCTCAACTTCCAGCTTCGTATCCGCACCGGCCCAGGCACGCCCGAACTCGCGTTCGACCATCCGGGCCGAATCCATTTTGCCCTGTTTCCGAAGAGCTTCGGCAAGGCCAAAAAGAGCACGGCCGCAGCGAGGGCTCCGGGCGATCTCTTCGCGAAAGACCTTCTCGGCCTCGGCAAATTGTCCGTCCCTCAAATACGCACGTCCGAGCCATTCCCTGACAGGCAGGTCCCAGTCCGGCGGTTCGGCGTAGTTGATCACCTTCTCGGCGGCAAGTGCCGCACGAAGAAATTCGATCGAACGCTTCCGGTCGCCCCGCGACTCGGCGATCTGACCGCTCAAGAGCTCATCCGCGACCTTGAGAACTGCACTGACCGAATTCGTAAAAAGCATCGCCTCTTTCGGTACCTTGCCGCCCACTTCCCGCATCGCGGCAAGTTCCTTTTCGGCATCAGCAGCACGCCCGGTTTCCGCATAGGCCATTCCGCGGGCGAAGTGCCAATGGGCGAGCGTCGTCAGCATCTCGGCCGCCGGCCGCGGAAATGCAAGAGCTTCATTCCACCTGTGAAAGCGGACGTTGACGACGATCGGATATGGCATGAACATTTCGACCGCCGGAACTTCCCTTACGTTCGGCCCGGCGTTCGCTGCAAGCTCATTGGCGGTTTTGATCGCCTCGGCGTACTTGCCATTGCCTGCATAAGAGGCGGCGAGCATATGGATATTGTGGTTGTAGTACATCAGCGGATAGGCACCGCTCGCTCCGCTCCGCTCGATGTAGTTGCGGTCCGCGATTATCGCCGCTTTGTTGCTCTTGATGGATTCGTCATAGTCACCCGTCCTGAGGTAAATATGTGACGGCATATGGACCAGGTGGCCGGCGTTCGGTGCCAGCGTTCTGAGGCGGTTTGCCGCGGCAATGCCGAGCTCCGGCGTCGGGCTTGCCTCGACCGCGTGGATGTAATAGTGGTTCGCTCCGGTGTGGTTCGGGTTGCGGCGCATCACCCCTTCGAGCACGGCGATTATCTCCATCGTTCCCGGAGCCGGCTTGCCATCGAGCGACCAAAGCTGCCACGGCCGCAGGTTCATCATGCTTTCGGCGTAAAGCGTGGCGGCATCGAGGTCGTCCGGGTAGTTCTTTACCAGCTCGGCCATCGCCGACTTGTAATCGGCAGCGAGCTTTTGCGGATCGGCATTCGGGTCTTTCGAATAGCGCTTTGAAAGAGCGGTGATGTAAGCCTGCTCCACGGGCGTTGCCTTCGGAGCCAATGCGATCGCCTTTTGCAGAAAGCTGTATGCCGAGGCGAAGCGTTCCGAATTTGCCGGGTCGTTGTAATTCGCTCCGAGCCCGAGAGCAATGCCCCAATATGCCATCGCGAGGTCCGGGTCGAGCTCCGCGGCGTGCTTGAACGAGGCCACGCCCACGTCGTGGTTGAACGCGTAGAGGTATGCGAGGCCTTGGTTAAAGTACTTCTGAGCCTCGGGATTTTTCGTCGATACCGGATGGTCAACATCGCCGAGCCCGTCATCAAGCCAGACTCTTTTCTTTTTCTCTTTTTCCTCCGAAACACCGTGCTGGTGCTGGCCATAAAGGAACGAAGCTGCGACCAGGATCAAGGCCAATACTTTCATCGTCATGCCTCCTTCGGCTATAGATTTTGCCGATTTGTCGCGTAATATATAGCGTACTGCAGTGAGAGACAAATCAATGAGGAACATACTGAAGCTATCGGTCGCGTTAAGTGTTTTTTTCACCTTTGGTGCAATGGCCCAGCCGGCCGTTCCAAAGCCCAATGCCGAGATCACGAAGATGATGAATGAGATCTCGGCCGCGAGGCTCGAGGCGGACGTTCGGAAGCTTGCTTCGTTCGGCACTCGCAACACGCTTTCGGCACAGGACAACCCGACACGGGGCATCGGGGCCGCCCGCGATTGGCTTTACGCCGAGTTTCAGAAGATCAGCGAGGCCTGCGGCGGATGCCTTACCGTTGAGAAACAGTCGTTCGAGCAGCCGGTCGCCCCGCGCATTCCGAAGCCGACGATACTGACCAACGTCGTTGCCACCCTCAAGGGCACATCCGACCCCGACCGCATCTATATTGTCTCTGGGCACTACGATTCGATGTGCACTTCGCCGACCGATGGCGAATGCGACGCTCCGGGAGCAAATGACGATGCCTCAGGCACCGCGGCGGTCGTCGAGCTTGCCCGCGTGATGTCAAAGCGGAAGTTCGACGCGACCATCATCTTCATGGCGGTCGCCGGCGAAGAGCAGGGCCTTCTCGGTGCTGCCTACTTCGCCGAACAGGCCAAACAGAAAGGGATGAACATTGAGGCGATGATCACCAACGACATCGTCGGCGGCGTTACCACGCTCAAGAATTCGCCCCATCGCAACCGGCTGCGCATCTTTGCTGAGGGCGTGCCCTCGGACGAGACACAGCAGCAAGCCGCGACCCGACGAAGCGTCGGCGGCGAGAACGACTCGCAGGCACGCCAGCTTGCCCGCTATATAAAAGAACAATCCGACCGATATATGAAGGACTTCCGGGCGTGGATCATCTATCGGCGAGATCGCTTTGGACGCGGCGGCGACCACATCCCGTTCCTTGAACGCGGATTCGCGGCGGTCCGCTTCACCGAGCCCGATGAGGACTATACGCACCAGCACCAGAACGTGCGGACCGAGAACGGCAAGTTTTACGGCGATACGCCCGAGTTCGTCGATTACAAATATCTGGCGAATGCGACGCGGATCAATCTCATCGCTCTCGCCTCGATCGCCAATGCCCCGGCAAAGCCTAAGAACGTCGGTATCGTCACCGGCCGGCTGACGAACGACACCGACCTTCGCTGGGATGCGAACAAGGACGCCGACATCGCCGGGTATGAGATCGCCTATCGCGACACCTCGGCGGCAGAATGGACGAACTTCATTCCCGCCGGAAATGTAACGTCCTTTACGGTCAAGAATATGTCGAAGGATAACTACTTTTTCGGCGTTCGGGCCGTTGATAAGGACGGCAACCGAAGCCCTGTTGTATATCCCCGGCCGGTGCGATAATTTTTTCGCCGGAAGTACGGATCGTCTCCGTCCTTTCGGCGAAGTGGCCTCGAAAGCAGTTGGGCAAAGGCCTTCCTGGCTCTCAACTACGGTCCGTAATTTGCTTTTTCTCTGGTGCGAAAAGAGCTAACGGCCTCTTTTTTTGGTTGACCGGCTTCCACCGAAGCCTCTTTGAATCTGGAGCGGAGCGCCATGCTTACAGATCAGACCATCGGTCGATACAGGATAATCGAAAAGATCGGCTCGGGCGGCATGGGCGAGGTCTTTCTCGCCGAAGATGAAAAGCTCGGCCGAAAGGCCGCGCTCAAGGTGCTGCCCGCAGAGGTTGCGAGCGAACCCGAGCGGATGCGTCGCTTCGTTCTTGAGGCCAAGACCGCTTCTGCATTAAATCACCCCAACATCTTCACCATCTACGAAATAAACGATGACGGCGAAATGCCGTACATCGCGATGGAATACGTCAAGGGCGAAACGCTTGCCCGGACTCTCCGTAATAAGCGGCTCGAGATGGCGACGGTCGTCGATATCGCTATACAGGTCGCCGGTGCACTTGCCGCCGCACACGAAGCAGGCGTCGTCCATCGCGACGTAAAACCGGACAACATCATCATCCGGCCGGACGGGCTTGTAAAAGTGCTCGACTTCGGCCTTGTGAAGCTGACCGAGAATGACGGGAGCTCCGACCCGGATGCCGAGACCGTTGCCCATCGAACGAATCCCGGAATGATCCTCGGCACAGCGTCATTTATGTCGCCCGAGCAGGCGCGAGGCAGAATCGTTGATGGCCGTTCGGATATCTTCAGCTTCGGCACCCTGCTCTATCAAATGGTCTCGGGCCGGCTTCCCTTCACCGGGGAGAACTATGTTGACGTGATCGCTTCTATCATTCACAAGGAGCCCGAGCCGGTTGCCGAGATCGCCCCGCAAACGCCGCACGATCTTCAGGTCCTTATCCGAAAATGCCTCCGAAAGGACCGGGACGAACGTTATCAATCCGCCCGCGAACTCCTCGCGGATCTAAAGGACATAATGCCGTCGCTCGGCTTGACCGCATCTTCATCCCAGCGGTTGGCGATGATAAGCGACCCGAGCGTTGCAAAGGTGACGGGCGACACGCTTCTCCGTCCAGATACCGGCGGCCATTTGCAGTACGATACGAAAACCATAACAGGCTTTATCGCCAATGAGGTTGCGATTCACCCCGGACGAGCGTTCGGCTCGATTTTACTGTTTACGGTCGTGATCGGCGGGCTTTTTCTCGGCATCCAGAAATTCGTCAGTCCCAAGCAGGCTACGCAATCATTTGGAAATTTGCAGCTCGAGAAGGTGACGACAAGCGGGAATGTCGTTGGCGACCAGGTCGCAGTATCACCGGACGGAAAATATATCGTCTATGCGATCGCCGAGAATGGGTTGGAGAGCCTCTGGTATCGGCAGGTCGAGACAAGGGCGAATATCCAGATCACCCAACCGGAGCGATTGCAGCACCGAGGCATTGCGTTCTCGAGCAATGGTATTTTCGTGTATTTCACTGCGATCGATGAGAGCGGCTCGAACGGACTTTATCGGGTGCCGGTGCTCGGGGGCACACGGCAGAAGATCGCCGATCGCGTCAAATCTCGCGTTTCGTTCTCACGCGACTCATCAAAGATCGCCTACATCGATAATGACCAGTATCTGGTAACGGCGAACCCCGACGGCACTTCGGCCACGAAGCACATTCGTCCGGAAAATGATGACAGGTGGAATTTTGCCGATTGGTCTCCCGTTGCCGACAAGTTCGTCGTCGTTGCATTTGAGCGAGCTACAGGCTCCTACTACCTTGCCGAGATCACCCTGGCGGACCTATCGATAAAAGAGATCGACCCTCGCCGATGGCTCATGATCTCGGGCTTTGTATTGAGTGCGGACGGCCGTAGCATCTATATGAGCGCCCGCGACCGGGAAACGGAGGTCTCGCAGATCTGGCGACTCACGTATCCGGACGGTGAGCTTACACGGGTTACGAACGACGCGAACGATTACTTCTCGGTCAGTGTCTCGTCCGATGGCAGATCGCTTGCCACCGTACAGTTCATTAGAAAGGCGAATATCTGGACGCTCGGCCCGGCGAATGCTGAATCAGCCACGCAACTGACAACGGACGTTGGGCTTGACGAAGGAATGTCAGGTATCGCTTTCGCACCAAATGGCGATATTTTCTTTTCTGTTAGAGAGCGTGCACGGCAATCCATCTGGCGGATCAACAGCGAAGGACGCGAACGGACGGCTGTCGTCACCGGCCCGGGCAAATACGCTTTTCCGGCCATCTCACCTGATGGAAGCCAAATCGTATATATGCACACCGAAGGCGACCTGCCACAGATCGCCTCACAACGAATCGACAGTAAAGAAAAGCTTTTTCTATCGCCATCGGCAGAAGCGGCCACAGATCCGCGGATCACCCCCGACGGGCAGTGGATCGTATATGCCGCGTCCGATAAAGATGAAATGTACTCGCTTTGGAAGATGCCTCGGCAAGGAGGGGAACCCGTCCAGTTGACCGACCGGCGATTCGAATGTGAACGACCGAGCATTTCGCCCGATTCAAAACAGATATTGGCCGTTTGCCGGCGGACGGTAGGCGGAACGCGCGAGCTTGCACTTCTCGACATAAATGGCGGCGACCCGAAATTTCTCGGCTATCCGCAGATCGCCGGAACACGGAATTTCTCTTGGTCCGCAGATGGACAGTCGGTGATTTACATTGACAGGACAACCGCCACCCACCAGCTAGCCTCGCAACCGATCACGGGCGGGAAACCGACGCAGATCTCGAGGTTCGAAAGCGATTCCATTTACGGCCTCGCGGTTGACTATCGAACCGGTGCCATCGCATTTTCAAGAGGGCACACAATTGCCGATGTCGTCCGCATAACGCTTACAAAATAGATTTGCTGCACGCGAAATGCTCCTTCGAAAAAACCGGCCTGCGGCCGTACGGAAGACGATAAAGATGGAAAATGAAGAGCTGGTTTCCGGATGTACCGGACGAGATTGTGAGTTTAACGCTTACTACACAAAGGTTGTTTGCTTGGATGGAACACGGTCATGTTTCTATGCAAAACTTGCGAAAGCTAACGAATCAGAGTTTCACGACAAGCAACTCATCGAAGCAACCGAGCAGATCACGAAGATCCTGGATTCGCTCAAAGATGAAAAGGGCCGAAAACTCTCGCTTCTGGCGACCGACGCCGGAATGATGCTTGCCTCGGTCGAACACGGCGAAACGGTCAAGGGAAATGGGTCAGAACCCGTTCGGGCCACCGACGACCCGGAAAAGGTTCTCAAGGCTCTCAGGATCATCACCAATTGATCGATCAAATTTTTTTGCAATGTATGTCCATTTCGGGCGTCGCTGTTCGTTAATAAGGTGAAAGCGGCACGACCGCTGCGAATTAAACAACAGGAGACACTTATGCCAAACTACATGCTTTTACTTCACGAACAGCCGTCGGATTTTTCCGGACTTTCGCCCGAGGCCATCGAGGCCGTCATCAATGAATACGTCGCCTGGTCGGCGAAGCTTGCTTCGGAAAACCGGCTCGTCGGCGGCGAAAAGCTCCGCGACGAGGGCGGCAAGCACCTTCACGGATTCGGCGGCGAATTTCGCGTGTCCGACGGCCCCTACACCGAAGCGAAGGAGATCGTCGGCGGCTTTTACACCATCGCCGCGGCTGATTACAATGAGGCGGCCGAGGTCGCAAGCGGCTGCCCGCACCTGAAATATGGCGGCTGGATCGAACTTCGAGAGATCGAGCAAATGTCCTGACCCGATGGACCTCGACAAAACCAACGAGATCATCGACCATCTGTTTCGCCAAAGGGCCGGGCAGATGGTCTCTCTTTTGTCGCGGATATTCGGGATCGACAAGCTCGAACTGATCGAGGACGCCGTGCAGGAAGCGATGATCGCGGCGATGCGGAAATGGCCATTCGGAGTGCCCGAGAATCCCTCGGCCTGGCTGATACAGACCGCCCGCAATAAGGTCATCGACGAGCTAAGACGGGCCGGCAAAAGTGTCGGCCTTGAAACTGAAGAGAGCTTCGAACTAGCCGACACAGCCTCAACGACGCCGGATAAACATCTTTCGCCGATTGGCGACGATGAGCTCCGGATGATCTTTGCCTGCTGCAGTCCGGCTGTCGCAGCGGATTCGCGGGTCGCCCTGACGCTGAAGATCGTCGGCGGCTTTAGTGTGCCGGAGATCGCCCGTGCGTTTCTCTCGAATGACGAAGCCATCGCGAAGATGCTGACGCGTGCTAAGAAACGGCTCCGCGAGGACACGAGGTTTCCCGAATTGCCGCCCTCGCGTGAGCTGCTGGAACGCCTCGATGCGGTCCTGCGTGTGCTTTATCTGATGTTCAATGAGGGCTTTGGCGCGACCGCCGGAGATGACCTCGTCCGCCGCGAACTTTGCTTTGAGGCGATCCGTCTCGCCGAGATGCTCTTGCGTTCGCCGGAGACGAGCACGCCTAGAGTGCAGGCGCTCGCGGCACTTTTCTGTTTTCAGGCTGCACGGCTTCCCGCAAGGACGAACGAAGCCGGTGAGCTCGTTCTGCTCGAAGACCAGGACCGAAGCCGCTGGGATATGCGGCTCGCCGAACGCGGGCTCGAACATTTCCGCCTTTCGGCCCGCGGCGATGAACGGACCGAGTATCATCTCGAATCGGAGATCGCCGGCGTTTACACCCTCGCACCGAGCTTTGCCGAAACCGATTGGCCGCGAATCCTTGCTTGTTACGATGAACTCCAGCAGAGGCGGTATTCCGACGTTGTCGAGCTTAACCGTTTGATCGTGCTATCGCGGATCGAAGGCGTCGGGCAGGCTCTTTCCGAGCTGGATGCGCGATTCGCCGATGGACGGTTCGACCGCTTCTATCTTTACCAGATCACCCGCGGGCATTTCCTCGCCGAAGCGGGCCGTGCGGCCGAGGCAGAGGCGGCATTTACAACAGCCCTTTCACTTACCGACAACACAGTTATCCGACGCTCGCTGATCGAAAGGATCGCCCGCCTTGCGAGCTGATGGCCCCGCGGCCTCGCCGATGTGAACAAGCCGGGAAATACGTTCTCGGGAAAATGCCCAAAATGCGTCCAATATGCTACAAATAAAGATTGCACCGATATTCAGGTTCTGTCTTTATTATGCGGAGTTTTTTCATCTTCGGAGTGTTCGCTGCCGTCTTCGGGCTGCTCGTTACGCCCTTTGACCGACCGCAGGCCGAGTCGGCATCGACGGTGGCGGTCTCTCCCAATCTTGTCGTCAGCCAGTTCCAGGCCGGCGGTGGTTCTGCAACGGACGAGTTCATCGAGATCCACAACACAAGCTCGACGGCCGTTGATCTCATCAATTACAAGGTCGTTTACCGCTCAGCAACCGGGACGACGGACGGCAGCCCGATGGCGGAATGGACGACCTCGACCATTCTTCAACCCGGCCAGTTTTACTTGATCGCGTCGCAAAGCGGCTACGACGGCGGCGTCACTCCGGATAAGACCTATGACCCGACGATCCGTTCGATGGGAGCAACGGGCGGCGGTATCGCGATCCGACAAGGAGCCACGGACACCGGAGCGATCATCGATTCGGTCGGCTGGGGCTCGGCGACGAACATTTTCGTTGAAGGATCGGTCACGCCCGCACCGGGCAACAACAACAGCCAGGCCCGAAAAGAGAACGGCTGCCAGGACACAGACAACAACGCGAGCGACTTTCAGAACCTCGTCCCATCGGCACCGCGAAATTCGACGACGATCGTTACGTGTTCCGGCGGCGGCACGACCCTTTTCGCGGCGATGAACGCCAACCCGACGACCGTAACTCCGGGCGGCACTACGCTTTTGACCGTTACGGTCGTTCCCGCTACTACGCCGCCGAGCACCAACATCGCCGTTGCCGCAAATCTCCAGGCGATCGGGGGCGCCGCAAGCCAGCAGTTCTTTGACGACGGTACGAACGGCGACCAGAACGCAGGCGACAACATATTCTCATTTCAGGCGGCCATCGCTCCCGGAACCTCGGGCGGGCCGGCCGTTGTTGCGGGAGCGGCCGCCGATCTTCAGGGCCGCGTCGCTCCGGTTCAAGTTCTTCTGACCGTTAATGCACCGCTTCCGAATGACGATCCGCTCTTGTTCGGCAATCCGAGCAATGCAACGCCCGACGTTGCGAACGAGAATAACTATCTGATGGCGAAGCCGCAGTACTCACTCTCGTATAACCGCAGTAAGGCGACGGCAAATTGGGTCGCGTGGCGGCTCGACAGCACTTGGATCGGCACCGCCGACCGGCAGGACGACTATCGACCGGATACGACGCTGCCCGCCGGTTGGTATCAGGTGCAGGACGCCGACTATTCAGGCTCAGGCTACGACCGCGGGCATATGTGCCCGTCGGGTGACCGAACGCGTTCGGTCGCCGACAACTCGGCAACGTTCCTGATGACCAACATGGTCCCGCAGCTCGGGGCAAACAATCAGGGAGCGTGGAACGACTTTGAGATCTACCTTCGCTCGCTCGCAAACTCGGGCAATGAGATCTACATCATCTCCGGAGTCCACGGCAATATCGGCACGATAGCCCAGGGCCGCGTCGTTGTTCCGCAATACACCTGGAAGGTCGTGCTCATTTTGCCGAACGGCAGCAACGACCTCCAGCGGGTAAGCAAAGCGACGCGGGCATTCGGCATCATAGTCCCGAACTTCCCGCCGCTTAATCAGGGTTCGCCCTGGCGCAATTTCCGCGTCACGGTGGATGCGGTCGAGGTGATGACCGGACACGATTTCTTTAGTGCTATCCCGCGGAATACGCAGGAGATCATCGAACGACGAAGAGACCGACAGTAATGAAAAGACACATTCTGCCGAAAGGCATTTTCCGAGCCGCCCGCATCCTTTTTGTTGCGGGCTTTCTTTGCCTTCCCGCCGCCGCCCAGCGCGAATATCCGATCGCGGCCATTCAGGGAACTGCCAATTTCTCGACCTATCAGAATCAGGAGGTAAAGGTCAGCGGCGTCGTCACGGCTCGGCTCCGGAACGGCTTTTTCATTCAAACGCCGGACGGCCAAACGGACAACGACCCGAAGACCTCTGAAGGAATTTACGTTTTCACCAGGGCCGAACCGCCGCCTGATGCAGTTCCCGGCAATGCCGTAACGGTTTCGGGCCGCGTAACCGAGTTCCGGCCCGGAAACGTCGTCGCCACGCTTACCATAACCGAGATCTCATACACGCAAGGACGCGACTTTTTTGCCGTCACGGCGAAGAACGTTGCCCTACCGAAGCCGGTCGTGCTCTCGCCGGACGACTTCGAGCCGAACTCGGTCGATCAGCTGGAAAAATATGAAGGAATGCGGGTCGCCGTTACGACGATGGCCGTGGTCGCGCCAACCGGCGGAAGGGTTGATGCCAAGACCGAAACGGTCGAATCGGACGGAACATTCTTCGGCGTCCTGAAGGGATATCCGCGGCCCTTCCGCGAGCCCGGGCTTGAACCGCTTTTCTTCCTCACCTCGCCCGACCGCGACAAATGGAAGAAGGACTTTCCGAAGATCCCGATCTTTGACGGCAATCAGGAGTTGATTCGCGTTGATACGCGTTCGCAGATCTCCTCGACCCCGATGAATGTGATGGCCGGCCAAGAGCTAAAAGATGTGACAGGAGTGCTTCATTATGGCTTTGGCCGCTACACCATAGTTACCGACGCCGGCACTCCGCCTTCGGTGGCGGGCGGAATTCGCCCGCTTCCCTTGCCGCCGCCTACGGAGCGGCAGTTCTCTATCGCCGCGATGAACATCGAGACCTTTGTTGACGACGAGGACGACCCGAACATTCGCGAGGACGTCGCCACGAAAGAGGCATTTGAGAAACGTGTCAAAAAGGTCTCCCGGGCGATCAATGAACTTGCCAGCCGCCCGGACATCATCGCCGTTGTTGAGGCCGAGAACCTGAACGTGCTCCGCCAGCTCGCAAAGGCGGTGAATGCCGGTGCCGTTGCCGCCGGCCAGCCGGACCCTAAGTACGAGGCATATCTTGAAGAAGGAAACGACGGCCGCAGCATCGATGTCGGGTTCCTCGTCAAGGGCAGCCGCGTGACCGTCCGCTCGGCAAAACAGCTTGGCAAGAACGAACGTTTCAGCGAGCCCGGCGGCAGGAGCGATGCGATCCTCCACGACCGGCCGCCGTTCGTGATCGAAGCGGAGATCCGCGACGAAAAGACCGGGACGCCGTTTCGCGTAACGGTGATGAGCAATCACCTGAAATCGCTCCGCGGGATAACCGACGAACGCGACGGCCCGCGGGTCAGGGCAAAGCGGGCACTGCAGGCGGAGTACATCGCGAAATGGGTCAATGAACGGCAAAAGGCCGACCCGAACGAGCGGATCGTCATCGCCGGCGACCTGAATGCCTTTCAATTCAACGACGGGCTGGTCGATATCATCGGCACGCTGACCGGAAAGCCGACGCCGAAGGATGCTGTTCTCGCTTCATCGCCGGACCTTGTCGAACGCGACCTCATCAACCTGGTTGGCCTGATCCAGACATCGCAGAGATACTCGTACGTTTTTGACGGAAGCGCTCAATCGCTTGACCACATCATCATCAACGAACCGATGCGAAAGCACCTGAATGGCTTCGGGTATTTGAGGGTCAATGCCGATTTTCCGAAGGCATTTCGGGCAGACGGAGAGCGGATCGAAGGCTTTTCGGACCACGACGTCGCGGTAGCTTACTTCAAGCTTGATCAGTAGCCGGACCGCTTTCGAGAATTACTTGGGCCGCGGCGTGATCGGCGGTGTGCGAGAGCGAAAGATGAATGCGGGCCGCTCCGGCTTCGGCCGATAAACGGGCGGCCTCGCCGCTTAAGCGAAGCGAAGGTGCTCCGTTCTCGTCGTTTACCACCTCGACATCATGCCACGAGATCTTTCCCCGCCAGCCCGTCTTCAGTGCCTTTAAAAAAGCCTCTTTTGCCGCAAATCTCGCCGCATAGGAAGCCGCAGCGGCCTTCCCGCGGGCATCGCAGTACTCGCGTTCGGCGGGCGTGAAAACGCGTTCGCCGAACCGCGGAGTTCTGGCGAGCGTTTCGCGTATGCGATAGACTTCAACTATGTCGAACCCGGTAGAGATTATCATCGATGGCCGCGGCGAGGCCGATGCGCCTGCGAGTGCCGCAGTGGATTTGGCCGATGCCCAACGCCGAATTCTAACCGATTCCGACTTCTATTGGCGAGAGCAGGACGGACTTAAGCTGCTCGTCTGCCGTCCGCTCGAAGCTGCCGGCTTCGTCAACGGCTTCTCGACGCGGCTCGGTGGAGTTTCGGATATGCGCGGCAACGGGAGCGGCGGCGATCTCAATCTTGCCGGCTACGACGAGGACCTCACCGAAAACATCGAGGAAAACCGGCGTCGGTTTCTCTCGCTTTTTCCGGGCGAACGGCGGCTTGCGACCGCCTGGCAGGTGCATGGCGACGGCGTAAAGATCGTTGATAGCCCCGAGGCCGCGGCAGCAACCGAGGAACGCTTCGATTCGCTCGTTTCCGATATGCCCGGACTTTTGCTCGGCGTAAAGACAGCCGATTGCGTCCCGGTTCTTATCGGCGCCCCGCGGACCGGAAGCTTTGCCGCCGTTCACGCCGGATGGCGGGGAACGGTGCGGTCGATCGTCGCAAAAGCCGTAATGAAAATGGTAGAGAACTACGGCGCAGTTCCGGCGGATATGATCGCCGCCATCGGGCCGGCTGCCTGCGGACGCAACTACGAGATCGGCGAAGACGTGATTTCGGAATTCACCGCAAACTTTGCCGAAGCCGACAAATACTTTTCCGAAACGCGGCCGGGCCACGCCCTCATCGACCTGCACGCCGCAAATCGCGACCAGCTCATCGCAGCCGGCCTCGCACCGGAGCATATCTTCGTCTCATCACTCTGTACGATGGAGATGACAGACCTCTTCTTTTCGTATCGGGTCGAGAAAAGCAAATACGGCCGAACCGGACGCCTGATGTCCGTGATCGGCCGCAATGTGTAACCAGATCTATATGTAAGAAAGTCAGGGAATACTCAAGAGTTCCTGCGGTTTGCTTCCTCTGTGTACATTGTGAGAAACCTTTGCGGCCTTTGTGTTTAATTATTTTCTAAACACAAAGGCCACAAAGAAAATATGCACAAAGTTCACTAAGACATTGTCCTGATCTGGAAGCTCTAATGATCAACGGACCCGGGCGGTTAGCGTGATGTTCTGCGTTCGCGGCGGATAGCAAACCTCGTCGGTGCATGCCTGATAGCGAACGGCGGCACGGACCGTCACCGTGTTTCCGCGAAAGTTCGCCGGGACGCGAACCGTGAACGGGATCGTAACGCGGCCTTCGTAAATGTTGATCGTTCCGTTCGAGAACTGAAACCGCTTGTTCTTCCCTCGCGGATAGGTCGGAGCCGAAACGCGGCCGCCGGTCGCGGTCAGCCGCACCGAGGTCGGAATGGCATATTCGCTATTCGGCCGGTTCGAGTTCACGTGCAGGCCGCCGGGGATGTTCAGTGTAACGACGCCGCGGGCAGAGCCGCCGCGGGCAACGGTCCCGTTGCCGATCGAGCCGCCGACGTTGACCGTTTGGGCGTTTGTTGCCGCAGCCGCGAAAGCCACTAACATTATTGCGATTGCACATCCAATAAATTTCGTTCTCAGCATAATTTTTCTATGATGTCGCCCGTCCGGAGCGGGATGTTCTTATTTTACTTCAAAACTTGCGATAAGGTTTTCGATCTTTTCCGAGTAACCCTCCGCCATGTCGTCAAGCACATCGGCACGCAGCTCGAATGTCGCCGCGTCCGTTCCGACGAGCCGCACATGACGACGGACATTCACGCCGTCCTCTATTACCGTAAGATCAATACGAATGTTCTTTCGATCCTGCTCGACGAACTTCTCTTCGTCAGCGGCCCCGGAAGCGGATTCCTTTATCGCCGCCGCGATCGAATCCGTATCCTTCCCGTCGTGTCGCTCGACCGTGATCGTCGCTTGGTATTTCTCGGCCGCATCGCCGAGGCCAAAGTCCTTGCTGTTTGCCCGAAAGGCGAGGCCAGAATCGTCATTCAAAAGATGGATGAAACCCTCCGGCTTCGTCAATTTGAAGCCATCGGCCTCGATCGCTTCCTCGTTATAGGCGGCCGCGGCGTCGCGCTTGATGCGGGTCGAGGCCCAGACCATCAACGCAACAATTATCGAACCGACGATCAGTATCTCCATTTCTCTTATCCGAAAAACGCCAACAAAAATTCCCTCAGGCCCCGATCTGCACAAGATTCGGCTCATGTTTGGCCGCAAGCTGTCCGCAGGCGGCATAAATATCACGGCCACGCGGCGTCCTGACATACGCTGAAATTCCCCGCGATTCGAGTATCTCCTTGAACCGCCGAACCTGCTCGGGGTCCGATGGGCGATAGTCGAGCTGCTCGGCCGGATTGTGCGGGATCAGGTTGATCTTCACTTTCCTCAGGCCGTGCCGTTCGATCAGGTCGGCGAGTTCCTCGGCCTGCCGGTCGGAATCGTTAACACCGCCGAGCAGAACATATTCGAACGTGAATCTTTCGCCGCGTTTGAGCGTTTTCTCAAATTCGCGTGCCGCCGCCATCAGGTCTTCGATCGGCCATTTCCGATTTATCGGCATCAGCCGGTCGCGGAGCGGATCGCTTGCCGCCGAAAGCGAGATCGCAAGATTCGGCCGGCGTTCGAGCTTGGCAAATTCGTAGATCTTCGGGACGATCCCGGCGGTCGAGACCGTCACGCGGCCGGGGACGATGTGCAGCCCCTTTTCGTCGGCCATTATCTCAAGCGCCTTGATCAAGTTCTCAAAATTCAAAAAAGGCTCGCCTTCGCCCATCGCGACGAGGTTCGTGCCGTGCGGCGTTTCCCCGCCGATGCCGTAAACGTCATTAAGGACAACGATTATCTGCTCGATTATCTCGCCCGCGGTCAGATTCCGCAGCAGGCCAAGTTTCGCCGTCAGGCAAAAGTCGCACTTGAGCGGGCAGCCCGATTGCGACGAGAAGCAGATCGTGTCGCGGCTCTCGTTCGGGATAAAAACGGTCTCGACCGGATAGCCGTCGCGGGTCCGCATAAGGTAACGCCGGGTGCCATCGATCGAGACGAACTTCGATTCGACCTCCAGCACCGAAACCTCCGTCTCTGCCGCCAGCCGCTCCCGAAGAGCCTTGGGCAGGTCGGTCATTTCGTCAAAGGAACGGAGACGGCGTTCGTAGAGCCCGCGAAAGACCTGGTCCGCACGGTAACGCGGCTCGCCGAGCCCGGCAAAAAGCTCAGTGAGTTCATCGCGGCCAAGTCCCACAAGATGCGGTCGAGTTTCCACACCATTGATTCTAACGCATTTGCAAACGTGTTCGCATCGACGGGGCGAACTCGCCCGCCGCGTTTGGTAAACTTGAACACGATGCCGTCTCTCGCTCGCTTTGGAAAACCCGCAATATTTCTGATCGCCCTGCTGGCCGTTGCGACAGCGGGCTGCGATCGGCTGCGCACCATCACACAAGGCCCGGCCGAACCGCCGCCGCAAACCGCTCCCGCTGATCCGGCACTTCCCCTTGGGCCGCACGGAGCTTTCGGAAACCCTTCAAATGCCACCGCCGATGAGCGAAACCGCGATAATTTCTTGATCATCGGCGAAGGTTCGGTTATGTCTTACAATGACTCTCGCGGAACCGCGAACTGGGTCGCCTGGCGGACGACCCGCGGGGACCTCGGCCCCTCGATACCGCGGCCCGACTTCCGCCCTGACCCGCGCTTGCCGTCCGGCTTTCGCCGCATCGGATACAGCGACTACTCCGGCAGCGGCTACGACCGCGGCCACCTTGTGCCCTCTGCAGATCGCTTCGCCAACCCGCAGCTCAATGAAGAAACCTTCATGATGACCAACATCGTCCCCAAGACGGCCGCTCTGAATCAGGGCCCATGGGAAAAGCTCGAGCGGCACGCCCGTGCACTTGCACGACGGCTCGGCAACGTCCATCAGATCGCCGGCTGCTACGGCGAAAAGGAAAGGCTGAAAGGAAAGGTGGCCGTGCCGACCAATTGCTGGAAGATCATCGTTGCCCTCCCGAGCGGACGAAGCATCGCCGACCGCGACCGCCGAATGCAGGTCATCGCCGTCGATATGCCGAACATCGATGGGATCGACGACGTCCGATGGGAGACCTATCGAACCACTATTCGCGCCATCGAGCAGAGAACGGGGCTCGATATCCTCAACAACTTCCCTCGTGAAGTGCAGGAAATTTTCGAAGCGAGGGTTGATATGAAGAATCCCTGAACCCTGAAACTTTCGGGCCCTGCGTTCGTAAGATTCGAAATGAAACGTTCTTTCTTCATTCTTAGCGCAATTTTCATTCTGAGTTTCTCTATGTTTGCCCAAGGCAAAGAAGCAAAGCCCGCCGATGTCGAGTCGATCGATTCGATAATGAAGGCGGTTTATGACGTCATCTCCGGCGATGCCGGCGTCGAACGCGATTGGGACCGCTTCCGCTCGCTCTTTCACAAAGACGCGCGGCTCATCCCGACGGGACGCAACCCGCAGACTGGCGTAACCGGGGCAACGGTTTTTACACCCGATGGCTACATCGAACGGGCCTCGCCCGTCTTTGCCAAACAGGGTTTCCACGAACGCGAGATCAGCCGCAAGATTGACCGCTACGGGAATATAGTTCAGGTCTTTTCGACCTACGCCGCATTTCGCAGCAAGGCGGACAAAGAACCCTTCATGCGCGGCATCAATAGCTTCCAACTGCTCTTCGACGGCAAGCGTTGGTGGGTGATTACGATCTTCTGGGAAGCCGAAACCCCTGAAAACCCGATCCCGAAAGAGTATTTGAAGTGAGGTCATCGGTCGGTTTTCTTTAGAGAGTAACCTCTCATTATCGTCGCTCATCTATCTGACCTCTGCGAAAACCTTCGCGGCCTCGGCGTTCAATTGATCGGAACGCAGAGACCGCGGAGTTTTTTTTCCCGGAGATCGCGGAGGCAGTTCCCCAAGCGACCTTGATTCAGATTCCACGTCCAAATATTCGAAACAGGCGATTTTTCGCTTGACAAACTGAACAACGTCCCGTAACTTAACACTGTAAAGCAATGGGCATAGCCGAACGCAGAGAACGAGAAAAAGAGAACCTCCGGCAAGAGATAATCGATGCCGCGAGAGAGATCTTCGTCTCCGAAGGCTACGACAAGCTCTCGATGCGTAAGGTCGCCGAACGGATCGAATACTCGCCGACGACGATCTATCTTTATTTTGAAGATAAATCGGCATTGCTTCGTGAGGTATGTGAAGAGGCGTTCTATAAGCTCGGCGACGCTATCCGGAAGGCGAAGAAGAACGGCCGCACACCGCTCGAGGTGCTGCGAAAGGGGCTCATCGGTTATATCGAATTCGGCCTCGCACATCCCCACCATTACGAGGTCGCTTTCATCTCGCCAAAGGACAAGATCTTCGGCGAGGGCGACTATGAGTTCGAGGGCTCGGCCGGCCAGCAGGCTTTTAGCCTCTTGAGCGAATCGGTTGCCGAGTGCATGGCGTCCGGCGATATCCGCAAGGGCGACGTCGCGACGACCGCTCAGACCATTTGGGCCGGTATTCACGGCATAACGTCCTTGCTGATAATGCACGAAGATTTCCCTTTTGTGGAAAGAAAGAGGCTTATAAATTCCGTCGTCGATACAACGATCCGAGGGCTCGTGCCGTAAATTTTTTTTGCGTCTTCGGTTAACGATGTTAAGTAACTATTAAGCGGTAAGCACTAGAATGGCGTCGATAGCGATAAAAAATCTGTTTCACGAAAAGGTCCGGCTGGCCGTTACCCTTACAGGCATCGTATTTTCGATCATCCTGACGGCCGTACAGCTCGGCATCTTTCTCGGCTTCATCGAGGCTTCGACCGGCATCGTCGGCCAGTCGAAGGCGGACCTCTGGGTCGTCTCCCGCGGCGTAACGCACGTTGAGCAGGGCGTTGAGTTCAATGAGGGCAAGCTCTACAAGGTGCTCGCCGATCCGGATGTAGCCGCGGCCAAGAATCACATCGTCTCGCTCGGGGCACAGGCGAAAAAGCCCGATGGCTCGGACGAGGGCGTAACGCTCGTCGGCTTTGATCTTGATGGCGGAATGGGCGGTCCCTGGAACATCACGCAGGGCTCGGTGGCCGATCTTGAGATACCGGACGCCGTTATGGTCGATGAGCTTTATGCCGAGAACAAGCTCGGCGTCACGAAGGTCGGCCAGGTGATCGAGATCAACAAGCGCCGTGCCCGCGTCGTCGGCTTTACGCGAGGGGTCCGCATCTTCACTTCGCAGCCGGCCGTTTTCACCTCGTTCAAGAATGCTCAATCCTTTCTCGGCCTGAATGAGGATCAAAGCTTTTTTCTGGTGATGCGGGCCCGCGAGGGAGCCGACATCGAGGCACTTCGCTCGCGGCTCGCCGGCGAACTCAAGGACGTTGAGGTATTGACCACAGGCCAGCTTGTTTACCGCCAGGGTATGTACTGGGTCTTCGGGACCGGTGCCGGGATCACGGTCATCGTCGCTGCGGTGCTCGCGATCATAGTAGGCGTGGTCATCGTCGCTCAGACGATCTATGCCGCAACGGTCGATCACATCCGCGAGTACGGCACACTCAAGGCAATGGGTGCGACGAACGGCTATCTTTACCGCATTATCCTGACGCAGGCCGTCCTGAGCGGCCTCATTGCCTACGTCGTCGGCATCGCGGCATCGCTGGTCATCTCGCGGGTGAGCCTGGAAGGAACTCTCGCGATCATCGTCAACTGGCAGCTCGCGGCCGCACTTTTCGTACTGACGATCTTAATGTGCTGCACCGCATCGATCGTAGCGATCAGGAAAGCAACGTCTATCGACCCGGCGATGGTATTCCGGGGCTAGGAGAAGAAATGAGCAAAAAGATACTTGTCATTCTTGGACATCCAGACAGCGAGAGCCTTTGCGGAGCATTGGCTGCGAGCTATGCGGCCGGTGCCCGCGAAGCGGGAGCGGAGGTCCGCGAGATCCGGCTCGGGGAACTGGAGTTCGACCCGATCCTTCATAAGGGCTATCGCGAGATTCAGGAGCTCGAACCGGACCTCGTCGAGGCCCAGCAGTCGATCCTCTGGGCCGAGCATATCGTTTGGGTTTACCCGACCTGGTGGGGCACGATGCCGGCACTGATGAAGGGCTTTCTCGATCGCGTTTTCCTGCCGTCCTTTGCCTTCAAGTACCATCCGGACTCGCCGTGGTGGGACCGCCTGCTAAAGGGCCGAACGGGCCGGATGATCGTGACGATGGACGCTCCGACGCTCTACGACACCTTCGCCTATTGGGCAGGCGGCCGCCGGACGCTCAAGAAAGCCGTCCTCGAGTTCTGCGGCATCAAGCCGGTTCGGATCACGACATTTGGCCAGGTGAAATTTGCCGATGAACCGAAACGCGAAAAATGGCTCGCAAAGGTTCGCGATCTGGGAGCGAGGCTGAGCTGAACCGAGGAAATTGCTTTATGAAACCTGCGATCGAAGTAAAAGGACTTTCAAAGACCTACGGCTCGGGCGAGACAGCAGTCTATGCGCTTCGCGAGATCGACCTGACCGTCAACGCCGGCGAGTTGATGCTGCTGATGGGGGCGAGCGGCTCGGGCAAGACGACGCTCGTCTCGATAATGGGCTGCATCCTTTCGGCAAGTTCGGGAAGCTGCAAGATCTACGGAAAGGAAACGGTCGGCCTTTCGCAAAGGGAACTTCCGGCCGTTCGGCTTGAGAACATCGGCTTCATCTTTCAAGCGTTCAATCTTTTTCCGGCGTTAACGGCCCGCGAGAACGTCGAGATCGCACTCGACCTCAAGGGCGTCCGCGGCTCGATGGCAAAACGGCGGGCAGCCGAACTGCTCGAGCGCGTCGGGCTCGGCAGCAAGCTCGGCTCGTATCCTGCGGATCTTTCAGGCGGGCAAAAACAGCGCGTGGCGATCGCCCGGGCATTGGCCGGCGAGCCGCGGATCATACTCGCGGATGAGCCGACGGCGGCGCTCGACTCGGAAAGCGGTGTGGTCGTGATGGACCTGCTCCAGGAACTCGCCCACGAAAAGGACCGGGCCGTCATCGCCGTAACGCACGACAACCGGATACTGCATTACGCCGACCGGACCGTGCACATCGAGGATGGCCGTATCGGCCGGGAAGAAGCGGCAATGCCCGTCCTGCCGGTACCGACATTTGGATCAATTGGAGTAAGACAATGAAACGAACATGGGTGGTTTTGATAATTGCTTTGGCGCTCTCGGCGGTCTCGGCCGCGGTGTTTACGGCCTCGCGGAGTGATGGAAAGACGGCAAACGAAGCTCCGAGCGGGGATGCTCCGCGGCCGGCGGTCGTCGCCGCACCGGGACTTGTCGAGCCGGCATCGGAAGAGATCGAGGTCGGGGCCGAGATACCGGGCAAACTCGCCCGTGTGCTTGTCGAAGAAGGCGCGGCCGTGACAGCCGGCCAGACGATCGCTGTTATCGAGAATGCAGATCTCGCCTCGGCCGTTACGACGGCCCGTGCCGAGGTGCAGACGCTCGTTGCAGCTCAGCAAACTGCCGCCGCTCGCATCGCCGAACGCAAGGCCGAGCGTGCCCGCGTTGTAAATGGTTCGCGCCGAGAGGAAAGGCTCGAGGCCGAGGCGGCGTTCGAAGCGACACTGCCGAACGTCGAGAACACCCGCCGCGAAATGGAGCGTGCCGGGCGGCTTTTCCGGACCGGCGACGTCTCACGTGAGGAATACGAACGCGCCCAGACCGCCCACGAGAACGCGAAGAAGATCTCCGCGACCGCCCGCGAACGCTTTAACCTCGTGAACGCCGAGGCACGCCCGGACGACGTTGCCCGTGCCGAGGCCGCGGTCCGCCTTGCCGAGACCGAACTTCTCGAATTCGGCCCGCGGATCGCCGCCGCCGAGGCCCGCGTCCGCGAAGCTGAAGCAAGGCTTGAGAAGACCATCGTCCGCTCGCCGATCACGGGCCTTGTTCTCCGCAAGCGGCTCAAGGATGGTGAGTCAGTTTCGCCCGAGTCTCAACTCGGCATCGTCACCGTGGCCGACCGGTCGTCGCTTCGCGTCCGCGTCGATCTCGACGAAACGGACGTTGCCCGTATCGCCGTCGGCCAGCGGGCATACGTCACCGCCGACGCCTACCGCGACACGAAATTCGCGGGGCGTGTGGTCTCCGTCGGACAGATCCTCGGCCGCAAGAATTTCACTACAGAGCGGCCGACCGAAAGGGTCGATACGAGGGTGCTTGAGGTGCTGATCGAACTCGACGCCGGCCAAATGCTCCCGCTTGGGCTTCGGGTCGATACTTTCATTGAAACAGGAGAAACAAATGCAGGCTGAGACGATCTTTTCCATCGCAAACACGCTCGCACTGGTGAGTTGGCTGCTGCTGGCGATCTTGCCGCGGTTTCGGGTGACGAGGGCCGTAGTGCTCACCGGCACGGTCCCGCTGCTGCTTTCGGCGGCTTACCTGGTCATCATCGTTATGTTCTTCGGGACATCAGAAGGCAGCTTCAGTTCGCTCGCGGGCGTGATGCAGCTTTTCACAAACCCGTGGACGGTCCTTGCCGGGTGGCTGCACTATCTCGCGTTCGACCTTTTCGTGGGTGCTTGGGAGGTCCGCGATGCCGAGAAGCACGGCGTTCCGCATCTGCTGGTCATCCCATGTCTTTTCTTTACGTTCATGCTCGGCCCGATCGGATATCTGATGTACGTCGCGATCCGCGGTGTTGTGAAACTGCGAGGTAAGAATGCTGAAGCGGCTATTTAACGAACAGCGGCCGCTGATGTGGGCGGGAATGGTGTCGTTCGGCCTGTTTCTATTGACGGCGGTGCTCGTCTTCATTGACCCGATCGAGATCCTCGGCATCAACCGCTGGATCAAGCCGATGAAGTTCTTTGTCTCGATCGCGATCTTCCTCTGGACGATGGCGGTTTACTTTGACGCTCTGCCCGAACGGCGGAGTACATTCCGCAAGCTTTCCTGGGCGATGATCGTGATCTTCATCATTGAGATGGCCGTCATCGTCGGCCAGCCGCTCCGCGGGACAACGTCGCACTTCAACTCCTCGAATCCGTTCGATGGAGCTCTTTTTGCCGCGATGGGCATCGCGATCGCGATCCTGACATTGATCGTTGCGTATCTCACCCTCTTATTCTTCCGGAGCGATCTCAGCCTTCCGCCGGCGGTTGCCTGGGGCCTTCGGCTTGGGCTCCTTGTGATGCTCTTGGGGAGCATTCAGGGCGGCTATATGGCTTCGCAGGGCGCACATGCGGTCGGCGTGGCGGACGGCGGTGCCGGGCTTCCGCTGGTTAACTGGTCAACCGAGGGCGGCGACCTTCGCGTGGCTCACTTTCTCGGGCTCCACGGGCTGCAGGCAATTCCGATATTCGGGCTGGTGATCGACCGGTTTCAGCGGTCGGGTTCGGTTGCCCTGACCATAGGGTTTGCGGCTGTCTATGCCGCGGCTTTCACGGCCGTTTTTGTTCAGGCTCTCTTTGGCCGGCCACTTCTTGCCATCGGCTGAAAAGAAAAAGGCGGCAGAGCGATGAACGCCTTGCCGCCGTAAGAGGCCTTGAGTCCCGAGCCCGTGCGGGTCCGGCTCGCGGCTAAAAACTTTATTTGACCGGCCAAGTTCCGCAGTAAACAAATTCGGCCTTGCCCGTTAAGAGCATCTCGCCGTCCTCCCGCCAATGCACCTCGGTCGTGCCGCCGGGGCTGATGACCGAAACTGTCCGCTCGGTCCTTCCGGTAAAGGCACTCAGAACCGCCGAGCCACTCGCCGCCGTTCCCGAAGCCGAGGTCTCATGGGCACCGCGTTCCCAAATGCGGATCTCGATATTCTCGCGGTCGAGCACCTTGACGAAAACGATGTTCGCCCGTTCGGGAAAAATGGGATGGGATTCCATCTCCGCTCCGAACTTGCGCCAATCGAAGTTGAAATCGTCAACGAACGAACACGCCACGGGATTACCAACGTTGACGCACGAGACCAGAAAAAAGCCATCCGAAAGATGTACCGGCACATCCCGCACCGAGCTCATCGGTTCCTCGGAATGGAACGGGATTTCCCTGCTCGTAAATTTCGGCTCGCCGATCTCGGCTTCGAACCAAAATTCGTGGTCGTTCTCCCTCTGGACGAGGGTAAACCGCTTTACGCCGCTCCGCGTCTCGAGCCGAAGCTCCGGGTAGGGCCACAAACCTTTGTGATAGAGATAAGAGACCGCGCATCGGGTGCCGTTGCCGGAAAATCCGGCGATGCTCCCATCGGGGTTAACGATCTCGCAAAAATAATCGGCATTTTCGCCGTCCAATTTTTCAACTATCGCGATGCCGTCCGCACCCGCTCCGCGGTGGCGGTCGCAAATCGCTTTTCCTAGCTCGGATGGGTCGGTTCCCTCCGGCAATTGGGCTTTTTCAATGACTATGTAGTCGTTCCCGAAGCCATGAAACTTGCAAAAAGTTATCGTGGACATAGCAAAATTGTTCGTCTTTTTGCGGGAAACGAACGGTCAGAACAGACCCGTTTCGCTTTAGACGCTTGTTCTCAATAAGTTTTGCGGTATTTTTGCATTTTTTCCGACATTTTTCTTTCGCCGGGCGCAATTTCGGGCAAATATGCTAAAAATGGAGCTATGGAGCACCCTGCACCGCGAACACGCCTCGACCTGCCGAAAGAGAAACGCCGCGAGCTGGAGATCGAAGAAGGCCTCGATAATCTCGCGCATTATCTTGACGGGCTTTTTCGCGTTCCCTTCACGACCTGGCGGTTCGGGCTCGATTCACTTATCGGTCTGGTGCCGAATGTCGGCGACACGATCACATCGTTCGCGTCGTTCTATATCTTGCTCGCGGGCGTCCGCTACGGCGTGCCGAAGATCACCCTGCTCCGGATGGCCTTCAATATCGGGCTCGATTACGTGGTCGGGATGGTCCCTTTTCTCGGCGATGCTTTCGATTTCTTTTGGAAATCGAACAAGCAGAACATGGACCTCATCCGCACCCGTGCGACCGGCCAAAAAGGCACCGGCTCCGACTACGCCTTCGTCTTCATCATCATCGGCCTTCTGATCCTGCTTCTGCTCAGCTCGATCTTCGTCAGCGTTTACGTCATCTACGGAATTCTCTGGGAGATCTTCACGGGGAATATTTGATCGGCCGGTTCGTTAGTCGGACTCGATCGGAGTGCTCCCCTTTTCGTTTGAATCAGATTTGAGAGCGCGTTCCTCCACTCAACGAAAGAAGCTTGTTGGCGGGCAAACGCGTATGTTATTCTTTCCCCGATTTTCTTAACTCCGGTGCATTTCGGAGACTAACTTTATCGGGGGAACAATTGCAGATTATGCCGGGAAAATTTGAGATCAAAACGGGAAAGAACGGAAAGTTTCGCTTTAATTTGAAGGCGGCCAACAGCCAGGTCATTCTCAGCAGCGAAAGCTACGAAACGCGAAAGGCCTGCGAGGGCGGGATCGCTTCTGTCCGCAAAAATGCGGCGAACGACGGCCGCTTTGAACGCAAGACAGCCAAGGACGGCTCCGCTTATTTTGTGCTCAAGGCCGCGAACGGCGAACCGATCGGCAAGAGCGAGATGTATAAGACCAAACGCGGCATGGAGAACGGCATCGCCTCCGTCAAAAAGAACGCACCCGAAGCCGCCATCGTCGACGCAAAATAAGGCAGAAACACGACCGGTCGGAAGCGTGTCGGTTGCCGACTCGCGACAAAAATAGGTTCGATCAAGACGAGGATCTCCGGAATGGAAATGTTCTGTGTCCTGGTTCTGTGGTTTCTGTGGTAAAGGTTTGAAAGTCTCAAACAAGTACCACAGAACCCACAGAACAGGAACCGAAAGACACAGATCGAATCCTGGTATCCGGACGTCCTCATTTGTTTTAAATGATAACCACAAGAAGAACTCGTCTAGGAATCGAGGTTTTGTTAAGCGACCGCATCGATCTGCTCGGCGGGCAGAGGGTCGGCCTTGTCTGCAATCCGGCGTCGGTCTTGCCGGAAACGTTCGTCCATGCGGCGGACGCCTTTGAGGCAAACGACGGGGTTAACGTAACCGCTTACTTCGGGCCGCAGCACGGCATTCGCGGTGATGTTCAATACAACATGATCGAAACGCCGCACGTGCGCGACGCCCGCACCGGCAAGATGATCTATTCGCTCTACAGCGAAACGCGCGTCCCGACCGAGGAGATGTGCGGCGAGATCGATACCTTTGTCGTCGATCTGCAAGACGTCGGCTGCCGTATTTATACCTACACCTACACGATGGCCTACTGCATGATGGCCGCCGCGAAGTACGGCAAGCGGGTCGTCGTTTGCGATCGGCCAAATCCGATAAACGGCGTCACGGTCGAGGGCAACGTCACCGAAACGGAGTTCACATCGTTCGTCGGCCAGTTCGAACTCCCGACGCGGCCGGGAATGACCATCGGCGAAATGGCCCGGATGTTCAACAGCCATTGGAACATCGGCTGCGACCTTGAGGTCGTGGAAATGGAAGGCTGGAGCCGCGAGATGTGGCATGAGGAAACGGGTTTGCCTTGGGTTCTGCCCTCGCCGAATATCCCGACCATCGATACGTGCGCCGTTTTCCCCGCGACCGTTCATCTCGAAGGCACCGAGCTCTCCGAAGGCCGCGGCACGACGATGCCCTTTGAGCTTAACGGCGCACCTTTCATCGAACCATACGCCTGGGCCGCCGCTTTACGCGAGTTTGATTTCCCGGGCGTCGCTTTCCGCGAGTGCTATTTCCAGCCGACATTCTCGGAATTCGCCGGCCAGACCTGCGGCGGCATCCAGCTCCATGTGACCGACCGCGAGGCCTTTACGCCCGTCATCGTCGGCATCGCGATGGTCAAGACCGCCTACGAAATGTACCCCGGCGATTTCCAGTGGCGGCAGAACGACTACGAATACGAATTCGGCCGAAATCCCTTCGACATCGTCTGCGGCACCGACAAGATCCGCAAGGCGATCGAATCCGGAGCTTCACTAAGAGAGATCGAAGACTCGTGGCAACAGGACCTACAGAATTTCATTAAACTTCGTAAAAAATTCTTGCTTTATTGATGCTATGGTATTACTCTTACCTGTAGGAGTAATACGTTTATGAGGATCACATCAAAAGGGCAGATAACGATCCCGATAGGGATTCGGAGAAAGGCGGGAATCTTACTCGATACGGATTTGGAGTTTGGTTTACGCGGGGAAACGATAACCATCAAGAAGAAGGCAAAGGGCGGCCGACGTTTGACCCGAGGCGAGGAGATCGTTGCTCGGGCTCGCGGAACTGGTTCCGTCAATCGTGATCTTTCGACCGATCAGATCATGGCTTTGACGCGGGGTTGGGGCGAAGATGATTTTGATCGATAGCAATGTCCTGCTTGATATTGCGAGTGAAGATGCCAAGTGGAATTCCTGGTCATCAGAGGCGGTTGCGACAGCGGCACACTCATCTGAGCTTGCAATTAATCCGATCATCTACGCGGAAGCGACGATCCGATACGCATCGCCAGCGGAATTTGACGTCGCTTTTCCGCCGGAATATTTTAGGCGTGAGCCGTTGCCCTATGAAGCGTCTTTCTTAGCAGGAAAGGCTCATTTAGCCTATAGAAAACGAGGAGGCTCACGCATTGCTCCATTACCAGATTTTTTTATCGGAGCCCATGCTGCCGTCGCCGGACTCAAAATCTTGACCCGCGACCCACGCCGCTTTCGCCGCTACTTTCCTTCGGTTGAACTAATTGCTCCGTAGATAGAGCTCAAATGTCGAGACTGCTTACTTGGCCGATGCCTCGAACGAGTAGGTATTTGCGCGCGAAATGTCGTTCCAGAATCCAACAAATCTGTTCCCGACAAGTCGCCCGGTCACAGTCCCGCTTTGAACTGGCTTTCTGACTTCGCCCAGTTCATTGATCACGACGTCCCTGGATAGCACCAATTCTTTTAGTTTGATCTCACCCGCGACCGTACTGCCCGTTAACGCCAATCCTTCACCATATTTCAGGTACGCGTAGTGACCCGCGTAACCGCCCCAAGAATCCTCTCTCAGGACCATAACGAACGGAAAAGCATCATTTACCGAGCCTTCAAAAAGCTGAGGAAGTTCTGTGGAACGATACGCCGATACTTTTTGCGAACTCAACCCGAAGATCGCACGGCCGTATGGACTCAAATGCTGATGGAAGTCCTTCAGATCAATTCCGACATTCATATCCAAGCCGCTGAACTTTTGGCTCTTCGCGAGGCAACTATCTCCATCGATCACTATCGATCTTCCGCGAACGAAAAAATCTGAAAGGTCATCGCTCTCGAAACAACCCAGAGTTCCGAGATAGGCTTCTTGTTCGGCAGGTTCGACCTTCTTCCTCACCTCCCGCCGATACTTCGATTCCCGCTTCTTGAGGACGGCCTTGAAGAACTTCTGATACCCATCTGGCTCGAACAGTTCCGTCAACTCGATCCGATCGCCATTCCCGGAATTGAAATTGTAATAGCTATTCCAGTAACCACATGTAGCGCCACAGGATTCTTGCGAAAAACCGACCGATAAGACTCTATCGTTATTCGAATAAACGTTTGCGCGGATAGCGCTCTTCCCGCCGTAGATGCTTCCGTCATTGGCCGTCGATTGTTCGAAAATCCGGTGAGTGTACGGTGGCTTAGCGATGATATACAACTCCGAGAGTTGAAGAAACCTGTTGATCTTTTTTGCTACGTGCTGTCGTGACGGTTGAGAGAATACAGGAAATGAAAAGTATTTCCCGTTCCTGACCATTTCTTCTTTGAAAAACCCGTCCTGTGCGACCGCGATCGGGCGAAGGATCATGCAAGCCAAGACTATTATTACGATCCGGACAAACATAGGCCTCGGATTATAGCATCGTTTTTGCCTGCTTTTTCAAAGACTCCTTCCGCTGAACTAAATTTTTGAATTATCTCTGATTGAGAGCATTCAGGACCCGTTCGCCGCGTGGTGAGAGGCGGTAGCCGGGGCGGAGGGATTCGGTCAGGCCGAGGGCTTTTAGTTTGCGGACCCAGGGTTTGAAGGTCGGGATGGTTAGGCCGATCTGTTCGGCGAGAATGGCGGCGTGGGTGTTCGGCTGGTCGCGGATCATCTGCAGATAGCTTTCGGTCCACGGGCCGCGTTTGCTGCCGGCGTCAAGCTTCTTGAGTTTGGCGATGATGTCGTCGAGTTCGGCTTTTGAAAGATCCGCTTCGTCCCGCAGAGCCTTTCGCGGATCCTCGCCGGCCCATCGCACGCCGATGCGATAGATCTCCGTGTCGTCGCTCGCCGGCGGCATCGAGGCCAGCAGGTCCTTCTTTGAATCAAACCCCGCGGCCGCCGCATCTGCCGGCGTGATCTTTCGCTCCGTGACAACCTCGACCGAATCAACCGCCAAAACGCCCCGCTGCGTCATCTGCGTCCCGCCGGCCCTAACACCGCACTTTTTCCATCGGCGAAAGATCAGCGATATCTCACCCGCCTTGATGCGATCCAAAATTGCATTCTTGATCAGCATTAACCGCCGCTCACCGCGTTAAAGATGTGAAGTTCGTCGGCATCGACCGGCGTCGCAAGTCCGTCGCTTTGCTTGACGCTTTTTTCACCGAGAAAGACGTTGACGTGCGTTCGGATCTTACCTTGCTCGTCAAGCACGCGGTCGCGAAGCGCCGGATGCAGCGACCATAAGCCGCCGAGGGCCTCGCCGACCGACGTAAAACTACCCGGCAGGCTGACCTCCGTTTCGCCGCCCGCAAACTGCTTCAAATGCCCGCTTAGATAAACCTTCATCAGAGCGTGTAAGCCTTTACGCAGCAGATCTCCGGCAGCGAGCCTTCGATCATCTTCCACGAATCGCCGTCGTTGTGAGAGGCAAAGAGCTTCCCGTTCTTTGTCCCGAAAAAGATGTTGTTGCCGGTCGAGGTGACCGCGTCGCGAAGGATCACCTCGTATGCGTTCTTCTGCGGGAGGCCCTTCGTCAGCGGCTGCCAGCTCTTGCCCTCGTCGCGCGTCCGGTAAACGCGCAGTTTGCCCTCGCATGTAAATCGCTCGGCGTCCTTCTGGAGCGGAACGATGAAAGCCGAACCGGCCTCGCTCACCGTCAGGCCGAAACCAAAATTTGACGGCAGGCCGCTTTCGATCTCTTCCCACGTAATGGCACCGTCGCGGCTGCGGTAAACGCCGTGATGATTCTGCAAAAAGAAGAGCTTCTTCTTCGATGGGTGCCGTGCGATCTTGTGCACGCACTGCCCGAACTCAGGATATTTATTCGGCATGAAATAGGCCGAAACGCCGGTGTTCGTCACTTTCCACGATTCGCCGCCATCGGCAGTTTGATAAACGCCGCCGGTCGAGATCGCTATCTTGATGTCCTTTGGGTTCTTCGGGTCCGTCACGATCGTGTGCAGGCAAAGCCCGCCGAAACCCGGCTGCCACTGCTTCCTGTGCGGATGCTTCCAAAGCCCTTTGTTGAGCGACCAGGTCTCGCCCCGGTCGTGCGATTCGAAAAGCGCAGCGGGTGCTACGCCAACGTAAAGCGAATCGTTATCGCCGCCCGCGGTTATCTGCCAGATATTCTCAAGCGGCTTTCTCGTCGTCGCGGGCATCTTGATCCGCCGCTTTTCCGGCTGGTCCCAGGTCTTGCCCATGTCCGTGCTCTTGCAGAGTTCGGCGCCGAAATGCCAGCTCGCCGGTGCGGCCCACATCTCATTGCGGCCCTTCCGCTGGTCAAGAAATGCCGAGTAAACCGCGAGCCCCGGAAAGTGCGGCCCATCGAGCGACCACTTGCCTTTACCGCCGCGCAGAATAAATAACCCTTTGGCCGTCCCGACGAGCAGAAGAAGTCCATCGTTCATTTCGCAAACTCACCTCCGATATTTCTTGCTCACCCGATGCGGGCCCCGGTCTCCCGCAGGCGAAAGCGCCACCATCTTAACCGCAACCGCCCAGTTTCAAAAGTCCGCCGCCCTTCATCAGCGTTACTTTCTGCTCCTCGCCATCGGCTTTGATCTCAACGAACTTCTCGATGCGGTTCGCGTGACCGACCGTGTAATCATAATCCTCATAATAGTTGGTCGTCGTCAGCACTCCATTGATCATTTCAGTCGAAGATCCGCGATCTGCACGTCCCGAATGACGCGATGTAAAGTTATGAAAGACCTGTATGAAATACCGGCCCGGCTTAAGATCGAAAAAATAGAAGCGGCCTTCGGCGTTGGCGATAACGTCGATCCGATAGCTAACGGCTTCGTTTGACATGAATATCGCACGGTCCTTTCCTTCTTTTTTCTCACGAAGCTTATACCATTCGTCCAAATAAGGAGTTACCGGAAACAGACTTACGCGGGCACCGCGGGCACGATAGACCGCTCCGCCATATCTTGTGCAAACGATTCCTTGGATCGCCGAATTTCCACGGCCGAAAGCAGCCCGGGCCGCTTCCGGGTCAAAGACAGCCGTCGAATAAAAGCCGCGCCGTGGCTGCGGGGTTGGCCTTGTGCCGCCGAGTTCGGTGTACCGCCTCCGATCGGCCTTGGCCCGGTCGAACTGCATCGTAGCTTCATAGGCATTGGCCCGTTCATAGATCGCATTCTGCGCTTTCGGGTCAATATTTATCGCTGCAGTGAAATCGGCTATCGCAGCGGCATATTCTTCAAGGTTGCCGTAGGCGATACCGCGATTAAAATAAGCGTCGACATTTCTGGGGCTTCGCTCGATCTCTTTTGTGTAGGCAGCTATCGCACGCCGGTAATCGGCAAAAGCGTCAAGAACCTTGCCAAGCTTTATCAGCGCCACGCCCCGATTGAGATAAGCTCCGGACTCGCCCGGATCAATCGAAATGATTGTCGAATAATCTGCGATAGCGGCGTCAAATCTAGATTGGTCGAGCCGCATATCGCCCCGGCGATAGTATTGCTTTATCTCTCTTGGGGCGAGACGGATCGCTTCCGAATAATCCATCTCCGCCCGATCGTAATTCTTTTGGAGCGCGTAAACGCTTGCCCTGTTTGAAAAAAGGTCAGCATCTTTTGGATCAATGGAGATTCCTTTTGTGAAATCGGCTATTGATCGGTCTAGCTGATTCAAACGCTTATAGGCGATCCCGCGGTTGTTGTATGCGTTTACAAAACGTGGATCGAGCTGAATCGCTCGCGAGAATTCGGCGATCGCCTGTTCGAATCGCCCGGAGTTCAAATGTTCGGTTCCACTTACAAAGAAAGCCTCTGCGTTAGGCTGAGCAAAGGATTGAGAAACAACGGTCAAAACTACAAAAGCGGCAAAAAGCGCCGAAAGTATTGACTTGTGCATAATTTATAATTCAAAAAAAGAAAACCATGGCCGTACAGCCCAGCAAAATTCCAAGGACGATCCATTCCCCAAATATGAAATTAGTTATGAATCGACAAAATACTGCGACGAAAGCAAGTGAGTTTGCTTTCGATAGTTACGAGTATGATCGAATTAAGTTCCGTTAAAACCAGCCGCTCTTTTTCTTCGATGTCGTGCCGCCGAAGATGCTTCCGAGTACGCCGCGGACGATCGAATTGCCGATCTGGCGTCCGATCGAGCTCGAGGCCGAACGGGCGGCGCTTTTTACGACCGATTCGACGATCCCGTCCGGCTGGCGAGCCGCAGCCCGCTCGGCCTTTGCCTGGCGTTCGGCTTCTTTTTGGGCCTCGAGCTGGGCCTTGGCCTCCTCTTCGGCAGCCGCTTTCTCTTCGGCACGTTTGGTCAGCATCTCGAACGCCGATTCGCGGTCCACGGCATTTTCATAGATGCCGGCCACGATCGACGTATCGATCAGCTGCTTCCGCTGCTCGGGCGTGATCGGCCCGATCTGGCTCGCCGGCGGCACGACAAAGGCCCGATCGACGACCGTCGGCACGCCCTTTTCATCGAGGAGAGAGATAAGCACCTCGCCGACGCCGAGTTCCGAGATCGTCTTGACCGTATCGACCTCCGGATTTTCTCGGAAGCTCTTTGCCGCAACCTTCACCGCCTCCTGCTCCTTCGGCGTATATGCACGAAGCGCGTGCTGGACGCGGTTGCCGAGTTGGGCGAGCACCTTGTCCGGGATGTCCGCCGGGCTCTGGGTCACGAAATAGACGCCGACGCCCTTGGAGCGGATCAGCCGGACGACCTGCTCGATCTTTTCGACCAATGCCTTTGGCGCGTCGCTGAAGAGCAGATGAGCTTCGTCAAAAAAGAAGACGAGCTTCGGCTTGTCGAGGTCGCCGGCCTCGGGCAGCATCTCGAAAAGCTCCGAGAGCAACCAAAGCAGGAATGTCGAATAGAGCTTCGGCGAATTTATCAGCTCATCGGCGGCGAGGATATTGATAACGCCCTTTCCGCCGAGCGTCTGCATAAAATCCTCAAGCCGCACGGCCGGCTCGCCGAAAAAGCTGTGCCCGCCCTGCTGCTCAAGCTGCAGCAGCCCGCGTTGGATCGCACCGACCGAAGCCTTTGAGACATTGCCGTACTGCGTCGTAAATTCCGAAGCATTTTCAGCGACGAAGATCAGAAGCTGCTGCAGGTCCTTGAGGTCGAGCAAGAGCATGCCGCCCTCATCGGCGATCTTGAACGCGAGCGTCAGCACGCCTTCCTGCGTCTCATTGAGCTGCAGTATCCGCGAAAGCAGCAGCGGCCCCATCTCCGAGATGGTTGCCCGAAGCGGATGGCCCTCTTTGCCAAAAACGTCCCAAAACGTCACCGGGCTGCCCTCGAACTTCGTGTCCGTAAGCCCAAGCTGCTCGAGCCTTGCCAGGATCTTCGGGTGATTGCCGCCCGTTTGGCTAACGCCGCTCAGGTCGCCTTTGATGTCCGCCACGAAAACCGGAACGCCGCGTTGGCTGAAGCCCTCGGCCATCTTCTGCAGCGTCACGGTCTTTCCCGTTCCGGTCGCTCCGGTCACCACACCGTGCCGGTTCGACATCCCCAAAAGGAGATTGAACTCAGCCGCATCGCGTTTTGCTAAAAGTATTGGTTCAGGCATATTTCGTGAGTATAAGAGAGGAGGGTTCAATTGTGAAAAAGCGCGAAAGTGAAAAGGTTTAAAGGTTGAGATACCTGAAGCTGAAACCGGAGTGTCGCCGCGAAAACCTTCGCATCCTTTTTCACTCTTTCACTTTTTCACCTTCTAACATTTTTCGTATTTCCAATTCTTCCCTTTGCCTTCGCTCAGCCATTCGATCGTCGTTGCGAGCCGCTTTTCGCGGGTCGGTTCGGTCTTCGCTTCGTTTATCCACTCGATGTATTCCTTTCGGTGGCTGTAGCTAAACTTGTCGAAAGCGGACTTTGCCTTTTTGTTTTTTGCAAGTGCCTTGGCAAGTATCTCCGGCACGACCAGCTCCGCGCGTTCTGCCGGCTTTTTCTGCGGCAGCTTGATCCCTTTTTCGTTCAGCTCGACCGCCTTATGGACCAGTTCGATGATGACCTTGTCCTTCGGCAGGTCCTTGAGCGAGGCGATCTTGCCGAAGCTGCTCAGCGTGTTCCGTTCGGAGTCGATAGCCTCGTGCTCAAGCAACTGCTGCTTCCAAAAGCCGAACGCGCAGTGCTGCTTGAACGCCGCCATATTGCAGACCGGCCCCTTGAAATCGAAGTGCGGCATCCCCCACTTGATCTTCTCTTCAATGTCCGGACACGCTTTGTGAACCAACTTCCGGATATGCAGCAAGACCGGCCGGGCAAACTCCGCCGACCTCTCGATATATGCATCAACCCTCGGATCCGTAACCGGCATCGCTCGCGTCCTCCTAAAAATAGAATGGCTCGCCCGCAGTCTGAAGAGCTAATGGATTATAAACGAATATCTTTGCCAATGACCACTTTTTCTCCGCCAACCAAAAAGCTTACAGCTTACCGCTAAAAGCTAACGGCTTTACAAAAACCCACCGCCTATCGCCGGCCCTATCTGCCCGTCCTGTCAACCCTGTCCACAAAGGCCCGCCCCGGCTGGGCCGCCCGATGTGCGGAAAAGCTCCGCTTTTCCGACGACTCATTAAATCTCCTGCGGCTACGCCGCCGGGGCGTGAGTGTATGTATTAGCCTTGATCTTTTGATAGTTCGCGTTCAGTTCCGATTCCATCAATTTGAGAGCTGCGATACGGCGGATCATATTTGTAACCTCGGTTACTTCATCGAGATTAAGCGGACGGCCGAGCAGGTCAAATTCACGATAGCTGAGCCATTTTTTGATCACCTGATAACCGCCGATGTAATAGTTCCACACCGGTTCGGGCACGTTTCGCCAGTAGGCGTGGTTGTTAAGGTAAATGTCGAGCGTCTTGTCAGAACCGGGAGCGATAGCGACTGGGTTCCCCGACATCGCCTTAAGCTCTTTCTCGGAGTATTGCCGTTTCTCCGCCTTCCCCTTCCCCGGCATCGTTATGCCGCCTTTTCCGGCGTGGCCCCAACCTGCCGTGACCTTAAAATCATCATCCTGAAACTGCTTCCCTTCGATGTGTGTTGCAACGCCAACCGTCCGAAGCTCTGGCCGAATCGAACCAGCGGTCACACCCTCAACCGGCTTTTCCGTATCAAGCAAAGCGGCAACCCGCCGCCCGAGTTCCGCCGATGCGATGAGGTCATCGCGGTTTGCCGGTAATGGAATGCGCGGGAAGTCCTGACGAATACCATCTGCGTTCTCTGTTAAATATTCGGGCGAATAACCTATTGCTAAAGCGTGAAACCAAATTAGAGATGCGGTTTCGGTATCCGTATCGATGTTGGAAAACTCAAGACTTTGTAAATAAGTTCGTGCCGATTCGGAAAGATTTGCGGTAGTTAGCTTTTCCGCTTTACCGAAGAGATTGTCCTGATATTTATCTTTAGATTTAGTGTCGTGCGCCCGTAGCCGGAACGGAAAATAGTAAGCATGTCCTCTCAAGGAATCATTATCACCAAGCAAGCTGGTGAAGTAGAATGGCTCGCCTTCTGGATTGGCTACACCGCCAGGTCTTGTTACCAAGAATAGATTTTCCTCGCCAAAGTGCTGCCAAAGTGTCGGTCGAGGCTCATTCCAAAGTGGTCGAATCTCTGAGAAGTAGCACCACCGATTTTCAAATGGCCGAATCGAATAAGGCAAGACTCTCTCTGCTTGAAAACTTGAATTGGAAATCAATTTTTCGCGCGCTTTCTTCGCATCGAACCGAGCCATATCCTTTGTCAGACCAGTTTTCAATCGATGTAATTCTTCCCACGGAACGCTTTTGTCGAAATACAACTTCAACCGTTTTTCAAGATCATCGCGGTCAATGTCGATCAAGGCACCGCCGCGTTTCTCCATCAAGCCGTTTGAATTAACCTCTGACAATTCATTCACCTTCGGCCACGACTGATATGCATCAGAAACATCGCTAGGTCGCAGTGTGAAACGATTAGTTGCCGTAGAAATTGCCTCGTCGTAGTTTGACTGGAAATCCGCTTCCTCTAGGGTTGCGAGCAAATGTTCTCGTCGCTCCGCTGCACTGGCTTCGTTTAGGTCATCTCGATAAAAGACCGCGGCAAATCTTCCATCGTCCGTATGGTCAGCCTTTCGAACCAATGTAGAAATCGTGACTCCCTGCTGAATCCCCGGTGAAAAACCCTGAATCGCAAAGATCGATTCGCTCGTCTTACCGTCTGGTGCGTACTCGGTGATCTTGCGATTGCCGTGCATATTCTCGATCCAAATTTTGTCGAACTCAAGAAGCATCTTTTCTCGCATCACCACATAGGACGGTTCACTAGTCCACGAATAATTTGAGACAAAGCAGACGATCCCCTTCCCCGTGAATTCAGCGATCTTTCTTTCTGCTAGGCGGAAGAATCGAATATAAAGATCGTCCAAGTTAAACTTTTTGATTCCCCACCTATCGATTAGCCCCCATTTGTAGGGATCGACTAGACCTTGTTCTTCTTTCCCGCTGACTCCCGCGAAAGCGTTGTAGGGAGGATTGCCAATGATAACGAGTAATGGCCTTTTCGTTTTGACGTCAGACGAAAGCCTATGTTCGTCATCTAAGGCGGGCAAAGCGACCGACCTGTATTTCTTGAAATCCACCGGTTTCCCGCTCTCTTCACGCGTTTCTTCTTCCCAGCCCGTTAGCGAATTTGTGAGATAGACACCGGCACGTTCATTTTTGTTGTCGGCGAAACCTACGCCGAGCTGTTCTAAAAGCAGCCCGATCTGTAGGTGGGAGACGACGAACGGAGCGGGCAATATTTCGAAGCCAAAGACGCGAGACATCACGGCCTTCTTTAGTTTCATTCCGCGAGTATTCTCCTCGCCCTTCTCCTCAAGCGTCCTGTTTATACGCTTCAATACCTCAACCAGATACGCTCCGGTTCCGCAAGCCGGGTCGAGGACATAGACGCTCTCGTCGGCGAGGCCATCGGGCAAGTTCAGCTCCGTTCGAAGAACGCGATCGACCCGCTCGACCATGTAGCGGACGATCTCTTCCGGCGTGTACCAGACGCCAAGCTCCTTGCGAAGCTCAGGGTCGAACGCCTGCAGGAACGGTTCGTAAAAATACTGGACGGCGTGGTCCTCTGCGAAACGAGCGAAAAACTCTTCGCGAACGACGCGGTTGAGAACGTCTTCGGTCCAATCCAGAACCTCCACGATATTGAGATTTTTAAGATTTGACGGCGTCGCTATCTGTTCGAAAAGCACAGAGATCATCGGCACTCGCAATTCCCAAACCGCGGTTTTCCAACGAAACTTATCGGAAGAATTAGGTTTGCGTTTGTGCCACAAGACCCAAGCTGAAAAAATGCCGTAGAACAGGGTCTGAACCAGCGTCGAACGAAAAAAATGCTCTCCTTTTTCGCCGTCGAACTTGATGCCGAGCGATTCCTCGAGCGCCTTCCGAATGGTTTCGAGCGCCGAAAGTTCTGCTTCCTCAACACGTGCCTTCGCATCACGCGCATACGAAGCAAGAAACCATGCGACATCCTCGGGCTTTGCGACAGGAGCACGATGAAGCATCACTCGCTTCAGAAATTCAACAAAGCGTTCATTTTCGGTTTCGGTAACCGATGAGATGTTATCGGCCTTGTTCCAAAAACCGGCCTCGTCCTCGGCGATACTGAATCTTTCAAGTTTTCTTGGCTCATTGTTTTCGTCAAGAACGATGAGAAGAAAGTCACGATAATTTGTGACCAAAACCTGGCGGTAGGTGCTCAAATATTTGGCTACTTGTTTGCTGTCACTGATAAATTCGACGTTGTCGGACGTACCCTTTATCTCGATCGCCCCTCGCTCGGGTAACTGGCCTTCGATCAGGTCGGTCGAGCTTCTCTGAAATTGGTTCGGCGTGAACAAACCGCCATCGGGAATTCCCGCACCTTTATTCGCGAGATTGATCACGCAACGAACTTTTGGTTTTAGTGATTTGCCCGTTTCATTGAAAAGAGCTTCGAGGGTGCCGTAATATGATGTCTCCTTAACGCCTGCCGCTGATCGGCGGATCAGGCTCATTTGTGAAAGGTAAGTTTGAAGGGAATTCATTGTTTTCGACCGTAGCTTACGCGATGCGGGTGATTTTACAACAGGTTACCGTGGGTTGAAACCCGACGCTCGGTGACGAAACAACAAACGGCAGCCCCGCCGAAAGAACCCGGTCGCTATCGCTCGCGGTTCTGACGTTTCTCGCAGGAGCCGCGGGATACAAAGTCCGGGACTCAAAACGACGGGCTGAAGCCCGCACTCTGTACTCCGGAACTTTCGCAACTATCCAGAACTTCCATTTCATCCATATCTTCCATATCTCACGGATCGCCATTCACTTTTGGTCAAAGGCCTACGAAAATGGACGGCAGGAGAGGAGTGAATGGTGAATAGTGAATAGTGAATAGAAGGAAAACCCTTGCGGGGACTTTGCGGCCTTGTTTGAAAGCGATCATTAAACGCGGAGGCCGCAGGGATCGCAGAGGTCGGATATTTGTAGCGATTAGCTCTAAGCCATTAGCCCTTAGCTGTTAGCCGGAGACCGAGAACCAAGACCAAAACCCTATCTACATTTCTAACCAATTTACGATGGTCCAATTAACAATTGACAATGCGAAGATGCAGATCCAAAGTCCCAAATCCTACATCACAAATTTCCGGGCCCGGCCGCTTGTTCCATTTGTCCCAGATGTCCCATTCGTCCTATCTGTTCGCGATGTTTCCGTTGTTCGCGATGTTTCCAATGTTTCCGTTGTTCGCGATGTTTCCGATGTTCGCGGTGTTTCCGCGAACGCGCGATGCCCGAAAAAAAACAGAACACCAAGAAATGCGGAATGCCGTGTCGGAGGCCCGCGCGTCAGCAAGGGCTTATCAACCAAAGCGACATTCCCAATCTGGAATCTGGAATTCAAACAGCCGGCTAAAGCCGGGACTCAGAACTTTCTACCACCCCGTCCGCCGAGGCGGCGTCCACCCCTCCTTATCAAGGAGGGGAGCATTCGGAATCCGGAATTCTCAGAAGCCGGGACTCAAAACTCAATCGCGTTTCAGGCGTTTCAAGTGTTTCAGGTGTTTCATCTGTTTCATCCGTTTCAACCGTTTCAGATGCATATACGCTTAGCAAAAAATGAAACAAGCGAGCTATCCGCCTTGGAGTTACCGAACGGCCTTTTCGCCGGGGCGGTATCGCTTGATCGCCTGCTTATCGACGTCGGCCTTAGTAAAGGCGACGCGTTTTGCTTCGCCAGCGGCGAACATCGCGGCCTGGTCGGCGTGGTAGGGCGAGTCGGGCCGGTTGCTTTGGCCATAGGCGAGCACGGAATAGGCCCGCGGCACATCGCCGAACTCGACCGCGAGCACCCAGCAGTCGCCGCCGATCGCGGCCATTTTGCCATCGGCGGCACGCTCGAAGGTCATTATCCGAAAGCACCCGAGGTCGTTGCCGCAGCCGCCGACCGGCACGTCAACCGAGCCGCGGCGGACGCGGTGAACCTCGCCCCAGGCGACGTCAAAGCTGCCATGTCGCTTCTTCGTTTCCGCGACAGCCCAGGCGAACGACTCGGCCGCTCGCTTCGTGTCGGCAAGCCCGCGAGGCGTGTTCAGCGGGTCTTCAGTGCTCCAAGGCTTTGCATAACGTTCGGCATCCGGCAGCGCTTGGCCGCGGCCTTCGCGAAGCCCCGAGTAGTGCCGCCACCATTCCTGAAAGAGCACCGAGCCGCGGCTCTCGGGCGAAGTGGTGTTGTCCCATTTCCCGAGCAGTTCCGTCGCCGCGGCAACATCACCCTCGGGCTTTGCGGCCCGCACAGCCGCGATGAGGTCGGGCTTCACGCGATCGGCAAGCAGTGCTCGGTAGCTATGCTTGAGCTTCCAGATATCCTCAAGGCTGAACTTCTCATCGCCGCCAACGAGCTGAAGCCCGAGCTGGCTGCGGAGCGAGAGCCGCGGCTCCTCAAAGTTCGGGAAGGCATTCGCGGTCGCGATCGGAGTTCGAACGTTGGTGTAATGGTGCGAGCTGTTCTCGTTGCGAACATAGCCGCCCGGCGGATTGAGCACCTGCGGCAGCGACTCGAACGGAACAAACTCGGTCCAGACGTCCTTGATCCCTTTGGCCGGCACGGCCGTAAGCTCATCGACCGGCGGATGCGGCAGCCGCGGCAATGCGGCATTCCAGAGATAAAAGATGTTGCCGTCGCGGTCGGCGTATGTGAAGTTCGAGGTGGTGCGGGCACGCATCTTCATCGCGTCCTTCCACTCGTCAAGCGACCGGGCACGCATCATCCGCAGGAACTGCTCGCCACCGCGGACATCGCCCTCACCGGCGTATTTGAAAACATAGATCTTGCCTTCAGCCCGCTTGATCACCGGCCCGAGCGGCGTGGACCAGAACTCGCGGGTTTCTGTCGAAAGAGCATCGCCATTGCGAAAGGGAACCGTCACCAATTCGCGTATGAGCGGCACCGAGGAACCGTCGAAGATGTAGTGATCGGGCTTGGCCGGGTCGGCGTCGAGGGCATAGATCTCATCGAGGTCCTGCGAGTTGTTGGTCGTCGAGAACCCGAGGTAGCGGTTAAAGCCGCCGATAACTCCGAACGGGCCGCCGATCCGAAAGTCGCCGTAAAAATCGAGCACACCGGGCACGGTCATATGTGCTTCGTAGTAGCCGGCCGACCAGCGGAGATGTGGGTTGCGGAGCAGGATCGCTTTGCCGGACTTCGTTCGGCTCGGGGCGAGAGCCCAGGCGTTCGAACCATCATCCGGCCCTTTGCCTTCTTCTTCCATGGTCGTCGGATCCTCCTCGCTCCGGCCGGAACGCTGATTGAGAAAGTTGCGGATCTTCTGTGCCGAGGGCTGTGCGAGCTCGGTCGAGAGCACGTCGAAGCCCGTGAAGTCGCTCGGCATTCCCTCGGGGAACTCGCCTGGATGAAGCTTTATGAATCGGTTGACTCCTGCGGCAAAGCCGTCGTAAACATCGCGGACGTCCTTCGAGAGCGAACCGTACTTTGGCTCGGCCTTCACCCGCAGCCGGCGTATCGCGAAGTCGGAATCCATCCGTTCATATCCCGCGACCGACGCCCATCTACCGCTCGCCGCCAGCAGCCGCATTCCGGTCTGGCTGCCGTGGTCCTCGGATTGCAGCCAGGCGAGCGCGTAGCCGGCCGCATAGAGATCCTTCGCACGGATGTGCGGGACGCCTTTATCGGTTCGGACCACCTCGACCCGCTGCCAAGGTTCGTCATCCGGTGGCACGGCGACGGGCGACGAAAAGGCGGTGAACAAGAGCGTAGCGAAAAGAAGGATGAAGGTCTTCATAAATGCACTTTGATTGAACGGGAAGTACGATTCTCGGGAATGCGAGAAATATACCACCTATCTGCCGGTGCGAAAAATGCGGCAGGGAAAAATAGAAAAGGCCCGCCGCTTTCGGCGAGCCCTGCGTTCTCAGAAGACAGGAGACGCAAATCAAACTTAGATATTCACACCGACGAGACGCGGGTTGGCCTTCTTCTGCAAAAGCTTGCGAAGCTTGAGCCGAGCTTTGTGGAGCTGCGACTTCGATGTGCCGACCGAGCATCCGAGGATGCGTGCGACCTCTTCGTGTTCGAAGCCTTCGACGTCGTGGAGCAAGAAGACGTTCTTGTAGCCGTCCGGAAGTTGCTCGATGGCGTGCTCGAGGGCGATCTTGTCAACGACCTGCATGCGCTCCGGGTCGGTCGTGCCCGTGACCACCTGGTCCGGCGTTTCGCCTTCTTCGGTGACCTTCTCGTACTTCACGTTTCGTTTACGGAAGTGCATCAGGACCTGATTGACCGTCATCCGGTGGAGCCACGTGGTGAACGCCGAGTCGCCGCGGAAGCTGCCGATCTTACGATAGAGCTGGATGAAGACATCCTGCGTAAGGTCCTCGGCTTCGTAAGCATTCTGGAGCATTCGAAGACAGATCGAATAGACCCGGCGGTGATGCCGCTGATAGATCTCTTCGAACGCTGCCATGTCACCGGACGCTGCCGCTTGAGTGAGTTCAAAGTCGCTCGTGTCCGCGAGCGGAGAAATGTACTTGGCCGAGGCCGTTTCGTTCTCCGCGGCCGCCGTGCCGCTCTGCCAGATAGGATAGTTCAAGGTTTCTGTAGTCATTTCCGTGTATCCCCCGCTATCCCAAGAATCAAAAAGCGTGCCAAACCCCGAAAACCTTCCCATACCGGCCGTGTTTCTCCTAATTTTACTGGATTTTCGAGGCATACCTTTCATTTCGCCGAACATCATAGAGAGGATTCAATTCGTTCTCGTGTCGGCTTTACGTAGCCCTGCGCACGATATGGTATAGTTGTCTCTTGAACGATTTTGATACATATTCCGTGGCGACGCTCACATACAAATCCCATCCCAATTACGGTTTATTCCGCTGGTTAAGAACGCTCGGGCTCGGGTTGACTTGCGTTCGATCGCTTACCGCCTTGCTTACTACCATCTTGATCGCGGGAACGGCCGCTGCACAGCCTCAGCCGAATGTTCGCACTCAGGAATTTGACGAAAAGGACGGCGTGCCGGTGATCCTCAAACACCTGCCGAATTGGGAAGCCGTTCGGGGAAGTGCCGTTTTCATCGCGTCGAAGGAAGAGCTTTTGCGTGCGGCGGGCGAGCGGCCGGTTCATAGTGCGATCGAGTTCGTCGGCGGCACCGAAGCTGCGAGTGCGGTTTATCCGGAAGGGCGACTTTTGATAGTCGAGTACACAACGCCGCAGTTCGCCTCTGCGGCCGATGTCGAATTTCTGCGGATCTTGGCACAAAACCCGACCGAGCCGGCGACGGTCTATCGGCGGGTTGGCAACTACGCCGTTTTCGTATTCGATACGCCCGACGCCGAAGCCGCCGTCGGGCTTATCGACCAGGTCAAGTACGAGAAAGACATTCAGTGGCTGGGGGAAAGCCCGTTTCTGCTACAGAACCTCGAGCGGTATTTCGTCACGACCTCGCGGGACATAATCTACTCGATCATCTTGTGGATCTTCATGGGTTTCGCGGTTGCCATTCTGTTCGGTGGCATCGCCGGATACACCTACTTCAAATACCGCGAAGGCGTGCGCGAGAAGATGGTCGCGTTCTCGGATGCGGGAGGGCTTACACGTCTGAACCTCGACGACCTCTCAGAGCCTATCAAACTGGATTAGAAGATCACTCCGGCAGTGCGTCGATCAGACGGTCGATGTCTTCCTTGTTGTTGTAAAAATGCGGAGCGATCCGAAGCCGGTCGCCCCGGGGCGAGACGATCACACCCGCGTCGCGAAGTCTTTGAGCCACTTCATTACAGTGCAGCCCGCCGAGATGCTCAATACAGACGATCGCCGACGCTTCCGAGGGCTCACGCGAGCTGATAATGCGGTAATTGCTTCCGCCAAGCCGCTCGCAAAGATAACCCGAAAGTTCGGCGAGGTAGCGGCGAATGTTATCGAGCCCCGACTGCCTGAGAAGTAGCAGACTGTGCTCAAGCCCATAGAAAAGCGAGGACGGTCCGGTTCCGCTTTCCCAGGCGAGGGCGTTCGGTTTGAACGGTTGCTCGCGGTCGTCAAAGTCCCACGGGGTTTCGACACTGATCCAGCCGACAAAGACCGGATCGATTCGTTCGCGGGCGCGTTCCGATACGAAAAGAATCCCGCAACCTTCCGGGGCACACAGCCATTTATGGCTCGCACCGGCAGCGACATCGACCTTGGCCGCCTCAAGGTCAAATCCCATTTGCCCAAGGCCTTGGATAACATCCACGGCGAATATTGCGTCAACGGCACGAGCCGCTTTTCCGATACGCTCAAGGTCGGCACGAAACCCGGAGGCGAACTGAACCGCACTAACGGCGACGACCCGTGTATTCGAGTCGATCATGTCAATGAGTTCGTCGATCTCATATCGTCCGTCGCGTTCGGGGCAGATGCGCAGTTCAACGCCAAAACGGTCGCGAACACGACGCCACGGGTAAAAATTTGCCGGAAACTCGTTGCCGAACGTTACAATGTTGTCGCCCTGCTTCCACTCAAGCCCCGCAGCGACCGCCGCGAACCCGTCCGAAGTATTGCGCATGAACGCGATGTGTTCAGGGCCGACGTTCAGCATCCCGGCCAAAAGTTCGCGGCAACGGCCTTTCGTTTTGACCCATTCGGTATAGTGTTCGGAACCGTGCGTAGCAACGTCGTTAAGCTGCCAATTGACAGCCTCGATCGCCGTCCTTGGCATTGGTGAAACGGCGGCAGAATTGAGGTAGGCATAGTGCGAGGTCGCGGCAAAGAGCGAGCGTATCTCGGGTATCATGTAGAAGATTCTATAACAACAAGTGCCGACATATTGAATCGATTTAACTCGACCACGGAAAAGAACTCGTTGACAAATCTCCCATCGGGGCTGAAAATCAAATATGCCGAGAGCGGTCAACCACTTGCCCGCAGTTCTGGATCCAACAAAATATCAGTGTTTAGCCGTAACCGAAAACGTCCGATTCCCTTTGGCCCGCTTGACCCAGCGGACGATCTCGACATTGCAGTACATCAGTACCGAAAGCAGTCCCGAACTTTTCTCTGGGCTGAGGGAATGCGGCTGGTTCGCGATGTCTTTTTGATCCTGGTCGTATTTGTTCTGCTTGGTGTTTTTGCTGTTCAGCCGGTTGTCGTCGAAGGCGAATCGATGCTGCCGCATCTCCACAATGGCGAACGGCTCCTAGTGAACAAGCTAGTTTACTACAACATTAAGAGCGTCAGTTGGGGCCATTTGGAGCGCGGCGATATCGTTGTTTTCTGGTTTCCGCGTGAGCCGGATAAGAGCTACGTGAAAAGGATCATTGGCCTGCCGGGAGAGACGGTCGAGGTCAGGAACGGCCGGGTTTATATCAATGGCGTCGAGCTACAGGAAGATTATCTTGACACCGAGCATAACCAAAGCCTGCCGACCTGGCCCGCGAAAAAGGTCGATCCCCATCATTTCTTTGTAATGGGTGATAACCGTGATAACTCCTCCGATTCGCGTTATTGGGGCCTCGTTCCTGAGAAGTACATTTACGGGAAGGCGTTCTTTCGCTACTGGCAGCCGGACAAGATCGGCTTCGTCGAACACGGAGATTACAAGGATTCCGGCCTCGAGGACCTTTCGGATACGCGTGCCGTCCAGCAGTGATTTCCGCTCACCTCTAATTTCCACCTCGCTTCCGTTTAACTGCCGACTCCGGTTGCGATAAACTGCTCTGCAGATGAGTAAATCGAATCCGGCGATCATATTATTGGAAGATGGCCGCTCATTCCGCGGCACTGCTTTCGGCTCTGAGGGCGAGGCCTTTGGTGAGATGGTCTTCAACACCTCGATGACGGGTTATCAGGAGATTTTGACCGACCCGAGCTATGCCGGACAGATCGTCTGCATGACGTATCCGCTGATCGGCAACTACGGCGTTAATGAGTCGGACGTTGAATCCCGCCGGCCCTGGGCCGAAGGTTTCGTCGTCAAAGAAGCGTCGCGGATCGCCTCGAACTGGCGATCGACCGAGTCACTGCAATCCTATCTCGCACGCAACAATATCGTTGGGATCGAAGGGATCGACACGCGTGCACTTGTCAGGCACATTCGCGATAAGGGCGCCATGCGCGCCGTTATTTCGACGACCGATCTCGACGAGATAAGCCTCCAAGAAAAGGTGCGTTCCTCGCCTGATATGAAAGGCCGCGAGCTCGCAACGGAAGTCACTGCAGAGGCGAGCTTCGAGTATCCTTCAGCCGCCGAATCCAGGTACCATATCGTCGCTTACGACTTTGGTGTGAAGACCAACAGCCTTCGCGAATTTGCGAAGTTCGGCTGTCGTGTAACGGTCGTTCCAGCTGGAACATCAGCCGACGAAGTGCTTTCACTCGAGCCCGACGGCATTTTTCTTTCGAACGGTCCGGGCGACCCTGCGTCTATGCAGGCTGTGATCGAAGAAATACGGAAACTCGCCGCATCGCAAAAACCGATGTTCGGCATCTGTCTCGGGCATCAATTGATCGGGCAAGCCTTCGGCGGACGGACATTCAAGATGAAATTCGGACACCGCGGCGGCAACCAGCCGATCAAAAACCTCACGACCGGAAAGGTCGAGATAACCTCGCACAACCACGGATTCGCCGTCGATGCCGATTCGCTTCCGGTCGATGTCGAAGTAACGCACCTGAATCTGAACGACAACACCGTCGCGGGTCTTCGACACAAAGTTCTGCCTGTGTTTTCCGTCCAATATCACCCCGAATCAGCCCCCGGCCCGCATGACAGCGAGTATCTCTTTGAGCAGTTTGTGCGAATGATGGAAAAATAAATAGGCCACATAGGACGAATTTGCCCTATGTGGCCTCTGCCTAGGTAAAACCCCTCCCTACTGCCCTATGCCGTAAATATAGGGAGCGATTACGAGCGAGACGATGGACATCAGCTTGATGAGGATGTTCATCGAAGGGCCCGACGTGTCTTTAAAAGGGTCGCCGACCGTGTCGCCCGTGACCGAGGCCTTGTGCGGTTCTGAGCCTTTGTAGAAGGTCTCGCCATTGATAACCACGCCCTTTTCAAAAGACTTCTTGGCGTTGTCCCACGCTCCGCCGGCATTGTTCTGAAAGATCCCCATCAGCACACCTGTCACCGTCACGCCTGCAAGCAGACCGCCGAGAACTTCCGGTCCGAAGGTGAACCCGACGATCACCGGGGTGATCAACGCGATCGCTCCCGGCATTAGCATTTCTCGGATCGAGGCCTTGGTCGAGATCTCAACGCACTTCTCGTATTCCGGCTTGGCTTTGTATTCCATGATGCCCGGAATCTCGCGGAACTGACGCCGCACTTCCTGCACCATGTCCATCGCCGCCTTGCCGACCGCCTGAATGCACAGCGCCGAGAAGATGAACGGGATCATACCGCCGATAAATAGCCCGGCGAGGACGTTCGCCTTGTAGATATCGATCCGGTCGATGCCGGCGATTCCGACGAAGGCTGCGAAAAGGGCAAGGGCAGTCAGCGCCGCACTTGCGATCGCGAAGCCTTTTCCGGTTGCCGCAGTTGTATTTCCGACCGCATCGAGGATGTCGGTCCGCCCGCGAACCTCGGCGGGGAGCTGGCTCATTTCGGCAATGCCGCCGGCGTTGTCAGCGATCGGGCCGAAGGCGTCGATAGCGAGCTGCATCGCGGTCGTCGCCATCATTCCCGAGGCGGCAATGGCCACGCCGTAGAGCCCTGCGAAGTAGTATGAAGCCACAATACCGGCGGCCAGCGTGATGATCGGGATGACGGTCGATTTCATTCCCACTGAAAGCCCGCCGATAATGTTTGTCGCGTGGCCGGTCGAGGATTGCTGAACGATAGAATCAACCGGCTTCTTGCCCATCGCCGTGTAGTACTCGGTCGCGTAGCTCATGATCGCCCCAACGATAGTTCCGACGACGATCGAATAGAAAACGCCCCATTTGTCGAACGACTGCGAGCGGAGCGTGATCTGCCCTTCCGGCAGAATCCACATCACAGCAAAGAACGAGGCGATCACCGTCAGGATCATCGCGGACCAGTTGCCGAGGTTCAGAGCATTCTGTACCGAAGCGTTTTCGCCGCTGATGCGGACGAACAGCATTCCGACCACCGAAAAGACGATGCCAAGGCCGCCGATGACCATCGGCAAGAGGATCGGAGCGAGCCCGCCGAGTGCGTCACGCGAAGTGATCTCTTGCCCGAGCACCATCGTCGCAAGGATGGTCGCAACGTATGAACCGAAAAGGTCGGCGCCCATGCCGGCGACATCGCCGACGTTGTCGCCAACGTTATCTGCGATGGTGGCCGGGTTGCGGACGTCGTCCTCCGGAATGCCCGCCTCGACCTTTCCGACTAGGTCGGCCCCTACGTCAGCCGCTTTCGTATAGATACCGCCGCCGACGCGTGCGAAAAGTGCGATCGATTCGGCCCCGAGCGAGAAGCCGGTCAGCACCTCGATCGCGGTCCTTACCTGGTTTACGCCGAGGTCAGCAAAGAGGGCGAGAAATGCGATGAACAGCCCGCCGAGCCCAAGGATCGCAAGGCCGGCAACGCCGAGTCCCATCACCGAACCGCCCGTAAATGAAACGGCGAGCGCGTGCTTGAGGCTCGTCCGTGCGGCCTGCGTGGTTCGGACGTTCGCCTTGGTCGCGACCTTCATCCCGATGTAGCCGGCCGTCGCCGAAAAGACCGCTCCGATTAGGAACGCGATGGCGATGGTCCAGTGCGAGTGGATCTCGCGGCCATTGACCTCATGCACCGTGCCCGAATAGGCAAGCAAGGCGGCCGTGATAACGGCAAAGATGCTGAGCACCCGCCATTCGGCCTTCAAAAATGCCATTGCGCCCGCGGCGATGTGGCCCGCAAGCTCCTGCATGTTGTCCTCGCCGGCGTCCTGCTTGCCGACCCAGGCAGATTTGAAAGCCATTACCAGAATGCCGAAAAGCCCCAACGCGGGCACCAGATAAATAACGTAATCGTTCATAGTCTTTTCGATCTCGTGCTCCCGGCCCCGCGGGCCGCAGAAACACCCTCTCAAGATAGATAGTTACTAACTTATATTGGGATGCGAACTTAAAAACGTTCTTGGAATACCAAAACTTAGAATTATCGAATAATTGCCGCCATTTCACAACCAACCGCGGGCGAAATCTAGCGCAACCGTCCGTTCCGGGCTCGCGGTTTCCTTTGATGTCGGGTGTTTCATTTTTTGCCAGGAGTGTGTGCATCTGAAACGGACGAAAAAAATGAAACAGATGAAACACCTGAAACACTTGAAACGCGTGAAACGCTTGGGACGAATGGGACAGATAGGACAACTGGGACGTACGGCCGGGCCTGGAGATTTGTGATGTGGGATTTGGGGCTTTGGATTTGCATCTTCGCATTGTCAATTGTTAATTGAACCATCGTAAATTGGTTAAAATTGCGCTTTGGTCTCTGGGCTCGGGGCTTCGATGTCTGCATTTTCAAACTACCGATTGGCACTCCGTTTAATTAGTAATTACTGATTTCTAATTACTAATTGACTTGAATGAAGGACTTCGGTCTTCTTTCCCACCGCTCACTCCTTACCGGCATCTGCGATCCCTGCGGCCTCTGCGTTAAGATCGTCCTTCCGCAAAGCCGCAAAGACCCTGCAAGGTCTGTGCTCGGAGAACTATTGACGATTCACGATTCACGATTTACTAACCTCCCGCTGTCCATTCTCCTAGGCCCTTAAACCAAAGTGAACGGCGACTCGTGAGAAACGGGAGATATGGATGATGTGGAAGATCTGGAAAGTTGCGAGAGTTGCGAAAGTTTCGGGTTTTTGAGTCCGGACTCCAGCCCGTCGTTCAGAGTTGTAGATCTAAACGGCAATTTCGGGCGTGTTCATGCATCATCCGGCTCGTCGCTGATCACGAGGCCGTCGTAGGCGAGTTCGACGTTGTCGGGCAGCGTGCGCGACTCGCGGGCGTGGAGGATGTCGTGGTTCAGGTGGGTAAGGTAGGCCTTTCGCGGCTTGAGTTCTTCGATATAGGCGAGGGCTTCCTCGAGGTTCAGGTGCGTCGTGTGCGGCTTGATGCGGACGCAGTCAAGCACAAGTACGTCGAGGCCGCGGAGCCCATCAAGTGACTCGGGCGGAATGGTCTTCAGGTCGGTCGCATAGGCAAAATCGTTAAAGCGATAAGCGATCACCGGCAGCTTGCCGTGGATGACCTCAAGCGGCGTCACCTCGACCTCGCCGATGCAAAACGGCGAACCCGGAAAGACCGTGTGCGGGATAAGCTGCGGCAGCCCGCCGCCCAAGTGGGTCGGCTGGAAAATGTACTGAAAGATCCGGCGAAGGTCGATCCAGGCGATCTCATTGGCAAAGATCGGCATCGCCCCGTATCGAAAATTCAGCGGCCGGATGTCATCAAGGCCGAAGACGTGATCGACGTGGCAATGCGTGATGAGCACCGCATCAAGCTGGCGGATATTTGCCCGCAGTGCCTGCTGGCGGAAATCCGACGAGGTATCGACGAGGATCGACTTGCCCTTGTGTTCGACGAGGATCGAGACGCGGAGCCGCTTGTCACGCGGGTCATCGGAGAGACACGTCTCGCAGTCGCAGGCGATCGAGGGTACGCCTGTCGAGGTTCCGGTTCCGAGGAAGGTTAGTCGCATCGGGATCTTAACGCGGTCCAACTATTTCTTTCCGAGAATATCCGCTCCGGAAAACTTTTTCGCAGCCTGAGCTTTGAGTTTCTCCTCGGTCGCCCGAACCATCGTCACATACTGCATCCTGAGATCGGCGAGAAGCCCCTCGAGAAGACGGGCCTCCTGAGCGTGGAGATTGCCTTTCGTCTTATCGCGGATCATCGCAAGAACATCGAGCCAATACTTGCCCGTATCAAGGTCAAGCGAACGCTGCCCGGTCGCCGGGTGCGGAACGGCACCGAGCGCCGCGGCCGCGTTGGTCGCGAGGGTCGAGAGAAAATTGACGAAGCTCGCCGGATCTTCCGCACCGGGTACGTCGCTCTCGCCGTCCTCCTCGGCCTCATCGCCAGCCACGGCGACAGGCTCTTCTTCGATCGCCGCGATTGCCGGCTCTAACTTGGGTTCGGGCACCGGCGGCTCGGCAACCGGTTTCGGTGCTTCGGGCTCGATCTCAACGCCCTCTTTCAGCGAGCCGTCCGGGTTGAACTTACGGCGGTCCGTTACTTTGAAAATGACCTCTTCTTGATTATCTTCGTGTCCGATCATACCAATTCTTCTCTTGCCAGATTTTACCATTTGCGAGCTTTCTACCCGAAAGCTCACCGATGAGATTACCACTCGCCGGCGGCAGCTCGCTCCACCGAACAGCACGTATATCCGGCACTTCCTAGACAACAGGCCGGTCCTAAACTTAAATAGTGGTATGTCAGAAAAATTTGATGAACTCGTCGGCGTGATGGAACGGCTCAGGGCACCCGGCGGCTGTCCATGGGATGCGGAGCAAACCTACGCATCGCTTTCGCAGTATTTGCTTGAAGAAGCTTACGAGACTTTTGATGCTATCCAGCATGCCGAAGCGACCGGCGACATCGAGCACCTCAAAGAGGAACTTGGCGATCTGCTGCTTCAGGTCGTCTTCCACTCGACCATCGGCAAGGAACGCGGCGAGTTCACTATAGAGGACGTGGCCGAGGGCATTTCGAAGAAGCTCGTCCTTCGCCACCCGCACGTGTTTGGCGATGCGAATCTCGAAACGGCGAGCGACGTTCTGAACAATTGGGACGAGCTAAAGGCGAATGAGCGAAAGGCCTCGGGCAAGGCCGAGAAGATAAAGGAATCGATCCTCGACGAGGTGCCCGTTCATTTCCCTGCACTGCTTGAGGCACTGAAGCTTACGAAAAAGGCGGCAAAGGTCGGCTTCGATTGGCCCGAGACAGACCAGATAATCGAAAAGGCCGAGGAGGAGATAGGCGAACTTCGGGCGGCAATAAGCTCCGCCGACCCCGAAAACATCGAGGAAGAGATCGGCGATCTGCTTTTCGTTATCGTAAATCTCGCCCGGCGGCTCGATGTCGAGCCGGAGACCGCATTGAAGAGAACGAACCGCAAATTTCGAAAGCGATTCGGCTATGTCGAGAAGGAACTGGAAAAAGCCGGAAGCGGCTTGAACGGATCGACGCTCGAAGAAATGGATAAGCTTTGGAACGCAGCAAAGGCCGCGGAGTCAGGTCATTGAGCGAACATCTCTAGCAAAATTTCGGTCACTTGGTCCTTCGATCGTCCGTCGATCTCCCCGATCCGCTTCACGAGCCGTGCCTTGTCAACCGTCCGCATTTGGTCGAGCACGATCTGGCGGTCGGAGTTAAGAAATTCGGTCGCGATCCGCGTCGGCAGTTTCGCGGTGGTCGAAGCGATCGGAGCAATGAGCACGTGCCCAAGGTTACGGTTGATCTCATCGGGCGAGATCACAACGCCCGGACGCGAATTCTTGGGGTCATCCGAGACCTCGTCGTCGAGATTGATCAGGTAAACCTCAAATCGCTTTACCATTGCCACTCCTTTCGCTCAAAATCACCGGGCGTGTTGATGTCTTCCGAAAGCTCGTCGTCAGACTCGGCAAATCTACTAAATACTGCGTCCCAATCGCCACGCGGCTTGCGGGTCTTTCGGATGAGGATCCCGTCGGGCATTATCTGGAGATCGACCTCGCCTGAAATGCCGGTCTCTTCAAGCATCATTTTGGGAATTCGGATACCCTGAGAGTTGCCGATCTGAATTATCTGAGCCTTCATAATTACATTGTGATTACAAAAAGACCCCTGGTCAATCGAAAAATGCCGCCGCGAGCGGTCATTTTACGAATTTGCGGCGATCCGCTCGGCACCGTGCATATACGGCCGCAGAACCTCCGGAATCACGACAGAACCGTCAGCCTGCTGATAGTTTTCGATCACGGCCAGCCAGGTACGGCCAACGGCAAGTCCGCTGCCGTTCAGAGTGTGTGCAAATTCGGGCTTTGCACCGCCGGCCCGGCGAAACCGGAGATTCATTCTGCGAGCCTGAAAATCGCCGCAATTTGAACAACTCGAGATCTCCCGGTAAGTGTCTTGCGATGGAACCCAAACCTCGATGTCGTAGGTCTTTCTGGCGCCGAAACCCATATCGCCGGTGGAGAGGACGACAGTTCGGTATGGGAGTTTTAGCAACTGGAGGATGCGTTCGGCGTTTTGTGTAAGCTTTTCGTGTTCGTTCTCAGATTCCTCGGGCAGGCAGACCTTCACAAGCTCGACCTTCTCAAATTGGTGTTGCCGGATCAGCCCACGTGTATCGCGGCCATAGCTTCCTGCCTCGCTCCGAAAGCACGGCGTGTAAGCAGTGAAATACTTCGGGAGTTCGGAGGCATCGAGTATCTCTTCGGCGTGATAATTCGTTACCGGCACCTCTGCGGTCGGGATAAGCGCGAATCCGCGTTCGTCCTTGATGTGAAAGAGATCCTCTTCGAATTTCGGGAGTTGGTTGGTTCCGAAGAGCGATGTTCGATTGACCATAAAAGGCGGCATCGTCTCGGTGTAACCATGTTCGCGGGTGTGGACATCGAGCATGAAGTTGACCAACGCCCGCGAAAGCCTAGCTCCGGCCCCGTTGATGATCGCAAATCGCGAGCCCGTTATTTTCGTTGCCCGCTCAAAATCCAGAATGCCAAGCGATTCGCCAAGATCGACGTGGTCTTTTACCTCAAAATCGAACGAGGGCACCTCGCCCCACTTCCGAATCTCGACATTGGCGGATTCGTCTGCCCCGACCGGAACGTCTGCGGCCGGGATGTTCGGCAAGCCGACGAGCAGATCGCGCATCGCGGCTTCGGCAACCTCTCGCTTTTGATCGAGTTCGGACTGCCTATCCTTGAGCCCGGCGACCTCGGCTTTCTTGGATTCGGCCTCATCACGCTTTCCGGATTTCATCAGCTCGCCGATCTCCTTACTGGCGGAGTTTCGCTGCTGATTGATCGAATCCGATTCGCTGATCAGTTTGCGCCGCTCAATGTCCAATTCGGAGAAGCGGTCCAAAGCATCGATCGGGAAATTGCGGCTTTCGAGTACAAGCTTTACTTCAGCGAGATTTTCTCTGACGAAATTAATGTCAAGCATATGGTCTGTCAGTTCATTCCGGTTTGTTTCGTTTACCGAAAAACCCTAAGATTTAGGTTTGCATTTGCGGTGCGAAACCCTAATTTAGCAATCTTTATATGGCTCAAACAATTCGAAAAGCGGTTTTCCCGGCAGCCGGCCTCGGCACCAGGTTCCTTCCTGCAACGAAGGCATCACCGAAAGAGATGCTGCCGCTCGTGGACAAACCCCTGATCCAGTATTCGGTCGAGGAGGCCGTCGCATCGGGTTGCGAATCGCTGCTGATCATCACCGGCCGCGACAAGAGTGCGATCGAGAACCATTTCGACATCTCGTTCGAGCTCGAACAATTGCTGCAGGAAAAGGGCAAGGTCGAGATGTTCGAGCAGGTCCGGGCGATCTCGGATATAGCAAAGATAAGCTATACAAGACAAAAGCAGGCCCTCGGTCTTGGGCACGCGATCTATCAGGCGAAAGACTTTGTCGGCACGGAGCCATTCGCGGCACTGCTTGCTGATGACGTTGTTGACGCCGAACGGCCTGCATTGCGGCAGATGATCGATGTATATGAGAAATACGACGCACCCGTGATCGCGACCATGCAGGTCGAAGGCGAAGCCATATCCCGATTCGGCGTGATCGACGCCGACGAGGTCGAACCCGGCGTTTTCAAGATCAAGGACATGGTCGAAAAGCCGGCATACGCCGATGCCCCATCCGACCTCGCAATAATCGGTCGCTACATATTCACGCCTGATATATTTGGAGCGATCGAAAGGACCACGCCGGGCTCGGGAGGCGAGATCCAGATAACGGACGCGATGCGTATTTTGCTTAAAGTGAGGCCATTCTATGCCGTAAAGCTCGAAGGCACGCGGCACGACGCGGGTGATAAACTCGGGTTTCTGATAGCAACCGTTGAATATGCTCTTAAGCGCGAGGATCTCGGCGGCCCGTTTCGGGAATACCTAAAGAACATGAAGTTCTAGGCATGCTTTCGCCTGCCGGCGATCGTAACAATGACCGCCTGCAAACCAAAAAGCAGGACAACCGCGGCGACAAGAACAAGCATTCCGTAGCTAAGGTCGCCTGTTACTGACGAGACAGCCCCAATCCCCCATGTGACCGCCGTTGCTCCGATGGTCCCGCAAATAAAGAGCGGCGTTGCTTTGCGAGCCGCCTCCGGGCCGAATGAATTGTAGAACCGCGAGACGTTCGTCGGGAAGATCCAGGACGTTCCGATCCCGGTGATTATCGAACCCAGGCTAAGCTGGCCGATGCTCGAAGCCGAAAGAGCAATTGCAAGCCCGACCAGGACAAGGACGAGGCCGAGAACGATCGCCCGATTTTCGTTGAAATAGCGAAAAAGGATCGGCCCCAACGCCCTGCCGAGTACGAAGAGCAGAAAGTATAAGAACGTCGGCGACAGCAAGTTCGTGACCGGTGCCCCGGCAACACGTTCGGAATAAGTTGTGATCCAGCCGCCCATGCCGCTCTCAAATCCCACGTGGACAAAATGGAAAGCGGCGATCGCCCAAGCAAGGGGCATCGCCCAAAGCCCATTCCCGCCCGAAGCGGCCGGTTCGGGCTCAGGTCTTTCTTTCGAAGAGATCGGGATCAGGAACAAAAGCACGGCACCGGCCGCGAGCGGAATTGCCAGCAGGAGGGTCGTGAAAAGCAGGCCCGAAGTTGCATTTGAAGTAAGGTCAACGAAAGGCTTCGCAACGATCGCTCCGGCACCCCAGTAAAAGTTCAGGAGGCTCAGGGCCGATGCGGTCCGATGCAAATTCATCTCAAGGACAAGAAGATTGATAGCCGGAAGCGTCAATCCGATGCCGATGCCGTTCAAACAGAACCCGAGAAGCACGAGCGAAAGTTCGCCGGAGTTCATCATCAAGATGCCTGCGGCCATACCGGCGGCCCCGATAACGGTCGCCTGCTTAAGCTTTGACCGGCGACCGAAAATACCCGAGATCAGAGTTCCTGCAACGGAACCCGCAAACTGCGCCGGAAAGAACAGCGCCAGTTGACCGTCCGATAGCGAAAAGGCCCGTTCGAAATATGGAAGCACCTGCCCGATCAGAACCGTCCCGATACCCGAAAGAAAAAAGACCACATGCAAAAGCGGGCTAAGGATCCTGCCTCCCGCAGGTTGTCGATCATGATCTTTCCCGATTATTGCCATGTTCTTACAGACGCAAAATTCAAATTATGTATGACGCAAATTGGCAAGCGGCTTGATCCGAGCGGCACTCAATGCCGGGATCAGTCCAGAAACAATTGCGAGTGCCACCGCGGCGGCAAGAGTGAGTGCGGGTTCAAGCACACCCGGAACAATGCTCACCGTCCGCAGCGGCGTTCCCGTTCCGAGTAATGCAAGAAAAAACGAGGCGTCGATGGTTGAGAGCGTTAAATAAAACAAAGCTACTCCAAGAAGGCCGCCTGCGAGGGCTATCACGGCAGTATGGATCGCAACGGACAATGCGATAGACCTCTGCGGCATCCCGAGAGTCCGAAAAATTGCGATGTCGGCCTTTCGCTCCCGCACAAGGACCGCAGTTGTTATTGCCAAGCCGAACATTCCGAATGCAGCGAACAGTAAGACAACCACAGCGGCAAAGCTTTTCGCGGTTCGCAGCGACTCGAATAAAACGCGGTTCGACCTCTGCCAAGAAACGGCCTGAACCCCGTCGCCTGCCAATGCGGCGATACGGGCCGCAGCGTCCTCTGCGGTCATCGGGTCGGCCAAAAAGACCTCGATATGGTCGGGAGTGAATATCTCGTCGCCAACTATCGCTGCATATTCACTCTGCCCGACGCTGACGACCGATAGATCTTGATCGGCGAGGCCGCTCGAAGATACGCGGCCGACACGGGTTCGCACCTTGCGGAGACTCTCATCCCGGGCCTGTACGACCAATTCCAATTCATCGCCGGGAGCAACTTCGAGACGTGCCGCGAGCAGGTCACCGATCATTAGTCCGGAGCCCTCGCTTTCGGCCGTCCTGATCACGACAACATGCGACCTTCCGTTTGCCGAGACCATCGCGTGTATGGCTGCTGCAGGCCGGATGCTTGTTAGGCCATCAGTACCGGCAACACGATCCACTACACTGCCCAAACTGTCCTTCGAAAGGGTCCCGACCGGAGCGATCACAACATGCGGTTCCGACCGGGTCAGACTTGAGATAAGAGTCGTTTCAAAAGCCCTTGCCAGTGTGTAAGTAAAGAGAAACACGAACACCGCAATAGAAACCATCAATGCCGCCGCAAGTGACGTAAAACGGGCGAGGCCGCCACGTTTGAGGCTGATAGAGCGCAGAGCGAGCTTGACGACGAGCGGCATCGCTCAATTGTAAAGCCACTCGGCCCAATTGTTAACCGGGACATCAGTTAGCAATGACACTCAACATTCGATAAAATTCAGATTCGATTTTCGATATAGGACTACGAAACACCAAATGCCTCTGAGCACGATCGAGGAAGCGGCGGATGACATCCGGAATGGCCGGATGATCATTATTGTTGACGATGAGGATCGCGAGAACGAGGGCGACCTCGTTTGTGCGGCCGAAAAAGTTACGCCGGAGATAATTAACTTTATGGCCACACATGGCCGTGGGTTGATCTGTCTTCCGCTAACGGAAGAAAGGTGCGATGAACTTAACCTGACGCCGCAGGCAGCGGACAACACCTCGAGTATGGGTACTGCTTTCACCATATCGATCGAGGCAAAGGAGGGCGTCACGACCGGCATATCTGCTGCGGACCGGGCGAGAACCATTTTGACCGCAGTAGATCCCGCTTCGAAACCCTCGGACCTTGCAAGGCCGGGACATGTTTTTCCGCTGCGTGCAAAACGCGGTGGTGTACTGGTCCGAGTCGGGCAGACAGAGGCAAGCGTTGATATTGCAAGGATCGCCGGGCTCGACCCTTCGGCCGTCATTTGCGAGATAATGAACGATGACGGCACGATGGCCCGCATGCCCGAGCTCGAGCGTTTCGCCGAACGCCACGATCTTAAGATCATTTCGGTCGCCGATCTTGTCCGGTACAGGATGGAACGGGAGCCGCTCATCCGCCGAGTGGTTTCGACGTCCTTACCCACGGCCTACGGCATGTTCGATGCGGTGATATTTGAGAATCTGATCAACGGCGAAACGCACGTGGGCCTCACGCTCGGGGACGTTTCGGATACAACCGGATCAATACTCGTCCGCGTCCAAACGGAGAATGTGACCTTTGCAATGTTCGGATGCACGCTTGGCGAAGCTGCCCCGGCGATAAATACGTCGCTTCAAAAGATCGCTGAAGAGGGCCGCGGAGCGATAATCTATCTTCGGCAGCGGGATAACCACCTTGACCTGGTCGATCAACTTCGCACGTATGCGGTGATGCAGGAAAAAGGTGTTGATTTTCAAAACGCAAAACGCGAAACTGGCTACGGAAAGATCCATGATTACGGGATCGGTGCCCAAATACTGAAAGATCTTGGGATCAAAAAGATCCGGCTTTTGTCCAACCATCCCCCAAAGATCAATGCTCTTGAGGCCTTTGGCCTTGAGATAGTTGAGACGGTCAGCCTGCAATAGGGTTGGATCGTCTTTTGGCTGCAAGAATGCCTGAGGAACTTGACACTCCGCTCGAACCGGCACCGCCGGCGGACGATGAACAACCGGCAAAGCGGAAATTCCTCGCCGGGAAACGGCTCCGATCTGCATTGATCGCGGCGGTCGGTCTCGTTCTGCTTTTGGGCATTGTCGGCGTTGTTCTCTTCAGGTCAGGTGCCGTTGATTCGGTCGTCAAGAACCAGTTTCGCGAGAAAATGGAATACATGGGCATCGTTTTTGACGCCGATGTGTTTCGTCTGAACGCTTCCCCGCTCGAACTAGAACTCAAGAACGCCACCTTCAACGACCGCGTCACCGGCGAAAAGCTGTTCTTCATTAGAGACGCACGGATCGGAATAACGATCCTCGATCTTTTCGCCTGGCAGACGACCCGCGAGATCTCGGTCGATTCCACGGAGATCTACGGGGCAGAGGTTTGGGTCAGGTTCGATGAGAACGGGCGATCGAACTTTGCCAACCTCGTCGCAGACGAACGGGAGTCACGCCTCAGTTTCAAGTACGATTCGATCAAGTTCTTGCTGCTCGACTCCGTGATCCACTTTAACGATGTATCGCGAAAGATAGAGGCAGATGCGAGGAATTTAACGGTTAGCCTGAACCCCGCGGAAGAGCCTTTGCTCGACCGCCCGTCTCGATTCCGATTCGAGATGGAGTCCACGGATTCCTTTTTCACCTATGACGGCGGCCGTTTGGAGAATATCCGTATTCGGGCGAAGGGGGTCGCGGACCCGGAATCCGCGGACATCAGCGAACTTCGTATTGACACTCCGATCGGTTACTCGACACTTAGCGGCCGCCTGACCGACTGGCAGAATTTCACTTACGACCTGAGCATTGAATCCTCGCTCGACCTAACGCAAACGTCAACGATCTTTCCGCTTGGGACAACTCTTCGCGGTGTCGGGAACTTCAAGGGACGCGTGACGGGCACCGGAACGGCCTATCGGGTGGACGGTAACGTCACGTCAGAAGCCCTGGCTGCCGACGGCGTCTATCTGCGGGCGGTCGATGTTGCGGCGACGGTTGAAGGAACAAATTCTCAGTACGAAGCGAATGGCCGTGCCGTTGCCGAACTTTTCACGTTCGAAGATTTCAGGGTCGAATTTCCGCGGATCGCCGGAAACGTTCGCGGGACCGGAACGGACTTTCGTTGGGTCGGCGAACTGCAGGCAGCGGCGGCAAAGTCGCGGTCATTGACGCTTGGCGGGCTTTTCATATCGGATGCGGTCGCCGAACTTAACGATAGGCGCTTCGTGGCTACAGCCGGCAACGGCCGGGCGCAGCTTTTCTCGGTCGCCGATACCCGATTTAGCGACCTTAGGACGCAAGGATTGAGACTTACGGTCGATGGAGAAACTACAACCCTGGCCGCTCCGACCGCACAGGCCGGATCGTTTCAGACCGACGACTATAAAATTGACGGTGTAACCGGCCGAAACCTCCGTGTTCGTGACTCAGGTGAAACCACAACCGTGGAGATCGACGGCCTGGAAGCGCGAAACGCAACGATAGGCGATGCCCGTCTGCGAAATTTGAAGGCCCGGGAATTTGCCTTCAAGGACGTTCCATCATCGACCGAACTCTCTGTTCGCGACCTGACCGCCGAGCGTCTGGATTCGGGTGGAAATCGTATCGAAGGGCTCAGAGCGGACACGGTCACGCTTCGCGATGTCGGCCCCGATACGTTGATCTATTCTGACCGGTTACGGATCGCTAGCGTCGAGTCCGACGGCGCGATCCTCGGAAGCCTTAACATCGCAGGTGTCCGCTTAACAATTCGGCAAGGAAGGGTCGAGGCACGTTCCGAGGATATCGACGCCGGAACAGTGACACTCTCGAAAAGCGAGTCGTTTCCGGAGGGCGGGACCATCGAGAAGGTCGTTGCCGCAAAACCGGTCTATGTTCTTGAGCCTTCGGGCCGATACCGTGCCTCGGCGGATATGAGCATTGGTGGCGGCACGCTCGGAAGTATCACTCTTGGCTCAGCCCGCTCGAGTGTTGTCATTACCAACGACCGGGCCGAACTTAACGACCTTGTTGCCCAGGTGATGGACGGCGACGTCCGGGGCGAGGCAAAGATCGCCCTCAGCTCACGATCCGCATCAACGGTAAATGCTGACTTTAGCTCTCTCGATATCTCAAAACTGATCGCCCTCGGCGCCGGGCGCATTTTGCCGATCGAAGGGCAAACGACCGGACGGGCCGACATTTCTTTCAAGGGTACGGATCTCAGAACGGCGACGGGCGACATCAATGCGAACATTGCGGCTCCAGCGGGAAATGATGCGGACGGAAGGATCCCGCTGAACGGGTCGGTAGAGATCAAGGCGGACGACGGGCTTTTGAACATCGAAAACGCAAAGGTCGCCACCGAAAAGAGCGAGCTAACTGCCTCCGGCCGGTTCGATCTTCTCGGAACCGATTCTGATCTCGAACTCGCTCTTCGCTCATCGGATGCTTCAGAAGCGGAAAGAATGTTCCGCATCCTTGACGTATCGCCCGGCCTCACCGAGCAACTGGATGCGTACAGGGTCGTGGTTCGCGATGATCTGGCATTCGACGGAAGGGTCACCGGAAGTCTCGCCGAACCGGAGTTCAAAGGCAATCTGTCGCTCGGGTCGATCTCGCTTCGGGAACAGGAGCTGGGACGCGTATCGGCCGAACTCGATGTTTCATCACGAGGCGTTTTTGTTTCGAACGGCAAACTGCTCGAGGTCGAGGGCGGGCAGATGGAGTTTGCGGTCGCGATACCCGCGGCCGGCATCAACAATACTTCGGTCACAGCCACGCTCAACAACATCAGTGCGGGCCGGCTTTTGACGGCGATCCCGGTTGACCTTCCGGCATCGCTTCAGGGACTTCGCGGGAACACTTCCGGAACGATCGAACTGCGGGGGCTTCCGAACGAATCGCAGGGAACGATCGATATCGTATCGAAGCAGGGCACGCTGAATGGACAGCCATTCGACGAACTACGGGCCGCGGCCAGATTCGAAGGGACGGTCATCGATATTGAGTCTGCTTCGATCTCGGCTGACGGCGGAAGGGCTGCGTTCACCGGTTCCTACGACCGCATGACCGAAAACTTCAACGGCGAGATAAATGGCAGCAAGGTCCCGGTTTCGCTTTTGCTTGCATTATTGCCGGCAAGCGATTCGCTGCCGGTAGCTACCGGACAAATCGACTTTTCGGCCAGCGGTTCCGGGAATCTCGAACAAACCGCTTCGATCCAGATCACATTTAATGGGCGCGGATCAAGTATCGTTGTTAATGAGAATCCTTTTGGCGAAATTCGGTTCAACGGGACAACTTCGGACCAGATACTGAATGCAGATCTGATCGCTGAACTTGAGGGCCGCCCGCAGGTTTTCCTTGCTAGCGTTGACCTCGGAAAGCCGGAGTTGCCATTGCGTGTCGAGCACTCGCTCGATCAGAGTCCGCTTCGCCCATTCTTTGCCTTGATCCCACAGCTAAAGGGTTATTCGATCGGCGGCAACGGCACCGGAAAGGTCGAGTTTGGCGGGCCGCTCATGGTAGCAAATGATGCCGGCGAAAGGGTCTTCAGCACAGCGAACCTTTCGGGCGTTGCGAATTTCTCGCAACTGACGCTTCAGATCCAGGAATCACCGCTAACGGCTCTAGAGCCGGTCGTCGTTCGTTTCTCTCCGTCAGAGATCACCTTCGAAAGTGCAAAATTTGCCGGAGGCGGATCGAATCTCGTGGTTGCAGGAACAAAGGCTTTGTCGGACGACGGGATGAACAACCTTTCGATCGATGGCCGGCTGAACCTGAGCCTCTTGAACATCTTCCCGGGAATTGCCGCGACCGATACGTTTTTCGGCGGAATGGCCGACGTCTCGGTTCGGCTTGCGGGGATCAATCGGACGGCAAGGATCAACGGCACCGCTCAGCTCTCGAATGCGGCGGTCGCAACCTTCATCGGCTCAAGCCGGCTCTCCGCAGACCGGATGACCGGTACCGTTAGATTTACTGCCGACCAAGCTCAGTTCGAGCGTGTTTCGGGCTACTTGGGCGGCGGATCATTCTCAGCAAGCGGCGGCATTTTGTTCGGCGATAATCTTGCCGTTCAGAATTACCGAGTTTCGCTAACGGGTTCTAATGTGACGGTTCCGCTTCCCGAGAATTTCGTTACGACCGGTGACGCGCGGCTCGACTTCTCGGGTTCACGTGTAGGAACAGAGTTGCTTAACGTAATTTCCGGAAGCATCCTCGCGAGACGAAGCGTATATAGCCGGGACATCGAACTCGCAAACGTTATCGGGGCACGGCGTGAAGGCTCACTCGGCGGAGGTTCGTCATCGGGGCTGGCCCCGCGGTTCAATCTGAGCATTACGGGCCGCGACGCACTTATCGTACGAAACAATATCGCCGACCTTACAGCGTCCGTCTCGCTCCAACTAACGGGCACGACCGACAATCCGCGGCTCGCCGGGCGGATCACATCGACCAGCGGAACCGTATTCTTCCGCAATGACCGCTACATTATTCAGCGCGGAGTGCTCGAGTTTCCGCCGGACACGAATATCGATCCGGTGATCTTCCTTCAGGCAGATTCCGAGATAAACGGCTATCAGGTTTTCGTGAACCTTTCAGGGCCGCTTACCGATACCGCAGCATTGAATGCATCGGTTCGCTCGAATCCGGCGCTTCCCGAGCAGGACGTCATCTCGCTTATTACGACGGGCAGCCTTTCGAACACATCGACCGGCATCCCGACGCTCGCGTCAACGGGACTGAATACGGCGGCGGAAGTCCTGACGGATTCGATAATTAACGCTCCGGCACGGCGTGCGACCGACCGGCTTTTTGGCCTAAATGTTTTCGAGATCGACCCGATCATATCGGGCGAACGGCTTGACCCGTCGGCCAGACTCACGGTCGGGCGGCAGATCAATAACAACCTTCGGGTAACCTACGCAACCAATTTATCGCAGGACCAGAACCAGGTCATTGCGTTCGAATACCGGGTCTCCGACCGCCTTTCCTTCGTCGCCCAATACGAACAGCGTTCGCTCAGCAATGTGACGCAGAACCGCGATAATTTCAGTTTTGAGGTCCGGTTCAGGAGGAGGTTTTGATCGAACGCCCCCGCGAGCTAGCCCGACCCGCCCGGCCTCCGTCGCATCTTCTGCGATTGGTGACCGCATTTCTGATAGGGCTCCCACTTTTCGCGGTCGCAGCGGAGGCACAGACGGAACTGGACGGCCGAAAGATCGATGCCATTAGGATCGTTCTCGAAGAGACATCCAGCGACATCCCTGAGGCCGAAAGGTATCGGCTACTCGCCGCAACAGCTCTCGGCGAAACATACTCTGCCGTAAGGCTTCGCGATGCTATCGCCTCGATCTTCGATTCCGGCACAGCCGAGACCGTCGCGGCCGAAACAAGGCAAACTGAAACGGGCGGGATCGAACTCACATTTCGGATAAAGCGAAGAACGGTAGCACGGCGGGTGACGGTCGATATAACTGACAGTGAGACCACGGGAGTGACCGAGCAGGAACTGCTGCTAAGGCTGAACCTTCTCGATCCGGGAGCAACGGTGACCGAACGCACGCTGCAGACGAATGCTGACCTGATCGTCGAGTACCTGCGCGAACGAGGATTTTACCGGGCCGAAGCTTCTTACGAACAAGATCGCCTTCAATCAGGTAATGACGTTGCGATACGGTTCATTGTCTCGGCCGGGCCCCGAGCTACCGTTAACGAATTCACGATCGCGGTTCAGGGAGCGAACAATGAAGAGCTTTACCGCGGGATCCGCCTTAAGAAAGGAACTGAGTATTCCGGGCAACGGCTCGCAGATGACGTCGAGCGTATCCGCACCAATCTTCGTGATGCCGGATTTCTTGCACCGAGTATCAATGAGCCGCGTTTGATCTATGACAGTGAGTCAAACACGATCTCGGTCGAAATTCGCGGATCCGCAGGGCCGGAGGTCGAGGTCGAAGTGGTCTCCGAAGGAGCCGGCGTCGGCGAAGGAACACAGAGAAGGCTGCTGCCGGTAAAAAGAGAAGGGACCATCGATCTCGCGGCGATCATTGAGGGTGAAAGACGGCTGGAGAACCACTTTCAGGAACGCGGCTATTTCTTTGCCGATGTCCGATCCGTGTGCTCGGTCGACCCGCCTATCACGCCGCCGGCTGATGGAATGCCCGCCGAGTCGGAGTTCATTTGCTCTTCGCTTAACAGTGCAGAACTCGCCGGCCGAAAGGTCAGCATCAAATACTTGGTCGAACTTAATCGAAGGTTGAAGCTCGTCGAGATAAGGCTACGAGGAACGGACCTTTTTGACATAGAAGAGATCCGAAGCATTCTCGAATCGCAAGAGGCTAATTTTCTCGGCGTTATCCCGCTATTTGGTTATGGACGAGGTTACACGAGCCAACGGCTTCTCGAGAATGACTCTCTGGCGATCCGGTCGGTGCTTCGTGAACTCGGCTACAGGAATGCTGAGGTCCGTGTGAATCGAGGCGTGTCGCTTGACGGCGAGAACCTGATCATTACCTTTGTTGTGGATGAGGGTGTACCGACCGTCATCACGGAAGTTGAGATTCGTGGGAACTCGGCTTTCTCGAATGACGAACTTGGCAGCGTTCTTCCGAATATTGCCGGCCGAAATATTTCAATTGCACGCGTGCGCAACGGCCAGCGTGCTCTTGCGACGTTCTACTCAGAGCGAGGCTATTTCGACGCGAGCGTAAACTTCGCGTTCGACGAACTTCCTGCGGATCCCGATACCGGCTCGCCGAGATACAAGTTGATCTACAACATTCAGAACGAAGGCAAGCCGGTCTTCGTTAACCGAATCCTTGTGGTCGGAAATCAACTGACCAAGACAGAGGCGATCGAGAGAGCCGTTTCGATGAAGAACGGCGAGCTGCTAAGGTCGGCGGATGTTTACGCGAGCGAGCAGGCCTTGTACGCCACCGACGCGTTCGAACGTGCGAATATATCGGCACGCCCTGCAGGCAATACACCCGGCGGAGACAGACTTGCCGATGTCGTCATCGACGTTCAGGAGCAAAAGCCTAGATTGCTGCAATACGGCGGAGGGTTTTCGACCGATGTCGGCTGGAGTGGCTTTGCCGATATTCGACACTTCAACCTGCTCGGGAATTTGTGGCAGGGCGGAGCCAGCGTTCGCTGGAGCCAGCGGCGGCAGTTATTCCAGATCGATTTCGTTAACCCGCGGTTTCTTCCGGATCGTGAACGCAGGTTCGCACCGTTGACCATCTCAGCGCAGTACCAAAGAGATTCGACCGTGACGCGGTTCTTTCGCTCGGCGTTCGACCGAGGAACGTTCGGGATCGTTCAGCGGCTGGACGACGAAGGGAATCCGATCGATGAATTTGGACAGCCCGCCGGCAGCCCAACGCTCGACCGCCTGACCTTGACCGCCGAAACGAATCGTACTCTCAGCCTTAAGGACCGTTCTCTGCTTTTTTTCAAATACCGGTTTGAGAACGTCCGCCTGACGAACATAGACAGCCTTTTGATCCGCGATCTGCTGGAGCCTGACGATCGGATACGCATCTCCGGCTTTGGGGCAACCTTCGTCAGAGATACGCGGCGAAGGTGCGGCATCGAGTACACGGTCCTCGAGATAATTCAACGCGGCGAGCCCGGCGACCCGTGCCGCTATAACGCGAGTGACCCCACGAACGGCGATTATTTTACGGCCGAATACAATGTGTCGCTGCCGGCTCTCGGGGCAAATATCGGCTTCAATAAATTCCAGGCTTCGTACAATTACTACTACACGTTTCCAAAGCTCCGGAACACGACGATCGCGGCACGGGGAATACTTGGTGTTGCAAATGTTTTCTCAAAACGGGAGCGGTTCTCTTCGGATGAGTTTCCGGACCTCGAAGGAATTCTTCCCATCAGCGAACGCTTCTTCGCCGGCGGTTCGACCACGCTGCGTGGATTCGATTTCGAATCTGCCGGGCCGCGGGTCGTTGTAGTACCGCAGGGTGAGTTCCGCAACAGTAACGGCGAATCGGTCTTTCTTGATCCCTTTACGGTTCCTTTCGGTGGGAATGCGCTTGCGGTCGTGAATGTGGAGGCGAGGGTGCCGGTCTCGAAGACCGTACGCCTTGTCCCATTCTACGACGGAGGCAACGTCTTTCGTCGGCCGAGCGACATATTTAGGCGAGCATCGATCCCGGAAAGCGACGTTTTTCGCCGTAACCTTCGTGCCCTGTGGTCACACACCGTTGGGGTCGGCCTTAGGCTCAAGACCCCCGTTGGCGGAGAATTCGCGGTCGACTACGGTTACCTGCTAAATCCGCCGTCGTTCATCATCCCTCAGGGGCCAAATCCTCCCGCATTCTTCCGCCTTCCGCAAGGACAGTTACACTTCCGCTTTTCGCAGGCATTCTAGGCCGGTCATTGCACGGAATCGGTAGAGATGATCGGCCCTTCTGCATTCAACGGCTTTTCGGCCGCACGCGGTTGGTGCCTAACATGCCGATACGTACCTGAGCGAGGAATCTCCGGAGAGTCGCTTGCCGCGGCCTGTTCGACCTCGATCAATTGCTCCGCTCCGGCTCTGCGTAGCCGGTGAAATTCTTTTGCACGGTACATTTCGCGGTCGGCGATCTGGATCAGCTCATCGAAGGTCTGTCCGGCTGAAGGATATGCCGCCGAACCGATACTGATCCCGACCCTGGCCGTTCCACCGTCTTCGGCCAACTCAAAGGCCGAGACGGCATCCTCGATACGCCTGCTCAGGCCCCGGACGAACTCGAGGTCCGTCTCGGGCACGATGGCAACGAATTCGTCACCGCCATATCGCGCAAGAAAATCATATTCCCTGAGCTGTTCGCGAATGATGTTCCCGATCCCGCGTAGCATCGAATCGCCAAACTTATGGCCGTAGGTATCGTTCACCTGCTTGAACCCGTCGAGGTCGAGCACAAGCATCTGAAAACTTGTGCCGTTGCGGCCGGCCCGCTGAACCTCTTTCGTAAACTCGGCGATCAACGCTCTCGAGTTCGGCAAGCCTGTGAGAGCATCCGTGTGGGCATGGAGCCGCGTCTCGGCATGCTCCATCGCCTTTTCGATAGCATCGGCGGCGATCTTCGCGACCGTCTCGAAAATGCGGAGGTGCTCGTCCTGGAAGCTATCGATCTTGGCTGCGTAGAGCGAAACCACTCCAATGAGGCGGTCCTCTGCGATCAGTGGGACCGCGGCCATCGTCTTGAAAGAAGCGGCCATCTCGGCACCGCTGAACGCGAAGTCGAGCGCCGGGTCAACATTCCCGACCGGTTTGCGCGAGCGAAGGGCAAAGCCGGTCGCTCCTTCCCCTAAAATGAGCCGGCGGCCTAAAACATCCCCAGCGTGCTTCCCGGTCGCATGCACCGCATTCGCCGTGTCGGCGTTGGGGTCGAGAAGATATACAACGCACGTTTCGTAGGGAATGAAGTCCTTAAGCTTAAGGGAAAGCAATTCCAGTGTCTCGGAAAGGTTCAACGCCCCGCTAAAATCCCTTGCGAGTGAGAAAAGGGTGAACGCTTCGTGATTTGCCCGCTTGATCTGGTCAACATAGTTCGGATTGACCGAATCATCGAGCCTCAGATCACCGACCGCCTGTCCGTTTCCGATCGATTCGGGGCCAAGTCCGTTTGCCTCGATCTCGGCTTCGAAGATCTCAAGGTTTCTAAGGAATATGTCTGTCAGCATCGGGTCGAATTTGCTGCCCGCAAGTGCCCTCACTGTTTCGATCGCGTCCTGCCGAGCGACCGCTTTTCGGTACGGCCGATCTTCCTGAAGAGTATCGAACATATCGGCGAGGGCAATGATCCGAGCAGTGACCGGAATTTTCCTGCCCCTCAGGCCCTCGGGATATCCGGTTCCGTCCCAGGCTTCATGGTGGTACTTTACGGTTGGAACGACCGGATACGGAAACCCTACCTTTTCAAGTATCGAAGCTCCGACCGAACAATGGATCTTCGTCTTCTCTGCCTCTGCCGGCGTCAGGCCGTCCGGCTTATTCAAAATGTGATCCGGCACCGCCAGCTTACCGATATCGTGAAGTAAAGCGCCCATCTTCAACGCGCTGATATCGCTTTCCGAAAGGCCAAGGATCCGCCCAAGCCCGACCGCATAGATCTGCGTTCGGCGTACGTGTCCGAGCCCTACCTGGTCTCTGGCGTCGATGGCCGTTGCTAACGCCTCTACGGTGGCGAGGTGTAAACGGCTGGCCTCTTTTATCTCCGCGGTCTTGGCCTCTAGGCTTCGGACGTGTATTCGGTGAGCGAGCTTGACAGCCACTGCGGCCGGAACGGCAAGCCAGGCGAGCTCGAGCCCAAAATGGTTGACCGCAAGCACCAGCAGGAGCGTCGATAGGATCGCGACGATCGTACTGCGAGCGATGACGGTTGGCTTTTCTGTGGCTGCTCGTCGATCCTTTGCTGATCTGGCCTCGGCCCGTAACCCGGTTGTCAGAACGGCGAACAGAAAGTAAACGGCTGCCATCACAAACACGGCAAGTATTATTTCGACCGGTACAGAACCGCCGCCAAGTGTGAGCGTGCCTGCCTTGCTTTGAAAGTTTGCGATCGCCAATGAATAGGCGTGGGCAGAGACCAGGATCACGAGGACCTCAGCCGCAAGCCTCGCGATGTCAGGTGGAGCAGTATCATGCTCCTCGGCCATTTCCGAGATCAAGGCAGCCAGGGTAACAAGAACCGCGCCCGGAATCCCGAGCCAGACCGCCGCCCAGAAACTCATAACGAGCCTTGGGTCGAAGGTGATGCTTGTTGACGGGATCGTTAGCTTGAAGCGGCCGATCAATGCTGCGATCAGGCAGGAGGCAACGAGCAGAGTAAAATCGGGAAAGCTTAGTGAGAGAGCGGCTGTGACGGCGTAGAACATCGCCAGAATTCCGGCGACCAGAACGACCAGTTCAACCTTTGAATCCACCAAGCCAAATTTTGACACTCCCATCGACATATAACGCAGGTAACGATCGAGACTCCCGCAACACCGGCTTTCAAACCTCGTGCCAACGCCCTAGGAATCAACTACGCGGAAAAACCGTGGTTTTCGCTCGATGCGGGTGAAGCTATACTGTTAATTGCATCAGGCTGACCGATGAGAATGACCGAAATCTATCAAATTGGCAGAAGGCTCGACGCATATGTCGCGGCGTCGCGCAGCTTTGTCCCGGCGGCACTGGTGGCCTTGGTCCTGTCAATGCTTTCGACGATCGCCACGGCACAGAATGAGAACGTGATCAGGGTTGAAACTGAGCTTGTAAGCTTTGAAGTGCGAGCGACGGATGCCGAGGGGAAGCCGGTCAGCGGTTTGTCAGCAAGTGATTTTCGTGTATTTGAGAACGGATCCGAGCGTAAGATCGACTTCTTCCAACCGATGACGCGTCCGCTCGGGAAAAGGCCGCTCGCCGTCGTTTTTGCTCTTGATGTGTCCGGCAGCATGACCGAGGCCGAATTGGAACGGCTGCGAACGTCGCTCGGTGAGTTTGCCCGCCGGCTTGAGGGGCCGGATGCGTATTTTTCAGTATTGACCTTTGCGATGGATGTTAAGACGGTCGTTCCCTTTACCAATCGGCGAGAAAGGCTGATCGATCGACTCGGCCGCCTCCGGCACGATCGGGACGGGCTTTCGACCCATGCCTACGACGCGGTGGATGCTGCAGTGCGGACGATCGTAAGGAACGGCCCGAAGGCCGCAGCCGGGCAGATCCCGCAGCGTGCCGTGATCGTGATAACAGACGGTTTTCCGGTTGGGGATGTGGTTTCGTCAAAAACAGTGATCGAGCGGGCGAACAAGGCGGGTGTAAGCGTTCACTCAGTCATTCTGCCGTCCTTTTCGCGATTGGATCGCGGTAAACGCCCCGTCATAACCCCCTTCGAGGCGAGCCGGTTGACCGAGTTAACGGGCGGGATCAGCATTCTCGCTACAGAGAAGAGCCTTGACCCGATACTTTCTCGATTAGCTGCGGCGATCGACGAAAGTTATGTTCTCGCATTCTATCCGGCGCCGGGCGAAAAAAATGAATTCCGATCTGTGAAGATAGAATCGGTCAAGGGGTATGAGATCAAACAAAATAGATCAGGGTACAAACTAGAGGACTGACGTAATGCCCAGCCGGGCGACACTAGTACCGGTCGTCGTCGTAGTCATACGAATCATAGTCCTCGTCGTCTTCATCGTAATCATCGTCATCCGAATCGACCTTCAGATCTAGTTCAATGGGGTCAAGGCCGACAACGATCAGGTCAGAACCACATTCTTCACAATTGACCTTGTCTCCTTGTTCGGCATCGGCTTCAACATATACTTCCTCATCACACTCTGGGCAGATCGCAGTCGGCATTTTCGTTTTACTCCGGATGTTGGTTAAGCTTAGGACTTGCTTTCAATTTGCTGTACGGACTTTTCAAATTTACCCTCTAGCCGCTCAACTAAGCAAGATACGAGGAGAGGAATTTGACGAAGCCGTCGATAAAATGGTCTGCAGATGAACTTACCTTTTCAGCTTCGTGAATCAGCCCCTTTCGATGTTGCCGGCTTCGGCACGAATGCCGTCGATTTTCTCATCACAGTCCCAAGCTATCCGGCATTCGGTTCAAAGATCGAACTTGACCATTATCTTCGCTTTCCCGGTGGAGAGATTGCGACCACGCTCTCGGGGCTGCAGAGGCTCGGGGCCTCGACCACATATGCCGGTAGGTTTGGTGACGACGATGCAGGCGACTTTGGGATCGAAAGCCTTCGGATCGAAGGGGTTGACGTCGCTAACTGCGAAAGGATCGCAGGGGCTTCGACACAGATCGCTTTTATTGTCATAGATGCCCGGAGCGGCGAACGGACGGTGATCTGGAAGCGCGATGAACGACTGAAATACAAGGAAACCGAAGCTCCGCTCGATGTTGCACAAAGTGCGAAGATCCTGCACATGACCCCGCACGACGGAGCGGCCTGTGTAGCGATGGCAAAGGCCGCCCGCGATGCCGGCACGCTTGTTTCGGTCGATCTCGATAACCTGTTCGAAGCCACGGACGAATTGTTAAAACTAACGGATATCTTGATCGTTTCCTCGGACATGCCGCGAAGGCTTTTTGGCACGGTGGCGATCGATGAAGGCCTGCGGAAGCTGGAAGAAATGACCGGGGCCGGCATTGTAGGCATAACGCAAGGTGCGGAAGGTTCATTGCTTCTCTGCGGTGGGCAGTTCATTAAGACGCCGGGCTTCCGAGTTCCGGGTGTTTGCCGAGACACTACCGGTGCCGGCGATGCGTTTCGAACGGGGCTTTTGTACGGCGTCCTCAGGGGTTTCACTGTTGAGGAATGCGCACGGGCCGCAAATGCCGTTGCGGCTCTTAATTGCCGGGAGGTCGGTGCAAGGACCGCACTACCGAACCTGGAGGAATTGCACGAAATTCTCGGGTAAAAAAGTTATGGACACCACCTCCGCACATACTCTATAATTTTAGAGACGCTATTCGCGTCCCTTCCATCCTCGAATACTTTCAAACCGCTTTTTCAGTTCGCCTACGGTTTCTTCTCCCGGCTTCTCCAAAAGCCCTTATGGATACAAAGATCACACTGCTCATCCAGCTGAATAGTGTATTCCTCATAACGATACTCTCGCTTTTCCTTCGGCGTTCGCTGCAGCTTACTGCCTTGAAATACTGGGCCGTTGCCTGGCTGTGCCAGTCGTTTGCACTAATTTCACTTCGGCTCGCGTTCGACTTTGACGAGTTCGGGACGATGCTCTTCACTTATTATTTTCTCGGCGAGTACATCTTCGGTTTCCTTTTGATCGCCGGCTGCAAAGCTCTTGAGTCCGACTTTGAGCTCAACGCAAAACACGAGGCGGCGATCGTTCCATTTGTCGCCATCGCGATCGCACTGCCGCTCCTTTCGCCCGAATTCAACGAACTGCTTCCGATCCACGCTGCGATCTTGGTGGGCTTCTATGTTTATGGGTATGTCACGCTAAGCCGTCGCGGCTCGCGGACCTTCGGGTGGAAGGTGATGCACGTCTCCCTGCTTCTGCTCGCGATCCAATCAGCGGGATATTTCGCGGTTTCGCTGTCCGGAACGGGATTTCCGCTCCGCAGCGAATTATTGGTCTATTCGCCGATGATCACGATGGTCCTCCAAACGGCATTGGGCTTCGGGATGGTCATCATTCTGCTCGAAAAGGTTCTGCGGAGAGCCGAGGACGCGAATGCGGAGCTTGAAAAGACCAAGCGCACATTGGAAGAGTTGGTGCATACAGACCCGCTTACTGCCGCCCTGACGCGACACGCTTTCTATGGCTTCGTCCGGCAAGGAAATTCGGAAGGAGTTTCCGTGAATGGATGCGTTGGATTCTTTGATATCGACGGCTTAAAGGCGATCAATGATTGCTTTGGACACTCGGCCGGCGATGCAACGATCCGGATGGTGGTCGGATCGATCAGGTCGCTAATGCGGGCTGAGGATCTCATTTATCGCTGGGGCGGCGATGAGTTCTTCGTGATCATGGTAAGTATGGACGCGGAAATGGCGGAAGTGAGAATGACCCGGCTCGAAAACCTTCTACGTGGAGTAAAGGTTGACGGGATCGACGAGCTGATCGACATCAAAGTGTCCTGGGGGTTCACCGACTTCGATTCGATCGACAAGCTCGAGCAGGCGATCGCGTCTGCCGACCAGAACATGTACAAACGCAAACGCAATCGGAAAGACCTGACGTCGCTTGACCGGGAACCAAAACCGGATCGAGAGCAGCACTATGAGCTCGACATAAGGATGTGAATTATGCGTTCTTTGCAAAAAAAGGCTGAAGGGCTTGCCGTCCTTCAGCCTTTTCACTTTTTAGAGGTTTGAGTTAAAGAAAGCCACCGCACGGGACCAAGCGTCGCTGGCCGCATCCTCGTTGAACACTTCAGGACGAGTGTTGTTAAAGAATGCGTGGTCGGCGTCGTATTTTAGCGATTCGACCGGCAGTTTGTGTTTCTCAGCGGCGTCCTCAAGTTCCGCGACCTTCGCCGGAGTTATCCAACCATCACGCGTTCCCGAAACGAATATCGTCGGAACGCGAAGTTTTGCAAGAACCGATTCCTCCGGAATGTCTCCGTAAAAGGGCACAGCAGCGGCAATGCCTTCAACCTCGCACGCAGCCCGCAGGGCAAACGTTCCGCCCATGCAATAACCGGTGATGCCCAAATGCGAAACTCCGTATCGGGCCGTTGCCTCTGAAACGGCTCGGCCGATGGTATCGAGGCCGTCCTCGATCGCAAGCGCATGCATCATCTTCGATGCATTCTCAGGGTCAGTGGCGATCTTCCCTCTGTAAAGGTCGGGAGCGATGGCAATAAAGCCCTCGGCTGCATAGCGGCCCGCGATATCCTTGATGTGGTCGTTCAATCCCCACCATTCGTGTATCAGCATCACGGCCTTGCCGTTCCCGCTTTCCGGCTTGGCGACATACGCCGTTGTATCACCGTTAGCGGTCGCAAATTCAATGGTCTCTGTGGTCATAAAAAAGCCCTCCTCTCAGTTCGTTTTCCTTAAGTATAAACGAACTGAAAGAAGGGCGTAAGTTTGTTTTCTACAGTAGGAACCTAAACCGCACGGACCTCATTTAGAAGAACCGGAACGTGTATCCGACACGAATACCTCGTCCGATCTCGGGCATAAGGTCCTTGACCAAATTTACGTGGTTTCGATAAAGCTTATCGGTCAAGTTGTATGCATTGAACGAAAAGATATGTGCATAGTGCTGACGTCCGATCGTGTACGACCCGGCCACGTTCAGAAGTCCATAGCCCGCCGTCCTTGTCTCGAGCGGGAAAAGCTTCGTCTGGGCAGAGGCAAACACTACCTCCGGGCGGAGGCTGAGCCCTTCATAGCGGAAATCGAGGCCGAGCTTCGCGCGTGCCGGCGGGATCCGCGGAATGTTTACGTCCTGATCGACAAGCTTTGCCCGAACGACATCGAAGCTCGCGAATCCACCCAGCCAACTGTTGAAGGTCGCCTCGGCCGAGATCTCCGCACCAACGTACTCGGCGTCCTCCTGCTCAAATCTTGAGACCGGGAGGCCATCCTCGATATCTACGTCGCCATCGCCGTCCTCATCCTGCGGTGCGAGAAAGACGAAGTTGTTGATCCGGTAATAATAAACATCACCGAAGAACCGAAATCTCTGTGAAGTATGCCGCAACGAAAAATCAAAACCGTTTGACGTTTCCTTTGTCAGGTCCTCATTGCCGATCTCGAAAGTAACGGTACCAATGTGCGGCCCGTTGTTATAAAGCTCTTCGAGCGCGGGAGCTCGGGTCGAGAACGTGTAATTGAAAACGAAGACGCCACCGTCCCAAAGACCGACGTTCATACCGGCCGCACCTGAGAAGCCGGTGAAATTTCGGTCGCGATACTGAGGATCTTCAGCCCGATACCGGTTGTTCTCAACGCGGCCGCCGAACTGGAACTTGACCCGGTCGAAATTGAGTTCCTGAAGTCCAAAGACCGAGAATGAATTCTGGCGGATCTTTCCATCGATCAACTGCTCAGCACCGACGACCTCATAGTCGCGATTGAACCCCTCGAACCCGAAACGGCCCGTCAATCGCTGATATTGCTGCTGTTCAAAAACCGAACGATAGTTGAATACCTTATTGGAAAAGGTGGTACCAACTTCATCGATGCCGTCCTCAGACTCGATCTCTTTGTGGCGATAGTCGGTGTAATCGACCGCATAGTTGATGCCACGCAAGAACGAATTGTTCAGGTCGCGGAAGCCGCCGTTGAAGCGAACATTGTATCGCCGCATCCGAAGATCGATATCCTCGTCGACCTCCGGGAGTTCGCCTAGCTCTTTTGGCTCTTCGCCGCCGCCTTCGAACAGGGCGGCAAAGGGAATACCGAAACGCCGAACATCTGCATTGAATTTACCCGCAATAAAGGCCTTCTCACCATAATATCCGGCACCAAAGGACCCGGTAGTCGAGCGCGAAGCCGAGTTTGGAACCTCGCCAAGCGGAGTTTGGTAATCACCCGTCCGCTGTGCCCCGAAACTTCCGCGAAGCAGCCAACGGTTGATGCCGTACTCGACACCGCCACCGATCGCCCCTTGTTTATCGGCAGTGCCGCCAACACCTTTTACGTATCCACGCACGCCGTCCGTGTAATCATCGTCGGTGTGATCGATAACGTTGACAACACCGCCGATGGCATTGCTTCCATAGAGCAGCGTCGCGGGGCCCTTTACGATCTCAACCCTCTCGGCAGCGAGCGGGTCAAGCGGTTCGCCGTGGTCGCCTGACTGTGAACCGACGGAGCCGTTACGGATCCCGTTCTCAAGAACGAGTACGCGATCTCCATCGAATCCGCGGAGAACCGGACGCGCCGAGCCCGGGCCGAAACTGCGCTTTGCCACGCCCGGTTCACCGTCAAGAACTTCGCCGATAGATGTGGATGCTTTCTCGATCGCCCGACCCGGACCGATGGATGTGACCGTTTGAAATGAATCGAACGTGGTCTGTTCGGTACCGGAGGCCGTTACGGTGACATCTTCGCGTATCGCAGAGATCTGAAGCTGGAAGTTGATCGTCTGCGAAGCACCAGAAGCCACCGTTATCTGCCTTGTTGCGTCCGAAAACCCTTCGAGATGGACAAGAAGCGAATAACGCCCCGGTGGGACGTTGGCCAACGTAAAGTTGCCTTCCGTGTCCGTCCGAACATTTTGACGTGTTTGGACGATCTGAACGTTAGCATCGTGAAGCGGAATGTCGTTTCCGTAGGTCACCTTTCCGCTGATGGTTGCGTCCTGTCCATACGCCGCTACGGCCAGGAACAGAACCGATGAAATAACCGAAAAAAGTCGCATAAGAGCCTCGTAAAAATGGTTGAATAAGGCGCCCGAAACGCACGCCGGCGAAAAACTAGAGTTTACAGCGGTTGCCGCGGGACCTACGGCTTTTTAATGAATGGTTGTTATGTGCCAATGAACAGCGGCAAAAGGAAAGCAGCCAGATTGCCGCACGAGAAGCGGCCGGCTCGTCAGATCTTCAGCAATTGGGTCCGAAGGAGCTTAGATTGGAGCCTGCTTGAGGTAAGTTCCTGTCCGTTCGTGAGATAAATGATGTATGTCCCGCCGGCGAAAGGGGATATTCGCTCGACCATTTTGAGGTTCGCCAGTGCGCCGCGCGACAAACGAATAAAGACATCCGGGTCGAGACGGGCCTCAAGGTCCTTTAGCCGGTAGTTGATCGTGTACTTCGTGCGATCGGCAGTTGTAAGGTAGAGGAGTTCGCCGTCCGCTACGACCGAAGCGATGTCATCAACCGGGACGAGATAAATGTCCTCCCGCATCCGAACAGGAATGCGCTTTAGGAAACCTTCGGTTGATGTGTTCTCAAGAGTATCGGTGGCTGCTTCCAATCGCTTTCGTTCGACGTCTCGCCAGTCAGAGGTCTCAAGCCTTTGTGAAGCCCGCGTTATCGTCTCCCGCAGCCGGGCCAGGTCGACCGGTTTCAATAGATAGTCGATCGCATTCAACTCGAAGGCTTGAACGGCGTAGTCATCGAACGCTGTAACGAAGGCAAAGAGCGGCATCTTTTCTTCCGGAACCCTCTTGACGACCTCAAGCCCGGTCAGTTCCGGCATCTGCAGATCGAGCAGAGCGAGATCCGGCTGCAAAGCCTTTATGGCTTCCGCAGCATCGAGGCCATTCTCGGCCTCACCGACGACCTCAGCCTCGTCGATCTTTGATATGAGCTTTTTAAGATATTCTCTCGCCGGCCGCTCGTCGTCAGCGATCAAGATCCGTAGAGCGGTCATGTCAGGACAACCTCGCTTTCAATTCCCTTTTCCCCGCGGACGTGGTCGAGCGGTATCGCGATCACCGCACGCGTTTCAACATCGCGGTACCGATAAAGTTCAAGACGCGCGTCACCTTGATAATAACTTTCGAGGCGATCTTGGATATTGCGAAGGCCAACACCGGTCGACTCCGGTCGTGCGAGAAGTGCTCTGCCGTCCCCGGTGTCGGCAACCGTTATGCACAGATCGTCATGTCCATTATCTTTCTCGACAGTGGCTCTTATCGTGATCTCGCCGCCTGCCCGCGTTGTGGAGATACCATGCTTGATCGCGTTCTCGACCAAAGGCTGAAGGATAAGAGTTGGAATTTCCATCTTCTTCAGATCATCGGGAATATCGATCGAAACGCGCAGCCGATCTTCGAACCTCGCTCTTTCTATTTCCAGATAGCTGTCGATGAGCTGCAGCTCCGAATCGAGCGTCGCGAACTCGTCGGTCGTGTTAAGGACGCGGCGAAGCAGCTTCGTTAATTGCAGCAGGGTCTGGAGAGCCTTATCCGGCGATTCCTCGATCAGATAGCCAATCGTTGTCAGAGCATTGAAAAGAAAATGCGGATTGATCTGCGCCCGAAGTGCTGTAAGCTGCGCCTCGGCAGCCAACCGAGAGAACTGCTGCTCCCTGAACTCCCGCTCGCAACGCTCGTGCGTGACCCGAAGAGCGTCGATCCGCCTCGCAGCATGGTTTACTGCCATTTCGACGATGCTGATCTCTTCCGAGAGAAGCCTGCGTCCTCCGGCAAATTCTCCGAGCTGAATAAGGTAGAACGGCTTTTCTACCGTACGAATGACCGCCTCGATCGAATCTCCGGTCAGGTTTACGGCGCCGAGGCGTTTTTCATTCTTAAGGTATTCCACTTCCCGCCAGGAACTCGACGCCGCCGAAAACTCCTTCGCCAAAACCGAGGTGACCAGTGCCGGAACAACATCGGTCGATTCGCTTTCATCGATCTGTTTTGCGAGCTCTTGGAAAAATAATTCGTAATCGGAACGCTTGAGCAAGACAACATCCACGAGCCAACCCGCAAACCGGGTGATCGCAGGAAAAAGCAATGCCGTTCCGACCCAGAAAACGAGAATAATGGCCGTTGACGGCACGGACAGCCCGGCCGCGACCTCGGTCAGCGGACGTGCGACCGCCACATAAATACCAAATGCAACGAGGGTAAGAAGTATCAGCGAAACCGCCCTTTTCAGAAAGATATCCGCAAATGCGAACCGGTAATTTTGATATAGGATCGCAAGAACCAGCGGCAGCGAAGACTGGTGAGCGATCAGCTCGATCGGCCAGGATGAGCCGCTGCCTTGATGCGAGACCAAGTGTAGGGATGAAACGGCAAAGATGAGCAGCGACGTAACCCAAACGGCCTTTCGCTGGATCGTCTGCCGAAAATTCGCAAGCAAAAGGCCGGCCGTAAGCGAAACGGCTCCGAATGTGAGAAGAACGAGACTTTCGGAAGACGGAACCGGCCTGCCGGCAATGTATGCCCAAAGGTGAAGCCCAGCCGCAAGTGTACTGATCCCGTAAGCGGCCAAGGTAAGCACCGGCCGCTGTTTGTTCTCGAGTTGGACGGAATGAACGACGACGGTCGGAAGAAATCCAAGGGCCGAATATGCCAGAACGCTTATGAGCGGATGAAAAGCGAAACTCGGATCGATCGAGATGACGACAAGCTCACCGGCATTCCAGACAAGGCCTAGTACGGAGGTGAGGAAAAGCAGAACCCGGACCTGCTTGCCGCCGGAGCTTTCGCTGTGGCGGAAGATCATCCACCCGAGCAAGGCATAAAGAGCGATACCGACCGAGAATCCGAGCCAGTTCACCAACAGCGATGTATTTATTTGCTCGACAACCAACATTCCAGGTTAAAGCCGCAATTGATCAATATGTACAAATATTAGCAAATTGCCGATTTCGAAACATGGAAAGTTGAATTCTACCAACGATCGGCATTAAACTCTGCAAACGGTTCTTCCCGCAGAGCTTTTCCCGCATCCAGTTTTTGTAGCTATGAAAACTCTGCTATTGATGCGCCATGCGAAATCGAGTTGGACGGATCCGTCTCTTTCGGACTTTGAAAGGCCGCTTAACGAACGCGGCCGCCGAGCCGCCCCATTTATGGGTGGAGTCCTGAAGCGTGAAGGACTTATCCCTGACCACATCATCTGCTCACCCGCGAAAAGGACCAAGGAAACCGCGGAACTTGTCCAGGCCGCAGTTGAACTCGATCTCGATATCGGCAATGACGCCCGCATCTACGAAGCGACCGCCGGCGAGTTGATCGAGGTCGTTTCTGAAATGCCGGAAACAGCTTCGCGGGCTCTCCTGATCGGCCATAACCCTTCCTCTGAACAATTTGTGCAGATAATAACGGGAGCCATAGAGGCAATGCCAACCGCAGCATTGGCGGTCATTGATCTGGACATCGGCTCATGGGCGGAAATTGCCCCCGGCAAAGGAAAGCTCCGCCGACTCTTTCGCCCGAAAGAAGAGATGCAATAGCTTGATCGTTCTCGCATTGACCTTAATTAATTAACATGTTCGTAACATTCTGTTAATATCGCGGCAAGTTGCGGTACCTAAACTGGTGTTGTTTCGTCGAACGCCAATTTATTGAAAGTACGCGATTTATGCAGCCAACGATATTGATCATCGAAGACGACGCCGACATCGCCGAGAGTCTTCACTACAACTTTAAGCGCGAGGGATTCCGTTCCTTGATCGCGGAATCGGGCGAAAAGGGACTTCGGCTTGCACTTGACGATAAGTCTGCGCCTTCGCTGATCATCCTTGACCTCATGCTACCCGGCATGAGCGGCATGGAACTTTGCCGCCGGCTGCGGAAAGAGCCCTCGACCGAGAGCACACCGATAATAATGCTGACGGCGAAGGCGGCCGAATCGGATAAGATCGCCGGCCTCGACACCGGCGCCGACGACTATATCGTAAAGCCCTTTTCGGTGAAGGAGGTGATCGCTCGCGTGCGGGCCGTTCTGCGACGAGCCGAGAAAGAATCACCGCCAAAATATGAGGATGACCGGCTTGAGGTGGACTTTGACGACATGCGGGTGATCGCGGACGGCGAGGATGTAAAGCTGACGCGAAAGGAGTTTGCGCTCCTTGAACATCTGATCAAGAACACCGGCCGTGTCGCGACCCGCCAACAGCTTTTGGACAACGTTTGGGGCTATAGCTATTTCGGTGACACAAGAACGCTGGACGTTCACATTCGCCGGCTCCGGCAAAAAATGGGTGATTGCGGCGGCGCGATCGAAACGGTTGTCGGCGTCGGCTATAGATTTGTCGGATGCAAGTAGAAATTATTCAGCAAACCGGCCTGAGGACCAGGCCTTTCCTGGTAACACCATTGCTCGAAACACTTCAACCCGTAATTGATGCGAACCGTGATTCGGTCCTATTGACGGACGCCGGAATGCGCGTTGTTGCCGCAAACACGGCCGCTCAATCGGCCTTTGGCCGCGGAGGATATCCGCTGGCCGGACGGCGCCTGAGTGAGATAATCCGTGACCTTGATCTCCACGAGGCGTTTCGGCGAGCGATCGCAAACCAAGCCGCCGAAGAAGTGCGGATCGAACTCGTTGGTGCCAGCCGAAGGTTCTACACCGTTTACGTTGCTCCGATCGAGCTTGACGGCAAGCAATTCGCGATCGGCACGTTCTACGACACCACGCAGATCGAAAGGCTCGAGCGCGTTCGGCAGGAGTTTCTCTCAAACATCTCTCACGAACTCCGAACGCCGCTTACGTCGATCCTCGCATTCGTCGAAACGCTTGAGGACGGTGCCATCGATGACAAGGAAAACAATCGGCGATTTTTGACCACTATCCGGCGCAATGCCGAACGAATGCACGCCCTTATTGCCGATATCCTCGAGTTGTCTTTCATCGAATCTGGGAATGTTTCGATCGAGGTCAAACAGGTCCGGGTCGCAAACGTGGTCGAGGAGGTGTTCGCCGTGCTGTCATCAAAGGCGGCCGAACGCGAGATCGGACTAATTAACGACATTCCGGAGAATGCTCGCGTTTTCGCCGATCCGATGCGTCTCGAACAGATGCTGACGAACCTTATCGACAACGCGATAAAGTTCAATCGGCCGGCGGGAACAGTTACCGTTTCGCTTTCCTCTACCGAGACGGCAGACCTGATCTCCGTTGCAGACACCGGCGAAGGCCTTCTCGAGGGACATGCACAGCGGATATTTGAGCGGTTCTACCGGGTCGATAGAGGCAGGACCCGAGACATTGGCGGAACGGGTTTGGGGCTGGCGATCGTCAAGCATCTTTCGAGGCTCCATGGCGGTGAGATCACCGTGCGATCGGATCTGGGCAAAGGGACGGTCTTCACGATCGAGTTGCCGAGGCGAAATGCCGCGACGGAAGAAACTTCTTTCGCCTCACAGTGAAATTGTGGTATTATTCCGGTGTTCCCTTTTGGATTTTCCTCACGACCGGGCCAAATAGGTTCAAACAGTCCTTTCGAGTTCCGCAACGTTTCGCGGGGGCGAGGTGCTTATGGATCTTTCAGTCGGAGAAAAGGTCGCCTACCCAAATCAAGGAGTATGCATCGTCGAATCAATCCGGCGAACCACTCTTGGAAGTACCTCTGTGAAGTGCTACACACTTCGGCTTATCAGTGACAATTCCACGATTCTTGTTCCGCTCGACAATGCGGAAAATATCGGGATACGGCCGGTCATTTCGCCCCAGCAATGCAAAAAGCTTATTCGCTCGCTCTCGGCAGATTTCGAGCTCGTCTCATGTGATTGGAAATCCAGATCGAAGGAGTTTGCCGAAAAATTACGGAGCGGCGACCTTTTCGCGGTTGCCGACGTACTAAAGAAACTTACTTTTCTTAGCTACGAAAAGAAACTGTCCTTCCGCGAACAAACCCTTCTTGATAAATCCAGAAGCCTTATTCTCTCAGAGATCCTTGTCGCCGAACCGATGGATGAGGAGATCGCTGTCGAAAAGGTCGACAAGCTTGTTGCCAAGGCCTGCGAAAAGCACCAGACCGTCCAGCCGCGCGTAATGAACGGCAACAACTCACATTAGGCTTTGGTGTATTCAGCACGCACGACCGTCTTTATATTTCCCCGAACATTGAAATCGCCGACCAGCTTGACCTCTAACGGATCGCAGGCCTTCACAAAATCTTCTAGGATCACGTTCATTACGTGCTCGTGAAATATCTTCACTTCCCTGAATGAATTGATATAAAGCTTCAGGCTCTTAAGTTCAATGCACCGCTCGTTCGGCACGTAGCTGAGCTTGATAGTAGCGAAATCCGGAAAGTCCGAGAACGGGCAGATCGCGGTGAATTCCGGGATCTCAAAATCGATCCAGATGCGATTGCCCGGGAACTCGTAGCCGAAAGTGTCCAGCGGAACAAGGTTCATCTCATCCCGCGGAGTGGAACGTATGTCAAGATCCTGCAGGTTCTCAGGTGGTAAGGTCATGCTGTTTTCCATTTTCTTCGTCGCCCGCCGAGTTTTCGTGCCGAGGCAAGGTCGTTGATCCCCATTTCGCTCAGTTCACCAAGCAAATTGATGAATATCTGGGCGGTCGCACGGGCATCATCAGCGGCCCGGTGATGATTCTCAAGCTTAATGTCGTAGTGCCGGGCAACAGTTTGAAGCTTGTGATTCTCGATGTGCGGCAAGACATGCCGGGAAAGCTGAACCGTGCAAAGCTGAGGATTTCCTAGCCGGTAATCCAGATAAACCTGCCCGATCTCGCTGTTCAAAAAACTCACATCGAAGTGCGCATTATGTGCAACGAGGACCGCGCCGCCAATGAACTCCAAAAGCTCGCCGGAAACCTCTCGAAACGTCGGGGCATCGGCAACCATTTCGTTATTGATACCCGTGAGCGATGTGATGAACGGCGGTATTTCCGTCTCCGGATTTATCAGCGAGTGATACTCCGCATCTATCTCGCCATTCGAAACGCGATACGCACCGATCTCGGTCACCTTGCACGGCGGAGCTTTTGCCCCGGTCGTTTCAAGATCAATGACGACAAATTCCGAGTTACGCAGATCCAAACAGCCGTCATCGTTTGCCGCCAACACGACATCGGCCTCATCAATGCGGATCCGTGCGTCCCTGTCGACCAATCCTTCAGCGAGAGTGCAGGCAAGTGCCGGCTCACGAACATCGATCTTCATCACCGACCCGACAACAGATATAGCTGACGCGCGCCCGCCGCGGTGCTTGAGGAACTCAATTGTCTCACTGATCAGCAAAGCATCGCAGATCAGATTCGGGTACGGCGGCATACAATCTCATTCTAGCGGTGTGACCGCGAACATCCAACCTTTGCGGCAAATCGCGCACGATGGTTGGGCAGATTCCTCGGCTTTTGGCATAATGCAGGTTCGGTGATCTCTTTGCCCGCACCACCAGAAATGATGAATTCTGAACAGATCCTTCAGCATTTTCGCGATACCGACGCTTTGCTAGAGGGCCATTTTGTCCTCTCAAGCGGCTTGCACAGCCCGATCTATCTACAGTGTGCCCTTGCACTTCAGTATCCGGCAGATACGACGCGATTTGCCGCAGAGATAGCGGAAAACTATCTCGAAGCCGGCATTGAAACGGTCGCATCGCCCGCGATCGGCGGTTTGGTTGTCGGCTATGCGGTCGCTGCGGCTCTCAACGTCCGATTCATATGGACCGAGCGGCAGAATCAGATCATGACGGTGCGCCGTGGGTTCAAGATAAAGGAAGGCGAGAAGATCCTGGTCGTCGAGGACGTGATGACCACCGGCGGCACGACCAAGGAATGCATCGAATCTCTTACCTCACGCGGTGCCGACGTGATCGGAGCCGCGACCATCATTGATCGTTCCAATGGAAAAGCTGACGTTGGGGTTGAGCGCACATCACTTGTAACTATCGACGTTCCGTCGTTTGCTCCGCAATATTGCCCGATGTGTGCTGAGGGCCTCGATGCGGTCATGCCCGGAAGCCGCAAGTCGCAAGGTAAGTGACAATGCGCGACGTTTGTTTCCTGACCACGGACGACCTTACGGGTTATACCTTCGATGATGAACTCGCGGTAGCTCCACTAGCTTCGCTCGGATGGCAGGTTTCATACGAATCCTGGAGGAACACGGCCGCAGATTGGCAACGATACGAATCTGTGGTGATCAGAACGCCGTGGGACTACCAGGACGACCCCGACAGCTTTTTGGAAGCTTTGAAAAGGATCGAAGACTCGGGAACCCGTCTTGAAAATCCGCTACGGATCGTGGAGTGGAACCTGAACAAGAAATATCTTTCGGACATTGAGGCGAAAGGTATACCGGTGGTAAGGACGGCATTTTCCGAAGGCGGGCTCGACGAACGCAAGTTTCAGCAGTTCCGGGAAGTTGCGGGCACCGATGAGATCGTTATCAAGCCGACGGTCAGCGCTACGGCTCAAGACACCTTCCGGCTTCGGGAATTTGACGCGGAAGTCGCTCGGAAATTCGATGGGCGTGAGTTCATGATGCAGCCCTTCATGGAATCGATCACGCGCGAGGGCGAGTATTCATTGTTCTATTTCAACGGCGAGTTCAGTCATGCGATCTTAAAGTCGCCGAGATCGGGTGACTTTCGGGTTCAGGAAGAGCATGGTGGTTTGATCAGCCCCGCCGAGCCCGAAACCGAGCTCTCAAATTTGGGCGATCGGGTCTTGGTGTCTCTCGGCGAGCGACTACTTTACGCTCGGATCGATGCGGTTCGGGGTTCAAGCGGCGGGTTTGAGATCATGGAGGTCGAACTGATAGAACCCGCACTCTATTTCCGTATGGATCACGGGTCTGCCGCTCGATTTGCTCGGGCATTCGATCAGAGAATGAATGAACTATAAGCTTCTGATCCAGTATGACGGCACCGATTTCCATGGCTGGCAGCGTCAGGAGAGCGACCGGACCATCCAGGGCGAATTAGAAAGAGTGCTGGGCGTTCTCGAGGGCCATGAGGTTGGCATACTTGGTTCGGGGAGAACAGATGCGGGTGTCCACGCGGAAGGCCAAGTGGCAAATGTTGTCTTGTCCAAGAGCTTTACGCCCGAGAAACTGCGAGCGGCGATCAACGGAAATCTCTGGCGTGACATCCGGATAATGAACGTTGAATATGCGCCGGACGAGTTTCACGCCCGCTTCTCTGCGAAGAAGAAGACATACATCTACCGTATCGTGAATGCTCCGGTGATGTCCCCTTTTTGGCGGCGTTTTGCTCTTCACGAATCAAATCCGCTCGATGTGAATGCGATGCGGTCTGCTTCCCGGCTTCTGCTCGGTGAGCACGATTGGACGGCCTTTTCCGCGGCCCAATCGGATGCAGAAAACCGCGTTCGGAACGTGATCGACTGCGGCTTCGAAACCTCGTGGGACGAGCGGGCGGGAGCCATGCTGATCGAGTTCCGGATCACGGCAAACGGATTTCTTCGCTACATGGTTCGATCGATCGTCGGGACGCTTTTGGAGGTCGGGCTGGGAACGCGGGATTCTGATACAATTCAGACGGCCATGGTCAACGGAGATCGGACCCTTGCCGGACGCACGGCACCGCCGCAGGGGCTTTGCCTTCATCGGGTTGAATACGACTAGTTTGAACTAATGCATATCTACCACGTAATGCTTCCCGATACCTGGAACGCCCGGCAGTCTGACGAAGAGATCACCGCAGACAGCCTCGCGGCCGAGGGGTTTATTCATTGCAGTTCAGCCGAGCAGTTAGAGGGCGTGTTGGAACGGTATTTCGGCGGTGTTTCAAGGGTTGTGGTACTTGAGATCGATCCGGAGAAATTGAGTTCGAAGCTCGTCTTCGAGCCCTCAACAAATAACGAAGTGTATCCGCATGTTTTCGGGCCGATCGATCCCGAGGCCATTATTCGTGCTGAAGAACGGCAGCTCAGGCCCGGCGGATGACCGAGGCTTATATCCAGATGATCGAAGCGTTTGCCGAAGTTATCAAAAAGAACTCAAAGGAGGCCGAACTCCTTTCGGCGGTCGATGCCGAGCGCCTTCCCCGGCACATCGCGATTATCATGGATGGCAATGGCCGCTGGGCACGCCGCCGGGGCAAGCCGAGGATATTCGGCCATCGGGCAGGTGCGGAATCGGTACGGGCGATAGTTGACACTTGTGCCCGGCTCAAGATCCCGGCGATCACGCTTTACGCATTCTCGACCGAGAACTGGAAGCGGCCGAAAGCCGAAGTTTCAGGCCTGATGTCGATGCTCAAGAAATACCTGCGCAGCGAGCTCAACGAGGTACATAAGAACAATATCCGCTTTCAGCCAATTGGCGATATCGCCGGGCTTGCGGATGACGTGCGGAAAGAGATCGATGCCGCGGTAAGCAAGACGAGTTCGAACACCGGGATGATCTTGAATGTTGCGTTGAACTACGGCGGGCGGTCGGAACTCGTGCAGGCGTTCAAAGGAACAGCAGCGGATCTAGCAGCCTCGGGACGCAGCTTTGAGTCGGTAACGGGCGCTGACATCGAAGCCCATCTCTATACCGCGGGCCTGCCGGACGTTGACCTTCTGATCCGTACGAGCGGCGAAATGCGTATCTCGAATTTCCTGCTTTGGCAGATCGCCTACGCGGAGATCTATGTGACGGAAACGCTTTTCCCGGACTTCCGACGCCCGCATATTTTTGAGGCGATCATTGAATATCAGAAACGCGACCGCCGATTTGGCGATGTCAGATCTTCCTGAATGGCGCCGGAAATGCGAAGGCAATTGCCTATTCGATGCATTCTCGCGAACAATCTTTGAATGAAAACCCGACTTCTTACCGCCGCAATTGCCCTGCCGATCCTGATCGCTTCGGTGATCGTTCCCTGGTGGTTTCCCGACTCCGTTTGGCTTTTTGTGGCGATCGCTGTCCTTGCCCTCGGTGCGGGGCTGTTCGAGTTCTTCACGCTTACGAAAAAACTTGAACTAAAGGCCGACGCCGGTTTGGCATATCTTGGTGCGGCCGCTCTAGTTGTTGCGTTCATTTTCGACGCTCCGGCAAAATCCCCGGAGCTCTTGTTGCTCACTCTGGCGCTTTCATTGATCGTTGTCATAATTGCGGAAACGTTCAGATTCCAAAAGGACTTTTCGAAGCTGCTTGCGGGGCTGGGCGTTACGGTTTTTGGGGTGATCTACATCGCCTTTCTCGGCGGGTTCCTGATCGCCACGAGGGTTGGATTTGAGAACGTTCCGGGGCTTTCAACGAAGCTTTTGCTCTTCTTTTTTGCGGTGATCTTTGGCTCGGATTCGGGTGCATATTTTGCCGGACGGGCATTCGGCAAGCACAAACTTGCACCGGCGATCTCGCCCGGAAAGACGATCGAGGGGCTGATCGGCGGCCTTTTGGCGGCGGCCGTTATAGCGGCGGCCTGTTCCTGGTTATTTTTCCCCGAGCTGAATGTTTGGTTTGCCGTTGGTTTGGGTATCGTTATGGCAGCGGTCGGTGTTCTGGGCGACTTGGCCGAGAGCGCGATGAAGCGAGGCTCAGGCACAAAGGACGCAGCAAATATTCTGCCCGGCCACGGCGGCCTGCTCGACAGGCTCGACAGTTTGCTTTTGAACGCTCCCATCTTGTATTATTTCGCTCGTCTTTATTTTTAACGTTTGATGAACGCTTTTCGGCTGAACAACGACAATAATACCTAGGGCGAGGACGCAGAATTGATCGCGTTCCGCCTTTCGTTTGTCGCAGATCGAAAGGCTTTTTTGTTTTTTTATGCTTGATGTTTTGGGAAACCTTGAAAGAACTCATTCCTGCGGCGAACTGCGTGAACAGAACGTTGGCGAACGAGTCGTGCTCATGGGCTGGGTCGCCAAGAAGCGCGACTTTGGCGTTTTCACCTTCATTGATCTTCGCGACCGCGAGGGAATTACGCAGGTGGTCGTCAGCTCCGAAACGGCCGCTGAGGCTCATGCAAAGGCTAAATCGATCCGCGGCGAGTTTGTGATCGCTGTCAAAGGTGCGGTCGTGTCCCGTGCCGAGGGCACACACAATTCGAAGCTCGCGACCGGCGATATCGAAGTAAAGGTCGAGGAGCTTTTGATCCTCAACGATGCCGCCGTTCCGCCATTTCAGCTTGAGGTCGCCGGTTCAGAAAATCTCGCCGCCGAAGATACGCGGCTGAAATATCGCTATCTGGACCTTCGCCGGCCGCAGCTTCAGCACAACATCCGAATGCGGGCAAAGGCCGTCAAAGCGATCCGCGAATACTTCGATGGCCGCGGCTTTATTGAGATCGAAACGCCGATCCTTTTGAAATCGACGCCCGAAGGAGCCCGCGATTTCATCGTTCCCTCGCGTATCCATACCGGAAAGTTCTTTGCTCTGCCGCAGTCGCCGCAGATCCTTAAACAGATCACGATGATAGCCGGGTTCGATAAGTATTATCAGATCGCCCGCTGTTTCCGCGATGAGGACCTCCGCGCCGACCGCCAGCCGGAATTTACCCAGCTAGATATGGAAATGTCCTTCGTCAACCGCGAGCAGGTTTACCGCGAGATGGAGGGTATGTTCAACCATGTCCTTAAATTGATCGACGTCGATCTGCCTGCCGAATGGCCGCGGATGACCTACGCAGAAGCGATGCGCCGCTACGGCTCAGACAAACCCGACCTCCGTTTCGGAATGGAACTTAACGATCTTAGCGCCGTTTTGAAGGGCACCGACTTCGCTCCGTTCGCTGATAACTTTGAAAAGGGCGGTGAGATCAAATGCATCGTTGCGAAAGGAAAAGCGGACTACTCCCGGAAGCAACTGGACGAGCTTCAGGAGTTTGTTAAACGATATGGTGCCGGAGCAATGGCATGGATCAAGATCGGCGACGAGTTGACCTCATCCTTGCTGAAGGTGCTTGGCGAAGCCAAGATCACGGAGTTGGCCGCTGTGGCAGGTGCCGAAAAGGGCGATGCCGTTCTGATCGTTGCCGGAAAAAAGAGCGTGGTCGCCGCCTCGCTCGGTGCGCTCCGGAACGAGATCGCTCGACGCGAGAACCTGATCGACCGCAGCAAATACGAGTGCCTGATCGTCACTGAGTTCCCGATGTTCGAACACGATGATGAGACCGATACTTACATCGCTGCACATCATCCGTTCACTTCCCCGATGGACGAAGATCTGGAGATGTTCAAGACGGCTGTCAACGACTCGTCTCAGCATCATTTACTTGGAAACGTGCGGGCAAAGGCCTACGACGCAGTGATAAACGGTTACGAATGCGCCGGCGGCTCGATCCGCATCCATCAGAAAGACGTTCAGGCGCTTAACTTCAAGGCTCTTGGAATGTCGCCCGAATCTGCTCGCTCGCAATTCGGATTTTTCCTCGATGCTCTTGAGTATGGCACGCCGCCGCACGGCGGTTTCGCCGCCGGTATCGAAAGGACCTGCATGATACTGGTGGGAACGGAAAATATTCGTGACGTGATGGCTTTTCCGAAAACGGCCTCGGCGCAGGACCTGATGATGGATTCACCGGGAGTGGTCGACCCATCTCAGCTTGATGAGCTTGGGATCTCTGTCAATGAAGAAGATTGAGCCCGATCCGCGGATCTGGGCTATTTTGCTTTCTTCTTGATCTGCTCGATCAGGCGCAGCGTGTGGTTGCGGGCGATCAGCGGCAAGCGCTCGTCGTTGGCAAGCTCATTTAGAAGAGGGAGCATTTGCACCGGGTCCGAGATCTCGTTTCGTTTTAGGAAAGTATCAAGCCGGGCAATTAGCTTCGGCGATTCCAACGGCTGATTCTCACGTGCGAGGGTCATATCGAACTGCCAAATGAATTGGTTCGCTACCTTTCGGTATTCGCCGGCCAGTGACTTCGCAAATTGATTGTCTGTCCAATTGAACTCGGCGGTTCGGCTTCTTTCGCCCTTCGAATAAGTTATTCTAACTGTCCCAAGGTGCGAGAAATCCTTCTCGTGCTGATATGATTCGCTCGATTCAAGAAACCGGAGTTCCGCCAGGCTCGCATTGATTCGTGCGAGGGCCGTCTCGGAGATCTCGATCGGCTCGGTCACCGGCTCATCCTGATCCGACCGGAGGAACTCGACAGTTCCCTTCCCGAGATCATTATGACGAACCAGAACCCGGCTTAGCGCAAAGTTAGGTTGAAAAAAGAGGTATTCGTATACGGCCGTTGCCTTGGTTTGGGGCTTTTCCGAAGGAGTTTCCGCCGATGGACTGCCCTTTGGACGGTCATTTCGCTTTACCGGCACGGGCTCTTCGGTGTTCTCTGCAACCTCACTCGCGGGGGAAGGAGCCGGCGTCGGCTGTTGTGCTTTTACGGCCGTCGGCTTCCGCTTGGCCGTATTTCGCTTTTGACCGACAGCCTCGCCCGCGGCGAAGAGGAGCGAAATAAGAAGGATGGATATGGCCGTAATTCTCGTCAGCATCTTTCCGGTCAACCCCTTGAAAACAAAGCGTGATTATACACCAATCAAAGGAGTCTTCGATGCGGCGAGTTGGTATTTGGTTTGATAGTTATTCGAACCGCACGGAGACAACCTTGGAAACACCAGCCTCCTGCATCGTTACACCATAAAGAGCCCGTGCTGCCTCCATTGTCCGTTTGTTGTGTGTAATGACGATGAACTGGGTCTTTTCTGCCATCTCCGCGATCTTATTTACGAATCGGCCGACATTGGCTTCGTCAAGCGGAGCATCGACCTCGTCGAGAAGGCAGAACGGCGAAGGCCGGTATTTGAATATCGCCATAACCAAAGCAATGGCGGTCATTGCCTTTTCCCCGCCCGAAAGCAAGAGAATGTTCTGGAGCCGCTTGCCCGGCGGCTGGGCGACGACCTCGATTCCCGCTTCGAGGACATCATCTGATTCGAGAAGCGTCATTTCGCCGCTTCCACCGCCAAAGAGCTCCGAGAAGAACTCTTTGAAGTTGCTGTTGATCGCCTCGAAGGCTTTCACAAACCGTTCTCGCGACCGAGTCTTTATCTCGCGCAGAGCTTCCTCGGCGGACGCAATGCTCTCGATGATGTCTTGCCGCTGAGATGAAAGGAAAAGAAGCCGCTCTTCTGCTTCGGCAAGTTCTTCGACCGCCAGCATATTTATCGCACCGAAGCCATCAAGACGTTCGCGAAGTTCTTCCGCCCGGCCTCGTGCAGAATCAAGCTCAAAGTCCTCGGCGATCGACTCGCTCGCCACAAGTTCATCGAGAGAGCAATGCAGATCTTGAGCACAATTCTCGCGAATGTTCTCAAGCCGGGTCGAAGCTTCGGCGCTCCGCACTTCGATCGCGGCCCTTTCGTTCATCGCTTCACCGGCCGCACGGTTCCGTTCGGCAAGAAGGCCGGAGGCCGCGTCGGCATTTTCGCGGGCCGATGTCACCGCCGCGATCGCAGCATTAAGTTCCGATCCTTCTGCTTCGATCTCGGTTCCCATTCCCGCAATACGGCTCTCGGTCGTTTCAAGCGACTCGCCGATCTCAACCAAGCGCTTTTCCGCCTCTTCGAGCTCGCGGGTGAGCGTACCCGTTCGAAGCTCAAGCTCCTTTTGCTCATTCTCAATGCGCTTAAGAGCCGATTGAACGGCACGGCGGCGTTCGCTTGATGTCGCGGCAAGCGTTCGCCGGTCATTGAGCGTCGCATTTTCGATCTCGGCGTTTTGCCGGGCCGTCGAAAGCCGAAGACTGACCCCCTCGATCTTCGTCGTCACTTCGCCCAGCAGGCTTTCGGCAGATCGGCGGTTTGCAAGCGCCTCATCGATCCGGCCTTGCGTCTCCGCCGATTCCTTTGCCGTCTGTTCGATCTCTGCCTCAACAACCTTTCGATGGCGGTCCGCCCGCTCGATCTCATGGCGAGCCGTTTTTTCTTCAAGCTCAAGGGCGATCAAGTGCCTCTCGACCTTTATCACGAGGGATTGAAGGTCAACGGTCTTTTCTTCAACCTCTGCGAGGACCGAACGGTCATTCTGTGCCTTTTGCTTTGCCGTGTCAGCAGTTCTCGCGAGTTCATCGACCCGCTCGGCGAGCGTCACCAACTCGCGTTTGAATGCAAGCAGCGAATCGCCTTCTTCGCCCTCGGCCCTAACGCCGCTGATATAGAGCGATCCACCGATCAAAATATCGCCATTCCGGCCGACAACGATCCCTTCTTTCGCGGTAACCGAGGAAAGATCATCGACGATCTTCGCTGAGGATTCACGTGGAAAAGCATCCCGCAGAATGTCCGCCAACCGGCCTTCCACTCCAAGTGCCGACAAAATATCGGAACTATCGGCCTTCGGCGTCTTCGTTCCTGCGGGCTCGATACCCGGAGCAATAAGGATCGCTACGCGGCCTGCTTCCCTGCGACGCGACCATTCTGCGATCTTCGCGGCTTCCTCCGCCGAACTGACAATCACGCTTTGCAGGTACGGGCCGAAAAGGCTCTCGACGGCGGTTTCGGCACTCTCGGCGACGTTCAGAAAATCGGCCAAAACTCCGAGCGGTTCAACACCGATCTCTGCCCGCTGCGAGAAAAGCCTCTGGATCTCAGGCGAATAAACAGCCCGACGATCCTCAAGTTCCTCAAGTGTCTCCAAGCGGTTCTTTGCCCGGAGCATTTCGCCCTCGGCCGCGGCAAATTCCTGCTCGGAGAGAGCAAGCGTTTCCCTTGCGGCGGCGACATCGGCGGCCAAAGCTTCTTTTTCTTTCTCGAATTGAGCGAGCTTTTCCCGTTCGGAAGTTATCTCCGCAACAAGCCGTTCGACCTCAAGGACATGCTCGTCGTGAGCTTTTTTCGCCCGGCCTTCCTCTATTTCAAGTCCCTTTGCACGCTCCGCAAGCCGCTCGAGGTTATGATTCAGTTGCCGCTCGACCTCACCAAGCCGTTCGATGGCGGCCGTATGCCGCATAAGCTCCGCCCGCTCTGCCTCAAGTTCGGCCTCGATGCCCCGAACCTCTTCCACAAGCTCCGAATAACTCTTCTCGGCTTCGGCAAGGAGCATCCGCGAGGCATCGGCCTGTTCGCCCTCGGCAGCCTCTTCCTTTTCAAGCCGCTCTTTTTCCGACGAAGCGAGTTCCATCCGCTCGGCGGCCGCATCGAGCTCACGCTTAAGGTTGCTTATCCGGTTTCGAAGCTCTTCGATCTGTTCCGCCTGGTAACGGCGTTCCCTTTCAACGCGGTCACGCTCCAGGGCGGCTTCCGACTGCTTTCTTCGGACCTCGGCCAGAGATTCTTCCGCATCTCGGGCAAGCTGGGTCGCCTGCCGGACGGATTCTTCTTGCGCGGTTACGGCGAGCGAACATTCCTCTACATTTTTGACCGCGCCGGACAACTGGGCAGAAAGATCTTCGATCACAGTCGCCAGGTGCTTACCCTCCGCGGCAAATAGCTGACGGAGCAGCACACGGAACTCGTCCTGAAGTGCCACAAAACGCCGGGTCTTTGCCGCCTGCCGTCTCAGCGAATTGGCCTGCTTTTCTATTTCGGAAACAATGTCGGAGATGCGGCCGAGATTGGTCTTGGCACTCTCAAGCCTTGATTCTGCGGCCCGCTGCCGGGTGCGGAATTTTGAGATCCCGGCAGCTTCTTCGATAAGGCTTCGGCGGTCCGCCGGCTTTGCCGAGAGGATCTGGCCGATCCTTCCCTGTTCGATGATCGCGTAATGAGCACCCGAAAGGCCGGTCCCGGCAAAAAGGTCCTGAATATCGCGGAGCCGGCACGATTTGCCGTTGAGCAGATATTCGCTCTCGCCCGAAAGATAAAGCCGCCGCGAGACCGAAACCGCTTCGCCAGGAGCAAAATCAAGAGCAAACGACCGCGGACGCCAATGGCGTTTTGTTTTTACCGTTCGTGCGGTGCCAACCGCAGCCGTTGCCGCGGCGGCGGCAACCTGAACCTGCTCGACCTCGGCCTCACCTACATGAAAACCATTTTCGGAGCCGTTCTCATTGATCGACTCTGCGACCTCGGCGGCCGTGATATCGATCGGTTCCGCTTCGCTGACCGGATCTTCGAGCGCATCTACATCGACGGCAAGCTCATCGATATTGCTAAGGGCTTCGTCTATCTCTTCGAGTTCGTCGTCCTCGGCATCGAATGTCATCTCATCACGGACAAGATGAAGAACGACCTCCGCCATTCCCGAGGGTTTGCGGTTCTTTGTGCCCTGGAAAACGACGTCCTTCATCTCCGCACCGCGGAGCGATTTCGCGCGCTGTTCGCCGAGCACCCAAGCGATCGCATCCGACACGTTGGACTTGCCGCAGCCGTTCGGCCCGACCACCGCGGTGATGCCGTTTCCGGTGAAAACGACCTCAGTATGATCTGCAAATGACTTAAAACCTGTTATCTCGAGGCGTTGAAGCTTAAACATCCTATAGTGCTTGCCTGTCTGGGGTAGCACTATATTTTGGGGTATGACCGCTTTTTAGTCAACCCTTGGATGTTCTTACATCACCTCGGCGCTGACGTCGCGAAGGCCCTGCTGCTCGGCCCGCTCGTGGTCAAGCTCTGTGAGGACGTCAAGGAGGAAATTGGTGTTGCTGGTTATCTGAATCACGACCGGAAACTCGCTTTCGGAGATCGAGAACTCGAACGTTCCGCTATTAAGTTCCACAAGGTCACGAAAGGCCTTGACGCCGTTCCTGCCATTGCACTCGGCATCGACGATCTGCCCTTCATTGAACGCAACACTGCCCAAATGCAGGTCAGATTTGAGGACCAGCAGGCCGGTCATCTTTGCATTCTCGATGACCTGGATCGCGTCAAATATGCCGACGTATCCTAAGTTCCCGGCAAAGGTCGTATCCTTCCGGACCTTCTGCGGAGACCTGTCGCGGGTAGTTGCGAAGTCCGGCCTTCTTGCCCTGCGTATCGCATCAAGCCCCGGGGCCACAGAAATGCGCGGATCAAGGAGTTTTGCCTCCTGCAGGCGATCGTAGGCGTGGTCAAATTCTTCGCGGTTTATATATAAGGTAACGAGTGCGAGGCATTGCCTTGCGGCCTCGTTCAGATTCTTCTGTTGAACGCAGATATCGCGCATCTTTTCCCGCAGCGGGATGGAACGCGGGCTTCGGTCGATCGATTCCTTTAAAAGCTGGAATGCTTTTTCCGGCGACGCGTATTTAACAAAGAGGTCAGCATCGAGCAGGACGCTCTCGATCGAAACTTCGTTGAAGGGTACCTTTGTGTCTAACATCTGGCTCATTTTAGGAGGGAAACCCGGCGGGTTCAACATTGTTTATTCTAGCACAGCCCGAAAAGGCTTGTCAGCAAGTTTTTGAGCGGTCGGGGCGGGCCGCCCGATATGAATCTGAAGCACCGAGCCAAGCGAAAACCTTTTCGGTAGCAATTAGTTAGATAAATTGGTCGTTCCGCAAAATTATGATCACGCAATCTTCCGTTTCTACAGTAAGTTACAAGGCGTTTCCGGGTGCTCCGACCGTCCGAAAAGAGGCCGAGGCCTTTCTTCCGACCGAGTTTGGTAATTTCAGCATTGCGGGCTACCGCTCGCTCGATTCGGACGAAGAGTTCGTCGTGGTTTACAAAGGTGCCGAGAGCTCGGACAGGCCGGCACCGGTCCGGATCCATTCGCAGTGCCTTACGGGCGATGTTTTCCACTCAGTAAAGTGCGATTGCGGCCCGCAGCTCGAGCGTGCACTTAAAACTATCGCCGCCGAGGGCCGCGGGGCGGTCGTTTATCAGCATCAGGAAGGCCGGGGAATTGGGATCATCAACAAGATCAAGGCATACTCCCTGCAGGACAAGGGAGCCGATACGATCGAAGCAAATCTGATGCTTGGGCTTGATGTCGACCTTCGCCAGTACGGGCAATGCGTTGAGATACTTCGCGATCTCGGATTTACAAAGGTGAAGGCCCTCACCAACAACCCCGAGAAGATCCAGGCGATGCGCGACGGCGGGCTTGAGGTGGTTGAGCGTGTCCCGATCGAATTTGAACCTTCGGAACATACCGAAAAGTACCTGAGCGTTAAGAAATTCCAGATGGGGCACTTCCTTAACCTCGTCACACAGAATATTTAGTACCTCCTGGTGTAGTAACTGCACTTGCCAAAACTAGAGGCGGCCCGAAAGCCGCCTCTTTTTTTGTTTACCGATGTCCGATCCCTAAAAATCGAACCTGATACCGACCCTTATCTGCCGCGGCCGATATGCACGCGTCGGGACAAGGAATCCAGTCCGCAACTCTTCAAGTTGAGCCGGCGTCGGGTTTGCCGAAACGGCCTCGAAGTTGATGAACTCCGCCCCGAAGCTGAAAACAGCAGCATTGAGGACATTATTGAACTCGATCTGCGGCCTCAGCCTCATCCGCTCGCCGAACCGCCACTCGCGGGAGACATTTATGTCGAAGATGAACTGTGCCGGGCCCGTGCCGGCATTTCTCGGCAGGTTTCCGCCGCGTCCGATCGGTGCCAATGAGAACTGGCGGGCCAGATCTACCGGAACCGGGTCGTTGACGTCGCGCCAAACGATGTCGCGGATATTTCCGCTGAAATCGGGCCGATCCGAGTTTACGTCATCAAGGTTGCGGTCGTCAGCGGTCTGTCCGCCGTTCGAGATATTGAACGGAGCACTTGAGCCGACCCTTAGGATCGGCGAGAACCGCAATTTGCCGAACCACCACGGAGTATCGAAGGTTCCGGAAAGAGCAAAGCGATGCCGGCGGTCAAGCAAGCTCCGCGACCATTCCGCCCCAAAGTCACCGGGCGTTTGCGCCGACGAAGTATTTACAATTCCGTCGTCATCAAGATAAGAGAGGGTGTAGGCCGCACGGAGCGAACCGCCGAAGCCCATCCCGAGCTGCCGATAACGCCGCCGCACCTCAAGAATAAGCCCGCGGTACCAACTGGCTCCCATCGAACCGACCTGTTCCGTCTGCCCAAACTGCGGAAACGGCCGGAGCGAATCGGCAATAACAAGCGCACGTCCGTAGGGGGTCGATGACGAGGTCGAGCGATTCTGGCTGTTCAGGTTGTAGTAAGTTACGCCGGCATCCGTCCGCGAATCCGGAGCGGTCAGCCCCGCAAACTCGAACCTGATATTCCCGGTCGTGATGCCGCGGGCGAGATAGTCGGCAAGGTCCGAAAAGCCCTGCGGAATGATCGGCGCGTTTGTATTTATCTCCCTCCAGAGGCGGATGGTCTTGTTCAGAGTGAAATTTGCCTCGGCGACAAAGCCCTTTCCGATCTCGCGTTCGAACCCGAAGTTAAATTGATAGCTTTCTGGGATCTTGATGTTCTCATCAAGGCTTCGGAAGAAGCTGTTGTTGTTCAGACCCGCCGCGATATATTGCTGGATGAGCGGGCTGTCCGGCGTGAGCGTTTGCGGAAACTGATTGCTGAGTGCCGCTAGGTAAACATCGCGGGCACCGCCGGTCGAGGTCACCCGGTTCGTATCAAAGATGATCTCGTTCAAACCGCGGCGGTAATCATCGACCGTCCGGAGCAGGACGCGGTTATAGAAGATGCCGGCACCAAATCTGACAACGCCTTTTCCATTTTTGAAGGGCGACCAGGCAAGTCCGACACGCGGGCCGAAGTTGTTATCGTCCTCGATAACGGTCTCGCGTTCCCAGCGAAGGCCGAAATTGAGCGTAAGGTTATTCCGGAGCCGCCAATCGTCCTGAAAGAATAGCCCGGTGTAAGTATTTACGACATTGGAATCTGTAAAGAAGTTGTGCCGGTAGCGGACAACGCAGCTCCGCGGAAAAGTATTCACACCGCCGCGGATGCGCGGATTGGTCGGCCCCGGCGGTTGTGTCGGATCGGTCAAACACTGCGGGACTGTTGTCGCCGCAAGCGGATCGGCAAAGTTGAACGTTCCGGTCGCGTCATTAAGGTCGATAAAGGTCGAATCGACCCGCTGAACATCAAAACCGAAACGCAGCGAATGATTTCCGGCAACGTAGGTGAAAGTATCCTGAAACTGCCAGCGGCCCTCATCGCGCGCAGAGGTCCCAAGAGTTGATGAACCGGCGACAAGCGTCGTATTAAAGCTCAATCCGGGTTCGCGGAAGCTGATCAGCACGACCGGATTTACGAATTGCCCGACCGCCTGAAAGTCCGGCTTGAGCTGAGAATACTGAAAGCGGAATTGATTTACGGCCTTGGAGCTGACCACCCAATTATAGGTGCCATTGATCGCCTGAGTTTCGGTCCGGCGTCCGATCAGCGACTCGGCAAGGCGGTTTCCGCCGTTGAACTGCCGGAGGTCGTTCGTCTTGCCGTATTGATAGCTGACCGTGATCGAATGATTGGCGTTGAAATTATGGTCGCCGCGGGCGGTAAAGCGGTGCTGCTTTCGCGGGGTGTCCGAGCCATCGATGAATCTTCCGAGCTGCGAGCCGAAATCCGTAATTATCTCGCCCGAATTCGGCGTCGGGAGCGGAAAGGCCGGATTGGTCGCGATCGGGATGTAAGTATCGGTTATGGTCGAATCGAATATGTAGTCATATTCATAGGACGTAAAGAAGCTTGTCTTGTTCTTAAAGTAACCGACCGGGACCGGCCCGCCGAATGTGAAACCGGGGATGTGCTGCTGAAACGGGAACCGGGCAACGCCGCGTCGGTTATTGCTCCAGGTATTTGCGTTGAGGCTTTCATCCGAAAAGAAGTAAAAGAGCCTTCCGGCAAACCGCCGCGAACCGGCACGCGTGCGGATATTTACGCGGCCGCCCGAGGCGCGTCCATACTCGGCGGAGAATTGATTGGTAACGACCTGAACCTCGGCGATATTCTCGACCGAAGGTTGAAAACGGATACCGGCAACGCGGTCATCGTTGTTATCAAGCCCGTCGATGGTGATGTTGTTTGAATAAGCGGCACCGCCGGAGAGGGCAAAGACGCCGCCCTCGATCAATCCGCTGCTCGGGGCTGATTCCGTACGGCCGCCCTTATCAAATGAGAGGTCGCGATTGGAAAGCGGCTCTTCGGTAACTCCGCCGAGTGTCAGGACAAGGTCCAATCCGTCGCGGGTAGTATTTGGCAGTTCCTCGATCTCACGTTGCTCTATCGTTCCGCCGACAATTGTCCGCGTTGTATCAATTACGGGTGCATCTTCATCGGTTACGGTTACGGTGGTCTCGGCCTGGACATCTGCCGGCGAAAGATCGATATCAAGCTGGAGGCTCTGGCCCGAGATGGTGTTTAGCTCGACCCGCTCCTTTGCCCCGAAGCCCGTGGCCGAAAACCTTATCGTATAAGGCCCGGGCGGGAGCTCTATCAGCCGGTAACGGCCATCGGAATTTGTGGTCGCCGTCCGCTCCTGTCCGGTCGCGGTCTGCCGGGCGGTTACCGTTGCACCGGCGATCGCCTGGCCATTCGTATCGACCACCCGCCCGGAGATGACAACATCATCCAGGTCCTGGCCAAACGCCCCGGCCGCCGCCGCCAAACACAAAAACACCAAAAGAACGATCTTGCGCATATCTGCTCTACCTTCTGTTAAAGGAAACTCCTATAAATACCGTGATATGAGGTCGTGCCCTATTTTCAAAGAATCCCCACAAATTGTAAAGCCAACCCCCATTGCCAAAACCTTAAAGAAAATGCCGCCAAAACGATCCGACCCACTTCTTCTGTTCGAAAGCAACAAGAAAATCACAAAAAAGTATGGCGAGAGTCTTAAATTTGGGTTATATTCGTTGAAATCTTCTTTCGCGCGAAGACTGTAAAACATTCCGCTAATGCTCAACGCATCTTTTTCGTCTTTCGCAAAGGTGGTTATCGACAATGTCCCACAGATGCGCGGCGCAGTTGTATTGGGTATTTCGTAGCGTATTAAGTTCTTTGAGTGATATTAGAGCGGAGGTGACAGACAATATAGTGCGTGCTTTTGATTCAAGAGGATAGTATTTATTACTCGAAAGCCCTGTGCAACGCAGATTGTATCTTTGTCTCTCATGGAAAATCGAAACTTTACTGTAGGAAGTCTTTTCGCCGGGGTTGGCGGAATCTGTCAGGCATTCAAGAACGCTGGATGTAGCATACTTTGGGCAAATGAAATCGACCCAGACTGCCGAACGACATACAAGTCGAATCATCCCGAAGTTCCCTTTACGGAAAAAAATGATGTAAGCGATCTAAACAAATGTAACGTGAACCCCGTAGATGTGCTAACCGCAGGGTTTCCATGTCAGCCATTTTCGCATGCAGGTCGGGCTTTAGGCTTTGAAGACGAGCGGGGCCACTTGTTCTTTGAGATTACCAGGCTACTAGTTGATCTTCGACCGACGGCCTACTTTCTCGAAAATGTGAAATCACTTGTTACCCACAATAAGGGCGAGACTTTTCAGACGGTCCGAAAAGAGCTTTATAAGAAAGGATATTCGTTCATCCCTTTCGTTCTAAAAACTTCCGAATACTCAGACATTCCACAGGGTCGAGAGCGTCTTTATATCGTCGGCTTCCGAGATGAAAAGCGGTTTTCTTACGACTACCCGATAGAGGAAAATTCAGGCTTTCAAAACGGCTCTTCTTGGGCTCCCTTGTCGTCCGGCTTTGAAATTCCTCCGAAACTTGATTCTGCCCCTCGAAGTGTACGTAGTTTTCTAGAGCCTGCGACTGTCATAGCTCACGACTACTATGATAACCCAAAGAATGAGATTCATCGTCGTGTGCAGGATGCTGTGAAAGACCCTGAAATCGTCTATCAATACCGAAGGTGGTTTGTTAGGGAGAACAAATCCAATGTTTGCCCTACCCTTACGGCGAATATGGGCCTAGGAGGACACAATGTACCAATCGTTCTGAACGGAAAGTACCCCCGCCGCTTGACTCCAAAAGAGTGTTTTAACCTTCAGGGGTTTCCTTCGGGGTTTAAGTTGCCCTCAGAAGTGTCCCGTACAAGTCTGTATCGTCAGTGTGGCAACAGCGTGGTTGTTCCGGTGGTTGAACGAATTGCACGAGAAATTGTCCGAGTATTGAATGAAAACAGAGGTCGTTAAACCCCTGCTTGGGAATTTCATTTCCTCGCTTCGTGACGTAGGCTACACATTTGAAATAGCCGTTGCGGATGTATTAGACAATTCGATCGCGGCTCGGGCGAAAAACGTCAAAATTCTGGCGCTTGCTGAACCACAGCCATCGTTCGCGATGCTCGATGACGGCAACGGAATGTCCGAGGAAGAGCTTGTTGAGGCAATGCGTCTCGCAACCCGCAACCCGGATGAAAAACGTGCAAAAGATGATTTGGGCCGTTTTGGGCTAGGCTTGAAAACTGCCTCCTTTTCCCAATGCCAAAAGCTAACGGTCGTCACGAAGAAGGGCGACAAAATATCAGTCCGACAATGGGATCTGAAGCTGTTAGCAGATAAGAATGAATGGCTTTTGGTGACGCCCAGCAAATCGGAGATTCGGGAGCTTCCATTGTTCGTCGACTTTGAGGAATCCGCTCAAGGCACCTTGGTTGTTTGGGAAGGGCTGGATCGATATCATAAAGCAACGTTCGTTCATGAGATAGACAAGCTTCGTCGTCACCTTGCTCTTGTGTTTCACCGCTTTCTCGAAGGGATAGCTCCAACGAAGCGGTTGAAAATAAGCGTCAATAACAACGAGATCAAGGCCTTCAATCCGTTCAACCCCGACCATAAAGCCACCCAGCAACTTGCGGAAGAAACTATTAAGGTGCGAGGGTCAAAAATCGTTGTCCAACCTTTCGTACTTCCACATCACTCGAAGCTGTCCCAACAAGAATACGAGCGTTATGCCACCGCGGAGGGTTATACAAAATCTCAGGGGTTTTATTTGTACCGGGCTAACCGACTGCTGATCTACGGAACCTGGTGGGGCCTCCATCGAGCAGTGGACGCACATAAATTAGCCCGTATAAAGATTGATATTTCCAACGATCAGGATCGGCTTTGGGGAATTGACATCAAGAAATCAACCGCATCTCCGATTCCAGAGATTCGCGGCGATCTCAGCCGCATAATCAGTCAAGTAACAGAGAAGGGATCTCGAACCTATTCGGGTCGAGGTAAGAAAATCGATGAGAAGAACATTATTCGCTTTTGGCAGCGGCTAAGTACCCCGGACGGCCGCGTACGGTTTGCCCTAAACAAAGATCACCCCTTGTTCCGAGAACTCGAAGTAGCCCAGGATGATCGAACGCTCTTGGAGACTTATATGGCGGGGATTCAAGCATATCTCCCTTTGGAGGCTATTCAAGCACAGTTACAGCAGAGCCCCCACGATCTTGATCAGGAGGCGGTATTTACAAATGAAGAAATCGAAATCTTGGCGCATCGGTTGAGAAACTCTTCGCTTGACGAGAGATACATCGAAGAGTTTCTAAAGACCGAGCTTTTCAAATCCCGTAAGGAGCTACTTACCAAGAATGCCTGACACGTACGAAAGAATAAAGGACTTCATAACTAGCAAACTCAAGGCTCGCCAAAGTCAACTCGACGATGGTGATATCGGTGTCGAGGTGCAGAACACTCGTAAGCTTATAGCCGAAATAGGCCCAGATGTGTTTTCGAGGGTGCTTCCGGACCAATCGCCATTAGTTGACCTTTCAGATAGCGATTGGGTGAGGATGGAGCGCGAGCTTGAAAGTCATTTCAATGTTCGCATGAAGGATGGGATCCTCATCAGAGGTGCGGAACAACAAACGCGGGATACAACTTGGTGGAGCAATAAGGTAAGAATCCAGGCCGAGAATTTCTATTGGAACCGTTACGAAAAATACATAAAGACGAAGTTGCCGCCCGACGTCGTTTCAACGATCGACAAGGACACCGATTTGGTGATGAACAATATCGGGGACCCATCCATCGGTTCGTTCGACATTAAAGGTATGGTTGTCGGCCATGTTCAATCCGGTAAGACCGGTAATTACGCGGGGCTAGTATGCAAGGCGGCCGATTCGGGCTATAAATTCATCGTAGTCATCGCGGGTGGTACAAATAACCTGCGCAATCAAACACAGCATCGTCTGAACGAAGCATTTGTCGGTCTGGACATGGGTCAGCAAGTCGGTGCGGGAATTGGGAACTCCCCGCCGGAACGGATGCCAATATGTCTAACCACGACGGAACGTGACTTCAATAGAACAGACGCTGATCGTAATTCACAGGGTTTGAATTTTCAAATTATCACAGTCCCGGTATTGATTGTCATCAAGAAGAACACAAGCGCCCTCTCGAACGTAATCACGTGGCTTCGCAACCAATATCGCAATCGAATTCCGGACCACAGCATGTTGATAATCGACGATGAGTCGGATTATGCGTCGATAAATACGAACGATGCCGACAAAGATCCGACGCAGATAAATAAACGTATTCGTGAACTTATCACGATGTTCAACAAAGGCTCGTACGTCGCATATACTGCCACACCTTACGCAAATATTTTTATCGATCACGAAGCGACGAGCGATGCCCTCGGAGACGATCTTTTTCCAAAGGATTTTATCTACGCGCTCGATGCACCGACTAACTATTTCGGGGCCCGCAGGATATTCATTGAGAGCGAAGATCGCCATCTTATTCCGATTCCCGAGGCCGACTTAGCGTTTCTTCCACTTCGTCACAAGAAAGACACCCTCATTGCCAAGCTTCCGGAGAGCATGTACGAAGCGATAAGGCTGTTTGTAATTAATGTCGCGATCCGGGGTATCAGAGGGCAGGGCGGCAGCCATAACAGCATGTTAATCCATGCATCGAGATTCACTTTGATTCACGAGCAATTGACGCGACTGGTTGAAGAATACCTTAAGGTACTACAAAAGGAGTTTTCGACTTTTGGGATGCTGCATGAGCCAGAGCGGCAGAGCACGCACATAGCTGAAACACAAAACACCTTCGAGTCAATCGTGGAACCGGCTGGCGAGGGCGAAGACTGGCCAACTGTGGCAAAGTCAATTACAGCAACAATCTCCTCTCTAATTGTCCGTGAGGTCCACCAACGGTCCCGTATCAAACTTGAATACAGGTCAGACATAGTCACTAATGCGATTGCTGTGGGAGGCGCTAGTTTGTCGCGAGGCTATACCTTAGAGGGACTAAGCGTCAGCTATTTTATGCGCAATACGGTGTTCTACGACACATTGATGCAGATGGGCCGATGGTTTGGGTACCGTCCGGGCTACGAAGATTTGTGCCGAATCTACATGCCCGAGATGACGATAGATCACTTTAGAACAATTATTGAGGCCACTGAAGATCTAATTGATAGCCTGAAGGTAATGGCTGAGAATAATCGAACTCCCAATGAGTTTGGCCTGGCAGTTCGGCAACACCCGGACAGCGCTCTGCAGATAACTGCGCGGAACAAACAGCGGAATGTTCACGAGTTTTACTTCAGCATGAAGCTGGACGGTCAACTGAAGGAGACCGCTTATCTTTCTAAAGATAACAAAGTACGAAAGCATAATTTGGCCGCGATAGAACGCGTGCTGGACGCTCTTGCTAACCATTCAATTGAGCGAGTCGGAAATAGTTACCTGTGGCGAGATGTTAATCGGAATCTGGTAGCTCGATTCCTCGATGACTATAACGTATACTCCATCGACCGACTTGGCATCACGACCCGAATGCCGATTGAGTTTGTAAAGAAGTACGTTGCAGAACGGGAGATTTTGTGGGATGTGGCATTGTACTCCGGCAAGGGACGGCGTTTCGACCGGGGCACAGTCAACTTAAATACCGAGGAACGAAAACTAGATTCAAAAGGTTCTCATTATCAAGTGCGCAACCGTCAGGTCTCGAGCGGTAATGCCGAGTCGATCGCACTCGACGGCGATTTACGAGACAAAGTTGGAAACGACCGTAGATTGGCCCGCGAGAACCTGTCTAAGCCATTGTTGATGCTCCATCTGCTTGATACAGGAGCCGACTTCTTGGATGCTGCCTTTGGCATTAGTTTTCCAGGTAATGTTCTATCAACCGAAGAGACTATTAAGCTAAAGATTAACACTGTCTATTACCAAGATCTCTTGAACGAGATGGAGCCCGACGATGACGAAACTGAATGAAAATCCTTGGGCGCAAATGCCGCCCAGTTCGAAGCGTCGAATCGAAGAGTGGTCAGAGAGAGACCTTTTTTGGATCACCGATCTTAAAGGTGCATATGGCTTTCATATCAGGTCCTCTACACCGTTTCGCGAGAATTCAACAAGGTTGCGGCTCAAGGGCATTGTAATAGGCAAGAACGTCACCGACGAAGGTGCGGATTTCTATCTCGTTTTGCAGAGGAATGACGACTGGCAGATATTCAAGGTTCTTTGCTTGGACCTCATTTCCGCAGCAGTAAACGCGCCGACAGACCGTTCAATGATTGCCGCCATAGAAACTCGCTTGCGCCGCTGGCAACAGTTGCTAAAGAGCGATCTGCAAAAACAATTATCGATTGAGACGCAGATGGGCCTATTCTCTGAGCTTCTTTGTATGCGTGACGTAATGGCTCCTCGTCTTGGCCTCGGAGAGGCGGTAAAGAAATGGGGCGGGCCGACTGCTGACAAGCAAGACTTTGTTTGCGATTCGTCCGCTGTTGAAGTTAAGTCCTACCTATCTTCAAAGGGGCCAACCGTCATAGTTTCATCCGTTCAGCAACTATGGACGGACAAGGACCGGCTATATCTCGCTGTTTATGGACTTTCCCCATCCGATGCTGGGGCAACCATCGAGGACATATTTACAGAGCTCACGACATTGCTAAATGGTAATTTGGACGCAAAAGAACTTTTCGAAACTAAGGTCGGTCAGTACGGTTTCGCCCCCGAATTCAACGCCGGCGAACTCACGAAATTTATCGCTGATGGACAGCGATTTTATTCGGTTTTCGAACCATTTCCCCGGATCAACCCGACCTTTGTAGCCGGCGAGATAACCTCAGTAAAGTATACAATTGACCTATCAAGGTGTAGCCGCTTTGAGATCCAAGAAGGCGACCTTCATATTTAGATATGATTTCCTTAGAAGCGTTTCACCAAGACTTCCTACAGTCCATTCTCTCCGACACAGAGAGTCGCGGCCTGATGAAACCGCAGGCGTTTTTCGAAAACGTCTGCGAAGAACTTGTTTCCAGCGGCGACCTAACTTCCAATTACGCGGCCGCGGAGTACGTCAAGAAAGGGGTCGAGATACATGGGTATGATTTTGACGAGGAGCGCAGGCTGCTTTCCCTCATCGCTCACCAGTTTTTTCAGGACGACGAGATACAGACACTCTTGAAAAAGGATATTGAGACGAAATTTGCACGTCTTAAGGCTTTTTTCAAAATGGTCGCACAGAACGACTTTCACGATATGGAGCAAACCTCCGATGGCTACTCCATGGCTTATAACGTTGCTCAATATCTAACTGGGAAACAGATCGATCGCGTCCGGTTAGTTGTTTTGACGGACGGGCGGATGACGAAGACGCTGACGGAATTGCCTTCAGAAACCATCGCCGGCGTTCCACTGGATTACCGGGTGATCGATATCGACTATATATATCGGATTTATTTGTCGGAATTTGCGGATCAGAACTTCGAAGTGAGCGTGAATCTGCCCGCACTAAAAGTAGCGACCGACTCAGACCAGTACCAAGCGTACTTGTCAGTGGTGCCAGCGGAAGCACTCGCCTCTATTTACGAGGCCCATGGCCAAAGACTTTTTGAACAAAATGTTAGGACGTTTCTCGGTGCTCGGGGAAAGACGAACCCAGGAATTCGAAACACAATTCAGTACAAGCCGGAAATGTTCTTCGCTTACAACAACGGGATTACCGCAACGGCATCAGATCTCGAATTTGATGGGAAAGGGAACATTAGGAAGATCAAAAATTTCCAGATCGTTAATGGCGGCCAAACGACCTCATCAATCTATGCTGCCAGCAGACAGAAGCTTGATGTCTCGAAAGTGTCGGTGCAGATGAAGATCTCGGTGGTCAAAGACAAGGAAAAGGAGCACGAGTTCGTACGGGATGTCTCAAGATTCGCCAACACCCAAAATAAGGTTAACGAATCAGACTTCTTTTCTAACAGTCCTTTTCACACTGAAATGAAAGAATACTCGGGGCGTGTATGGGCGCCCGCCGCCTCCGGTTCCCAACGGAGGACACATTGGTTTTACGAACGTGCGCGAGGTGACTATTTAAATCGACAGCGTTTCATGAAACCGGCCGAGAAAAGGACCTTTCTTCTCGAGAATCCGAAATCACAGTATCTCGATAAGACATTTCTTGCCAAAAGTGAAGTGTCGTGGCTACAGAGGCCGGATGTTGTTGCAAAAGGAGCCCAGGAGAGCTTCAAATACTTTGCTGAAAACATCACCAAGAGACTGGAGGAGGACAGACTTTCTATAAATGAGCTCTACTTCAAAGAAGCTGTCGCTCGCGTAATCCTCTTTCGGGAAGTAGAAAGACTTATCTCGCGGTCGGAATGGTATGACGGCGGTTTCCGAGCTCAGACCGTTACCTATACGATTAGCTATCTTTCGCATCGCATCAATCAAGAAGGACAATTTCTAAATTTTGCCGCAATTTGGGATTTGCAAGCCCTGCCGCTGGAACTCGTCAGGATCTTGGAGAAAATCGCGGAGTACGTTTACGAAGACATTACAAATCCACCGGAAGGTGCGGCGAACATTGCCCAGTGGTGCAAGCGCTCGGCATGTTGGGAGAGGGTCAAGGCTATCAATCTCAATCTAGTGATTCCTAAATCGCTGTTGGTAGATAGGGAAGAAAAGAAGTATGAGGTCAAAACCGAAAAGGCCGATAAGGCCTTAGAATCAGGGCTTCAAATGGAAGCTTTTGTTTACACCACTCCCGCATCAACTTGGAAACAAGTGTTTGACTATTTCAGCAGGAATGGTTCGGGGGCAGGTGTTTCGCAAACTCAGATGGATATTCTGAGGAAGAAGTCTCAAGGAGCGATACAAATTCCGTCTGAAAAGCAGGCCAGGATTCTATTCGACCTTGTGCAAAGAGCCCTGGCTGAGGGACTGGTCATCGATGAGAAGTGAATCGTTATGGGCGATAGCGTTGCTCCTGAACAAAGAAGCCTGAATATGTCGCTGATTCGTAGTCGGAATACACGGCCGGAGGTTTCAGTGCGCTCAATCCTGCACCGCATGGGCTTTCGGTTTCGGAACAATGTAAAGAAACTTCCAGGCCGGCCAGACATTGTTCTCCCGAAATATAGGGCAGTGATTTTCGTGAACGGTTGCTTTTGGCACCAGCACGCGGGATGCAGCCGAGCAACTGTTCCAAAGAGCCACGTCGATTATTGGAAAAAGAAGCTCGCCCGAAACGTTGAACGTGATTGTGAGCATCTTGAATCTTTAACTACGGATAATTGGCGAGTGATGACGGTTTGGGAATGTGAGATATCGTCATCAGTGGAACTTGGTCGCCGCCTCGCAGAATTTATAGTTAGTCGGAGAAGTCCTGCGAGCGAATAATTGCCTTTGAGGTCGGGCATAATACCAGTGTGATCGGATTCGAGAATCTTCATTCACATTTAATTCGGCACGGAATCTGAACTTTCACAACGAATGGTACAGATCATCTAGTCGGCACCGAAGTTTGGAAGCCGGATTGTAGTCGCGGCATTTGCGGTGATCGGAGCGGCTTTCAGACTTAAGGGATTCCAGTGAAGTCGCATGGCCGGTCCGCTCTCTACTGCGTGTGATTTTTACTTCGTCGCCGAGTAGTTTTCGTTCATTTTGAACGGATTTTGGCGGTTTAGGGGAGAAATGGGCATGCGCAAATGAATCCTGAGGTTGCGCGGATGGATTCTGAGGTTGCGCGAATGAATTCTGAGGTTGCGCAAATGATTTCTGCAATTGCAGGAATGAATTATTCGTTTGCGCAAATGAATTATTCGGCGGAGAAATGAAATATTAGCTTGCGCAAATGAATTATTTGTTTGCAGAAATCAATTATTCGGTTGCGGAAATGAAATATTCGGGCCCGGAGATGATCGTTCGGGATGCGGAGATCTTTTCTGCGTTTGGCGCGGAGAATTTTTTCTTTGAAGAATTTTGCCACAGGGAGCGCGTTTTTGGGGACGAAAGAAAAGATCTTTGCCACAGAGAGCACAGAGGGGATGAGGGAAGAAGAGGGACGAGGGATTAGGGTCGAGGGGTAAGGACCGAGGGACTTTTTTAGTGACAAGTGGCGAGTGACGAGTGACAAGTGAGGAGAAAAGAGGGTTGAGAGGTGAGAGATCGGAGGAAAATTTTGGGTGGTTTGAAAATTTTTTTCTGGGGTTTTTCGGGTGAAATTGGGGCCGGTTTTCGGGCAGATTCTTGAGGTTCGGACGGCGGGCGGGAAACACAATTAGTTGTGTTCGTATTTTTTGGCGGGCTCAATTTATTGTGTTTGGGCACGGGAGGCGGGCGGGCGATCTCGGGCCCGTTTTTTTGCGCCCGGGTTTCGGGCCGCGGCTGGCGATGGAAAGCAGCCACACGAAAAAAAGTTGTTGACAGATTTTTGCGACTTGTGCAAATAATCGCATTGGGTCTGCCGGAGGCTCCCTATCTCCTGCCAGCGGCGACCGAAGTTCTCCTTCTGCCATCGTTTTCGGGTGATGTAGTCTCCTGCGGCTCCTAAACTAAAAACTTATGGAGAATTTAGAACTATGCCCCGAAAAAATTGGTGGCCTACATCACTAGCGGACCAGCTCGTGTTGGTCCAGAACTTTCAGAACAAGATAGACGGTTACGCCGTTCCTCTCGGGCTAACGCCCGCGCAGGTTTCGGCGGCACAGGACCTCTGCGACGGCTTCGTTACGGCCTTTACGTTTCACGAATCGGCCAAGACGACGATGCAATCGGTCACACAGTGGCGCGACGAAGTTTTCTACGGTACGCCTACGGGCGATCCCGCCGGAGCTCCGCCCGTGTTCGCTGTGGCCGGTGCTCCGGCGATCAGCCGGGGAGTTGTAACGCAGCTTTTCGAACTCCGCGACCTGATAGTCGCCGCTCCCGGTTATACCGAAGCGATCGGCGAAGATCTGGGGATCGTTGGCGCCGAAAAGGCTGATGTTATTCCCGAATTGGTCGCTCCGGACCTCAAACCTTCGGTCGCATCGGGCTATACGGTAAATCTTAAGGGCAGTATGCAGGGAATGACCGGCATGCGGGTCGAATACCGACGCGCGGGCGGCGATTTCACGCCTGTTGCTTTTTTGACGAACCTTCCGGGCTCGGTCCAGATATCTCCGGCGGCTCCCGGGCAACCGGAATCCGGCGAGATCAGAGCGGTATTCATCCGTAAGAATGCCGAGTTTGGCAATTGGTCGCCAAACTATCCCGTAACCGTCTCCTAAACCCCGACCTCACCTTCCAAAAACCATTTCCCAAGCACAAAAGGCCACATTCCACCCCCGATAACCCGCCTCCCATTTGCCGAAAGGCAGCTCCCGCAAGCGGTAGAGGTGTGTCTGTGGCCTAAATGTTTTTTGTGAGCTTGCGGCGGATCAATTGCCGCTTTCAGAATTGTCTTCTTCGGGGTCGAAGCGGCGGACGCGGGAGATGGGAATGAGTGCGTCGGTCGGGCTTTCGCTTCCGCGGCGGACGAACTCATCGGCATGAAGCCGGAGGTAGTCAAAGAAGCGTTCGAACTCCCGCTGCATCGCGTCCATCTTTTCCCGCATATTGAGGATGATCTCAACGCCCGCGAGGTTTACGCCGAGGTCGCGGGTCAGGGATAGGATCACCTCAAGGCGTTCCAGGTCGCTATCTTCAAAAAGGCGCGTGTTGCCCTCGGACCGCGAGGGCTTGAGCAGCCCCTCGCGCTCATACATCCGAAGCGTCTGCGGATGTATCTCGTACATCTCCGCCACGGCACTTATTGTGTATGTCTTGACACGCTTCTTCATCGTTCTTAAAGTTGCGAAAGTTGCGATAGTTTCGAAGTTGCGAAGTTGTAAATCCTGTTAGTCAAAATCGTTTCTAAGTTTCGAACCTATAAGATTGCGAAAGTTGCAATAGTTTCGAAGTTTCGAAGTTTCGAAGTTTAAGGAATTGCTTATTTTCGCTTTGGCTCCGTTTCCCTGAGGTACTTTGCGAGGGCTAATGTCATCCTCGATACCTCTGCGATCGATCTGTACAGACCATCGAAATCATCATCGCTAATGTAATCAAGCCCGCGAGCTATATGTAAATGGCTTTGAACTTCATGTGCCGATCCGCGGGCTAAATTCAGAAAGTTCGCAAACTCTGTATTGCTCCTACGCCCATGGCCTTCGGCAATGTTTGCCATTATTGATACCGATGCCCTTCGAATCTGGTCTTTCAGGCCGAAGTCCTTTGCAAAGCTCCCATTCTCGGTAATTCGGTAGACACGAAGTGTTACTTCGTATGCCTTCTGCCATGCCTGTATCTCTTCGAAACCACCGAATGTCGCCATAAGTTACTGCTCAGATAAAACTTTGATCTAATAACTCCCGGAACCTCGCTACCGTTCACAAATCTGCGAATTCGCAACGCCTCCCAACTTTGCAACTTTTCGCAACTTCGAAACTTCGCAACTATTCGAAACTCCCAACTCATTCAAGCCCCATTGCCTTCCTCGGATTTTCCGGGTTTAGTTTTTCAAATTGGCGGAGCAGCTCTTTTGTTTCTTCTGAGATGACCCGCGGCATGGATATCTTTACCTCGACGAACTGATCGCCTCTGAGGCTTGGATTTCTTAGCGACGGGAAACCTCTTTCGCGGAGCCGGAACTTTTGTCCGGATTCGGTTCCCGGCGGTATTTTTAGCTGGGCTTTTCCCTCAACGGTCGGGACCTCGATCTTGGTGCCAAGCGCCGCTTCCGCGATCGTGATCGGGACGGTGACGTAAACATTGTCGCCCTTGCGTGTCAGGAAAGGATGTTTCCCGACGTTGGTGACGATAAAGAGGTCGCCGGGCTCGGCCCCGAGCCGCCCGCCGTGGCCCTTTTTAGGAATTCTTACCCGCGAGCCGGTATCAACTCCGGCCGGGATGCGGATCTTTACCTGCTCGGTCTTCGGGGTGGTTCCCTTGCCGTTGCAAAGCGAGCACGGAGTTCGGCGCCTTCCCGTTCCGGCGCAATCCGGGCAATCTTGGGCAAATTGCAGCCTTCCGCCGCTTTTTGTTACCTGTCCGGTGCCTTTGCAGGTCGGGCATTGGACAAGCGGGCCGCCCGTATCGCCCGCACCCTGGCATCGGGAGCACTGCTCACTGCGGTTGACGGTGATATTTGTCGTCAGGCCGGAAAATGCTTCCTCAAAGCTGAGCGCGAGAGGTATCTCGATATCGCGGCCTCGCTTTGGTATCGCCCGCGGAGGTTCGGGCTGCGGGCGGGCTCCGGCTCCGCCTCCGCCAAAAAGATCTGAGAAGATATCGCGGAAACTCGAGCCGCCGCCGGAAGTAGAACCCTGCGAAAAATCGAACCCGGAGAAATCAAAACCCGGCGATGGCCCGCCGCCGCCGGTTGCCCCAGATGCAAAGGGCGAATCGGCGTCGAGATTCTCGTGGTAATAACCAAAGCGGTCAAAGACCTTCCGCTTTTTCTCGTCCGAAAGAACGTCGTAGGCCTCCTGGACCTCCTTGAACTTTTCCTCGGCGACCTTGTCGTTCGGATTCACATCCGGGTGAAACTTGCGCGCCAAGCGGCGGTAAGATTTCTTGATCTCATCCGCTTTGGCATCCTTCTTTACGCCAAGGATCTGGTAATAGTCTTTCTTTGTGGCCATCTTTAGCTGCCGGACAAGTTTTGAGGGGCGGTGCGAGAGTCACATTTTTATTTGCAAACCGCTCGCCGCCGCCCCTCGCCTGGTACCGAAGTCAATTAGTCCTTCTTTTCTTCTTCTACATCGACATATTCTGCGTCGATGACGTCTCCATCATCTGACGAAGCGGCCGAACCTGAATCGCCGTCCGCTCCGGCCGATGCCGAAGATGCCTGTTCGGCTCCGGCCTGGTCTTGGGAAGCAGCCTGGCTGTAAAGGACCTCCGCGATCTTGTGCGAGGCAGTTTGCAGACGTTCGAACGCACTGTTCATCGCGTCTGCATCGTCGCCGCCAAGTGCGGTCTTCGAATCGGAGATGGCGGTCTCGATCTCAGCCGCTGCGGCCGTATCAAGCTTGTCCTTATTCTCCGAGAAGCTCTTCTCGACGCTGTAAACGAGGCCATCAAGCCGGTTGCGGGCTTCGATCGAAGCTTTCTTCTTCTCGTCCTCGCCGGCGTGCGATTCGGCGTCCTTCATCATCTTGTCGATCTCTTCCTTCGAGAGCCCGCTCGAGGCCGTGATCGTTATCTTTTGTTCGCGGCCGGTGCCGACATCCTTTGCAGAGACGTTGACGATACCGTTGGCGTCGATGTCAAAGGTAACTTCGACCTGCGGAACTCCGCGCGGTGCCGGCGGAATGCCAACGAGGTGAAACTTGCCGAGCGTCTTGTTGTCAGCCGCCATCGGGCGTTCGCCCTGCATAACGTGAACTTCGACCGATGTCTGATTGTCCGACGCGGTCGAGAATATCTCGGACTTGCGGGTCGGGATGGTCGTGTTCCGCGGGATCATCTGCGTCATCACGCCACCGAGCGTTTCGATGCCGAGAGTTAGCGGCGTAACGTCAAGAAGAAGGATATCCGTCTTTTCACCGCCGAGGACTCCGGCCTGGACGGCCGCACCCAAAGCCACAACTTCATCCGGGTTTACGGACTTGTTCGGGTCCTTGCCAAAGAACTCTTTGACCATCTCCTGGACCTTCGGGATACGGGTCGAACCGCCGACGAGAACGACCTCATCGATGTCCTTCGCGGTAACGCCGGCGTCTTTGATGGCCTGTTCTACGGGCGGCATAAGCCGCTTGAGGACGGGCTCAACGAGTGCCTCGAACTTGGCACGCGTAAGCTTCATCACAAGGTGCTTCGGCCCCGAAGCATCGGCCGTGATAAAGGGCAGGTTGATCTCGGTTTCCATTGCGGAGGAAAGCTCGACCTTTGCCTTTTCGGCGGATTCTTTCAGCCGCTGAAGCGCCATCTTGTCCGACGTCAGGTCAATTCCCTGATCCTTTTTAAATTCATCGATGATCCACTTTATAAGGACCTCGTCAACGTCGTCGCCGCCGAGATGGGTGTCTCCGTTGGTCGATTTGACCTCGACAACACCTTCGCCGACCTCAAGGACAGAGATATCGAACGTACCGCCGCCGAAGTCGAAGACCGCGATGGTCTCGTCCTTTTTCTTATCGAGCCCATAGGCGAGAGCAGCGGCCGTCGGTTCGTTGACGATGCGGAGAACTTCAAGGCCCGCGATCTTACCGGCGTCCTTGGTTGCCTGCCGCTGAGCGTCATTGAAGTAGGCCGGGACAGTGATCACTGCCTTTTCGACCTTTGAACCGAGGTAATCTTCGGCACTCTGCTTCAGCTTTTGGAGCACCATTGCGGCGATCTCCGGCGGGCTGTATTGCTTGCCTTCGGCGTCGATGCGGACGTCGCCGTTCGAGGCCCTCTCTACTTTATAAGGAACCTGTTTGATCTCGCCCTGGACCTCGTCAAATTTACGGCCCATGAAGCGCTTGATGGAATACAGCGTATTCTCTGGGTTTGTAACGGCCTGGCGTTTTGCGACCTGGCCGACGAGGCGGTTGCCGTCCTTGGCAAATGCCACAACAGACGGTGTCGTCCGGCCGCCTTCCGAATTGGTGATGACGATCGGCTCGCCGCCTTCCATAACGGCCACGACCGAGTTCGTCGTTCCTAAGTCGATTCCAATTATCTTGCTCATTTATCTCTCTCCGCTTAAATAATTTCAGCTCGCCCAATAAATACCGCTATAAATATCCCTTGAGCCTTTATAGAATATAAAGGTTGAGTGTGTTGCTGTCAAGTTTATATTCAGCCCAATTTCGCGTTGCATTCGGACAAAAAAAGAACCGCACACCAAGCCGTTTTGCTTGATGTGCGATCGAACGTAGTAAGAACGAAATCTACTGGAGGGTTGTAGTTGCAGGAAGCGGTCGGTCACCGGTAGTACCAAATGGAACCACTTCGAAACCAGCGGTCGAACGCTGCAGATACCAAGTGCTTATTGACGGGCGGAAGACAGCAGCATCAAGCCGGCCGTCACCATCGTAATCCGCCGGGACCGGCACATCCGTCGAGACTCCGAACGGGAAACTGTAAAAGGAGTTGTCTTCGGATCGGAGAACATACCACAATCCGTTGGACGGCCGCCAGAATGCGACATCCGTCTTGCCATCGCCGGTGTAATCACCTGCCACGGCTTTGTCGGTCGATGTACCGAAAGCGAAGGCTCGGTTCTGTCCGTCTGAAGACCGTGTAAACCACCATTCTGCACCGCCGCTCCCACCGGCAGGACGAAACACGGCCAGATCTGATTTGCCATCGCCGTCAAAATCCCCGAGGATCGGCTTATCGCCCGCGGTGCCGAACGGCGATATCGTGATGCCGAGGTCACTCGATCGGAGTACATACCAGGTGCTGTTCGAGGGACGGAAAATGCCTGCATCAACCCGCCCGTCGCCGTCGAAGTCCCCGGGTACGGGCACATCGCCGCTCGCTCCGAACGGGAATGCGAAGAACGTAGAATCTTCAGAACGCAAGACGAACCACTGTCCGACCGACGGGCGGAAAAATGCGATGTCGGTCTTTCCATCGCCAGTGAAATCGCCCGGTACGGCCTCATCCGTGCTCTGACCGAACGCGAAGGCCCGATTGCCGCCGTCCGACGAACGCAGATACCACCATTGTCCGGGACCCGGCCGGAAGATCGAAACGTCGGACCGTCCATCGCCTTCAAAATCGAAAAGCGGGGTTTGCAAAACCACATCCTGCGGACGTTTCTCGAACGCTCCGATGTCTGGCAGAGCACTGCCGTTCGCGTCGCCGTCGACCGGCCGGGTAATGCCACGCTGGTCGGTGGCGAGAAAGGTTGCCGGATCACCCGCGTCGATCGCCGGCGAGCCGGGACGCAAAGCAAGGGTCTTGAGGAAACTGCCGTTCTCGCGCGGAACTCGGTCAAGCAAAGGGTCATTGCCGATCTGATTTCCGGTCGTAGTACCCTCAACCACCGTCCCGCCGACCAGCGTACCGAATATGTTGTAGCCCAAGGAATCGAGCCGGCCAAGGTTCCGGTTTTGTGCGCTCAGGTCCCTATTTTGGCCGATCGCATTTGAGTTCTTAGCAACTATCGTATTCCGAAAAGAAATGACCGTGTCTCCCCAAATTGAGTTGATACCGACGGGCAGGGAGCCGGTCGTGTCCAAGTTCGTATTGTAGGCGATGGTCGAATTTTCGAACGAGAAATGACCAAACTCTAACTGCAGTGCGGCAGTGTTACCCGACACTCCGCTGTTGTTGCCGGCGACGGTCATATTCCTGAATATGAACTGTGTCGTCGGGTGCGAAATTCTCATCACCATGCCGTTGTTGCCTCCAGTGTTTCTGACGAATGCCACGTTCTCAAGAACGATCGGAGAGACCGGATTGCCGTTTCCGCAGCAGGTGAAGCCGGCTCCGCCCAAGCCGCCGGCGACATTTTCTTCAAAGAGCGTGTTGGTGATCGTCACGGCCACGCACGCACCTCCGCCGCCGCCGCAAGAGATAGCAGCGCCGCCGTTTGCCGTGTTTCGGCGGAAGATGGAATTATTGACGTACAGCTCGCCAAGTCCGTGTGCAAATTGGATCCCGCCGCCCGCAGCACCGCTGTTGGTTGTATTGTCGCGGATCACAACGCCCGAAATATTCAGAATGACGCGGAGATCAGTGCCGGTGTCGTTTACTCTAATACCGCCGCCGCCGGCATTGCCGTCTTTGATCGTCAGATTGTTGATCGTTACCGTTACTGCCGGTGTATTCTCTGCTCTGATCAAGAAGCTGCGGAATTGATTGTTGGCTGAAATGCTCAACAGTTCGGCACCCGGTCCGTTGATCGTCAGGTTGCTGTCTAGGATAGTTAATTGACCGCTGGTCAGAGTGATCGTCTGCGGTGTGCTGAATACTCCCGCGTCGAACTGAATTATATCCGCATCCGGTGTCGCATTGGCATCGAGGATCGCCTGCCGCAGACTTCCCGGGCCGCCATCATTCGTATTCGTGACGGTAAACGTCGCAGCGGTGACGCTCACGGCCGCGAGCAGCACTGTAAAAAGAATGGTCAAAACTGAAAGGCCAAAAGCTTGTCGTATTGCTCTCTGCATTATCTTCTCCTGATTCGGCTGCCGATCTGTTGTTCCGTATCGTTGTATGTGTAAAGCGGCGGCGAGACACGCCAAGCACTACAAAAAAAATTAGTTACCGGCGAACGTACGGTATTTTCGCCGTCATATGACAATCTTGCGGACGTTCCCGAATTCTGCGAGAATTCGGAAATCAGGAATCAACTTCACGGACGGCTGCCTAAATGGGTTCCCAGCCGTCAGGTTCTAACTGACCGAGTCACTGCTGATGATCGAAAAAAGCCCAACCGAGATCACTCAGATACTTCAGGAATGGAACGACGGAAATGAGGACGCTAAGGAGCGTCTGATGCCATACGTTTACGACGAGCTAAGACGGCAGGCCCGTGGGCTTATGTCGCGTGAACGTGATGGCCACACGCTGCAGGCGACCGCTCTGGTGCATGAGGCCTTCATGCAGATCAGCAAACAGTCAGGCATCGACTGGAAGAATCGAAGTCATTTCTTTGGCATCGCTTCTCTGCTAATGCGTCAGATACTCGTTCAGCACGCTAGAACGCGAGCAGCCGCGAAACGCGGAAACAGTCCGATCCACTTTTCCCTCGACGATGTCCAAGTGCCGGTCGAGCAGCGAGCCGAGTCCCTTTTGGCCCTGGATGAGGCGCTCGAAGAACTTGCGAAGATCAACCCCGAGCAGGCAAAGATCGTTGAGATGCGCTTTTTTGGCGGACTGAGCAACGAAGAGATCGCAGAGGCACTAGGTATCAGCGTAAGGTCAGTCGTTAGAAAATGGGGTGCGGCCCGGCTGTGGCTTTACAGGGCGTTGCAGCAGTAAACGCAGGAACGCTATGGCGTGTTATGACTACCGTTCGCACATATCGGACAGGAAAGCCAGTGAAGCGAGACGTTCAATGTCGGGAAGTGACCTAAACAAAGTCGACGAGATCCTCGAAGAGCTGATCGGCCTTGACCGATCGGAGCGTGCCCGGTTTCTCGACAATGCCGGCCTCAGGGACGAGGTAAGGAGAGAGGTCGAGCAGCTTCTGAGCTTCGAGGAGGATGCGGCAGACTCATTCAATCTGGCCGCCATCCAGTTCTCAAAGGATTTTTTTGACCCGGATAGCGGACGAGCGATCGGCCAGATAGTCGACGTTTACCGGATAACCGGCGAGCTCGGAACGGGCGGCATGGGCGCCGTCTTCCTTGCCGAGCGGCAGGACGGAAAACTGGACCAAAAGGTCGCGTTGAAACTGCTGAAACGCGAGTTGAATACGGCCGCGCTCAGGGCAAGGTTCGGAAAAGAGCGTGAGATACTTGCCTCGCTTGAGCATCCTTCGATCGCGCGGCTGCTAAACGCCGGGACCTCGGAAGACGGCATCCCCTATTTAGCGATCGAGTACGTGGACGGCATGCCGATCGATGAGTATTGCAACCGCAATTCGCTAGGCCTTGAAGAACGCCTGAAGATGTTCGTCGGCATCTGCCGGGCGGTCGGCTATGCTCACCGTAATCTGGTCGTACACCGTGATCTGAAACCCTCGAACATACTTGTTGATAGGAATGGTACGCCGAAGCTGCTCGACTTCGGCATATCGAAAATACTCAGCGACGAAAGCGACAACGCCGACATTGCGACGGTCACACGCATGGGCGTGATGACGCCGTCCTATGCATCACCCGAGCAGTTGAAGCGGGAAAGCGTAACGACCGCCACGGATATTTATTCACTCGGGGTCGTGCTTTACGAACTGGTTTCGGGCGTGCGGCCGTTTGCGGCAAAGGAAGACGACCTGAAGGCGATCTATTCGGCTATCATTGAAGAAACCCCGGCGACTCCATCCGAAGCCGCGCGAACCGGAAGGGCGAGATCGGGGGAAGGACGATTCTCCGTGGGCTCCGAGAAACACCCGCCGACCGCACCGGCCGGCGAACACACGTCCGCGTCAGCCGCATCGAAAACCGCCGAGCCGGGTCACCCGGTAAAGTGGCATCAGCTGAAGGGCGATCTCGACACCATAATTCTCAAGGCCGTTAGCAAGAAGCCCGAACGCCGGTATTCGTCGGTAGAGGCCTTTGCCGACGACATTGACCGGCATCTTAAAGGCCTTCCGGTAATGGCGAGGCCGGACTCGGTCGCGTACAGAACGGGAAAGTTTGTGCGGCGTCATGCTGTGGTCGCCGGTGCCGGGCTTCTGCTTCTGCTTGCAGTTGTCGTCGGTCTCGGAGCGACGCTCTGGCAAGCCAGACAGACCCAGATCGAAGCCGAACGCGCCCGGTTGGAAGCTGAGAAGAAAAAGGAAGCGCTCGACTTTGTCGGCAGCATTCTCAACTTCGCCAACCCGTTCTGGCATTCGCCAAACCCGGAACGAAAGAGCCAAGCGACCGTTGCCGAGGCGATGGACCTCGCCGCGCAGAATGCGGAAACGAAGCTTGCCGATAAGCCCGAGGTGCAGGCCGAGATCTATTTCATTCTCGGCAAAGCCTACATGGGCAAGGGCGACTACAAAACGGCTGAGCGGATGATGCGGCAGGCGATCGCGAACTACGACAGTCTTTACGGGACCGAGAACGTGCGGTCAATGCATTTCCGCGGACATCTCGCGAACCAGCTGTACGTTCAGGGGCAGTTTTCTGAGGCGGGGAATGAGTATCGCCGGGCGGTTGAATATCTTAGGCCCCGCCTGGGCGAGCATGAAGAAACAAAGGTGTTTCTGGCAGGCTCAGTTTCGGGTCTCGGCAATATCATTCTTCTTGAAGGCGATTTCGCAAACGCAGCGAAAATGTACGAAGAGGCGCTGAGTCTGGCGACAACTTTCGAAGGCGACGACCGCCGCATGGTTCCGGTTCTGCTCGGAAATCTTGGAACGGCTTACAGCGGCCTCGGACAACTGGAAAAGGCCGAAGGATATCTAGAACAGGCACTTGAAGAGGTCCGCTCACGTGGATCGATCGAGAACACCGACGGTGCAAACTTTCTTCGCGAACTCGGTTTGGTAGCCCTGATGAGGGACGACCTGCAGCGTGCGGAGAAACTCCTGCAGCAGGCGCACGGCATCTCGCTCGCGAGTCTCGGCGAACGCAGCATTTACACTCTCGATATCGCGAACCACTTGATAAAGGTCTATCTAGCCAAAGAAGATCTTGCTACGGCGGACCGGTTGCTTGATGAAAGCCAGGCTGTTGGAAAGGAAGTCTTCCCGAACGGTAATGCCGTTACGTTAACGGCGCGTATGCTTCGCGGAGATCTATACACGCGCCGGAACCAGCTAAAGGAAGGCGAGATCGAACTTCGTGCCGCATTGGACGCCATGACCGCAAAGGCGAAACAGCCGAATGCCCACACCGCGATCGCAAGAGCAATGCTCGGCAAGAACTTAGCAGCGCAAAATAGATATGCGGAAGCCCGCGACGACCTGGCTTCTGCGTTCGAGACGCTGAGCAGGTCGAAGGGAGCAAGCCACCCGGATGCCGTTTTTGTCAAAACAATGCTCGACGGATTGCCGGTCCAATGATCACCAATCGCACAGCGGAGGGTTTGGTTTATATGATCGGATCGTCGCGGTCCGGAATGGCCATGAAGTAGCGTACGGCGTAGTGCTCGATCGAGCTGTAAACGAAAAGGGTTAGCGATGTCAGAATGGTCGAAATTTCGGTCCGTTCAAGGTGGACGTAAAGCGTTGTGCAGAGAAGAATGGTGAAGATGTGGACAAGGATTCGAAACAGCTTTTCGTAAGCCGAGTCGGCCAGCCAGCGTGCGACATTCCGGCCGCGGAAAAGGCCATAGAAATTCACCGGGATCATAATGGCCGCCCATAGCACATTAACCGCGATCAAGATCAGCGATACATAATATAGGATATCCTGCATATGATCTCCCTTTCGACAACATTATAGCTCAGCTTGCTCCGAGCGGCAGCAGCGGAGCTGCGGGGCAATAGTCAGGTGTCAGTAGTTGGATATCAGATTCCGGATCTCAAATCCTGCATTTAGATGAGCCCTCGCTTGGGGTCGGGCCTCTGACACCGCCGGGCTTCCGTATTCCAGATTCCGCATTCCGAAATCCGCATTGAATGAAACGCCCTTACTAACGTGCGGGCCTCTGCATTGGCGGCAACTCACGGAACTTCCGCAGCTTTTACTTCCCGTAGATGGCTTCGAGGAGGTGCTGGCGGCGGGGGAAGTGCATGAAGATGCCGATGATGCCGATGATGAACCAGAAAAAGAAGTATTGGTAGCCGAATGCGATGGCTAGGACGAAGCCCATCAGCGAGATCGATTCGCAGACGGCGCAGGCGATGATGAGCCCGGTCTGGACGTAGCTCATCTTGCGTTCGAGAATGGCCTGTTCCTGTGCCCGCTTTCGCAGGAAGAACGAGACGGCGATGTTCATAAACGCGAGGATGCCGAAGAGCAGAACGAGCAGCGGATTTTCGCCAAGCATCGGCTGGATCGGCGGGTTCATAATGTCCGGACGGATAACGAAGACCATCCCGAAGAACATCACCTGAGACATCAGGAGCACAAGCCAGAGGATCATCATCGTCCGGAAACGGGCGTCAACTTCGGTCGTATCGTGCTGCATAGCGATCAATCGGTGGCGGCGATCTCCTCCTGCAGGAGCTGCCGCTGATAGAGGTCGGCATATTCGCCGCCGAGAGCAAGAAGCTCTTCGTGGGTACCGCGTTCGATTATACGCCCGCGGTCAAGCACACAGATAATGTCGGCATCACGGATGGTCGAGATGCGGTGCGAGGCGATGAGCGTTGTCCGGCCCGAGCGGACGTCGCGGAGATTACGGAGTATTGCCTCCTCGGTCTGTGTATCAACCGCCGAGAGCGAATCGTCGAGTATCAATATTCTTGGGTCGCGATAGACGGCACGGGCGATGGCGGTCCGCTGTTTCTGCCCGCCGGAGAGCGTGATGCCGCGTTCGCCGACGAGCTGTTCGTATTGGTTCGGGAAGCCGCGGACATCAGAGGCAAGGCCGGCGATCTCTGCCGCCTTTTCGATGGAGATCCGTCTCTCGGCGTCCTGCTCGGAGCCGAACGCTATATTGGCGGCGAGCGTGTCGGAGAAGAGGAACGTCTCCTGCGGGACAAAGCCGATCGCCCGGCGGAGCTGCTCGAGCGGATAGTCGCGTGCCGGGCGGCCGTCGATGAAGAGCGTGCCTTCGGGCGCATCGAGCAGCCGCGGGATGAAGTTGAGCAGCGTCGATTTGCCGCTGCCCGTTCGCCCGACGAATGCCGCCGTTTGCCCGGGCTCGATCTTGAGGCTGATACCCGCGACGACGGGCTTGCCATTATAGCCGAAGGTCAGATCGCGAAACTCGATGCCGCCGCGGATCGGGGGTTGCTCTTTCGCGGCGGGTGCGTCCTTGATGGTCGGCTCGGTCTCAAGAACGGCGTTGAAGCGCTTGAGGCTGGCGGTGCCGCGTTGGTAAAGATTGACGACGTAGCCGAGGGCGATGAGGTACCAGATCATCCGCTGCAGGTAGAGGATGAAGGCGGTGAAGTCGCCGGCCGTTATCTCGCCCCGGACGGCCATCGGGACGCCGACCGCGACGATTATCACGAACCCGAGCCCGATGAAAAAGAAGAGCAGCGGCCGCATCGCCGCCGAGAACTTAACGAGCTGAAGGTTGCGCGTGGCGTATTCTTCATTGAGTCGCTCGAACTCGGCGATCTCGGTCTCTTCGCGGGCATAGGCCCGGACGACGCGGACGCCGGAGATGTTCTCCTGGGCACGGGCGGTGATGTCGGAAAAGAACTCCTGTATCTTCTCAAAGCGGACGTGGATCTGCTGGCCGAGATACTTGACCGTAAGCGAGACGAGCGGCAGCGGAATGAGCATCAGGAGCGTCAGCTTGACGGAGATGTTGAAGAGTATCGGGAGCGTGATCGCGAGTGCAAAGACGGCCTGAAAAGTATAAAGGATCATCGGGCCGACGATCTGCCGGACGGCCGCGAGGTCGTTGGTCGCCCGGGCCATTAGGTCGCCGACGCGGGTGTTCTGAAAAAATTCGAGCGGCTGATGGACGACCGAGGCGTAAAAATCTCTCCGCATGTCGTACTCGATGTGCCGCGAAGTGTTGATCAGCAACCGCCGCTGCCAGAAGAGAAAAATGCCGCTGATGCCGTTGGCCCCGAGGATGATAAGCGGATAGTAAATTGCCTTTTCCCATGTAACGCCCGAGCCGAGGTCATCGACGGCCATTCCGACCAGCGACGGCACCATCAGCCCGAAGCTCATCGAGCAGAGTATGAAAAAGATACCGGCGGCGATCGGCCATTTGTAGGGGCCGAAGTAGCGGGCAAATTTGCGGATCTCTTCCATTGCGGGCGGCTATTGCTGCGGGTTTGCTTCGCGGGCCATCGCCATCTGAAGCTGGCGGTAAAGCTCTTGCTCGGTCACTTTTTTGAGATCGGGCGGAAGGGCGAAAAGCGACGCGTCGGCCTCAAGCTTGACCTCGCGAAGCTCGGTCTTCATTTGGAGCGTGCGTTCGCTGCCGGAGACAGAGTAGAACTCGTGGCGGACCGGCATCTTGAGCGAAGGGTCATAAAAGACGATCGCCTCGGAGCCGTCGCGGCGGTCGATGCGGACGGAGTATTTATCGAGCCCGCCTTCCTTACCGAGGCTTTCAAATTCGGCAAAGCTCCGCTGAGAGAGCAGCCAGCTCGTGATCTCGGACATACCGAGATGTTCACCGGGCGAGCCCGATTCCCTTTCGGCGTAGATGCTCATCGCGGGAAAGATGATGGTCTCACGCTCGCCGGAGATCAGCGTAAGCTGGAGCGGAGTGCCGAGGCGGTGATCGGTCCGGCGGAGCTCGCCGCTGCGGGCGACGAAGGACGTCCGTTCGGTCTCGCCGGCGGTCATCACGATCTTTGCCTGATAGGTCGTCGGCTCGGAAATTTCGAAGGGAAATTCGCCCGCCGTCTGCGCGCTCGAAGCGGACGAATTGGAATTGCCGCCGCCCGTGCCGGAACAGGCACTAAGCAACAAAAAGAAGACGGTATATATAGGTAAGGCTTTCGCCGCGTTTGACAAATTCATCTGACTCGCGAAATTTTATCATATCGGCCTCGCGGGGCGCTTTGGACGATGAGCCTTGATCGTTGGCAAATGAAATACCTGACGGCAGCGGTGCTTCTGGCGCCGGTTTCGCCTGCGCTTTATGCCCAGGGTCTTTATGCTCGGTGGCGGATCGGCGTACTGCCGCCGGCGGGCGGGCCGAACACCGGCGTTATCAATGACAGCAGTAATGACGCCGAGCCGGTGAGCCTTCTGGTGATCGGCGAATCGACCGTCGCGGGGCTTGGGGCACGCGATCATGAGCGGGCATTGACCGGGCAGTTCGCCCGGCACCTGAGCCGCCATGTCGGGCGGCCGGTGGAATGGCACGTGGTCGGGAAAAGCGGCGTTACGACGCGACGGACGATCGACGAGCTCCTACCGCAGGTGCCCGAGCGGCGGTTCGATTATGCACTCGTCGGCCTTGGCGGAAACGACGTGCTGAAGCTCTCAAGCCCGAAGAAATTTCGCCGCGATATGACCGAGTTCCTCGGCCTGCTCCACGAGCGGACGAGCCGGCCGGTCACCTTTCTTTCAAACTGTCCGATGATCGGGATGTCCACCTCGATACCGCAGCCGATCAAGGGAATCCTCTGGGAACTCTCAAAAACCCACGACGCGAACGTCCGCGAGCTGACCGCGGGGATGGAACGCGTTTTCTATTACCCGCAGCCGCGGGAGCTGAAGCTCGAGGGCTTTTTTGCCGATGGCGTTCACCCCTCGGAAAAAGGCTACGCCGACTGGGCCGAAGCGATGATGGAATACTTCGCCGCAAACCACGAATGGTAGAACCCGCTGATCCCATCGGCGTGACTATTGACGTGTTATAAGAAGTTTTACGGAACTGTCTTTGTAGATTCCGGCGATGAACGGCGGCGGCTCGGTCTCAGCAAGATTCTTTATCTTCGGCAGTGCGACCGCGATAGCATCAGCCATTTCTGAGAACGGGATGCTAGCGGACATAAAGCAAAAGACCTTCAGACCGGCACTTAAAAATGCGTCCCTCTCGATGGGTCGTCTTCTAATCCACTGATCCTTTGTCAAAACAATCCAACCCAGCTTCCCGACCTCGGTTAGCCAAATCTGATCTTCCGTATTTTGGGCAAAATGGTCGTCGTGCAGGTGAACGACCGCTCCCGCTTCGGTCAATGGGAGAGCGATCTTTTTTCCGAGTGAGCGATCAACGAATATCTCAAGCGCCTCAAGCGGCCTTGAGCTCGAATTCGCATCTGATCGCTTCTTCGATCTCAGTTTGCTGTCGTCCGTAGTCTTGGGCAATCTCGGCTATTGATTCTCCTGTCTTGTATCGTTCGGCAATTATTGAAGTTGGGATGCCGGTTCCGTCGATGACCGGTTTGCCGAATGCAATTCGCGGATTGATCGCGACGATCTTTGGGTCTTCGGCGTGCGTGGCTGCCCGGGTGAAGGGAAAAAGCTTGCGCGCCAAGCCCGCCTCATCTCTTTCGATTCGCTTCAAATACATCTGAAAAACTTCCTTCATTGCGAGCTGGCCACTTTGGCTAACGTTGATCAG
>JAHBSG010000007.1 GCA_019639235.1 Acidobacteriota bacterium | reverse complement strand
AGGTAGCCCGGAATTCCGATGTGCTGGTGATCTGCGTGATTATCTGCCATCGGTCCCTCCTAATGTATAAAGTGCCGCCCCAGCAAATAGAGGAGCGGGAAAAGGAAAATCCAAACGATATCGACGAAGTGCCAGTAAAGCCCTGACATCTCGACGGGTGAATAATAGAGAGCACTAAAAGTCCCTAGCCAAGCCTTCCAGAGCAGCCAAGCCATGAGAAGCAACCCGACGACCATGTGCAGAGCGTGAAGGCCCGTCATCACAAAATAGATGAAGTAGAACAGCCGGACCTTTTCCTGGAACTTAAAGGGGTCGAAAACGCCACTGGAATAATAGTGGATCTTTTCGTCCGCGGTCAGGTAGCCGCCCTTTTCGGCCTGCTCGACGAGCTTATGGCCGTAGTTCCACTGAAAGTCGCCCCGCGGATTTATGTATGGCTTTTTCTCGCCGTGGCCGGCATCGGCTGCCTCGGTCCTTATCTCCCACGGGAACGCGAACGCCTGGGCCTTTTCGGCAACCTCGGCACCGGTGGACCTCTTGTTCCAACCGGCAACCGGGATCAGGCCGTTGTTGTACTTGTCTGTGTACTCGATCGCCTTCACGCCCAAAAAGACCGTACCAAAAAGCATCGTCAGGACGATCATTATCACCTGCATATTACGCATTCCCTTTTGGGCGTAATAGACGGTAAGAGCCATCGTTAGCGAGCTGACGATGAGCACGATGGTGTTCAAGCCGCCCCAGAATGCATCGAGGTGATTGGAGCCCTCGGCAAAAGCCATCGGGTACCTCCACCGGAAGACCATATATGCGGTAAACAGGCCGCCGAAGAACATGATCTCCTGCACAAGGAACATCCACATCCCGATCGAGACGGATTCCTCCTGCTGGCCCATGTTCTCGAACTGGTGTTGAAGCCCCGGTTCGTGATGATGATGGTCGTGTGCGTCTGCGTGTGTTGACATAAGCCAAATCAAAAAATGAGCAAATCTATACGGTCACCGGGCTGCCGGCGGAGCGGCGTGCCTCTTCGGTATCGAGGCCATTCTCTTCGCCAAACTCGTAAGCTTCCCAGGTAACGACCGGCTGCTCTTCAAAGTTATAGGTTGTCGGCGGCGACTGACAGCGCCACTCAAGGCCCGGAAGCATCCACGGGTTATCGCCCGCCGGCTTGCCGGCAAAGATCGAATGCGTAAGGTAAACGACCGGCATCAGCAGGCCGACACCGAGTACCGAAGCACCGGCGGTCGAGAAGATGTTAAGCACCTGAAACTCGGCCGGATACGAAGCATAGCGCCGCGGCATTCCCTGATAACCGAGAATGAACTGCGGGAAGAAGGTAAGGTTGAACCCGATGAAGACGAGCATCGCCGAGACCTTGCCCCAGAATTCCGAGTACATCTTGCCCGTCATCTTCGGCCACCAGTAGTGGATACCGGCGAGATAGGCGATCACCTGCCCGCCGACCATTACGTAGTGGAAGTGGGCGACGACGAAATACGTGTCGGTCAGGTGGACCGTAAGGCCGACCGAGCCGAGGAAGAGCCCCGTCAAACCGCCGACGAGGAACAGCCCGAGGAAGCCGATGGCGTAGAGCATCGGCGTGTCGTACGAGATCGAGCCCTTGTACATCGTCGCGGTCCAGTTAAAGACCTTGATCGCCGAAGGCACGGCAACGACCATCGTCAGGAACGAGAAGACGAGCCCGGCGTAGATCGACTGGCCGGAAACGAACATGTGGTGTCCCCAAACGAGGAAACCGAAAACCGCGATGGCGATCGACGAAAAGGCGATGAACTCGTAGCCAAAGATCTTCTTTCGCGAGAAATTGGAGATCACCTCCGAGATAACGCCCATTCCCGGCAGGATCATGATATAGACCGCCGGGTGCGAATAGAACCAGAAAAGGTGCTGGAAGAGGATCGGGTCGCCGCCTATTGCCGGATCGAAGATGCCGACCCTGACGACGCGTTCGATGGCGAGCAAGAGGACCGTGATGGCAACCACCGGCGTTCCGAGAATCATCACGAGGCTCGTTGCGTAATGTGCCCAAACGAAGAGCGGCAGACGGAACCACGTCATTCCGGGAGCACGCATCGTGTGGATGGTAACGATGAAGTTGAGCCCCGTAAGGATCGATGAAAACCCGTTGATGAAGATACCGAGCCCGACCGCCATCACGTACGAATTAGAGAACGTCGTGCTGTAAGGCGTATAGAACGTCCAGCCGGTATCAACGCCGCCCTGCATCAGAGCATAGAGCGTCAAGATGCCGCCGATCCAGTAAAGATAAAGGCTGAGGAGATTGATGCGCGGCAGAGCAAGATCCTTGGCCCCGATCATTAGCGGCAGCAGGAAGTTTCCGAGCGTTGCCGGGATGGACGGGATCAGGAAGAAGAAGATCATCAGGATCCCGTGCTGCGTAAAGGCCTTGTTGTAGGTGGCCGATTGCAGCAGGTCGGTGTTCGGCGTGAGGAGCTCAAGCCGGATGGCCGCCGCATAAAGCCCGCCCATCAAAAAGAAGACCGAGATCGAGATCAGGTACATCAGGGCGATCCGTTTGTGGTCTTTGGTCAGGAGCCACGACTTGATCGAATAGCCGTTCGTGAGGTAACTGTCCTTTGGTTCGCGCATCAGCGAAGGATTAAAAGCGTCTGCGTTCTGCATATTTATCTCCCACCTTGATTGCTGTTTGAACCCATATTATTCGCCGGGGCCGGTGCAGGGGCGGCCGGGGCACTCGGGGCGGTCGCGGAGGCGTCAACACCGCTCAGCGACTTGATATAAGCCACGAGTGCCATGAGCTGCTCCTCGGTCACCTGGCCCTTGAAGGTCGGCATTATCGGCTGATAGCCTTCGACGACCTGCGAGCTCGGGTTCAAGATCGAATTCCTGAGGTACTCGTCGTTAACGATAGCAGTGCCGCCACCGACGAACTTGACCTCTTTACCGTAAATATTCTCAAGCACCGCACCCCGCTGTCCGCTTCCGCCGGCGTGGCACGAGGCGCATCCGAGCTTGTTCTCAAAAAGATCGCGGCCCTGCTCGACCGGCGTCTGGCTTGCGGCATTTCCCTGGAGCCACCGCTCGAAATCGTCCTGCTCAAGCACGACCACCGAGCCGATCATGCCCGAGTGGTTAAGCCCGCAATACTCGGCACAGAAAAGGTGATAGGTGCCGGGCTTTGTCGCCTCGAACCAAAGATACGTGTAGCGGCCCGGAACGACGTCCGCCTTGGTGCGGAACGCCGGGATCGAGAAATCGTGGAGCACGTCCTCGGTCGTCATCGTCAGCTTGACCTTGGTGTTGACCGGAACGTGGAGCTGGTTGATCTCCCGCTGGCCGGTCTCATGCTGGATCTTCCACATCCACTGTTTGCCGACGACATAGACCTGCATCGCGTCGTCCGGCATACTGTATTGTGTGTAATAAACGACCGCTCCGCCGAGGAAGATGGTCATCGAGATGATGAACGGGATGATGGACCAGACCGTCTCAAGGACGATGGAGCCATGGATCTCCTCGGGTGTCGCAAATTTCTCGCGTTCGCGGTATCTGACGATGAACCAGAAGATCGCCGCGACGATCGGAATCATGAAAGCGACGCTGATCCCGATCAGGTAGAAATAGAGAGCATCTATCTGCCATGAAAATGACGACGCGCTCTCAGGGAATAGTGGTATCCAATCCGTCTGCATATAAAAACCGTTGTCCTCTTGCCAGGGGCTATTTCAGCCCATCGGACTTCCGCTTATTTCTCCGCCAGAAAACAAATCCCATCGCCGCCATTCCGAGGAGGGTGGCGACCGCGGCTCCGCGCATAATCCGCAGGACGGCGAGGCCGTATTTACCCGTTGAAGGGTCGTAATGAAAACAATAGAGCAATAGCTGATCCGTTACTCCGCCGACCTTGTTCTCTGCCGATTCGACCAGGCCGAGCCGAACGTCACGCGGAGCGTAATCGATGCCGTAAAAATACTTTGAAAGCACGCCCTGCGGCGTCGCGATCATGATCGCACTTGCATGGGCGAACTGCTCAGAAGCCTCGTCCCATTCGTAGGTAAAGCCGACCGCGTTCGTTACAGCATCGATCGAAGCCTGCTCGCCGGTCAGGAAATGGAAGCCCTGCTCCGTTCCCGGCCGGCCGTAGCGCTCCATGTACGAGGCCTTCTTGTTCTTGGCGATCTCCGGCTTATCGAATTCCTTTGCGTCAAAGCTGATGGCGACGACGTCAAAGTCCTTGCCCGCGTCAAGCGAAATGCCCTTGAGCGAGCCGGTCAGGCCATTGAGCACCTGATTGCAGAGCATCGGGCAATCGTAATAAACGAGCGTTACGATGACCGGGCGGCCGCTCTTGAAATAATCACCGAGAGCGACGATATTGCCGTTCTCGTCCTTGAATTTCGTCTCGAGCGGAAGCTTTTCGCCGAGCTTTTGCTCGATGCCGACCTTCTTCAGCGGCTCGGGAATACCGTTGGCCGTTTGCTGTGCCGGGTCATACTTTCGCGGCGAGTAGAGCGGCGAATTGTAGTGCTCGTTCTTCTGCCCCGCGGCCGTTATCGCCCCGGCGAAAACCATGCAAAGCAAGAGCATCGGCCAAACTGCCTGCCTTACTGCTTCACTCTTTTGCATTTGCGTAAACACGTTACTTAACCTCTTTCTGAACCGACGGGAGAACTACTTTTTGTAACCGCCGGCAACGCGGCCGGCACTTGCGTCCGTCAGATATCTGCGTGACTTCTCAACAAGCTTTTCGGCTTCGGGCCCCTGCTTTGCCTTGAGCCCGCTGCTGAGCACGACCTCCTTTGCCTTTTCGATCGGCATTGAGATCACCGCTCCCGTTTCGGGGTGCTTGGCACCTTCTTTCCAGAGAACCTTCCACTGTTTCTCAAGTTCCCAATACTCTGACTGCGGAACCGTCAGCTCAAGGTTGACGCGGCCGTTCGGCCCATCAACACCGAAGCCCGGTGCACCCTGAAGCCGCGGTTCGGGCGGCAGGCGGTCCTTTTCGCTAAGCTGCATCGGGTTCTTCGAGGCCTGCGATTCGGCCGCGTACGATTCGAGCACGTAAAGCAGTGCCCACATCAGCCCGAACGTGATAACGATCAGCAAAAGAAGGCCGACCGCGAAGCCGATAATGCCGCGTAGCTGGATGTTGTTTTGCTCGTAACCGAGGTCAACATCGACCGCAAGATCATCTTTAGCAGTGTGTGCCATAACAAAAATCCGTAAAACCTAGTGCCCCTTTCCGTGATCGATCGCCTTCTGAAGGAACGGATCCATTACCGGCAAGATCGGACGCTTTCCATACTGATAGATAAAGAACGCCAACCAGAATCCGCCGACCGCGATCGGTGCGACGATGTCGAGCCAACTGAAGCTCTCAAGCAGCGGAAGCCCCATGCCGTGCGTCGCGATCCGCGGCGTCGGCCCGATCAGGAAATACATATCGACCAGCCGCATACCGAGGATGAAAAGCCCCATCGTCGCCAGCAGTTTCGCCTTCCGCTTGAAGTCCTGCTGAAGCAGGATGAGGAACGGAAATGCAAAGTGGAAAAGGAGCAACGCCCCGGCTATCCATTGCCAGCCGCCATCGAGCCGGAAGATGTACCATCCCGTTTCTTCCGGGATGTTGCCCGACCAGATGATCAGGAACTGCGAGAAGTTGAAGTATGCCCAGACCATCGTCAGCGCAAGCATCAGCTTGCCGAGGTCGTGGAAATGCCGCTTGCCGAGCACTCTGTTCATCGGGGCCTTGTCCGACATAAAGGCGAGCAGGACAACGCCAAAGCTGAACGTCGCGAGCCCCCAGCCGGCCACGAAAAGGAATCCCCAGATGGTCGAGAACCAGTGCGGTTCGAGCATCATCATCCAATCGACGGTCGCGAAGGTGACAACGAGCACGTAAATTACCATCGTCGGGCCCGAGAATGCCGTTGCCCGGCCGAGCCACTTTGCGGCTTCTTCGTGGTCCTTCGCAGCGTCCTGTGCGGCCGACCACTTGTTTAGCAGATAGACCATCACACCGAAGAAGATGAAGTAGATGACCGACCGAAGTATCCAGCTTTCGGTCGTCATGAACCACCCGCGGTGCTTCATCGCATAATCGTCCGGCGGAAGGTGCGTCCACTCGTAAAGCTGCGAGAGGCCGAAAAGGATCGGCAGGAAGAGCACGAAGATCACCGGAAGCGTACGCGTTCCGGCCTCGACGATCCTCCTTATCACAACGCCCCACGCTCCGCCGGTCAGATACTGAAGCATCAGCACGCCGATCGAGCCGAGCCCGAGCCCCGACCAGAATATAAAGCCGAGCAGCCACGAGCGAAGCCCCTGCTCAACGTTGAAATAGGTACCGATGGCCCATGCGATGAACGCGATGCCGCCCGCCCCGAGAGCTATGCTCTGGAGCCTTTTAAGTTCGGCCGGTGCCTGATATTCGCCGTGTCCGTTCATTATCTGGCACCTCCGGTAGTTTGGGCGGCCGGGCTTGCGGCCGGCGCCGGTGTTGATGTTGCCGCGGGCGTCGTGCCCGTGTTCATTCTCATTATCTGTTCAGGGTTCTGGCTTGCCTGGAGCGTCCGGATATAGGCAACGATCGCCCAGCGGTCCGCGACCGGGATCATCGCCTTCTGGCCGGTCATCCGTCCCCAGCCGTTCGAGATCACGTCAAAGAAGTGTCCGACCGGTGCATTCCGAAGGCGGTCAACGTGATACGAAGGCGGACGGACAAATCCGCGGCGGACGATCATTCCGTCGCCGGCTCCGACCGGGCCGTGGCAAACGATGCAGTTGATCTTGTAACGCTCTTCGCCGCGGTCGATCAGTTCCTTAGTGACCGGAATGGGAAATTCATCGATCGCGTTCGGGAAACTGGTGACGACCGTGTTTCCGGTGGCATCGGTCGAGGTCTGTACCTGAGCGTTCGGGTCCGGATTGTCGATCTTACCGGTGTAGAAAGCCTTGTTCTCTTTCAGCAGGCCACGGGCGACCGTTCCCTCGACCATGTCGCGCGAGGCACGCCCATCGGCAAAGAAGTCGCTCTTCTTGTAGGCCTTGTAGCGGGGCTGGTCCTGCATATCGAACCGCACGCCGCAGCCGGAGGCGAAAACCGCCATCGCGAAAAGGCCGACGAAGAAAATATTGCGGGCAGGATTATTCTTCAACATCGAACACCTCCTGCGGTTTAAGCTCGCCAAGAAAAGCCTTGGTCTCGTCATAATCGTATTTCGGGTCTGCCGCCTCAACCAACAAAAAGAACTTCTCACGCGAGGCGAGTGCGAACCGCGGCACGTTAAAGACCGGGTGATACGGCCTCGGCAATCCGTTCAAGAAGAGCATTCCGAAGACCGCCGTGAAGCCGGCGAGCAGGATCGTCAGCTCGTAGGAAGGCGGAACGAATGCCGGCCAACTGAGGAACGGGCGGCCGCCGACGTTAAGCGGATAGTCGATATAGTGAACAAAGACCTGCAGCCCTATGCCGAGGCAAAGTCCCGTCAACCCGCCGAAAAATACCAGCACCGGAAGAATGCTCCGCTTGATGCCCAGGGCTTCGTCGATCTCGTGAAGCGGAAAGGGCGAAAAAGCGTCGGTCTTGGTGTATCCGGCTTCGCGCACCCGATTTGCCGCATCGACAAGATCGGTCGCGGAATCGAATTCTGCCATTAAGCCGTACAGTTTCTTCTGCATAACAATAAACCTGGCTCAGTTACTTTCCGCCGTCGCTATTTGGCGGATCCGTTCGGTCGTAGGTCTCCTCGACCACGACCACATTCTCTTCAAAATCCTGATGGTGCCCGTGCACGTTCGCCGCCGGCAGCAGCGTCCTGACCTCGAATATCGAGATGATCGGGACGAACCGGATGAACAGGTAAAGCAGCGTAAAGAAGAACCCGATGGTTCCAATGAACATCGACCAGTCGAACATCGTCGGCGTGTACATCGCCCATGACGACGGCAGAAAGTCGCGGTTAAGGCTCGTAACAATAATGACGAAACGCTCAAGCCACATACCGACGCTGACGACCAGCGAGATCATGAACAGCCAGAAGGCACTCTCGCGGAACTTCTTGAACCAGAGCAACTGGATAGAAAGTCCGTTGCAGATGATCAGCAGCCAGTAGGACCACCAATACGGGCCTTCCCAGATGCGGTTCTTCATCATGAACCATTCGTATTCGGCCGCACTGTACCACGCGAAGAAGCCTTCCATCGCGTAGCCGTAAACCACTATCAAACCGGTCGCGAGCATCACCTTACCCATGTAAACAAGGTGGGTATCGGTGATGAAGTCCTTCATGTTGTAAAGGATGCGGAGCGGGATGCACAGGATCAGCACCATCGCAAACCCGGCGAAGATCGCACCCGCAACGAAATAGGGCGGGAAGATCGTCGCGTGCCAGCCCGGAAGCTGCGACACAGCGAAGTCGAAGGACACGATCGAGTGGACCGAAAGCACGAGCGGCGTCGAAAGGCCGGCAAGCAGGAGATATGCGATCTCATAGCGGTGCCAGTGGCGGGCACTTCCCCGCCAGCCCCATGAAAGGAGCCCGTAAACCGCCTTAAAGAACTTGTTCTTCGCCCGGTCGCGAAGTGTCGCGAAGTCCGGGATAAGGCCTACGTACCAGAACAGCAGCGAGATGGTCGCATAGGTCGAGACCGCGAAAACGTCCCAGATGAGCGGCGAGCGGAACTGCGGCCAGATGCCCATCGTGTTCGGGTACGGGAAAAGCCAGTATGCCGCAAGCCACGGACGGCCCGTGTGCAGGAGCGGGAACATCGCGGCGCAAGCCACGGCGAAGAGCGTCATCGCCTCCGCAAAACGGTTGATCGAGGTCCGCCACTTCTGATTGAGCAGCAGAAGGATCGCCGAAATGAGCGTTCCGGCGTGGCCGATGCCGATCCACCAAACAAAGTTGATGATGTCGAATGCCCAGCCGACCGGCTGGTTGTTGCCCCATATGCCGATACCGCGGGCAAGCAGCACCACGACCGAGAACAAGAGAAGCTGTGCGACGATGAACGAGATCGCGAAACCGATGTACCAATGGAAAGGCGTTCGCTTCTTTAGAGCGAGGTCACCGATCTTATCGGATACGGTCCCGAACGAATGGTCGCCCTCCACCATTGGAGGATAGATCCTTTCTTGTATTTCTTTGATGTCCTGCATATCATTTCGGCCGCCGTCCGGCCCGAATCGATCATCAGGCTCGCGGACCGGGTCGCCCCGCCGCGGCCTTCAAGCATTAATGTCCGTCGTGGCCCTCTTCCTTCTTCCCTGCCTCGGGCTTTGCGTGCGAGACCTTCTTGATCGTCGGCTTCACATAGCCCGGCATTTCGGGGTTCGGATTCTTCACATCCGGCAGATACGTGGTCCGCGGCTGCGTGTTCAACTCATTGAGCAGATTGTAGTTACGCGGATCGGCCTTGACCTTGGCGACCTTGCTGAGCGGGTCGTTCATGTCTCCGAAGACGATCGCTCCGGTCGGGCAGACCGACTGGCAGGCCGTCAGCACCTCGCCATCGCGTACACGGCGGCCTTCCTTCTCAGCCTCGATGCGAGCCTCGGAGATACGCTGCGTGCAGTAAGTGCACTTCTCCATCACGCCGCGGCTGCGGATCGAAACTTCCGGGTTACGCATGAGCTTGTACTGCGGCGTATCCCAATCCTGATAGAGGAAGAAGTTGAACCGGCGAACCTTGTACGGGCAGTTGTTCGAGCAATACCGCGTACCGACACAGCGGTTGTAAACCATGTCGTTGAGGCCCTCAGGGTTGTGCACCGTTGCCGTTACCGGGCAGACCACCTCGCACGGAGCCATTTCGCACTGCATGCACAGCACGGGCTGGAAGTGCGGTCCTTCGGGCTTGCTGACATCCTTGCCGCCGTAATAGGTATCGATACGCATCCAGTGCATTTCGCGGGCACGTTCGACCTGTTCCTTACCGACGACCGGGATATTGTTCTCCGATTGGCAGGCGAGGACGCAGGCATTGCAGCCGACGCACGAGCTGAGGTCGATCGACATCGCCCATTTGTGATTCTCGGCGTACCACTTGTCGTACTCGGGCGTGTTGTACATCGACTTCGATTTGAAGTCGTCCTGCTTGCCCTTGGTGATGTGCTCTTCGTAGTGGTTGACGTCCCAAACGCGGAGCAGATCGCGGCCTTCCATATTGAAGTGGATCTGCGTTGAGGCAATGCTCGCCTTCTCGCCGCTCTTGACGATGTCGCCAAAGCCGGCCGTCATCGCGTCCGAACGCTGGACCTGAAACGCGTTGTAACCAAGCCCGGTGCCGACGTTGCCGGCACGCGAGCGGCCATAGCCCATGTAGATCGTTACTACGTCATCGGGCTGGCCCGGAGCGATCCACATCGGGACGCCGTCAAGCTCCTGGCCCTGATAGGTCAGCTTGACGAGGTCCGAACTCATGTTGTTTCCGTAAGTATTGATGAACGCCGTTCCGCGTTCGCCGCCGGAGATCTCTCTCGAATCGTTCGAGGTATTGATGCCAAGCCGGGCGGCCGTCGCCGGGCTGATCAGTCCGACGTTATCCCAAGTGATCTTGGTCAGCGGATTCGGGAGCTCCTGCATCCAGCCGTTGTTGGCAAAGCGTCCATCGTAGATGGTCGGATCGGGCAGGATCGTCACTTCAAGCGGGCCGCTTCCGGACTTGGCCGGTGCCGGCTGGCTTAAGAATGCGGTGTTCGCAGTTACGGTCCGCGCCGGATAAGCACTGTTAGCGACAAATCCATCGTGGACGACCCGCCGCCAGTTATCTTCGAACGTACGCGGAGCTGATGTTGCTGCCGGAGCCGCGGGTGTTGCGGTTGCGGCCGGCTGAGCATTTGCCGCAGTGTTCGCGTTGGTATTGGCGGTTGCGGCAACCGCAACAGGGGCCGGAGCCGGGCCTGAGGCCGCGATGTTCTGCGACTGCCAGTACTCGCGGACGATGTCGTAATCGGCCTTTTCAAAGTTCTCGCGGAAGAAAAGCTGCGTCAGCTCGTGCATCGACTTTCCGCCATAGAGCGGTTCGATGAGCGGCTGGATCATCGTAATGGTGCCATCGTAAGCACGAGCATCGCTCCACATTTCGAGAAAATGCTTTTCGGGGACGTGCCAGTGGCAGATCTCCGCAGTTTCATCGAAATGCAGCCCGAGGTGGACACGCATCGGTACCTTCACGTCCTGTCCGCCATCAGGAATGAACCTCTTGAGGTCCAGCTTAAGATCCGAAGGCGTCGAATAGGCCGGATTGCCGCCCATTATCACCAACATCTTCACCTTTCCGGCGTCGATATCGGCGACGAGTTCGCGAAGCTGTTCGACCTGTGCCTTTTCGGCATTTGCAACCAACGGATCGGTGTAAACAACCGTTTCGCCAACGTTGCCGAGGGCGGCATTCATCGCGTGAGCGATCGCATGAACGACCGGAGGTTGATTGTCACCGACGACGACCAGCGAACGGCCGCGGAAAGCCGCTAGGTCCTTCGCCATCACAGCGATCCAATCTTTGTTCTCGGTGTAAGTGCTGCTTGCTCCACCGACCCCGACGGCCGCCGCAACCGCCTTCGCAACCTCGGCCATCTGGCTCGGCTTGACCGCCAGCCTGTGATCGGCCTTCGCACCGGTCAGCGTCATCGTGGTTTCGATGGCGTAAAGCCGGCTCATTTCCTTGTTCTCTTCCGAATACCGGCGGGCCTTGGCAAAATCTGCCATGTACCGCGGATTCGAACCCGAGAAGATGTCCGAATCGAGCGAGAGCACACGCTTTGCCCGGTCGAAGCGGTAAACCGTGTTCACCGGCGACCCGAAAGCGAGCTTTGCTCCTTCGTGAGCATTATCTTTGTTGACCGCTTCGAACTGGACCCATTTCGAGTTCGGAAGTTCGGTCTGAAGCTGCCGCATCTGGGCCTGCAGCGTCGGCGAGGTCACGCTCGGGGTAAGGAAGCGGACGCCCGCACCGCCGTCGGCTCGATTTTCCTCGATCGCCGCCCGCATCGCCGTGACGAAATTCTGCCAGGAGTTCGGCGAACCCCGGAACATCACCTTCTGCGAGCGGTCCGGGTCATACATATCAAGGATCGCCGCCTGAGCGTAAACGTCCGTTCCGCCGAGGCTTGACGGGTGCTCAGGGTTTCCTTCGATCTTGATCGGACGGCCTTCGAACGACTTTGCCAGCACGCCCGTCGCGACACCGCCCATCGTCATTGCGGTCGCAAAGAACAATGGCTTGCCCGGGAGCATGTCCTCATTCGGCCGAACGTAGGGGACGATCTTCTCAGGCGGCTGGATGACGCAGCCCGAAAGGCCGGCAAGGGCGAGCGAGGCACCCATTACCTTGATAAAGTTGCGGCGGCTGAGGCTGTTGTCCCATTCCTCGGCCTGGACCGGGAATTCTCCCTTGACGAATTCCTCGAACTCCGGCCGGTCGGCCAGTTCCTCGAGGCTCCGCCAATAATCTTTGCCGCTGTTTTCTGCAAGGATCTCGTCCCGCAGTTTTGCGAAGTTCCGTATGCTTTCCTGACTAGGCATCTTCGATGATTCCTTTCCCTTTCCGGTAAACGATCAAGCGGTCGCCATTAACGGTGGCATACCGAGCAGCTCGTCAACATATCGCGGCTGCGGATCTTGTATTCTGCTTTGAGTTGAATTCGTGCTTCGGTCGAGAGGTCGCTGTCCTTCCAACGCATGTTGTAGATCTCCGACTTCGGCCTGATGAATTTCTCCGGCTCGCGGTGGCACGAGAGGCACCACTCCATTTGCAGCGTATTTTCCTGATAGACCGACGGCATATTGTCGATCTGCCCGTGGCAGGTCGAACAACCGATGCCTTTCGCTACGTGGATGCTGTGGTTGAAATAGGTGTATTCAGGCAGGTCGTGGACGCGTTCCCATTCGATCGGCTTGTTGTCGCGGTAGCTGGCCCGGACGGGTTCGAGATACGGACTGTCCGACCATATCTGCGAGTGGCAGGTCATACACGTTTCGGTCGAGGGCATACCGGCCGAGGCGGTCGTCTCGACCGTCGTATGGCAGTAGCGGCAGTCGATGCCGTCGTCGCCCGTGTGGTGCTTGTGGCTAAACTGCACGGGCTGCTGCTTCTCGACGTAACGTCCCGTTAAATAGGACGAACGGGCGAGTTGTGTGTATGCGTAAAAGGCCGTTACGGCCAGTACGACACCGAGGATCATCGTGATCCTCGCCACGTTGTTCGCGCTCTTTGGAAAAAACTGGGCCATTATTACACCTGATAAACCCTTATCTGCTCGCTCTCGATAGACCTATATCGTCAATTTAAGAGAGTTGCAGGCCTCTAAATCGGTCGAGCTTAAATTTTCGGAGGTTAGATCGGAAAAACTCCGAATAATTTAACTAAAGTATGGGCAAACCGCAAGCTCTGCTCTTTACAAATTATTAACGCCGGCGTCCAAAGACAACGTCCGGCCGGATTAGAACCGCTGATAAGCGTGATTAATGCCGTCCAACCCGCGGTTCAAACCATTCATTTGCCGTTTCCGGCAATACATGCCCCGATGGCGTATGCATCGGTGCCCAATTCGCCGCTTACGATCGCGAGATCGCGGAACGACGGGCCGAATGAAAGCTCGCGTGCCCGCGAGACGATCGACTCGAGAACCGTCTCACCTGCATTCATTATCAAACCACCAAGCACGACCCGCTCGACATTAAGCAGGTTGATAACGCTCGCGAGGGCAGAACCTATATATGTCCCGGTTCGCTCAAGCATCATCAATGCGAAATCATCCCCGCGGACCGCCGATTCGACCATCTTTTCAACCGTCAAGTCGGATTCGTCAAGCGATGCGAGTTCCGAGGTCGCGTCCTGATGGATGCGGCTCAGTGCCCGCCTGACGATATTTGGGCCCGATGCGACATCCTCAAGCCTCAGTCCGTCCGAATTGATGGCAACGTAGCCGAATTCGCCGGCAAAGCCGGACCTTCCCCGCCAGATCTCGCCATTCAAAACGATCGCCCCGCCGATGCCCGTTCCCAGGGTCGCGTAGAACATGCTTTCGGCACCGCGGCCGGCACCAAAGCGATACTCGCCCAGGGCACCGGAATTCGCATCGTTCTCGATCGAGACCGGCTTTCCGAGTGCATCCGTGAGCATCGAACCAAGTTCGGTCCGCGAAAGCTCCGGAAACGCCGCCGAAAACTCGACCCGGTTGCGGTCGCTGCTTATCAAACCCGGAACGGCGATGCCGATCCGTTCAACCTCTCCCGCTTCCTGCACGCATTCGCGGGCGAATGCCGTCAGCTGGTCAACCGTGCCCTCTTCCTTGCTGATCGCGGCTTCCTTCCTGAAAGCGATCCGGCCTGCATCAAGCGTTACAGCCGAGAGCCCGGCCGAACGAATGCTAATGCCAAGAGAACCGGTCTCGGGATTGGAGAGCGAGGACATAATTTCCAAGTTGTCTAACGGAGAAGCAAAAGGAATTCTAGACGCTGGCAACAAGGGTGTCAAAGCCCATTTGCAAAGTTCGTCGGAAAAACCGAAAAAGCACTCGCGGCGAATATAACTCTTGATTTAAGCCAACCAATCGACCACAATTTGAGTCAAACTCTCAAACATCTTGAACCAAGGCGAACTATATGAAAAATCAAGCTCCTCGCAGCCGCACATTGATCGCATTTCTGATCGTTGCATTATTCGGCTTCCAGTCCGTCGCTATCGGCCAGTCGCGTCCGCAGCGGCCGACGCCGACCGGAAATGAGAAACGAAACCAGCGGCCCACGCCGAAGACCGAGGAGCAACTAAAGAAGGAAGCCGAAGAACGCCGGCTTCAGGAAGAGATCAAGAACGCCGAGGTCATTGACGACCCGCTCCGCATTGAGACGAACATCGTCAATGTCGATGCCGTTGTCTTTAATAAGAAGACCGGGCAGATCATCACAGGCCTCAAAAAGGAGAACTTCGCGATCTTCGAGAACGGCGTGAAACGCGACATTGCCGACTTCGCCACGCCCGAAGCCCCGATAACCGTAACGGCCGTGCTGGAATACAGCAAATGGTCCGAGGTCTTCGGCCGAGCTTCAGGCGGCATCTTCGAACCGGGAGTCTATGAGACGATCAGGCCAGTCGCTCAGTTCGTCACCCAGTTCATCAAACCGCCGGACGACTACGCCTCGGTCGTTGCGTTCGACCTTCGCCCAACGCCGATCACCGATTTTACCAACGACCCCAACCGAATTCGCCAGACGGTCGACCTGCTGCTCCGCAATCAGCCGGCGTTTCGCGAAAACAATCTTTTTGATGCGATCAAGTTCGCCCTGATCGGCGGCAAGGCCGATTCCGTCGTCCTCGAGAATTCCGAAAGCCGAACTACCGAATACGGCGGAATGGTGGACGTCCGAGCCAAGAGGCGTGCGATCATCCTCGTCGCTTCCGGCATCGATACGTTCAGCCGGACGAATTACGGTGAGATCCGCAAAGTGATCCAGGAAGCCGGCATACCGATCTACATAATCAGCACCGGAAACATGTTCTACAAGCGTTACGAGCATTTGCTTCCGACGACCACGGCGATCACCGGGCTTCCGGGACGGCTCGACTTTCTGCAGGCAAAGAACATTCTTAACACCTTTGCCAAGGAATCGGGCGGAATGCATTTTGAGATGACCTTCCCCGGCGAGATACCGGCGTACCTTCAGTCGATCAACGGCCTGCTCCGCAATCAATACAACATGGCCTATGAACTCGACGATAAGCACAAGCCGGGATCGAAACATAAGCTTGAGGTCAAGGTAGATGTTGATGGCGACGGCACTTATGACGACAAGACCTTCGTCGTTCAGCACCGCACCGTCGTCCTGATCGCGAAAGAGGAAGAGGAAAAGAAGAAGTAGTTCTTTTGCAATGCGGACGAACCGGGCGATGGGTGAAATCCCGTAAGTCGGCAAGACCGTTCGAAAATTACGAGCAATCCAAACTCAGCGATCTCTGCGTAAATCTCTGTGAACTCTGCGTTTAGAGAATCACAACGCAGAGGTCGCTGAGTTTTCCGCTGAGGCCGCGGTGAAGGCCCGTTTACCTTTCGGACTTCCACGTTAATTCGAAATTGATTGAGTTTCCCCGCTTCGACCTGTTATTCTTTACGTTTGCGGTTCGTGGGTTTTAATGAGCAGAAAGATCACAGAAAGCTACAAGGCAAAGCTTGCCGGCGAAGAGGGTTACGTAGTAAAACACGGAGCCTCGCTTCGCATTGCTCTTTGTTATCCGAACACCTACGGCATCGGGATGGCCAATCTCGGGCTTCATACGATGTACGAGCTCTTTAACAAGATCCCGGACGTCTCATGCGAACGCGTCTTCCTTCCGGATGACGCTGAGTTAAGAGAATACGAAAAATCCCGAACGCCGCTTCTCTCGCTTGAGACCCAAACGCCGGTGCGTGATTTCGACGTCGTGGCTTTCTCGATATCGTTCGAGACCGATTACCTGAACATGGCCCGAATGCTGCAGCTTTCGGGGATCCCGGTTTGGTCAAAGGACCGCAACCTCTTTCACCCGCTCGTCATCATGGGCGGCGCGGCTTCGTTCCTTAATCCCGAGCCGATCGCCGAGTTCACGGATATCATTGCGGTCGGCGAAGGCGAAATACTCGCCTATCAGCTCGTTGATGCCATCTTCGAACACGAAACGAAGGACGAGATCCTTCTTGCCCTTGCCCGCATCGGCCGCGGGTTTTACATCCCGTCGCTTTACGACGTTATCTACAACGATGACGGCACGGTCTTCGATTATCTGCCGAAGGAAGCGGGTGTTCCGAAACGTGTCGGCCGAGCACTCGCATCGGTCAATCCAAAGGAAGGAACGCTCCGCCGGGCATTGAAACGCGGCGAGGACGAGCTTGCCGAATTTCTCATCAACCAAGACACGTTCTGTCCCTCGACCGCCGTTTGGGCACCCGCGGCCGAGATGGGCGATAGGCTTCTGGTCGAAATATCACGCGGCTGCTCGCAAGGCTGCCGCTTCTGCTGGGCCGGATACAACTACTACCCGCCGCGTGTCGTTCCGGCAAAAGACATTCTCGCAAAGGCTGCCGAATGGCGCGGCAAGACCGACAAGATCGGGCTCGTCTCGACCGCAGTCTGCGACCACCCCGAGATCTCGACAATTCTTCGCGAACTTCGGGCGATGGAGTACCGCATCTCGGTCTCAAGCCTTCGCCTCGATCAGATCTCCGATGAACTGCTCGATGCACTGGTCGAATCGAAGGACCAGCAGATCGCCGTCGCGCCGGAAACGGGCTCCGATCGGCTGCGACGCGTCATAAACAAGAACCTAACGAACGACGAGATCGTCGATATCTGCGGTGCGGTGTTCGACCGCGGGATGCTGACCATCAAGCTTTATATGATGGTCGGATTGCCGACCGAGACACAGGAAGACCTCGACGAAATGTTCGTCCTCGTCGAGCGGATCAAAGACCGGATGCTTGAGGCCGGCAAGAAGTTCGGCCGTGCCGGAAAGATCATCCCGTCGCTTAACGGCTTTGTCCCGAAGCCGAACACGCCGCTCCAATGGGACGCCATCTGCGACGAACGCGAGCTTAAGCGGAAGATCAAGTACGTCTGCAAGGGCCTGAGCCGCATCCCGAATGTCGATGTCCGCTTCATGTCCGCCCGCATTGCACACGAGCAGGCTCTTTTCTCGTCCGGCGACCGCCGCATAGCGAGCGTGATCGACCGTGCCGCTGCTCTGAATGGCGATCTCGATAGGGCTATCCGCGAAACGGGCATAGATGCCGCTTTCCATACATCCCGCGACCGAAGCTACGATGAATTTCTGCCGTGGTCGATCGTCGATACCGGTCTTTCGTTCGAGTTTCTCAAGACCGAACACGAAAAAGCACGGGCCTCGCAATCGAGTCTCCCGTGCCCTGCTGTCGAAAAATGTACTACCTGCGGTGTTTGCCCGACGACCTGGCTCGCCGATGCTCCGCCGGCATTGGTCCAGATACAGCCCGCCAAGGTCCGCGAGGCTCTCGCCGCCGCGGTCTGAACTTACTGCTTTGTCAAAAAGCCGGTCGGAACTGCAGTGTGCTCAAACTGGTATTTGTATTTGTAGATCCCGAACGGAAGCACATTCACATCTACCGTGTAAGACGCCGATGCCTGCACGAACTTTCCCGTGTCCTTTACCTCAACGAAAGCATCGACCGGTACGTCGTTGTCCGTGGCCGCCCGCCGAATGTAATCCGAGACGACATCTGCCGGCTTGAGCCGCCCCGATGTCGCCATTCCCTTGACCACTGCCGTGTCCATCTCCTGACGGAAACTCGCGCCGTTATATGCGACAGGAATATAGTTGTAGCCCGCGTTCGCGGCCAAGATCAGCAGCACGAAGACGGCGAGAAACTTCACTCCGGCACCGCCACGCTCCGAGTTGCGGTCAATTCCATTGGTTTGCATATCTAAAACTCCTCGATATCGATAACGTGAAGATCAGCGTTGTGTGGGGCTGAGAAAGGCCTTCAATTGTTTGAGAACCGTGCCGCGGGGGAAAGTGCTTTCCGAAACTATCACCGGCCGGCCGATGCCTTCGAGCAGGACCCAGTCGATCGATCCGCCGTGTGATTTCTTGTCATTGGAAAGGGCTGAGAAAACAGCCTCAAAGCCGATCTTGTCCACCGGCGGCAGGTTGCCGACGCGATGAACAACATCGTTTAAGGATTTTATACTATTTGCAGGCAATAATTCAAGCCTTTTTGATAGCTCGGCGGCGAATTGGACGCCATGGCCGACGGCCTCACCGTGTTTGAGGTATCGATATCCGGTCGCGAGCTCGAGCGCGTGGGCGAGCGTATGGCCAAAATTGAGTATCTTTCGCGAGCGATTGCCGGTCGCTGTAACGGCTTCGCGGGCATCGCCTTTGACGATGGAAGCCTTAAAGCGGACATGCTCGGCGATCCCCTTGGCAAAGACCGCCTGCGTTTCGGCCCCATTCAATCTCGGGTCGCGGTTTCGGGCAACGATCATTTTTTCGGTCGTACGAAGCAGCTTCTCGCCCGAGATCGCTCCGTGTTTTACAGCTTCGAAAAGCCCGGCGGACATTTCACGCGGGTCGAGCGTCGCGAGCACGCTGACATCGGCGATCACCGCTGCGGGCTGATGGAACGTCCCGATAAGGTTTTTGCCGAAGGAACTGTTGACGCCGGTCTTGCCGCCGACGGAAGAATCGATCATCGCAAGCAGTGTTGTCGGTATCTGAACCAGCCGCACACCGCGGAGATGTAGCGAAGCGGCAAAGCCGGCGGCATCGCCGACCACGCCGCCGCCAAGAGTGATCACGGCATCGCCCCGCTTGATGCCCGCGGTGTTGAGAAAGCCGAGGATCTTCTCGGCCGTTCGAAGAGTCTTGAATCGCTCGCCGTCGCCGATTAGAAACGATTCGGCCGAGATCCCGCCCCGCTTAAGCGACCGCTCAACCTGCTCGCCATAGAGCCCGAAGACCTTGCGGTTTGAAACTACCGCTACACGGCGGACGTCCCCGCCCAATGCCGCTCGGACGACCTCGCCCGTATTTTCGAGCAGGCCGGAACCGCAGAGGATCTGATACTCCGCTGTCTCGCCCGGAATTCGCACGCCGACTTTGATCGTTTCGCTTTCTGTCATTTCAGCCGATCGCTTCCCTTATCACCGCTGCAATGCCGTTCGCCATTTCCTCGATCTCACTTTGGTCGCGTCCTTCGATCATCACACGCGCCAGATTCTCCGTGCCTGAATATCGCAAGAGCAGACGCCCCTGACCTGCAAGTTTTCGTTCGGCATCGTCCGCGGCCGCCTGTATTGCGGGAACCGTTTCGAACGGCACCTTCTCCCTGACACGCTGATTGACGAGCACCTGTGGAAGCCTCGCGAAGCCGGCGGCAAGCTCACCGAGCGGCTTGCCCGACGTGGTCATCGCGTTCAGAACAAGCAATGCGGTCATCATCCCGTCGCCAACGAGCCCGACCTTTCGGACGATTATGTGGCCCGATTGCTCGCCGCCGAACTCGGCCTCGGTTCGCAGGATCTCCTCAAGCACGTACTTGTCGCCAACATTGGCCCTTACAAGTTCGATACCGGCTTCGCGTAGCGCGATCTCAAGGCCCATGTTGCTCATCACGGTCGCGATCACCTTGCCGCTCTTAAGCTCGCCCGAACGCTGCATTTCGTTGGCCAGAATCCAAAGCGTCGCGTCGCCATCGACCACTTTCCCCGCGGCATCAACGAACAAGCACCGGTCCGCATCGCCGTCGAACGCAATTCCGATATCGGCTCCGCTCTCGGCTACGGCGGCTTGCAGGCCCTCGAGATGTAGCGAACCGCAGTCACGATTGATGTTGCGGCCGTCCGGATCGCAGGCGAGCATTCGCACTTCGGCTCCAAGCCCGCGAAAAAGTTCGGGTGCCAGATGGCTCGCGGCACCGTTGGCACAATCAAGTGCGACCCTGAGCCCATCAAGCCGGAGTTCGGCCAGGTTTGACGTAAGGTGCACAAGATATTTCTTATCCGCATCCGGGTAGTGCTCGAGTTCGGCCGGCGCATCGGCCGCGGATGCAGCAATTCGCGTCAACTCGCTGATCCGTGCCTCAAGTTCGCGTTCGTCCAGCTCGCTGAGTTTCTTTCCGGATGGCGTGAAAAGCTTGATGCCGTTGTCTTCGTATGGGTTATGCGAGGCGCTGATGACAACACCGACGTCGAACCCACCTTCGGCCGTCAAGAATGCAACTCCGGGCGTTGTGATCACGCCGGCCGATAAACACCGTGCCCCGGTGCCCGAGGCAGCCGCTAAAAATACGCGTTCGATGTGTTCGCCTGATTCGCGCGTGTCGCGTCCCGTGATTATCCTCGCACTGCGGCCGAGGCGATCGCGAAGATGCTCGCCGACCGCCCGGCCGATCGCCGCGATCGTTGCGTCGTCAAGCGGAAACTCGCCCGCGCGTCCGCGGATGCCATCTGTACCAAATAATTTCATCGATTTTATTCAACGGCCCTTGTTCGCAATAAGATCAGCTCAAGTTCAAGTTATACATTAACTTACGGCAGGTGGAAAAGCGATAGTGTCTATAATCTCCGCTTGTTGATTCCATAAATTTCGGTATTTGATTTGACAACCCTTTATTCATTGGGCGAATCTATTGTTTGAGAAGGCGGGCATAGCCCGTAAACGTTCAACCCAGCTTTCCCCTGCACGAATCAAAGAATGAAAACCAAAATACTTCCGTTTGCCGCATTGCTGTTTCTATGCTCCGGTGCCATGGCGCAAAATCCCGCCGAGCCCGCCGAACGAAAGCTTAAGGTCGTAGTTACCGAAAACGTAAAAGCAGAGGAGCAGCGCGACTCGGGCCCAAGCGAACCGACCCGCCCGAGGACCGTTGCCACCGCCGTGCCCTCGGCAACTCCGGTCGTACCGCCGCGTGCGGCATACCTCAACACCGGCCGGCGAACGCCTTCTTTTAACGAATTAAGGGCAAAGATCGCCGATGCCAAACGCCGCCTCCAGACTCGGCCTATAACTACGGCATCGCGGGGTAACGCCTACGAGGGCGTCGAGGCCGTCCGGGTCGCGTTCTTTGATTGGGATCGCAACGACATCGATTTCGTGATGCTCGCGAAAGACGCTTTCCTCTCGACCGCATCGGACAAAGCTGTGGTTTCGGAAGGCGGACGAAACATGATCGTCCGCACGATCCGCGGCAATGGCGTCAACACTCCCGTGATCATCTTTGACGAGCGGAACGAGCAGCACTTACCGCTTCTTGTTCAATACCCGCGGGTCGATAAGGGCGTTTACCAAGAGACGGCTTATTACATTTCGACCCATCCGGGAATCGTTACACCCGAGGTCGTCGCGGCCGGACAGATCTACGTAAAGAACGTCATCGACACAGCTCGCGAACGGCTCGGCAGGCTCGGTCATCGGATCGAACCTAAGGTCGCCGACATCGCCGAGCGGCTGACCCTTGTGGAACATGTTGATCATTTCCGATTCCGCAACGAATCGCATCCCGATATTTATAATGACGTCTTCACGCTTTACGCACTCAATGAAGGCCAGACCTATCGCTATGCGGTCAGTTCGGCCGGAGCCGGCGGCATGGTGCAGATGATCCCGTCGACCTACAGAATGGTCCGTGCACAATTCCCGAACGTCCCGCTAAACGCTGATTTCGTTGAAGGTATGCGTGACCATCTGAATGCTGCACAGGCGATGCTGCTTTACATGCAGTGGACCTGGGACGACCTCAAGTCAAGGCCTTCGGTCTCGGATGCCTTGCTCCGCGGGCTTGCTACGCAGGAACAGATAATGGCGGCCGGATACAATTCGAACCCCGCACGGCTTCCGGGATACATCACCCGCGGCGGCCCGGGCTGGGCAAACCTTATCCCCCGAGAAACCAAGATATATCTCCAGATCTTTGCCTCGGTCGAGCAGCACGTCCCGATGACACCTCGTCGCCGATAATGGAAATTTCGAGAAAGATCTAACGGCCGTCGGTTAATTCCGCGGCCGTTTTTGTTTTCACTAATTTGCCAGGTGTGCTTGTATGTCAGCGAACTTGAGCTGGACTAGATCGGGCCCGGAGAAGAACGCATCCGCCGATACATCGACTACCGCGATCTCCGGCTGCGGATACGCCAGGGCTTCGCTCTCATCGGCAAATTCGACCGTGGCAATGTTCAGCCCCCAAAGATCGCCAAGGTGAATATCGAGCGTCGCCGGACGGCCGTTAAGCTCGGCAAAGTAACGGTTCTTGCGTATCTCGTTCCCCTCGAACATCTGCAGATGAGAGTACTCTTTCTCATCGAGCTCCATCGCCGCACGCTTGATGCTCCGGACCGCGGCAAACTCTGCACTTTGCTGCTCAAAGAAGTAACGCCACGCCTTCGTCTCCGGGATTCGGAGCGAACGCAGCCGCAAGCCCGTTTCCGGCAAATAATTATCGAAGAGCTGGACGTGTTCGCTCGCTGGCGTAAGCGGCTCGGGAAGCTCTGTAAACAGATAGACCTTGCGAAAAATGGTTGTGTAAGAATTGTCGAACATTGCGGGCTTTATTATACTCGGGAGTCTGAACTTTAGAGTAACAAGGTGACAGATATGACCAGAAATTTCATTGCATTTATTTTCGTTTCGTTTGCCGCGTTCCTTGCAGCCTGCGGCGGTGCCGAACCGGCAGCCAACAATGCCAACGTAAGCAGCAACGCCGCAAACCGCCCGGCAAACAACGCCAACACGGAGGCCAATAACCCGGTCGCCGTGACCACGCCGACCCCGGCTGCAACGACCAACGATGCGCCGACGGTCGGACCGGTCTTCAAGGCATACTGTGCCGCGGTCGAGAAGAAGGACGAGGCCGCCATTCGCCGCATCTATTCATCAGATTCCATCCGCCGCATTGAAGAAGAGATGAAGGCCGACGGCATCGAGTCGCTGATGGAGTACTTCTCGAATGACATGGCGACCACCGCGCTTTGCGAGGTCCGAAATGAGACCATCACCGGCAATGAAGCCGTCGCCGAGGTCAAGACCAAAAGCATGCCGAACGGTGCAAAGGTCCTGTTCGTAAAAGAAGGTAACGACTGGAAACTGACCAACCGCGTCCCGGGCTTTGAGAAGAAATAGCCTCTGCAAAAGTCTCTGCGAACTTTGTGCAAAGCCTTCGTGGCCTTTGTGTTTAAGAAGGGCCCAAACACAATCCCGGCCGAACGAATAAGGACTGTATCCTAAAATTGATTTCCGGTCTTAGCTCCGTTAGGAGCGTGATATTTATAGACACGTCGCCGAAACGAGAAAAAGCTCCGTCGGAGCGGCATTATGATCGATGATCGATCCTTCGTGCCGCCCCTAACGGGGCTTTTGATAAGTAAGCCGGTTTCGCTGCTATAAATATTTGGCTCCTAGCGGAGCCCGTCAAGATTCTGGACTCATGGCCCTACCTATAGACCCGGTTTCTCTTTCGTCTGCTCACTTCGCTCCGGCGGCTTGATACTTCGGCAGAGTTACGCGGGCCGACTTTTCTTTCTTCAGCCCAAGCGCCCAATCGGCCTGCATCAGCGTGTGGATATCGCGGGTTCCCTCGTAGATCACCGCCGCCTTGCAATTCCTGAGATATCGCTCGACCGGGTAGTCGTTGGTGTAGCCGTTGGCTCCGTGGACCTCGATGGCCATCGACGCAGCCTTCTCCGAACGCGTCGTTGCCTGCCACTTCGCGAGGCTCGCGGCCTTTGCCGAAGGCTTGCCCTCGTTCTTCAGAAAACCGCATTTCAGCCAAAGCAGATGAGCCATTTGGTAATCGGCTTCCATCTCGGCGATCTTCTGTTTAACGAGCTGGAAGTTGGCGATCGTTTGGCCCTGAACCTCGCGGGTGTTGGCATAGGCGACCGAGGCATCCCGCGAAGCCTTGATCACGCCCGTCGCACCGGCAGCGACGGTGTAGCGGCCGTTCTCGAGCGAGAACATCGCGATCTTAAAGCCCTCGCCTTCCTGCCCGAGCATATTCGCCGCCGGGACGCGGACGTCCTGCAGCGAAAAATAGCCCGTATCGCCGGCACGGATGCCCATCTTGCCGTGGAGCGTTCCGCTAGAGAAGCCCGGCATCGACCGCTCGACGATAAAGCACGAGATGCCGCTGTGGTCGCGTACCTTTTGCTTTTCCTGATCGGTCCAGCAGAAGAAAAGGAAATGATCGGCCGTGTTGCCGAGCGAGATCCACATCTTCTCGCCGTTCAGGATCCAATCGTCGCCGTCGCGTTTCGCATAGCTTCGCATCCCGACGACGTCCGATCCGGCATTCGGCTCGGTCAAGCCAAAGGTCGCGAGCTTTTCGCCCTTCGCCTGCGGCACGAGGTATTTCTGCTTCTGCTCCTCGGTTCCCCAGGTAAGCAGGCTCATGCTGTTCAGCCCAACGTGGACGCTCATCGCGACCCGCAGGAAGGTATCGCAGGCCTCAAGCTCCTCGCAGACCAGCCCAAGCGAGATGTAATCAAAACCCGCTCCGCCGTATTCCTCCGGAATGCAGACGCCCAGCAGCCCAAGCTCGGCCATCTTGTCAAAAACGCTCCGCTCAAAATGCGCCTTCTCGTCCCATTCCTTGATGTACGGCGCAACCTCGCCCGCACAAAACTCACGAACAGTATTCCTCAACTGCTCCTGCTCTTCGGTCAATTCAAAATCGATCACGACTGCTCCTTTTCGGAAAATCCTTATGTGTTAATATCAGACTCGAAACAACTTAAAAGGATATCACCGAACCTCGGTCCAAGCGAAATATGCCAAATTCGAAACGCTTATTCACTCTCTCTGCGATACTCATCACCTTTGCAACTCTTTTTTCTTTCGACTCTTATGCTCAGAGCCCTGCGGCCGACACGATGCCAAAGCTTTTGACGCAGCGGGAGCAGATGAAGGTTCGAGAGGGTTGGTTGCGGAAGCGGTTAGGGACGCTTTTGCCGGGGATGATGAAGCGGCATGGCATTGATATGTGGATCGTTGTGAATGAGGAATTTAACAGCGACCCCGTAACGCCGCACATAACGCCGCCGATCCCGATCGTAGGCCGGCGGGATGTTTTCATCTTCATCGACCGCGGTGAGACGCACGAGCGGATCGCGATGGTCCGCTACGACGAGGAGCGGCTCAAGAACCATTACCGGATGGTGATGCCGGCCCGCGATAAATTTGGCGAGGAGCTGAAGAAGATCGTCGATGAACGAAAGCCGAAGACCATCGCGCTCAACATCGGCGGCAGCCGCGGGCAGCAGAGCGGGCTTTCTTATGATTCGTACCGCTTTCTGGCGGAGTCGCTCGGTGCGGAGAATGAAAAGAAGTTCGTTTCGGCGGCCGATCTGCTGGTCGAATTCTTCGACACGCGGCTGCCCGAGGAGCTTGAGCATTATCGCAACGCCGTCGCCGCTACCGAAATAATCGCCCGCCGTGCATTCTCAAATGAGGTGATAACGCCGGGCAAGACGACGGTCGGCGATGTCCGCTGGTGGATGATGGAAGAGGTCAACAAGCTCGGCCTGACGATCTGGTTCCAGCCGGATCTCCGTATCCAGCGTCGGCGGGCCGCGACTGAAACGACCGGGCCGTTCCTGAGCACCGCCGCCGAGGCCGAGGTCATCCGCCGCGGCGACCTGCTCCATCTCGATTTCGGGCTCGATTACATGGGCCTCTCGACCGACTGGCAAAAGCACGCGTATGTCCTCAACGAAGGCGAACGCGATGCTCCGGCCGGACTCAAGGCCGCTCTCCGCAATACGAACAAGCTTCAGGGCATCATCTTCTCGATCGCCCGGACGGGCATGACCGGCACGGAGGTCTATGAGCGTTCAATGGCCGAGTGCAAGCGGCAGTCGATCGAATGCATGATCTATTCGCACCCGATCGGCACCCACGGCCATGGCCTTGGGCCCTCGATCGATTTTCGCGGCAACATCGGCGGCGGCGGGAACAAGATCATCCTCGGCTCGTATATGTCGATCGAACTCAATACCACAACGCCGGTCGCCGAATGGGGCGGGCAAAAGGTCACGATGATGGCTGAAGACGACGCCGTAATGACCGAAAATGGCTACGAATTCATCCGGCCCCGGCAGACGGAAATATATATCGTCCGATGATCGCAGTTGCTAAAGCTCTTAAGATCATCGGCCGCGAGGTTCGGGCTTTGCCGGCGGAGCGGGTTGCGATCGAAGATGCGGTCGGCCGTGTGCTTGCCGAGGACATCGTTGCCGATTCTGACATGCCGCCGTTTGACCGGTCGCAGATGGATGGCTATGCGGTGCGCGCGGCTGATGCGAAAGATGCTCCGGCGGTGCTGAAGCTGGTTGGCGAATCCGCCGCCGGCCGGGGCTGGAAGGGCAGGTTGAAAGCCGGCGAGGCGGTCCGCATCATGACCGGAGCACCGCTGCCCGCGGGTGCCGACTCCGTACAAAAGATCGAGTTGACCCAAGAAACCGACGGCACCGTTATCATCAACGAACCGACGGCAGAGGGTCGCTTTATCGTCCCGAAAGGCAAAGAGGTGAAAAAAGGCAAAGTCGTGCTTCGCCGCGGCGAGCGGCTCAGTGCCTCGAATATTGCCGTTCCGGCCGCTTTCGGTTACGCAAAGGTGAAGGTCTCGAAGCGGCCGCGTGTCGCCATTCTCGCCACCGGGACGGAGATCGTTCCCATTGAAAACCGCCCGAAGCCTGACCAGATACGAAATTCCAATTCGCTTATGCTCGCTTCGCTATGCCAGGCGGCAGGTGCCGAGGCGGTCATACTTCCGACCGTCGGCGACAAGCTTTCCGAACTGACTGCCGCGATCGCAGCGGCAGCAAAAACCGCCGATGTAGTCATCACCACCGGCGGCGTTTCGGTCGGCAAGTATGACCTTACGAAAGAAGCGATCGCCGGCCTCGAGGCGGAAGTGATTTTTGAAAAGGTAAAGCTCAAGCCGGGCAAGCCGACCGTTTTCGCGAGGCTGAAAAAGGCATTTTTCTTTGGCCTTCCGGGCAATCCGGTCTCTGCCGCAGTGACGTTTCATCTCTTCGTCCGGCGGGCGTTGATGCGTATGCAGTCCGCCTCGGCCATCGACCTGCCGTCGGGATTTGCTGTGATAGACGGCGAGGCAAAGGGCACCCGCGAACGCGATTCTTATCTGCCGGCAAGCCTCGCGACCGACGCAAATGGCCGACTGCTCGCCGTCCCGCTCCGCTGGCATGGTTCATCGGATTTCATCGGCTTTGCGAGTGCTGAAGCACTTGTCCGCATTCCCGCCGGCACTTCCCTCACCTCGGGCGAGGTGTGCGAAGTGCTCTTCCTCTGATACATTAGCGGTGCCCCCGCGGAGGCGAAACTATGAGCGAACTCTCGCATTTTGATGAAAGCGGACGCATCCGGATGGTCGATGTATCGGGCAAGGAGCCCTCGAAGCGCGTCGCCGTCGCCACGGGCCGCGTGCTTCTTTCGCCGGAGACCATCGCAAAGCTCCGCGCCAATGAAACGCCAAAGGGCGACCCGCTCGAGATCGCTCGGATCGCCGGAATAATGGCCGCAAAACGCACTTCCGAGCTTATTCCGCTCTGCCATCAGGTACCGCTTTCAAAGGTGAATATCGAGGCACGGATTACGGATTCGGGCATCGAACTTCGTGCCGAGGCCATCACAACATCACAGACCGGCGTCGAGATGGAAGCGCTCACCGCCGTTTCCGTCGCTGCCTTGACCATCTACGATATGTGCAAGGCCGTTCAGCGGGATATCGAGATAACGGACATCCGGCTCGAATCGAAAACCGGCGGCAAGGAAGATTACAACCGCAGCTAGCCGCCGATTTTTCTTCGCTCCGGGCGAACTTTGCGGTAAACTGTTTCGTAATCTGTTTCAGATCTTCAAGGGGAGAAAACTATGCCATACAAAGTCGCAAAAGAAGCCGAACCGCAGTTCACTCTGCTCCTGATCGCAACTCTGGTCACCATCGGGATATGGATCGCCTCGTGGTTCATCCCGTTCGTCGGGTATATCTTCTACCCGCTTCAGCTTTTTGCGACATTCATCCATGAGGGCGGCCACGCCTTGGCGACGGTGCTGACCGGCAACTCGGTGCAGAGCCTGGCGGTCTCACCGGATACGAGCGGCGTCGTTTGGTCGCAGTCTTCGGGTTGGTTCTCGCAGCTATTTATCTCAAGTGCCGGATATCTAGGCACAACCGCATTCGGTGCCGGCCTGCTCGCCTGGATGCGTTACGGATTCAATTCGCGTTTGGCCCTTTTCATCTCGGCCGGCACGGTCGCGGTGCTGACGGTCGTCTTTGGCGTGCTTGCCCCTATCTGGAATCTTTTCTCGACCGCAACTTTCGGCGGGCTTGTATTCACGGTTCTCTCGGGCAGCGTGATCGCGGCCGGGCTCTTTGCCGTTGCAAAATACGCCGAGCTCAAGTGGGTCAATTTCGCACTCGCGTTCCTTGCGGTGCAAACGCTTCTAAATGCGTTCTTTGACCTCGTGAATCTTTTCTTTGTCTCGACGTTCACGAACGCCCACTCGGACGCAGCAAATATGGCCGCGGCTACAGGCCTTCCTGCCGTCGTTTGGGTCTTTATCTGGATGGCGGTCTCGATCTTGATGATCTCCATCGGCCTTCGCGTTTATGCGGTAAGCAAGCGTTCGGGCTCCGCCGACACTTTGTTCGAAGATCAGTAAACTATGCAGATTCTTGCGGCCTTCGGCATTCTCCTCGCTTTGGGCATTGGCATCGCGGCTCAGGTAAAAACGCCTGAGCCGCCTGCAGTTAAGCGGCCGTTTGCCGAGTCGCTTCAGGCGGTCGTCGTGACCACGCCTGATTGGCCGACGGTGAAAGGCACAGCACGCCTATTTGAACGGAAAACTCTTCGAGCAAAATGGACCGCTGTCGGCGATGAGTTTCCGATCGTGGTCGGCCGCAGCGGACTCGGCTGGGCGATCGAGTCTGCTCCGGAAGCCGTGAAGGACTTCAAGAAAGAAGGCGACGGGAAAGCTCCGGCCGGGCTTTTTCCGCTGACATTTGCCTTCGGCTCCGCGCCAAAGCCGGAAAAACTTGGCTACCCGTACACGAAACTGGAAAGCTCGACCGAGTGTGTCGATGACGCCGCCTCGACGCATTACAACAGGATAGTGGACCGTTTCGAGGTCGGCAATTTCGATTGGAAAAGCTCGGAGAAGATGCTCGCCGTCGGCGAAGAATACGCCCTCGGTGTTTTCGTTGCATATAATTCCTATCCCGTCCGCCGCGGCGATGGCTCGTGCATTTTTCTCCACGTTTGGAAGGACGCCGAAACGCCGACCAGCGGCTGCACCGCGATGGAACGCCGCAACGTCGAGCGTATCGTTTCGTGGTTCGATACTGCCCGGAATCCGTATCTCGTCCAGCTTCCGGCGGCCGAGTACAAAAAGCTAAGAAAGAAATGGAATCTCCCGAAGCTGAAATGACGCTCGCCGATCTGCCGCTCGGGGCACGGCTCCTGATCCGCGCCCGGACGGAGTGGCGCTTCGCGGCCGTTTCGCGAAAGACCGAGGAACGAATAACGCTTTCCGTCGCCTCGCCGAAGGGCCGCAATTACCGCATTGCCCGGCCGCCCGAAAGCCCGCTCGCGGGTGAACGCGGCATCCAGTTCCTCGTCAGCGAATTTGCCGAACCTTGGCGGGAAAACCTTTCCCGCGTCGAACGCCGCTGGTAACCGCCGCCACCTTTAACCCGCCCGGGCGCTTTGCTAGAATCAAAGTTTGCCCTGCACACGGCGAAGGCTTCTATGAAGGCAGTACGACGGAAAGAAGAGGCGATCAGCGTTCGCGGAGCCCGCGTCCACAATCTCAAGAATGTATCGGTCTCGCTCCCGCTGAATAAGCTCACGGTAATTACCGGGGTCTCCGGTTCGGGAAAGTCGAGCCTTGCCTTCGATACCATTTATGCCGAGGGCCAGCGGCGGTACGTCGAATCGCTCTCCGCCTATGCCCGCCAGTTCCTTGAGCGGATGGACAAGCCCGACGTCGATGAGATACTCGGCATCGCACCGGCCATTGCCATCAGGCAAAAGAACTCGACCCGCAATCCGCGTTCGACCGTCGCCACACAGACCGAGATCTACGATTACCTTCGCTTGCTTTACGCACGCGCCGGCCAGACGTTTTGCCACGTCTGCGGCCGCGAGGTGAAGAAGGATTCGCCCGAATCCGCCGCCGATGAAACGCTCTCGACGCTCGCCGAAGGCACGCGATTCTACGTGCTATTCCCGATCAACTCCGAGGCCCTTGCTCCGGCAAAAAAAACGGCGAAGCGAGCAACAACACGCACCAAAACAAAAAAGAGCGATCAAGCACTCAGCACCCAGGCTCACCTGATGTCGCTGATGCAGGCCGGTTACGCGAGGCTCTACCGCGGCGGCGAAGTGATCGAGCTCCAGCGGCCCGAGGATTACCCGCACGAGGACCTGAACGATACGTTCATCCTGGTCGACCGGCTCAAAGCAGCGGCGGACATCCGCCAGCGGCTCGTCGATTCGCTTGAGACCTGTTTCCGCGAAGCACATTCGGCCGTTATCGAAACGACCGACGGCGAGAAGCTCAAGTTCTCCGACCGCTACATCTGCAAGTATGACGGTACGGCCTACGAAGAGCCCGAGCCGCAGCTTTTCAGCTTCAATTCACCCTACGGTGCCTGCCCGACCTGCCAGGGTTTTGGCAATACGATCGGCGTCGATTACGGGCTCGTAATTCCCGACCCGCTCAAGTCGATAAAGGACGGAGCGGTCGAGCCGTTCACCCGTCCGCAGTACGAATGGGCGCAGAAAGAACTGCTCCGCTATGCGGCCTCGGCGGAGATCGACATTAAAAAGCCATACGCCGACCTTGAGGATTACCAGCAAAATTGCATTCTCTACGGCGATGAGGGCTGGCGCGGCATTCGCGGATTTTTCGAGTGGCTTGAGACGAAGAAATACAAGCTCCACGTCCGCGTTTTTCTCGCAAAGTTTCGCGGTTACACCAAGTGTCCTGATTGCGGCGGCTCGCGGCTTCGCCAAGAGGCCCGAGATGTCAAGATCGGCGGGCGTTCGCTTCCCGAGGTCCTTGACCTCTCGATCGCTGACGCCGCGGCGTTCTTTAACGAACTAACGCTCGACCGCGAACGCGAGAAGATCGCCGAACGCCTGCTCGAGGAGGTCCGTCGGCGGCTCAAATTTCTCGTCGATGTCGGGCTCGATTACCTTACGCTGAACCGGCTTGCCTCTACTCTTTCCGGCGGCGAGGCTCAGCGAATTCAGCTCGCTACCAATCTGGGCTCGCTGCTCGTCGGCACGCTTTACGTCCTCGATGAGCCGAGCATCGGGCTCCATCCGCGGGACAACACGCGGCTGATCAACATACTCAAACACCTCCGCGATATCGGCAATACGCTGCTCGTCGTCGAACACGATGAAGAGACGATGCGGACCGCCGACCACGTGATCGACATCGGCCCTGCCGCGGGCGAACTCGGCGGCGAGGTCGTTTATGAGGGCACGTATAAGGGGCTGCTAAAGTCGAAGAATTCGCTGACCGCCCGTTACCTGAACGGCGAGATGGAGATCCGCGTCCCGCAAAAGCGTCGGAAACCGGGCAAGGAAAAGATTGCCATTACGGGTGCGCGCGAGAACAATCTGAAGAACGTCTCGGTCGACATCCCGCTCGGAATGCTCGTTTGCGTTACCGGCGTATCAGGTTCGGGCAAATCGACGCTTATCCACGATGTGCTTTACGCCGGCATAAAGAAGATGCGGGGCGAATGGACCGGACACGTCGGGCTATTCAAGGAGATCGCCGGGACGGAGAACATCGACGATGTCATCCTTGTCGATCAATCGCCGATCGGCCGGACGCCGCGTTCGAACCCGGTGACCTACATCAAGGCTTACGACGCCATCCGTGATGTTTTTGCCGGGACGCAAGGGGCGAAAGCGAAAGGCTACGGCCCTTCGCATTTCTCGTTCAACGTGCCCGGCGGCCGGTGCGAGGTCTGCCAAGGCAGCGGAACGGTCACGGTCGAGATGCAGTTCCTCGCCGACGTAGAGTTGACCTGCGAGGACTGCCGCGGAACGCGATTTAAGCAGGAAGTGCTCGGCATTCGCTATAAGGGAAAGAACATCCACGAAGCCCTTGAGATGACCGTTAGCGAGGCGATACTTTTCTTCAAGGACGTGAAAAAGCTGGTGACGAAACTGCGGGTTCTCGATGCCGTCGGGCTCGGTTACCTGCGGCTTGGCCAATCGGCAACAACTCTCTCCGGCGGCGAGGCACAGCGAGTAAAGCTCGCCTCGCACCTCGCCCAGAGCACGGCCTCGCGAACGCTCTTCATCTTCGACGAGCCGACAACCGGGCTGCACTTCGACGACATCAACAAGCTGCTCGGTGCTTTTCGTGCCTTGCTCGATAACGGCTCAAGCATCGTCGTCATCGAACACAACATCGACGTCATCAAGACCGCCGATCACCTAATAGACCTCGGCCCCGAAGGCGGAGTCGGCGGAGGCGAGGTCGTCGCCACCGGAACACCCGAAAAAGTGGCCGGCTGCGAAGCCTCGCACACCGGCCGTTACCTGGCTGAGGTTCTTGGTTAGTTTGGTTTCAGGTTTGCCTCGATTCTTAAGAGACGTTCGATCTCAGGAGAGACCCACAGTCCTGAGCTGATCACCGCATCAAGTGCGGCGTCGAACGATGAGATCAGGCCTTTGCGGTAGGCGATCACAAGAACCCCACCGGTTCCAACGAAAGGTATCCCCAATACCTTGGCGGCTTTTCGTGCAGCGGCATCATCAAGAAGCACGCGAGTCCCCTCAAGTTCCTTAGCAATCGAAAGAACCTCGCATTCCCCTTGGCCAAGTACGAATTGAAGATCGGGTAAAAGCGGAGCCGCCTTAACTGTCGTTATCCAGTTTGTTGCGGGGAGTAATCGCTTCGCTCTGTCGCCCTCGCTTCCCGCTAGAATTTCATCGAAGACTGCTCCGGGAACGAGAATTCGGTCAAAGAGGTTTGGAAGAATGAATTCAAGCTCGCTTTTGAAGAGTATGATCAGCGGCGATGCGTCAGCGACGATACTAATCAAGAGCGAGCTCCTCTGTCAGTTCGTCTTCCGTGTATTGCCATGCGGAAACTTTGAAGGCTGCGAGCAGATCGAGAAATTCTACTCTTGAGAGGCCGAGCAATTCTGCGGCTTTGCCCTGAGAGATGCGGCCAAGTTCGTACCATTTGACCACCGCCGCCGACAATATGGGCTTCCCGGGGTCGCTGTCGCCGAAGACAGTCGTTATCGAATCGGGAAATTGAACAGAAACTGTGTTCATACTCACATTATCCGCAGAAGGGTTATTGAACGCAACAAAAATCACTTAGCGGCTAATCATCTCCGAATTTCTCCCTCCAATACGGTGCGATCTCATCGAGCACCTTGCAGTCGCAGTAGCCGCCGTTTTCTGAGAGCCAGCTTGAGACCTTTGGGAAGCTCAGGCCGTTCTCCATCATGAACTGCATCGCATAGCGGAGGCTGTGATTGCATTCCTTGTCGTAAAGTTCGTCCTCGACAAAATCGAGCAGCTTGCTGATCGAATCCGCACCCGCCGGGAGCGAATCGATAAAGGCCTCGAGTTCCTGGCCGCTCAACTGCTGAAGTGTCTCGATCTGGCGTTTTCTAACTATCGGCATAATGGTTTTCTACCATATTCCGGGCCGGCGGGCACGGTGGGGATCTTTCATTCTTCGGCCTTCCGGCCGGCGTGGGCCTCTTCTTCTTCGTGCCGGCGGCGGATGCCGTCGCGGCCATCGTAGCGAAGAAAACCCGGCAGGAAAAGGGCGGCGGCCAACACGGAAACGACGCACAAGATGCCGCCGGAAACGAGCGCGATCTTTACGCTGAACCACTCGGCCACGATCCCCATCTTTGCGCTCCCGAGCATCGGCCCCGTCAGATAGCTGACCATTTCGATACTCGCCATCCGGCCGCGGAGATGGTTCGGTATCGTCTGATTCCAGATCGCCCCGCGAAAAATGCCGGAGATCATATCGAAGAAACCCGCCGCCACAAGGAAAAGCAATGCGACAACGATGCCGTCCGCCAGACCGAATCCGATGATCGCAAATCCCCAAAGCACCGCCGCTGCCGTAACCAGAACCCCGTGTCGATGGACCGACTTGGTCCAGCCAGAGGTCAGGCTCGCGACCAGGGCTCCGAGCGCGATCGCGGCAGGAAAGAAGCCGAGATATCGCTCGCCGTAGATCACCGCAAGCGCCGGATAAAGCGCCTGCGGCATCGCGAAGAACATCGCGAAGATGTCGATGAAATACGTCCCGAGAAGCTCCTGCCTGCTCTTCGCATATCTCAGTGCCTCGCGGATCGCATCAAGGCTCGGCCGCTCGGCATTCTCGGGCGGCGGCACGGCGCTGACGGCATAGACCGCGTAGATCGTCGCCGCGAACGTTACCAGATCGAGTGCGTAGGCGACAGAAGGCCCTAGCTTGACCGCAATGATGCCTGCGATCGCCGGGCTGATGATCGCGCCGATGCTCCAGCGGATCGAGTTGAGCGCCATCACCGACGAGATCAGCTCCGGCGGAATGATCTTTTGAATGAACGATTCAAAGGCCGGACGCTGAATCGCTGCCAGGCCCGCGTGGACGGCAACGCAAATAAAAAGCACCGAAACGTAGGGCGTTTCGAGCAGCGAATTGGCAAGAAGCGTAGCGGAGGCCGCCGCCTGGCCAAACTCGGTCAATCGGAGCAGCCGCCGCTTTTCAACAAAATCCGCGAGTGCTCCGCCGATAACGGCAAGCACCAGCATCGGGACGAACTCGGCAAGATAGATGTAGCCGACCATCGCCGATGAGCCCGTAAGCTCATACATCTGCCACGGGACGACGATGAACGTCATCATCGACCCAAAGAAGGAAACGAGCTGGCCGATGAAGAGCAGCCGGTAATCGCGAGAGACCCTGAGCGGTGTTATGTCGAGGAGCATCGCGGCGTCGCTACGCGGTCCCGTAGATCTTCAGTTTGAATTCGTCATTCGAGGTGTAAACTTCGGCCCGCCGGCGTGAGATCCGTTCGGACTGCTTGAGGATCATCGGCAGGCCGCCTTGCGGAACGTCCGGGCAATATTCGCGTCGGGTAAAGATGGCAGCGATCTGTGGATTGATCCGCTGGGTTATGCCGAACCGTATCGCCCGCGAGGCCGGCGGCACAAAGCCGTTCGTCCGCCGGGCGTTGATGAACTCGATCGAGTTGTCGTAAATGTTCATCCGCGAGCCGATATCGCGGAGTGCGAAGTCGCGATGAATCAGCATATTCGCCACCGCCTCGCGAACGGCGTAAAGATGGTACTTTGAACGCGGCACGGCCTGCCCGTTCGTCTCTGCCTTTCGCTGTCGGGGAGCTGTTTTCTCGAGGTCGCAATAACGTTCGACGAACTGCATCATCGCCTCGAACTGATGGAGCAAATTGCCGCCGACATCGCGGCTCTCGACGAGTTGTGCACTGCCGTTCTCACCGGAAAACCGGGAAACCTTGACCGTGCTCCGCGGGAAAAGCGAGGCAAGGCTCTCGCTTCGTCCAAACAGCGTAAGCCCGGCGACCGTCGGGAAAAATTCATCGCTGTTGCCGGCGGCGAGCAAAAGGTCTTTTCGTACGAGTTCCTTGGTATCGAACTGCCCCGGCAGCGGATTAATGTCGCTAAACTGCTGGGCAAACGACCATAGCAGGCCTTCCTCGAGGTCATTTTCGGTCGCCGTAAAAAGCGGAATGTTCTCGTAAGTGAAAGGCCTTATCTCATCGAGCCACCGCGAAAGCTCGTCGCGCGTCACTTCCCGTTTCTCCGCTCCAAATCGCATATAGAAGCGGCCATCGCGGGTGCGGAAAGGCTTTCGCCGGGCGTCGATATCGATAGCGACAACCCGCTTCCCGCTGTCAAACGCGATGCAGTCGATCAGCGGTACGATTGGCGGGACTATCTCCTCGCGGCAGATGCGGACAAGTTCGGCCTGCACTTCGTCCGGATTGCTGACGCCCTCGACCCGCAATTGGTCGTTGACGCCGAAAATTATCGTTCCGCCATTGGTGTTCGCAAGAGCGACTATGCCCTGAGCGATCCGCTCCGGGTTCGAAAGCTTCACCTTCAGCTCGAGATACGTATCCTCGCCGCCGCGGACAAGCCGAAGCAGTTCGGTCCGCGATGTGACCGGATGATTGTGATCTAAAAGATATTCCTGGTGGGAACGATCGGCCGGGCTCTCAAATCGCTGGCTGTGTCGGAATCGTCTGCGGGCCATAAAGTCCGGCGTGTGCTTTTTTGTCAAGACGGGCCACACCTTGATGCCCGCCCGGGCTTTGAGCCGAGGCTCTCAGCCGCTGGATTTGTCCGTTTATGGACCTTCTCTATTCAAACACGTGAAGGTAGAAAAGTAAAAAAGCCTTTCCGAAGCCGCTCCGGGCAACTTCGGTTTCCCCACTATCCTTGTTTTATTGCTGGAACTTGGAGTATTTTCAATAGAGCTTTCACTTCACTCAGCAGAACGCACTTTGGGCAATTTGGGCCTTCGTATAGCAGGCCGGCGATGAACGACCGTAAACGATGACCGGAACGAACGGGCAAGTAACAGCATATATCGGGCTTGGCTCGAACCTCGGCGATCGAGCTGGAAATCTCCTGCTCGGCGTTCGCGGGCTGATCGAGGCGTGTTTTGAGGTTACCGCGATCTCCTGCATTTACGAGACCGAAGCCCTCGAAATGGAAGGTGCTCCGGATTTTCTCAATATGGCCGTTGCTCTCCGCTGCAACGAAGTGACTCCGACACAGTTGATGGCCCGGCTTCTTCGGATCGAGTACAACCTCGGCCGAACGGACAAGACGTACCGGAAACCGCGGACGATCGACCTCGATCTGTTGTTCTTTGGCGATACGAGAATGGACACGCCTTTCCTAACCTTGCCGCATCCGCGGATACATCTTCGTAAGTTCGTCCTTTTGCCGCTCAATGATATCGCCCCGAAGTTTCGCCATCCGGTGCTCGGTAAGACGGTAGAGGAACTTCTTGCCGCGGCAAAGGACGATTCTCGCGTTGTAAAATGGCTGCCCGCAAACCATGTCGGACGCCCCGCCGCCGAGCACGCGGGCGTTTAGTGCCTAGACTTAAACATCTGAAAGGAATAGACTAACAAGCGTTTATGGCCTACCTTAAACCGGACAAACCCGAGAAGGTTTACGTTCCTGCGCTCCGCGCCGCCAAAGAAAAGAACGAAAAGCTCGTCTGCCTTACGGCATATGATTATCCGACCGCCAGAATAGTTGACGAGGCGGGCGTGGATATCATTCTGGTCGGCGATAGCATGGGAAACGTCATCCACGGCTACGGAAACACGATTCCCGTTTCGCTCGAGGAAATTCTTTCGGCGACCAAGGCCGTAAAACGCGGTGCAAGCCGTGCCCTTCTCGTTGCCGATATGCCCTACGGCAGCTACCACACCGGCGATAACAAAGCGGTTCGGAATGCCCTTAAGTTGATGAAATATGGCGGTGCCGAGGCCGTCAAGCTCGAAGGCGGCCGCAACCGCGTTGACCTTGTAAAACGCCTTGTCGATGAAGAAATTCCGGTGATGGCTCACATCGGCCTGACGCCGCAGTCGGTGCATAAACTCGGCGGCTATCGTGTGCAGGGCAAAACGACCGACGACGCAAAGCGGCTGATCGAGGACGCCCAAATGCTTGAGGACGCGGGTGCTTTTGCCATCGTGCTTGAACTCGTCCCCCGCGAGGTCGCGGCGATAATCACCGAAGAACTAAAGATCTCGACGGTCGGCATCGGCGCCGGGACGAACTGCGATATTCAGGTGCTCGTGCTCCACGACCTGATCGGCTTCACGTTCGGCCGCCAGCCGCGTTTCGTCCGCCAATATGCCAACGTCAGCGGCGTTATCACCGATGCGATAACACGCTGGATGGACGACGTCCGGAGCGGCAACTATCCGGCCGAGGCCGAATCCTACGGGCTTCCGGAAGACGTTGACGCGGAAAAACTCAAGGCCTCGATGCCCTTCTAAGATCCGATATGGAGATCATCAACCGCCGACAGCGAATGGCATCCATCACGCGCAAGCTCAGGCGTGAGAATAAAACGATCGCATTCGTCCCCACGATGGGAGCTCTCCACGAGGGCCATCTCGCACTCGTGCAGGAAGCCTCGAAACGCGGCGACGCTGTCATCGTCTCGATCTTCGTTAACCCAACGCAGTTCAACGACCCGAAGGACCTCGCCCGCTATCCTCGCGACCTGGCCTCGGATGCCGCGATGCTGGCCGAATTTGGCGTCGATTACATTTACGCCCCGGAGCCGCATGATATTTATCCCGAGGGCTTTGCAACCTACGTTTACGTCGAGGGCCTTTCCGAAAGTCTTGAGGGAGCCTCGCGGCCTGGCCATTTCCGAGGCGTGGCGACCGTCGTAACGCTTTTGCTAAACACGATCCGGCCCGACTTTGCCATCTTCGGCGAAAAGGACGCGCAGCAGCTTGCAATCGTAAAACGCCTGACCCGCGACATGGGCTTCGATACCGAAATAATCTCCGTCCCGACGATTCGCGAACCGAGCGGTTTAGCGATGTCCTCGCGAAACGAGCTTCTCTCGCCCGAGGATCGTGCCCGTGCCTCGGCCATCTATGCCGCACTCCACATGGCCGAAAATGCCTTCAATTCGGGCGAACGAAATGCTTCGAAATTGACTCAAATGGTCGAAAATGCCCTTTCGGCCGATAGCGACCTTACGCTCGACTACGTTGCAACGGTGAATGCCGATACGCTGGAAATGGTTGAAAAGGTTGGAGATACAGGTTCGATGATCGCCGTTGCCGCGAAAATTGGCGGCGTGCGGCTGATCGATAACGTCCGGCTCGGCCGCGGACAGTAGTTTGGCACCTCTCTTGCATCTAAACCATAGCGGGCGAGGCTTATGCCGGCCCGTAAAAGTGATGAAAAACTACCTGAAAATGATCCTTCTCTTTGCCGTCTTTACCGCATTTGCGGCGGTTGCCTCCGCACAGGCGAGGCTGACGACCGTTGACGGCGGGGCGTTCAATATCAACGATCACAAGGGCAAGGTCGTCATTATGGCGGTCGGTGCTTCGTGGATCCCGCTTTCGGCAAAGCAGGTGGAATTCACCAATGTACTTTCTCGAAAATATGCCGGCAAGGACGTCGTCGTGCTTTACGTCGCGACCGATTCGGCAACGCAGGGCTCACGAAACTTTGCCTCTGCCGCCGATCTGAACCGGTTCGCAGCGACGAACAAGCTCGCGGCCTCGATGATCCGCGATGCCGACGGTGCGTTCATGCTCAAGCAATTCGCGCTTGACCAGGTGCCTTCGTTCGTCATCCTAGGCAAGGACGGCAAGATGGTCGGCGAACCCTACGGCGGCATCGATCCGAAATACGACGTCACCGTCCCGATCTCACGCGTCGTCGATCGGCTTCTCTAACATCGTGCAATTGAAGTTCACATCGAAGAGGCTCAATTACGAGCCTCTTTTTGTGTTTCTGGTCTGTGCCCCTGATCTGTGTCTTCGCTCTGTGCAGTCTGTGTTTTCTGCTCTTAGAAACCGCGGTCACTCTTTAGATCGAACATTCAGAAGCCTTGAACCACAGAACACACAGAAGCAGAACCGAAAGCCACAGAATACGCTCTCCACGGTAACGACCGTGATGGATCAAATTCAGACCAGGGTCTCGAAGGACCTCAAGCCTTTTCACCTATTGCGGCTTCAAAACCGCGGAAGAGCTCATAAACCAAATTGATCGGCAGGCCGACGACGTTCCAGTAGTCGCCGCTGATGCCGCGAATGAAAAGCGCCGCCTGTGCCTGAACGGCATACGCCCCGGCCTTGTCGAGCGGATCGCCTTCGCGGGCGAGGAACTCGATCTCGGCATCGCTCATCGCGGCAAACGTCACCGCCGTTCGCTGAATGCCCGTAACCGAAGAGGAATCGCGGACCAGAGCGACGCCGGTTATCACGTCGTGGGTCTCGCCCGAAAGCGAGCGGATCATCCGCCGGGCGTCGTCCATATCCGCCGGCTTGCCGATCACCTCGCCGCCGAGCACGACGGTCGTATCCGCCCCGAGCACGAGCCGGCCCGGCCATTTCCCGGCGACCGCCGAGGCCTTTTCAAGCGCGAGCCGTTCGACATAAGCCTCGGGCGTCTCGTCCGGCCGCAAGCTTTCGTCGATATCGGGCACGTCCTTCACAAAGCCCCACCCGACCGAAGCCAGTATCTCCGATCGCCGTGGACTACCCGAGGCGAGCACGATCTCGGGCAAAATTGCGTCTTTCTGGTCGTGATTTAGCATTTCTAAATGTTCTCGTTTAAGATGATATTAGATCGGAGCAGATTGGCAAATGGAGCGTTTTTCAAACCTTGTACCGTCGTTCGTCCGCTCTCTGCCCGATGATCCGGAGATAGTTGAGAAGGTCGTGATCTCGCTTTGGCGGCCGGCCGTGGGCGAGGCGATCGCCGAAGCCTCGCGGGCACAAAGCTTCACGAAAGGCCGGCTGGTTGTCGGCACTAAGGACAAGAACTGGAAAGCCCAGCTCGATTCGATCGTCCCCGAGCTTGTTGCCAAGATGAACCGATTCCTCGGTAAGAGCATCGTCCGCTACATCGAGATCGAAGCGGCTCCGGAAATGTTCGCTGTATTGGAAAAAGATTGACCTATGGATGTCAAAAAGATCGCAAAGCTCGCTCATTTGGAAATAACCGATGAAGAAGCCGCCGTCTATTCGCCGCAGATGGCGAAGATAGTCGGCTACGTCGAACAGCTCAATGAGCTTGATACGGGCGATGTCGAGCCGATGCTCGGCGGGCTGACCGCCGCGGGCGAGGCGACCGATGCCATCCGCGAGGACGAGGCCCGCGAAAGCCTCGGCACCGAAGCGGCATTGAGCCGTGCACCGGCCTCGACCGACGGCCACTTTCAGGTACCGAAGGTCCTATGAAGCTCTTTTTTCTTATAGCGGCCGCCATTTTTGCCGCAGGCTGCAGCCTTCCGAAGCTCGAGGCCCCGGAATGCTCCGAAGCACGGCCCGCACTTCGTGAGTTTTACTCGGCCCATTTCGGCGGGAATATGCTCTTTTCGAAGGAACGGCTCGAAGAAAAGCGGCGGCATTTGACCGACCGTTTCTATCAGACGCTAACTGCCGCCACGGGCGATGCCGACCCATTCACCTCGGGAACCGCCGATGTCCCGCGGGCATTTCGGCTCGGCGAATGTGAGAAAATTGCCGAAGGACGAACGTCGTTCGAGGTGCTTCTTTTCTGGCGGGACGAGACCCGCACCGAACAGCGTGCCATTCGTGTTGAGCTCGAACGCACGGGTGATGCCTGGCTGATCGACAAAGTCAATAATTGAGATCTGATGCTTAAGAACGAGATCGAACGCGTCCTGACCAACGCCGAGCGGCTGAACGACCGGCTCGGCTCGTTTTTGTCCATTGAGCGTGAGCACGCTCTGGCCCGTGCCGAAGCTATAGAAAATGCTTCGGGCGAACTTCCGCTCCGCGGCGTGGCCGTCGCCATAAAGGACAATATCTGCACCAAAGATATCCGCACCTCGTGCGGCTCGCGGATACTTGCGAACTACACCGCTCACTACGATGCGACGGCGGTCGAGAGGCTTAACGCCGCCGGTGCCGTCACCATCGGAAAGACCAACATGGACGAGTTCGCGATGGGCTCGTCGAATGAGAACTCGGCATTCGGACCGGCTCGCAATCCATGGGATCCGGAGCGCGTTCCGGGCGGCAGTTCAGGCGGTTCGGCGGTCGCTGTTGCTTCGGGCGTGGTCGATGTCGCCTTGGGATCGGAGACCGGCGGTTCGGTGCGGCAGCCTGCGGCACTCTGCGGCATCTTTGGCCTAAAGCCGACCTATGGCCGCATCTCGCGATACGGGCTTGTCGCGTTTGCGTCTTCGCTCGATGCGATCGGCATATTTGGCAGCTCGGCGGGCAAGATCGCCGATGTGCTCGGCGTGATCGCCGGCCGCGATCCGCTTGATTCAACCTCGGCGGATGTTGCTGTGCCCGATTATTCGGCAATGCTCGATGGCAGCCTTGTCGGCAAGCGAATCGGTGTTCCGCGGGCGTTCTTTGGCGAGGGGCTTGATGAGGAAGTGCGGGCAGCGGTCGAGGAATCTATAGCGAATTTCCGTAAGCTCGGCTGCGAGGTGGTCGATGTCGAACTCCCGCACGCGAAATACGGCATCGCGGTCTATTACATAATCGCGACCGCCGAAGCCTCGTCGAACCTCGCTCGCTATGACGGCGTCCGCTATGGCGTCAGAGCCGAGGATGCCCACGAGTTGCGGCAGATGTATTTCAAGACCCGCGAACAAGGCTTCGGCCCCGAGGTCAAACGCCGCATCATGCTCGGCACTTACGTGCTCTCGAGCGGCTATTACGACGCCTATTACGCCAAGGCACAGAAGGTCCGGGCACTTGTCCGCGATGACTACAAAGCGGCTTTCGCAAACTGCGACTTCGTCCTGACGCCGACCTCGCCGACCACCGCCTTCCGGCTCGGCGAACGCTCGGACGATCCGCTGGCGATGTACCTGAGCGATATCTACACAGTCTCGGCCAATCTAGCGGGTTTGCCGGCCATAAGCATTCCGTGCGGGCTGTCGTCAGAAGGGCTCCCGATCGGCGTCCAGCTCTTCGGGAATTATTGGGCCGAGGGCGAACTCCTTAACGCCGCCAACATCTATGGCAGCGAACACCCGCTCGACGCCAAACCGCTCATCCACGCCGAGTAGGCTTAGTTCGGCAGCCTGAGGTAAGTCAATTCGAGATTGCGGCCGATCGTGCCGTGCTGGTTGGCGGGAAGGATATTCTGCCAACGTCCGGGGTCGCAAACGAGTTTCGATGCATCATCGCGACTTAGCGGCCGAGCGAAGAGATACCCTTGGCCAAAGGCACAGCCGAGAACCCGAAGCTGGTGAAACTGGTGAATACTCTCGATCCCTTCGGCGACCACGCTCAATTTCAATGCTCGGGCCAGGGCGATCACCGTGCGAACGATCTCACCGTTCTCGCTGCCCTCCTCCATTGAGCTCACAAATGACCGGTCGATCTTCAGCGTATCGATCGGCAGTCGGTGCAGATAGCTCAGGCTTGAATAACCGGTCCCAAAATCGTCGATGCTTATCGAGACATCGAGAGCTCGGATCTGATTCAGGACAGCGATCGCCGCTTCGGCGTCCTCCATTACCTCGCCTTCGGTGATCTCAAGCTTAAGACACGAGGGCGGCAAACCGGTCTCTCTCAGCACACCGGCGATCTCATCGACGACGGTCGGAAGTGCCAAATGCCGAACCGAGATGTTAACGCTTAACGTCAGCGTGCCGGCGAGGTCGAAAACCTGCTGCCAAGCAACGATCTGCGAACATGCCTTGCGAAGAACCTGAAGCGTCATCGGGACAACGAGCCCTGTCGTTTCCGCAAGCGGGATGAACTCGCCCGGCATTACGAGCCCTCGCTCCGGATGGTTCCACCGGACAAGGGCCTCGAACCCGTGGAGCGTCGCATCGTCCATGTCGACGATCGGCTGAAAGTAAACGTCGAACTCCTCGCGCTCGACCGCCAGCCGCAGGTCCGTTTCAAGTTCAAGAAGATGCATCGCCCGGGCATGCATCGTTGGACTAAATACCTCGCAGTCCGTTCGGCGTTCCTTGGCGTAATACATTGCGATGTCTGCATCGCGGAGTATCTCGCCGGCGGCTGTGTAGCCCGTGTCGTTCAAAGCGATCCCGATCGCACCACCGGCATAGACCGTTCGGTCGCCGATCGAAAATGGCTGAGACAGTGCGTGACCGATCGCGTTGGCAAGTGCGAGCGTCATTTCAAGCGTCGCATTCGCTCGCACAAGTATTGCAAACTCGTCTCCGCTGAACCTGCCGACGAGATCCGTTCTCGCCGCCAAGGCCCGAAGGCGCTCGGCTACCTGAACAAGAAGTTCGTCGCCGATCGAATGTCCGAGGCTCTCATTGAGCCGCTTGAAATTGTTGAGGTCAAGGTAAAGAACCGCAAAGCCCTCGCTCTGCCGCGAAAGAAGCGTACCGATCTCAGCCAGAAAATGATTGCGGTTGGGCAGCCCGGTAAGGTCGTCGTGAAACGCCGCATGCCGAAATTCCTCGCGGCTGGTGCGAAGCTCGTCGCTGGTCCGCTCAAGCTTGGTCACATATTCCTGAAGCTCCCGAACATGCCTCTCCGCCTGCTCGGCCCTTTCGCGTTCCGCCTCTTCGGCCTTTGCGGAGGTTCTTCTGATGTCGTTGATGTACCGGACGTAGGTGAAATAAACGAGCCCGAAGAATCCGGCGACCGGAATGAAAAGATACGCGTCTATCTCCTTGATCGCCTTCAGTAGCGAACCCGCGACGATCGCCCCAGCGACGTAAATGACCATCGCATTCAGGCAGTGGTCGTACCAAACCCGCCAGATCGATTCTTCACTCTTGATCGCGATGACCACCGAGACGAGTGCCGAGTGCACAACGAACTGCAGCGTTGCCATGGCGAACAGGATCGCCGAAAGCATTGTGATGCTTGCACCGCCGATAGCTGCCTCAGGTCGGCCGAAGATCGCAGTAACGCCGATCGCCGTCGCGAAAACGGATATAGTTGCGATAGCGACATTGACCGCGATGGTCTGGGTACTGATCGGGACGCCATGCCGGCGAAAGTTCAGCGAAGCGACCGCGGCTTCAAGTGCCGAAACGAGGACCGCCACCTCGCCGCCATAAAGCAGCATCAGCAAGAAGACCGTGGCGTCGGAAATGGTTAGGTGGATCTTCGTCCGCGGAAGCTGAATGCGGAGAAACGAACTGAAAAGAACGGTCGCCGCCGTCAGCACGACCAGCCACACGTCCATCAGTTCGAATCGGAGACCAAGGACCGACCAAACAGCAATGAGCCCTGCAGCCGGCAGAGCCAGCCCAAGGAACACCTTTATCTTCCACTTTTTTTGTTCGTGGCCGGTCATCGAGGGACGGAACTTATGAACAAGTTCTACGGTTCGTTATCGCATGTATTGAGGAAGTAAACGGTGGGAAGACGCCCGACCTAAATCGAACGCCTTCCTAATGTTACCGCATTCGTGCCCGCGTATGCCAGCATTTTTTTTCGGGGCGTCCGGGACCTGCGGAGGGCTCTCATCGATCTTCGGGCATTGCGAAGCTACTCACCAAAGAGTAGCGTGCGAACGCCGAGGGTCAGCCCGCCGGGAAGTAGAGTCCCATCGCCGATCAGGAACGAATCGCTGATCAAGAGTCCGTCGCTGATGAGGAGCCCGTCGCCAAGCAGGATGTTCCCGCCAAAAAGCTCACTGTAATCGAAGATGGGCGTCCCGTCGCTGATCAAGAGCCCATCGCTGATAAGAAGCCCGTCGCTGATAAGTAAACCGTCGCTGATCAAGAGCCCGTCGCTGATCAAGAGGCCATCGCTGATCAAGAGCCCGTCGCTTAGGAGCATTCCTTTCCCGTAAACTTTTTGATAATGCGTTATCAGCTTGCTGCCTTGAACCCATCCCTTGTCCGCAACGATCCCCTGCGACCATTGAACGACCGACCCGGCAATATTCGAGTTTTGCACGGGCATTTCGGCTGTCGTGAGGAAAGGTGCGTCGAGTGCGGTTTTGGGCCTGAGATTTCTGCGGACCAGCGAAGCCAGCCGAACTGCTCCATCAATGTTGATCTGTCCGGCACCCTGTTCAAGGTGATTAAACCCCGCGAGCGGCTGGGCCGTGTACATCAGGATCATCTTGACCATGTTCGGCGTCAGCGTCGGATTAGCCTGGAGCATGAGAGCTGCCGCTCCCGAAACTACCGGCGTCGCCATCGAACTTCCGGACATGTAAACGACCTGCCGCTTTGGGTCGAGGCCATCCGTCAGGATCTCAAGTGTCGGATTCAGCGTGGTCAGAACGTTCAACCGCGAACGGGCCGAAATGATCTTGTTTCCCGGAGCAATGAGGTCGGGCTTGACCAGATGGTCATAGACCTTTGCTCCGTTCGGACCAACGAAATATGAGCGCGTCGGCCCGCGTGAGCTGTAGGTCGCAACTCCGTCGTCGCTCCGCGTGTCCGTCGCAAAGGTATTTGACGCTCCAACGGTGATCACCGATGGGTCGTTACCCGGCGAGTGAATAGCTCCGTAGGTCTTCTGCCCAAGCAGGTTCTTGCCGTCATTTCCCGCGGCGGCCACAATGACCACACCTGCCTTCGTAAGTTTACGCGCTGCGCGGCAAAGCGGATCGTTGCGCCACGTTTCGACCGATGCGGTGCCCAGGCTGATATTCACAACGCGGATGTTGTATCGCCCGCGATTGGCCCAGATCCAGTCAAAAGCCTGGATAAGATCGGCGCTCGACCCCGTTCCCGTATCGGTCAAAACACGAAGGGAGATGATGTTCGCGTCCGGAGCAACTCCCTGATAGGGCCGCAATATGTTTGCCGATTGTGAGCTCCCCGGGCGTCCGCCGCGGCCGGCTGCGATCGCGGCGACGTGCGTGCCGTGGCCGTAGAGGTCCTCACTTCCGCCAAGCGTGAACTGCTCTTCTTTGACCACGCGGCTCGCAACCGAGGTGCCGCTGAACATGTCGTGTTCGCTGAAGATGCCGGAGTCAATGATCGCTATCCCGACGCCGGTGCCGGTTAGGTTTTGGGTTGCTGGAGCTTCGCGTAAAGTTTGAAGTCCCGTCGTTGTCTCGATGTGCCCAAAGGACTTCGTCTTGAGATTGGATGAGATATGCAACGCCCGCGGGCTCGCGGCGATCGCCAAAACCGCGTCGAACGTGGCGTCGATCTCAAGCATCTGCAGGTTCCGCGCCTCGCTCCGAACCTTTCCGCCGTAAGCTGCGATCAGCCCGCGGAGTTCCGGGTCGTCGATGTCATCGGATTGAAGGATAACGCTGACCTCGGACTTCGGGTCGAGCTTTTGAAGGGCTTCCTTTAGGTCAGGCGATAGATTTTCGCCAACAAACGGATCGTCGATCGAACCACGGCCATCCCAAAGCCCTTGGCTATTGCCGCGAACGGCAGTTTCCGGCTGGGCTCGCTTTGTTTCAGAGTTGAGGTCTGCTCGCGGTTGCGAAAAGACGATCGATCCGTTCAAAAGTCCTGCGATCAGGACCGAGACAAGAAAAAGGCGATGCAGGCGGTTTTCCATAGCTCGTTAAATATCCCCTTGTAGTGTTGGTCGAAGTGCAGACACGACGCCGGACAAAAACAGAGCAATACCGGTGCCGAGATATGGATTGACGCCTAACTATTGCAGAAACACGGTTTAGGGTCGCCATTTCGGAAAAAGGAGGCCGCTCGTCGCTTCAACGTAGCGTCACATTGAGCGAGCGAGCGGGCAAATTGACCGAAGCTGGTTTCGGGGCGGATCGACGCCGAAAGATCACGATCCGATCCCGGATCGGGTCAAGATTATCCAAGAGAACCGGCCGGGCGGCTACGGGGCCGTGCCCATCATCACGTCCGTAAACTCGACCGGCGGCCGGGCGACGATGGTCGGCGGATTGCCGTTCGGTGGAAACCTGTAAAGCGTTCCTTCCCAGGCACCGAACTCGTATCGGCCGTTCGCTAAGTCATTGAAAGTGCCGTACCACTGTATCTTGTCCGCCGCGTAAACGTTCGCGTTGGTGTGTATCGCGAGAGCCCCCATCAGGTATCGGCCGTCTGCGGTCGTGCCTTCATTCCCGGGCTGCGTATCACCGGCTCCGCATGAATAAACGACGATGTTGTCCACCTTGCCCGCGATCGCCGACCACATAGCGACGTTCGTATGCGTAACGTCCTCGCGGCCGAGTTCAAGTCCCATTCCGCCGGCGTCCATCGACATTCCCGCACTTGTGTTTTCGCCGGCATATCCGTGACAGAGTACGAACATTGAATGGATCTTTCCGCCAGCTCCTGCGGCAACACCATTGATGCTGGCAAAGGCATTGGCAAGCGGCGTCGACTCGCTCGTGTTGAAAATCGAAAGGTTTGCTCGCGAGGGCACGCCGCCCTCCAACCGCCGGTCGCGGAGTGCAAAATATCTGGCCATGATCTAAAACTCCTCCAAACCTTCCGGCCGCCGCCTTTCCGGCCGGGCCGGTCCCAAATCCGTGGGATCGCAACTGCGGTGCAGGCTCCGCTCTTCTATATCGAGACCGCGAAAGCAACGGTATTTTGCATTACCTTCGTGATCGCGAACCAGATTTGCTTCCTCCCTAGTTTCTAGGCCGCCAAATACCCTTAAACTGGAGTCGTTTAGCCCCCATTTTAGACCTCACAGGCTGCAAAGAACAAAACGCGAGTGCGTCAGGCGACCATATTTTTCAATGAGACCATCTCGGCAGTCAAAGTCAGCCATATCTTAATAGAGGAGTTATAAAGGCCGAATCGATTTCTTCTTCAGTCCGTCTACAAGTTTACGAATACTGACTTTTTGCTGCTTTGAGGTCGAAGAAAGATAAGTTGCTATAAAACTTTTGAAGTTTTCACGCCTCAACCGACGGGTAATCGCTGTCGCTGCAAGCTCGGAAAAGTAATGCGGTGCGCTCTGTTGAAAAGCGAGGTCTATAAGACTCTCGATTGTTTCACGAGAAAGTGAGATATCGTCGAATACGGCGAGCCGGTAAAGTGCCTCGTAATGGTCAGTCGCATTTTTCGATTCTGGACGAAGAACGTCTTCCGCTTGACGAACATACTTGATTTGTTCGGTCTCGGGAACAACACCCAGGCTTCGAATACCATTCCCCAGCTCATTCTCGACCACACTGAGAAGTTCCTTGTTACTGATCGGCCGCTTTTTTACATTTCTCAATGATTGAATTCTTGGAAGTAACCCTGAACGCCTTGTATCTGTACCATTCGCAAAAGCATACTCGAGAATTTGATATGCGGCTCCGTAGAAAAAGAAATCGTTTCGAATCTCAAGCTCGTTCATCCTTTTTAAATCACGATATTTGAACGGCTGCCATCTGATGATGTTCTCGCGAATTTCGCGCCGATGGAGGGACTCGCGAGGCAGGTAAGCCCGCAATCGTGTACGAGCTATCTCGGGCGCCAATACAGTGGCAACTTTGATGGATGCGTACTCGGCAAGCCCTTCATCGAACCACCGCGCATCCCTTTGAACGATCCGATCAAGACTTCGATGGGATAGCTCATGCGGGATCGTAAGATAAATATCAGAACAGATCTCGTTGTTCTGCGAACATTCAAGATCTAGCTCACGACGGTCGGAAATAGGTAATACATGAAGGTAAAAACCATTGCCCTCAGACAACACCTTTGCAGAAAAGTTCGCGGGAACCTCCGCCATACTCATCAGATAAAATCTAACGTCTGGAACCACCAAAGGCGTAAGCATTTCCTGGGTCAAGCGGACGGCCTCAACCAATTTATTAAGTATTTGTACGGCCTCGGTTGATGAACCTTCACCAAAGTGAACCTCAACAGTCACGCCATTCAGCGATTGTTGTAGCCTCTTATCACAACGGGCAATTAGATCTGCTGAAATATCTACGATCGGTTTATCCGGGTCACTCACGACCGCAAAGGTCTGATATTCCAACACGGTTCTTTGGGCTTCGGCATTCGTGCCCAGCGAAATGCACACAAGAAAAATACAAATGTGGATATTTCTTAATATCATCTCACGTTAAAATCGAAACCGGGGCGTGCACAATATCGAATTGCACGCCCCGGTACTTGAAAAACGCCAAAATCCCACGACTCGCGACTCTCCACCACATTCCCTTTGAGGTCAACGGTTTCGCGGCGGCGGCTGAAGTCTTACTTCGTGATCCCGACCTGCGTCAGTGCATAGGCGTAATCGAAAGCCACTTCCTTTAACCGGTCGTAGCGGCCCGAGGAACCGCCGTGGCCGGCACCCATGTTGGTCTTGAGCAGGACGACGCTGTCGTTCGTCTTATATTCGCGGATCTTGGCCGCGTATTTTGCTCCTTCCCAGTAAGGCACCTGGCTGTCGTTCAGCGAGACCTCGACCAGCATATTCGGATACGCCATCTTCTTTATCTGGTCATAGGGCGAATAGCTGTACATATAGTCCCAGGCCTTTTTGTCGTCCCGCGGGTTGCCCCATTCATCCCACTCTTCCGTCGTCAGCGGCAGCGTTTCGTCGATCATCGTGTTTATCACATCGACGAAAGGCACCTGAACGATGGCCGCCTTATAAAGCTCCGGGGCCTGGTTCATCACCGCACCCATCAGCAATCCGCCGGCCGAGCCGCCCTGTATAACAAGCCGGTCGCTCGATGTATATTTGTTCTTGAGCAGCCACTTCGACGCATCGACAAAGTCGTTGAAGGTGTTCATCTTCTTGAACATTCGGCCGTCCTGCCGCCACTTTTCGCCGAGCTCGCCGCCGCCACGAATTTGCGCAAGGGCGAAGATCATTCCGCGGTCGACCAGCGAAAGCCTTGCGGTCGAGAAATTCGGCGTCATCGAGGCTCCATAGGAGCCATAGGCATAAAGCAGCATCGGCGACTTGCCGTCGAGCTTTGTGCCCTTTTTCATCATCAGGATGACCGGTACCTTTACCCCGTCGCGGGCATCGGCCCAAACACGGGTCGTCTCATATTGCGATTTGTCGTAGCCGCTCGGAATTTCCTGCTGCTTGAGGAGCTTCGATTCACGCGTCTTGAGGTTGAATTCATACGTCGATTGCGGCGTGATCATCGAGGAATAACCAAACCGAATAACGTCCGTATCGTATTCCGGATTGAACCCGAGGCCCATCGTGTAAACGCTTTCGTCGGTCGGAATGCGGACGGAAGCCCGACGGGTCTTGAGGTCCATCACCCGCAAATATTCAAGTCCGTTCTCAAGTTCAGAGACGACCGCGTAGTCCTTAAAGAAATCGATGCCCTCGATCTTCACGGCCGGGTTGTGCGGGATGTAATCTTTCCAATATTGCTCGCTCGGGTCTTCCTGCCCGACGCGCATCACCTTAAAGTTCTCGGCGTCCTTATTCGTCCGGATATAGAACTCGCCGTTGTTGAAATCAGCCGAATATTCATGCCCTTCACGCCGCGGCGAGAGGACGCTGAAAACGCCGTCCTTGACCGCATTGGCCGGAAGGTAGCGAAACTCGGTCGAGGTCTTGGCATACGACGCGATGAAATACATCTGCTTGTCGCGTGAGCGGCCAACACCGGTGTTGAAAAAGACGTCCTTTTCCTCAAAGATCAGCTTCGTGTTGTTCGTTCCAAGTTCATGCCGCCAGATCTTGTCCGATCGCTTAGAGACGGCGTCTTCCTGGCCCAAGAAAAGAAACTTCCCGTCCGGCGACCACTCAAGGCTCGTCACACGCTCGATCTTGTCCGGGAGCACCTTGCCGGTGCGAAGGTCCTTGACCTGCAATTCATACTGGCGGTAGCCGGTCGTATCGGTCGAATAGGCAAGCAGATTGCCATCGTCGCTTGGCTCGAATGCACCGATGGCGAAATACTTGAACCCATCGGCCATCTTGTTTTGGTCGAGCAGCACTTCGGGGTTTGCTCCGTCCTGCGTTTTGCTTCGGAGAAACGTCGGGTACTGCTTTCCTTCCTCGACCTTTGTGAAGTACCAGTAGTTGCCCCGCTTTACCGGCACGCTCAGGTCTGTCTGCTTGATGCGGCCGAGCATTTCCTTGTAAAGCGAATCGACGAAAGGCTGATGCTTGCCCATGTGGTGCTCGACGTAGGCATTTTCGTCCTCGAGATACTTGATGATCTCCGGATCCTTTTTCTCGTTGCGGTCACGCATCCAGGCATAGTTGTCCGTGATCTCGTATCCGTGGATCTTCAGGACGCTGGGGACCTTTTTCGCTACGGGTGGTTTCATATCTTTCTGAGCGAGTACGGCCGGGCCGCTGCTCGCAAGTAGTGCTATTGTCGCAAATGAAAGCAGTCTCTTCATCATTGTGCTCCTTATTTTTGATGGCTCCCGATTATGTGGCGGATAACAGAAGTTGATACGTTCGATGATATTCCTTTGTTTCGGGTTCGGCAAAAGATGAAGGGCCGCACCGCCGCGAAGCGATGCAGCCCTTTATGACACTGAAACAGCCTTATTCGCCTGAGGTCGCCTCGGCACCATCGCGGAAGAAGGTGCTTACGGCAAACATCGACGGGAAGCCATTCGGCAGTTCTTCCGGACGTACCGGATAACCGCAAACTTGATGGCCAAGCCCGAGAGCGGCGAATGCCTGCTCGTCGTTGAGTGCACGGTAGTCAAAGCCCGGGATCAGCGATGCGACGCCTCCGGCCATTTGCTGACGCGGCATTTTTTCATCGGACATCGCGGCGTTATAGGCAAAGGTCGCCATGATAACCGCCGAACGCTTCAGGTCCTCTTCGATAGTCCGGTCGGCAACGTCCTGCGTTGTGTGCCAGGTGCGGCCGAAATATTCGATCGGGTCCTGAATGAACTGGAAGCCCGGAAGCCCGACCGCCGTAAAGGCAAGGTGATCGGTTCCGCCGACCGAATTGATGCTGACGGTCTTGGCTCCGAGGTCATGGAAGGGCTCGAACCAGCCGCGGAAGATCGGACGCAAAGCTTCATTGCCCTGCATATTGATGCCGCGGATCTGACCGGTTCCGTTATCGAGGTTAAAGTAAGCCGCAAACTTGTCGTAAGCCGGCAGCTTCGTCAGCGCCGGGCGTCCGCCGCCAGCCATCGCGGCAAAGGCTGCGTTGTCCGAGCCATCGCCGATGCGGGCGAAGTTCTTCGCAACGTAGCCGCGGGCACCGAGCAATCCCTGCTCTTCGCCGGTCCAGAGTCCGATCCGGATCGTACGGCGTGGCTTGAGGCCGGTCGCCGCAAGGATGCGCATCGCTTCCATCGTAACGGTCACGCCCGCACCGTTGTCGGTCGAGCCGTTTCCGGCATGCCACGAATCAAGGTGGCCGCCGATCATTACGACCTCATCGGCAAGGTCCGTTCCCGGGATCTCGGCGATGGTGTTATAGCCCTGCAGGTCGTCCTCAAAGAACTGCACCGCCAGATCGACCGTCATCTTGACCGGGATGCCCTGCTTCAGAAGACGATACACGCGGTTGTATTGCTCGGTTTCGGCAACGAGCTGCGGAATGGTCGGAGCGGCTCCTTTCGAATAAACGCGCGGGCCTGCGAACGGGCTCTGGCCGGGAACCGGAGCGGTCGGTGCCGGCGAGGCTCCCATAACGCGGATCGTTCCGGAATCCGTGCCCTGGCTCGGCTCAACGAGAACCGCGACACCTTCTTCAAAGTAGAAGCGATACTTCCTCTGGTTGAACGATTGATTGCCGGCCCCTGCACCGCCGCCTTGGCGGCCGCGGTTCTGCTGGACGTTGTCCTGCGGCTTTGCGGCATCGAGCTTGGCGAGTTCGTCGTCCGAGGTCCGCGTTGCGACCGGAGCAAAGCCCGGCTCGACCCGGCGCTCCGGAGCGGTAAAGACGATCGCACCTTTCAGCTTGCCCTTGTATTTTTCAAGGCCGGCCTCGTCGGTTGCGTCAACGTAAACCACATCGCCGGTGATCGCTCCGTTGGTCGAGGGCGACCATGCCTTCGGGTACGAGCGGAACGCGACGAATTCGCCGTTCGCGTCGACCGAGGCCGTAAAACGTTTAAGTTCCCATCCCTTGCCGAATTCGCCCCAAGGGTCGATGGCGGCATTCTTCATGCCCCATTTTTCGAGCTGCTCTTTCGTCCAGGCATTTGCCCGACGCTGTGCCGGCGAGTTCGTCAGCCGTGCGCCGATGACATCGCTCAAATACTTCATCGTCGCCATCGCCTGCGAGCGGTTCATCCCCTCGTCGCGGATGCGGTCAACCGCGGGGCGTTCGACGGCCGGTGCCGGCTGTGCGAGGACAAGCCCGGGCGCGACCATCGTCAAAACCAATAAAAATGCGAGTCTTTCTCTCTTGAACATCAATCGTCTCCTAAAAGTGTGTTTCGCAGACCATTTTGCTGGATTGCGCCGCAGGAGGGCAAGTAGCTGTCGTGCGAAGTATGCAGATTACGATGCTAAATACGTACCGGCAGATGCAAGTGTTTCAGCCTCGCAAGGCGGGGAAAGACACAAAAAGCCCCTCCAGGACGACCTTTGCCATCCAAGAGCGACTCTTTTGACCTATTTGCGGCGGGTTAGTGGCTGCTGTGTGAACCGCTTCCTGCCTTCTTCTCGCCCGGTTTCTGGCTCCAGATTATCTTCCCTTCGGCATTGATCCAGTGGTGCATTCCGTCATCGGTCTCGACCTGGGCAACGCCGCCGTTAAAGGTTGAGGCCTTTTTGAACTTCGTTTCGGCAACGGTACGGCCAGCCTTATCGATATAGCCCCATTTTCCATCCTTCTTAACAGCAAGCCTGCCCTCGGAAAAGCCTTGAGCGACCTCGTCGTAATCTCGCGGCTGAATGACCGTCTTTCCGGTCTTGTCGATCCAGGCATATTGCTTGCCGATGCGGACCATCGCCAGGCCGTCAGAGAATTTGTAGGTAAAGTCGAACTGCGGCTTGATGACCCACTTACCTTTTGTATCGATATAGCCATACTTGCCGTCCTTCTTCGTAGCAGCAAGCCCTTCGTTAAAGCCCATCGTATTTTCATACTGCGGAGCGATAACGACCTTTCCGGCCTTATCTATGTAGCCATACTTTCCATCCTCGCGGATCCAGAAAAGCGGCATTCCTTTGTCGTCCTTCTTTTGTGCAAAACCGGCGACAGCGAAGATGCCGATCATAAGTGCAATGGTAATTGATTTCATGGTTTGATCTCCTGTAGTAAATGTACCCTTCGAAACATTACTGCTCCTGCTAGTTTCTCAGCAGCGATGCGTGTGTCGCGACAGCCTGCCAACTGCCCTTTCTCTTGAGAAAAACTCCGGTCCATTGGAACGTTCTCTTCTCGCTTCCAAAAAGCAGCGAAGTTTTCCCGATCGCTGTTGCCAGATTCTTGTCGTGAACTATGATGCGAATATCCTCGGGCTCAACATCCTCGATGGTCGGCTCGCCGGCGAGGAAGAAATCGATCCGCTCTTTCTTGCCGTCAACCTTTCCTGAGGCGTGAGTGTGTGTGAAACCCTCAGCAAAATACCGCTCCAGGCTAGCGCGGTCTTTTGCCTTGACCGCGTTGCGGATCGCCGCCCGAAACTCAATGACCTCACGCTCGATCTTCGCATTCGGTGTCTGTCCGACAACCTGTACGACTGAAAGAGCTATCGACGTAATGACCAACAAAACTTTAATCATTTCCCTCCATTGTTCGGTGAAATTCGCAGCAGTCTTTGCCGACGCGGCGGTTCATGAATTGTGATACGGCGATCAGGGCCGCACCCGCGATGGCTAACGCAAGGCCTGTCATTGTCTCCTCCTCCAGAAAAAAGTGGGCCGAAGCGAGTGCGGCGAAGCCTGCAAAGAATACGATCATCGGCCGGTAACTTCGGTGCCGGGTAAAGAAGCGATGGGCAATGCTCCCAAGCCCGAATACGAACACCAACCCGATGATCGCAAGTTCAAGCAGTTTGGAATCGAAAAGCTTGATGCCGAAGAGAGGCAAGAGCAGCAAGGCGAACGGCTTTGCCGCGCACTCCACCGCGCAAAGGACCGAGGCGGCCGTCGCAACGCGCTCAAATCGGCCGAGCCCGCCCGAGTTTTCCGTTATTTCAATGTTCATTCGCGGTTCCTAGATCTTCTCGCCGCGCGCCCGCATCTCGCGAAGCACGGTGTCAAAGCCCTTTTTCGTTATGGTCTTGATAGCCCGTGCCGAAACGGTGAGCTTTATCCACCGCCCTTCTTCCTCGGACCAAAACCGCTTCTTTTGCAGATTGGGGAGAAATCTGCGCTTCGTCTTATTGTTCGCATGGGAAACATTGTTTCCCGCCATCGGCTTTTTGCCGGTCACCTGACATCGTCTCGCCATTTGTTCCCCCCTCTCTGTAACAGGAAACCTGCATTCGAAGCCACATCTTGCAGGTGTCTAAGGACACGGGCCAGAGTACTCTGTGATCGGATAAACGTCGCAGCTTTCGTTTGAGTAAATGCATCGGCAGCTTTTCAAAACAGTTCGAGGAGATACTCCGCCTTTTTCACTACAACAATTGGCACTGTCTCGAATTGTCTCGCATGAATATGGCCCTTCTGGGCACTCATTCGTGGACCATTCGCACGGGATTCTGTCGATGAACCCAGTGTATTGCCAACACTGTGGCAATAGTGACCGACTGTCAGGTTCCTTTTCTCTGCCTTCTTTTGATTTAGAATCAATACCCGTTAGGCGGCTACGTTCTGAAAGATTGGAAACCCGCCAGACATTAGGACTCTCATCGGAACGCTTCAAGTAAAACCCGTTTCTCCATGCCGTACCGTCAACAAATTTAACTGTGCCAATACGTATTTCGATCGAGCCACTTCCGAAACGGTATCCCAACTTTCCAAGTGATTCAGGGATTTTGACGGAAACTCGATCTCGTGTCTGGGTGGTAATCACTCCCTCAGGGCCTAAAGGCTCTGTGTTAGGAGCGTTGAAGCAGTCTCTTGCCCTCATCAACGATATTGGTATCACGAGGTGCTTAATTTCCCCGCCACTGACTGGCATTTGCACGTCAATGTCAACGTCGCTGATGGCAAGATTACTAGTATTGACAACTGAGATTGATAAACTGGAGACAAGGTCCAGCGGGTCGTTGTTGATCAGTTCATCTCCAAACTTGAGAGCTCTTTCACCATGCTTCAACTGGAGAATCCTTATCGGGGCACTGTCGGCAAAGAAGCTCGACGGGACGATACTATTTGTGAATTTCTCTTGCGCCAAAGATGTGCCGCAAAGAAAAGTCACACAAACCCAAACTTGAAAAAACACACGCAGCGACTTACTTGCGATCGATCTGTTCGTGATTTGAATCTCCTTTGTTCTCATTTTTACCTCCTAAATGTTTAGGTCCCCTCATTTAGACTCAAACCCGCTGCCTTGAGTCTTGGCAGTAGCTAGCAATGTCAGAGACATCGCTTAAGCAATCAGAATCTAAAAGCAACCGACAGCTGAACACTCCGAGATCCTCCAATTTGATAAAGAGAGTTGAAACCCGGACTTGGATTGATCTGGTTCGTTGCGGTATTCCCGCTCAGCCCTCGGCCGAGCATAAACGTGCTTATACCAAATCCAGGAAATCCGAAGGCCGACGCGGGTGTTCCAAAATTTGGATTGTTGAAGGCGTTGAAGGCCTCGACCCGCACCTGCAAGCGATATTTTTCTGAAAAGCTGAATTGCCGCCGGAGAGCCAGATCGACCTGATTGACCGAGAATGACCGCAGGGCATTGCGGCCGAGCGTTCCCTGCCTTCCCGCCGCGGGCTGTGCAAATGCGGCCGGGTTCAAACGCCTTCCGCCCGGAACCGCTGAATCGTCAAGCCAGATGTCCTGTCCGGCAACCAGATCGACGCGGCGAGACGTACCTACGTTGAAAACGTCAAAGCTCTGTGTGTTCACCGAAAATGTCGCACCGCTCCGGTACCGCACGATCGTATCGAGCGACCATCCGCCGACGAGTGCTTTTGCAAACCCGCGGGCACCGAAGGTCGGAATATCCCATGTTGCGGCAGCAATGAAATTGTGAGGCACGTCGAAGTTAGACCGGCCGCGTTCAAGGCTCAAGATCTGATCGGCGATCGGAATGCCCGTAAAGGTCTCGTCCGAAACATCGTCGAGTGCCTTTGAAAAGGTGTACGACACCATGGCCTGCAGCCCGCGTGTGAGCCGACGCTGAAACTGTGCCTGAAGTGCGTGGTAGTCCGCCTTTGTGCCGTTCCTCGTAACTGAGACGAAGGAGCCGGCAGCGATCGGCCCGCTGGTCAGGTTCGTCGGGCCAAAGATCGCAGGGTTGATCTCGATGATCGGCTGCGGCGGCGTACAAAATGGCGGAAGGTTCGGCTGCCCCGCCGGGCAATATCGGTCAGCAACATAAGGTGCGTTGAAGTTCCGCCGCTGTTCTGCTCTTAGCAATTGCCGGCTGGCCGAGCCGACATAAGAGAGCGTTATCGACTGCTCCGAACCGAGGCCCTTCTCAAGTGAAACGTTCCACTGATGCGTGTAGGGCAGTTTCAGGTTCCGGTCAAAGACGTAGAAGTTCGAGTTATACGGCGGCGGGCTTTGATCGAGGTTTGCGGGTAGAAAAAGATCCGCCGGGTTCGCCGGAAACCGAAGCTGGGCCGGGTTAGTTATGCTCCGCGAAACGTTGTACGGGAAGCTCGAATAGCCGCGGAGGGCCGTCCCGGTGTTGAGGTCATAGAAGATTCCCCAGCCGCCGCGGACGACCAAATTCTGCCGCTCCGAAAGCGTATAGGCGACGCCAATTCTAGGAGCAAAGTTCTCGTACTCCGTTTTCCATTGCTTAGTGTTCGGCGGGGCAAGCGTAGCGGTAAGCGGATTATCCAGACCGTCGATCTGATACGGCAGCCGGTCGCCCGCGAGCGGAGGATTGAGCTCCCAACGAAGCCCCATCGTAAGCGTAAGCCGCGGCGAGACCCGCCATGTATCCTGAGCGTAGAGCGAAAGATTATCGACGTAAAAATCCGTCACCGGCTGAAACCCTTGAAGCGAAATGCTCGTCGGGATGCCGCTTGCCCGGCTCGCGACCGTGTTCCAGACGTAGTTGATCGAGACCTGCCGCGTATCGATCTTTGGCTGCAATCGCCGAAAGTCGCCGCCAAAGCGCAAGGTGTGGTTACCCGCAACTATAGAGAGATTCTCGACTATATTGAACTGCCTCTGAACGGTCCCCACCGCATTTCCCTGCGTTAGGTTAGCCGAACTGACAGAACCGGCACCGGTTGAAAGCTGAAGGCTTACAGAACTGGACGCTCGCGGAAATCCATCGAGAAACAAAAGCCCTTCAGGAGGGAGAACTGCTCCATCGGTCTCAATGCCGCGGAACTCGAATAGCCCGCGAGTGCGGCTGAAATTTACACGAAGATCGTTAGCGACCGTAGAGGAGATCGTCCATATCGAGCCGACCGTGAATGTACGCAGGTTCGACTCGAATGCATTCTCCTGGCTTGGGAAAGACCGGAAACGTGAGCTCGATGGAGCGTCGTTCCAGCGGCCAAAGATCGTGTGATTGCTCGAAACATTGTGGTCAATGCGAATACTGTACGCATTCAACCGCGTCGGGTATGAGAGTGCGGCGATGTACCGGCCCGTATCGGACGGGTCGCCGGGAAGGGCCGGTGAATTCGGCAGCGGAAACGCATTCAGCACCTGACGGAATGGCTCCGGAGCCGCAGCCCTTGCCGCCGCCGTTGGAACGCGGGCCTGAAAGATATTCACCTGCGGCTGCTTCAACCGAAGTCCTTCGTATGAGAAGAAAAAGAACGTACGATCTTTGCCGTCAAAAAGCGGCCGCGGGCTCTCGCCAAACCACGGCAGGAACACCCGTCCGCCGATCGCACCGCCAAAATTGTTTTGCCGTAGCGTTCGTCGCGACCGGCCATCGCGGTTATCGAACCAGTCATTGGCATCGAGAGCCTCGTTGCGGAAATAGTTGTAGACCGAACCGTTGAAGTCGTTGCTGCCGCTGCGGGTGACGATCGAGATCTGTCCGCCCGGCTGTCGGCCGTACTCTGCCGCGTAGCTCGAGGTCTGCACTCGAAATTCCTGCACCGCCTCGACCGAGGCAAGGCTGTTCGTGCCGCCCGAGATGGTGAAAGCCGGGAGCGTTCCGCCCGCCTGCTGATAATATTGTGCGTTCGTCGCGGTACCGACGTTCGCCCCGACGCCATCGACCGTGAAATAGTTCGAATTTGTCCGTTGGCCGTTTACGGAGAACTGACCCGAGTTCTGGATAGAGCTTGGTGCGAGCACTACGCCCGGTGTTAGCTCAATCAGCGTCTGAAAACTGCGTCCGTTGAGCGGCAGGTTCGAGACAAAGTTGCGGTCGATAAGCGTCCCGACCGCTCCGGAGTCCTTCTCTACCAGATCGGCTTGCCCTTCAACGGTAACGGTCTCTTCGGGGCCGGCAACCTCAAGCTGAAAGTTCCTAGTTGTCGATCCGGCAACCGTCACCACAACCCCGGCGGCCTCGGACCGCTTGAATCCGCTTGCGGTCACTTCAAGAGTGTAGCTTGCCGGTGAAAGCTGCGGGAAGATAAAGTTGCCGTCCCGATTCGTGGTTGTTGAGGTCGACGCGTTTGTTGCCGGGTTGGTCGCGGTCACGGTCGCACCGGCAACCGCCTGCCGGCCCGAATCCGCTACCCGCCCGCTGAGTACTCCCGTCGCCTGTCCGTTTGCCGTGGCGATGAAGATGAATGAAAAGACCATCGCGAGGCCAAAGTTTCTGATATTCATAAATGCCTATTGATCTCCCTTGTGTTAGGTCAAACGCCAAGTATGAACTGCCCGGTCGGGTTCGTTTGGAATTTTCAATAAACTGCCCTAAATTCACGGTGACCTGTTTCCTGTGGAGGAAATTCGGCCGCCGCCAGGTCTCATTACTCGACGTTTCATTGCCCAAAAATAACGTTCGGTTGAAAACCTCGAAGCTCGCCGCAAACTTCGGTACGCTCTCATATATGAAGCAAGTAACAAACAGATCTCTGAACCTCCGGCTTATGGCCGTTTGCCTCGTTTTCGTTTCCGCAACCTTCGCCGGAAATGCTGCCGCAACCGAACGTGCCGAGTGTTTTCCGTTCGAATCGCTTCCGACAGAAAAGCGGCTTAAGGCCGAGGCTCTTCTTTTGAAAGCCCTCGATTCCGAAGCTCTCTACACCATCGTCGGCGGGATCAAGCCGATGTCCTCCGGCTTCGTGAACTTCAATTTTCCCGTCCGAGAACCGCGGCAGGACGAGGCCCGCAAGCAACACGCTGCAACGCTCGCCTCGATCCGCGAAACCCGCGAGATGCTCTCGCTCTGGAGGTGCGGCGGCGAGGTCTTCTCTGAGGTCCAGCATTTCTCGCGAGTTTTCGAGGGCAAACGTTTTGCCGAGGGTGTTGTCTTCAATTCGACCGCAATGCGGCGGATGCTCGGCGAGCGGTCGGCGTTCTTTTCCCGCTGGGGAATCACACCGGAAAGCCACCCGCTGACCGTGCTTTACGCCGTTGAAAATGCCGATGCGACCCCGCGGTTTGCGGGCTACGGCTATCTTTTCGGCTATCCCGAATATGCCGTTCGCTTTTTCGTCGAGGCCGCGAATGAGGAAGAATTCACCGGCAAGTTTGTCGAACGCGATTTTTATTCGATAGGAACTTTTGCCGGAGAAACGAACCGATTCGTTTACGCCGTCCCGAAAGGCCACAAGGAACGGGAGGAAGATGCCAAGCTGAATGCTCGAGCACAAGAACTCCTGGCCGAATACAAGACTCGCCGTGCCCGGTTCATTGGCGAGGGAAAGGCCGGACCGGTCGAACTTCTGAGAGACTGGTTTTGTGACGAAGCGGGCCGCTGCGATCCCTCGCGAACCTACCGTTAGGTTGATAAATGGATTGATAAATGCTCATAGTTCGGTGATAATCTCCTTTTGCCGCCGTTTTGTGCGGGCACGTCCCTTTTATCGATCACGAACAATGAGGATATTGGTCACCGGCGGTGCCGGATTCATCGGTTCGCACCTTTGCGAAAGGCTGCTCAACGAGGGCAACGAGGTGATTTGCCTCGATAACTTCTTTACAGGGCGGAAGGCGAATGTCGCGCATCTTTTCGACAATCGCCGCTTTGAGCTTGTCCGCCACGACGTAACCGAACCGATCCTGCTCGAGGTGGATCAGATCTATAACCTCGCCTGCCCGGCCTCGCCGATCCATTACCAGTTCAACCCGGTCAAGACCGTCAAGACGAGCGTGATGGGCATGATAAATATGCTCGGGATGGCAAAGCGGGTGAAGGCTCGAATTCTTCAGGCCTCGACCAGCGAGGTTTACGGCGATCCGCTCATTCATCCGCAGACCGAAGAATACTGGGGCAATGTTAACCCGATCGGCCCGCGAAGCTGCTACGACGAAGGCAAGCGGGTGGCCGAAACGCTGATGATGGATTACCACCGTCAGAATGATGTCGATACCCGCATCGTGCGTATTTTCAATACTTACGGCGAACGGATGATGGAGGACGACGGCCGCGTGGTCTCAAATTTCGTCGTGCAGGCACTCCGCGGCGAGCCACTGACCATCTATGGCGATGGCAGCCAAACCCGCTCGTTCTGTTACGCCAGCGACTTGGTCGATGGCATTATCAGACTAATGAACACAGAGGCCGAAGGGATTCATTTGCCGGTCAATATCGGCAACCCGGGCGAATTTACGATGAATGAACTCGCCGATGAGGTCGGCAAGGCGACCGGAAAGCAGATCGAGATCAAGCACCTGCCGCTGCCGCAGGACGACCCGAAACAACGGAAGCCGAACATCGAGCGGGCACAAAAGCTCCTCGGCTGGGAGCCGAAAGTGCCGCTGGCTGAGGGACTGAAGAAAACGGTCGAGTATTTCCGAGCCTCGATCGGCAACTCGGCGAGTGCGTAGAGAAATTCAAACAGGATCGACAGGATAAACAGGATCGGCCGGCCGAAGGATCGCAGTGTCTATCGACCTCTGCCGAACGAAACGAAATTTATCCTGACCATCCTGTGCATCTTGTTCGGATTTTGTACAGCGAAAGAAGAACCAACTGACCTTATGAAAATTCTAATTACTGGCGGGGCCGGATTCGTCGGCAGCCATCTTGCAGACAAGCTCATTGCCGAAGGGCATGAGATCACGGTCATCGATGACCTTTCGACCGGGCGTTATTCGAACGTCGAGCACCTTGAGGGTAACCCGAACTTCCGCCTTATCATCGACACGGTGCTCAATGCCGAACTGATGGAGGAACTCGTCCGCGAGACCGACCGCGTCTTCCACATGGCAAGCGCCGTCGGCGTCCGGCTCATAATGGAACAGCCGGTCAAGACCATCGAAACGATCTTCCACGGGACGGACGTCGTCCTGAAGTTCTGCTCGCGTTACCGCAAGCGTGTGCTTATTCCGAGCACGTCCGAAGTTTACGGCAAGGGAGCCTCGGTTCCCTTCCGCGAGGAGGACGACCTGCTCACCGGCGCGACCGACAAGCACCGCTGGGCATATGCCTGTGCCAAGACGCTCGACGAATTCCTCGCTCTTGCCCACTGGAAAGAAACGCGGCTCCCGGTCGTCGTCGTCCGGCTTTTCAATACCGTCGGCCCGCGGCAAACCGGGCAATACGGAATGGTCGTTCCGCGTTTCGTCCACGCCGCGATGAAGAACGAGCCGATCACCATTCACGGCGATGGGACGCAGTCACGCTGCTTCGGCCACGTGCTCGATGTGGTCGAGGGCCTGACAAAAGTGCTTGAGACACCAGCCTGCTTTGGCCAGGTGATCAACCTCGGCAATGACGAGGAGACCTCGATCAAACAGCTCGCCGAAAAGGCCATCGAACTTGCCGGCAGCTCGAGCGAACTCCACTTCGTTTCATATGATGAGGCCTATGGCGAGGGCTTTGAGGACATGCAGCGACGCGTCCCAAGCCTCGATAAAGCAAAGCGGCTTGTCGGCTACCAGCCAACCCGAAGCCTGGCTGACATCATCAATGATGTTATCCGCGAGGCGAAAGGAACTTCCGCCGCGGGTTCGACCAATGCTTAGACGTACCGCAGTTTCAATGCTTGCCGCCGCATCGCTTGCGGCGTTTCTCTTGTTGCTTTTCCCTGCTGATGCAACGGCTCAATCCGGCGGGATCAAGGGCCGCGTCCGCACGGCATCGGGTAAGGGCATCGCGAACGCGACCGTAACCGCCCGGCTCGACGGCAACGACGTCCGCTCGGCAAAGACCGACAGCAGCGGCAGCTTTGAGATCCGCGGGCTTGGCCCCGGCAGCTACAATGTCGTTGTAGATGCGGCCGGTTATGCCTCGGGCATCCGCTACGGCGTCGAGGTCAAGGACGGCGTCCGCAATATCGGCGACCGCCTGATCCTCAACGTAGATCAGGGCACGCTCGTCATCATTCGCGGAAGCGTTTTCTTTAAGGAAGGCAACAGCCTGCAGGGAGCAAAGATCGAGCTTTTCGAGGTCGGCAGTGGCGGCTCGCTGAAGAAGCTCGGCCAGGCGTTCTCGAGCCTTAGCGGCGAATTCGTTTTCCGCCGACCGGAGGGCCCGGCAAAACTTCGCGTTACTGCAAGCTTCAAAGGTGCAAGTGCTTCAAAAGATATCGAGGTCGAATCGGCAGCCATCTATCGTACCGCCATCACACTCGACATCTCCCGCAACGACCGCTAGTTGATCGTTTCTGAGATCTCGTCCGGGGCCACCGAAGCGTGAAGCCCGTTCTGGTCGACCACCATCAATGGAAATTCCTCGATCACCCGCCCGTCAGCAAGGGTCTGCACCCAGTACGTCCCGGCGTTCTCGAGCATTATATTGACGAAGAAGCTGACGTTGTCGGTAAATCCGCCGGCGGCAAGTTCGATCTTGGTCGGCTGCGAGCTAACGACGACCCGCTGCCGGTCCGGAGATAGTATCCGGACCTCGGTGTCGTAGCGACCGCTGCCGGTCCAGTGGTTTATCACCGCAAACTTGATCAGCGAGATGGGCAGCTTCTCGACCATGATGTTCTGAAAAATGCCCATCAGCGAGATCTTGTTGCCCATCTCGATCCGGACATCGTCACATAAAAGCGTGTAAACCAATTTTAGGTCGTTCATCGTTATCGGCCGCCCCTCGGCACTCCGTTCTTTTACGGCAAGATCAGGAGTGCTTATGATTCTTGCCTTTCATCTCGCAGAGGTCAAGAGTATAATCCGGCTTTATCGGAAAAGTGCAAAAAACCTCCGCCCGGAAGAGCTTTTCCGACAAACCAGCACAAGGGGTCTGAAATGCTTTACTACGCTCTTATCTGTGTTTGCCTTGTCCTGACCGGCATCGCCGGCCTGCAGATGGCATACATGTTCTACCTCGACCGGCTCGATAAAGAACGCAAACGACGGCTTCGCCAGCTCGAACGCCGCTGCCGGGCGCTGACCGCACGGCTTGAGCGGGCAGAAGAACGCATCGCCGAACAGGACGCAATGCTCGATGCTTTCGGGGTTGTTCCTGAGGAAGAAGATAGCTGGGCGGACGTCATCGAATAGCCCGTTTCAGTCGGTCTCAAGCTCGGCGATGGTCGCTCCCCATCCGCCGGACATCTCGTCGCCGCTTTTGAAGCTCTTCACAAAATCCGTTTCGGCGAGCACGCCTCGAACGATCTCACGTTGAACGCCTAAGCCCTTGCCGTGGATCAACCGCACGAGGCGAAACCCCTTCTTCCGCGCCTCTTCAAGATAGGCCTCGGTCACGGCCTTCACATCCTTTGGGTGAAATGCATGAAGGTCGAGCGAATCGGTGATCTCGAGTTCGACCGTCTCCGGGAAAGGGTTCTCAAGATCCTCGTCCATCTCAGCGGCCCTGCGTCGTGTAGTACTGTGCGATGTCCTCCGGCTGCGTTACGCGGACACGGTTGCGGTCGCGGAAAACGACGAATCGCTTCTCGTCCATCCTTCCCTCGGGGTGCCGGATGCGGATCGAAAACGTCTTGTTATCGCCCGAGCCCTCGACCCTGAGCGGAAGAGTTCCCCAGACCTCGCCGGTCGAACGCCAGACCGTATAGAAGCTTTGATTGTATTTATCGAAAGCAAGAACAAGAATGCCGTCGAAGTCCGGCTCCTCTCCATCGACCGGCTTCGAGACGTTGGTCCGCGTCAGTATCACCCAGTTGCCCGGCGTCGCATTGCGGTCGGCCGTCACCGTGCTGCCCTGGCCATCGCTATCGAGCCTCTGCCAGGTCACGAACTTGCGGTTGTTCTGCTGAAAGAACGAGATCTCGCTCGGGATGTCGAGCTCGACCTGCCTGCCGAAAAGCCAGCCCGCCGGTGCCGGTGAGACCGAGGGGTCAAGCTTCACCAAATACCAGATGTCGTATTTCTCATCGAGCTTTTCCGGCTCATTTGCTTCTTTCGCGGCGGCTATGTCCTCATCTACTTCGCCCGACGGCCGAACTCCTGACGCATCGTCGCCTTCTGCGATCTGCTGCTTAGGAACAAAGTTCCAATCCATGATCTCGAAGTTCGAACCGTTCGAAAGCCGGAAGAGCACGTTCTCCGCATTCATCTCCGGCCCGAGTCTTAAGTTCGAAGCCGCCCGCAGTTTGCCTGCCGCCTGCGGCGGGAGTTCCTTGAACTGCTCGGCAAGCTTTTGCGACTTTTCCATCACCTCATTGGTGATGACGTTCTGTGCCTCGATCCAGCCCTCGGTGTTTTCCTCGTCGCGGGCGCGGACGCGGTACCAGACGACCTTTTCGAACTCCATCTGGTCAAGGACTTCGAGCCGGTCGCCGCGTTTGACCTCAAGCAGGTCAGCCGCGACCACAGCATACGAGGTCCGTATCTGCGCCGTCTTCGCAATTACGATCGCCGTATCCGAAAGCCCAACCGCTTTTGAGAACGTATTGACGGTCGAATCCAAAAGGCTGCACGCCGGCTGAGTTGCCGCGATCACGATGGCAAGAACGATGAATGCTGCTTTACTTCTCATTCTGATATCTCGATCTTCTGCGTTCGCTATTATAACCCAAATCGCGAAGTATCGCCCTTTGCCGGCCGCTTGGTTTTTCGGTGAGCGTGAATCGCCGGCCGTCCCATGCAACACCTGCCGCGAGGCCGATCTTTGCCATATCGAGCCGCTCGCTTCCTTTGATGTGCCGTTCGGCGATCGGCGTTGTTTCCGGCATCTCTCCGAGCATTCGAAGGATCGTCCCATTGCCGTCCGCTTCGCGTTCGCGGTTCTCCGCGTAAAGGCGGCGGACGAATCCGTCCATCGAGCGCTTGCCGCGGCCTGCGTCCTGCATCGCGACATCGAGCGCAAAGGCCGTCAGGATGCCGCGGGCGTAAACGCCGGTCGTGTTTCCGCGCCAGCGTCCGGCAGAGGCATCGAGAAGCGAGCCGGCGGGCATTCGGGCCTCGATCGCGGCCGCCTGCGAGAGCGTCTCCAGGAAGTTCGCGAACGTGATCCGCCCGACCCTCGCTCCGGTCTTCAGCGAAATATAAAGGGCTGCTCCCTCGTAGAACCAATCGTAACTTCCCTTAAGCCGTACGCCATTCGGCAGCCAAAGATGGAACAATTCGTGGCGGAGCTGTTCGTGGAGCCTCTGCGGCGATTGCGTGGCGAACGGCGTGTCACCGGAGACTATCGTCACCGTTGCCCTGCGCGTCTCGGCCGCCCAATCGCCAACCCCACCGCCCTGCGGAAAGGGTACGAGGTTGATCAGAACGCGTTCCGCCGGCCTCGCGTCGAAAAGCTTTTCGTATTCCTCCGCGATCTGGCCGAGCATTGCCTCGGCATCGGCTCGCGAGAACTGCCACTCGCCGGTGATAAGCATTTCATATCCGGCCCCGCGTTTCGAACGAAATGTGATCGGCTGAGTATTCTCTCTTACGACGGCGATCACGGCCCGCGAAACGTCATCGATGAGTAGCGAGCCGTCAGCCACCGCCGGATGGACCGAAACCGTTCGCCATCCGCGGGGAAGAACTACCTTCACACGGGCCGACCGCTCTCGCCTGCCCTCAAAAGGCAGCAGATCGCCGAGCATCAAGAATCCGCCCGACATTCCGAGCCACGAGACATGCGGCGAGCCGAGGCGATTCGCCGGCGGTCGTAGATCGATATCGTAGCTCCATCGAACCGGCGGTCGCGGTGCGAGATATTCTCCGGGAACCAGAGTCCGAAGCGAAAGCTCGGCCCCATCCGCATCGAAAGCCCGGACGTTGCCGATCCGCTCGCCCAAGCTTTCAACTCCCGCTGTAGAGAGCACGAACGAAATGTTGTTCTTCGCCCTTTGCTCGTCGCTCGGGGCAAAACTGCCGGTTATCTTCGGCCGTTTCCCGTCTATATCGAGCCTGATCTCGACGTCAGAGCTTTGCGCAGCGGCAAATGTAAAAATTTGTAAAATCAGCGGAAATGCCCAAATTATCGGCCATTTGAGCCCGAAAGCCGTTGACACCCCGCCGCGTGCAGGAATAGACTTGTGTTTTGCAGGGTACTTTGACGGGCTCTTTATCACGTTTCCAAGGATAGTATGAGTGTCATCAAAATTGTAGTGTACGTCCTCGCAGTCGTGCTTAGCCTACTTTTCTTCGGCCGGTTCTTCTTTTAATTGAAGGACGGGCGTTTCGGGCAACGACGAGACTCACGTCATCAACTCACTTTCATGTTTCAGCATGCGGCCTTTCACGGCCGCTTTTGTATTCGCTGGTTTTCTTTGTGTACTTTGTGCTCGTCCCTCCGAGTCCTTTGTGTTTGAAGATCCCACAGTTGACCGCCGCGAAAACGACCGATCGAGCGACTAAACTCGCAACCATGACCACCGCTATCTGGTTCAAAGTACCACGCATTTCCTCCTGAATTTCCGCTCCGTATAACCCAAATGTTAGAGTGTAGCTTTTATTCATCCCGGAGGGAAAAAAAATGTCAGGTAACGTTAAGATCAAACGAGCACTAATAAGCGTTTCGGATAAAGCGGGCATCGTTGAGCTTGCCCAATACCTTCAGTTGAACGGCGTCGAGATCCTCTCGACCGGCGGCACGGCGCGCTCGCTTCGCGAAAGCGGCGTCGCGGTGACCGACGTCAGCGAAGTGACCGGCTTCCCTGAAATGATGGACGGCCGCGTCAAAACGCTCCACCCGAAGGTCCACGGCGCATTCCTCGCCCTCCGCGATAACGCCGAGCACGTCGCCGCGATGGAGCAGCACGGCATCGAGCCTATCGACCTCGTCGTCGTTAACCTTTACCCGTTCGAAGAGACAATTGCGAAGGAAGGCGTTTCGCTTGAGGAGGCGATCGAGAATATCGACATCGGCGGCCCGGCGATGATTCGCTCTGCCTCGAAGAACTGGCGGAGTGTTGCGGTCGTAACCGACCCGCGTCTCTATCCCGACCTCGTCGCCGAGATGAAGGAGAACGACGGATCGCTCTCAATGGAAACACGAAAGCGTCTGGCAACGCTCGCCTATACCCGGACGGCAAGCTACGACCTCGCCATTTCGTCCTACCTGGCCGAGCAGCTTTCGGACGATGAGCTCGAGCAGCTCGAGCAGTTCAACCCGCTCGGCGATATGATGTTCATCGATACTGATGACGACGAAGGCGAAGAATACGACCTGAGCAACCCGCTGCCGCCGACGCTCGACAGCATTCTCGACAAAGTGACCGACCTTCGCTACGGCGAAAACCCGCACCAGAAAGCGGCTCTCTACACCACCGGGAATGAAGGCGGCATCGCCAATGCCGAACAGCTTCTCGGTAAGGAGATGTCGTACAACAACTACGTTGACGCCGAAGCCGCCTGGAACCTCGTCCAGGACTTCGACGACCTCGCGGTCGCGATAATCAAGCACACCAATCCTTCCGGCGTCGGGCTCGGTTCGACCAACCTCGAGGCTTACGAACGAGCCCTCGCGACCGATCCGGTCTCGGCATTCGGCGGCATCGTCGCGTTTAACCGGACGGTCGATGCCGAAGCGGCCGAGGCCGTCATCAAGGTCTTTACCGAGGTCGTCGTCGCCCCGGATTTCTCACCGCAGGCGCTAGCTGTTTTTGAGACCAAGAAGAACCTCCGCGTTCTTCGCGTTCACCCGGAAATGGGAGCGACCGGGCTTGAGGTCCGGCAGATCACCGGCGGAATGCTAGTCCAGCAAACGGATTCGCACCGGCTCACCGAAGACATGCTCCGCATCGTGAGCAACCGCCGGCCGACCGACGACGAGGTCCGCGAAATGCTCTTTGCCTGGACGGTCTGTAAGCATGTGAAGTCCAATGCGATCGTTCTTTCCGCGGGTGGCCGCACCATCGGCGTCGGAGCCGGGCAGATGAACCGCGTCGATTCCGTCCGCATCGCCGCAATGCGTGCCGAGCGGTTCGAGCTTCCGGTCAATGGCTCCGTTCTCGCATCGGACGCTTTTTTCCCATTTCGCGATAACGTTGACGAGGCCGCAAGAATGGGCGTCGCGGCGATAATCCAGCCGGGCGGCTCGGTCAAGGACGAAGAATCCATCGACGCCGCCAACGAACACGGCATCGTGATGGCATTTACAGGCGTCCGTCACTTTAAGCACTAGTGTTAAACATGTTTGTTAATGTTTTACTTTAACTTTTTCTTGACTTCCGCCTAATTGTAGGTTAGTCTCTTCACATACAGGACAACTGAAGCGACGCCCGGAGGGTTTGTGTAAAGCAAATCTCCGGGCCTTTATTTTTTCCGCCGTTGCATCGGCCCGTCACTTGTGTCATATTTCCCGCTGAATCCGCCTCACAGATTGGCTCTCACCGAAAGTTCGCTCCCGCAAAGCTTGGCCGCTCGGATGATCAAACCGTCGGCAATCTCGAACGTCCCTGTTTTTGTTCGAACCGAAACACTTGGAGGCAACTAAAATGAAAATATTCACATTCATCATCGCCGCTTCGCTGGCTTTCCTCTCGGCATGCGGCGGCCCGGCCGCAAACACCGGCAACACTACGAACAACGCAAATGCCGGAAACGCAACGGCTGCCAAACCGACGGCACCGACCAAGGAGGCCTTCCTTGAAATGGAGAAAAAGGCCTACGAGGCCTGGACCAAGGGCGATACCGCCCATTTCGACAAGATGCTTTCCGACAAGTTTGTTGGCTACAACGGCGGCAAGCGCTACGGCAAGGCCGATGAGATGAAGATGATCGGCTCGGTGAAGTGCGAGGCAAAGTCTTGGTCGCATGAAGATGCACAGATGGCCAAGCTCAATGACGATACTTACGTCATGGTCTATAAGAGCAACTTTGACGGAACTTGCACGATGGATGGCAAGACCGAGAAGGTCCCGAGCCCGACCCGTGCGGCGACCATTTGGGTCCGCGACGGCTCGGACTGGAAGGCAGCATTCCACGCTGAAACCCCGATAATCGACCCGAAGAATCCGCCCGCCGCTCCGCCCACAGCCTCGGGTGAAAAGAAAGAGGATGCTTCGGCTGATGCCGCAAAACCGGCCGCCGGCCCGAACACCGAGGCACTGAAGAAGATGCATCAGGGCGGCTGGGACGCCTGGAAAGCAAAAGACGCGAAATGGTTCAACGACAACATGGCCGCGGCCGCTTCGTTCGTCGATCCGATGGGCACCTACGTCGCCACCAAGGCCGATGCGATCAAGGTCTGGACCGAAACGATGAAGTGCGAAGGCGTGACGAAGGCCGAGATCACCGATGCCGTTGCGACCGCGATCTCGCCTACGGTTGAGATACTGACGCTAAAAGGCGCCGCCGATGGCTCCTGCGACGGCCAAAAGAACGGCCCGCTTTATCAATCGGCGGTCTATGTTAAAGAAGGCGACGCATGGAAGCTTGCCTTCATGTTCGAATCGCCGGCGATGTAAGCCGAACGCAGTACAAAACAAAAATGCCTGCGGTGCAAAACACGGCCGCGGGTATTTTTTATCTCACGAAAGCGGAGACTTCGATTCCCTGTCCGTCTGTTTCGAAGGTGATAGTTCCGCGGCTTCCGGTGGTCAGCGTTTCGGCTCCGACCGCTCGCCAGCGTTCGACGACCTGCGGATCGGGGTGCCGGAACCGCGACCGCCGCCCGACCGGAATAACGGCGAATCTCGGCCGTACCGCACTAACGAACGACTCGGTCGAGGACGTCCGGCTTCCATGGTGCGGCACCTTCACAACATCTGCCACAAGATCGGCTCCGCTATCGATCAAAAGCCGCTCGGCTTCGGCTTCGATGTCGCCGGTGAAAAGAAACCGCCGTTCGCCAAAGGTCAGCATCAGCACCAACGACCGGTCGTTTTCCGCCAAGTTTGGCGAGGCGTTCGCTGCCGGATAAAGAACGTCAACCCGAACATCGCCGACCGTCATTGCTTCGCCGGCCACGAGCCGCTCGGCCGCGACTCCGCGTTCGGCAAGAATTTCATATAACATCCTCGACTCTTCGGTTTCGCCCTGAGCCGCCGCAAAATAAGCCCGGCCAACGGAGAAATTTCTTGCCACATCGATCAGGCCCTGCAGGTGGTCGCTGTCCGCGTGCGAAGCGACGATGTGGTCCACGTGCGAAAGCCCGCGTTGCCAGAGAAACTCCGAGACGACCATCTCGCCGATCCGTGCCCTGTCCGGCTCAAAGTCATCGTCGCCCTCCGTCCGGTAATCGACCTGCCCGCCCGCGTCTATCAGCATCGTTTCGCCGTTCGGAAATGTAATGAGGGCCGCATCGCCTTGCCCTACGTCGAGCAGATCGACCCGCAGCTTGCCGTCCGGATCCGGAGCCGCGAAAGGCGTGAAGATGATCAAAGTTCCGAGCCCCAGCATCATCAAAACGGCCGCCGCGGCAAAGCCTCTTTTTGAAGCAACCCGCAGCTTCGGCTCGGATCCGATTCGGAATGGATCCCAGCGGAATAGCATCACGGCCAGTGCGACGACCGGCACAAGATAGAGGAAATAGATCGCAACGCCCGCTCCCGAATACACCGGCATCCGCTTGCCGCCGAGCCCAAGTCCGAGCACCGCCCGCGAGCCCAAGACCGCCGCCGCCGATGCCGCCTCGGCAGCCGTGACGAACGGCATCGCAAGGAAATCGGCGATGCTTCCAAGAAATAACGCCGGCACGGCAAGTATCCCCATCGCCGCGACCAGTCCGCCGGTCCAGATGTTCAGCACGATCCCCGCGATCGGTATCCGGTGAAAATAGACGGCCATCAGCGGCAGCAGCCAAAGCTGCACCGAGGCCGAAACTACAACCGCCTCAAAAACAAAACGCACCGTTGGGCGTATTCGCTCCCATACGCTGCCCGCCACGAGCGGCCGCTTGAACAGCCCCGTTCGCCAGACGTTCCGGCCGCTTTCGATCCGCCAGCCCGCCTCGCTCCAGTAAAGTGCTTCACAAAACCGCCGCACAACGCCGGGCACCGAGGGTGGAAACGGTGTCTCGCGAGTCGGCCGCCAACCGCCGACGGCCCTCAGCTTTTCGATGAGCGGAACGGCCGTCGCGATTATCCCGAAAACGCTGGCAAAGGTCAGCAGAAGTGAGGGGTCGAAGACATCGCTAGGCCGCCAGGCGAGCAACATAAGCGAGCATGCACCGGCAGCATTGAGCATCGAGCCCGCCTGCCCCATCGCCCGCCCGATGAGGATAAAGCTGAACATCAGTGCCGCCCGCGTCACCGGTTTTTCCATCCCGACGGCGAATGAAAAGATCCAGATCGCCGGCAGGACGATCGCCGCCTGCCGCACTCGCGACCGGACCAACCGGCTCGTGAAATAAAGCAGAAGCCCGGCGATGAAAGTGATATGCAGGCCTGAGATGACCAGCACGTGAAACGTCCCACCCTCGCGGAATATCTCCGCAGTTTCGCGGTCCAGATAGTAGCGGTCGCCGAACATCGCCGCGGCGAGAATGCCGGCGGTCTGCGGGCTGAAAAGCTCCGCCGTACGTTCGATCGCCACGCCGCGTCCCGCAAGGACCGTGGCCGCGATGCCGCCGCCTTTCGCAACGCGTTCGATCAGCAGCGGGCTCTTGAGCGTACACGCCGCGTCGATCCCCTGCCGGTCAAGCAGTTCCGGCCGACGCGCGACGCCCGGATTCAAAAATCGCTCGTCACGGTCGAGCCCGCATTCGATGATCACCTCGTCGCCCTGCCGGAGCCCGAGCCGTTCGAGGTCGCCGCGAGCATCGTCCGAATCGACCGGCACAAATGCCCGCACGTCGCCTTCAGTCGCCATTGCCTCGCCGCGGTGAGTGATCTCGGTCGCTGCAATTCGAAGCACCGCCGTTGAGGGCCCGACCTCGACCGCCCGGACAAGCCGCCCGCGGACGGCGACCGGATCGGCTTGCGGGATGATGCCGAGGTCATAGATCGCCTTTACCCGCACCGGCGAAAGCGACGCCGCCTCGTAGATGTATCCAAATGCTCCTGCCGAAAAAGATGCCGCGAGAAGAAGAGCGGTCGCGATCGAGCGCTCGCGAAACGCGAAAGCGAGAGCGGCCAGCAGGACGCTCGCCACCGCGAAGGCCATCGGCCCGATCGCGGTAAAACTTCCACCCACCGCCGCCCCAAATGCGAATGCGGCCGCAAGCCAGAGGAGCGGATGCCGTGTAAAGCTTCGCGTGGGTGTGGGCTCTCGGTTAGTCAATTCTGATCAGGTGCCGTATCTCGCGGAAACGCTTGTCGCCGATGCCGCGAACGAGCATCAGGCTTTCAGGCCGGCGAAATGGGCCGTGCTCGTTCCGGTGGCGGATGATCTCCATCGCAAGCCCCTCGCCGATGTTCGGGATGCGGCGGAGTTCGTCGATTCCTGCCGTGTTGATGTTAATAGTTTCGTGCGAAGGAGCGGCCGGTGCGGGCTCGAGTTTATATGCCGTTTCTGCATTTTCGCGGCTCTGCGCACAACCCGCGGCAAGCACCGCGATAAGCAGCAATGCGGCTTTGCACGTGGTTCTATAACGTCCGCTTCTCGATCCTGAAAACGACATTCTCCGGCGTGCTGAAACGATGTGCAAAATGCTAAAAGTCGCGATGTTACAAAGACTTGAACGATTTAACATCGCCGAAATCCGCCGCTTTTCCACAGATTGTGTGGAAAAGCTTCTCACGGCCTCTTCAATGCTCTCACCACAGAGAAATGTCGGACCTATCCATGCCATCCTCAGCGTTCCCTGCGGTCTCCGCGTTCAAAACCGTTTCAACGCAGAGCCCCCTGAGAATTTCGCAGAGAGAGCAGAGATGCGTCACATTCCCTCTTTCATTTCCATCATTTCGGAAAGCTCTTCGAATGCCTTTGGTAGAACGGGCCGGGCACGTGCGGCCCCGTCCATTTCTCCGACGTAGCCCCTCGCGACCATCGCATCAAGAATGCCCGCTGCACGGCCATAGCCGATCTTCAGATGCCGTTGCAGCAGCGACGTCGAACCGCGTTTTGCGTTGACGACCACCTTCAACGCATCCCAGAAAAGCGGGTCGGCAGTTGCGGGGTGTTCGCCGGCCTCGGCCGCCATCTCTTCTTCGCTCTTCGTCACGGTCGGGTCGTAAACAGGCGGGCCATAGGTCTTCACATGTTCGACGATCCGGGCGATCTCTTTCTCGTCAACATAGGCCCCGTGAACGCGGATAACCTGCGACGTCGCCGGCGGCAAGAAAAGCATATCGCCGCGGCCGAGGAGCGACTCGGCACCATTGCCGTCGATGATCGTCCGGCTATCGACCTTTGACGAAACGCGGAACGAGATGCGTGCCGGGAAGTTCGCCTTGATCAGCCCGGTGATAACGTCCACCGAAGGCCGCTGGGTAGCGAGCACAAGGTGAATGCCGACCGCACGCGCCATCTGGGCAAGCCGCGTAATGTACGTCTCGACCTGCTTGCCGGCGACCATCATCAGGTCGGCAAGTTCGTCGATGATAATAACGATGTAAGGCAGTTTTTCGTGCGGGTTGCCGTCCTCATCAAACTGCTTGGCCGCGTTTCGCCGCTTGGCCTCGGCGTTGTAGCCCTCGATATTTCGGACAGCGTAGCCGGCCAGCCGCTTGTAGCGGTTCTCCATTTCGCGAACGGCCCACTGCAGAGCGTTCGCGGCCTCTTTGGGCTCGGTGATGATCGGATTCCGCAGATGCGGGATGTCGGCATAAAGCCCGAGCTCGAGCCGCTTCGGGTCGACCATTATGAAGAGCACGTCCTCGGGCGTCGCTTTGTAAAGCATCGAAACGACGAGCGAATTTACCCCGACCGATTTTCCCGCACCGGTCGCACCGGCGATCAGCAGGTGCGGCATCTTTGCAAGATCTGTAACGTAATTCTCGCCCGAAATGGTCTTGCCGAGAGCGATGGTCAGCGGCGACGTTGACTTCTTGAACTGCGGCGATTCGATAACGTCGCGGAGAAATATCGTTTCGCGGTCCTGATTCGGCACCTCGATACCGACATGTGCCGTGCCCGGGATGCGGTCGATCCGGATCGATTCGGCCTCGAGAGCAAGGCAAAGATCGTCCGCAAGGTTCGTCACGCGTGCGTATTTGACGCCGGCATCCGGCTTGAACTGAAACGTTGTTACGACCGGCCCCGGCGAATAGCGGCTGACCGTTCCCGCGACGTTGAACTCGCGTGATTTCTCGCCGATCAAAACGGCAAGGTCGCGAAGCCGTGCGTCGTTGTGTGCTATGCGTGGCGGCGGCGGATTGAGCAATTCGGAACTCGGCAGCGAATAGCCCTCTTTTCCGACGACCTTTTTCTCCTCAGGCTTCTCTTCCGCCTTTTTCTCTTCGGCAGGCTTCTGCTCCGCCTCATCAACGGCCTCGGCAGCCTCGATGCGTTCCTCGGTCTTCATCGCCCGCGTCTTCTTCGCCGGCTTCTCAACGATCGTTGCCGGGACCGGCTCGGCGATGATCGTATCCGGTATCGGCACTGTCGGCGGTTCCGCGGCGATCGGATGTTCGCGAAGCTCGCGTCGCCGCTGTGCCCGCTCGAGTGCGGCATCGTGCCGCTGAACGCGCTTGAGCCGCCGCCGCTCGAACCACTCGCGAATTCGGGTCTTGAGGTTCTGTATCGGCAGTTCGAACGTCGAGACCAGCCATTCGATCGAGAAATTTGAGATCAGCAGAAGCGAAGCGACGAGCATCGCGACGAGGACGATCAGCGTGCCGGTCGTCCCGATCAGCTTTGCCGCGAGGAACGGAAATGCACCGCCGAGCACGCCGCCGTAGCTCGGCTCGATCATATAGCCGAGCCCCGAGACGGCCAGCACGATCATCGCATAGCCGACGCCGCGAGCGACCGTCGGCCGGAGTCCAACCGAGCGGAACAACCGCCACGCGATAAAGACCAGCAGCGGCGGAAGGAAATATGCCGTCAGCCCGACAGCACTGATCAAGATCGCGGAGAGATTCGCACCCACCACACCGATCCAGTTCTGCGTCGGGCGGCCCTGGCCATGGCCGGTCGAGATGATCGAGCGGTCATCCGGGCTTCCGGTCACAAGGCTAAGAAAAACGAGCACGGCCAGAGCGACCAACCCGACAGCAACGACCTCATTAAGCCGTGAACGCTCCTGCGGCTTCGCCCCACGTTTTTTGATAAGCGTCGAGCCATCGGCGAGACAGTAATTCATCTCGTCGTCGCCATATTCCTTTTTGCACGTCGGGCAGACCTTCATTTGCCGATAGCGCTAATCCGTAGTTGCCGGGCTCTTGATGCCCTTCTTGAAAAGCAGAAATTCCTTGATGAACTCGTCTATCGCCCCATCGAGCACCGAATCGACATCGGTCACCTCGAACTTCGTCCGCGTGTCTTTAACGAGCCGATACGGATGCAGAACGTAGTTGCGGATCTGCGACCCGAATGAAATGTCCATCTTGGTCGATTCGAGTTCGGCCGCGTCCGACCGCCGCTTTTCGAGCTCGAGTTCGTAGAGCTTTGACCGCAGCACCTGCATCGCCACCATCCGGTTCTGGAGCTGCGACCGCTGATTCTGGCAGGTTACCACAATTCCTGTTGGCAGGTGAGTGATTCTCACCGCGCTGTCGGTCACGTTGACGTGCTGGCCGCCGGCTCCGGATGAGCGGTAAGTATCGACGCGGAGGTCTTTGTCCTCAATGTTCACCTCGATGTTCTCATCGATCTCCGGCGAGACGAACATCGAAGCGAACGAGGTCTCGCGGCTGCCGCCCGAATTGAACGGCGAGATGCGAACCAGCCGATGGACGCCCGCTTCGGCCGCCAGCAACCCATACGCATAATCACCCTCAACACGGAAGGTCGCCGACTTGATCCCGGCCTCGCTTCCCGCCTGTTCGTCGAGCAACTCGACCTTGAACCCGCGCCGCTCCGCCCATCGGATATACATCCGAAGCAGCATCTGTGCAAAGTCCTGAGCGTCCGTTCCGCCGGCTCCGGCCTGGATCGAACAGATCGCATTGTTCGCGTCTGTCTCGCCTGAGAGAAGGCTTTCGGTCTCGGCTGCGTTCACTTCGCGCTCGAGCCGCTCGATCAGCTCGGCAAGCTCGCCCGCCGAGGCTTCGTCCGTTTCGGCAAATTCGAAAAGCACTTCCGCATCCGAAATGCCGGTCTCGAAGGCTTCCTGCTGGCCGAGAGCCTTCTCCACACGGCTCCGCTGCTGTACGGTCCGCTGTGCCGCGGCCTGGTCATCCCAAAAGCCCGGCGCCGAGATCCTCTCTTCTAATTCTGCTAGTTCTTTCTGCTTGGCGGGTGCGTCAAAGATACCTCCCGAGTTGGAGGACCTTCTCTTTAATCTCGTCGTATTTTGATCTTAGTTCCTGTAGTTCCATTATGTTCGCTTTCAAGCGTCTTGCCCGGCGGTCGAGGCTGTATTCTGCCCGATCCAAAGCCGGTTTCCGTCCGGGTCATCGAGCCGAAACTCGGTCAGGCCGTAAAAGGTCGTTTCGAGGTCCGGGATGTCGATCCCATTCGAACGTACCTGAGCATGATAGCTTACGATGTCGCTCGGATAAAGATAAAGCACCCCGGTCCGCGGCATTCCCGGATGCGGGTTGATCGATTGGTCGATCATCAGCCGGCACTCGCCGAACCGCAGCATCGCCCACCGCCATTCGTCATTGCGGTTCTCAACCTCGAACCCGAGCTTTCCATAAAATTCGACGCTCCGTGCGATATTCGCCACCGGCAGCATCGGAATAAGTCTTTCCATTTTCATACTTTCTACCAGCTACCAGCGGAAGAGTGTCCGAGCATAAAACCGAATATCCGCTCGATCGTTAATGTGAAGATCAGAGTTTCAACTTCGAACCAGCTAGGCATAGGCAGGTAACATCGTCGACCCAGTCCTTATCCACCAAAAACGAACTCCCACCTATGTCCTCTCTCGTGGGAACGACGCCCGTTTTAAGATCAACTATCGCCTTAGACCTAGTCTTTGATCACGTCGAGTTTTTGTTGGAGGTCTGTAAGTTCCATTCACGATAGTTTAACGCAGAGGACGCAGAGCGGAATGACTATTCCCCGCAAAAATAATGTTTAGCAATGCGGTACGGATCTTCTTCAGAGGTGTAAACAACTCGTTGGTTAAGCTGTTTGTCTAAGTTAACGAACGGTCGGAAGGCCGTTCGGGTCATCTCGGAGAGATCTACTCTTTCGATGCCGCACTCCTCCCTCGAAGCGCTCGCTCGAACTGCCACAAATGCCGCCAGGTAAGCTGCAAGTGCCACGACGACTAACGCCAACGCCCGACTAAACCGTCGATCTTTTCCGTCCCCGAAACGCATATCCCATCAACCCAACGGTGACAATTGTACACAACCACGCGAACCAGTCGCCGTATTTAACATAGAACGTCTGAGAGCCGTCGGAAGTTGCAAAGGTCCAGACCCGCGTGTCTTCCTGATAAACGGGCGCCGGGTCGCGGACCTCGCCGCGTTCGTCGATGTAGGCCGTAATGCCGACATTGGTAGCCCGCAGCACCGGCCGGTTCGTTTCGACCGCACGGAAGACCGCGTTTGCCAGATGCTGCCGGAGCACCGGGGTCGGCCCGAGATATCCGTCATTGGTCATCTCTATCAGCACATCGGCACCTCCGCGGACGTACTCACGCCCGAGTTGCCCGAAATGCGACTCGAAGCAGATCATCACACCCGCCTTTCCCGTGCCGATCGGCAAAAGATCATAATCCTGCCCCTGCGAAAAGCTCCCGACAAATGCCGGAACGACCGACGCGAGCGGCTCCGGCACGAACTCGCCGAACGGCACCAGATATATCTTGTCGTATTGAGCGACTTCGCCGCCCTGCGGCCCGACCAGCACCGCGGAGTTAAAGAACTTCCCGTCCGCGTGGTTCGGCTCGGCCGAATTGAACAGCACCGAGACGTTGTTCCGCCGGGCAAAGCCATCGATGAACTCCCGCGTCTCGCGGTCCGATTCGTACATAAAGTTCATCGGCGATTCGGGGAAGATAACAGTTGTCAGTTCTCGGTTGTCAGTTGTCAGTTTGGCAAGTTCAGCTTCCGCCATCCGAACGTGCCGCTCCCGCAATTCCCGCCACTTCTCATACGTCAGCCCGGACATCGGCACATTCGGCTGTATCGCAACGACCCTTGAAACGGGGGATTTGAAATTTAGCGTGTGGCTCGGAAAGAGATCAATCACGAACCCGTTGAACCTGGAAACGCCAGCGAGCGTGTGCAAATCTGAGAACGAAAGGAAGACAAAAAACGCAACGACAAGAACAAAGTGCCGTGCCGGGTTCGAAAGCCACAAAGCAACCAATGATGAAAACGTTACGATCAAACTGCCGACAAAAAGAACTCCCCCGTATTCTGCGAATCCCGGGGTTCGTTCGGTGAACGCCTGCGAATATCCGATCGCGTTCCAGTTGTTTCCCGTCAGCCAGTAGCGCAGGAATTCTGTAAACACCCAGACGAACGGAGCCGCGAGCATTGCGGTCGGCCCAAACTGCCGGAGCAGTCGTGCCACGATCGCCGCAAAAATCCCCGGAAATATTCCGACGATCATGCAAACGATCAGCAGCAGAAAGTAAGCGAGCAGCGGCGGGAAACCGGCGTAGGTGATCGGGGCAAACGTCAGCCACCAGCACGTCCCGAAAAAGAAGACGAGCCCGAAGATCCAACCCGCCGTAAAAGCCCGCCGCGAGGACGCCTTTTCTCGATCGACCGCCGCCAGCAGCGGGACCAGAGCGACCCAAGCCAAATACCAAAGTTCGAAATCAGGAAACGCGAGCACGAGCAAGACGCCGCCCGCCGCTGCGAGCAGCAAGCTTCGCACATCCGGAACCCAGCTCTTGATCCTCTTAAGCACTCAGCCGAGTTTAGCAAACTTCACTCTCCGGCAGAACTTTTCTTCTGGAATCTATCGAGATTCAACCTGAACAATTTCGTTCAAAGTGACGCGACGACCTCCGTCACAAATCCAAATTTTGTCAGAGACCGCGTGACAATTTTCGTCAACCCGCCCGAAAACGGCGATCGGCGTCATTCAAATTGAAAAACTTTCCGTCAAACGGCGCAACCCGGGCCGCGAACACAATGAATCCCCAAGTATTTCCAGCACTTTCCGGAAAAGCCCTTTATTTTTCGAAGGTTATCGTGATTTAAAAGAGGGTGAGCCCGGCGTTTCGGCCGGGCTCATATAGGAAGGACAACTGAAGGAACGCTCGGAAGGTTTTCAAGCACAGTGGCAAACCGCGCTCGGAGAAGAGATGGCGGCGGGGTCTTGATCAATTCAATCAAGCTAGCCGCTGTTCTTCTATGCACTCTGCGTGCCACAACCTTCAATCTGACCCATTTTCGTTCTCTTCAATTTCCGCGATCCATATAACCTGTGCATTTGCAGCTATTTAGCGAGGCATTAAATCATTCAATAAGCTCCAGATCCGGCGATCCGGCCGAATGCGGCCCCGTTCAGCCTTTGCACTATTTGGAACACCGCTCCGCAAGCCTCTGCAGAGAACTGACCTCTGAGTTCTCGCCGTCGAGTTCCGCCGCCGATGCGGCAAACGTCCTCGCCTGCTGGCAATCGCCGCGTTCGAGATAGATCCGGCCGAGCGCGACGTGAGCATCAAGCAATCGGTTGTCCCAGAAAAGTGCCGTCTTCATCGCGCTTGTCGCCTGGTCGCGGTCGCCCCGGCGGAGGTGTATCTTGCCGAGTATCAAATAACTCTCGGCGCTCATCGGTTCGCTGACCAGAACGCGGCGGATCGTCTCCATCGCCTTGTCGTCCTCGCCGGCCTGATATTCCTTCTTCGCTTGGGCAAGCAGCGTCTCGGTGCTGCTGACCGGCCGGGCGACCGGAGCCGCTTCCCGCTGGCTCAGCACCACCGAAACGAAATCTCTCCTCTGCGGCTGGACGACCCGCAGCTTCATATCGGTAATCGTCTTTGCCCGCGTCCAGTCCCGCTCGAGCGTTGCGTAGCGATTCCCTGCCGCAAGCTGCATCCGTGCCTGGTTGTCCACGTCCGCTGCACTCTCGTCCTTAAGCTCCGCTAACGTCTTTGCAAGGACGTAAAACGCCTCGCCGTCCTTCGGAGCCGCCGCCACGAGTTCTTTCAGATATTCTGCCGCCGAAGTGTAGGTGCCGTTGAGAAAATGTGCGAACGAGAGATTGAACTTGATCGCGAGGTCGTCCTCGGCATTGGCGTAAGCCTTTTCGAGAAAGCCGATGCCCTCGGCGAGCAGAGCCGCCTGCCGGGCCTCGTCACGCTTTTCGGCCTGCGAGGCCTGAACCGCGATCGCCCCGAGCATGTTATAAAGGCTCGTGATCTTAAGTTCCTCAGAGAGCGGCCGCAGCACGGCGAGTGCCTGTTCGAAATCCGACTGCTGCCAACGGATAACGCCCATGTAAAAGGACGCCTCAGCATATGCCTCGTCGTTGCAGTTGGCCGGGCGGTTCTCGCCGCGTGCCTTTTCGCTGCAGGCCCGCTCGGCATTGACCACGCGCTGAAACGCGTCGATCGCTTCGTTGAACTTCCGCTGCCCGTAGAAAAGATGCCCGAGTTCGAGCGCCGCTTCGCCGAAATCGCCGGCCGCACCCGAATCCGAATAAAGCCGCAGAGCGTTCTTGAAAAAGTTCTCGCGAAACATCGGGTCTTGCGTAAGCAAGCCTTTGATGTAGGCCTCGAATGCCCGGGCCGGGATCTTCGTCGCCGTTTCGATCAATTGATTTTGCGAGAAGGGCAGAGCCTTGTCGCGTTGATACAAGACCTGATAGGCGATCTGTCCCTGCATCGTTTGCAGATTGCCGAGCGCGTCGTTGAGCGCGATGTCGCGGGTGATGCGCCGCCCGTCGGGCAGGTCCTCGCTTAAGAAGCGGCCTTCATTTACGCGAATCACGCGGGCGGTTACGTTGATCGTCGCGGCAAGGTCGTCCTGTGCCGGGATTATCGTGTACTTGCCCGAAACGAGCAGCGTCGCATTGCTCTCGCGTGCGAGCCGGAGCGATGTTGCAAGGCTCGGGATGCTCGCCAGCGGCACGCGAAGCCGCTGTTGGATCAGCTTTCGCTCGCTGTTCGAAACGACATTCAGCCCCGGCACCTGGAGCAGTTCGGAAAGCGAAAGAGCGAAGCTCTCGCCGATCCAGTTGAACTCCGGCTTGTTCGAAACATTTTCGAACGGCATCACCAACACAGAATCCGTGGCCCGCTGCTGGCCAAAGGCTGCGGCCGCCGCAAGGCAGACCACCGCAAAACTCAATACAAACCGCTTTCGCATAACACTCAAGTATAAAATAAAAAGTTCGCCTGTTGTGCAAGCGAACTTGAGATCAAACCACTATGATGTCGAAACCCTGTAAAAAGATGGTATCCGGTACGGGATTCGAACCCGTGTTGCCGCCGTGAAAGGGCGGTGTCCTAGACCCCTAGACGAACCGGACACAACATTCACGCCAAAAGCGCGAACAGAAAGGATACCAATCCGCGATTTTCCTTGTCAAACGTGTCCTCGTAGATAGTAAATCGTGAATCGTAAATCGTGAATAGTGGGCCGTATTCGGTGAATGCAGAATCCGCGTGTCGAAGGCCCGCATGCAAGAAGGGCCTTAACATCAAATGCGGAATGCATGTCAGAGGCCCGAACCTAAGGGAGGGCATGATCGAATAATGAACGATGAATGAGGAGTTTGGAATCCAGATGCGGAAGCCCGCACGTGAGTAAGGGCGTACGTCGAATTATGAAGTATGAATGATTAACGATGAATGCGGAACTCACAGGCGGAAACCCGACCTGTTGGGAGGGTGCCGTTTGGAATGGTGAACGATGAATGCGGAACTCACAGGCGGAAACCCGACCTGTAGGGAGGGTGCCTCTTAGAGAATTAATGATGAATGATGAATGATGAATCATGGACGGTGAATGCGTAATCCGCGTGTCGAAGGCCCGCGTGCAAGAAAGGCCTTAACATCAAATGCGGAACGCCGTGTCAGAGGCCCGACCGTCAGGGAGGGCTTTCCTCAGTGATGAAGAACAAGTGACGAGGGACCAGTTTCGAGTGCAGAATCTGGAATTTGGAATTTGAAACGAGCAAGCCCGCCCTCCGCCTCCAACCGAAATTTCTTGCCATCTCAAACCTCGAAGGCCTAAAATTGCGTAAATAATGATAAGGAATTGCACGAGTGCTGCCCTGGCCCCAATTGGCTCACGGTCAACAAGGATAAATGGAAATGAATAAACGATTTCTGCTTCTCTTTCTGGTCACGGTCATTTCGATCGCTTGTTCAGCTCAGCATCCGCCGAATAATGACGACGACATTATCCGGATGGGACCCAATGAAAGAGCTGATCTTGTGTTGTTCTTCAAGAAGGGCACCGACTGGAAGGAGATTCTCGAATTTAATCGTTCCGTGATCGGAATTCCAAATGAAAACGGTAGCGGATTCCAGTCGCTCCCTGGAATGATGAGTGCAATCAAGATCCAGATCTATGGCTTTGAGGGCGAGGCGATCAACTTCAAGCCGAATGCCACAGATGAAGAGAAAAGCTTCCTAAAGAAAAGGGTTGAGCGATCGCCACTGGTTTACAAAATATATGAAAATGTTATTCCAGAGGCGATAAACGACCTGCACGAGAGTAGTGACAATAAACCGCAATATCGCAGGCCTAACCCCCCTTCCGCCCGAGACGAGAACCGATAAAGGGGAATAGAGAAAATGGATCAGAATTCTGCTTTCCTGTTGTTCTTCGTTCATAAATTCTTCGCGGCAGAGCAGCAGGCCGGTCTGTGCGGCTTCGGTCTGTGCATTCTGTGGTTATGGTTTCCTTTAGAACCACAGAAATCACAGACGAAAGCCACAGACCGCGGCCTTGTTTTCTTCTTTTCTTCTTCCGTGGTTAAAAACATCTCAACGACCGGTGCCACCGTCTTCGACGGTTCCGGGTTCAATTGGCGGCCGCGACCCACGTCTTCCGACGTGGGCTACATCAATACCACCGTCTTCGCCGACTCCGGCGGGCCGTATCGGATGTTAAGCCCTTGCTTACGCGCGGGCTTCTGCATCTCTTCACGCCTAAAGGCTTAACTCTTACCGCCGGCTAAAGCCGGGACTCAAAACGTCGGAACTTCGCAATTCTCGCAACTTTCCAAAACTTCCATATCATCCATATCTCTCGCATCTCAAGGATCGCCGTTCAAGTTGGTTTCGAGTCCTTGCAGAATGGACAGCGGGAGGAAGTGAGCAGTAAGCAGTAAGCAGTAAGCAATGAGCCGTTAGCTGTTAGCCGGAAAACAGTAGCCAGTAGCCAGTAGTCAGAATACGAAAGGATGCGAAAGACCCAAGTCCAAAGATCGAAGCTCTGCGCCCAATGTCCATTCTTAACCAATTAACAATGGTCCAATTAACAATTGACAATGAGAAGATGCAGATCGAAAGTCCCAAATCCCACATCACAAATCTCCCGGCCCGGCCGCGCGTTCCATTTGTCCCATTCGTCCCATTCGTCCTATCTGTTCGCGATGTTTCCGATGTTTCCAGTGTTCGCGTTGTTCGCGATGTTTCCGTTGTTCGCGATGTTCGCGGCGTTTCCGCGAACGCGCGATGTCCGAAAAAAACAGAACACGCCCAATTGCAGAAGCCCGCGCGTCAGCAAGGGCTTATCACCCAATGCGATCTTCGGAATTCTCAAAATCCGGGACGCAAGACCCAACGACGTTTCACGCGTTTCAAGTGTTTCAGGTGTTTCATTTCTTTCATGCGTTTCAACCGTTTCAGATGCATATACTCCTCGCAAAAAATGAAATAGCGACCGACGGCCGATGCCGCAATGTGATAAAAAAAGCGGTGACTATCAGACCGACTAAGTTATATATGTTCACAATTCTAAAGCCCGACAGCGGAACCATCGCTGACTTCCTCGACTCGGCGAGTCGGACCGGCTTTTCGTACAAAGAGATCGGTGCGACGCGGGGCGAAATACCGGCCGGCTACACCGTTGACCGAAATCGCGTTCTTCTTGGAGCGGGCGATGATGTTTGGGCACGAGCGAAGGCCGCAATTGGCGCGTGGAAGATGTTTGACATCGGTTGGGCACGAGCCGTCCCGGCCGATACCCCGATCGAGGTCGGCCGCGACGTCGCGGTCGTTGTTTCGCACTTCGGCATCTACAGCCTGAACGCCGCACGTATCGTCTATGTTCTTGACGATGACGAGCGGTTCGGCTTTGCCTACGGTGCTCTCGAAGATCACGGCGAATCTGGCGAGGAACTCTTTCTGGTCGATCGGAACCCAACGAACGGCGAGGTCCATTACAGCCTCCTCGCATTCTCGCGGCCCGGCCATTTTTTTACCCGTCTCGGCTATCCGGCCGCTCGCTACCTGCAGAAGGAGTTTGCCAAAGCCTCGTTGGCCGCGATGCTTCGCTCGGCGGCGACAATCGGCTACACTACACCGAAATGAAGCGCGTATTTCTGATCGATTCGATGTCACACATCTTTCGGGCCTACTTTGCCCCGATGGGTGCCCGCCAGGAGCCGCTCCGCAACAGCAGGGGCCAGGTGACGCAGGCAGTTTTCGTCTTTACGAACATGCTCCGCAAGCTGATCAACGACGAAAAGCCTGACTACATCGCGGCAGTTTTTGACACGGCGGCACCGACCTTCCGGCATGATTCCTACGAGGCATATAAAGCCAACCGCGAAGAAATGCCCGAGGACCTGGCGGCTCAGCTTCCCTTCATCGTTCGCGTTTGCGAGGCGTTTAACGTGCCGATCCTGAAATACGACGGCTACGAGGCCGACGACATAATCGGCACGCTGGCGAAAAAGGCCGCGGACAAAAAGCTGCAGGCGGTGATCGTCTCGAACGATAAGGATCTTTGTCAGTTGGTCCGTGACCCTTACGTGATTGCAATGAGGCAGAACTCGGCGAACGTTAAGCGCAAGGTGCCCGTCCCGCCGATCGAGTGGTGCGACGAGGCCTGGGTCGAAGCGAAGTTCGGCGTGCCGCCATCGAAGATCATCGACCTGCTCGGGCTGATGGGCGATTCGATCGATAACATCCCCGGAGCACCCGGTATCGGCGAAAAAGGGGCTCTCAAGCTTGTGCAGGAGTTCGGCTCGGCGATCGGTGCGATGGAAAATGCCGACAAGGTAACGCACAAGACCTATCGCGAAAGCCTACAGAACAATCAGGAGATCATTCGCCAGTCGCTTGAGCTCGCGACCGTACATTGCGAAGTGCCGATCGATCTCGACCTTGACCAGCTCCGCTTCCGCGAGCCCGACCGCCAGAAGGCGTATGAACTCTTCCGCGAGCTTGAGTTCAACTCGCTGACCAAGGAATTTTCCGACGCCGCCACGCTCTTTGACATGCACGGCAGCGAGGCCGCTTCCGACCGCATCGAGCGAAAATACGAGGCCGTAAAAACCCGCGAAGCGCTCGACAAGCTGATCCGTACGCTTTGGGAGAAGGAGAAGTGGGCATTTGAAGTTGATGATTCGAACACCGGCGACCGCCACAGTGCGTTTGATAAGGCCGCGCCGCTCGGCATCGCCATTTCGTATGCTCCCGGCGTCTCGCATTTCGTTGACCTGCAAGGGTTTGAGGGCGGGAGCGAGTATGCCGTGCGGATGCTTGACGACACATTCGCTAATCCGTATATGACAAAGGCCTGCCATGATTACAAACGCAATCTTGGCGTGCTTCGGGCCATCGGCATCGAGCCTCGCGAGGTAAAAGAAGACCCGATGATCGCGGCATATCTTCTCGACTCGGGCCGGTCGAACTTCTCGCTTGATTTCCTCGCTCAGAATCACCTTGATGCCTATCCGCCGATCGATACCCCCGAGGGCTTTACGGCGAGCGGTTTCGCGGCGGCCGAGCGTGCCGACATGGTCTATCAGCTTGTCCCACAGTTTCGGAAAAAGATCGCCGAGGACGAACTGACCCGCATTTATGATGAGATCGAGGTCCCGCTCGAGCCGATCCTTGCCGATATCGAAACCGCCGGGATGAAGATCGACTCCGAAGCTCTGCACGACTTCTCCGAAAAGATATCAAAGGAACTCGAAACGCTCTCCGAGCGGGTCTTCAAGATCGCCGGCCGCGAGTTCAACATCGGCTCACCAAAGCAGGTCGGCGAGGTCTTTCAGGACCTTAACATCGCCACCGGCAAGAAGACGGCGACCGGCCAGATCTCGACCAGCAAGGACGTGCTCGCCGAGCTTGCCGTTGACCATGAGATAGCCCAACTCATCATCGACTATCGCGAGATGGACAAACTCAAGGCGACCTATGCCGATTCGCTCCCGAAGATGGTCGGCGCCGATGGCCGCATCCATGGCGTGCTCAACCAGACCGTTGCGGCGACCGGCCGGCTCAGCTCGACCGAGCCGAACCTGCAGAACATCCCGGTCCGCACCGAGATGGGCCAGCAGATCCGCAAGGCGTTCATCCCCGAAGCCGGCAACAAGCTGATCTCCGCCGATTACTCACAGCTCGAACTCCGCATTCTGGCCCACATCACCAAAGACCCGGTGATGCTCGAGGCGTATCAGAACAACGAGGACATTCATGCCAAGACGGCCCGGCTCGTCTTTGGAGCGACCGATGAAAAGGACCTGAAGGAAAAGCGTCGGCTGGCGAAGATAGTCAACTTCGGCATCGCCTACGCGGTCGAGGCGTTCGGGCTCTCGCAGCGTGTCGGCATCTCGAAACAGGAAGCGCGGAAGGTGATCGACGATTACTTCGCGACCTATAAGGGCATTCGCGAATATATGGACCGCATCCCCGAGGAGGCCCGCGAGAAGGGTTACGTCACGTCGCTCTTCGGCCGCCGGCGATATTTTCCCGGCATCAAGGACCGCAACTTCGCCGTCCGTTCGCGGGCCGAACGCGAGGCGATCAATATGCCGATCCAGGGCACCGCGAGCGACATCGTCAAGATCGCGATGATCAACGTCGCCAAGGCACTTCGCGACGCCGGCCTAAAAACAAAGATGATAATGCAGGTCCATGACGAACTTCTCTTCGAAGCTCCGAAGGACGAGGTCGAGCAGGCCTCCGCCATCATCAAACGCGAAATGGAAGCCGCCACGATTCTAGATGCCCCGCTCATTGCCGAGATCGGCTCCGGGGATGATTGGATGAGCTGTAAATGACGAAGACGCGCGACCGTAGGTGCGTAGATCGCACGTGGTCGCGTCTATGTAAGCGATGACGATTGTTACGAAAACCGAAAGGACAAAGGTCAAGAGGCTTCCAGCTCGTGGGGCTTACGACCGTGAGACTATCTATTCGATCCTCGACGCAGGTTTTATCTGTCACGTGGGTTTTGTCGTGGAGGGACAGCCGTATGTGATCCCGACCGGGTACGCCCGCGTCGGCGATGAACTTTATATTCATGGTTCATCGGCCAGCCGGATGCTGCGAAACCTCGCGGCGGGCGTTGAGGTGTGCGTTACGGTAACGCACGTTGATGGGATCGTGCTTGCCCGGTCGGCGTTTCATCATTCGATCAACTACCGTTCCGTCGTCGTGCTCGGCAGGGCCGAACTCGTTACCGACGCCGACGAAAAATACGCGGCTCTTGAGGCTTTCACCGAGCACATCATCCCCGGCCGCTGGCCCGAGATCCGCTGGCCGAGCGAGCTTGAGATGAAGGCAACTTCGGTTCTCCGGCTCCCGATCGAAGAAGCCTCGGCAAAAATCCGCACCGGCGACCCCAAAGATGATGAAGAGGATTACGAGATGAATGTCTGGGCCGGGGTCGTACCGCTTGAAACGTTTGCCGGCGAACCGGTGCCGGATACAAAACTCGCAAAAGGCATCGAGATCCCGGAACACGTCCGGGCATACAAAAAGCGTGGCCAACGCTAAGCCACGCTTCTTAATTCTGGTGGAGATGAGGGGGATCGAACCCCTGACCTCGGCATTGCGAACGCAGGATTCCGGGGTGATCATCCACTAGAAACCCCTTGTTTTCGGGCATTTCGCCCGAGTTGACCGTCCGGTTTGACTGACACAAACGGACAAATTTTGCAGCCGGCAGAAAGTGGTGTCTGCCAAAAATCTGCCAGGCGGCCGGGGTCGCTGGAAAGACCCGGCGATTCGTTCTATTCTCCATTGCCGCCGCCTCATCTGAAACTATGGATGAGGTTAAGAAACTTCTACTTTCTATCCACGACGAGCAAGACGTGGCTCTTAAGAAACTGTTCGAGGAAAATGAGACCGCGGACGTGGAAATCGTCCTCGAACGGGTCCGAGCCAACCTGGCGAAGCAAATTGAGTTAGTTGATCGAATACTTTCAGCGGAAAGCGGGTGGGAGGACAGCTAGTCAGAGTTGTCTAACTGGCGCCAGGATCAGATGTTCGCTTGACAAGGATTCGAAATCTAATTATTATCCCGCAACGCATAGTGACCGCTCCATGGTGAACGTGAACCTGCGGAGCGAACGGGCTAATTTATTCGGTTTCGACAAATAGCTCGGCTTCCGTATTTCCCAAAATGTGAATGAGCTCATTAACGATTGCGGGAGCGAGAGCGTTTTCTATCGTGATTTCCGACAAGTTGACAAGTGAGCGAACGAGGATCTAAAAAATGAAAATTCCCCCGAGAGAAGTTATTGATCTTATGGCGTCGCGTAGCCACCGCATGCATCACTACATCTGGCACCAAGTACGGAATGCATGGCATCTTTACCCGGACGATGTGCGTGAAGCGATAGATCTCCTAGGATGGGCACCACCGCGACCTGCCTTTTATGAAGGCGACATATTGGCACTCGATAACTTTTCGGGAGAGGATTTTCTGTATATGCATCGCCAGATGATTTTTCAGGTCAATCAGGTTCTAGCAGACGTTGGCGACGCCAATTATCCGCGGATCGACGGCTGGAAGACTTTACCCAATCACAATGATAGCGAATTTCCGGTTCCGCCACCTTGGGACTCGGGCAATGAAAACTTTAACGCCCGTTTGATTCGAGTAAAGTCTCCGGAATTCCTTTCAGACGTAATGCAGATCTGGGAAACCTATTATCTTACCCCGGACAATCTTCGTCGACTATCCCTTGGTCAACTGGGAGCACTAATTGAGTTTACGATCCACAATAATATGCACATTCGATGGTGCGCTGAGCCAGCCGCGGTGCGCCCGAACCCGGACCCTGCCAACCCTGACTCGATTCCCACGGCTTGGGACGATCCAACTTATGATTTTTTAGGCGACACTTATTCGAGTCATGTTCACCCGCTATTCTGGTACCTTCACGGATGGGTGGATCTCTGTATTGACAAGTGGCAGGCCGCGAACAATCTTTCGACGATAAACTGGAAAGGCACTTGGGTAGGAAAGCTACCAAGCCATGCCGGTATCGGAGCGAAAAACTTTATTCTCCTTATGCACGATCACCCCCCGGAGAAAAATTTAGTACATGATCATCATCTTCACGAGATGATCGAAGTATCCCGCCTAATTGGAGAATGTGGCATCTTCACCGAGTTTTATACCGATTGGATGATGCCATGAGGTGCACCAATCGGCCGAAAATATTATGTGGACGGGGTAGCCTCGATATCTGCGACAGTTGGAGGCAATAGACGATGCGGCGAGTACTTTTTTTGATTGCTTTTCTTTTGTGGGTTGCGGCGACGGGTTGGCCACAGTCTGCAAAAGTAATCTCAGAGAACGCGAACCTTCGCGGAACCCCCGCTGCGAGCGGCAAGGTGGTTGATACCTTGCCCCGGGCAACATCCGTCCAGGTGATCAAACAAGCCGGTTCGTGGTTTCTGGTCCAAGCAGCCGAATACGTCGGTTGGGTCCATGGGAACACGATCCGTCTTGATGCACCGCTCGATATCTCGACCGCGGATCCTAGCACGCTTTACTCATCGCCGATCGCGGTCCCGCGGGAGCCGGCACCAACACCGCCAGTCTATGTTGCTCCTCAGAGAACAGCCCCGGCCCGAACTCCATCTTCCGATCGAACATACATTCGAGGTCCTCGTGGCGGCTGCTATTACTACGGTTCGTCTGGACGGAAGGTATATGTTGATCGAAGTCTTTGCAATTAATCGCTCGAACGTCTGACTGCCACACGGTGTTCACACAATAATAGGAGAAATCAATGAGGAATGTCATAACGGCTCTTGGGATTGCACTATTACTTTCTGGAGTCAATTATTCGCAAAACACAGATCAGTCGGCCGGCTCTCCGAAAACGAAGATCGAGGCCTTCCAAGCTCGGACCGGCGTTGTGATCATTCAAGGATTTTCAGAGGTCGGCTCGGTTCGCGGCTTGTACGTTACGTCGGTGACGGTGAAAGCCAAGGAATTCCTGGACGCTGCGTCCGGCAGAAAGGAGTTTGGCATTACCGTCGAGGTCAAAGACAACAGCGGCCGGATCGAGCGCGAGAATACTTCCTGGGTCGACTATGACGAGATTGAGTCATTATTGAAGGGGCTTGACTACATCGCGAAAGTCGACCGAAGCGTAACTCAGCTTTCGAATTTTCAGGCTGATTTCAGGACGAAGGGCGACCTTGGGCTTTCTGTTTTCAGTTCTCGAGACGAAAACCTGCTCGCGGTCAAAAGCGGTCGCATCGGGGCCGCGACAGCCTACTTTAAGTTCGAGGATATTTCGAATGTTCGCGGGCTTTTCGCTTCAGCGAAGGAGCAGATTGACAAGATTCGCGGCTCTGTAGGCAAGGAGTGATTCCTAATTGCGGTTACGTTCACGTGCTCCAGAACTCGGGACATCGATAAGCACCGAGGAATTGGTCCGGCTATATCTTGACAAAGGCCTAAGCTGCCGCGAAATCGCGGCCCATCTTGGCGTTTCCGGGCAGGCCGTGCATTACCAACTGAAGAAGGCCGGCATTGAGCTACGATCGGTCGGCGGGGTAGCGAAGAAGCTCGACGTGAACAAACTCCGCCGCCTCTACCTGACCGAGAAACGACCGCTGCGTCAAATCGCGGCCGAGCTCGGCATCACGACCAATACGATCTACGACCATCTCGAACGCCACGGGATCCCGCGGCGGAGCGATAGAGCGCACCCGGTGAAGTATCCCGAACTAAGGAAACTCAAGGTCGGAGAGCATATCGATCTGCCACGGCCCGACTGGAAACGGCCGCAGACCTCCTTTTATACGATGGCGGAGATCATCGGTTTTCGTGTGTCGTGCCGGACGATCAATGAAAAGACGATGCGGGTGAAACGGATCAAATAATTCTCAACGGCAATTTCCAGCTTTCCGATACCCCGCCTTCTCAGCCTCGGCCGCCGTTTTGAACATCACCCGATTCTGCGGTGAAACGCGGTTGTAGCTTGGGCATCCGGGAGCGTGATAAACGCGTGACCGCCGATTGCCGATGATCAGCCCTTCGACCGCCTCGGGCGTTCCTTTGCCGTCCCGGAAGTCCCAAGGAGCGACGGGCGAAGCGATCGACCAGATTCCTCGCTTCGCCTTTCGGGCCTCGATCTCGGCCGCGGCATATTCCCGCTGGTCCTTTGCCGGCTGTTCATCCGCATACCGTTTGAAATGCCACGCGAGCCCGGCTTTGATCTGCTCAAGGTTGGCATCAACTCCGTTAACGATAACTTTCGCAACCCGCCGGCCGTAGCGATCGATCTTGCCACCCTCGAGCGTGATCTGCTTGCCGAAGACCATCCGCGAAAGGTTCTGCTTTGCTCGGTTGCTGAAGTCCTGCCCGCGTTCCGGGGCGTCGATTCCCGCGAGCCGGACCTTGACCTGCCGCTTCGATTCATCGAGAGCAGTAAGTGTGTCGCCGTCCGAGACGCCCACAACGCGATACGTCTGAGCGTCAACGGCTGAACAAACTAAAAGAAGTGGGCCGAGGATGAAAACGAAAGCCCGCTTGTAAAACATCATATCCAAGAAAAACCGTCCGAGGATCTAAGCTTCGAGATGATCTGCAAACTCGGGCCGGTCAAGGAGAACCTCGTTTCTTGCAACGTCCCAGCCCGCTTGGATCTGTGATTCGGAGGCGGGTTCTCCCTTGAAATAGTACCAGGGCATCGGCGGTTTACCGGGCCTGTCGATTCCTTTTAGCTCGAAACCGAGGGCATGGAACCGATTCACTACCGCCGAGACCACTTCATTCGGCTTGCCGTACAAAAAAGGAGCGCGCAGGTATTTCGGGTCGAAATCGCTCATGCTTTTTATTTTAACCTAGTTTTCGAATCTGTAAATATACCGATATTCGGATCCCGAACGGACGGCGGCAAGGAGAGATCCTGGCTTTGTTTCCGCGTCAAAATCAACGGGCGTTGTGTTCGCAGTAGTGGAGATATGTAGGAATCCTACCGAGGGATTCGTATCTAAAGCGGCTCGCGGGAATGAGGATCCGGCGATCTCTGTGAAGGTCCCGGCCGGGAATTCGTACCGGTAACATTTCGAATCGTCCGAGACGACGAGGTCGAGCAAAAAGCTTCTGTCAGCCGACGAGAACTCATTTGCGCCGATAAAAAACGGGTTCAAGTTCAGGAAATTTCGGTCCGGTTCGGAAGCATTCGAGGCGACGCGGTCTGCGAAGGCCGGTCGGCTAAGTGCCTTGAACTTTGCGACGACGCCATAGATCTCCGATGCCGGCGGCGTGCCCGCGATCTCTACCTGGGCTCCGATCACCGCGATTCGGGGAAAAAGAAAAACGTCCGCCCGGGCCGGCAGCGTCCAGTTTGGGATTCCCGGAGCGTCAAAATCGCGAACGGCCGTAACCTTGAACCCGGCTCCGTCTGACGTGTTCGGAAATGCGAGAAAGCCCCAGAAGTCCCAGGCGGTATGATCCGGGCGCTCCATGCCGCGCGGCCCCCAGCCGACGCCATCGGTGAGCTGATCGGCGAAGTTATAGCGTTCCCCGTCCTTCGCGGCCGAGCGGATCACCTGGCCGGGCGTTTGAAAGATCACATCGATCGGAAACCGGTGGCCGTCCTCGAAGTCGATCTCTCGGTACTGCTCTCGCCAGTTCTCAAGCGGGACCTCGAAGATCTTCGCCTCGAGTGCCGAATACCCTGCCAGGCCGAACGTGTGCATACGGCGGCCGCCCGGCTGGATTGTAATAGTCCCGGTCTCGGCGAAGGGGAGATCAATGAAGCTCTCGCCGCTCCGGATCTGCCCGCAATCAAAGAATCGAATCCCGGCCGGTCGCCGGCGACGTGCAAGTAGTTCCCGCGGCGGTTGGTCCTCGATCGGCCCGCGGCGTCGCTTTCCCGCGGCACGGCGTCGCTGCCGGCGGATCGTGATATCGATCTTCGTCATAGTGGCTCAACGCTAAGCACTGGGTTTCGGCGGACCCGGTCCGCGGTAGCCGCCGCGGTGAATCGGATTTGATAGGTTTGGACGGTGTTCGCATCCGGCGTCAGGTCGATCGGGGAGGTCCCGATGTTCGCCCAGGAGACATCGGCTGGCTTCTTCGCCTCGACCGTAAGGCCGGCCGGAACCGACGCGCGAAGGCCGTACCCGCTCCGGCACTGGATCCGCAGCGATAGCGTCTTCTGCTCCTCAGAAACGAGGCTCAGATAGCCGTTCTCAAGTAGATTGCCGTCAAGGTCGTAGATCATCCTGTTTGTCTGCAGACGAGCTCCATTCCGAAAGCATTGCGGCTCCCGGTCATCGTTCGCCCCTCGATCGCAAAGACGCCGAGCAGCTCTCCGCCGCGGGCCTTGACCGCGACCTGCAATCCGGGCTCGAGCGTGAGGTCGATACCGAGCGTCGCTCCGCGGACGACGCGCGGCCGCGTGCGTCGGTTCTGCAGGATCCGGCGAGCGAGTGCGATCGCCGATGTGACCGGAAGTTCGCCGCAGTTCAGCCCTTCGACCCGCTGCGTCGTCCGGACGGCAAGTGGGTCGGCAAGGACGAGCATTTCCCGCTGTTCTTTCACCAGGCCGTTCTCGGAGATATCGCCGGTCGTTGTTCGCGTGTCGTTGCGGGTGACGACGCGGGCCAGCTCATCCGTCTCGGTCGTTTGGATCCGCACGCGGCCGTCCCGTAATGGCCGGCGTTCCTCAAGAAAACTGCGGACCGGCCCGAAGACCACGGTCTGCTCCTCAGTTAGGTTTCCGGCCCGGTAAACCTCCGAAAGGCTCCGCTGATAGTCCTCGCCCAGCTGCTGATTCTCCGAGTCGATCGCGATCAGAGCTTGCTCGCGAACCGAGTGTTCACGGAGGTACTTCCGCCCGGGCTCGAACGGATGCGGCCGGTACTTCCACTCCTCGACCGTCCTGCTGTCCGTCAGCATCGTTCGGATCCCGTCATTCGAGAGTTCGGGCAGGTACCGTTCCGTTTCCCGAATACGCTCCTTCGGATTGCCCTGCGGATCATACTTGAAGGTCTCCGTCGATTCGAAGATCGTGAACGGGGCGACATCGAGTTCGGTCACCACGTGGATCGAAACGATCTCCTCGTCAAGGACCACAAAGGGCTGGGCGAACCGCCTGAACTCGCGATAGGTCGTCGTGGTTGTCGTCGTTTGATGGTCCGGATCGCCGAACTCGCCGACCTCGACCACGTTGACCTCCTCGCGGGTCGTCGTGTAGTCATACTGCCGGGTCGTCAGCGAATACGCGATGCGGATCGCGTCGAGGCGTTCGAAGGTGGCATCGACCTCGAGTTCCCGGAGATCTGTCAGCTCGACCTCGACCGGGTCCGGAAACCCGGTCGGAAACTGCGTTGTCGTATCGCGGACCCAAACCGTCTCACCGACCTCCTTGATGTCCGGTGAGAACATTCCGAGGATCCCGTTGATCGTCTGCATATAGCTGACCCCGAGGGCGAACTCCGCCTGCGAGATCGGAAAGTTCGGAATATTCGTCTTGACCTCGAGGAACCCGAGGCGGTCGACGAAGATCAGATCGAGAAGATCAAAGAGCTTCAGGTTTGCGATCGGGACAAGTTCCGTTGGATACTCGCCGCCTTCCGAATCCCGAAGCACCTCGAAATCTTCGGCCGAGAGTGTTTGCCGGGCCGAGTCGTAGACCACAAGATCGCGGACCGGCGTTTCGAGCAGCCTGGAGTTCGCGGCCGGGATCCCGACGAAGCGAAACGAATCGCGTTCGCGAGCAAGCGTGTAGCCGGTGCTGTTGACCCGGCCGGTCTCGAGCAGCGTTGCCCAGACCCAATCCGAGCCGTCCCAGATCCCGATCTCGAACGTCACCGCGGCCGTCTCCGTGATCCGCGAACGGTCCGCGATGTTCGCAAGAGCGACGTCGAGCTGCACGGAAAGCCGGTTTGCCGGTTCGGAATAGACGAAGCTCTCGATCGGGCAGACATGGCCATCGACCGTGAGCCGCGCTCGGGTGCGTCGTTCCTGAGTCGCGGCCGAGGGAAACACGTCGACGATGAACGAACAATCCGCACGGTCCGCATCGCGGATCTCCGGCTCCGCGTCGAGATCAAAGCCGCCAAAGAAAAGGGCCAACCACTCGCCAGTGAGTTGCGAACCTGCCTCGAAACCGAACGCGGCCGCAAAATCGGCCTCGAGCAGGATATTCGGCTCGTCGTTCAGAAAGAGATTGGCCTCGAACTCGAACTCGCCGCGGAAGTCGGCGTCGAGGGCCTGGGCGATCTCCGGCATAGCCGAAAACTCGAACGCGGAAGAGAAGGACGCAGCAAAGGCCTTCGTCACGTCGAAATCAGCCTCGAGGGCCATTCCCAGTTCGAAGATCACCGGATCGACGAACGGGGTGTCAAATGATTCGATTATCGACACTAAAACACCACCACAACGACAATCCCGTCTCCGCCGTCTCCGCCGTCTCCGCCTTTGCCGGTTCCAGAGCCGTGGCCTTTTGAGCCGCCGCCTCCTCCACCGCCTCCAGGGAATCCTCCATCACCGCCGTCTCCACCGTTGCGATCAGCTCCGGCCGCGATCGTTCCCCCTCCGCCACCGCCTCCGTCTGAGCCTCGAAGAGTTCCTGAATTGGCTCCGGCTGTTCCGGGACTCGCGGAAACCGTGGTCGATCCGGCACCGCCCGCTCCACCGCCGCCTTGCTGCGATACAACCGAGTAAGCGTTCCACGAGCCTGTTCCGCCGCCTGCGGCACCGGCAGTCGCTACAATTCCACCAATATTTGTGCACCCGCCGCCACCCCCACCACCGCCACCGTACAATGACCGACCTGCGGCCCCAGGCGTAGCTCCGGCCGAGGCTCGTCCGCCAGCTCCGCCGCCTTCCGTACCGTTCCAAGAACCGCTAGTGGAGCATCCTCCACCACCCATTCCGAGATTGTGAGTCGGCGGAGATACTTGCGGCCCTCCGCCAAAGACGTTCGTAGAGGTCGATCCGTTCTGACCGACCGCACCTGACGACGAGCCGAGCTGCGCCCCGCCGCCGCCGGCTCCTTGAAGGGTAGAACCGGAATTTGAAGCTGCTCCGCCTCCGCCCCCGCCGGCTACAAACACATCTGACCCAAAAACAGAGTTTCCCCCTGGCGAGCCGGGCGCTCCGTTTCCCGCGCTCGCCGCGCCTGCTCCTCCGGCACCGCCTGCTCCGACCGTGACGCTTTCAGTAGTTCCGACGTTTGTGGTCAAGAAATCAAACTCGCCGTACGCCCCACCACCGCCACCAGAACCGCCGACGCCTGAACCCGCAGTATGGAACTGGCCGCCGCCTCCGCCACCGCCGCCGCCGACCATGATCACGCGACCCGCTCGAGCTGTTGACGGGCTCGGGTTGTTCCACGTGCCATCGGATGTAAACACCTGGACATCGGCACCGCTCCCGCCACCCGACCCGGCGATCTGCATCCACCCGGCCGGGTCATCTAGCTGATTCGGGTCGATAACGATGTAGGTAACGCCCGTGTCCGTCTCTTTGACGATATCGCCAAGGACCTTGTCGGTCAGAGCATACCGGGCCGCCTCGTCCGCAACCTCCTCGGGCAATAGCGGCTCCTGAAACTCGACGCCGTCGTCAAAGGTCACGATCAGCGTCACCGGCCCGCTTACCAAAGCCTGGCTCCGCTGCTCAAGATCAAGCCGGAGAACATCGTACTGCGAGCACGCGATCGATAGCGCGTCCTTGACGGCAACCGTCGCAGAACCGACGAGCTTCAACCGGTCCTCGCCGGACCAGAGGGCGACGCCGGCAAGCCGGATGTTGAAATACGAGGTCCCGAACGTATGCCCTCCGACGCTCAGGCGGACCTTTGTGATCGTTCCCGCCCGGGGCATCTCGAAACGAACGACGCCCTGCTGCGTCGTCGCCCGCAGATCGTCGTTAAAGATCTTTTGAAGGTCCTGGATCATTAGCTGTTCCTGATGATGATGTTTCCGATCGGGAAAGCCATGTTATCGCCGTTCCCAACGGGCCGCGGCGTCGGAAGCTCGTGCCAGGTAAGAAGGTTCCCGGCCGACGAGGCGTCCCAAAGCCCGATCGACGTGATCGCTCCCCATGACGCCGTCGCCGTTGGAAACGAGACGATCGAATCGTTCGCCGTCTCCGAGTTTGCCGCAGCCGGGAAAACATCATCCGTGTCCATTTCGACCCGAGCGTAAGACCCGCCCGCGACTTCCGTCCCGCCGCCGTTCTTGTTCGGGTCCGCGGTGAAAAGGCCGATCCACACGGAGGTGTAGTTCGACCGGATGTAATCGATCAGTTCGTTCGCAAGAAAGTGTGTAAAAGGCATATTCTCTTTACGGTTCCGGTGGCGGATTAACCGCCGCAATTCGCCAAACGAGCGTGACGGCCGGTATCCGGTCCTCGTCGAACTCGCCCTGCTGTGAAAAACTCTCGAGCACGCATTGGAGATCCAGATCGCCGGTCTCGCCCTCAATACGGACCTGTATCTCGCCGTCGCCCGCGTCGGCCGCATCTATGATCGTGATCAGGTCCTCGTATTCATCGGCCTTGAGGACGAAGATCGACATCGTTAGCTGCTCGCCAATGAGATTGTCGAAGAGCTGAGCGAAGGGCTTCCCCTCGATCGGCAAAACGACCGTCCGGCGAAAGGCCGGCCTGAGGCGAGCAATGCCGTCTATTTCGACCCGGCATGGCAACCCGCCCGACGTCCCGTCCGACGTGAGATAGAGATCTTCGATCTGAACCGCGTTATACATCGCTCTTAGAAGTTCGAAAGTCCTCCCGGGCCTCTCTGCGTTAGGTCATACCTCGCCGCCACGTCGCCCGGTGAGCCGCGTCGCGAAACATCGACCCCGGCCGCCGTTTCGTCACGGATCGTGATGGCCGCCTCGACGCCCTGGATACCGCCCCGCTCGGCGATCGCCAGTAGCCGCTTCTGGTTCGCGTCTATCGACTCGCTGAACCGCAGCATCTGCTTTTGTACGTCAAGAGCCTCCTGTTCCCGCCGCTCGGTCCGCTCGGCCTGGCGTTCCAGGGCCGACGCGATCTTCTCCCTTTGGTCTGCGCGTAGTTCCTCAGGGTTTAGGCCGCGGCTCAGTCCGATCAGTCTCTGGTCCGCAACCGCAGCCTCTTCGGCCGAACGTGGACGGAATCCATCGAGGAGCTGCAATTGCCGATCAAGCCGCTCCTGCGCCGAGAGATTCTCAAGAGGATTGGCAAGCCGCTCCCGGGCGAGTACTGAGGCCAGGGAGCCGCGATTGAGCCCGGACGAGGCGTTTCCGAGCAAAGCGACCTCGAAGATCGACCGCCGCTGAACATCCGAGAGGTTCTCCGCCCCGCCGACCGAATCTGCCAGAAAAGAACCGAACGTCCCGCCGAGCTGATCCCGGCCGATATTGCCGGCGACGATTCGATCGAAGACCGCCTTTGCGACGAGTTGGTCCGCTTGCGGCGTCGAGCGGAACCGCCGGGCATCCTCGCGGAGATCCAAAGCGGCAAACGCAGTGTCGATCCGCAGGCCGTAGCGGGCAAGCTGCTGTTGCTGGCGGATCAGGGCCTCACCCTGTGCACGGAGATCGGCATCGAGGCCGACCGTCTTTTGCCGGAATGACTCGAGGGCCCTTTCACCCTCGCTATACATTGCGACGAAGGGATTGCCGGAGTTCGATCGCTGAAGGATCGAGTCGAAAAGATTACGGTAGCCTTCCGTCAGTTCCGCCACTTTCTTTCGGCCGGCATCGACCGATTCCGCGATCGCACGTTGGATCTCCTGCGAGACGGCCCGCCATTGATCGAACGAAAGCAGATTTCGTGCATCGAAGACCTGCTTTGCGAGTTCCCGCAGTTCCGAGACCGAACTGATCTGGATATTTGCCCGGACGCCCTTGATGAACGATTCGACGTACTCCTTTCCGCGCTCGATCGCCGCGGTCCGTTCCTCCGCGGCCGCGTCGAGATTCCCGCCAAGCAGTTTGGACCGGTCACCAAAACGGGTGAGAGAGAAATTGAAAAGGTTCGCGTTCGGGTTCGCGAGGGCCGCGGCATAGTCCCGCTGGTTCGTTTGAAACTGCTTGAGATACTCCTGCTGCCGCCGGACCGATTCCTGCAGATCCTTTTCGGCCTGCGCCGCCGGCGAAAGCGGGGCCTGCCCGCCCGCGACCTGATTTATGAACTGGAGAATGCTCGCGACTGCCGGCGTCGTAAATCCTCCGAGCGTGACCAGCATCGATTTCCACGTCTTTCCGAGCTCGGCCGAACTCGCCTCGAGCTCCGAAACACGAAGCGACGCCGCACCAGCATTTCGGGCAGAGACGAGCATCGCCTCGTTGAGCAATGCCTGCTGCCGTTCTGTCTCGGTCAGCGATTCGGCCGTCCGTCCGAGCCTCGCAGCATAGACCTCAAGGACCGCCGCCCCGTTCTTTCCGAAGACGGCCGCGTCCGCAAGGCCTGAGTTTAGATTTTCGAGAATGCCCGGGATCCGGTCAGCCTCGATCCCTCGTGCGGCGAATAGATCCGCGAGCTGCTTCTGTAGTTCGGCCGTCGAGGATTTGAGCTCGAGCTGCTTTTTGCGGGCCGCTTCGTACTCGGTCACCGAGGCCTTCACGGTAAGGCCGGCAGCCGCAACAATCCCAGCGCCGATCACCGGAGCGAGGCCGGCCGCAAACGCTCCGCCAACGCCCGCCGCGGCCGCGGTCGAGGCGACACGGGAACCGGCCGCACCGGCGACCGTCGAGCCGGAGAGGCTCGCCGCCCGGGCAGTACCAACGCGTCGGATCATTGCCAGCTCGGCAGCCTCGCGAAGCCGCAGCTGAGAGATGTAGAGGGCCGTGTAAGCCCGCTCGGCCTGGTTCCGGCGGGTTTGAAGGTTGTTGAGGGCCGTGAGTTCGCGGGCCGTGAGATCCTGCGCCCGGACCGTCATCGGGAGGGCCGAGGCCTGAGCAACGCGACGGGAGAGCAAGGCAAGACGAGCCTCGACCGCGTCGGCCGCCTGAAACAGCTTCGTCGGGTCACCGATAAATTGTGTGGCTACGATATTGACCATCTGCCCGAGAGGGACAGACGGGATGCTCTATTGCCGGAAGATGTGGCCGCAGCGTTGGCAAAGGACCGAGTTTTCCCACCGCATGTAAGCCGCCTTGAAGGCCGCGTGCCGCTTTGAATTTCGCGGGCCGAGGTACTTTACCCATGCCAGGACCGTCACGGCGACTCCGACGACAGCCGCGATCCAAAACGCGACATTCACCGGAATGATCGTTATCAAGAAGATCCACACCGAGCCGAATACCAATGCGAGCAGTGCTCCGGCGAACATGAGTTCTTCGGTACTGTTCTCGAACTGCGGAGGCGTCGCTATGCCCGCCGCGACCGTCTTTTGAACCCCGGCACCGACCGTCGTCTGGTTCGCATAGACCATCGGCAGCGTTTGCGTGTTCTCGGAGTTGCAGGACGGGCAACGGAAGCGGTCACCGGACGGCGTTGGCGGAAGTACTTCGATCGGCTGAGAGTTGGAGATCATAGGCTGCGGGATAAAACCGCGAGGATTATATCCGCAATTGGCACCCATTTCAACAACTCCGTTTTGCATCCCTGTCTGTTTTCTACCTCCTTTCAAGTCATCATTCGTTCCTTCAGCCGGAACCGGTCCCGCTCGCTTTCGTAAACGGCCGTGTAAAAGTTCGCCGTGACGGAAAGATCCCGCGGATCCAAACCCGCCGCGCTCAGCGTGTCATAGAGCTGCCCGAGCAGTTCCTCGGCATTCATCGCGGCCGCGTCCGCCTCGCCGAGCCACGTTTCAAGGTCCCGTTCGACCTCGCGGAGAAAATCGCGTTTCCGCGTTCGTCGCGGGCAGGTTTCGCAGAGCCTGGTCCGCCGCGGATCGTATTTCGGCTTTTCCCTCGGGCACGCGACCGGGCAGTCGAAATACTCAAGACCTAAGCCTTCCAGGCCCTTTTGAAAGCGGAACCAACCGCGGCAAAGGAGCCGGAAGGCAACTAAAAAACCGTGTCCGGCTGGAGCTTCACCCGGAATTTCAAAACAACGTCGTTGGCGATCCGCTCGGCGTCGACCGGATCGAGCCGGGCGAAATAGTCGCGGACGCTCTCGGCAATCCCCTGCGTCTGCTCGGGCTGGATCTCGTCGAATTCGTTCGAATCCCCCCGACGCCGAAGCTCACGCGGGACCTCGGCCGACCATTCGGCGATCGAATCGATGCAGATCTTCGTGATCTCCGGCCCGCGGGCAGGTTCCTTGAGGTCCTTTACCTCGGCGAACCGTGCGAGGTGCTGCTGTTCTTCATAGAGCGAGATCGGTCGAAGGTAGAACGCTATGTGGCTCCCCTCGTAACCCGACGTGATAGTGATCGTTCTTGGCACTGAAATTCTCCTTTTCTCAATTATCTCGGGAGCCGCCTGACGGCCCCCGGTTGCTTGATCCTTGGCCGCTAAGTGGCCAGAAACGCCGTTGCTTGGTCGAGGTATGCCTCAACGTTCAGCGGGGCGTTCAAGCCGTCCTTGAACGGCACTCCCTCAAGCTGGATCGTCGCGTACTGAGCCTCGCCGGCCGTTCCCCAACGGTTCGACTGAAAGCGGATCTCCGTTTTCGGCAGGTTCCACGTGCAGCGATTGCCGGGAAAGCCGAAATGCACCTTCACATCAACCGGATCCTCGGTCCGCTCGTTCTGCGCGAGCTGATAGATCGAATCGACCTCCGAGCCGAAGATCGAGGCAGAAACCCCGTAAGCCGGCTGGCGGCCGCGTTCAAGGTTCTGGACGTCGATCCCGTCGAATGGGAAGGCCGAAAGCCGGTCCGTCGGCACATTGTCGTTCGCCGAGAGGTTGATCGAATTGATATCGACCGTCTGCCACTCGCCGTCGATCTGGATCCGGCAATCGCGGGCTTGGAGCGGATCGATGTTGACGCACTCCGGGATATCGAAGGCCGTCTCGATCGAGTCGTACTCCCACGGCCCCAGAAGCTGCACCTGGAGCGTTACGTTGCCGTCGAGCGAGGTTGCCGGGTTCACCGCCTCGACAACGTAATCGGCGTATTTCTCGACGCGGTCCGTGTCCGTGTCCCACCCGAGGGCAAAGGTCACGCGCGGCTTAACTCGGCTCGTCGATCGCGAGAAGTCATGGAACCTCTGGGCTCCTGGCGTCGTCTCCGCCACATCGATGCCGCCGCCGCCTGTGATCGCGGCATCGTCAACGACAACGAGCGGAAGGTTCGCCCGGCCGAGCCGGCCTGTGTTCGGGAACGTGAGGATGATGCCGCCGGTCCAGTCGCCCGTTACGACCACGTCGCCGGGCTGAACGAAGAGCATCCGCGGGGCCGTGAGCGCCGCCTGGATGGCCGCCGGCGTCGCGTCCCACGCTATAGGCTTTGTTGTTACAGTCCGCCCCTCGAGCGTCAGGGCGATCGTGAACGTTCCGCCGTCCACCGTTCCCGAGCGGGTCAGCGTCTGTACCTCATTTGAGGGACTCCCGGTCGGCGAGGCGGCCGCTCCGAGGAGCATGGCCGACCATCGTGCGATGATCTGCGGCGTAACTTCGGCATAGTCGAGCGTGTAGCGTGCGAGCCGCGAGTCGATCTTTGCCTCGATCAGGTCCTCGTCCCGGCAGTCGCGGTAATCGCGACGCGTGACGATCTCCTCCCGCGTCACGGTGCATTTATCGCGGGTGTCCAGGTCGCCGTTGACCAGCGGGACGCCGATCGCCGATTGGACCTTGCCGGCATTGTTCACAACAAAAAAACGATCTGTTAGTACCTGTCTTGTGTTCGGCATCGCCTGCTTTTCTCCTTCGCTTTAACGAACTACTAAGCCCCTTTTTCCGTGAAGGCCTTGTAACTGCCGGGAAACGCCCGGATCAGACGGGCCGCCTCGGGATGATAGAACCCGTCCTGCTGCGTCTTGCTGTCCGGGAGTTCGAAGAGCCGGTCACCGTCTCGGATCGTTCGCGGGGCCTCGGCCGGGACCTGTTCCTCCTGTCCGTCGCGATAAACCCGCTCCCGCCGCACGAAGACGATATTCTTCGCCGGCGCCGGATCGTCTGCTCTCTCCATAGATCCAGGAGAGCCCGGAGCCACATTCGCGGCCGCAGCTTCCAGATCGTCTGCTCCATCAAAAGCCTTCGCATTGTCTTTTTCCTTCATCATCAGCACTCCCTTAACTTGAGCCGAAGCGTCTCCTGCAGCCGGACCGCATAACCCACGGCTCCGGGGACGAACTCGCAAACCGCCTGGTTCGCGATGTTCTCGATCTGGACGACCGGGCCCGTTTTTCGCTCGGCAAATACTGCGGGGTCGAGTTCGGCGATCACCGCCTCGCGTTGAAAAGCCTCTTTGATCCCGAGCCAGGCCGCGACAAAGTCGTTATGCTCTTTCAGGACCTTCGAATCGAAAACGATCGGCGTCTCCGATTCATCCTCACGCTCGAGCCCGTACTGCCGGAAAAGATAGATCTCATAAGTGAACCGGACGAGCGGCGAATCGTGTCCGCCTGAGGTGAAATCGTCTGCAAAGGTCAGCGGGTAGACCCACGTCGCGGCGATCATCGAAGTTTCGAGCTCGTTCCGCGTGTCCTTTGTCGGATCCGCAACGGCCCAGAAGTCCTCGATCCCGCTCGAGTACCGTGCGGCCGGAACCACGTAGCCGGCCTCGGGCACCGTCGCGATCAGGTCCGCAAGGGCCTTCCGGCATTTCAACTCGTTTTCACGATCAAGGGCCATCGTTTCCGTTTCAGGTGAGCGTTCGAATCATCTGAACCGCCTCGCGGTCGAATTTCGCCTGTGCCTCGCCGGCGTCCCGTTCGTCCATGATCGGCCGGTCGAGCCTTTCGCTTTGCAGATACTTCGCGTATTCGGCACCGGCAAAAACCTCGGCCTTGAACTCCCCGAGCCTTCGGTCCTCGATAGAATTCAGCAGTTTCCCGGTATCGATCGCCGGACGCTGCCCGCGGGCCGATGCCCGGTGGAAACGCCGGAAGTTCGCTCCCCGACGCCGAGGATAAAGACGCCCGGCCGGTTTCGATCGGATCATCCGGGCCTTGCTCACGCTCTTGAACTCCTTTGCCTGCCGGCCGACGAAATTGGCAAATGCCTGCCGCCGGGCCGTGCCCTGGAAGATCTTCGAGTCGAGTTTTCGTGTGACTACAAACATCCGTTATGGCTCGGGATCCGGCACGGGAACCGTGAACCGTTCGTGCCGGGTCTTCGTCGCAAAGGCCCGCCAGCCGCGGCCGTCGATGGGCGAAACAACGTCCCGTTCATCGCCCGTGCCGAGACTGTAAACTTCCATTTGCCCGGTTTCGGTCGGGACGCCGTAGGCAATATCTGTCGCAGCGGCAAAATCATCGTCGAGATCCTCGGCCGAACCGACGCTGAATCTCATCTGCCCACGGAAGCTGTCATACTCGGCCAGAAAGCCCGCCACGAGCTCGCGGACCACCGAAAATTTTTGCGTCTCGCCGGCCCGGCGAAGAAGGAAACATCGAACGCCGTCCGGGGCGAAGATATCGGTCAGGATCGAGTTCACCTCGCCGACAACGATCTCGTTGAAAATTGTGTTGATCTCCGTCGACATCGCCCGTTATTGCCCGACCTGGATCGTTCCCATTCCACCAACGCCCTCGTCGCCGAGGATCTCAAGGATCACGCGAATGTTTCTGCGAACGTCCGCCTTTGCGGAATCCGTCCGAAGGTTAAGGCCGCGGTTAGAATCGGTCGGCGTCAGCGAGTAGAACTGCGAACCGACCCTGCCGGTCGTCCACCGCGTCAGCTCCGCCCGAACCTCCGTTTCACGTGCCTCGGTAAGGTCCGTGCCCAGAGACGACAAATGAGCATCGAGCAGCGTCGGCGGCATGCCGAGGATCTTGCTGATGCTCAATTTCTCGCTTTCCGTAAAGGCCATCGTGCCTATTTTTCCTTCTCGTTCGAGGTGCCGCCCGCGGCCGGAGCTTCCTTCTCGCCGGCCAGCCTCTTCGGCCGCTCGACCTCGAGTTCAAAGCCTTCTTTGCCGCTCAGGACCGACTCCCAGGCCTTTTTGCTGACGGTGAGGATCTCGCCGTCTGCCACTCGCCGGACCTTTACCGATTCCGGTTCTCGGATCTTTCGATTAGCTGCCATTTCTTTCTCCGTTCCGGACCCGCTCGTCCGGCGTCAAAATGGTGCGGGCCGAAACCCGCACCGCCAAAACCGCCGGGCCTTATGCCCGCTCGATCGTCACCTGGATGGTGCCTCCCGGATCCGCGAGGCCCGAGGCCGCGTGGGTCGAGACGAGTGCGAGAACGTCGCCGGCGTTCACCTCGAGTGCCCCCTCGACCGCCGAAAGCACAAAGGCCTTCTCGTCGAACGCAACGAGGTTGTTTCCCGTGACCAGATCAAGCGTGCCGAGGACCGTCGTTCCAGAGCCGTTCTGGCCCTTGTTGACGACCGTATAGGTCCGCTTGTTCGTGTTGTCGCCCGTTGCCGCCGCGTCCGGGATGAAAGAGATCGCCGTGACCTCGCCGTCAAAAGCGGCTTCGCCGATCGCGAATGAATCGCTCGACCCCGCGGCGACGTTCGGCGTCGTGACCGAGATCTTCTGAACTAATGGTGCCTTTTCGCCCATGATGTTTTTCTTCTCCTATGCAACCCGCCTAGTCGTCGTCCGATAGCGTGTAATCGAACCGCTCGTCATAGCGGATCAGGTCTTTCTGCCTTCCGGTTTTCAGTCCTTCGCGGGTCAGTGCCTCGGTGTTCGCCAAAAGATCGGCGGCCGCCTGCTCATTCCCGCGAAGCCTTTTCTTTCGGGCCTTGACGGCCAGGGCACGGCGTTTCGTGCTCTGGTTATAGTTCAAGGCCCGCTGCTCTTCTGCCGTAAGCGACATTAGGCGTTCGGTGAGCGGAGAACGCCGAAGGGATAACGATCCTCCTCGGTCGGCTGATCGTAGTTGATCGGGTTCGCGACCTGCCAGGCACAGCGGAAAACGACGCGAAGGGCGACCATATCCTGCTGGGCGAGGTTATAGATGATCGCCCCGTCCTGTCCCTGGATCACGGCCTCGGTCAGCACCTTGTAGGTGATGTCCTGCCGGATTGCCATATAGGCCTGCGTGTAGTCGCCGACGATCAGCTCGGCCGCGTTCGCACCCGAGGGCCACATGCCGCGGAGCGGATACTGCGGCGTGATGCCGTAGACGTTCCCCTGCATGTCCATCAGCGGCTGGCCGTCCGTGCCCCGGGCGTTCCGCAGGCGGCCCTTGTAGGTCCGGCTCGCGATGATCCCGTTGACGTCATAGCCGTCCGCCTCGACAAGCGACATGATGTCCGAGATATCGGCCGCGATTCCGCCGGCCGCTGCGTTGTTCGTTCCCCGGGCGTAAACATTGCCCGCGGCGATGGCGTCCGCGACGATCGCATCCGGCCACGAGGCAGGAGCATTGGTACCGAAAAAGATCGCGGCATCGACCGTGCGGCCGATCGCCTCAACGATGTTCGGCCGGATCTCCTCCCAGATGTCGTAGTCGGCGTCATCGAGCACGGCCTCCGGGATCGGAACGATCACGGCGACCTCCTCGACGTTGAAGAACTTGTTCGCCCACTGCTGCTCGGTCGTCTGCTTCAGGCCCGTATCGCCATTGACGAAGTAAGCCTGCGGAAGCGTCGCGAGGACCGGCACTCGCTGCTGATTCCGGCTAAGCCGACGCGGCCGGAAAAGCGACATCGCAGCCGAAGCCTGCGGTACGTTTTTCCAGATCTCGCGGGCCGCATCCTCCGGGATCAGGGCCTGCGCGTCTGAACGCGAAATAATGTTGTCGTATGGCATATTGCTCTACTGTCTCCCGGCTGCTCGCCGAATCATTGAGTTCATATCGAAGCCGGAAACCGGGGAGCCTTTCCCTTCGCCGGCATTGATCGAACCCGGACTATTTGAGAACAGAGCAGGAGCGAGCTTTTTGACCGCCTCGACCGTCGCGGCCAGGTTCGACGGTTTCCCCTCGTCGTCGAACTCCAGGTCCGCAAGAACAAGCTTCTCGATCGCCCGGAAGTTCTCCGGCCGGACCGTGAGCTTATTCGCCGGATCGGCGATGAAGTCATGGATCTCGTCGCGTGCCCTAAAGGTCCGCAGCTCCGTCTGACTTTCGCTCAACTGTCTCTGGACATCCTCGAGCCTTGCGGGTTCACCCTCGCCGATGATCTTTTTGAGTTCGGCCTTTACGCCCTTCTTGATCCTCTCGGAAACGATGCGGTCAACGTCCGCCTGCGTGAATGTCTTTTCCTTCGTTTGCTCCCCAGTCGTTTGTTGTGAGGTCTGGGTCCCTGCTCCCGGTTGTTGCTGTCCCGCACCCGTGTTTTGTCCCGTCCCGTCGGACGTCTGCGGTTGCTGCCCTTGGCCTTCGGCCCCTTGGTCGGCTGCTCCCGCGGCCTGCGATCCTGCTCCGGTGTTCGTGTTGTCGTTTGGCATAAAAAGCGAATCGCCCGCCAAACGCGAGATCTGTTATCTCGTATCTGACGGGCGATGAATCTTAAGATTGTGGCCCTTAGGCTATTTAGTTTTCACCGCGGCATTTGCCGCTTTTGGAAAATTACTCGATACAACTATAATTTGTCAACGGTTGTTATGCGTAAAGCCCTTTATCTCTCGGAGCAGCTCGAGCTTGACCGTTGTCCACACTGCGCGGTCGCCCACCCAAATTTATCGCGACTGAACAACTGGCGAACATCGGCCGCTCTGGGATACGAACACGAGTGGTCAGTCTATATGTGCCACACCTGCGGAGCTTTAGTCACCGCAAGTGCGGCCCGCCTTAATGGATCAGTTGATGCGATTTTCCCTCAGCCCAAGGGCGAACCTCAAGAAATTCCGATGCCGGCTCGGCGATCGTTGACACAGTGCAGGGAGACATTTCACGCTCCCGAGGCGTCGATCATGCTCGCGGCGAAGGCAATTGACGAAATGCTAAAGGCTGTGGGTCGGACAGACGGAAGCCTTTATTCCCGATTGCGACAGGCGGCCGAAGAACATTTGATAACACGAGAAATGGAAATTTGGGCACACAACATCCGTCTCGACGCCAATGATCAGCGTCATGCGGATACCGTGGCGGGAATACCGACGTCCGCTGATGCCGAACGATGCTATAGGTTTGCGATGGCTTTGGGAGAATATTTGTTTGTCCTTCCGGCCATGGTTACAAAAGGGGTACGCGACAGCGAAGGCAAAACGAACAGAGTCAACCCCCCTGAAGCCGGTTCCGAATCTCCTGCGTGATCCGCTCGTCCTCGGCTGGATACTTCCGCTTCAAGTGCCGGAGATAGTTGATCTCAATTCGGCGCTCCTCGACCGCGAGGCGTTCGGCCTCGGTCAGCTTTCGAGCTATCGGTTTCGGTTTCTCTTCTTTCATCGATAGACCAAATAACAACGGCAGTAATGAGCACAACCGCCGATCTCTTTTGGAAATGAACCGATCGGCGGCATCGCTTCGATCGGCATCCACTTGTTGCTGAACTTTATGCACGGCCGGCAACTCTCCGCCGCCCGGCGGATCCGCATCGCCTCGCGTTGGACCCCCAAAGCCTGTCGTGCGAGATGCTCGGCGTTCGAGAACGTGATGTGCGCCGCCCGGGCGTATTGCTTCGCCCGCGATCGCATCTTTGCCAGCGAGCCCGCCCGCCCTTTCCGCATGTCCTCGGCGAACCGGTCCGCATAGACGAGCTGCTCGGCGATCCGCTCGAGCGTGAAACCGTTCCGGGCCGCGACGGAGATCCCGCCGAGTGCCAGAGCTCCGGCAAGGATGTGCGTCGAGGTCACCGTCCGGTCAAACTCCCGCTTCCATTCCGCGAGCGTGATCTCGCCCTTTTCAAGCCGCGTTGTGATTTGGACCAACCGCCGGGCCATTCGGTCCTCGATCCGCGTAAGGTAAGCCCGGATCGAACGAACCGAGACCGCCCGGCCGTTCAAATAGAATCGGCCCGTCGCCGCGTCAAACCGCACCTCGGTCACGTCCGCGGCCCGCTTTTTTCGAAACGCCAGGAGCAAGAGCAGCCCGAGCCATTCGGCATCGGACTCCGCCTCGCGTTCGGCCCGTTTGATCTCCGCCTCGGTCATTCGTCGTCCTCACCGTCGCCGCGTTCCGGTTCCACGATGATCGCGTTCTCACGGTTGAACTTTCGGATGTCCTCCTCCGTGTAGCCGTATTCCTCGCGAAGCGTATCGACCGGCACGTCGAGCGTGTCACGCTTCATCCCGAGCGTTTCCAGGACTTCCCGTTCGCTCCGCTGCTCGGCCGGCGTCCACTGGACCGTCAGGTCACCGCCCGCGGTTACGCCCTCGATCCGCAGTGCGAACTCCATCGCCTCGGCCCAGACCGGGCCGAACGAAAGACAAAGCCGAGTAATCCGTTTCGTGAACCGCGACTCGAGCGTCTTGAGTGCTTCGCCCGAGATCGCGTCGCTCGTGACGATCGCGAAGAAGTGCAGCGGCGTTCCCGTCACGCGGGCCATTTCAAGGCGATAGGAATCGGCGACCTTCAAAAACTGCGTCAGGTCCGCCTCGTTGAAGTCCCCGAACTTCGCCTCCGGCCGGTCCGTTGCCCATATCCGGTCGACCCCCGCCTTGAACGGCATCTTCCGCTCGCCCGTGATCTCGTCGATCGGAAACTCGAGGCCCGTCGCGTACCGTTGCCGAAATGCCGCGAACTCCATCGCCACGAGCTTGTCGCAGACCGTTTTGTTCAGGGCGTTCTGGATCGGAACGGCGTTATCGAGGATCGGCGACGTTGCGAATTCGAACATCGGAACTACCCCAAATGGGTTAGGTGTCTCGGGTTCGCCCTCGAGCGGAATGAACTCGGCCTCGCGGAGCTGCGAGACGCCGGCCTCAAAGGCGTTCTTCGAGATCAGCTTTTGGACCTTCTCCGGATAGTAGAGATTGAGGCGAAGCTTCTTCTCCTCGTTCTTCCAAAGCTTCGCCCCAAAGCGGATCGCGTCCGTCTCCGGATCCCGAACGACGACGCAATTCCGCGAGTCCTGCACATAGAACCTCGCCTTTCCGGCATCATCGGGCCAAACGATCAGGTAACCGGCCCCGGATCGGATCGCCTCGACGTGCAGGCGGTAGGAGTTCAGTTCCATTTGCTCCCGCTGCCAGAGCTCCCAGGCCCGCTTCGAAACCTCGCTCTCGGCCTCGCTGCCCGAGAAATTGATCACCTCCATCCGGTCGGCCGTCGCCTCGACGACGATCGGGCAAAGGTTGTCCTTCATCGTTTTCAGCATGTCGCCGAACGTCGATTTGAAACGATCCGTGGCGAACATCAGTTGATGCCGCCCATCGTAGTAATCGATCAGGTGCTCGCGGCCGGGCCGCACGGCGATGAACAGTTCAAGTGCTTTTTTTAGGTCGGTCATAGTCGTTTACCAGCTGTAGAATTGCCCCGGCTTTCGCTTCGTCCCCTCGGCCGCGTATCGGCCGGCATCGAGTGCGTGGCAGACCGAGTTCTTTTCCGGCTCCTCGCGGAGCTTTCCGTTCGGCAGCACGTCCCAGCAGTAGTTGCCGATCTCCGCAAAGAGGTTCTCCGATCCGCGGACGATCTTTAGCTCGTGGTCGAGGACGTGGTTGATTCCGTCCCAAACGCTTCCGGCGTATTTCTTGCACGGAACCGCCCGGTAACCCGCCCGCCGAAGTGCCTCGATCGTCGCCGGAGATTCGTTATCGCAGATCATCGGAATGTGCTTCTTGACACCGATCTCGCGGAAACGGGCGATCAGCGAGGCCTCGGTGTGGCCGGACTCATAAAGCAGCTCGTTCCAAAAGAGCGTTTTCTTCGGTCGCCCCATTTCGTCGCGGACCGCCGCCTGGACTAGTGCGGCCGGGTTCGTGTGGCCGAAATCGACGCCGTAGTAATCCGGCTCGGGCATCTCGTCGACAGCCTCCCAGTCCTTGTAGATCAGGCCCTCGTGGGCAATTCCCCATTCGCCGAGGGCATCGACCCGGTACCGCTTCGGGTCAATGATCTTCAGCGATTCGAGGAAGTCGATCGTCGATTGCGGGCAGTACGGGTTCTCCCAATAGTTGATAAAGAGCTTCTCGCAGTCGTAGAGGTTCTTGAGAAAGAAATCCTCGTAGATCCACGTTTGCATCGAGATCGGGTTGAACGTGAAATGAAACTGCGTCTGGACGCCCTCGGGGTTCCGCAGCGAGCCGACAATGTCGAGAAAGTCCTGCCGGTTTATCTGCGATTCCCGCGTGATCGGCTCCTCGGCCCAGAAGTCGGTCGGGTCCGGGACCGAGCGAAGCGTGTCGGGCTGCTCGAACGAACCGCCCATCATGTAGTTGCCCGTCGCCCGGCACGTGATCCGCATCCCGGATTCCTGGAACGTGAACTGATTGTGAAAGCACGGAAAGCGCCGGACGAGGTCCTTAAAAAGCTGGAACTGCGAGGCCCGGACGTTCTTCTGCGTGTCGCGAGCAAAAACGCCCCGGAAATACCTCTGCGACTGTGCCTTGAGCAGGAACTGCGTCGCCTTCGTCCACGATTTTGCCGAACCGCGGCCGCCGTACCAGATCTGATACGGGCGAAGCGAGTTCCAAACCGTGCCGAACTTACGCGGCAGTTTGATCTTCGGGATCTGTGCGCTCACGGTCATTCTTTCCGTATCCGCCAACGTGATAATGCCCGCATACCGGGCAGCGGTAACTGTGGACCCGCTTCTTTTGCCGTTCGTTCAAATGGCCGGCTACGCGATGGGCCTGCCGGATCGTGTACCGCTTCTTTCGCCGGCACATCGTGAACTCCGTTCGGCCCCTCATTCGCGGTCCTCCCCGGTCTCGTTCGTAAACTCGACGATCACCTGCGTCACGACGTTCAGCGGTTTGCCGTCCTCGCCCGTGACCTCGAGCTTCTGCGGCCGCTTCGCCCCGTACAGCTCCGCCAGCTCCTTCACTGCCTTGATCACCGTGTCCCCGGCCTTCTTTTTCAGTTCGACCTCGTTTCGCGGAGTAAGGCCGTCCACTTTCAGCCGGACGTAAGGCATGTAGTGCAAAAGGACCTCTTCGAGCCGCTCGGCCGATATCGCCCGGATCTCTTCGAGCGTTTCCTGCTGTTCCTCGATCCGAAGGTCGATGATCGCGTTGTAGTCCTTCCGGACCTGCTCGTAGCTATAACCCCGGTCCGATTCGCCCTTCGCCTCGGCCTCCTTCTTCAAGGCGGCCGAAATGGCCCGCAGCGATGCACCGTTCTTTCTGAGTTCAAGGATCCGCGAACCGCGGTCGATCACCCTTGCTGTCGTTTGCGGCGATCGTCGCTTTCCTCGCTTTTTTGTGCCGTCACCGGCAACCATTGCTGACAACCTCCTATTGTTTGACAAGTTTTATTGGAGCGTGGCAGTCGGGCTCGAACCGCTCTCCTCCGGCTGGAAGCCGGCCGCATCGCCATCTATGCTTGCCACGCGTTTTTCACCGCGGTACATCCCGGCACCACGTTTTTCGATCTCCGAGAACGGAAGCACGGGGACCGTAAGGTTGGCCCGTTCCTCGGGTTGCAGGAAGTACATATATCGGAGCATATGACCGGGAACGATCTTCATTCCGAGCAGATTGCAGTACTCCGAATTCGTGAGGTTCTTACCCTTCGTCCGACGCATGATCTCGCGTGAGAGCGTCGATGTTTTGCACTGGAGCGAGAGCCGGTGAGCGATAGGGCCGCCGTTGATCTTTGCGAGATCCTCCGGGAGCTCGTACATCGACGCCGACGAAAATCCGGTCAACAGAAAACCGCTCGCCCGGTAGATCGTGCCGTCGCCGCATTGCATCCCGTCCGCAAACGAGATCACCCACTTTATGTGCGGGGCGTTTTTCCGGATCATCCGCAGGGCGACGGATAGCGAGCGTGATTCGCTGTTCTTCGGCAGGGCATCGTCGAATGCCATCCGGTTCAGTTCGAGCATTTCGTTCCAGAGCGTTCCCTTAACGAGCCCGAGGACCTTTCGCTTATCGAGTGGCGAGCCGAAGGACATGACGCCGTGGAGCCTGTCTCCGAGAAAGGCTCCGAAGTGCAGTCGGGAATTGTTCACCACCTTCCCGGAGTAGTGATATCGGCGGACGAACGCATTCGCCGTCGCCGCCGGCACGAGCTTGATAACGATGTCTTTGACCCTAAACATAGGCTTCCGCGATCCGCGCTAATGCGTTCCCGTTGCTGTTTTCATTCCCCGTGTCCACGAATGGCCCGGCCTTTTTCGCCTTTTCGAGTGCCGCCTTCAGAGTTTCGGCCTGTTCGTCCGTCACCGTGAACGTCAGCTGCTGGAACGGTTCGCGATCCCCGGCCGGGAGTTCGAACGATTCCCCGAGGTCCTCTGCCTTTATTCCGGTATCGGTAAAGGCCGTGAGGGCGTCGAGAAGCGTGTCCTCCTGCAAGCCAACGATGGCCATTAGCTCCTGGATCAGCTCTTCATCGGCCGTGGCCATTGATCCGACCGGGTCGAGAAGAAGCAGGATCTTTCGTTCCTCCTCTTCGGAGAGGTCGACCTGCGTGTACGGGATCTTCGCCTTCGGCGTTGATGCCAGGGCTTCTTCGATCCGGAGGTGCCCGTCGATCAGGTTCCCGGTCCGCACGTTCTCGATAACACCCGTCACCCAGCCAACGGACCGAAGAAGTTCGCGGATCGCCTGCTGCTGCGGTTCGGGGTGCTTCCGCCAGTTCAGCGGGTTCACCTGGAACTCCGAGGCCGTTTTTTCACCGTGGCCGACGATGCGGTTTCGATAGGTTGGAGCCTTCGCCATTTTTCTAACCTCCGGAGTTGTGCACCGCAGTCGCCGCCTCGAGCTCGGTGTACTGCCGTTTGAGATCGAGCAGATCCCGTGTCGTCAGGTTCAGTTCGCTGCGGAGCGTCGTTAGCTCCTTGTCGCGAGAACTGATCGCGAACTTCGCCTCGTTGAGCAGAGTCTTCGTGTCCTCGAGATCCGATTCCAATTTCTCGATCCGCTTACCCTGCTTGTCGACCCGCTCCTTGAGAAGCTTTTCGGTGTTTCGCAGGATCGTATTCTCTGCCTGGAGCTGTGCCCGCTCGTCCCGAACAGCGGCGAGGTCCGAAGTTAATTTATCGACCCGGCCCTTCAGTTCTCGAAGGTCCTCGTGCAGGATCTTGAGCGCAAGCTGGTCCGCATCGATCATCTTTCCTTCGTTCGTTTCGTGCGCCGCCGTTCGCCGGTCACGGCCAGACCAGAATCGCGTCAAGAGCAGCTCGATGATCTTTCCGACGCCGACGAGCGAAAGTATGCTCACGATCGCGGCAATCGCCGCCTGGGTTCCCGTTATTCCGTCCATCGATATCAGTTGATGCAAACGCTAAAAGGCAGGCACTTCTTCTTAGTCGATTTGAGAAGAAGGTCGACCATTGCCGAAAGCCGGACGATCATTTGCTCGGCGCCGGTCTTGTCGCCCACGGTCTTCGCGAGTTCGATACGAAGCCGGCCGATCTCGCCGCGGAGTTCCTCGATCGTCGCGTCCTTGGCCTCGAGTTCCTTTGCCTGGGCCGTGACGGTGTCGGCATCGATCAGGGCCTTCCGGGCCTCATCGACCGTGATGCACACGCGGTCCGGCGGGCACTCCGGCCCCGGCGATTGCTGCCCGAACGCGGCCACTGAAAACAGCAAACATACGAGTAGCGTATATCCGTAGATCCTCATTGATTTCTCCTCCGATCGAACTCCGCCTGCAGCTCCTCGCGGCTGGCGTTTTCCCACTTTTTCCGCGATTCATAGACCGCGTTTATCCTGTCCGCTTTCGCATTCGCGGCTCCTTGGACTGCTCGAGCCTCTGCCGTGTCCGATTCGACGAGGATCTCGCGGAGCTCCCGGTCGTTCCCGGCCTTGATCGCTTCCTCGGCCCGCTGGATCTGTCGCTCGTCGAGCTTCGGCGGCCTTGAGAAACAAGAGCGGATCTGCAAGACGACAAAGAGCAGGACCAGAACCGCGAGAACGACGGCGCCGATCCGAACTCCTCGGCGAAGCCATCGAGCGGCCGAGGCATACTCGACGCCGAAAAGATTCGCGAGAAACGTAGCGATCAGCATCATGCCGCGTCCTCCCCGGTAACCCACTCGATATCGCGTCGGTCGGCGGCCGACCGGGTTTCGACCTCGTAGCTCACCTTCTTGTTCTTCTTCCATGAATCCACCGCGAAGTGGATCACCCGGAAGACGAAATATCCGATCGTCGCGATCAGGAGCCCGACGGCGATCTTTGTGACGATGCCGACTACCCACTCGGGCCAGCCGCTCGCCTGCTGCGCATATTCGGCCAGGCTCGCGAACGTCAGGTTTCCGCCCGTCGCGGCGACAAGGTCCCGCTTGATCACGGCCCAAAATCCGACACCCTGATAAGGTTCGGGTGCCGGCACCTCGGCGGGTTCTGCGATCGCCGGCGGAAATGGCGGAATAGGTTCGGACTGGGCCGTCGTCCGTTCCTCAACCGTTCGCGAGAGACGGTCCGCTTCGAGCTCGCGGTAGGCGGCACGGATCAGCCGAGCGTTTGGAACGTAGTTCGCGTGATACGTTTTCCCATCCTCGCGGCCCGTGTTCCATTGCCGCATTTCGCGATCCATCTGATTCTCGTCGAGCCTCTTCGTGTAGCCGTTGAGCTGCAGGAGTTTAACCGTGTAGAAAAGATGCTTGTCCGGGTTGCGGAGATCTGCGATCGTGCAGCGGAGATTCTTGACCACGTGCCAGCCCATGATCTGCGTTGCCTCATACGACGTCGCGAGGGCTCGAAGGGCTTTGTCCGAGGCGTCAGCAACATCTGCTCGGCGGATCCCGCTGTAGCTCGTTCGTCGGCCGTCACGTACGGCCTTGAGTGCCGCGAACACGTGCGGCTCGAACCGGGTCGCCGAACGGTTTATATTCCCGGCCCTGTCCTTTCCGGCCTCATTTGCGATCAGGCCGGCGACGAACGCGGGCTCGATCATGGTCCCGTTCGTCGCCTCGAAGATTTGCTTATCGAACCGGTCGAAGATCTGCTTTGCTAGTTTTCTTGCCTGTGCTTTTGTCACCGTTCTCTCCGCCAAATGAAAACGGCCCCGAGCTTCGAGAGCAGGTTCTCTCGATAACTCGGAGCCGTTAATTACCCCGAACCGACGCTAATTGGTCGGCGACCAGAATTGTTAGCCAAAAAATACTACAAACGCCCGCGGTCGGTCAATTTTCTTTCGCTTCTCGTTGAGATCCACCGGACCTTCCGGCCGCACTGGCGGCAAGCGAAGCGAACCTCGAGCGGCTCGAACGGCAGCGGCCGGCCGGCAAAGTAGAGGGTCTCGCCGTCCGTATGGGCCTCGGTCGATCCGCATCGCCGGCAGCGGAATGGCTTGATTGTTCGCGTCTCTTTTTCCACGTGTTCAGAACAGCGGTCCGTCAAGTTTGAAGCGTTCGACGAGGTCCGGCCGTGTCCGGGCGATCCGGTAATCACCGAAGGCCTTGCTCCACTCGCCCCGGGCGTATGCGTCGTTGGTCCGGAACGGGCAGTCGCGGTTCATCCTTGCGCAGATCTCGGCCGGCGAAAGGTCCGGGTGCCGCCGGCTGAGGTCATGGTATTCCTCATCGATCAGCTTCAAGGCTCTTTCTCTCCAGGTCTCGGGCATAGATCAAAACATCTCGAACTTGGTCGAGTTGGTAAGAAGTCGTCGGACGATCGCCCCGCCGTACCGCTCGTCAGCACGCTCGAAGTGGTCGATCAGTTCCACGGCCGGGAGATTCGTCGTCACGACGAGCTGGTGGCCGTGGGCATAGATCGCGTCGAGGAGGTCGAACACCTGCTCGGCGACGTACTCGGTCGGCCTGGCCTTGTCGATATCGTCGAGAAATACCGCATATTTGGTACTTGAGTTCCGTAGCACATCGGCGGTCAGCTTCGGCCTGGCGGGATCCATTCGACGGTCCGCATTGTCAAACGCCGACCGGTACTCGTTCAGCAGACCGATCAGCGTGTACGCCACCGGATGCCGTTCCCGGCCTTCGACCGCTTGCCGATAGAGCATCCAGAGAAACTGCGTCTTGCCGGTCCCGAACGAACCCGAGAGAAAGTAGTTCGCCCCGGGATCGGCCCGAAGTGCCGTGAGGATCTCCGCCTGCATCGGGTGCCGGCGGGCATCGGGCTCGAAAGCCGCGAGGCTGCACCCGGCAAAACGTTCCGGGATCCGGCCGAGCAGATATTGCCGGATCGAGCTCGTAAGACACTCGCAAGCCCTAGCGCCGCGGCCGGGGACGACCTCCATTCCGGATCCGTGGCACCGTTCGCAGTTAGTCCCGGATGCCGATATCGGCAAGGGACTTTCCGCCGCGGCTGCGGCCGCCCGATCCGTCGCTTTTACTATTCGCATTCGTTCTCTTCCGTTTTCCATTCGCATACCAGTCCGTTATCCAGCCGTAGTTCTGTTTCCGAAAGCCCCGCATGACCCAATCGGTGTAGCATTTCGAGAGAAACCCGAGGTCCGGGTCCTCGCCGAGCACGTCGATGATCCCGTCCCACGTTGCCCGGTCCGGCTGGTGGCCGGTGAGCGAGCGGACAGCGACGAGTGCCGGATGATTTGCCTTGAGCGTCGGTCCGATCGGCGGACCGAAATCGGCAGAGCGCGAGCGGCTCTCTCTCTCTCTGTTAATCTTGTGTTCAACCTTGTGTTCAGAATCCTTAATAAGCGAGTTACCGATTTGGTAACTTTGGGTTACCGATTCGGTAACTTCACTTACCGATTTGGTAACATCCGGGGCCTCAGAAGTTACCGATTCAGTAACTTCGGAATTACCGATTTGGTAACTTTCCAAGCCTGGTAAAGTTACCGAATCAGTAACTTCTGCCGGTGCTTCCAACACCTCGAATCCGTCCGGCCCGGCATCCGATATCCACCCCTTCTCGATCAACCCTCGAACCGCGACTGACACGTGCGATGTAGCGATCCCTGTCGCCTCAGAAATCGACCGCTGCGTTGGATTGCACAAACCCGTCCTTCGGTTTCGCGAGGCGAACAGAAAGGCGACGACGATGATCTCCCGCTTGGTCAGCTCGCCAAACCGGCAGATCATCGAGGTCGGGATCTGTGCAAACATCGAGTGTTTCATAGAGGTTGGGCCTTGCCGTTTCGTCGAAAATCATCCGCGCCGGGGCATACAGCAAAATGTGATTTCCAGAGCCGCTTACCACCGTGTTCGGCCATTTCCTGCTCGTTCCCCGTGGCGAACCGATAGATCCCACGCTCGGAATCCAGGACGAGGTTTCCGTCCGTGAAACGCCGAGCATCGATCGGGTTCGCCCTCGCCCCGGGAACGATCCGGACGCTGCCGTCGATCTGCTTCTCAGCTCGCCGAGCCCAAATGATCTCGGCCCCGCATTTCTTGCAATTGCTCATTCGGTCGGTCCTCCATTTCTACGCCGGGGCCTTGTAGCTCGGGGCATACGGCCGCGGGATCTTCGCGTTCGTCTTCCCAGCCTCGACCATGGCGAGATACGCCTTAAAGAGATCGATGTGCTTCTTTGCCTTTTCCTGAGCGACTTCAACGCGGACCTGGGCATCGAGCAGCGTGTAGTCGATGTTGTATTCCTCGGCGATCTTCCGGACGCCCGATTGTGAGGAGTACCCGTCGTAATACATCGCACCCGTGTTTCCGTGAACGAAAAGGAAGAGCATTCGATACTGATGTGCTTCTGAAAGCCGCTTCCGAAAATTATCTGCGACCGTCGGCTGTTCATAGCCGAAGTTGCCAAACCCATCTTCCGAGTCGGTAGCGGCCGCCATGATCGGAGCGACTAGGTTGCCGCGGGTTGCTCCATCTATTCCGCCGGTAGCGGTCAGCCACAGCTTGGCAAGCAGTTCTGGCAGGATGTTATCAAGATCCGGTCCGAGTTCAGCGTTCTTTGCGAAATGATCCGCGGCCAACCGCATAACGCGGTGCCGGACTCGTTCACCGACCGCGATATCAAACAGTTCTTCCTTCCGTTCGAGTTTCTTGATCTTTTCGGCGGCTTCGGCTATTGCATCGTTCTTGCCCGCACTCCTCGCGGTTGCTGACCCGCCTTTACCGAAATGAACCTTGCATTTCGTCTCGCGAAGGCAGACCGTTGCGAGTTTGCCGTACTGGTCGCGGGAAACGTCGACCGTGGTGATCGATTTGTCGCAGGGCTTGTTCGAGAGTTTGGTATTCCATGACTCGACCTTCCCCTTTACGATCAGGACGTAGTTATCGTAGCCCAATGCGCCGTCGCGGCCGCTGTAAGACCCCGTATCGATCAGCGGGATCTCCTCGATGCTGACCGAGGCTTCGTGGGCCAGGCGTTCCCGCGTGATCTTAACGTGTGCCTTCGCCTTGTTATTCCAACAGGCCGGGTCGAGGCATGAATCGTTGTTTCCGGTGCCCTTATCGAAAAGAAGGGCGTTCGCCCCGGTCCGGTTCGGGCAGACAACACAAGCGAGGCCGTCCGGCCGAAGGTTCGTCGCCTTTAGGTCGAAGGGAGCCTTCGCGAGCCGCCAAAGGATCTTCTCGGCGATCCACTCGCGGAAGTCGGCCAGGATCTTCGGTTTTGACTTAATCGGTTTGTATATCCATTCCCCGGCCTTGCCGTCCCATTTATCGTCGGTCTCGTAGGCTCCTTCGTTTAATAGCTTCAACTGCGAGTCCGGGGCGAACTTGGCGATCTCAAGGGCATGGCCAACCGGCAGCAGTCCGTCCTCGAGATCCTTTTGGACCTCCGGGATAAGCGCGTTCAATTTCAGCCGGCCGAGGACGTAGGCCTCGGACTTCCCGACGCGTGCCGCAACCTCAGCGACCTCGCATCCGATCTTTTCCATCAGAAACTTGTAGCCAAGGGCTTCGTCCATCGGATGGACGTCCTCGCGGTGAAGGTTCTCGTGGATCTGGATGTCGAGGACCTGCTCGTCGGTCAGGTCCCGGATCAGGCACGGCACCGTCTCAAGCCCGGCAGCCTTCGCCGCCCGGTATCGGCGCTCACCGCAGACGATTTCAAAGGCTTCGATCGGTCCTATTTCCCCGTCCTCGGCCGTTGGCGGTACGCGAACTATCAGCGGTTCGAGAACTCCCTTTTCGCGGATCGATCCGGCAAGCTCTTCGATCGATGCATCCGGAAACCGTCTGCGCGGATTTGTTAGCGATGGAAAGAGTCGGCCGATCCGCAGAAACCGGAACTCGTGCACACGGCCGTTCGTATTGAAATCCCCGACCACCGCGTTTACGGTCGGTGCGTCGACTGTCGTTTTTACTTTTGCTTTCGCCATTCGTTTGTCCTCCTTTGGTCAAAAAATGACGAGGGCCTCAACCCTCGTCCTCCTCTTCGTGCCGCGTCCGGAACGAATAATCGCCCGGCACAAGTTCGGCGATGATGCCGTCTTTCGTCCGGTAACTTTTGATCCCGGTCTCGGGGTCGTGGGCGAGCTTGTCCTCGTGTCGCCGGAGAGCAGCGTCGGAGATCTTCTTGGCCTCTTTTTCCCGCTCGAGCATTTCCACGCGTTTGAGCTTCAGCTCGTCGTAGTTCTTGATCACGATCTCCAGCTCTTTGACGTGTTCCTGCGGTTTCGGCCGCATCTCGTCGAAAAGGAAATCGTCGCCCGGGGGCCGATCATCCTCATCGCTCGCCTCCGCCTTTTCCTCTGCGAACTGAGGCGGCCGGGCCTCAAGCTTCACCTTCGTATGCAGGGCCGAGACGCTATCGCAGGGGCCGTAGAACTCATACTCATCCTCGCCCTCGCTTCCCCGGGTTGCGGACCAATTCCCTTCGTTGTCCGTTACCCGAAAGCCCCATTCCTTCAGTTCCGAGACCTTGGCAACGTCGTTCATGCTCACGACCTTGCCCTTCTTCGTTTGTGCTTTTGCCATCCTCTTTTCTCATTTCTCCTGTCGTTTGTTTGCGTAGTAGATCGCGAGCCGAGCTGCATCGCGTTCGTGCTCATTTGTTTGCCGGTGGATCTTGGCAAACATCTCGAATTTCCGCTGATCCCATTTCGGTTGATTGACCGGCGAAACGAGTTCCACCGATTTGAAGCCGAGCAGCTTGATCGCTCCGGCCAAAAGTTCCGCCTCTCGCCGATTGCCGCCAACGGCGAAAGCGTGGGCATCGCCGCGGTTCATTCGGTCGTCGCTGCCGCGGTTCCGGCGGTAGGTAAACTGCGGCGGATGCTCGATCAGAACCATCGCCTGGTCTGGCTCGGGAAACATTCCCGAAAGGATCCGTTGGATCGAAAAGAAGTCGCCGCTGGTCAGGTAGATGATGCGGTCCTTGCTGCGACCGTAAACCGCGAGGCCGGTCGTCCGCCCGGGGTCGATCGCGACCAGAAAAGGTTTGTGCGCGGCAAGCGTTGTCATTCCTTTACGACCTCCGCCTCGAGGAACTCGTAAATCGCTCCCTCGAGCTTTTGTAGCGCCGACTTCGCCTCGTGGATCTCGTGCAGGGCATCTTCATACGTCCCGCGGTCCGATGAGTCTTTCAGCAATGCGCCGGCGATGTCCGAGTGCTCGCAGATCGACCTCGCCAGGGCCTCGGCCCACGAGAGCTTTTCCCGGGCCTGTTCGACCCCGGCCGAGTGGTCCAGATCATCGACCAGTGAGACGAAGTTCTGCGCCATTTCACGTGCCCGGGCCGGATCGATCGGATGAACAAGGTTGATGAGCCGCTCGGCCTGATCGAGCGGGTTCCCCTGGCCGGTCCCGTGCGGGTTCGCGTCCGAGGCCTTCGGTCGCCCCCACGAGCTCGGCACCTTCGAATTCACGCCGAAAGGATGAGCAAATGTTTCCGCAACACCGCGGTTGTCGCGGTAGAAGGAGGCAATGATCACGTGTGTCGCCTTATGCATCTCTCTAACTTTCTCCTCTAGAAACTTGTAGATAGTCGGGGTCGGCTGGCGTTATTCTTGAAAGCGAGGCGACCCCTTCGCCTCTTCAAAACAGGGCCGGTGAAGTCCTTTGGAGCAAGCAATTGCCGCTGCTTGTCAGTAACCGGCCCCCTCCGCTCTTTGAAAACTTAATCGCCCGGGCCGACGAGCTGCCGGACGAGGAACGCGAGCGCCATTAGCGCGACGAAAAGTACCGCCAGCCCTTTCCACGGAAACCGGTACTCGGCCTCGAAAACGATCTGGCTCGGGCTGCAATGCGGGCAGATCCCGTTCTCGTTGAGCGGGGCCACGCACCGGCAGGTCCGGCAATAAGCGTCTTTGATCTCGATATGTGTCATGTTCTCTCCGCCTTGGGGTCTAAAAATGCCGAGGGAAGGTTCCCGCTCCTTCCCTCGGGCAGATGCCGCAGCGTGCACATGGAGGTGAGCACCGCCGCGGCGCCGACCCGGAGCCCACGATCTCCGGGTCAACCTCGATCAGATAACGGAATCGGCCGTGGCGGCTCGCCGGCTGGAAAGCTGCGAGTTCAGGAGTTCGGCCATTCCCGGGATGATCGCTTCGGCCTGGGCTTCCGAGAGCTGCGAGAACTTCTCGACGCCCTTCGGCAGGAATTGCTCGGCGAGTTCGCGGCCCTCGAGCCCCGTTTCGGTCAGCTTCCGAACGAGCCCGCAGGCCCGCTCGACGAACGACTCCGCGTTCCGGCCGTTTGCCTTCGGAGCTGCCGGGGCCGCGTGACGCTTCGCCGGCGTTCGGGCTTGGCCGCCATCACCGAGATCCTGCGTAAAGAGCTCGGAGACAAGCGGTAGCTTTCGCGTTGCCGCGACCGCCGCCCTCTTGCATGCCATTTTTAGGACCGTGTTTTCGAGATCCGCGATATCGGGGTTTTCGATTCGTCCGACCATCTGGCCCTCGATCGCCTCGTCACCGTCCGGGAACTTCGCACCGCACCCGTCCTTCTTGGCAAAGCAGACCCAGCCGCCGCCGTATTCTGCCTTCCCCTTGATGATCGCGGCCGTGCCGCAGTGCGGGCAGATGCGTTCGCCCTTTCGGAATGCGTATTTGCTCTCGCGGGTCGAGCACATTCCGTCGCCGGTCGCGATCTGGACGCCATTCTGGTTGAAAAGCACGGCCTCGGCGTAAACCGTGAAATGGCCGTCCTCGCGTTCTATGGTAGTTTTTACCGGCCCCGGGATCGCCTTGAACAGGCCGTTGATCAGGTACGCCCCGTCCTGCGTTAATACAGGTTTCGCCCCGGCCGCGAAGCTGTAATAGTGGTGGTCCTCGATCATCTGGCTCTTCACGTAGTCGACCAGGATGCTCCGCATCTCGGTCTGTTTCGCGATCTCGGCCCGCAGATCGTCGGGCGACATATCGGTCTGGATCGAAGTGAGGGCGACGGGCGACGAGGTCGTTTGCAGGGCCTCGGTCGGCTCGGCCGGGGTCGTCTCCGTCAGATCCTCGGCGTCGATGTAGTCTTTGGTCGTGGTTTCGTTTTTCATTCGGTCCTCCTATATCCGAATCCCGCCCACCGTTTCCGGTTTGCGGTCTGGCGTCCGCGAAGCGAGCGGGGCGTTGAATTCCCGGACCGCTTCCCTTCGGCGTTCGACCTCGTCCTCAGTGAGAACGAAGTCTGTGAGTTCAAGGGCCTCGGCGAGTTCGGCCGCGATCTCGATCAGGGCCGTCGACGATGAGTCCCGCTCGTATCGGCAGACCGATTGCGGGACTTTGATCTCCCGGCTCTTACCGTTCCGGGTCACGAGGAAATCGAAATGATCTCGATGGACCCAAAGCAGCTGGCCGTGAAGGTGGCACCTCGGGCCGGGGTTCTCGCGGCCGACGAGCATCAGCTCATCGATCATCTGTTCCGGCGTTCGTCCGTGGGCCGTCAGCATCTATTTGCCCTCCACTTCGAACCCGGCGTCGCGGGCAGCGGTCAGCGAAAGAGAGCCCTTCGATTCCCCGGGGCGTCGCGTCCGCGTGATCTCGAACGGCGTGAAGTCGACCCACTGACCGCGCTTCTCGGCGATCTGATAAACGACGCCGTCCGGCCCCTGGAACATGTGGCCGATCCCGGCCGCGGCGACCAGTCGCTGCTTGATGTCGCGAAGCTTGTCGAGCTGCGGTTTGATCAGATAGTGGAACTCGTTCTCGAGCCGGCAATAGATCTCCGTCAGATCCTCGACCGAAAGCGACCGTTCCTCGTCGGTTTCCCGGCCGGCGTTCTCGGCTGCCTTTGCATCGAGTGCCCCGATCAGGGCGTTCACCTTTTCCGGCGTTACGCCGTCGGTCATATCGACGTGCAGCGTTCCGTGCTCGTCGCGCTTAATAAATTCGTTGTCTGACATTCTGTTTCTCCTGCTTTCTGTGATCCCGCTCACGGAGCGAGCCGAAGGCCAACGATGATCCCCAGAGCAAACATCACGAGGTTGATTCCTGTGACCGCAAGTGCGAACTGCTGGGGCGTGAGTGGTTTTCTGTTTTCCATTTCGAGGGTGTTTCCGGGAAGGAAAGCGAAGCAGAAGAAGTTTGCCGCCGCCTCGCTCCGCTCTCCAGAACCCGATTTGTCAAAGTGGGCGTTATTGCCCGTCGCTTGGCTCCGGATTGAGCCGAACAATTGAGACTGTAACATCAGATGTCGCATTCTGTCAACATCAAATGTCACATTCTGATTAAACACATTCTGTTACCTTCGGGCTCGGATAGATCACGTCCGTCACCTTGATCCCGTAAAGCATGCAGTATCGGGCTAGGATGTCGAACGAGGCATTCTTTCCGGCCTCGATACGGTAAATCGTTTGACGATTGACGCTTAGGGTGTTCGCCACCTCTTCCTGTGACTTCCCGTCTGCCTCCCGGGCCCGGATCAGAAGTGAGGGGTCATAATGCCTGGAATCCATGCCCAAAGAATAAACAAACGATGTCACAATGTCAACATTTAATGTCGCATCATGTATCTAGCAATGTCGAAACAGCGTCTGTTACAAATGTTTCATCGATGCAATCGAATGAGATCAAGCAAATGCGGAGGGATTTCGGATCATGGCTCCGGGCTCGCCGCGAGGAAATGCACCTGTCGCAACAGGGCGTCGCCGATAAGGTCGGCGTTGACCGGCAAACGATCTACCGGATCGAATCCGGGACGAGCGGGACGAGCCGAGAGACGGTCATCGCAATCGCCCAGGTCCTGCGGATAAACGTGGACGAGGCCTTGATCCGTTCCGGCTACGCGACGCCGGCTTTCGATCGGTTGGATCCTGGATCATTCAAGGGGGTCGAGAAACTTACTCCGGACCAGCGGGTTGCAGTGCGGCGAGCAATGCAGGCGCTGATCGATTCGCTCGCGGCCGGGAACGAAACAACGGACTATATCGAGGAAGACGAGACGAGGGAATAGATCCTGCAATGAAACATTTTTCACTCTCACGGATCCGGGAAGTTTTTCCCGAGTTCAACAAGCGACCGATCACCGAGAATGATTTTTGGCGTGCCTGCAAAAGGTTCCGGATCATCGTCAAGCAGCTCCCGCTGAGCGTCGACGGTTACTGCGAGCGCCGCCGCGGCCGTTACTACATCCTGATCAACTCGAGGCTCACCGGCTACAAGTGGCTGCATACGGCCCTTCACGAGTTCTGCCATTTTCTTTTCGACGCGCCGGACCAGAACGAGAATTACGTGTTCTATCGTCGGCCTTACGACCGGGATTCGATCCGGGACGGAATGAAGCGAACCGTCGAGGCCCGGGAACGCTTCGCCGATGCCTTTGCTTTGATCGCAATGCTTCCGATGCCCGAGCTCGAGCGGCTGGCCCACGAGGACCTGACGGAGAACCACGAACTGCTTCGCCTTTGCCAAGAACGGATCAAGGTCCGGGCCGACTATGGATTGTGAAGATGTACACCGGAAAGACGATGAGCTTTGAGGAAGAACGGATCGAGCAGGAACGGCTCGCGGCGATCGAGCGGCGCCAGGCAGATTTGCTCGCCGAGCGCGGCGAACCGAATTCGATCGAAGAACTGATCGACATCATCAACCAAGCGCACAACGACGTCTGCCCGGACCCGAATGCCGGCGAGCTGGTGTATGAATACGATGAGCTGAGCGGGTTAGGGGATTGATGATTGGGTAAGTGAGGGAGACTCATGGGAAGATTGAAAGTATTCATCAGTTGGTCGGGGGACCGAAGCCGGAAGATTGCTGAAGAGCTTAATCAGTGGTTGCCACTCGTAATTCAGTACGTCGATCCGTTCCTTTCTACGGAGATCGAAAAAGGGGCGAAATGGGCAAAAGAAATAGGGGGAGCTTTAGAGGGCACGAAATTCGGTGTCATTTGCTTGACCCCTGAGAATAAGGACAGCACTTGGATTCATTATGAGGTCGGAGCCTTGGCAAAGACCTCCGATGCTTTGATCTGGACATTCCTCACGGATATCCGGTCGTCCGATGTTCCGCAGCCGATCGGTCAGTTTCAACATACGTCCGCTGAGAAAAAGGATGCGTTGCGCCTTATCCGAACTATCAATGAGCGCCTCGTCGATGTTTCCGAATCGCCTTTATCGACTTCTATTCTTGACAAATCGTTTGAAAAGCACTGGCCCGACTTGGAACGTCGGCTTAAAGAAATTAACGAAGAGTACGCCGAGTCGAACGGCGACCGAGAGACGACGACGGGTCGTTCAGGCGAGCGATCGGAGCGCGACCTATTAGAGGAAATTCTCGAATTGCTTCGATCACGAAACCAATCTTCTAAGTCTGTTCGCGAGAACAAGGTTGACGTGGCGCGTCTATTTGAGGCTCAGGGCTCAGTCGATCCGTTGCTTTCGTTTTCCGGTATACCAGGATTGTTGGTTCCGAACTTTTACGCATCAATGAAAGTTCGACTTCTTCAGGCGGAGCCATATGCAAAATGGGAGAGAATCGAGACGTTCCTCCGAGAATTGTTTGATTACCTTAAAGTGGTTGCTGGCACAAGCTACTCACTCGCTGGTGGCGATGAAGACAAATTTGATGTCCTTCACGTTGATTTCCACAAAGCAATCGGTGAACAAATGACGAACCAAATCACCCGAGAATTGCTGAAAGAGTTCGGAGACCATCTGCAAATGATTGAATACGTTCCCGTTAACCCCGCTGGACTAGTCGAACCAAAGCCCAAGACAATTTACGTTCCCTCTGGTCGGAGTGGGGTGATTTCACCTGAATTCTAGACGGACTGCGTCTCGGCTTTTTCTGACGAGTTTCTTGGTCGAGTTGACAGTTACATCGTGACGATGCGAGAATTTTGTTGCCGCCGTCTCGCTCCGCTGAGCGAGCATTAGTTCGTTTCATTGAACCCGAGTCGTTTCGACGATTCGGGTTTTCCTATTTCCAGACCCCGATCATCTTTGGCCCGCGGGCCGGGAGATAGATCGGAATGCGGAAACATTCCCAACAACAGCACAACGAGAGACGACTGCCGGAGACGCTGATCGCCATCGGCGAGCTCGCTCAGGCTGTCGCCCATGAAATCGGCGGCATTGTCGGCCCGGTTCAATTCACCGTCTGCCGAGATCTCGCCGCAGTCGTCGTGCGCGAGAAACGGTGTCCGGCCTGCGGAGAGATGAAACCGCGTGACGCGTTTTCAAAGGCTGGGTATTGTCATCCGTGCAATAACCGCAAGGGCCGCGAGTATTCGAGGACCAACCGAGAGATCTGCAATGCCGCTCGCCGTCGCCGACGCCAGACGAACCCGGATAAAGCCCGTGCCGAAGACAAGCGGCAGCGAGAGCTCAAGCGGGAACGCGATCCAAAGACGTTCTACGCAAAACAGTACGAAAGAACAAAGCGATGGAGGGCAAAGCATCCGGAGAAGGTCCGCGAGATACTGCGGCGATCGTACGACCGTAATCGAAGCCCGTTCGGTTACGAGCTACGCCAAACAATGCGGCTCTTGGAAAAACTACGAAGGGAGATAGTGAATGCCAAAGAACAAGATCGAGGATCTTCGCAACCTACTGTTTGAGACGATCGAGAAGCTGGTCGACGGCGACGAGACGATGAACGCCGACCAAGCGAACGCCGTCGCGAACATCGCGAAGACGATCATCGACTCGGCCCGCGTCGAGATCCAATTTATGAACATTGTCGGCGGAACCGGTTCCGGGTTCATCCCAACCGAACCCCGCCAATTATCTGGAGGCAACAAGCGAAATGGCTCTTAGATACACATTCAAACCTTTGGATGGCGGATTCCCGCGGGAACTGACACCTGAAAGCAGGCGAAAGCCTTCGCCGTTTGGCAAGACGTGGACGGAGATCCTCACAATCCTTGAGCGCGAAATGAGTCAGCTCGGCTATCGCCCGGGCTCGTGCGTGATCCAGACCGCTCATACCGCCTACGACGTCCGAAACGACGGAATGCTCCGCAGCGGATCGCGAAAGCCTGAGCATCCCGGCGTGGTCGTTCGTTTCGATGTCTTCGACGCGAAGAATCGGCGTTATGTGCCGATGCGGTTCGAGTGCGATCGATTCACCAGCTACGAAGCAAACGTCCGCGCGATTGCCGATGCTTTGGAAGCGCTGAGAAAGGTCGATCGCTACGGCGTGAGCAGTGGCGGAAACTCCGGAGCTCACTACGAAGGCTATAAAGCCCTTCCTGCCGGCGGCGGCGGAATGACGATGGAAGAGGCGGTGATGTTCATTCACCGGCACGCTCCGGCTTATGGCGTTCTCGACATCAAGAACTTCCCCGAGATCCGTGAGCGTGCGTATCGGGCCGCTGCATTCAAGCTGCATCCGGACCAGGGCGGTTCGCACGACGAATTTGTGAAGCTCCAGCAAGCGAAAGAGATTTTGAGCGCTGAAAAGAAGTAGCAAGGAATGAGTTCAAAACTAACGATCGATGAAATGGCGGCCGAGCTGCGGATCTGCACGCGGACCTTTCGCCGGCTGATCAAGAAGCGGAACATCCCGCACTACCGTGTCGGCCGGGCACTCCGGTTCGACCGGTCCGAGGTCGAGGCTTGTTTCCGTGTCGCCGGCGACGAGCGGTCCGCTGATCACGCTCGCCCAACACCGCGGCCAACGCGGCCGCATAGAGGCCGCTTTGCCGACCGCCTCGGCCTCGACTAGAATAGCGCCCGTCAGTCAGACCGGGCATGGAGGAAAATCTATGTCTGTCTATCAGTGCAAACAGACCGGACGTCTCTTTGTGCAGTTCAATTTCCGCGGCCGGACCTACAAACGCCGGCTTCCCGCGACTGCCACGAAAGAGGACGCCCGGCTGTTCGAAGCAAAACTCAAAAACCAGGTGTTCTTTGAAAACGGAATCGAAGAGCGATCCGAAATGCTTTGGGAGACATTCGTTGATCGCGTTTATCTCGAGTACGTCGAGGCCAACCAGCCTTCGGCGTCGCTCGAGCGGGCGATCCACGTTCTCCGGGACTCGATGCCTTTCTTTCGCGGGAAGACCCTGCGGCAGATCAAGGCGGCCGACGTCGAACGCTTCAAGGCCCACCGGATCGCCAAACCCACCATCCACGGAACGACCCGCAAACCCGCCACGGTGCAGCGGGAACTGAAGATCATATCAGCCGTCTTCTCGATGGCCGTCAAGAATGATCTCTGCGACTACAACCCCGTTTCCCGAGTAAAGGTCCCGGCCTTTGATAACGTCCAGGACCGGATCCTTCGCTATGAGGACGAGGACCGTTTCCTTCTCGGCTTTCGTAATTCGCTGCAACGGGACGTCGCCGCCGTCGTTCTCTACACCGGCCTCCGGCAGAACGATGTCCTCGGCCTCCGCAAGGACCAGGTCGATTGGAACGCGAACGAGATCCGGCTCGTACAGGGCAAGACCAAACGCCGCGTATCGATCCCGATGCTCGGCCGCGTTCGGGCGATCCTCGCCGGCCGCCTGGACAACGGCAGCGATCTCTTTTTCCCTTCCTACCGGACCGGCGGGCAGTGCAAGTCGATCAAAAACGGTATCCGCTTCGCCTGCATCCGGGCAGGGATCCCGGTCCTCACGATCCGCGATCTTCGCCGGACCTTTGGCACCCGCCTCCACGAGAACGGGTTCGACGACAAGACCGTCGCCGACCTCCTCGGCCACTCCGGCCTCCGCTCCGTCCACCGCTACAAACGCGGAACGGAAATAAAAAAGCGAGCCATTCTCTCTTTAGAACGGCCCGCAGCCTCTGCCAGCATGTCTGCCAGCCCGGTCGACTCACCCCCGGACGCAGTCGCTAACTTGTTGAAATTATTGGTGGAGATGAGGGGGATCGAACCCCTGACCTCGGCATTGCGAACGCCGCGCTCTCCCAGCTGAGCTACATCCCCGAAACATAAATGATAATTGATAGATGAGAGGCGAAATTAGTCTCATCTGTCTTCCGCCTTTATCAAGCCCTTGGGCCGGCCGGCGAAAGGCTGCGTAAGATCGAAAAACAGCCGATGTTCACGACCGGTCCGCAACCGAAATTATCATCTATCATTTATCAATTATCAACTAATTTTTCAATTTACGGCCCCGGCTGGCAGCAGCGAGCCCTTCGGGTCGGAAACGTAGGCGTAGCCGTCCTCGATCTTCCCGATCATCCCGTGAAAGTGGATCTCGTCGCCCGAAACTACAACGACCGCATCGCCTGGGCTTACCTTTTTCTCATCGACCGGAAACTTGATGATCGTCGCGTTGCCGTTCTCGTGTGCGACCGCTTCGTATTCAAAGGTCGCTGCGTCGAAACTAAGTGTTTGTGAAAATGAAACTTCCATTGTGTTCTCCGTTAATCAGAGTCTAAGCTCCCGAAATGCGAAAGTCCAAGCCGATGGCGTCGTGGTCCGAAAGCGGCGTCCCGCTAGCATCGCGAAGTTCGCCGATCGTTTTGACCGCTGCGTCATGTGCGGGCTCTATGCCTTTACCGGCAAACCAGTCCAACCGCCCCGAAACGCTGCCGCCGACGCGGTTCGCCGCCCAAAAGATGAACGGAAAGCACCACTCCGGCACCCAATCGCGGAGGTTCGTGTTCTTTTCGATGCTCTCGACGTGATAGTGCAGAGTTCCGGCACCGAGTTCGTTGAGGTTCCGGAAGTCGTAGCCGCGGCGTTCGAGCATCTGAAAAAGCGGCCGCTCGAAATATCGCTCCGGGTGCGGCAGGTGATTTTTCGCAACGTTCTTCGGCCCCATGAGAACGCGACGCCAATAGCCCATTATCGCCCGCCGCGAGTTCTGCGAATTGAAGGTCGTCGTGTTCCAGTCGCCGCCGATCACTGTCGGGAGAGGCGGCAGCGTCTCGAGATGGTCAAGAATGATCTGCATTTGCAGCCGCCGATGGGCACGCGAGCAATGCGAATCAAGATGCACCGTCACCGCCCGGAAAGTCCCCGCCGGATGTTCGATATCGGCGATCAACGCCCGGAGCCAGCCAAGCCGCTTTTCCTTGCCGCACATTTTGTCCTTGCCGTTCGGGATCGGCACGGCGTGGATGTTTCGCATCGGCCACTTCGAGAACATCGCGAGGCCGTGGATCGACTTCGTATTCTCGCCCTCGGCCATCGCCTCAACGCCGCTGCCTTTTTGCAACGCGATATAGACCGGAGCGAAGGCGTAATTCATCCCGAGCTCCCGGGCGATCTCCTGTGCAACAAAGCGATTTCCGCTCCGGGCCATGCCATGATCAAGCTCGGTTAGCAAAAGCACATCCTTGTCCCGCAGGTCATCATGCGATTTGAGCGACTCAAGAATGCCCTCAAAAACGCAGCCGCGTTCGATGTTCCAAGCGATGGTCCTGATGATATCCGCAGCCTCATCACCATTCGGCCGCTCGGCAGCCTCCTCGTGAACTACTCCATTGAGGATCCGCTCTGCCTCTTCGCGAATTTCGGCATGCAATGCCGACGCCTCAAGCTCCTCGGTCGATTCGAACTTCAAAAGCTCCTGAAAATACGGCTCAAGCCCGTGATCAAGCAGATCGGGCAGGTGCACGTTTGTGGTTACACGAGGCGTCATAAAAATACAGAGGATAGCGATTTGGACGGCAAAAGAAAAGAGCGGCCGCAGCCGCCCTCTTAAGCATCGCCGGATGCCGGCCTAATCGTCATACCGTTCTTTCGCCGGGGCGACTGCTAGAAAGTCGTCGCTTATCCGCCGCGTGTATTCTTCGAGCAGGTCATCGACCCGGTGCTTGTCCCGCGAGTGGAAGATAAGCCCGACGTGCTTCGGCTTCTTTACCCGATAAACGATCTCGGTGTCGGTGTAGTGCGAGGTATCCGGTTCCTCTTCTTTAGCAAGAGCAAGTGCAACGCCGGCATATTCCTTGCGGACCTTCGGTTTTTCGTATGGATGCTCCTTGTCGGCGACAGAAAGCTTGGCCCATTCACGCCATAGATTGAACCCGCAGGCATTATCGAGCACGTTCGCGATATAGGCTCCGCCGACGCGGCACGCGACCTCAAGCAGGTAGAACTTGCCGTCATCCTTGCTGCGAAGAAATTCGCCGTGCGTCACGCCTTCTTCGTACTTGAACGCCTTGAGAAGCTTCGTGTTCAGCTTTTCAAGCTCCTTTCGTTCCTTCGACCCATACTCGACGATCGAGGTCGTGAACACGCCGCCGTAGTGCGAGACCGAAAAGGGCGGACGCCCGTAGCGGCTAACGCCCGCGGCAACGACCTTGCCCTCGTGGACGACCGAATCTACGTGAAAAACGTCGCCCTCTATGAACTTCTCGATCAGGAACTGCGACGGATGGTCACGCCAATTATTGCGGTTGTCGAGGTCATTGAGCACCTCCCAGACCTGCTCTTTCGTCTCGCATTTCCTGATGCCGAAGGCTGAAACCTCGTGCCGCGGTTTTACGATCCACGGAGCCGGGACGCGATCAAGGAAAGCATCGATCTGGGCGGGATTCAGCGGGCAAATATAATCTGGACAGGCGATGCCCGCCTCATACGCGATGTTTCGCATCGCATACTTATCGCGAAAGCGGACGGCATGCGAATAGGTCATGCCGCCGAGCTGCAAATGCTCGCGGGCACGGGCCGCGGTGACGACGTCAAACTCATCGAGCCCGACGACGCGATCGATCGGCCGCGTGCCGGCGATGTTCGTGATCGCCCGGACATAACCATCGACACTGGCGTTGTTTTCGACGGTTCGGACGTCGTTGAGCGCGGTCCAGACCCACGGCTCATCGAGCAGTTTCTTGCGCGTCACCAGCGTGACGAACCACTCGGCGTTTTGGCATTCTTCGAGAAACTCGTTCCCCTTATGCTCGCTGGCTATGCAAACGATGTGCTTTTTCATAAAAGCCGATTCCGCTACTTCCTCAGGAAGCTATCGACGCTCCAATCGCCCGAGCCCTTCAACATAAAGGCGATCGAAATGAAGAGGAAAAGGAACGCCTTCTCTTGGACGTTGAAGGGATCTGCCCCGTGAACGCCGATGAGTGCAACAAGCATCGTTACCGCGATAAAAAAGCTCGATAATCGCGTCAGAAGCCCGAGTGCCAGAAAAATACCGCCGGCGAACTCCGACAGCGCCGCCGCCCAGGCAAAGAATGCCGGCATCGGGAAGCCCATCTCCGCCGTTCGGCCGATCAATCCTTCAGCCGGCGGCAATTTGCCAAGCCCATGGGCAAACGCCATCGCGACACCCGAAAAGATCCGCAGCAAGGCAAGGCCCGCATTCGCCTGCCACGACAAACCGCTCTCACCGCCGAACAAAAGTTTATTAAGCATTACGTAAACCCCTTGTTTGTTTTATTTTGTCGTAAAAGAATGGCACAATCGAACAATAAAAACAACGCTCCGAGCGTTACTTTGCCGAGCTTTTTGGCGACCTAAACCGCAGTTTTTGAGGAGTTTAAATGGGTGATATCGATCTGGCCGTCCTGGCAAGCCATCTCATAGTTTTCATGGTCGTGCTGCTTCTTGCGGTCTCGGCCCATGAGGCGGGCCACGCCTGGATGTCGCACAAGTTCGGCGACGACACGGCCTACATGCTCGGCCGCGTTACGCTCAACCCGGTCGCCCATACCGACCCGATCGGCACGCTTCTGATACCCGTCGTCGCTTTTATTTTGGGAACGATCGGCGGTGCATTGGGCTCAATACCGCTGATCGGCTGGGGCAAACCGACGCCCGTTAACCCACGGAACTGGACCAGATATAAGCTCGCGAACGTGATGGTCTCCGTCGCCGGCGTTCTTGCGAACCTGATCCTGCTCATCATCGGCATTGTTCTCGCAAAGGTGCTTTTCATTTACGGCTTTACGCCAAATGACCTCTTCGGCGGGGCGACCAATCCGCTGGCGATGTTCGTCAGCAACCTGATGCTGCTCAATCTTTCGCTCTTTGTTTTCAATCTGCTGCCCTTTCCGCCGCTCGATGGCAGCAAGATACTCTCGACATTTTTGCCGCCGAGCACGCAGCCGATCTTTGATTTCCTTGAGCAGTTCGGGTTCCTGATCCTGATGTTCCTCATCTACATCGGCGTTTTCCGGTTCATACTCTATCCGTTCCTGATGGGATTGGTTTACGTGCTTTACGCAATTTATTAGTTCGCAATGACAAAACGTATTTTCAGCGGTGCCCAGCCCACGGGGCAGCTTCACATTGGCAATTACCTCGGTGCGTTAAAGAACTGGGTCGCGCTTCAGGATGAATACGAGGCGTTTTACTGCATCGTAAATCTCCATGCGATTACGCTACCGCAGGAGCCGGCTGCCTTGCGAAAGGCGACGCTCGACCTCGCCCGCATTTATCTCGCGGCGGGCGTCGATCCGGAAAGATCGACGATCTTCATTCAATCCGACGTCCCCGAACACGCCGAACTCGCCTGGACGCTTTCCTGCATCGCACGCATGGGCGAACTCGAACGGATGACGCAATTCAAGGACAAAGGCAAGGGCAACGCCGAGCGTGCGGGCGTTGGGCTTTTCACTTATCCGATCCTGATGGCTGCGGACATTTTGCTTTACCAGACCGATCTCGTCCCAGTCGGGCAGGATCAGAAGCAGCACCTTGAGCTGACACGCGACCTCGCCGAGCGTTTCAACCGCGACTACGGCGAGACGTTCCGGGTGCCGGAGCCCTACATCCCGCAGGCCGGTGCGAGCATCAAGTCGCTGCAGGAGCCCGAAAGGAAGATGTCGAAGTCCGACGAGAACGCCGCCGGCTCGATCTTCTTGCTCGACGACGCCGACACCGTCACGAAAAAGATCAAGCGGGCCGTCACCGATAGCGGCACGACCATCGAGTTCGACGAAACCCGCCCCGCGATCAACAATTTGCTGACCATCTATCGCCTGCTGACCAACAAACGGGAAGAAGAATGCGTCGCCCATTTCGCCGGCAAAGGCTACGGCGCGTTCAAGGCCGAACTCGCCGAGGCCACCGTCGAGTTCCTCCGCCCCTTCCAGGAACGCGTTAAACAATACGACGACGAAACGCTCCTCGCCATCCTAAAACCCGGCGCCGAAAAAGCCCGAGCAATTGCTTCGGAAACATTGGCAAATGTTTATTTGAAACTTGGGATAAAATAGAATCGTCTGAGTTGATCATGATTCTCTTTGGGCTTGCCCGGATGATGAGCGGAAGGGCTTGCCCTTCCGAAAGGCAACCTAACTCTCCCTGGGAGGCTATGCCTTAACAAATATGGCCAGACCGACATTCGACACTCCGTTTTATTTCTTCACTTCGGTGACTCATAATCGCCTGAAAGTATTCCGGACCGAGAAATTTAAAGAGTTGCTGTGCGATGCCTTGAATGAGGCTCGCCGGTCTTCGGGGATGTTGTTTTTCGCTTATGTCATCATGCCCGAGCATTTCCACATCGTTACCGACGGAGCACGCACGCCTTCGGACTCGCTACGTTATTTGAATGGGATAACCGCTCGGCGGATCATCGATCATTTGAAAACCCACGGGCCTGAGGAATCGCTCAATAAACTGCGGCTGCAAACGAAGGATGCCGATTACAAATATTCTCTGTGGGAGCATCATTCGGACAAATTTCTGATCACAAGCGAATCGATGCTGATGCAAAAAGTGCGGTATATTCACAACAATCCCGTCGAAGCAGGTTTGTCCGAGACGCCCGAGAGCTACCGATGTTCGAGTGCCAGGTATTGGCTGAGAAAAGGATTGCTCGATCCTGAGCCGATCGAGGTCGACATTAGAAAGATCGACTGGAAACAAAGATGATCGGAGGCATAGCCTCCTGAGATCGGGGGAGTAACCGGACGGAAGGGCAAGCCCTTCCGCTCACCATGTCGGCAAAGCCGGAAGGAGTTTTGAATTTGTTTGAGGAACGGCCGGCGCCTGAGCCGATGATCACACGATCATGGAAGATCGCCATCGCGTTGTATGTTGTCGCGGTGATCGTCTCGTTCATCTATTTTCCGGTCGCCCTCGCAGTTCTTGGCCTTCCGTTCAGTGCATTTGTCGCGATGTTTGGATGGCTGTTGATTCATGCCGGCAGCGGGACGGCACTCGAATGGGCTCTACTGTTTTCGACTTTTCCTACGTTCATTCTGCTTCTCCTGATCGCCTCGGAGCATAAAATGAAGAGAGATATGGAACGAGATTGACCGGACGGAAGGGCTTGCCCTTCCGCTCACCAATACGGCAGAGCCGATGCGTCATCGGAGGATATGAGCGAGATTCGCGATTACAATGGGCAGGGGCGTTGGAGCCGCGAGGAGATCGAGCGGCGTTTCCGGTCGTATGCAAAGGCGTTTGGCACGACGGTTAAGGAGCTCAATCCACGCGTTTTTGAAGAGGGTTCAACGAAGTGGATCTACCCTCTTATCGAAGAAGTAATTGTTGGCATAAGGCAGGGCGATCGGGCGTGCATCGAGCTCGGCGTTGAGCTGATCGAAGACAGTGATTCGATGCCGTTCGGTGTCACACTAAAATCCAACGCGGCGAAGGCGCTTCGACATTCTGCCGGCCATCTGTCCGAAGACCACCGCCGCCGCATCCGCAAACGCGTCGCAGATATGCTGATCGGGCAATACATGCCGCGAGAGTTCGTTCAGTACGTAAAGCTCGCGCGTACAATTGGCTTTGACGAAGAACTCGACCGCGTCCGATCCGAAGCCGACCTGACCAACCGCTGGGTGCGTCATTACCTCGAAAGGCTAACAGGGATTGATGACTCGAAAGGTTAGATCGTCACTAGTCGCTTCCACCAGGAGACTTGGGAAGGCAAAAACTGTTTAATTCCGACGCTCTTGATGCTAAACTTCGAACTCAGGTGAATCGAATGCAGAACACGGTCGAACTAACGCTAAATCTTCCGCCGAACATAACGAAGGACGAGACGCAGACGCTGCTTGCGATAAAGCTCTTCGAAACGGGCCGAGTCTCGCTCGGCAAAGCCGCCGAGATCGCAAACTATTCCAAGCGGGCGTTCATCGAGGTTCTCGGGCATCACGGCGTGCCGGTTATCAATTATTCCCCGGAAGACCTGAGAAAGGAACTGGAATAGTGAGTTTGACGATCGTCTTTGACAGCACTTGTCTGATCGGCTTCGAACGCATCGGGCACCTTGATCTCCTTCCTAAACTTTATGGCGAAATCGTCGTTCCTATTGCCGTGGTTGCGGAGTTCGGGCGGCAGCTTAGTTGGATGAAGGTTGAGCCGCTGAGCTCGCCTCATCTTTGCAATGCGTTGCGGCTTACGCTCGGAAAAGGAGAGGCCGAAGCAATTGCGCTTGCGGTTCAGATGGATGGTCAGCTTGTAACCGACGATAAGCAGGCGAGGTCGGTTGCCGAAGCAATGGGGCTCAGGGTCGTCGGGACATTGGGCATCCTTGTCCGAGCAAAAAGGGCGGGCATCATTGAGCTCGTAGCGCCCTTCATCGGGGAGCTTGAGCGGAACAGCTTTCGGATCAGCCGAGCGCTCCGAGAAGAAGCTCTAATTCTGGCGGGTGAAGAAGAACAATGAACACCAACGAAAAGATCGTTATCTACGAAAAGCCTACTTGAACGACTTGTCGCAATTTGGCGGGGCTGTTCCGGGAGAATGGCGTTGAGTTTTCGGAGAGGTTTCAATGTTCTGACTTTCGGCGATGGAACCTTGGAACACATCAGCTTGGAGATCGCACTTAAATGAACAGATATTTAGTTGTTTTATCTCTTTTCGTTGTTTTGATCGTCGGAGCTCCGGCTTCCTCGTTTGCTAAAGGCAAATCAGAGGTACTCGTTTTGGGCACGCTTCATCAGTTCCACGAAACGACGCGGGGTTATTCATTCGCCGATCTTTCTCGGATCATCGAAACTATCAAGCCAGATGTTCTCGCTGTCGAGTTAACGCCCGATGCTCTGGAGAACAGAACCGAACAGAAGACGAAACAGGAGTATCAGCGAAGCGTCTTCTCGCTGATGGAAAAGCACGGCTATTCGGCCGTCCCGATGGAGCCGGCAGAACCGGAATACTCAAGGCTTGTTGGAATGCTCCGCGAGTCGAATACCGAGTTGCGTGAAAAGGCCCCTCAAAAGAGCGAGGCTTTTTCGGTTTATTCCAACCAACTTTATGAATACCTTTTTGCAAAGTGGACGTCGGCCGCGGCCGTCAATTCTCCCGAGACCGATGCATTGTTCGAGGTAAAGCATGAGTTTCAAAATGCTCTTTTCGGACCGAAAGAAGAAGCCGCTTGGAACGGCTGGAACTCGCACTTTCTCAAGCAGATCCATGCCGCCGCGAAAAAGCACCCGGGCAAGCGGATTCTTGTCCTGGTCGGCGTCGAACACACATATTGGCTCCGGAAAGAGTTGAAAGCGTCGAAAGAGGTCCGTTATGTTTCTCTCGGCCGCTACTTGAAATAGCACACTGAGGATCGGTATTTTGACGAACGATCCTCGCGGCAAATGTACATTTATGAAGATCACCATCTACGAAAAGCCTACTTGAACGACTTGTCGCAATTTGGCGGGGCTGTTCCGGGAGAATGGCGTTCGGTTTGAGCAGGTTGATTATTTTAGGGAGCGGCTGACGGCGGCGGATGTGAAAGTGCTGCTCGGGAAGCTGCAGATACCGGCATTTGGGCTGCTGCGGACGAAGGAGAAAGAATTTAAGGAACGCGGATTCACGCCCGAAACGCCCGAGGACGAGATAATCGCCGCGATCGTCGCGAATCCGGGGCTTCTCAATCGCCCGATAGTCGTCGCCGGCGACCGAGCGATCATCGCCCGCCCGATAGAAAAGGCCCTCGAGTTAATAAAGTAGCCTTCCGTTAAAGAAAATATCCCGAACATTTGCTGCGTGTTCTCACGCACGCACTGCGTGTTGCTTTACACGCACCGCATGTTATAAGACACGCGTCGCGTAGTATTATACACGCGTCGCATACTATATTGCATGCATCGTATGTTATGTTACACGCATTGCGTAATATTATTTACGCATTGCATAGTATAATACACGCACCGCGTGTAGTTGATAATGCGGTGCGTGTCTGTTAGTATGCGGCGAGCGAAGGAATCCGTTTATGAAATCGATCCGGGACCGCAGCTTCGCTAGGAGCGTGATGTTTATAGAATCGTGACCACCATTAAAACTAAGCTCCGTTAGGAGCGACATTTAGATCGTTCATGACCGATCGTGACGCCCCTATGGGGCTGTAGGTCATCCTAATGGCCTCATTTCTATAAATATTTGGCTACTACGGAGCCGGGCAATCGGTTAGTTATCACATTTTGCTGACGTGGTAGGAACATTTCTAAGCTATTTGTTGAGGTAATTCGAATATGAGGCCGAGTAACCGTTGGTTTCCTTATAAGTTGCCGGAGCAGGCGGCGTGGATGCGAAATTTTGCGAGCAATTTTGCAGAACAAGCTGCGGAGTTGGGTTTTTCGCCGGCGGAGATCGCCGCGGTCGAGGCCGATGCGGCAACTCTCGCGTGGCTGGCGCAAAATCAGGTCGATATCGAGAGTTTCCGGCGGGCGGCGGCGAGCTATCGGCGGCATGTTTTGTCCGGCAAGCCGGGCTCGTCGCTTAATGATTTCCCGCAGCCTTCGTCGCTTACGCCGCCGCCCGGAACCGCGGTCGGGGTTTATCGCCGGATCGCCGAGTTGGTCGAACGCATTCGCGTTTCGCCGGGTTTTTCTGCCGCGACGGCCGCCGCATTTAACATTCGGCCGATCAACGGCGAAGCCGCCGATCTCAACGAAGCAAAGCCGAACCCGAGCCTCGCCGCCGAGCCCGGAAATATCGTCAGCGTCCGCTTCAAACGCGGCAAATTTACCGGCATCGACATCCAAATGCAGCTCGACAAGGAGGCGGAATGGCGGCCCGCGGGGCGATTTATGCGTTCGCCGGCCGAGCTTCGCATTCCCGCCGGTCCGGAGAATCTGCCGCGGCTCGTCCGCATCCGCGCCCGATACCTCGATGGCAACGACGCCGTCGGGCAGTACTCGGACATCGACACCATCTCGACGATTCCGTAAGATATTCGCATGAGCTATACGAACGGGAACGGCAACGGGCATAAACCGAAGCCGCGAAATGTGCTCGGGGGCGAGCTCGAGAGCTGCTGCACCGATCCGATGACGGGTTTTTACCGCGACGGCTATTGCAAGACGGGCGTGGACGACACCGGGCGGCACACGGTCTGTGTGCGGGTGACGGACGAGTTTCTCGCGTTCTCAAAGGCGGCGGGAAATGACCTTTCAACGCCGCGGCCGGAGTGGGCGTTTCCCGGTTTGAAGCACGGAGATAAGTGGTGTTTGTGCATGCTCCGCTGGAAAGAGGCGCTCGAACACGGCATGGCCCCGCAGGTCTTTCTCCGAGCCACGCACGAACACGCCCTGACCGTCATCCGGCTCGAAGACCTGAAGGAATACGCTGTGGAAGAGTGAAAAGGTGAAAAGGGGGAAAGGTGAAAAAGTGGCGTGAGTATATGGTTACAGAGTTTCGCCGGGCAAGATCAGTTTTGGGAAGGGAACACAAAGCAATGTTGTTCTTCACGATCTTTCCACCGTTCAGCCTTTGCAGCATCCTTACCTTTACAGCTTTTCCACCTTTTCACTGTTTCACCTTTTCACTTTGAAGTATGCAGACCATCGAACATCTCCGGCAGCTTTTTGCTTATAACGACTGGGCGAACCGGCGGATGGTGGTCGCGCTGAAAGGCGTGGAGCTCGAGCGGGCGGTCGCGGTGTTGGCGCATCTTCTCGTAACGGAGCGTGAATATTACGAGCGGCTTTACGGGAAGGACTCGACCGGCTTCGATTTCTGGCCGGCCCGGACGATCGAGGAATGCGGGCAATTGGCACGCGAGAACGCCGATCTTTTCGATAAATTGCTGCGTCGGTTCGACGAAGAAGGCCTCGATATCCGCGTCAAATACCGTTCAAGCGAAGGCTTGCCGTTCGAAAATACCTACCGCGAACTGCTGACACACGTCCTGTTTCATTCGTCGATCCACCGCGGCAACCTGATGACGCTCATCCGCGAAGCCGGCCACGAACCACCGCAGATCGACAACATAATCTACCTTCGCGAGACAAAATACATCTGACCCAGCCGCCGAGTGTTACGCAAATCTTACGCTCCGCCTTAGCTTGCGCACGCCCTTTAGGCTAAAATGCCTCTTTCCCTGATGCAGGAAGAGCAGGAACAATATACATTCGATTTCCTAACGGAAACGGCCGAGATCGTCGCCGAGTCGCGCGACGAACTGAGCATTCGCATCGGCGAATTTGCCGGGCCGCTCGATCTGCTCCTTTACCTGATCAGGCAGGAGCAGGCGAACATCTTTGATATCCCGATCGCCCGCATCACGGACGAGTATCTCCGCTACATCCGGCTGATGAAGTCGCTCGATATCGCCGTCGCGGCGGATTTTCTTGTGATGGCGGCACAGCTAATTGAGGTCAAATCGAAGATGCTGCTTCCCCGCGATCCCTTTGCCGATCCCGAAGAAGTGGCCGAAGACCCGCGGCAGGAACTCGTCGACCGCCTGCTCGAATACGAGAAATACAAATCAGCCGCCCAGATGCTCTATGAAAAGGCGACCATCGAACAGGCCGTCTTCCCCCGCGGCAAGATCGAAAGCGACGACAACAACGCCGAGATCAGCGCGACCGTCTTTGACCTGATCACCATTTTCCAGAAGATCGTCGAGCGGCAGAAAGAAAAGATCACGATGGAGATCGAGCGGGACGAGGTCTCGCTCGCCGATATGATCAAGCGGCTCCACGCCCGAATACTTGAACACGCGGAACTGAGCCTCGCGAGCTTTTTTGAGGAGTTTGACACTCGCCGCGAACTCGTAACGGCCTTTATCGCCGTGCTCGAGGTCGTCCGGACCGAGAGCGTGAAGCTCGTCCAGAAAAAGACGTTCGACGACATAATCCTGAAGAGAGTTTGATGTCAGAAGAAGCAACAGAAACAGCGGTAGAAACAAAGCAGGCACGCGGCACCGGCGAGCTGATGGCACTGGCCGAAGCGTTGATCTTCGTCGCCGATGAGCCGATCACCGCACGGACCATCGCCGATGTGCTCGAAGAGGACAAAGCGAGCGTCGAGGCCGCTTTGCAGGCACTCCGCGAGGAATACGATAACCGCGAGAGCGGCCTGCAGGTCCGCGAGGTTGCGGGCGGTTGGCAAATTGCGACGCGAACCGAACTGCACGAATACGTCCGGCAGTTCCTCAAAACGCGGCCCTCGGCAAAGCTCTCGATCGCCGCGCTCGAGACGCTCGCCGTCATCGCCTACAAACAGCCCGTAACGGTGCCGGAGATCCTCGAGATCCGCGGCGTGCAGTCTGCCTCGGCGATCAAAACGCTGCTCGAAAAGCGGCTCATCGTGACCAAAGGCCATAAGGAAACCGTCGGCCGGCCGATGCAGTACGGAACCTCGAAGGAGTTCCTCATCCACTTCGGCCTGAAAGACCTTTCGGACCTGCCGTCGGTCGAAGATTTTGAAGACCTTGTCCAGTGAGCAGTGAGCGGTGAGCAGTGAGCAGTGAGCAGTGAGCAGTAAGCAGTCGGAAGATGAAGCCCCACAGAAAGTTGATAGCTTGGCAGAAAGGGATGGACCTCGTGGTTGTGATCTATGAGATTACGCGAGACTTCCCGAAGGAAGAGACCTACGGCATCGTTTCGCAGCTTCGTCGGGCCGCTATTTCAGTTCCATCGAATATCGCCGAAGGGGCCGCTGACAGAACAGCTGACCAATTTAGAAATTTCCTAAGCGTTGCCATCGGTTCGTTGAACGAGATCAACACGCAATTGGAGTTGTCGATGCGTATTGGGTGTCTTTCGATAGAGAAGCACGATGAAGTTCAACGGAACGTCGATGAATGTCTTGCATTGACTTACGGCCTTAGGCGAAGCATCAAAGCTCGGATTTAACTGCTCACTGCTCACAGCTCACTGCTCACTCTATGGAAAGATTACAAAAACTCATCTCCCAAGCCGGTGTGGCCTCGCGGCGGGCTGCGGAGGAATTGATCCGCGGCGGCGAGGTTACGGTCAATGGCGAGATCGTTACCGAGCTCGGCACAAAGGCCGATCCGGATAAAGACCACATCAAGGTTCGCGGCAAACTTATAAATCCTCTGCTCGCCCATCGTGAAAATGTTTACATCCTGCTCAATAAACCCAAGGGCTATCTTTCAAGCGTCGCCGACCCCGAAGGGCGAAACCTAGTCACCGATCTCGTAAAGGGTTATGGTAGGCTGCATCCGGTCGGCCGGCTCGATTTCAACACCGAAGGCTTGATCATAATGACCAACGACGGCGAGTTCACCAACGCCGTCGCCGGTTCAAAAAAGATCCCGAAGGTATATGTCGTAAAGGTCAAAGGCCTGCCCACCGAAGTTGCGATTCGGAAATTGGCTCGCGGCGTTCGGCTCGAAGACGGCTTTAAGACCGCTCCGGCCGAGATCAAAACGCTGAAGCCGACCGACAAGAACGGTTGGTATGAAGTAACACTTTACGAGGGCCACAATCAGCAGATAAGGAAGATGTTCGATTCCATCGGCCATTCGGTCGTCAAGCTCCGCCGAATTCGGATCGGAAATATCGACGACGTCGGCCTTCCGGTCGGACGTCACAGGAAACTCACGGAAAAAGAGGTCCGTTCACTGCTCGCTCCAAGAAAACCGGTCCGATCATCGTAAAAGAGCCCGATGCTCGACCAAGAGACAACGGTCCTGGACGACGTCGATCCCTGCTTCGGTGAATGCCCTCGCCGCCGCGTCATTGCGAATCCCAAGCTGGAACCAGACCGATTTTGGCTTTGCGGCGATTATCTCTTCAATATGTTTGTCGATGTCATTCGGCCGTCGGAAGACATTGACCATATCCCGCTCGCCGGGTATTTCCCGAAGGTCCCGAAAGACCGGCTCGCCCAATATCTCCGTAACGTCGGGATAATAAACAGGTACCGGAATTATCTTGTATCCCGCGTCCTGCATATACTTTGAGACGTAAAACGCTGGCTGCATCGCGTGCGTCTCGGGTTTGATGCCAAGCACTGCGATCTCCTGCGTCGCTCGCAGCAGTTCGCGGATCTCATCGTCGGTCGAAAGTTCCCTTCCCTTCATTTGCATCACCTCAGTTTAACCGCACGATCGGGCCGGAAACAATTTCTCCCGAAAAGCTTGCCCTGAAACCGTGCATTATGCAATCATAATGTTTCGTTATACACCTATGAACTTCGAACTAACGGAAGAACAGCAGCAGATCAAGTACAGCATCAGGGAATTTGCGGAGAGCGAGATACGCCCGAACGTGATGGAATGGGACGAGTCTCAGCACTTCCCGATCGAGCTCCGGCCAAAGCTTGCCGAGCTTGGCCTGATGGGAATCATCTTTCCCGAAGAGTACGGCGGTTCGGCAATGGGTTATGTGGAATATGCCACTATCATCGAAGAGCTTGGCCGCGTCTGCGGTTCCGTCGGGCTTTCCGTTGCTGCCCATAACTCGCTTTGCTCGAACCACATTTATATGTTCGGGACCGAGCAGCAGAAAAAGGACTACCTCGTCCCGCTCGCTCAGGGCGAGTCGTTCGGTGCCTGGGGATTGACAGAGTCACAGGCCGGATCGGACGCTTCCGGCACTCGAACCACTGCGATCCGCTCGAACGGCGGTTGGATGGTCAACGGTTCGAAGAATTTCATCACACACGCCATCGCCTGCAATACGCTTGTCGCCGTCGCGGTGACCGATAAAGAGAAAGGCAACCGCGGCATCTCGGCCTTTATTTTCGATAAGTCGATGGAAGGCTTCCGCCCTGATAAGAAAGAGAACAAGCTCGGAATGCGAGCCTCGGAAACTGCTTCCGTAGTTTTCGAAGATTGCTACGTTCCGGAGGAAAACATGCTCGGGAACGAAGGCGAGGGATTTCTTCAGGCGATGCAGATACTCGACGGCGGCCGCATCTCGATCGCCGCACTTTCGGTCGGAATCGCCCAAGGTGCCTATGAAGCTGCCGTGAAATACGCAAAAGAGCGGGAGCAATTCGGCAAACCGATCGCCGAATTTCAGGCGATACAGTTCAAACTCGCCGACATGGCGACGCAGATCGAGTGTGCCCGTTTGCTAACTCTTCAGGCCGCTGCGATCAAGGATTCAGGCAAACCCGTGACGCAAAAGTCCGCGATGGCGAAGCTCTATGCCTCCGAAACGGCGGTCCGCGTAGCTGAGGAATCGATCCAGATCCACGGCGGTTACGGCTACACCAAAGATTACCCGGCCGAGAAGTATTGGAGAGACGCAAAGCTCTGCACCATCGGCGAAGGCACGAGCGAGATACAGCGGCTTGTAATCGCAAAGAGCCTGCTTCGGACTTAACAAACGAATCCAGCTATGTGAGAATCGGTGAAAAGGTTTGTCCAATTCTGCTTTTCACCGATTTTTTTTCGCTTCTTTCGCGGTCATTTTCGCGGCGGCCCTCGCCGGCGGATGCGGCGATGCGGCGGCTCGCGATAATGAAGCCCTAAAAAATGACGCCCCAACACTCCAGCGGCTTGAGGCGATAAACACCAGATTGGTCAGCTCCAACAACATCCGTCCCGAAGATTTCATTTGGATAAAGGAGATCGAAAAGCGCTACCCGAAAGCCGAACGTGTCAGGAGAGTGATGCGAAACGCATTGGTTGCTCGCTCCGATTGGCAGGCCGTCATCGACTTCTTTGGCTCTGCGGAAGGCCTGGCGCGTGATGACAAATTGACGTTGGCAGGAGCTCACTACAAGCTTGGCAATTTTGAGGAGACAGCAACATTACTTGAACCGCTAAAGAATTCTGAGCCAAGTGATGTTCCCGCGTTGACGCTACTTGCTCGAAGCAAGTATGCGATGGGAGATTCATCCGGTTGTATTGCCATTTTGTCGCCGATCGAGGGACAGCTTTCGAGTTCCGGAACGAAGGACGAACTCGCACTTCTTGGCCTCGCTTACCTCGATCAACAGAACTTCGACGAAGCGATCCGGGTGTTCAAGTCGGTTCAGGAACTAGATCCGACGGACATCGCCTCCGCCAATGGCTTAAGCCGTGCCTTTTATGCCAAGGGCGACATGGCAAAAGCGGACGAATATCGCAAACGCACCGAGGCTGCGCAATCGAACAGAGCATCAATGGAGATCCGCGGACGAAACTTCGTCCAGCAAAGCTACCGTTTGGAAGCCGCTTGGGCAGACAAGAACTACGAAGAAGTCGTCCGGCTTTGTCGCGAGATGCTGACCACAGCGGAAGGAGCAAACCGGCAAGCCGTTTATCAATACCTTGTTTTGGCGTATCGTGCACTTGGACGAGACGCCGAGGCCGAGGCAGCTGCCAACGAAGCCGCAAAGACTACGCAGATACGATGAAACCGCGTTTACGATATTTGATCCTGATGGCACTTGCGGTGATCCTTCCGTCAGGCTGCCGCGATAGTTCGGATACGAAGGCGGAACCACCTCGTTCGGCTGAGATCGAACTGGCCTTCGCCGATCGAACCGTCCAGAGCGGAGTCGCTTTTGCGCACCGTCCGACGCGAACCGAGAAGAAATGGCTTCCGGAAATAATGGGCAGCGGCGTTGCGGTAGTGGACATCGACCGAGACGGTGACGCCGATATCTTGCTTGTGAATAGCGGCTCCGTTGGATCTCAGGCTCGTCCGTCAGATGCCGGCAACAAGCTTTTTTTGAATGACGGAAAAGGCGGTTTTTCAGATGCGACCGAAACTTGGGGTTTTAACGGAATCGGATATGGGCAAGGGATTGCGGTCGGCGACGCGGACGGCGACGGATGGCCCGACGTATTCCTTACTGAGCTAAACGGAGATAACCGGCTTCTCCGCAATACCGGTGAAAAGTTTGAGGATATTACTGCAAAAGCCCGCATTCCAAATGACGGTAAATGGGCGACGAGCGCCGGATTTCTTGACGTAGATAACGATGGCGATCTGGACATCTACGTGGTTCGGTATGTGATATTTTCAACCGAAAACGATAAGGCCGCATTTCGTAATCGCATTCAGATTTACCCGACACCGATCCTTTTCGATGCGGTTGCAGATCAGATCTTGATAAACAATGGAAGCGGTGTTTTCTCGGATGAAAGCGCTCGTTTCGGGATCACCGCCGCACCCAAAAAAGGGCTCGCCCTCGCGATCGGCGATATAGATCTGAACGGACGGTCGGATATCTACGTGGCAAACGACACCGAAGCGAATCAGCTTTGGCTCAATGAACCGTCGGGCCGCCTCCGGGAGATCTGCGGGATCGCAGGATGCGCTTATAGCGATATGGGGACCGGCGAAGGCAGCATGGGCGCCGACTTTAGTGATTTTGACAGCAACCGCCGGCCCGACATCTCCGTCACGAATTTTCAAGATGAGGTCACATCCATCTATAGCCAAACATCTCCGCTGCTTTTTGAGGAGATCGCAGACCGTGTCGGCATCGGGGCCGCGTCGCGGGCACGGCTTAGCTTCGGCATCGATTTTTTTGACGCGAATAACGACGGGCTTGAGGATCTGCTCTTTGTCAACGGCCATATCGAGGACAACATCAACCTGAACTCGGATACGGTCACGTTTCCGCAGCAGAACTCGCTATTTCTAAACATCGGTGATGGAAAATTCAGGGATGTAAGCGATTCCTCGGGTGATGCGCTAAAGGATATGCAGGTTAGCCGCGGCCTGGCCACCGGCGACCTTAATGGTGACGGCCTGATCGACTTCGTCGTAAACAACAACGGCGGAACTGCTCAGGTCGCCTTCAACACCTCGCCGCGGCCGGGGAACTTCGTGGTGCTTTGGCTCGAAGGAACAAAGGCGAACCGAAGTGCGATCGGTGCCCGGTTGGTCGCGAAGATCGGCGAGCGGACCATCGAGCGGCAGGTGATGGGAGCTCAAAGCTATCTTTCGATGAGCGACCTGCGGATCCACTTCGGGCTCGGCCCGGCTGAAAAGATCGACGAACTGACCATCCACTGGCCCGGTTCCGAAAAGCAGGTGATAAATGACCTGCGGGCCGGGGCATTCTATTACATTCGCGAGGGCAATTCTCCGGTCGTCTTCGTACCGGGCGAAAAACGGATCGAGCCTTGATCTGTTCGATTTTTCAACATGCTGCGATCCCGAAAGTTTTTATTTTTCGTTTCAGTTCTGCTGGCAGGCTGCGGCAATTTGCCGGACACATCGTCGCCGAAGCACGCGGAAGCGGTTCGGAGCTTCTATGTCGGCCTGGCCGCGCTCGACGTCGGCGATGATCGCCGTGCACGATCGGAACTCGAGAAAGCTACCCAAACTGCTCCGGGCGAACCCGCGGCGTGGAATAACCTCGCAGTCCTCCAGCTTCGCCAACGCGATCTGGAAGGTGCAAGAACCTCCATCGATCAGGCCTCGAAGCTAGCTCCGGAAAGTTCCCTGATCACAATAAATTCCGCAACCATCGCATTGCAGCAGGGCGATAGCGGCAGAGCAACAACGGAGCTTGAGATGGCCATTTCGCTTGCTCCGGACAAACTCTCGCCGCTTTACCTTTTGGCTGACCTCCTCGAACGCGAGGCAAACATTCCCGAAGCACTACAGCTTTTTCGGCGGATCGCGGAGAAAGCTCCGGAGAACCTTGCCGCCCGCATCGAGGTCGCCCGGCTCGAGACCAGAAGCGGCGATACGGATGGCCTGAAACGCACCTTCGCCTCGATCGAACAATTCTCAACGAAACTTTCACCCGAAGGCTCTCAGCAGCTTGCCGAACTCCGTTCGGCGGTCGAATGCGGAAACACGCAAGCCGCCGCGGCAGCCGTTTCATTTCTCCGCAATGTCCTGCTCCGCGAGCCGTGGTTCAGGCAGGCGATCGCCGAATTCAAGCCATCGGAAACGACGATCGGCACGCCGCTCTACAAGCCGCTGAAGCTCGCGGCGCCCAATTTCAGCCCCGCCGAGCCCGACCGCGAGATAACTTTTACCGCCGAGCCGCTTGGCAGTGAGGTTTCCGCTTTTGCTTTGCCGATATATTTGAACGCTGACGGACAAACCGAGATCGCTCGTGCGGCCGGCAAAAAGTTAAACGTCGGCGAACAGGCTCTAGAGACTCAAGTAAACCGGGCCGATCAGATCGCTCAGTTCGACTTCGATTTCGACTTTCGCAATGACCTCGCCATTTCCTCATCGTCGGGACTGAAAATATTCAAGCAAAGCGAAGACGGAACCTTCGCGGACGTGACCGTTGCCACGAAACTCAATAGTTCGATCCTCAGCCGTTCGTATGACGGCGTTTGGCCGCTCGACGTTGAGCACGACGGCGACCTCGATCTCATCGCGGCGGCCACCGAAGGCCCGACGGTCGTTCTGCAAAACAACGGCGACGGAACATTTGCTGCCGTGGAAACCTTTGCGGGCGTGACCGGTGTTCGGGAATTTGCTTACGCAGATATCGACGAAGACGGCGACGCTGACGCGCTCCTATTAGCGAAGGACGGCAAACTTCGAATATTCCTTAACGACCGCGGCGGGAAGTTCGTTGAGGCTGAGATTCCTGATATTTCCGGAGTCCGAGCATTCGCGGTCGGCGATGTCGGCGGGAGCGGCCGGCTTGGGGTCATCGCCGCGTCGTCACAGCTTCATCGCATTTCGAAGAACCTCGAGCAAAACAGATGGGAAGCCATTGAGCTTTCCGTCGCGGAATTCGGCGAGGCCTGTCCCGGAACATCCGGAGTCGGCCCTGAATGCTCCGTCTTCATCGACGATATGGACAACAACGGGGCGAACGATGTCGTAATTTCGGCGGACGGAACCACGCGGATCGCATCCTTCGGTCCCGGCGGAGGCGGAATGCTTCTGGGCCAGCCGCTCAAGATCCAAGCATTCGCCGTCCGTGACCAAAACGGCGATGGAAAGCTTGATATCGTCGGCATCGGCCTTAATGGAATCCCGGCCGTTCTCAGGAATCAGAGCAGTAAGAACTACCGATGGCAGATATTTCGCCCGCGGGCCGGCAAGACCGAAGGCGATCAGCGCGTAAATTCGTTCGGCATCGGCGGCGAAATGGAGATCCGCACCGGCGTCAGGACGCAAAAACAGCTAATCACCGCGCCGGCCGTTCATTTCGGGCTTGGCGAGGCACCCGCTGCCGACGTTCTCCGCATCGTCTGGAACAACGGCTTTGTCCAGGCTGAGTTCGACCTTGCAGCCGATCAGGCGGTCGCCGCCGAACAGAGGCTCAAGGGCTCATGCCCGCACCTCTTCGCTTGGAACGGCGAGCGTTTCGAGATGGTAAAGGACGCCCCGCCATGGAGCCCTGCACTCGGGCTGAAGATCAACGCACAGGACACTTTTGGCATCATTCAGACCGAGGAGTGGTTCAAGATCCCAGGCGATTCATTAAAGCCAAGAGATGGACACTACGAGCTGCGGATCACTGGCGAATACTGGGAGTCGTTTTACCTCGACCACTATAAACTCCTGGCGATCGATCATCCCGAAACGGTTGAGGTTTTCACCGATGAACGCTTTGCCGTTCCACCGCCACCGCTTCAGGTGTTTACATTCGAAGAACCAAAACCCTTTCTCTCAGCTACCGACCATAACGGGCGTGACGTTAGCGAGTACGTCCGCGATGTTGATGAGAATTATCTCGACGGCATTAAGCGCGGAAGGTTTCAGGGCGTTGCCGAGGATCATTGGGTCGAGCTTACGCTGCCCGAGGATGCTCCGGCCGACCGAAAGCTGACGCTTTTCGCCGATGGCTGGCTTTACCCGACCGATGCTTCAATAAACGTTCAGCTCGGGCAGAGTTCGCACACTCCGCCACGCGGCCTCGGCATCGAAGTTCCCTATGGCAACGGCGGCTGGCAAACCGCGAAAGAAAATCTCGGCTTCCCTGCCGGTAAGATGAAAACGGTGCTGCTCGAACTGCCCGAGGGCTATCGGCGTTTCCGCCTTCGGACGAACATGGAGATCTATTGGGATCGTCTTGCGTGGTCAACCGCTGCCGCGACGAATGAAAATCGAACGCACGAACTCGCCCTCGGCACTGCAGAACTGCGATTTCGCGGCTTTTCGGTCATCGATAAACCGAATGCTTCGTCACCTGAAAAACCGGTTTACGATCAGATCCTAACGACGGGCCAACGCTGGCGCGACCTTGAGGGCTACTACACTCGTTTTGGCGACGTAAGAGATCTTCTTTCGGGCGTCGAAGGCCGAATGGTCCTGATGAACGCGGGCGATGAATTGGTGCTCCGGTTCCCCGCTCTGCCCGATCCGCCGCCGGGATTCAAGCGCGATTTTGTTATCGTCGGCAACGGCTGGATCAAAGACGGCGACCTCAATTCGGTTTTCTCAAAGACCCTGCTGCCGCTTCCGAGCCGTGAGACGAACGACTACACAACGCCGCCCGGCCGGCTTGAGGATGACCCCGTTTTCAAACGCTTCCGGGAAGACTGGATAAAATTTCACACGCGGTACGTTGCTCCCGATGGATTTCGCGCAAAGGTCAGAAACCCGTAAACTTTAGGCTGGAATGAACAAATTCGGAAGGATATTCGCCGTCATCCTTTTCATCGCTCTCCTGTCCGTGCCGTTTTGGCTGCGGGGAAACTACAGTTCGCCCCAGGTTCAGATCGACTCGCAAGCGGCCCTTGACCGCTACGGTTTCTATTTCACCGAGGTTGCCAAAGAAAGCGGCGTGAAGTTCACGCACACCTCGCCCAGACTCGACCCGAAGCTTGACCATATAATGCCGATCATCGCCTCGATGGGCGCCGGTGTTTCGGTCGTCGATTTCGACCGCGACGGCTGGAATGATCTCTATTTTACGAACAGCGGCGAGGGCTCCAAGAATGCCCTCTATCGAAACAACGGCGACGGCACATTCACAGATCTGGCGTCTCAAATGGGCGTTGCCGAGTTGAACAGCCGCGAGAACGGCGTCTCGATGGGAGCAGTTTGGGGCGATTTTGACAACGACGGCTTCGAGGACCTGCTCGTCTATAAGTGGGGCCGAACCGAGCTTTATAAGAACAACGGCGGCACGAGTTTCACCCGTCTCGAAGATACCGGTTTCCCCGCTTGGGCAAACATCAACACCGCCGTTTGGCTCGATTTCGACCGCGACGGCATCCTCGATATCTTTCTTGGCGGTTATTTCCGCGAATCGCTGGACCTTTGGAACCTCCCCGATTCGAAAATGATGCCCGAGAGCTTCGAGTATGCCCGCAACGGCGGCCGCAAGTACCTTCTTCGCGGGCTCGGGAATGGCAAGTTCGAGGATGCGACCGCGGTCGCCGGAATCGAGAGTTCCCGCTGGGCACTGGCCGCGGGTTCGGCAGACTTTGATGGGAATGGTTTCCCCGATATTTTTATCGCGAACGACTATGCCGTCTCCGAGCTTTTCCTAAATCAGGACGGCAAGCGTTTCGTTGCTGCCGGCGAAACGAGCGGCGTCGGGTTTTCTCCAAAAAGCGGGATGAACGCCTCGTTCGGCGACGTACTCAACGATGGCCGGTTATCGATCTACGTCTCGAACATTTCCGAAGAAGGGATCCTGCTCCAGGGAAATAATCTCTGGGTACCGCGGCAAGACAATTCCGGCGGTTTGAAATACGACAATCAGGCAAACAACTTCGGCGTCGAGCTTGGCGGATGGAGTTGGGCAGCCCAATTCGGCGACCTAAACAATGACGGAACGCAGGACATCTTTCTGACCAACGGATATATTTCTGCTGATAAGACGGCCAATTATTGGTATGATTATTCGAAAGTAACCGTCGGACATAACACGATAATCGGCGACGCCGCCAACTGGCCCTCAATGGAAGGCCGCAGTCTCGCCGGCTTTCAGCAAAAGCGGGTTTGGCTCAATGACGGTGCCGGCCGTTTTAACGATGTGGCTTTGGCCATCGGTGTAAAAGAGACGCTAGACGGACGCGGTGTTGCACTCGTCGATCTCTGGAACCGCGGCGTGCTCGATGTTGTGGTCGCCAATCAGAACGGACCGGCGTTGATCTACAAGAACAATTCGGCACCGGGCAAGAACTGGATCGCGTTCGAACTCGAAGGAAGCAAGAGCAACCGATCGGCATTTGGCGCAAGCGTAACGCTCCACTGGAACGGCAAACGGCAGCGACAAGACCTTACAGGTGGTATCGGCTTTTGCTCGCAGAACCAGCGGCAGCTGCATTTCGGGCTCGGAACTGCCGGCTCGGTAGAAAAGGCCGAGATCGTTTGGCCGTCCGGCAAGAAAACAACAATTGAAACTCCCGGGGTAGGAAAGGTACACAAGATCAAGGAACAATGAGCACCAACGTATCAGCGATAAATCCGTTAGCAATGGCCGGCGATGCTGTCCCGACAAAAATGTGGGGTATCGATTCGCGTTTCATCGCACCGATCCTCATTACTCTGATCCTTCTCGTCGGGCAGCTTTCTTTCGGCATTCTTGAAAGCTATCCGCAGACGCTTACGGCCATCGGCGTTTGTATCGTGGCCGAGATCATCCTTTCCTATGCGGTCTCGGGCAAGTTCCCTCACCTCGCGAGTGCTTATATTTCAGGTATCAGTGCCGGCATCCTGATCCGCTCGCCGGAGTTCTGGCCGTTCGCTCTTTGTGCGGCGGTCGCGATCTGTTCAAAGTACGTGCTCCGCCTCGAGGGCCGGCACCTCTGGAACCCGACGAATTTCGCGGTCAGCTTTATGCTGTTTGCGGCCCCTTTCTCGGTCGCGAGCCTCTCGATCCAGTGGGGCAACAACATCTACGCGATGATGGTCATCTGGTTGCTCGGTTCGGTCATCATTTACAGGCTCAAGCGTTTTCATATCACCTTCACATATGTCGCGGCGTTCATTGCTTTTGCATTGATCCGCAGCCTCTGGACGGGCCACTCGTTCCTTGCTGAGGTCGCGCCGATAACCGGGCCGATGTATCAGCTATTTATATTTTTCATGATCACCGACCCGAAGACGACCGTCCGCCATTCAAAGGCGGCGCAGATCATCGTGGTCCTCGCGATCGCGGGTGTCGAGGCGATATTGCGGCTGATGGAGAACGTCCACGCCCCGTATTATGCGCTTTTCATCGTCGGGCCGATCGCAAATCTGATCGATATTTATTGGCTTTCGCGGAAGCGAACCGTTACGGAAGCGGCGGCGTAAAAATTTGAAGGAAGTTGCGCGCAACATCGACGTGTTTCATGTTGCATCTGTGCAATTTTTATAGTATCCTTCCCTTCCAAATTTAGTTCGCAAGGAGATCTTTATGAGCACAAGTACTGCACAGAGTTCCAATAACGTTGCTTCTGCATTCATCGCCGAATTGCAGCATGAGGCAGCAACCACCCGCAAATGCCTGGAGAGGATTCCGGCCGAGAAATTCGACTGGAAGCCGCACGAGAAATCGATGACCTTTGGCCGTCTGGCATCGCACATCGCCGAGATGTTCGGCTGGACGCCTGCCACGCTAACCCAGCCCGAACTCGACTTCGAGAAGTTCGATTACACTCCCTACGACCCCAAATCGACCCAGGACCTCGTCGAGTTTCTCGATAAGAACGTCAACGAGGCGATCGAAACGCTTCGCAACACGCCGGACGACGTCTTCCTCGAAAACTGGACCATGCGAAATGGCGAAACGGTTTATTTCACAATGCCGAAGATCAGCGTAATGCGGTCGTTCGTCGGCAACCACATCGTCCACCACCGGGGACAGCTTTCGGTCTATATGCGGCTGAACGACATCGCGGTTCCATCGATCTATGGCCCCTCGGCCGATGAAGGCCAAATGTAGGGCGACGGTGAAAAGTCCGGAAAGCTTAAACGTGAAAAAGGCGGGAGCGATCGGCCCGCCTTTTTGTATTTCCGTTAAATGCTGTCAAAATTGAGAAACATTACGCGAGGTTATTCACATGAACGAATTGAAACTAACCGCGATCTTTGAGAAAGCAGAGGAAGGTGGATACATTGGCTATGTCGCGGAGCTTCCCGGGGCAAATACGCAAGGCGAAACCATTGAAGAAACACGAGAGAATCTAAAGGAGGCCGTAACTCTATTGCTCGAATGTTATCGTGATGAAGCCGAGGCAAGAATGTCACGATCACGAGATTTCAAAAAAGAAGAGTTGATACTGCGGGCCGCCTAAATGAAACTCAAAGACTTGCTCCGACATCTTGGCGAGCACAATTGCCGTCTATTTCGCGAAGGCGCGAATCATACGATCTACAAGAATCTTAATTCCGGTAAAATGACCTCAATACCGCGGCACCGCGAAGTGAAATCAAACCTGGCAAAGAAGATCTGTGATGACCTCGGGATCGAGAGGCCGGCGAATACGAAATGATCGATATTGACCAACTCCTACAGGGAAATCCGCGTTCAGTCGCCCGGGCGATCACGTTGGTCGAGGCCGGCGGGCCGAAGGCTGCGGCATTGATGCGGGAGATCTTTCCCCGTACCGGCAACGCAACCGTTATCGGTGTGACCGGTTCGCCGGGTGCGGGAAAATCGTCTTTGGTCGATAAGCTCGCCCTCTATTACAAGAACGAAGGCCTTCGCGTCGGCATCGTCTGCATCGACCCCTCAAGCCCTTTTTCGGGTGGTGCGATCTTGGGCGACCGCATTCGGATGTCCACGCTCGGCCTCGATAAAAATGTCTTTATACGCTCGATGGCGACCCGCGGAAATCTCGGCGGCCTCTCGCGTTCGACGGTCGATGCCGTAGCAATACTTGACGCGGCCGGCTTCGACAAGGTCATCGTCGAGACGGTTGGCGTCGGCCAGGACGAGGTTGAGGTGGTCAAAACGGCCGATGTTTCGATCGTTGTCCTTGTTCCGGGAATGGGTGACGACATCCAGGCGATAAAGGCCGGCATTATGGAGATCGGCGATGTCTTTGTCATCAACAAAGCCGACCGCGAGGGCGTGCTTCGAACGCAGAAGGAACTCGAAGCCCTTCTTTCGCTTGCCCATCGGCCGGATATGTGGAACCCGCCGATCGTTCGAACGATAGCCACGGAAAACAAAGGCATCGAAGACCTCGCGGCGGCCATCGAAAAGTATGTGAACTACACGGCAATGGCCGATGGCGAGACGATTGCGACCCGAAAAGAAGCGATCGCCCAATGGCGTTTGCTTGAGCTTCTGCGGGAGCGGCTGCTCGCCGATCTGCTGGAGCGGAACGGCACGAACAAAGAGCTCGAACGGCTTTCCGCCGAGGTCGCTGCAAAACGGATCGACCCGTATTCTGTTGTAGAAGAATTGGTGAGCCGAAAGAGGCAATGAACCCTCGATCGGCCCCCGATTTCTCTGTGTGCTCGGTGGCAAAATAGCTTTATGAAGATCAATCATTTAGGAATTGCGACGAACGGAATCGAAAATGCGTTGAAATTCTGGGAAGACGCACTCGGGCTCGAGAATGTGCATACCGAGGTCGTCGAAGATCAGAAGGTTCGCGTCGCGATGCTCCCGATCGGCGAGAGCCGCGTGGAACTCCTTGAACCGACCTCGGACGATTCGCCAATTTCCAAGTTTCTTGAGAAACGCGGCGGCGGCATTCACCACATCGCGGTCGAGGTCGAGGACATCGTAGCGTCGCTAGCGCGGCTTAAGGCCCAAGGTATGCAGCTCATCGACGAAGAGCCGCGGATCGGGGCCGAAGGATGCCTCGTCGCATTTGTCCATCCGAAGGCTTCGGGCGGCGTTCTTCTCGAACTCGTGCAAACCGAACAGGGGTCAGCGACATCCTAGCTGTTTTGAGGGCGTTTTGGTATGATTGCGGTTTGCCGCAAACGAATTTGCATTAATCTTTTGAGTGAGGAATTAGGAATTGAGCAACTTAACTAAAGGGCTGATCTTGCTGCTTGTTGTACTTGGCATCGGTGCCGGGTTGGTATTTTGGAAAAGCAAGGTCGGTGGCCACTCGACCGGTGGTTTTAACAAGATCACGCAGCAAGAGGTCGAACTTCTTGTCAAAGATCTGGCCGAGCAGAACCCGATGGCGATCAAACGCCTCGGTGAAGATGCGGAACTCCGCAAGCAGCAGTTGAACAACCTGAAAGAGTTGTTCGCGTTCGCTTCGGAGGCTGAGAGGAACGGGACGACCAACGACCCTAAGTACCGAAATGAGCTCCAGAACATCCGAACCGAGCTGACGGCCGTAAACTACGACCGCCACATCAACAAGGACAAAGGCCCGATGCCGCCGATGGGCTTCATCGGCGAGGATCGCGTCAAGGCATTCTGGGGCGAAGGCGAACAGCCGGCACAGGGCTTCTTCGCAAATCTCAAGGACAAGATCGGCCTCGGCAAAAAGGACAACGAGATGGCTTTCCAACGGTTCCTCGATACCAAGATAACCTTGCTGAAGGAAAGCAACCCGGCGATGAAGGACCGCGAGATCTCGGAAGAAGAGAAAACGCAGGCCCGCGAATTCTTTGCAAAGATCAATATCTACAACGACGAGTTCAATGAAAAGGTCGCCTCGGGCGAATTGCCGAAGGAGCTGAAAGACAAGATCGATCTTCAGGTAAAACTTCAGCAGGCTCAGTTCCTCGCTCGGATTTATTCAGAGAAAATGGCCAAGGACATCGAAGTGACCGACGAGGATGTTGCGGCCTACATCGCGGCAAATCCGGAATTCGACACCTCGGCCAAGCGCGCAAAGGCTGAAGAGATCCTGGCTCGTGCCAAGAACGGCGAAGATTTCTCGAAACTTGCCGACGAGTTTACCGAAGATCCGGGCAACAATGCCGGCGAAGATGGCAAGAAGCGTGGCGGGCTCTACGAGAACGTCCGGCTCGGTATGATGGTCAAGCCGTTTGAAGAGGCTGCTCTCGCGCTTGAACCCGGTCAGGTTTCGCAGGGCCTGGTTGAGACCGATTTCGGCTACCACATCGTCAAGCTCGAGAAAAAGGGCGAAGCCGACGGCCGCGATGGCCAGAAGGAACAGACCTACGACGTACGGCACATTCTGATCTCGACCGGGTTCAAGGACCCGAACAGTCCCTTTGGCCGCGAGGAGCCGATCAAGCAGTACGTCCGTCGTAAGCTTCAGGAAGAACGCGAGAAAAAGGCTATCGATGAGTTGGTCGCCCGCAACAGTGTTCAGGTTCCTGAGGACTTCACCGTCCCGCAGATAACCGATGAGCAGATCCAGGAAATGATGAAAAAGCAGCAGGAACAGCAGCAGATCGTCAATACGCCCGGCGGCCACTCGGAAGGCGACGGCCACGACCATTAGTTCGAAGACGCCTGATGGAATTTGGCGATTACAGAATAGAAGTAGTTCCGGATACGGAATTTAGGTTAGACGGAGGGGCGATGTTCGGAGTCGTCCCTCGCGTTTTGTGGGAACGCGTCTGCCCGCCCGACGAACTCAATCGCATCCGCCAGCAAATGAACTGCGTCTTTATCGACACGGGCAAAGACAAGGTGCTGATCGAGACCGGCATCGGCGAAAAATGGACCGAGAAAGAAACCAAGATGTACGGCATCTTTCGTGAAAGGCCTTTCGCAGAAACGCTTCTCGAAAAGACCGGCTGCACGCCCGATGACATAACGATCGTCATCAACACGCATCTCCACTTTGACCACGCCGGCGGAAATACTGTCTTGACTGGAACGCACGCGTCCCGCGTGCATGCAGGCGGGACGCCTGCGATCCAGTCAACTCCGCAGTTCCAAAACGCCCGTTACCTCGTGTCCAAACGCGAACTCGAACACGCGGAATCACCGCACGAACGCGACCGGGCAAGCTATTTACCCGAAAACTGGCGGCCGATGGTCGAGACCGGCCAGCTTGAACCCATGCCTGATGAATACGAACCGATTCCCGGCCTTAAGCTCCAGACCATCCGGGGCCACTCAGAAACAATGCAGACCTGGCGGCTCGACCGCGGCGGCAAAACGATTTACGGCTTCGCCGACCTTATCCCAACTCGACACCACGTCCCGCTCCCATGGATAATGGGCTACGACCTCTTTCCGACGGAAACATTGGCTTTCAAAAAATCCATATTGCCGCAAGCCGTTGAAGAAGAGTGGATGTGTCTTTTTTATCACGATTTCGATGGATCAATTTGTCGTTTGGCATGTGATAATGGAAGAATAATGGCTATCGATGTCGACTAGCAAAGAGAATTGAGCCTCCATTCCGGGCTTCCGAGACCTTAGAACCGACTTGGAAGCTCTGGATGGAATAAGTGCGGATCGATCTAATTCGTTGTTTATGGAGTTGTAGGATGTTGAGGTTATTTTGTTTAGCAGGACTTGTCGTTCTCATTGCGTTAAATGCGAGTGCTCAGAGTGCGAAAGAGCTAGCAAAGGCCCAAGAATTGCTCAAAACAGGAAACGAGTTGCTACAACAAGGCGATGCGAGTCAGGCGGTTGCGAAGTTTAACGAAGTCGCAGTTTTGCTTCCGACAAGTCCCGTCGCCTATATAAACCGCGGGCTCGCGTTTGCTGCTCTGGGTAAATACGTTGAGGCACTGGCCGATGCAGACAAGGCCCTTAGCCTCGTTCAGCCTGACAGATACGCTGCGAGATTCTCATCGCTAGCAAATCAGGTTAGGGCAAGAGTTTATCAAGACCAGCAAGACTATGAACTGGCGATTAAGTTTTACTCTAAGGCCATTGATATCGATTCTTCAAATCCAGTCTTTTATATTAGTCGAGGAGTTGTATTCTTGATTCTCAAACAGCACGACAAAGCAATTAATGATTTCAGCAAAACGATCGAACTTAATCCAAAGCTAACGCAACCTTATGTCAATCGAGCCGTGGCTTATCGAGCCCTTAAGAATTGCGATGCAGCGATTCGGGACACGATGGAGGCGATTAGATTAAGCCCGTCCGACATCGCACCATATCTCAATAGAGCGAACTGCTATCTCGATTTAAAGAAATACGACGAGGCGATCGAGGATCTTACCTATGCCATTTCTATTGAGCCAAAGGCCGACCTCTTCTACAATCGGGCCCGAGCACACTCAGACCGAGGAGACTTTGCAACCTCTATCTCAGATAACACGGAGGCCATCAACCGTGACCCGAAACATGAAAAAGCCTACTATAATCGAGGCATTTCATACCAGAGAACAAAACAGTATGGATTGGCAATCGCGGACTTACGCAAGGCATTGTCATTCAATGAGGATTCACCTTCCCGGCGTTACAACCTAGCTATTGTTCTTTATGAAGCACGTCAATATTCAGAAGCGATTAAAGAAGCAACTATCCTGATCTCAAACTTTCCAGAATGGCGTGCACCAGTCGCTCTTCGCTCAAACGCATATGGACTGATTGGCGAGTCTATGAAAATGAAAGCAGACGCAATTCGTGCAGATAAATTGGATGCTACATGGAAACCGAAAGAAGAAGGATTCTTTATTTTGAATTTAACATACTTTTCTACCAAAGAAGAAGATTTATAAATGGAAGCGATTAATATCGGAATAATCGGCGGCTCTGGGCTTTATCAGATGCCGGAATTGGAAAATGTTCGCGAGCAGGTGGTGGAGACGCCGTTCGGTTCGCCTTCGGATGCGTTCATCATTGGCGAGCTTGATGGCGTTACGGTCGCATTTTTGCCGCGACACGCACGCGGGCATAAGTTTACGCCGACGGAGGTGCCGTACCGGGCGAATATCTACGCAATGAAGCTCTTGGGCGTGGAGTATATCCTGTCGGTTTCGGCGGTCGGTTCGCTGCAGGAGCAATACGCACCGACCGACATGGTCATCCCCGATCAGTTCTTTGACCGGACGCGTGCCCGGGCGAAGGAATCGACCTTCTTTGGCGAAGGCATCGTTGGCCATGTGACCTTTGCCCATCCGGTTTGCGATGAGCTTGGAGACATTCTCGAGGCCTCTTGTAAAGCGGTCGGCGTAAAGGTCCACCGCGGCGGCACTTATCTCTGCATGGAAGGCCCGGCGTTTTCGACCAAGGCCGAATCGATGGTTTATCGCCAGTGGGGCATGGACGTCATCGGCATGACCAACCTGCAGGAAGCAAAGCTCGCCCGCGAGGCCGAGATCGCTTACGCGACGCTCGCTCTCGTGACCGATTACGACTGTTGGCACGAAGGCCACGACGACGTCACCATCGACATGGTCGTCGAATACCTGAACAAGAACGTCCGAAACGCCCAATTGATCCTGAAAGAAGCCGTTAAACGCGTCGCTGCCAAGGAAACGCTGAATCAATTCGCCGGAACGACCAAGAACGCTATCTTTACCGCCCCCGACCACTGGCCGGCCGAAACGGCAAAGAAACTCGATGCGATCATCGGGAAATATGCATCAAAGTGATAATATTTTGATGAGGTAGTTTATGAGCCAAGTAGTTGAGACTCCACTTTCAAAAGCTAAAGAAGCATCCTTCGCGAAGAAGCTAGATGAATTTCTAGCTCAGCTTAGAGCTAACAATCGAGCTACGCTTGAGATCCGGAAAGAGATCGACCAGCTAAGAAAAGCTAATGAGAGGTCCTACGCGCGTGCGAAGAAGGCAGTTGATGCGTTGAGTAGCTGAACGTATGTGGGACAAATTTCTCGGTGCGATTAAGGACTTCATTTTGGCCGGGGAACTGACGCGCCTCAATACCTCGGATGTTCGCGAGCTAAGGAAGCAGAATGAGAATTTAACGATTCTTGTTGAACGGCTTGCATTCGAAATTCAGCGCGTCAAAGAAAATGAGGCTCACGAGCGTGAGAAACTCCTGCTCAAGTTAGGGCTCCAAGAGACACCTCCACGTAAGACCGCTACGAAGCGATTGCCAAAAAGGTCGAAGAAATAGAACAGAGCCGCGACAAACGCATTTTGGACGCGATGCATCAAACCTTCGATTATGTTCGATAGAAAATCATTTTTCCTACTTGCAGTTGCTTTTGTAGTTTGCAATTCCGGTCTCGCGATCTCGGCCCAGCGGAACGTAACGCCGGCCATTGAGCGGGACCCGATCCTTGAAGCTGATGCGATGCGTAATCTCGACGTCGCTTGGCAAGGCTTTGGCCCTGCCCGCAAGGCCTATAAGCAGGTGCTCGGGCGTTTTGAGGAGACCTATGCCGCTTATCCGGAGTTCTCGAAGATCGACGAGTTTCTCTACCTGGCCGGAATGAGCAGTTATTACCTTTCGAAGAACGAGGGCAAGCAAAAGGTGAACCTCAATTTAGAGCGTGAACGGGAAAAGTATGACCCGCAAAGGCTTCGCGAAAATGCGGTCGCGTACCTTTCAATGATGCTTGAGCGAAACCCCGAAAGTAAGTACCGAGAGAATGCCGAAAAGGTACTTAAAGAGCTCAAGCCGGCCGGCCAATGATCACCTTGCGTTCTCAAAATGGACCTCAATCAAGCGACCATTTATACCGCTAAGCCGATCGAAACGGTCGAGTTTTTTCAGAAGCTCGGCCTTCGTCTAATCGTCGATTCCCTTCCTCGTTATGCCCGGCTCGAATGTCCGGATGCCGAGGCAACGCTCTCCGTCAACATCGCCGACGAGGCTCCCGCAGCCAATCAGGTAGTGCTCTATTTCGAATGCGACGATGTCGATGCCGAGGTCGCCCGGCTGAAGTCGCGCGGCTTGGAGTTCATCCAGGATCCGCGTGATGAAGAATGGCTCTGGCGGCAAGCTTACCTGCTCGACCCCAACGGCAACAAGATCTGCCTTTTCCACGCCGGCGAGAATCGCAAAAATCCGCCGTGGCGAGTTAGATCCCGTTGATAAATTTCTGCCCGCCGGCGAGAAAATCCTTCAGGTCGTTGTCCAGCCCGCTTCCGTGCGCAGATGGCATCAATGTGCCGACGATCCTCTCAAACTTGCTGCCGATCTCTGTAAGCGGCCTGGCATAGCTGTTGGCCGGAAACGGGAGTTTGCCGACAACGGTCCCGAAGGACTGCAGCAATTGTCCGTATGCCTTGGCTGCCAACTCTGGGTCCTTCGCAGTTTTCATGTTGTTTAGCACCGTAAGAGCTACGTATGCTTTTTCCATATCCTCATAGAAGACCGTGCATTCGTTGAGTCCTTTGACCGCCTTCGAAGCCGCTTGGATCTTCTCTTTCACCTGATTTGGCAACAGGTTACAGATACCAAATTCATAATTCTGGTACTTCTCTACCAATTGTGCCGCCTGATGCAGCGTCTCGATCAAACTCGCCTTTGTAACCTTCTTGCTCCACCACCATGCCATTTTATTGCTATCTCCTTCTGTTGAAATGTTAGAAAACTACGCTCTTTACCTGTTAGAAATTAAAGCGAGAAATCGATCGAAAGTCGGTCAAAATAAATTCGAGTCGTTTCGTGCGGCCGGAGCTCGGGCACCGTAAGGCAAAGCCGCAGAAGCCCGGCGTGCCTGTGCGTTGACCGAACCGGCCGCCCGCCGACGCAGGCGGTTCTGACTTTCGCGTATCGCAAAAACTCGCCGCCGCGTGTAAAATGGTGGGTTAGTTGCGAACGACTCTGCGGTCAGTCTAATGGCTCCTTCTGACCGCGGGCCACCGGCAACCGACTACTCAAATTTATGTCACTAACAGTTGTAGGTTCTGTAGCTTTTGACGCGCTCGAATCGCCGTTCGGCAAGCGCGATAAGGTTCTTGGCGGTGCGGCGACGCACTTTGGGCTCTCGGCGAGCTTTTTCACAGAGGTAAATGCCGTCGGCGTGGTCGGCGGTGATTTCACCGAGACCGAGTGGGACGTTTTCCGGCGTCACCACATCAACACCGACGATATCGAGGTCGTTCCCGACGGCAAAACGTTCTTCTGGAGCGGCCGTTACGAGTACGATATGAACACGGCCCATACGCTCGACACGCAGCTCAATGTGTTTGAGACCTTCGATCCGAAGCTCTCCGACCGCTCAAAAGGAGCAAAACTGCTGTTCCTTGCAAACATTTTGCCGATGCTGCAAAAAGGCGTCCGAGAACAGTGTCCGGATGCAAAGTTCGTCGCGATGGACACGATGAACTTCTGGATTTCGTCGATGAAAGACGCCGTTATCGAGACCATTAAGGTCGTCGATTGCATCATCATCAACGACGCCGAGGCACGCCAGCTCACCGACGAGCCGAGCATCTACAAGGCCGCGAGAAAGATAATGGACTACGGCCTTCGAGCTGTCGTCATCAAGCGTGGCGAATACGGCGCAACGCTATTTACCAAGGACGGCTACTTTGCCGCTCCGGCCTATCCGCTCGAAAGTGTCTTTGACCCGACCGGTGCAGGCGACACCTTCGCCGGCGGTTTCATGGGCTACCTAGCCGCTCAGAACGAGATCACCGACGATACGATGCGGCGGGCGATGATCTACGGATCCGTGATGGCGTCGTTCAACGTCGAAAAGTTCGGCACCGAGCGGGTCGATGCACTCGACTATCCTGAGATCAATCAACGCTTTAAGGATTTCAAGCAGATGACCCATTTCGACGATATCCCGTTCGAACGGGCATCTGCCGCCTGACCCTTAAATGGCAAAGCAATTCGATAATTCCATCACGACCTTTTCGCGGCCTGCGGGCAATACGACGCTGATGATCTGCAGCGGTGTCATCGGCACGCTTTTGGTCGTATCGATCGTGCTGTCGCTCGTGAATGCGGCCTGGCCGCTTGCCGTTCTTCTCGGCCTCGGGCTGATCGGCTTTGCGGTCTTTTTCTGGATCGCACTCGACCAGGCAAAGGCTCTTGCGGCATGGCGATCGGGAACTCGGGTCGAGTGGGACTCGACCGTTCCGGACGTGCAGCGGCAGAGCCTCGGCATCGAGGTGACCGAACTCGCCGGCATTCTTGAGGTCGAACCCGAAAGCATCAGCGATCTGCAATCGGCCTATATCGTCGCCGAAGATCTTGCTCTCCGACAGATCCAACAGGAAGAGGGCGTTCCGCTTCTCCGCCACGTCAGCGTCCATGGCGTACCGTTCGATGCGACGTTTGTTAGCGACAAGCGGCTCGTCTGCTGCGAGGTCGTTTTTCTCGTAACGCCGGAGCTTCGGCAGGATCGACGTGAGGCCGTGCTGCGAAAAGCGGGCCTTGTCCGTAGGGCCCTCGAAACGCAAAACTCTCCGCTCGACGTCCGGCTAATGCTCATACTCATTACTCAGCTGACCGCAGAGGATGAACGGCATCTCCGCGGTTCGATCGGTTCTTCGGCTTTCCGCGGAACGCCCGTCAACATTGAGGTTCGCTTCCTTGACTTCGAGGCTCTTCAGCGAATTTACGTAACCGAACAATGAACCTACTGGAAAACAAGGTCGGGCTCGTGCTCGGCGTCGCAAATAAACGTTCCATCGCCTGGGCTTGCGCCGAAGCCTGTCATCGCAATGGTGCACTCCAGGCATTTTCCTATCAGGGCGACCGGCTGAAAGAGAACGTTGAAAAGCTCGCCGGCGAACTGCCCGAGTCGCTTATTGTACCGATGGACGTGACGAACCAGGCCGAGGTCGATGCCGCGTTCGAGGCGATCGGAAAGAAGTACGGCAGGCTCGATTACATAATCCACTCGATCGCCTTCGCACCCCGCGAAGCTCTGGAAGGCGATTACGTCGCGACCACGCGGGATGCGTTCCGAACGGCCCTTGAGATCAGCGCTTTCTCGCTGAACCAAGTGGCGTTCGCCGCCGCTCCGCTGATGAAAGAAGGCGGCAGCATCGTAACGATGAGCTACTACGGGGCCGAAAAGGTCGTCCGCAACTACAACGTAATGGGCGTGGCAAAGGCCGCACTTGAGGCCTCGGTCCGCTATCTGGCGGCCGACCTTGGCAGGCAGGGCATACGCGTAAATGCGATCTCGGCCGGGCCGATCAACACGCTCTCTGCCCGCGGTGTAAAGAACATGGGCTCGATGCTTTCGTATGTCGCCGAAAAGGCTCCGCTCCAGCGCAACGTCGAAGCGGCCGAGGTCGGGAATACCGCCTTGTTCCTTGTGAGCGACCTCGCCTCGGGCATTACGGGCGAAACGATCTACGTAGATTGCGGGTATAACATTATGGGGCTTTAGGCAGTCTAGGAAGTCTTGTCAGTCGAGGAAGTCTAGACAGTCTAAAAGGTCTAGACAGTCCGGAAAGTCTCGAAAGTCTTGGAAGTAACACCGACATCAACTTTATGACTTTCGAGGCTTTCTAAACTAAGCAGACTTCCTCGACTTCCCAGACTTCCTGGACTTCCCAGACTAATTTATGGCTGAAACCGACGCAAACAAACCGAAGAAGAACAAAGACCTGCACAAACCGCCGGAGCCCAAAACGGTAGCCGAGGCAAAAAAGCGCCAGCAGGAACCGGGCTATTGGCAATTGACGGACGACGAGGTTCTTCTCCGCTCTCCCGAGCCCGAGGATGAATATAAGACCTCTGATTCGTGGCGCGTCTTTCGCATTCTGGGTGAGTTCGTTGACGGCTTCGACAATCTCTCGACCATCACCCGCGGTGTTTCAGTTTTCGGTTCGGCGCGTACCCGCGAGGACGACCCGATGTATATCGCCGCCCGCGAAACGGCAAAGCTTCTCGCCGAGCTTGATTTTGAGATAATCACCGGCGGCGGCCCGGGCATCATGGAGGCGGCGAACCGCGGAGCATTTGAAGCGGGCGGCGTTTCCGTCGGCTGCAATATCGAGCTTCCGTTTGAACAGTCGGCCAATCGGTACCAGACGAAATCGCTTTCGTTCAAGTATTTCTTCGTCCGCAAGACGATGTTCATCAAGTACAGCAACGCCTACATAATCTTCCCCGGCGGTTTCGGCACGATGGATGAATTATTCGAAGCGCTGACTCTTATTCAGACGCGAAAGATCCGCAACTTCCCCGTTGTCCTGTTTGGCTCGCAGTATTGGCAGGGAATGCTCCAGTGGATAACTTCGATGATGCTAAATGAGCGGAACATCAGTCCCGAGGACCTGAACCTGATCCATTTGACGGATTCCCCGCAGGACGCGGTCGATTTCATCCTGAAAACGTGCGGGCATATCGAAAACAAACATCAGTTATAGGCTGAGCGATTCCGTTACCCATTTGAGGTAGCCATCCGAAACATAACTTGCCGGAAGAGCAACTATCTCCGGCTCGTCGTAGCTATGGTTTGCCTTTAGGTATTCCTCGACCGCGGCGAATTTTTCGGCTGCCGTTTTGATCAGCAGAAGATGCTCGCCGTCGTCCTGTACCTCGCCTTTCCAGCGATAGATCGATCGCATCCGCGGAAGCACCTGAACGCATGCCGCAAGTCGGCCTTCAACGAGTCCCCTCGCAAGGCTAACACCTTCCTCTTCCCTGCTAACTGTTGTCATTACAACGATCATGCATCGATTATAAACGATTCCGCCGCTTACATTTTCACGGTCGCTCCGAAAAGAAAATGGGCCGCCCGGAAATATCCGGACGGCCCGTCGCTTAGCTGAAGCAGAGTGAAATTACGCTTCCTCTTCCTCGGACGCCAGCAGCGTCGCTGAGGTTACGCAGTCACCATCGTCGCAGCGAATAAGCATAACGCCCTGAGCCGAGCGGCCCGTTTCGCGGATCTTGTCAACGCCGAGCCGGATCAACTTTGCCTGCTGCGTGATGATCATGATCTCGGAATCGTCCTCGACCGGGAATGCGGAGATGACCTTGCCGGTCTTCTCGGTCGTCTTCATATTGATGACACCGATGCCGCCCCGCTTCGTCAGCCGATAGTTCCCGACCTGCGTCTGCTTTCCAAAGCCGTTCTCCGAGACCGAAAGGATCTTCTGCTCGCCCTCCGGCGATACGGCACAGACCGAAATGACGTAATCGCCATCTCGAAGGTTCACACCGCGAACGCCGCGAGCGACCCGGCCCATCGGCCGGACGTCGGTCTCATTGAACCGAACGGCCATTCCGTTGTGCGTTGCGATAAAGATCTGCATCTTTCCATCCGTGCGTATCACATTGAGCAACTCATCGCCTTCATCGATATTGATAGCGTTGATGCCCGTGACCCTGATGTTCTGGTAATCCGAGAGCAGCGTCTTCTTGATCACGCCGTTCCGCGTAACCATCGTCAGGTAAACCTCTTCGGTGAAATCGCGAACCGGCATCACCGCAACGAGCTTTCGCTCCATTGAGATCTGCACCAGATTGACGACTGCCTTGCCCCGAGCCGCCGCAGCCGCCTCGGGGATCTCGTGTACCTTGATCTTATAGACCTGGCCGTCGTCGGTGAAGATCATCAGGTAATCGTGGGTCGAGGCAGTAAAGATATGCTCGACGAAATCTTCGTTCTTCGCCGTTGCACCTAACCTTCCCTTACCGCCGCGTCCCTGTCGCGAGTAGGTCGAAACCGGTGTGCGTTTGATGTATCCCGCCTTTGTTACGGTGATCGCAACCTCTTCGTCCGGTATCAGGTCCTCTATCTTTAGCTCGACCCCGGCGTCGATGATCTGCGTCCGCCTCGCATCGCCGAACGCCTTCCTGACCTCGAGCAGTTCCTCGGTTATGACCTGCTTCAGCACGCTGTCATTAGCGAGAATGTTCTCGAGTTCCGCGATCAGCTTGATGATCGCTTCATACTCATCGAGGATCTTTTGCCGCTCGAGGGCCGACAGCCTGCGAAGCTGAAGGTCGAGAATGGCCTGAGCCTGAATATCTGTGAACGCGAGACTGCCGATGACCTTCTGAAGGTCTTTCTTGAACGCGTCCTCGGCCTTGCCGCCGGTAATGCCACGCCACTTCTTGACCTCGTCGAGAGTCGCGAAATCGCCGGTCATCCAGCGTTTTGCCTCATCCACCGAACGCGAATTTCGGATCAGCGGAATGATGTAGTCGAGCGCGTCAATGGCCTTGTTTAGGCCTTCCAAGATGTGAGCACGTGCCTGTGCCTTGCGAAGCTCAAACTGCGTCCGCCTGGTTACCACCTCGCGGCGGAAGGCGACGAAGCACTCAAGCATTTCCTTGAGCGTCAGCACTTTCGGCTGCCCGTCGACGATGGCGATGTTGATGATGCCGAACGACGACTGCAGGGGTGTTAGCTTATAAAGCTTGTTGAGAATGACCTGCGGAATGGCGTCGCGTTTCAGCTCAATGACGATCCGCATTCCCTCGCGGTTCGATTCGTCGCGGACCTCGGAAGCACCTTCGAGCTTCTTCTCGTTCATCAGCTCGGCGATCTTTTCGATCAGCTTTGCCTTGTTGACCTGATACGGTATTTCTGTGATGACGATGGCGTCCCGCTCGCCGCGGCCGATCTGATCGATCGCCGCCTTGGCCCGCATTTGTATTACGCCGCGGCCTTCGCGATAGGCCTTGTGTATCTCTTCGCGGCCGTAGATGAATCCGGCGGTCGGAAAGTCCGGCCCGGGAACGATCTTGATAAGCTCATCAACCGTGATCGCCGGATTCTTGATGACGGCGATCGTCGCATCGAGGATTTCAGTAAGGTTATGCGGCGGTATCTTAGTTGCCATGCCGACCGCAATACCTTCCGAACCATTTACCAGCAAAAGCGGCACTTTGGTCGGAAGCACTGAGGGCTCGGAGAGCGAATCGTCATAGTTCGGCTGAAAATCGACGGTCTCCTTCTCAATATCAGCGAGCACCTCGTCGCTGAGTTTTTGAAGCCGAACCTCGGTGTAACGCATCGCCGCCGGGTTGTCGCCGTCGATCGAACCGAAGTTGCCCTGGCCATCGACGAGCGGATACCGCATCGAAAAGTCCTGGGCCATTCGAACGATCGAATCATATATCGCCGAATCGCCGTGCGGGTGATATTTACCCATCACGTCACCGACCGCACGGGCCGATTTCTTGTAGGGCTTCCCGGCAGTGTTCCCGGCCTCATACATTCCGTAAAGGATGCGGCGGTGAACCGGCTTAAGGCCGTCACGGACGTCCGGAAGGGCACGTCCGATGATGACGGACATTGCATAGTCGAGATACGACCGGCGCATCTCATCGTCAATATTTATCTGGTCTCTTTCGAGTAATGAATCCATTTGATAGGGTCGAAGCGGACAATTTTGCTAAAAATCAAAAAACAATGTAAAAAGTTCTGGATTTTTTCATCGCTTGATGTTATCTTTGATTTTACAGGCGGGGAGCCTGATTCGCAATCCACGCCCCGCTGCATCTCCGGCCGTTCCGGCCCGCGAATTCACCTCGATTCACGTCCTTCTTTCCCGGAGATCTTTGCCCGATTAACCGTAAAGATGTCACAAGTTGAAGTTGAAAAGGATCAACGCCGGATCCAGCGTTATTCGCTCGCCCTTCCCGCTCGTGTCGAGGTGAAGGTCGATGAGAAATTTACCTGGAATGAGGTTACGCGTATCGAGGACGTTTCGGCCTTTGGAGCGGGCTTTACGCTTACCCGGCCGGTCAAACGCGGCCGCCTGCTTTCGCTTAGCGCCCCGCTTCCGCGACAGCTACGCTGTTTCGATTTTCTCGATCCGCAGTACAAGGTTTGGGGGCTCGTCCGGCGGTGCATTCCGCTTGGGCACAACCCGGTCGCCCAGAAATACGGCGTCGGGGTAGCGTTTATCGGAAAAACGCCGCCGCAAAGCTATCTTGAAAATCCGTCGAAACTTTATGAAATTAGCACCCGCGACGACGGCGGCCTTTGGATGCTGATCGACGCGCCGTCCAATCCTGACGAGAATGACCTGCCGGGTTACCTGCGACGGCACACAAGGTTCTCGATCCCCGAGTCCCTTCTCCTCGAGGTCCTCGACGAAAACGGCGATGTGGTGGCCAGCGAGGTGACGGTTACGGAGAACATAAGTCTTGGCGGTGCCGCAGTTTTTACGTCCTTTAAAGCTGAGACCGGCTCGTTTCTGCGTGTCACCAGCGACCGGCACAACATCACGATCATCGCCATCGTTCGTGGCCGCCGGCTCGGGCCGGATGGCGTCGTCAGGCTTCATATCGAGTTTGTTGACCGTATGTTCCCGCTTGAAGGCATCGAAGCCGAAAGCGCTTATTGAGACCCGCAGGAGAATTCAATTGCCCCCTTATGTTATGTCCGGAGGAAAAATGTCCGCAATCACCGAATCGGTTACTGAAGTAAGCTCGGAATTCGTCGAAGAGATCGCTCAGCCGTCGATCTTGAATGCCGTCGTAAAAAGCAAAGAGACGGATGGAGAGCATTGGAAAGAAGTAGCAGATGTGATCAGCTACTCAGCGACCGGAGCCGGGTTCTATATGGCACGGCCGGTCGAGCCGGGGCAGCTTATTTCGCTAATGCTGCCGCTGCCCGCGGAAATGCGTTGTTACGATCACGATAAGGAGTTCTACCGCGTTTGGGGCCTTGTTCAGTTTTGCCAGAAATTAGGTGGCGAAGACGAAGGGTCGTATCACGTCGGTGTCGCCTTTACTGGCAAGAATGCGCCGTCTGCTTACAATGAGGACCCGACCCGCCACTTCCGCATCTCCGGAATGAACGGCGACGGGCTTTGGAAGATCGAGCCTGCAAAGGCCGCCTTCAAGATCCGCCGTGATGTTCGTTTCTGGCAGTCGATCGAGTGCTACGTCGCTCTCGTGGACAAGGACAAGAAGTCATTGAGCGGTGCAAAATCCGTCACGGAAAATATCAGCAAGAGCGGGGCTGCGGTCTTCTCTTCGCTGGATGTAAACGTCGGCGACCGCGTCAAGTTCATCTGCGAACCGCACGACTATTCCGGCCTCGCCATCGTCTGCAATCGCCAGAACGCGAAGGACGGCCGGATGCGGCTTCATCTGAACTTCGTCAACGCCAAGTTTCCGGTCGAAAGCCTGAAGCTGGTCGAAGCAAAGAACTAGAAAAAGACTTTAACTTACGAGGCTACGGCTGACGCTGCAAATTCGCATTTGCGGCCAATCGCCGGGCCTCTCTTATTCTGCGGATCTCTTCCGGGGGCAGCGGGCGGAAATTGGCATCCGGGGTCTGCGGCGGAATAGGTGGACGTCGCGGGCGAAAACGCGGATCGTTTGGGCTCATCCGGCGAAACTCGAATGAGTTTGCGTCCAATACCCGGTTACCGATGATGATCTTGTCGCCCTCGATAACGATCCGTTCATTTTCGAGATTCTCGAGACTTTCGAGCGAGACATTTCCCTCGGGCCGCTGAGCGTTACTCGAGGCCTGAACGGGCCTCGGCGTCCGGTCGGGCTGTGTAGCAGCATTGGCCGCCGTGTTCGGAGCGTTCGCCGAGTTCGCTGAACTAGCCGATTCAGTGCTCGCCTCCGGCACGTTCGCATTCGCCGCACTTTCCGAAAGCGGCAAAGCGGTCTGCACCGGTTCAGCAACGGGAACGTCCCTGCCGCCCAGTTCCGCATAAGATACGACACCGGCCACTACAACACCGGCGATCAAAAGGGCGCCCAATCCGCCGGCAGCGTAAGCGAAACGCCGTTTGCCCGAAGGCTGTGCAGTGTCCGATCCGATAGTCTCGGGTATCGAACGAAGACGGGTCACCTGACTTTCATTCGCCGGCATGATGGCCGTCAGAGCCTCGGTGCTCGCTGCAACATTTGCCGTATTCTCCGGAAGCAAACGTGTCCGTTCGGCGTGGATCGACCTGCTTTGCCGGCCCGCTGTTATAGCCGCGGACGCATCGAGCCCGGCAAAATTCTCGTATGAGTCGATCATTTCCCGCATCTGGCGGGCACTTTGCGGCCTGAGGTCGGCGTTCAGGTCCATCGCCATCGTCAGCACGGCCGAAAGGCCGCGGGGCACATTCGGATTAAGCTGACTGGCCGGCTCAAGCGGGTCCGGCCTTTCAGAAAGCACGGACATCGCCCGTGTCAAAGCGTCCTCCGGAGGGATTCCGGTCAACAGGTGATAAAGCGTCGCCGCAAGCGAATAAAGGTCGCTCCGCGGGTCCGTACCGGTTCCCTGTATCTGCTCAAGCGAGGCATAGTTTCGCGAATAGCCGAAGATGCTTTTGGTCGTCGATTTTCCGCCCATCTCGCTCGGGTTTCCTTTCGCAAGCCCGAAATCGAGCAAAATGATCTGCCCTTTTGGCGTTACCTTCAGATTCTGCGGCTTGATATCGCGGTGGATGACCGGGATCTCCTGGTTATGCAGAAACTCAAGGGCATCAAGCAACTGTTCGGCCCACTTGATCACCTGCTCGACCTCGAACGGCTTTTCCTGGTCCTCCAGAATGCAGCAGAGGTCCTCGCCCGGAATGAACTCCATCACGATGAACTGCCCGTCGTCCTCGACAAAATGGTCGCTTACCCGCGGAAGTGCGGGATGCTTAAGGCTGTTCAGCAGACGCGCTTCGCGCTCGATCGCACGGCGATAATTATCGTCCATGCAGAGCGTTTGCTTGATCGCGACCGTGCTGCCGAACCGTTCGTCCACGGCAACATAAACCGCGCCCATACCGCCGAGGCCGATCTGTTTCTCGACCCGGTAACGCTCCTGCAAGATCTTGCCTTTCTCGATCATCAGCTATCCAAAAATCGGACCGAACGGAAGTTTACTACGCACTCTTCTTATTTGCTATACGCGAAAAGGGGGCCATTGTTCTTTTGCTTTAGCTTTTCTCGGAAAACCAATCGGCCGTCATATCGCACCAGATCGCGAGGCCCTGCCATTTGCCAAACTTCTTGTAATGCCGGGCGATCTTTGCGTCCGGAGCCGGCCGTCCTCGGTTGTGCTTTTCCGCAAAACGGGCGCGAAGCCATGAATCAAGAGCAAGCCCGTCGTATCTTCCTAACAGCTTTAACAGATGCTCGGCAGCGTACGTGCCGATGCCCTTAACTTTCAAAAGCTCCTTTTTCAGCTCGGGAGTCGGCAGGTCCGACACGAGCCAAGATTCCGGGTCGATCATTCCTGAAGCAACGCCTTCGGCCACCTCGGCAAGATAATCCGAACGGTAACCGGCCCGGATCTCGTTTCGGTAGAAATCCGGGCTCCGTGCCGCCATCGCCTCAGCGGTCGGAAACGCCCGGTTCCCCGAAATGCATTCCGCTCCGAGTGCGTCCGTCAGATTCGCGACCATCTTTCGTGTCAGCGACCACGAGCAATTCGTCGTGCATATCGTCTTGATCAGGTCCTCGAAGACAGTTGCCGAGCGCAGAAGCCGGCCCGCACCGAGTCCGGCGGCCCAGGCAAGGCTTGGGTCGCCCGCTGTCAATTCGTAAAACTCCTGAAATCCCTCATCTAGCCGTAACATCCGCCTAACTGCGTTTTCCACCACTCCTCGGCCCATTTCGGCCGGAGCAATGATACGAAGCCGCTCTTTTGACGGCGATATCGTCCATGTAGCCGCCTTTTTCCCATCGATCGCGAAAGTATAGCGGAGTTTTCGAGCTTCACTGTCAAAAGAGAACGGCGGCAGATCGTACCAGCCGTGACCACAAACGGCGTTCTCAAAGTGCAGGCCGGCCGGGATCTTCAGATAAAAGGACTTCTCTTTCACGCATTGAATGGTAGTCCCGAAACGTAAAAAAACAAACCGCAAATCTTCGTCCAAATTGCCGCCTCCGGCGTCTAACACTCGTCTGACAGGCGAACCAAGAAGAAAATTTTGCGGAGACCGTAAATATTCGTTGTTTCTTTCTAAGAGAGAGTGTAATATTTCGTTACCCCAACATTTCTCTGCAGATCAGTCAGCCAGTTCAGCCCAAGGGTTCTTTATCAAAAAAACAAGGATTTCTTTCGCAAGAGAGGAGGTCGCAGTATGAAACGTCCCGAAGCCGGGCGCAGTCGCTCTGTATCCATTGCAACAGCCGTGATCATCGGCCTGTTAGCGTCGATCAATATTTTCAGTCAGGTTGACCCGAACCCGAATTCGCCGGTTCCGGTCCTGCTAAGCCAGGAAGGCTCGACACGAGCGCTTGCCGAACCTGCCGAGGAGTCCCGAGGCTCAAAACGTCAGCCGTTTGCCGGCGCCGCATTCCCGCTGAACGCCAAGGTGAATCTCTACGTCACAAACATCGATCTGATGGAAGGCGAGGGGGCGAATGCGTTCCGAGTCTATCTCGAAGACTCGCAGAAGCGGCAATACCGCGTCCCGGTCGTCGATCTTCAGCCTTCTGAGTATCAAAAGGGCGTGTATCGGGTTACGATCTACCTCCGCGATGAACTCGGATTTTGGGAGCAGCCCGCCGCCAATGGCGATGTGCTTGTCCGGTTGACGTGGCGTGGGCTTTCGAGCAACCGCGTTCGTTTGGGGCTCGGAAAGACCGGCGGTGAGATAAAGGACGATCCGGGCTCGCAGCCGACGCCGCTTTCGCAGGCGGCATCGTTCATGACCGGTGCCGAACCGCCGACCTCCGAATATGTTGGCTATCGCTGGTCCGGCGACCGGATGCGTTTCCTTCAGCAGGCGACCTTTGGTGCGAATCGTTCACTCGACGACCGCATTCGACGTATCGGCCTGCGGACCTATCTTGCAGAGCAGTTCGAGGCTCCATATCCGTCGTTAACGAATCCGTATCCGAACATTCCGCTCAAGCATATCGACAACAGCAACTCCACCCTCGGCTGCGGTATGTTTGCGGACGGAACACCTGAACGCCGTATCTGTAATCGCGATCACTATACCCAGTACCCGCTTCAGAATTGGTTCTTCAAGGAAGCTCTCTACGGCGAGCCGCAGCTTCGGCACCGTGTTGCTTGGGCTCTCGGGCAGTTCTGGGTCGTCTCGGGCGTCGATACTCAGCAATCAAGCTGGATGATCGCTTACCATAAGATCTTGAGCCAGCACGCATTCGGCAACTACCGCGACCTGATGCGCGATATGACGCTCAATCCGGCCATGGGCAATTACCTTGACATGGTCCGCAGCACGAAGAACAACCCGAACGAGAATTACCCGCGTGAGATCCTGCAGCTTTTCTCGGTCGGCCTCTTTATGCTCAATCAGGACGGGACGCTGATGCTAGATGGCAATAATCAGCCGATCCCGACCTATGACCAATCGACCGTCGATAACTTCACCAAGGTGATGACGGGCTGGACCTTCTGCAACGTCGGCTGCCCGAATTCGGCTCCGAGTATCGTCAACTACAAGGATCCGATGATCCTTAACCAGACGAACCACGATGTTACGGCGAAGACGCTGCTCGCTTATCCAAATGCCGTTAACCAGAACATTCCGGCCGGGCTTAATGGCAACACCGAGCTCGAACTCGCTCTCGATAACATCTTCTATCACCCGAACGTCGGCCCGTTCGTCAGCAAGCTCCTGATCCAGCATATGGTCACGAGCGACCCGACACCGGCCTACGTTGGACGCGTTGCCGCCGTTTTCAACAACAATGGATTCGGCGTCCGCGGCGACCTGAAAGCTGTCGTCAAGGCGATCCTTCTCGACCCCGAAGCACGCGGCGACGTCAAGACCGACCCGAATTTCGGCAAGCTCCGCGAGCCGGTTCAGCTTGTGACCAATGTGCTGAAGGCCTTCGACGCAAAGTCGGCCAACCTGACCCAGCAATCGGACGGCGTCATCAACGGCCTGACGAACCCGCTCGGCCAGAACGTCTTCTATTCGCCGACGGTGTTCAACTACTTCCCGCCGGACTACACCATTCCGGGAACGGCTTTGATCGGCCCTGAATTCGGGATAATGACCACGGGCACCTCAATCGGGCGGCTCAATTTCGCCAATACGATGGTCTATAACCGCATCAATGGCGGTTCAGAAAACACCCCGCTCGGCACCTCGCTTGACCTTACGGAGATGGACGCATACTCGACCGCTGATCCGACCGGCAACCTGCTGCTCGATGAGCTGAACAAGCGTCTGCTCCATTACACGATGTCGCCGCAGATGCGGGCAACGATACTTCCGGCCGTAACCGCCGTCGCTTCGTCGAATCCGCGGGCACGCGTACAGGCAGCAATCTATTTGGTCGCGACCTCGTCGCAATTTCAGGTACAGAGGTGAGAACGATGAAAGAATCACGACGCGAATTTTTGAAAAAGTCCACATGCGCACTTAGCATGACGGCCCTCGCGACCCAGATGCACCATATGGGCATGATGAGCGTGCTTGCCCAAAAGATGGAAGAAAAGGAGCAGCCAGCACAGGGCGGCGACAATTACAAAGCGATCGTCCTGCTCTATATGTCCGGCGGAAACGATGGCAACAATATGGTCATCCCGGTGCATAACGACGCTTCGGTCAGCAACTATGCCGCTTACGCCGCGACCCGCCAAGCGCAAGGCCTCGCGATCGCTCAAGGCAGCCTGCTTCCGATCAGCGTTCCGCGGATCGGCGGTTTGACCTACGGGCTGCACCCGGCTCTCGGGCCCGTTACCGGCGGTATCAACAACGGTATCCACGAGCTTTGGGCGCAGCAGAAGCTGGCGATGGTGACCAACGTCGGGACACTCGTCGCCCCGATGACCAAGGCACAGTATCAGAACAACTCTGTGCCGAAGCCCTATCAGCTCTTCTCACACTCGGACCAGGTCGCACAGAGCCAGACGAGCGTTTCAAGCACTCAGGCCTTTACCGGCTGGGGCGGACGCATTGCCGACCGGATGAACCAGCCGAACAACCCGAACGGCCTGATCCCGATGATCACCTCGATCGCCGGTGCACAGCTCTTCACCGCCGGGCAGACTACGCTTCCGATGGCCATTGCCGATGCGAACACATCGCTTGCCAACGTACTAAACCCCTCGGGCTTTAATACGACGGCTGCCTCGGTCGCACGCCGCAACGCGATGAATCAGCTTCGGACCATCGACCTCGATAACAACTACCTCGCCGCGGCGAGCCACGTTACCGACCTCGCGATGGAAGCAAATAACGCGCTTCAGACATTCCAGGAAGTGACCGTGACCTTCCCGAACACGAGCATTGGGCGCCAACTCCGTCAGATCGCACGCTTGATCAAAAAGCGGACCGACCTCAACGTTAACCGTCAGGTCTTTTACTGCCAGATCGGTGGCTTTGATACGCACAACAATCAGATCAACAACCACACAAATCTGCTCTCGCAATTTAGCCAGGCAGCCCGTTCGTTTTATGACGAAATGGTCGTCCAGGGCGTCTCGAACGACGTAACGCTCTTTACGCTTACCGACTTTAACCGGACGATGAACCCGGCCGGTTCGGGAGCGACGGTCGGCAGCGACCATGCCTGGGGCAACCATGTGTTCGTGATGGGCGGCTCGGTCGCGGGCGGCGATTTCTATGGAATGAACACGACCAACGGTACGCCGTTCCCGACACTTGTCATCGGCACCGCCGGCCCGGACGACACCAACAGCGGCTCCGGTGCTCGCGGCCGCTGGATCCCGACGACCTCGGTCGAGCAATACTGCGCGACCATCGCCCGCTGGTTCGGCTTGCCGGAGAACGAACTCGGCTCCGTATTCCCGAACATCGGCACCTTCCCGCAGAACAACCTCGGTTTTATGATCTAGCGATCTGCGGAATCACCGCGGCCCAACCCGCCGCGATAAAAGGCAAAAGGCGTGACCGACACCCGGCCACGCCTTTTTTGCTCTAGCCCGCACGTTAGTGAGGGCGGCTCATCCGAGCCAATTTTTACCCGCTCCAAAATCTCACAGGCAGAAACCCGACCTGTTGGGAAGGTGTCTCTTGGAACGATGAATTGTGAAGGGTCTAGAGTAGTTAAGCGTTACAACGGATGAGTTCTCAACATGGACAAGAGGGTTTTATAGAGATCATGGTTTCGGTGATTGAACCTGAACTCGCATTCCTTCAAATGGAGCAGGAATTTGTCGTTCCGAAGGCCGTTGAATTTTAGCATACGGCGCTTAGCGAAGGACCAGAAGCTCTCGATACCATTTATGTGCCCGGTTTTGTTTGCAAACTCATTTACATGGTGATTAACGCGAAAATGTTTCTTAAAGCCGAGATCGACCAGGCCGTCGTATCCGACCCATCCGTCGGTGTGAATGACGGCATCGAGACCGATCTTACCCCGTATGATAGCCTGCAAAGTGCGCCTTTGGCAGTTAGGAACGATTTCCGTATAAACCTTGTCACCTCGTTTGTAAATGCCAAAGACGATCGTCTTGCCGCTCGCCCCGCGTCCACGCTTTCCGGGGATTCGCCGGCGGCCGAAATACGATTCGTCGAGTTCGACAACTCCCGTCTGAAAGGGGGCGTGGCGTTCGCATTCCGCAAGCAGCCGAATTCTTATCTTCTGAAAAATTACATTCACGCTTTTTCGTGTTATACCGGTCAACTCGCTAGTCTTTGCCGCAGTCAGATCCATCGCAAAATAACGTACTATTTGACGAAATTTCTTCTCTGCGATTCGGGAACGACGATAATACCGGTTAACTTGTTGCATCTCAGTAGCTTAACACCTATCAAAAGATGCTTAACTACTCTAGACCCTTGTGAATTGTGAACGATGAATGCCGTCTCCGAAACCCTTCCCGCCCTAAACCTCCCGGTCGGCAATATACTCGGCTAACCGCCAACAGCCCATTTGTCCCAGACGGCTTTTGCAATGCGGGCGATGACCGCGTCTCG
>JAHBSG010000006.1 GCA_019639235.1 Acidobacteriota bacterium | reverse complement strand
AGCTCAATCTTGCCAACATTTGCAGTGATCTCCCCGATGCATGTCAGATCCGTAAATTCGGCCGGCAAATTTTTTTTCGGATCCATGGTGAAAAGCAGTTCAAAATCCTCGCCGCCATCTAATGCGAGATGCAGTTTTTCGTCGGGAGAACTGAAAATTGAATCGAGCCGGACATCGATCGGTACCTGTTCGGCATAGATCACCGCTCCGACGCCGCTGGCTTCGCAAATGTGTGCCAGATCGGACGAAAGACCGTCGCTAACATCGATCATCGCCGAAGCGGGGAGGTGACCCGAAACGTCCAACCGCGGCAACGGGCGAAGCTGCCGTTCTATTAGCTCACGCACGAATCGCCCTTGGTTCTTTTCGTGCCGAGTTCCAGACTCCAGCAGCTTGAGGCCGCCCGCAGCTCCGCCGAGCGAGCCGGTGACGTAAATCTTATCGCCGGGCATTGCTCCGGAACGCAGTATGGCTTTGCCTCTCGAAACCTCACCCAAAACTATCGAATCGATGACAAATTTCTCGGGTACGCGCGAGACGTCGCCGCCAACCAGTTCGACGCCAAACTCTTTTGCAAGTCCGTGCCAACCTTCATAAAATCGATCTAGAAAATCACCGCCCCAGAGGCTTCCGGGAACGCCAAGCGAGAGCATCGCGAAGGTCGGCCGGCCCGCCATCGCGGCAATGTCCGAAAGTGATACAGCGAGCGCTTTGTGGCCAAGACACTCCGGCGTTGTCCATTCGAGCCGGAAATCGACATCCTCGACGAGCATATCCGCGGTGATCAAAAGGTCGGCCTCATCGCTCTTCGGGAGAACGGCGCAGTCATCGCCGATGCGGCCCAGGCCGTATGATTTCTTAATGTGATGGATGAAGTCGAACTCGGACCGCATTTTAAATAGATTGACACAAGTGCCGTAAATACATACAATAACGGCGGTTTATTTACTACCGACTTTAACACAACTTAAACAAAAACATGGGGCAAGCAGCGGTGGCTATACCGGAAAAACTCTATTTTAAGATCGGCGAAGTGTGCGAGATCGTGGGCGTTCAGGCACATGTGCTGCGGTATTGGGAGACCGAGTTTACGCAACTCTCGCCGCAGAAGAACCGCTCTGGCCAACGAAGCTATCGGCGGCGCGACGTCGAGACCGCACTGCGTATCAAGGAGTTGCTTTACGACGATCTTTTCACCATCGCCGGTGCCCGTAAGAAGCTGCAGGCGGAATCGCGAGCCGAGGCTCCGAAGCTTAAGGTGGTCCGCCCTGAGCCGCCGGATGAGGCCGTTTCTGCAAAGTCGGACACTCCCGGGCTTTTTGATGAACCGATTGACGACGACATCACCCTCGAAGACCGAATCGAGACCGCGGTCGAAACCGTTCGAGCCGTTGAGAAAGATCTCGGCCCGGATCAACGCGAGGCGCTAAAGAATCTTGCCCAACATTTGCTCGAGCTCAGGACTATGCTGAAGAACGGAAGATAGTAGCGATCAGCCCATCCGGGAATCGGGTTTGACAATCCTTTCTTGTAAATCTAAATTAACGTTTCGGGACGTAGCGCAGTCTGGTAGCGCGTTCGCTTGGGGTGCGAGAGGTCGTGAGTTCAAATCTCGCCGTCCCGACCAATAAAAATGGGGTCTTCAGCGATTAGCGGAAGGCCCCTTTTTTTACGATGGTGGCAAGATGGTGGCAGTTTCTATTTTCATCCCTTTCTCCGATCAAAATTTCCAGTAACTAATCATAACTTTTCAAGGGTTGTGCATGGATTCGCCAACTGGAGTAAAAGTGCGCCGGTCGGTGCATTTTCGTTTCATTTTGGCTGAATTATGGCTCCTGAACGGGCATTTCTTCAGGCACGCCTATTGCCAATTTCGGCATTTGGAGGACATTGCAAATGGTTGAAGTAATTACCATCGAGAAAACTGAGTTGATCCGGCTGATCGATGAGTCTGTTGCGGGAGCGATCGAGAAGGCGATCAGTACAGCACGGCCGCCCGACATCATGACCAAGGCGGAGATCGCAAAGTATCTCAAGAAGTCGAACGCGACCATTAATCGATGGATGCGATATCACGGACTCCCATATCACGGTGTCGGTCGGCCGACCTTCAATCGAGTGGAAGTGGACGAGTGGCTCGCACAGATCTGATATAGCCATGGCAGTTTACAAACGTTATAAAGGCAAAAAGATCTCGTCTAAGCATCCGGCCTACGTGACAGCGAGATGGTGGGTCTATAAACGAGTAAAGGGGTACGGAACGATCCATCAGGGCATTCCAGAAGCTCGCACGCGAGAAGAAGCTGAGCTAGCTGAAAGGCAGCTTCTAAAGCAGCTGTTCGACAAGTCCTACGGCATCACAGACACAACGACGACCTTCGAGAGCTTTGTCGAGTCAACCTACAGGAAGTACGTTGAGCAAAACAATGTAAACAAGGTGGCAAAGAATCAATACATACGCGTGCTGTTGGGTCACTTTGGGAACCGACCATTGCATACGATCACTCCACAGGATTGCCGTGACTGCCAATTCAAACTCCAAACCAAGTCAAACAAACGGAAAAAGAAAAGCTCGCTCTCACCCTCATCGATCAACCGGATAATGTCTACGGCCTCGAAGATCTTTAGCCTCGCATGTGAGGAAGGAATTCTTGACCGAAATCCGATGCAGTACGTTAAAGCGCTTCCGGAACCGCCACCCCGCAAACGCCTACTAACCGCACAGCAAAAGGAAAATTTGTGGCGGGAGTTAGAGAAAGATCAGCTGATGATCCGTCTTGTCATTTTGGCGGTGAATCTGCCGCTTCGTCGTGGCCAGCTATTAGCCTTGGACGAGAGCGTAATCGATTTCGAGCAAGAGCAAATCGGCGTTATTCGATCCAAGGGAAGGCCGCCAAGGTTAGTCCCAATGAATAAGACAGCGGCTTCAACGCTGCGGGCCATGATCGCGGACGGTCAATTGCCTTTTCCGCTTAAAGATTTTCGCAAGCGTTGGCACCCGCTGCTCATTCGGGCCGGCATCAATAAGGCAGGCGGCACTCGCGAAGAAAACTACCACTTCCACGATCTGCGGACATACTTTGCCAGCGAGCTGATACGCAGAAACACCAATCCGTTAGTTGTACAGAATCTCTTCGCTCATTCAGACATGAGCATAACGAACATCTATGCTGAAACCGATTCCGATATGATGCTCGAAGCTGTTAAACGACTCGATGACGTCCAAGCAACCGCAACAATTCAATAAGCCCGCGGCCCGAATCGATCCGAATCAACTGAACTGACCTTACCAGGCTAGAGGGCGTACGCGATTTAGCAGAAGCCTAGTGACTGAACTCGGACCGTCTAAGCCGCTCACACGCTTTCCTGCAAACCGTTTTAGGATTATCATATGGGCTGGTTACGCCTGCTACGCCCTGTGAATCAGTGACGAATATTCGACGAAGATTGGTTCATCAACGATGGATTTAGACTTTCAAATGGGGGACAAGCAGTCGGCACGCAATATGTTCGGCTCTTATGGATGTTGCTCCCTCATTTCAGAGTACTGCCAATCCTCAACAGCAGGAGGCGATAGGCCATACGACCGGTCCATTGTTGATCATCGCGGGGCCTGGCTCCGGTAAAACTTTCACACTCGTCGAACGCGTCGTCTTCCTAATTTCGCACCATCAGGTCCCGCCCGAAACGCTCCTCATCCTTACCTTTACAGACAAGGCAGCAGCCGAGCTTCGCACACGAATTTCGAATCGTCTTGCTGAGATGAACATTCGGTTCAATCTCAACGAGATGTATCTTGGAACTTTCCATTCGATATGCCTACGGCTGTTGGAGGAGTTCCGTGAGTTTACGCGCCTGCGACGGAACTATTCGCTGATGGACGAGTTCGATCAGCAGTATTTTCTGTACCAGCGTCAGAAGAGATTCGAAGCGATCGAGAACATCGATCTTTTGACGGGAGATCCGGGAAGAACTTCATCGTGGGCCATGTCGGACAAGCTTCTCGGATGGATAAATAAGATCTCAGAAGAGGCTGTAGATCCGAACGAGCTCACGAAATCGAACCGTCCGGAAATAAAGGCACTGGGCGAAGCCTGTAACCTCTATCACCAACTAATACAAGAAGAGAACGCGCTCGATTTCTCGACCATCCAGTTCGAAACCCTAAAACTACTGCGTGACCACGAAGCGATTAGGAACGAACTGAAGGATCGGTTCGAGTACGTGATGGTGGACGAGTATCAGGACACCAACACGATCCAGGAGTTGATTCTCCAGGAGATCACCGGGGAAAATCCAAATCTCTGCGTGGTAGGAGACGACGATCAGGGTCTTTACCGATTCCGAGGCGCGTCGATAAGAAACATTCTACAGTTCCGCAATCAGTTCTCTTCGGGATGTGCCGAAGTGACGCTTTCGACCAACTACCGTTCGCATCCGGACATTATTCAGCGTTACGACACATGGATGGGCGGCCATTTCTGGGACCATAATGGATCGGTATTTCGACTTGAGAAAACGATAGAGCCCAGACGGGACAAGACATTCCCCGAGACAGCAACCGCAGTTCGCGTTTCCGCTCACTCTCCACAGGCCTGGCACAACGAGGTGCTGGATTTCATTAAAACACTTCGTGAAAAGGGCGGGCTATCGGATCTGAACCAGATCGCGTTTCTATTTAGATCTGTAAAGAACGACAAAGTCGTTGCGTTGGCGGATTTTCTTGAGAACAGCGGGATTCCGGTTTACTCGCCCCGGTCCAACATGTTCTTCGACCGCGAAGAGATCCGTTTGATGATCGGTGCTCTTATATTCCTCTTTCCGCAGTACGCCTCATTGCGGAAATGGCATCCGGAAATAGACCTATCGATATGGGACTATTACGACAACCAATGTGTCCGTCCATTCCTTGAAGCGATCAAATCGCCCGAGAATCAGGAGCTAAGGGATTGGGTCGTCCAACTTGCGCGTAAGAACCAGAAGCTTGCCCAAAACACTGACTACGCTTTTGCGGATCTGCTCTACCAGCTCATCCAGTTTCCTTTGTTCAGTCGATATCTAGGTGACGAAGCGACAGGCGACGTTCGTGAATCAAGGGCGGGCCGTCCTTCAGGCAACGATGCGTTGTCTACGGTCGATCGGAGATAAACAATACACCGGACAGATCTACTTGAGCGACGAGAATCTTCAGATCCTAGAGGACGAGCTTCAGCAGAACTTCAGGATCAGCGGTGACGATCTGGAGAACGCCGGTAAGGATAAGGAGACTGTCGAAGTCCGAGTTGTACCGCCGCCAGTCAAGATCAAGATCAAGAGAATTTCTTCTCGCTTCGAGATGCGTGATAAGCCAATCGAAGAAGGATTCGCACTGGGTCTCGAGCAAATTGATAAAGACAAATATCGACTTCTGCATATAGAGCAACAGGGATTAGAGGAGCATCGGAACGCCGCATTCAAGAAGGTAGAGGATTTGACCGCTCAGCGCGAGCGACGGTCATTCAGCGAAATAACTCTCGTTGCTGAGATCGCGAGATATCTGAACCTTCGGCCACTCCAGGTCGAAGAGATCGTTTCGCAAACGAAGGAAGGCATCGAGGGAATTCTTGAAAGCGTGAATGAGTTCAACGAACTTCTTTACGATGCAGTGATTCCCAAGATCTTCGACTCGCGCTACGAACTTCGCGAATTTAAGAGTGAGGACGAGCACGAGATTGAACTCGTGAAACCGCCGCCCGCCGGAAAGGATTTCTATTCTGTTCGCGCCGAGCCGGAAAAGATCGTGAGGAATATCGATTCGCAGATCGCCGAGTTTGTTTCGAAGAGTTTCCATCTCGACGCATACTGCTTCGACTCGAATCCGGAAAACGTCTTGTTTCGCGATCTACTGGCCGACGAACGCGTTAAGAAAATCTATTTCACCGGTATGCTAACGCACGGTCAGACGGACTTCTACATCCAGTACATTGACCCCGATTCGCACACCGTCAAGCGCTATTACCCGGACTTTCTTGTGCAGCTCGAAGATGATTCTTGGCTGATCGTTGAGGTGAAAGGAGACAATCTGATCGAAGCATCCGTAGTACAAGCGAAAGCGGCGTACGCCCGTCAACTCGCAGCCGCAAGTCAGATGAGGTATTCGATCATCAAGGGCACCGATGCGGGTGCGGGAAACTATGAGGAGTTATTGGTTCGCGGAATTTAACTGTCGCTACCCGGCTAGGTGAGGCCCGCGCGAGATGTTGAAGATCGTCTTGAATTTTGAATAAGACGTGAGTTTCTGAGAGTTCAATTTTTTCAGCTTTATGTGGTCGGACAACGAAACAGATATCGATTTATTAGGTTTTGATTATCTAGCAGACGCCGTTGTCTACTTGGTGCGGGATTCGCAGAAATAAAGTGATCCGAGGCAAAGGATAGAGCGACCAGCAAGAAAGTAGCCATTTCGAGGTGGCTTTGTGATGAGATGGAGGCTGTCGGAGCGTTCGACAAGGACGACAACGAGCGCCGTTTGAAATGGGCGAAGGAGTATCGAGCCCAGTTGTGAAAGACAAACAGAGCCTTTACAAGTTGGCGGGAATCAATCCCGAAGCGACATTTCACACTCTTCGAGCGGTAAGTGCCACGAATCGGGATGCTGCTGGGCAGGACTTTGGAGCTTTGCAAGACGAGATGGGTCACGCCAAAGGACGCGCGGTCACGCGGAAGCATTACATTCGCGCTGACGATCGATAGGTCATGGATGCGGTCGCCACATACGGCGAGTACCTTAGACGTCCGCGGAATGAAAGCGTGCTGGATGCAGAATTGGTGAGCCGATCAATGCAGGTCTGGGATAATTAATACGATCTATCTCAGACCCTAGGTTCTTAAGTCTGTAGGTGGACACCTTCAGATAGCAATAGACACGACTAACGAGCCAAGGACAGATAAGTACTCGGATATCCCCCGGAAATTCCCATGTGCTACCGACGGATTACGTAAAGGTCGTCGATGGTTCGGCGCAGATTGCAACTTTCCCCAGTTTCGGACGGGGTTTCATCCCGTTAGCCCGATCATGAGCTTCGGAGCCTCGGAGTGACGCTTGCGTTCTACTACGTTGCTCTGCACATGGTACTCGAAGTGATGGATGCAATTTTTGTCCGATACGACAAGCCGTTAACGGACCCCGACCGGGCATACATTCGCGAGCGTGATCGAGAGATCTGCTATTTACTGGATAGCTGGGCTCCTGACAACCACGTCGATCACATGCGAAGCAGGAAGAACTGCGGACCGAACGCCTACTGGAACCTTGCGTGAGCTTGTATTCAGTGTAGCCTAAGCAAAGAATCGCTGAATTCGTATGAGTTTCTCGCGGCATTATCTTTTCAACTGATCCGCCCCGTTTATGGCGACGAAAGGGTTCGGCAGGAATTTTCAATACAATAAATGACGGTATTTCCGCGCTCGCTGCATAGAGAGCATACGAATAAAGTGAAAAAAAACTCAGGTCTTGATGCACATTTCAAAAATGCATCCGTTTATCTGAATAGGTGGCGGGTAACGACTGTGGTTGGGGGGATATCGATGTTATGAGTGTTGAAAATTTGCCGGCGGCGGCGAACCGTTCCAAGACGGTGTTTGACGCGATATTTGCGAACGTGCCGCCGCTTGGCTCGCCAGAATACCTGAAGCTTCTCGAGACTGCGAGGTTAGCGGAGCTACCGGCTCAGGTGTTGGTCAAGGCGTTTAGACAGTTGGTAACTGCAGGAAGCCTAGATGCGGCCAATGCGACACTTGTCCGACTTTTTGGCGATCTCCGATTCGACTACATCGGGATCGTCAGGAAATTGGCTTCGTCGTACGAGCCGAAAGGGAATTTTAGCTACGACCCCGAAGACCTTGTCCAGGAGACGATCAAGGAGATCGTAAGGACCCTGCCAACCGACCGCGGAGCCATGGCGGAAGGAGCCTGGGTAACTTTTATCCAGCAGCGTTTCGCCGACGCGTGGCGTAACCTTTACGGCCGCGACGGCAAGAAGGATTCGGAAGGCCGAGTAGGTGTCTATACCGATCCGAAGACCGGGACGGAACACGATCCGGTTGAGGAAACGGACGCAAGCGAGGCCGATTGGCATACCCAGCTTAGAGAGGATGCCGCACCTTGGCTAGCAGAATTTATGGAGCGAGCCGTTGAAATGATCGAAGATCCGTTGATCCGGTACGTGATGAAGGACCAGCTAAGCGATGATCCTTCGCCGATATCCGCAGGGAAGTCCGAAGGAGGAAAACCCCCGCTTACGGAGCAGCTTGGGGTGAATCGGTTCAAGATACGCCGGGCCATCATGAGCGGAAGATCACGGCTCGCTGCAGAGTTGCTGAAGCAGCGGGAGAAAGATATCGACATGGAGTGGTTGAGGAAGTTTGCGGATTAGCACGCGGAACGCGGCCAGAACTATGCCATCGATAAAGCATAATGGATTCAGTTTGATAATTCGCACTAACGACCATGATCCTCCGCACGTCCACGTCGTCAAAGGAGAAGGTGAACTAGTCTTTATTCTGGGCGACGGGGAACCGTATCTCGAACGAGAACTCTCTCGGATGAAAAAAGGCGACGAGCGACATGCATTAGAGGCGGTCAAAGCACACAGGAAAGACCTGCTAGATCTATGGAGAAGGATACATGAGTGAGAAAACTTTTGACGAACAGTTTGAACGAGCTCGAAAGGCCGGAGAGGAGGCAAATAGGACCGAAGCTAGAGCAGCGTCGGCTTCATACGATCGCGAATCGAAACGGATCGTGATTCAGCTTGTGAACGGAGGAGAGTTTTCATTCCCGACCGCCTGGGTCTCCCGCTTGCGGGAAGCCGGTGACGAAGATCTTGCCGCGGTAGAGATCACTCCGTCGGGGGAAGGTCTGCACTGGGACAAGCTAGATGAGGACCTTAGCGTTCCCGCCTTGATCAACGGAATATACGGACCGGACGGTTACAACTCTGCGGTGTTTGATCGTCTTGCGGCCGAGTTGGAAGCCGCCTGGTTTGCCGAGCATGATCCGTTGGTTGTTGACCGGATCGCATCGCAAAATCCGCTGTATGCCAGCTATCTGTACGAGATCTTTAGCTTCCTGATCCAACACGAGGTAAATAGTGGAGAAAGGTCCGAAAGGGAGGTGACGGCGATTCGTGAGTGGCTTGATGGTCATGGCATCGAACAGATCCGACGTATGGCGGCCGAACTGAAGGGTCAGACACGTACGCTTACGACACCGGATCCCATACCGCCTCCACCCGAGAGCCGATCGGAGACGATCACTCCAGAACAACCAGACACCAAGACGATCGGGAAACTCTTAACGTTTCCCGATCTTCTCGGCGCTTACGCCAAGATAGAGCCGCACGAGGCCTTCGCTGAGATTGAGATCAATGACGACTTTCTTTACGTCCTTGGCGACCAGCCCGCTGGGGCGCAGCCGAAAATCAGAAACGAGATCGCCGATCGAGCCTTCAAGCGGTACGGAGTTCCGCGTGATCGATCGCTAGCCTCACTTCGCTCACAGTTGCCGAAAGCGGCACGAGATCGTTCAACCGGGCCAGGACAGTCTTTTCGGGAACAGCTCAGAGATCTGGATTTTACCGATGAACAACTCGAACTATGGCTGTCACTCGCGGATACGGAAGAATAAATAATGAACTCACTCCCAGTTGTAAAAGAAAAGGCTAGAGAATTTCGATCGGCGGTTTTGGAGCGCTCAACCGATCTTTTTGAAGGCCTTGTCGCGGAACTCACCGCTCGCGGATATACGGTTCGTGCCGTTGGCGCATCGATCATCAAAAACGCAGATGCAGTCTTCACTCCTGCAGACAAACAGATCCGGTATAACAAGGAGCTGGATAAAGAACCTGCCAAACGGCTCGTAGCGATCGCTCACGAAGCCGGCCACATTATTCTCCATAAAAGGCTGGAAGAAGAAAGACTGCGTGGCGTGTCGCCGCTTTCACCCTACTTCAATACAGGCGGCCCCGCACTCGCACGCTACAACCGGCGTTCCCGCGAAGAGATCGAAGCAGATGCATTCGCCAACGAATTTGTATGTCCTAGCGGTGACGTGTTTGAGAAATGGCGCTCCGATCCGGAAGTTACGTCGGCAACCATCGCAAAGGAGTACGGGATTTCGCGGGGGATGGCTGCATCCCGACTGGCTGAAGGTCTTTTTGACGCGGAGCTGACATTCGCTTCGAAACCAGAGAAAATGAAGAAATTGACGTCTGACGATGAGAGCCAGATCAAAGCGGCACGTCATACGGGCTCTGCTGCGTTAGTGAATGCAGGTCCGGGAACAGGAAAAACTGCAACCCTCACGATGCGCGTCGACTACCTGCTCGGTAAACTTGACGCGAATCCGGACGAAATTCTGATCCTAACTTTCAGTAATGAAGCCGCAGAAGAACTGCGTAGTCGAATAGAAGATGTGTTCGGCCTTGAAAAGGCTGAGAGAATAGAGATCACAACCTTCCATGGTTTCGGGCATGCCGCCCTCCTGAGATGGGAGTCGGATCTTGATAAAGAATTTGTCATTCTGGATGAATCTCGACAAGAGGAACTTGTGTTCGAACTACTGGGTAGAACAGATTGCGATCCGATACTGCATTTGCGAGAGCCGCTCGAAACTGCCCGGGAGTGCGTCCGACAGATCACGAAGCTGAAGGAACGCAGAATCTCGCCTGATGAATTGGAAGAACGCATCAAAGAATGGGAGGCCGCAGAGCCTGATAAGCTTCTTAAGCATCGCGAGTCAAGAGCGTTACTGGAAATCTACCGTGCTTACGAGGCAGCAAAGACGGAACAAAACGTCGTCGACTTTGCGGACCTAATAAACTTTACCCTCGACATCCTAAAATCGAATCCGGAACTTGTCGCGGAGATGAGGAAGCAATACAAATGGGTGATGGTCGACGAATATCAGGACGTTAGCCGCTCCGTAGCCGAACTTCTCGGCAATATCTGCGGCCCTGATAATCCTCCCTGGGTTGTGGGAGATCTTCGCCAGGCGATCTATGTTTTCTGTGGAGCTGCTCCGGAAAACGTAACGAATTTTCCCACTGACTTTGTGGATGTCGAGGTCTTTGAGCTACGTAAAAACTATCGTTCGTGCGACCAAGTGATAGAAGTTGCAAATCAGTTTGCTGAGATCATGGGGCTCGGAGATCCGCCCGCTGACAGTAAGCCGCTTTGGGTTCGGGGTTCCGACGAAGTACGCCTCGTAGGCGAAGAACAAGCGATTAAGGTTGCCCGGGCGTATTCGGATGCCTCGGAGTATGACGGGATTGCGAGGCAGGTCGGCAAATGGTTGGAGCTAATTCCAGCTCACGAAATCGCTGTGCTTACCCGACGAAATAAAGATGTTCGTCAAGTTTGTATCGAGCTTGCTAAGCGCGGCGTAAAAGTCTCGACACCCGGTTTGATAACAATGGATGGGACGGCCGGACTGATGGCGTGCGTTTCATCGTTTATTGATGCTGAAGCGCCGTCCTTGCCTCGTGTCGTCTACGGACTGAACGCTCGCCGTTTTGGGACTCACGTTCTCGATAGGGCAATCACGTTATTGAGAGAGAACGCAGACACTATCGATCTGTCAGAAGAGCCGGACGGAGTTGCAATTCTGATTGAGCAAGTGGAAAGACTGAGAGCCGCGTTGGATAAGGTCAAATTCAAAGGAGATGCGTTTTCGGTGATGTGCGCCTTCCTGTTTGACGGCTCCGATCATCTTCGTCGTGTGTTGATCGATGACAACGAAACCCGCCGATCTATGGAGATCAGCGAACTACTTTCATCCCTTTCCTGGGCAGTCTCGTATCGGTACAGTCATCCGGCTGCATCCGCTCGCAATTCGCGGATAGGTTTCTCTCAGTTCTTTCGCGGAATCCTGGCTGCCGGACGGCCAGCACTTATCCCTCCTCAGAAGGTAGAGGGAGCAGTTCAGGTAATGACCTGTCATGCAAGTAAAGGTCTTGAGTTCCCGTGCGTTGCAGTTACGGGCCAGACCCTCTCAAAAATGCAGAACAAGAGTTGGCTCCCGCCCGGCATCGATTCAACTGAGGAAGAGAAACAACAAGCAGATGCACTTCTCTTTGTAGGAGCAACGCGTTCTAAGCGGTCGCTTGCCATCTCATATGCACAAACGGTCCAACGAAAGTTGCCGAATCTGCTCGTCGAGTGGATGAAGAGGTACTCGATAGAACCCGAACAGTGGCAAGTCGAAAGGTCAGCGGGTGAGGCTTACGAGTTTGATGCGATCTGGGGATTGCCGCAGGTCAGTCGGAGGCTTTCCGCCAGTAGTTTCGATCCTTCATGGTGCTCCCTTAAGGTTTACGTTCAGGACATCTACGGCGGCGAATTCCCAACTCTTGTAGACTCGCTTTACCCGCAGTTTTTTGGCTCAACGCGACGGGCAATTGGCGAGATCATTAGCCGAGTCGCTAGTGATGTGAGTGTTTCGGACGATGAGGCCGCAGCGATATTTATCGAACGATTCGAAAAAGAGTGGTTGATTAAGCATCCGCTGTACGAGATCTACAAGCGAAGAGGAATAGCGTTTGTAACTGGTTTCCTCGACCAGATCGAATCGATTCCCAAGCCCAAGGAGCTCATCGAGACAGATGAAGTGTTTGGCGGAGAGATCGGCGGCGATCCGCTAGGGATCAGGTTCGGCTTCATTGCGCACTATAAGGATCAGACGGGACTGACGCACGCAATCGTATTTCGACCAGAATCGCTAAAGCCGAAAAGTGGAGGCAGCGAACTCAACTGGTCGGAGTTTAAGAAATCGAATACGGCGATAATCCTGCTGCGATCGTTCGATGAGAATGTGACCCCGTGGCTCTACTCCGGGATGGACCGAAAGGCTTATCGACTGAAGTGGAAGGCTAAGGGAAAAGGAACGCCGGTCGAAGTAGAGATCGCAGCGATCGTCGATAAGCGTTCGGCTATTTCCGAAGGACGTTTTGAAGGTTCAGCAGACGAGTTCTGGTGTGAGACCAAATGTGAGAATCGCCCAAATTGTCCTTTCTGGATGAAAGCATCGTTATCGACGAACTAGCTAACGTTCAACCGCACATAAGGCACCATCGTTCCGTTTATAGATGTGGAGGCGAACAACCCTCCGCATCTTTTTCTTTCAAAGAGGTATACAGAACGATGGCAGAGAAAAACAAAGACAAAGAGAAGGGCAATGGCGGTGGGCCGCCGACCGTCAAGCTTCGGATCCAGACGCCACGCGGTGAATGGAATATGACTAACCCGTCGGATGCTGCAAAACGTCCGGTTTATCCGATCTCGACGAAGATCGAACAGGTGATCGCGGATACGCGGGCAGTTTTCGGTTTCGTCGAAGATGACAATCAGTACAAGCTGTTCCACGGAACGGACCCGCTTGAGCCGCAGCGGCCGCTGGCAAGTTATCACTTCGTCGACGGAACGCTGCTCATCCTGAGCGTGCAGGGTGGGAACGCCTATCAGCACGTTGAACCGGCTGTGTCGCTAGAGGCGATCCAGTCCGAACTGATGGAGGCTGCCGCATACGCGGCCTCCATCGGTGTTGAACTTGACCATAAAGATCTCACGCCAGAGAACCTCGTCTTCAAGATGCGGTTCTTCAATCGTACCGGCGAATCTTTTTTTGCCCGCTTCGACTGCACCGAATACCCTCTCCTTCCGCCCTTCATCGAGTTCACGGACGAATCAGGTGGCAGCGTGGGTCAAAAGAATATGTATCCGTCCTGTTTCCACGCGTCACCTTGCGTGTGCATGCGATACAGCCGAAAGGCTTATCAAGAGCACGGCGGGCCGCACGGCGAATGGCGGATGATCGACTGGCATCTTGCAACTTCCGGCGGCGGTCCCATCGGCACGCTTGGGATGATCATCAGCGATCTGCACGCGAAGATCCTCGAATGCCCGGGGCGGATGCAGTAAGGGGGTGGCAAAATGCAGAGTAAAAAAGTTTATATTACCGACGTCCTTTGGGAACGTTCGAGGAGATTGCTTAACAGCTTCGCGGCCGTTGGGTCTGAAGCGACCGAAGGAATCGTCTATTGGTTCGGGTTTGAAACTGCCGACGTCGGCATTGTGACCACCTTGCTTGTTCCCGATGCCACCGCGAGCTGGGGATGTATCTCGACATCCGCCGAAGCGAACGCGGAGGTGTTAATGAGCGTTGTCGGCACGCCGCTTGTACTCATCGGCCAGGCCCATTCGCATCCCGGAAGCGACGTCAGCCACTCTCCGATTGACGATCGTCAGACGTTTCCGCGTTTCGAAGGAGCGATATCCGTTGTGGTTCCGCACTTCGCACGAAACGTAGTGGGCCTTCAAGAATGCGGAGTTCACAGATTCGTCGACGGAGCCTATAAGAATGTTCCGCCGCGTGAGAACGAGGATCATCTGGTCGTGCTGCTCGGCGAGCACAACTTCAGGAAGCAGTCGAAAAGTAAATCGCAATGAGAGATAACCCTAAAGACATTCGGAACGCGATAGCTGCAAGATGGCCGACGTCCGATGATTTCTATCGCGAGCGCGATGACCGCACTCTTCGTGAGTCGCCGGAGCTAACTGCCTACGCAGGCCGTCCGGTCGAGATCCTGATAAGTCTGTCTTCTGCGGAATCGCCCGCGACGCAACAGGCAGCGTTGGTCGCCTGTAATCTTGCCGCCCGATGGGCTCGCAACATAACTGTTGTCATGCCAAACGGGACACGGATCTTGAGTGATTTAAATCGCAGAAGTTATACGTATCTTGCGGAACGCATCATCACCGAAATGCACGGAGCCGACCCGTTCGGTCGCTATCGAATCGTGGCGAGCGAATCGTATTTGGGTGCCGGCGAGGCTCTTCGATTGTTTATCGGTAACTGGGATCTCGATACCGGCAGAATTCGCATCCAGGATGACGACTTTCTCGTAGCCAGTACCGGCGAATACGCCGTCGGGCGAAGAGGGCAACCCTTCTCCCCGTCTGAAGAACAACCGGCCTTCGCCCCAGCGTCCGCGCTGGCGGCATCGCTCGGCGTGGCGGATCTGTTCAAGAGGGCGATCGGGCATCCGAAAGAGCACTGGGTCGCGACATTCAATTGGAACCTCATCGATCAGTCGCTGCGTGAAAAGATCGGCCCATCGATCGGACGGTTCACCAATATGCCTGATATCGGTAAAGTCCTGCTCGCTGGTGTGGGAGCGATAGGTTCTTCACTCGCCTATATGTTGGACCTCGCAGGGGCGACGGGGAAGGTTGCCCTGCTCGATCGCGACCGGGTCGAGGCGTCAAATCTCAACCGTTCGTTAATCTTCGACGTCGCTCACGTACTCGCAAATGCGACGAAAACGGAGCTAACCGAAGAGTTCCTAAGATCGTCGCGTCTTTCGGTCGATCGGCTCGATGGGACGTGGCGCGAAAATTCCGCGACCATTGCCGCCTCGAATTACGACGTTTGGCTCAGCTTCACGAACGAAGATGGAGCCTGGGCGCAGCTGCCGTTTCAACTGCCACCGGTCGTGATTCAGGGCACGACGACCAGCGGATGGGGTTTCGGAGCGGGTCGGCACATTCCGCGGAAAGAAGACTGCACGCTATGCCGAATGCCGCGGCCCAGGGCCGAGTTTCGCGGCCCGTGTGCCGAGGGCGACATCGCCCCGGTCGAACCCGATACCCCAATCCGGGCATCTCTACCTTTTCTATCGGCAGCGTCGGCCGCGTTGGTGTTTGCGGAGTTGTTGAAACTAGCTTTGCCCGAGATGCAACGCGTCCCAAATGAAATTTCCGGGGATCTCAAAACCGAGCTTGCTGCGGTTACTAGCATTAGGCGTCTCGCGAATCCGAGCTGTCCCGGTTGCAGAGTCGTACAGTCCGATTTGTGGCAAAAGCGCGGAGGCCGCGGTCGATTTTCCGACTTATCTGCTTAGGTGGCGTCCACTGTTTTCCAAACCCATGCATTTGAATCACACATTCAAATATTAGGGCTATAGGTCTATCGGAAGTCTCCAAGCGGGTTAAACGTTGCCCAGTAGTAGGGCTTGTGGTACCCCAACTCTTTATTGTTGATCATGGAAATTGCGGATTTCTGTAAGGCTATTGAGAAGGCTGCAAAATTCGCTGTTTAATGCTATTTTTCTTGAGCTTGGCATAACCTACCGGCACGTTGACGGCAACAGATTCACATGGGCAGGCCCTGATGCGGGAAGCAACTTGCAGAGATCTATCGGAAGTCTCCTACGAGCGTGAAGGCTGCCCAGTGATAAGGTTCGTGAGATCCAAATGATTTGTTTCTGATCATTTCGATAGACGTACGCTGCAAGGCCTCCACGGGTGAGAGGCCGTTCTTGTAGTGCTTATAGAACCCTTGGGTGAACTGTCCGGCCGTCTTGTCGTTCGCCTCCCACTGTGCGGAGATCACTGTCGTTGCCCCGGCTCCCATCGCCCCCCAAGCAAGACTAACGAGCCCTTCGCCGTTCAGAACACTGCTTGTGTCGCACGAAGCCAGAAATACGAGACTGCCTTTGTTGAAGCTAAGACTTAGGAGATCATTGACGGTAACGCGACCATCGTGGGCTCCGGCCGCTCGGAAGGCAAGGAAGGATTTAAGCGGTTGTTCGCCATCGACCTGAGCATGCATTGATAGGTGAATAATGTCGGCGCTGCCCGAATGCCGCCGAAGATCCGCAGCCGTAGCAGCAAGGTTAGCTCTTGATCCGTAAAGACCTGCTACGCTAGATGCTTCGGAATCTGCGAACCGCAGCTTGAGATTGTTGAACGAGGAATTGGAGAACGAGCGCATAGTTCGTCTGTTCGGCTTTGGTTGGCTCAGGTGTTCCAGCAATAGGGAAACAGAGGGTGAATAACTGATAAGTTTCTCCTCAATGAGGTAACGTACCCCATCGGGACTTAGAGCTTGAAAGGGAATTTTCCAGAGATGTTTGTCCGGGATGATGACGAGATGTTTTCCGGTGAGTGCAAGCGGTTTCAAAAGTTTGTCAAAAAGTTCCTTGCCGTCCCTTTTGAAGAAAATAGATTGTTTTATTTTCCAATGAACCGCCTCAGCGTCCTTGGCTAACTCGACTTCTGTGACTGGAACTTCAACCGATTTCAGCGCCTTTCCTTTTTCCCAGACGAACGCAGTGAGGCGTCCGTCAAGGGCGAAGGAGTATGAAACGATTGCCACATTTTGGAGGTCTCGAATTTGATCTAATTTGGCAAGGTCAACTTGGGCTAATGCTAGCCGAGGAAGAGCCATCGTTACAGATCGCTCAAATTCCTCGAGTTTCTCGGAAGCAACGGGATTAAGGACAAATTCCGCAGAAAGCTCGCCGGCGCGGCTCTGAAGCTCCGGCGACAATCCCGGCCGGGGTCGGCTAATCGCGCCATCTATCCGGTCCTTTAGGATCCGGCCTTTTAGATAGTCACTTGACTGTAGTGCCAGTTGCGGTTGTTCCAAATGGATTTGAGTGAGGAGGCGATAGGCAATATGAAACGTTTCAGATAACCCCAGCGAAAGAGACCCGCCTTCTACGGCTAAAATCTCGTCGATCAGACTGATCGCTTTTTCCAAGTACTCTAGACACTCTTGCTTCCGACTCGTATGGAAGTACGCTGTTGCAAGCGATAAATATACCTGCGGCAAGTCCTCTCGAAAATTACTCTCGACGATCAAATCGAGTAATTCGTTATTCAGTACGATCACAGTCTCCCAATCTCGGGAATTCTCCGCGATTATTATCTTCCAATTTGGGATTAAGAATTTGGAGGTCTTCTCGATCTTCTCAAGATCGCCGAAGATCCGGTTGGATGCTTCTCTTCGACCTTCAAACGCGTGAATAACAGCTTCACCCAGCAGACGTTCCTGCAAATACTCGGCATCGGAGTCAAGATCTGTCAACCGCCGATGGTATTCCTTTGCCTTAATAATCTCGCGGCGGTAAAGGGCGTCGAATAGTAGCGACGATAAGAAATCTCGAGCTTGTCGTCGACCCTTACTGTTTAGCGACGCAATCAGGCCTTTCTCATATACAGCTAAGGCCCGGTGCTTCTGTCCAGTGGCGTTGAGAGCCGAAGCGTACTCGAGGAGTGCCTGCCGAAATCTACTTTTATAAACGCTTCGTTCGGATATGTCCGCTAGGATCCGGAAGTATTCCAGACTTTTTGAGTAGTTCAATTTCGCTGACCACGCAAGGGCAAGAAATCTGTAGGTATCAAGCTTTCCTTCAGATACGGGCTGCTTATCGAAAAGCCTTTCGGCGTTCTCGAGCCACGAGATTGCCGAAATATCGTAGCCGGCTTTAAAAAGAGCTCGCCCGACGCCTAAGTTGTATTCCGCCTGGATTTCGCGGTCAAGCGGCGCTAGCCCTCGGGCTTTGTTGAGTTCCTCGATCGACCGTGCGATTTTCTTTTCAGATCGATACGATTCGGCAAGCGTTAGATGAGCCAACGCGAATAGACGAGGTGGTGCCGAATGCTCCTCCAAAAATTCGAAGGTTCTACCCGTAGTCGCCGCGGCTTCGGTATAGCGAGCAAGCGCGATCAAGGCCTTCGCTTTCGTGTCGTAACTTAAAAAGATCCGCTGTACATCGCCCTTCTTCTTATGGTCAACAGTACCGACTCGGACACGTGCAGCCGACTCGAAATCGCCTTCCCATAGCGCCAACTGAGACCGCATCAAGTCGCTCTGGCCCGATGCTGCTGTTATGAAAAACAAGGAAAGTAACAAGCCGGCTAGTGTAAACCGGCTTGTTATCAACAAAGCCTTGGAATACATGGCTTATCTCTCCGGCGGACGGCAATCAGGGCCGCCCGGTTTGCAGCCGCCGCATGTCCGAACCGGGCAATTGTCGTCACCTGAACCGCTAAGAAAGAACGAAACAGCCGAGCTAACGGCTAAGTCAAAAAATGAGAAGAATCCACTTCCGCCCGAGCCTACGGCAAACACGTTTCCAACCAGTGTCGTAGATAATATTGTTGCCAGAACGACTGACCTTAGTTTTTTCATTTATTTTCTCCTTTGTTCAATTTGGGTTTTGAGGAATTTGTAAATTGAGGCAAATGTATATCGTCCACCGAAACCGTGACCGTCCTCGGTGGAGTAGATGTACCATACCTCCGTGTTTTGTTTTTGTAGCTGATTTTTCAGGTCGACAACATCGGCCTCGGGAATCCGTCCGTCACGTTGTCCTCTCGTCAGCAGTAGGGGGATCTTGTTCCACTGGTCCGCATTGTTTAGGGGCGACAATGCATCCAGCTTAACCATTAGGGCTTCATCTTTTGGATCGCCGTATTCTATCTTCGCAAAATCGTCTACCCAGCTCTGCGAAAGATATCCCCGAATAGAGACGATTGGGGACTCGGCGATCACGGCCTTGATCCTCGAAGGTTCAAACATGGCAGCGGACAGAACAACAAATCCGCCATAGCTTTCGCCTCGCAAGTACATCTGGTCCGGATCAAGGTCTTCTTGCTTTTCCACCCAATCGAGCAGCGCCCGTATATCTTTAACAGCGTGTTCCCGCTTTTCGCGATCGTCAGCGTTCATGAACTCGCTGCCGAACCCTGAAGAGCCTCGGATATTCGTGTGAATGATCGCGATCCCGAGTTGCGAAGCGAGTGTGGTGTCGTTGGAGTTGAAGACGGGCCTATCGAGAAGTTGAGGCCCCCCGTGGACTCGAATGAGAACCGGGTGGCGTCGCGCCCCGGTACGAGGTCGGACGATGTAACCGGAAATCTCCTTCTTGTCGAACGAATTCCACTTAATGATTTCCGGGGGATCCACTTTTCCATCGAGTGCCTCCGGCAACCGTTCCTTCGTCCAGTCCGTTGCGGTGCCGGTCGTTAGGTTGAACGACTTTATCGAGGCAGGCTTTCCGTTATTCTCGATCGTGTAGATCACCTCATCGTTACCCAACCATCGCGTGTTCCATATGACAAACGATCCTTTGAAGAACGGCGGGCTTTCCTTTATTACGCGACCTTTCTTAAACTTAAATACTCTTAGCCGATCTACACCATCGCGGGTTTCCTGGATCAGCAGGTTGTCGAATCGAGGTGACAGTTTGAAATCGTGTATGGAAGCTAAGTCCCTGGGAAGGTTTAATGCCTTGGCACGACGACTCTTGAGATCGAAGGCGACTAGACAAGTCCGCCCTTTGCAAAGATCAGTTCCGTCGGAACTGTAAACGACATACCCGCCAGCCAGGCCTCCTTTGGAAGAATTACCCTTATCCTCTACGGTCGCGAGCGTATTTGTCGCGAACTCAAACGAATAGAGAGACTGGTTCGAGGACGACTTCCAATGCTTAAGTAAAACTCGCTTTTCATCCGCGTCAAGGACGTACCAGATGCCCTTGAGATCGACTTTGAAGCACGTCTCACCCGAAGCGACGGACTGGCACAGTTTGGATATCTTCGACTCGTAATCGATCTTTGTGTAATAGACTTGCTCGCCCGCCCGACCCCAAACGGCGGACTCGATCGACTCGTCTTTGCCGGTCAACCTTGCCGCCTTTTTAACGGAGCGATCCCTAAAATCGTAAAGATAGAGCTGGAAGTTGTCTGGGTCTTCGTGGTCCGAAGTGAATATAAACGAGCGACCGTCAGGACTAACTCTGACGGAGTGGGGAACCCCGTTTTCGGTAAGCTTAATCGGTTTGGAGAGTGGTGTCTGGAGTAGATAAACATTACTCGTTTCATCCGTGACCAGCAGCCTTCGATTCTTTTGATCGGCATCCCAGATTAAATTGCTCCTAATTTCCGAAGGCTCATAAAAGAGCTTGCTCACTTCAGAATTCAGGATCGGCGGCACGCCCTCAACTCGGTATGATGCAGGCACTGGAAAGAGATCATTGTTCTGGGAAAGCACCGGCGAGACAAGGAGAAATACCATGGCCACTAATAGCGCCCAGTCTACCCACGTATTTCTTCGGACCAATCTCTTTATCTCCATCTTCTTCAACATTCTCCCTCGTTGACTTTCATTCGTTTGCCAGGCAACGCATGGTCGATCTGGCCTTCCTCTTATATCCGCTCACCGACGATCCGAAATCCTTAGCAGTGAATTTCTGCGAACCGACGTAGAGATTCTGGCCATCCTCAAGCGTTATCACTATCTTCCATTTGTACGCCTTGGTCGGATGCAGTGGTTTCCTGAGCACGTAAGCGGTTTCCGCGTCTGTTTCGAACTCATCGATCAGAACCTCGCTGTCGTCCGAAACATACAGATGATATTTAGCGGCCTTTGGAACTGGTTTCCACCTCAGAACCAGATCGGTACTATTGGAGCCAACTTCCACGTCTATCGCTTTTCCAAGAGTACACGGGGTAATTGCCCCTCTTGTGGTGGATATGTTTCTTTTGCTACTGCTCTGGGGGCGCTTGACGCTCGATGTGGCTAGTGCGGCAGGCTTAGCTCGAAGATCGCTTGACCCTCCATCGCTCTTTCTTGAGTTTGGCGAGTTGACGGTGGAGTCACTTCCGGGATCCTCTGCAGTTAGGGCATTCCGTTGGCTGGGTAGATCGTTATTCGGATTGATATCCGGAATCGGAATCGGATTTTCGAGTTCAAACGAACGCGCAACGTCGGTGTCTATGATTCGCTCATTCGAAACGCTTAGGATGATTATAGCTCCGAGGCTGACCACGACCGCCAACATCCCACCCGCCAATGCCAAACGATTCCGCTTACCAAAGAGCCCGGCGAACCATCCTCCGAAGCTCCGTTCGACTGATGATGGAACCTGGTCCTTTTGTCCTTCGCTGTAGTCGTTTTCGCTCGTGATGGCAGTCCAAACACGAGCCGCGTTTGGGAGTGGCAGCAGGCTTCGGCATTCCACACATCGGATCAAGTGCCCGCCAATCACGCGTGAGTCGCTTGCGGCGAGAGCCCCGGTGCCGAAGGCCTCAATCTGGTTCCTTGTTACGTGGTCCGATATCTTCATCTTCCAATCGATCCTTCGAGCTTTACGCGAGCCTCGTACCTGGCCTTCTTGATTGAGCCAGCTGTTCCACCAGCGATTTCAGCAATCTCAATGTCCGTCATTGGCAACCGATCTCGAACCGAGTCCCAACCCACGTCAGTAAGTTCCAATACCATTGCCAAATCCTCTTCCGTAGCTCCGATCTGGAGAAAATAGATAGTCAAATCTTGTGAGTGAAGCAGTAGCGATCGACGCTGCCGCAACGATAGTTCGCAAGTTGCTTGCCAGACTTGTTGGATCAGAGAAAAAACTTCGACATCGGTTTGATCCGCGGCAGATTGTTGCTGAACGTCGGAAACTTCTTCAAGCGGGACGTTCGGTAGTCGACCCTCGCGCGACAGCTGTCGATTTATTTCGTTATAGGCAGTCCGTGCAGCAAAAGCGTTCCAGTCGTCGCCGGACATCTGCTCGCTCTTTTCCTGGTACTTCGAACCCCAACGCCAAATCCTTAGGGCTACGTCTTGCACTAGATCGGACTTACTCTCTGGATCCACATGCGAACGGCGTCGGGAGACTATTCGTTGGACGATTGGTAACGAGGCGAGGAAGGAACTCTCTGTGGGCGCACCCTCCGCATCCGGCGTGCGCTTCGCATCCTTTCTGTCGTATCCGCCGTGTGGCGGAAGGTCTTCAAAAAGAGATTCGATCATTCTGTCTCTCTCGTCGAAGCAGGATTCTCACAGAATCTAAGGCACAGAGTCCCTAATTACCTTCTGTTCCTAATGGAGACGGTTCTGCGATATCTTCCTCGAAAAACCTGCCCTTGAGAGTAACCTCGTGCTTGGGGTTAGGTTCTTACAGTTAGATATGTAACTTTGCGGCTTGGGTTTTCGTGATTTCTACGGCAGGAAAACACTGGCCGGGTCGTTCTCGATTACATAAATATTGCATTAGCCAGAGAAAATTAGTCAACCGTTACAACAAACAAGAGCTCAGACCAAAAGCTCACTAAAAAGACATTCCAGACCTCTTTTCTCTTGGTAAACAATTGGGTAAGCAAAACTCATACCGTAAGACCCGTGGATGACACACAGTCGCTCGTGGCTCGGCACGTCATTCGAAGCTTCCTAGGATAAATAGAGTGTCGCGATGCTGACGTTTGGTTCATTACTAATCCTCTTGGTGCATGAATGAACCAGACCGGTGCAAAAATTCGCCAGTTTTTGTTCCTAATTCCCTCTGTCGGCCAACCCCACTAAAAGCTTGTGATCCTTTTCCAGTCCGGGCCCTCCTTGTTTGTCCCAATTACTGATCCGAGTTCACGCGTCCCGCGCCGAATGCGGCACGAGCACATGGCGATTTAGTCCCGTGACGTTGGATCCAACCAGGCTGCTTTTTTGATTTTTCCCCCAGGTCTTGGTCCAGCAGCCGGAAAAAATGCTGTCGGCGGAAAATGTCATTTATAAGCTGAGTGGACGGTCGGTTATGAAAAACGGGGCGGCTGGCAGACAACAGCCCCCAACCGGCAGAGGTTTCGACAATGCGGGCGATGGGTAAAACCTTCGGCGTTGTCCAGAGCTCAAAGATTCGACTAAGGAGCGATTAAACAAAATGTCAGCAAACATTTCGATCATAGGAAATCTCGGAAAGGCACCGGAAACAAAGATCAGCGAAAACGGTACGCTGATGGCAAGTTTCTCAATTGCCTCTAACACTTTCAAAACCACGTCTGCAGGTAAGGAGCAGAAGACCGACTGGTTCCGCGTCATTGCCTTCGGGAAGCAAGCGGAGACCCTGGCGCGATACGTAAAAAAGGGAACAGGTTTGGCCGTTCAGGGCCGGCTTTCGTTCAATCCCTGGCTCGACCGCAATGGCGAGCCGCAGGCGGGTGCCGATATCATTCTGCAGGAATTTCAGTTCCTCCCCGGTGGACGACGCCCTGCTGAAGGTGACGCCGGCGCGGCCCCTGAATACATTCCTGCTGATGTACAGGAAGTCGGACAGCAGGCCGCAGCTTATTGATTCAACTTTCCAAGCGAGCCCTTCGCCAACGGGCCGTCGTACCTAGGTCGATCGAAGGTCGTGATGATCTCGTCCATTCCGATACGGCGGTCCGTCCTCATCAAGCAGGAACCTATGAAATACAAGATCGTGCGCATGCGATTGATCAGCCGGGAGTATGTTCGCGCGAATCGCGACAAGCTGTTTTTGTTTGGCGACAACTCGGAGCGCCGCGGCTTTGGCGGACAAGCGCGGGCAATGAGAGGTGAACCGAACGCCATCGGGATACCGACGAAAAAGAGTCCGAGTTATGAGGATGCGGCCTTCTTTACGGATCAAGAATTCGAGCAGAACAAGGTCGTGATCGATCGCGCGTTCGCCGAAATCGCCCTGAAGGCAGCCCCGGGAGAAATTCAAGTGATCGTTATTCCCTCGGACGGACTTGGTACGGGGCGTGCCCAACTCAAAAGTCGGGCACCCCGCGCTTTCGCATACCTACAGAGCCGGCTTGCCGAACTTGCCGATTCCTTATAGTCGAGTGCCTTCCTTCCAGATCCCACTTGTTTTATCCACAGCTTGAGAGGGATTTTCGAGCCTGAAAGCGAGTGATTTCACTAATTCGGGCAAAGGAAGCGCTGCCCAAAAAATCACGCGTTTCTCCGGCTTCCCACGAGCCGGTTCAGGAGGGAGACAGATGACAACACAGATCAATATCGAACAACTAGCAAACTTCGCACCCCAGAATCCGATCCTGGCATTCTCGGTTCAGGACACCGGCTCTCCAATGCATGATTGGTATGCACATCTGGGTAGAAATTCACTGCGTCGGCAGGAGCTCGAAGAGTTCGCGATTCTCGGAGACGTTGTAGTGAGGATAGCCGACGAACTGGAGCCCGAACCACTCGAACGGGTGAAGATCATGTCGCTCGAATACGCTATGCGCATCCTTGGTAATGAAGATGATGCTCGCGAATTCGTTCGCTGCGTCAAGGCGATCGCCAGCCCCGATGCGGGACCGTTCGAGTTCGGACAGATAGCTTCCTATTACTACGGCGAGATCCGCCGACGCTGCATCGCTGATGTGCTCAAAGAGATGGGGCTCCTTGGCTTGGAGATGACTGCGGTTACAAGCACCGTAGCCGAGCGTGAGATATCGACCGAAGAGTCACGCACGATCGAGCAGAAACTCACGGTTGCGGATCAGCGCCGCGTAAAGGAAGTGGCACGGAACCGTAAGCCATTTCCACCACGGACTCCCAACTTTGACGAGGAATTGAAGTATGCGATTCAAAGGGTCGGGCGACGACGGGTCAGCCGGATGATATATGACGACTTCGCCGCCTTTTATCTCGAAGATGGCGATAAATCCATCGAGGATCTTGATCGCGACTTCCTCACGTTCGAGAGTCTGGAACAATACGACGAGAACGGTATCGTCGGACTTACGATGAACTCAGGTCAGCGATCAGTTGTCGTCTTCGACTTCGACTGTGAACTCGATGCTTCATGTCTGCCTTTAGAAGCCAGGAGTATTGCTTCCGAACTGGGACGTCTTTTCGTCGGTCATTCGCTCGGCGGAGCATCTGTCCGAAATGCACGTGATCTCATCGCAGCGGCGGAAGCGGATCGGAACGAATGGGTCGCATTTTCGACCGGGCGAGCGCAGCCCGTGACGCCAATGAAAAGTACGGGAGAGGACCCAACGCGTCCGTTTTCGGACCAAGAGTTCGAGGCGTGGCTCGGCGTCAAGCTGGATCAGCTCTACGGAAGGAGCGTCACTCGCTCGGCGCGCCGGATACGATCATACGGACAAGGCCGAACATTCGAATACATGGTCGATCAGGAGGTCAATCCGGACCATGAAGAGATGCAGTACGTTGCTTGCGTTTGTCGCGTCCTTTGGAATCGCCAGTACGAAGACTTTCATCTCAGAAGTCTGCGTCATCAGGCATATCAGGAGCTTTACGTCGCCCTTCGAGACGCTGTCGATACGTCACATGTTGCGGAACTCAAGAAGCAGGCGTATGCGTCGTTCAAAGAGCATCTGACCCTCTCTCTTAAAGAATTCACTGCGCTGAATACGGTCGCAAAATCCCAGGAAGTTCGTCTGCGTGATCGTATCTCTCCCCTAACCCGAAAATGGCTTCAGACGATCGCTAATGCCTCATCGGGGAAGCTGCGGTTCCTGAAGTTCTCGCTCTACAACGACGTGGACGCGAAGGCAATGAAGCGGCAGGAGAAACAGTGCCTTTGGGACGCCGTTCGAAGCCGCGAGGCTCAACTGAAAGTTGAGACCAATACAATTGCTGAGCGGATACAGAAGAGCACGGCGGAGCGACGACACGTCAGGGTCATACACGCAGCCTGAGGCAAGTAAATAGACAAAAGGAGCGGCGGTCGAACATACGACAGTTTTGATCTTCAGATCATAGGTCGAACAGATTTGGCTGTCGCTTCAACGCTTATAAGGATAACAAAGGAGAAAAATATCATGTCAGCATCGATCTCAATTCTCGGGAACACAGGCGGTAATGCAGAACTTCGGTATTCGCAGGAGGGCTTGCCGATCGCATCATTTTCGATAGCCTCGAACTCTTTCAGGAAAACCCAAGAGGGGAAGGTCCAGGTCACCGAGTGGTTCAACGTAACGGCGTTCGGAAAAGTCGCAGAGATTCTGGCGGCAAACGTCAAAAAGGGCACTCATTTGTTAGTGCTCGGAAAGCTCACCTTCAAACCGTGGGTAACGAAGAACAACGAACCTCGTGCCGGGGCGGAGGTCATTCTCCAGTCATTCGAATTCGCGGGTGGCAACCGAAACGGCAATGGTGACGCCGGTGTGGAAATGGTTGCGGAGGAGCCGAGTTATACCGGTCCGGCGGTTGAAACGGCGGGCAGCGAGCCGTTTGCGGACCAGTTTTGATCGGTAGGCTGTAGACGGACAAAAGCAATTTTGGGCATCGGCTATCCGGCGCCCTTTTTTCTGCCTATCACGCGTGAACTGAACCCGGTGACTACTGTGAGATTTGAAAAGGAGAATGGCCGCCGCCCGGTCGAAAACTATACGCCAATCGTCACGATCTACGCCGACGCATCCTGCCTCAGAAACGGGGCGGCGGACTCGTCCGCGGGCGGCGGCGCGGTGATCATCGACCGTAACCGGATGGAGGTGAAACTTGTCGCCAAGTATCTCGGAACGATCACTAATCAGCAGGCCGAGATCCTTGCCTGCGTGACGGCCCTTGAGGAACTTCGCCGTTCCTGCCGTGTCGAGATCCTCTCCGATTCTCGGTACGTGATCGACACTATGAACGGCCGGAATCGAATGAAGACCAATCGTGCAGTTTGGAATCAGTTGATCGAACAAAGCTACGGACATCACATTACTTGGCGATGGATGAAAGGTCATGACGGAGAGACGTTCCAAGAAGCCGCCGATCGGCTCGCACGAGCGGCTTCGACGGCTAGGACCGATCTTCTGTCCGCTGATCTGGATTTCCTTGCCGAGCATCTTTCCAAAGAAAGCAATCAACTGACGATCCGCTCTTTTGAGATCGAACTCGACAAGATCTTGAGCCGCTACGATCAGGTTGAGCTAACAGTTCCTGCTACAAGACTAGACGGTGCCGGCGGTTATCCATCGGCATTTCTCGGCTGAACGAAACGGTTATTCATGCCATTCGTTTGAGCCAACCCCTGAATGCCGAGTCGCGCTCGAAAAGCAAGTTGAGAGCGTAGTCGATCACGTCATCGTTGGTAATTTTAGTGTCCATCTGGACCGTCGCGAACTGAAGATATTTCTTCAGTTTCTCATCGGTCGAATCCAGGATCCTCGCGTTGATCTTTACATGGTTGAGGCGGGTTATTTGAAGCATCGGATGCTCTGAATTTGGTTTTTTCGTTGGGTTGGTTTCTGTGGTTGTTGACATCGACTTTGAGTAGCTCCTTCTAGATGTTACTAAGACCTACGAGGGACTAAACAACTGCTGTGCCACCGACGTGTTTGTTGATGAAAGGTGTAAAAACGAACCGCTTTTGGTGAACAAATAAGCCAATCGAGCGCGACCCAAAGGAAATTGTAGAGAAACCTTGAGAAACGGTACGACAGGATAGACCTGTTCTGAGTAGATGTAAACACCGCAACTTATTGGAGGCCGCTACTTTATGGCTTGTAAACCGAGTTTACAAAAGGAATGAGCGATCCGGTTGCGTCACTTAGGGTATGGATCTTGCGATGGTTTGCGGCTCAGGGTGGCTGTTTACGAACAGGAAGCTCAGACAGGTCTATGAGAAAACGCGAGCGCGAGATTATCGTCAGCCGGATAGATGAAGTCCAGGAAGACAAGCCTGGGGAACCGATCTGCATAAGGCCATTCGATTCCGATGATAAGAAGCTCAACGAGATAGTAAACGAAACCGGCGAAGTAAAGTCTTCGATAGTGCGGAAGATGATCCGTTTTGCCTTGACCGACAAGCGGGTTAACTTCACGTCGAATCCGTGTCAGGGGAAACTCGATTGGCTCGTCAAACATGGCCGCAAGAGCGACGATATTTCTTCCCAGATCGGAAGCCGGCTAGACGAAATTCTTGAGCGAGTAGAAGCACTCGAAGATGAAGTCAAGGTCCTTGCGGAAAACTCGCGAGCGGTGCCGACCTTCCTGCGTGAACTTTACTGCTTGGCCTCGATCTTAGTTTCGTCGCAGAATTTGACTCTCACCCGGCTCCTCGAATTCTCATCACCAAGCCCGAAGGAAAGAGATCAGGCCGTACTGATCGCCGCGGCAGCGAGGGCAAATCAGATCGGTGAAGCGGCAGAAGATTTGAGTCAGTTTGCAGCTTTTCACGATATACCTTTGGGCGATGACAGTGCCCACGAACTGTATCTTTTGACGAAGGTCAAGGCCATCAAGGACAAACTCGCGTCCTCTTCGTCCTCAACATCGAAGCCGCCCAACACCGTCGAATGAGAGTCATCGCAAGCGTGCAGTCCAAAAGAGGAAGCTCGAGAGGGCTTATTCACTACATTGCTCACAGTAAGATCGACACCGAACGTGAACACGAAAAAGGCCGCGAATTGTTCAATGCTTTCGCGGACGAACTCTCTGTTAAGAGCGCTAACAATTCGATCAAGCCGGTCGTGGGCCGTGGCCGTCCCTCGAACGAGGACCTGCATCATCTTGTTCTTTCGTTCCGGCCGGATGACTACCGAGCTCTGGGAAGTACCGAAAAGCAAAGACGGGCAGCGCTCAAGGACACAACTCGGGCAGCAATGGCAAGACTGGAAACTCTGCTTAATGCCGATCGCGTTTCGTGGGCGGCATCCGTACATCTCAATACCAAGAACCCTCACGTGCACATCGCAATACAGAAGGAATTCCTGAATAAGGATCTTGAGACGCGATCCATGACAAAGATCCCGAGGGAGAGCCTACCCTATTTCGAGCTTAGGGACGGTGAAAAGGTCTTAACATCGGGCGGATTGATCGACGCCGCAATCGAAAAGATGGAACAGTTGATGGTCCGCGATAGAGAGCGGGAGCTAACACGCAGGGCCAGGCAGAGTCGGAAGGAATCTGGATCCCTCACACGTGACAAGACTGATCTGGAAAAAGGCGAAGGAATACATCAAGAAGCGAAGGAAGAACGTGAGATCCTCCGACGCGGAATTCTTGCGGAGTATGAGCTGCAACGCATCGAGTCAAAGCTAAAAATATTGACCGAGCACGGCGACAGAATGAGGTTCCTTGTCGCTGATCCCGTAAGCGGACAGAAACGGCGGCTGTCGCTTCATGATCTTGAGCAGAGTAGCGTCAGTTCAAATCTAGAGCCGAACACGTCTCCCGAGCGACAGATAAGAACGATCCTTCTTAAAATGCGCGCCCATGAGGAAGCGGCAAAAGACAGCCTTAAGAAGGCTGCGACCGATGCGATCCGTGAGGCGGTTGGGATCAAGAAGCTATACAAGAAGAGCGGCTGGAAACTCCCCACCCCATCGCTGACAAAAGACGATCTCGACAAACTACAGAAACATTGTCTTGAGCACTCGAATGCTCGCAGGTTCTCTTACCTTGAAAGCATCAGAACGGAACTTGAAAACAAGCAGGAGGTCGAGCCAAGAAGTAATGAAGATTTTTCGCGGCTCGCCGCGGAAAAAGCTGTCTCGGAAATGCGCGAGCGCCTCTTGGCAAAGAACTATGCGGATCTCAATGACAGGCAATACATTAGCGTCGTGAATGTCGGACAAAGGAAAGTGTCGCTCGCTCAGCTGGATCGTGAAGAGGCTACTTCAAAGAGCGCGGTCGTTGTTTTTGCTCGTAAGCTCAAAGACACAGCCTTGCGACTAGCTGGAAAGGGCCAGGGATCGACGGTATCGAACGAGAATGATCGACTCAGACATGACATCGTAAGCAAGCTCAATGGGCAGCTATCCGGCGTTCGGGAAAATCAGAGAAACGAAGGGAACAAAGCCAAGATTATTGGAACGATCTTAGCAGCTAATTGCGAAGGAAAAACGCCCTCCGAACCTATCTATTCGACCGACCAGCTGGCGGAAATCGACACCCTTTCGCTCCGCCTAAAATTGGAGGAGCATTACGACAAAAACTGGAATGAGCAGCTCACACTCATCGCGTCAGCGGGCAATGACTCGCGGGCTTATCGGAAACTTCTAAAGGTCAACCCGACTGCCGACTTTACGGACCACAAAAACAAGATCATTGCCGGTCGAGCGATCGCACGCGAGATCGCTTCGAGGGTTGAGCTCGATAAGGCCAAAGAAGAGCTAAGAACCTTTACTCGATCGAAACACTTTCAGAAGGTCGCAATTGCCGATAAGGCTACCGGCGACGTTGCGTTCTTGAGCCTGCATGATGTCGATCCCCCACGACGAAATTCGCTGCTTGATCGAGCGCTCGATCAAGTCTTCGAGAGTCGCGAACATAGGGCGATCAGACGAACCATTAAATCACTCGTAGAAGGCCGGGAACAAAGGCTGAATGATGAGGTCAGTGCCGCAAAAGGCATTGTGGACTCGGCCGCTTTGAATGCCTCCGAATTCAAGCAATCGTCTCTCTTCGGACTAAGAAACGAGCCGGTCGCCAAGCCGATCTTCACTTCATCAGAGATCACCGCAATAGAAAAACGAGCCTTTGGAACGAGAGATGCAAGCGAGGCGGTGCGGCTGCAAAAAGTTCTCGCGTCGGCGGCTGAACAGCCTGCGGGTTCGCTCACCGATATTCTTCGCGACTTCGAGAATCCGGGCCCGACCAGTACACAAAACAAGGAACGCGATACTGCCCTGCAAAAGATCGCGAATCAGCAAGCGGCTGTCGTGTCTGAGAATCCGGCAAGAGTTTCGGTCGGGGCCGATAGGGTCAAGGAGCCAAGTTTATACGGCCATTCTCGCTGAGATCTTCAATATACGTTCATTTACGGGAACAGGCTTTGCAGTGTGACCTATCGGGGGCGGTGTGCATTCTTTTCACCGACACACAGCGAATGGAGTCAGATCTCGGTAACCAAGTCATTGCAGGCATTGACGCTGAAAAGGGCAACACCACTCAACGACCGCTCGATCTCGGGAACATTTCTACACCGGAGCTTGGCTTACTATCGCCCCAACGGAACGAAATTGCACCACGGGGACTCGGCCGCGACGCCGCGCTGATCGCCTATTCAGAGCGTCTTCGGCAGAGTTACCGTGCGAATGAGCGCGGAATTCGTGACGGGATGCTAAAACTCGGCAAAGCCGTCCGCGATGGCCAGACGATCGCCGTGTCATGTTTCTGCAGAGCCGGTCAGATCTGCCACGCCGATATTGTGAAGAACGCGATCGAGAAGGTCGGAAGATCGCTCGTCCGGGAAGCTGACCGGGAAAGAGCGCTTGGAGGCGTGGAGCATTCGTCATCGGAACTCAGACCCAATCCCCGAACCGAGCGGGCCATTAGTGAAATTCTCTCGGTGAGCCGCACGGACCTGATTCTCTCAAAGCTCGACGATACCGAAGGCCGAAACAGGAGCGAGCATGCCTCGCATCTCAACCAACATTCCCAACTCATCCGGGAACTATACGAGCGAGGGTCGGTCGTCCGCGATGGTGTTCTTATAACGCCGAAAGAGAATTCGTCCTTCGCCCAGCCGCCTACGGTCACAACCGTTGAGTATGCTCTGAAGAGACTCGAGCCCTTAGTCAGCGGATCAAATGCTAAGGATCTGGCTCAGCAGATCGTAGACTACGGAGCAAAGATCGCGGGCGATTCCGCCGATAGGGATACGCAAATAAAAGTATTCAATTGGATCTACGGAGCGCTCGACGGCCGGCATGACTTCCTCAAGGCCGACGAGAAAATCTCTCGGAAGGAGACAAAAGAGGAACGATTCGACAGAAGTCTGAGGGAGATCGCGACGCTTGCGGAAGAGATGGGCAAGCTGGAACCGTCGGACCGGCATATTCTGCTCGACGATGTTCATGAACGCTCCGAAGCGAATGATATTGATCGAAATGAAGAAGAGCTTTCGCTCGAAGCTGTTTACGAGCAGGCACTAGGCCGGGACGAGTTTCAGCCGATCGATGCGAAAGGCTCTACAAGCGACATTCAGGGATTTGAACGGGTAGAACTCGAGAACACGATGAATCTCTCACGTCTCGCAGCTGACATGTCGAAAGAAGAACTCGACCGGTGGGTCAGCGTTCGGCTGCCAGTGCTTGACGAAATGCTGGAGAGCGGAACTTCCGTCGATGCTCTTCTCAGGCCGTTTCAGAACCATATCTACCAAACGGCGAAGAACGACCCATCCAATAAGCAGGCGGCTCTAGACGATCTCAGATTTGCGACAGCTTATATCGGGCATCAACTAAAGCAGCCCGAATCCAGACTGCGCCACTCGAATCCGCGCTACCGGAAGTATGCGTCGATGCTCGACAATGCTTCTTCACGAAGCGAGTTGATGGATGCCGCATCGCGGATACGTCACGAAAATGCTCGGCTTGGCCTCCAATGGGGAACGATGACAAGAGCCGATAAAGAGGAGACCACCCAGGCTCTGACGACGAAGGAGATGCAGTTCCTCTTCACCGAGATCTCTCCAAGGCACTACACCTCCGAGATGACTGCTCTCCGGCTTTCCTACGCGAATAGCGGGAATGCCGCTAGAACGCGGACCGAGGCGATGATCCGAGGCGAGATCGCACCCGGCAAGGAGGCATTTCGGCTGATCGAAAGTCTTGAATCGAGGCTTGAACGACGAAGTTTGACGGATTCTCTGTCAGCTACAAAGCACTTCCTCCAGAGTCTTAGGACCTCGAATGATGAGTTGCGCTACAAGAACGGGTTCGATCACAGCGAGGCCTATCGAAGACTGCCTCCCGACGAGAGGGACTATGTTTATCAGCGTGCGGTGATTCAAAAAGAGAAGCTTGAGGCGAAGTCGATCGGCGCGGCTACTGAAACACAGGTTCCCGCCAGAGCGGCGATCTTCCCGACAGAGGGTGCCGCCGCCAAAGTTGCAGGCAGTTTGCGCGATGCACTCAAGGGCGATCTTACAGAACTTTTGACAAACAATCCGAGCATCGACGGTCGAGAACTGACAGCTCGAACGATCCGGATGATAGACAACCGCCTTGAGAAGCTCGCGACGAAGATGGCGTCGGAAGAACATGTAATCTCCTGGAGCAAGGAATTGGGATCCGGTATGTCGCAACTTCTGCAAGCCGGGATTGAGCATCGCAACGGAGCTAGGGACCGGGACCGTGGATCAAACGGACGCGGAACTGCTACGCGAAGCCAGACACATTCCATCCATGAACGATAATGGCATTCTTTCGAGGAGCCGATTCCGCCTGGATCACTGGAGCGATTTCCACGCCTCGAATTCGCTCGGTCGGACTTTGTACCGTGCAGCATTCCCTTCGTGGAGGCTGATTATCTCCATTTCGATCAGGCTGAAAAGATCTTCTCCGGCATCCTCCGGGATGTCTTGACCTGCCATAAGGTCCCGGATTCTCTCCACGACGTGGTTGCCCGGAACCTTTTCGAGGATAATCGTCCTGACAATATCGTGAATTGCCGCACGGTACCGGAGCTTTAACAAGTTCGGCTCTCCCATCGCCTGTTGAATGGCGGAGTATCGCTGAGCAGACCTATTGTATGCCCACACGAACAGATCGCGCATCAGACTGACATCAGTGTTCTCGTAGACCCCGAGCAGTGCCTTCACATAAGTGCCTTGATCGACATCCGTGAACGCGAGCGGCTTCAGATTGGCCCGCACGAGCGGGACATTCGCTACAAGCCTCGACGTACGTTTGTTCACATCCTGGAAGGCTTGCATATACGACAACTGCACAAGCGAGAATAGCGACTGCTCGAAGGGGTCGGTTATCGCGTTGACCTTTTCCACGAACAGGTCGAAGCATTCCCTAAGCAGTTGCGGGTTTTCGAGCGGAAGATATGTAGATCCTCCGATCTCGACTCTGATCGTTCTAACTTTGCCCGAGGCGGCGGGATCGCCCAGCAAATTCTCCGAAAGGAGCGCATGAATGCTGCAGATCTCATGAGCGGTGATTCGCTGCTCGTCCGCGCATTCGACGATGTACTCGATGGCTTCCTTGTGGTTGAGGATCATCTGAGCCTCGGCTGCGTTCTTGTCGATCGCGGTCTCCCCCAGCTCGATCAGGCGTTTCGTTTCGAGTAGGGAATAGGTATTCCCTTCGAGACGGCTCGAGTTCCACGAGAGGTCGATCAACAACCTGCCCAAGATATTTCGGGCGTATGTGCCGGCCGGGCGCTCCACTGCCTCCACGCGACCGATCTCGAACAATTGCTGGCGTTGCTCGGACGACAGGTAAAACGTCTTGTTCGGTTCGTACGAACGCAAAAAGTCTTGATCGTATCCGGCGGGTGTGCGCTCGTTCAGCGCTCCTGAAACGGTCAAAAGAAGGCGCTTTGATTGGGATGAGAGTTCAATTCCTTGAAATGAGGAGCGGTCGTCCGCCTCCGTGTTGCCTGCGGCAGCTCCCTCTTCTGCGGACGGCGTTGCCGGCTCTTCTTCGGCGAGCACGTACACGCGCGAGCGCCCCGAACCTTTCGGGACGATCCGGTTCTTCTTTTTCAAAGAAACTAGGGCTCGCTGGATCGCCTTTCGGTCCGCTCCGTCATCCTCGGACATATCACCGGCGCGTGCGATCAAGCGGATGCTGACTTCCGGTTCTCGATCTAACAGATCCAGGATCAGGGTCTCGATTCTATTAGTTTTCTTTCGATCTGGCATCAATGTACCTGCGTTAAAGAGGACATTGTGTATGTCCTATTTATGCTAATCAGGACATTATGACCTAGGATCTTTCCCAAAAGCAAGCAAAAGCTCGCCTAAAAAACCTAATCAGGACAATCTGTATGTCCTATTTAGATTAATCAGGACAAATGGAGGAGTGGAAAACCGCCGTTCCTTGACAACCTATCCCGCATTTCCGAAAGGGGAAAGGCTTCAGGATCACCTTGACGGCTGATGCGTGGCCACTCTCGGTTGTTCAACCAATCCCAATGTACCTAGGTCGATCGTTGAAGGATCCGGTTTTATGCTGCTTACCGAATCATGCACAAGGGCGGCGCCTTTCCAAGTTCTATGAACTCCGGGTGTTACGGAAACAAAGTAGGTTGCGGCTTCATCGCGAGCTTGTCCCATGGGCAAAGCCCAGAGTGTGAACCGGTGAGGAGCAATCTGGGTGTAAAGATAGAAGTAGTTGCGGTGCCTCAGTCCACGATTCTCGATCGAAAACTCACGGTTTCGGTTTTTCTCCCAAACCGCTCCCTCCATTTGTTTCAGGTCGGTTGGAAAACTTCCGCGCTTTTTATGATACGCACGCAGGTCGCGCATCAGCATGCTGGTCGCTTCGGTCGGAGTATCCGCAGCCCTCTTCCTTTCGGTCGCCCACAGCGAATAGACATAGACTCCGACCAGGACCGTCATGGCAACCGGGAGCAGCACAAAAGATATCTTCAGTCTGGTGAGCATACGAATACCTAGAACGGCGATAAACATCGTTCCCATTGATCCGCCAGAGAGAACCGCAGATCGATCGTAATTTCGTCTAGCGCGCCTTCATGCTTCGAGGTTTCGGTTCGCTTACCGGCTTCGACTACCTCCACCGTCTCCGATTTATTCTCAAGTGACGACGCAAGGAGCTCTTCAACCTTTGCATCCGTCACTAACTTATCTACTGATTCCGAAATGATGTTCACAATCGCCTGCTTCTCCTCCCCAGGCTCGCGGTTTGTGTTCGCGGATTCCGTTAATAGAAAGGCGGGATCGATATCACCTAAGTGCAGCTCACGAGGCGATCCTTTTCTTATCGCCTGATGCGAGTGCCTAATTACGGCCATCGGGGGATAGGCCGCTCTTATCGGCGGGGCCGTATCGCTCACTATCAGAACTTCCGAGTGAGCGGCTATCTGCCGGATCTCCGATGCGTGCATGAGGGCGCGTTTTTGCTCTGCGTATCGCGTATTATCGTGCTTCTTCCCGGGGAAGTCCTGAAACGTCTTTGAGAATATTGTCGTGTCGCCTAACTGTTTTGAGGCGTATTCGGCCGTCACGTCGTCAAGACCGGGGAGGAAGATCTTCGTCATAACGGTTCCAAGGATCGCGTTCGCTCTCTCGCGTCCGTACTGATCGTACATCTGCGGAAGGTCCTGATAGCCTAGACCTAAGCCGACACCTCGTCCCCGGCCGATGCCCGATATTCTCTTCACCTCGGCAACATTCAGTTGATAAGCCTCGTCGATCAGGACGAAACAGGGGTGTTCCGGTTCGTTGATCCCGTCAAGACGCATTTCCATGACCGCCTGACCGAGAAAAGTCGCGATGAACTCCTTATATATGTCTGCCGCCCCTTCGGATACGACGAGATAAATGGCCGTTCCGGGCGTGCGAAGGTCGGTGAAGTCTATCTTTCTGCAACCCAGGTCTAACTCTTTCGAGCTTGGCGGCATCGTCACCTTTCGTGCCGGTGCCAGAGTAAACGGCCGGAGCTTGTTATAGAGGCCGATCAGGATCGAACCGCGCGTCTGGATCGGGGCTTGCCGGAATGCGAGGTACGCCTGCTTGGCATAGATGCTTGGTGAAGTCTCCATCGCCTGTCCGAATGCGTCGTTCCCGTTTTCACCAAGTGAGATCAGGAAGTCTGCCGCGAAGGCGGGTATCGCTTTCTCACCATAGACCTCGGCGATGTGAAGGAGGATGGCAGTTAGGGCTATCTGTTCAGCATCGCCCCAAAACGGATCGGCGTTCGTCTTTCGGCGGCTTTCGATGCCGATCATCATCCCGGCGACCTGACACGCAAAGGCCGGATCGTTCCGGCATTTCGGGATGAAGTTCCAGCGATCGCTCTTCGTCGGATCGTTGAGGTCAAGGCGAATGGCTCTCTTCGCAGATGCGGCAGTCTGCGCGAACAGCTCGCCTTTCGGGTCGTAAACAAGACAAGAAGATCGCGCAAGAATTGAGCGGATCATCGAGATGAAGAACGTCTTCGATTTGCCCGAGCCGGTCGGGCCGAACATCACGAAGTGACGCAGCCATTGGCTTGGCGGAAGGAAAACATCACGGTGCCCGAACGCCTTTGCGATCGGCAAAGCGTTTGCCGGGAGAGGCAGTCCCCGAGTTCGGTTCATTAAACCGCAACGGACAAGATCTCTAGCCTTCGCCCAACGAGCAGAACCGTGGGCGGTGCTCATGTTACGTATCCGGTAGTCCCGCATCAGTCCGTAAGCGTCTACGGCTCCCGCCGCCACGAAGGTGAATGCCATCGCCAAGAACGCCAGATTGATAAGGCCGGGCTCGCCCAAGAGCCAGCCCGCAGTGAGGATCAGTGCCGCCTCCACCATACCAAGGCCGATGAAGAAGACACCCTTACCGAGATCGGCGGCCCAATGCCAGAAGGCGTTGTAGGACGGCAAGTACTGCTCATTGACCTTTCGAGGGATTCCGAAAGAGGCGTCGGCTTTTTCGATCCATTCGCGCGAGAACATACTCCGACTACCGTTCCTCTCCCGTTTGAGTCTTTAGCCAAGAGGCCTGGTCCAGGAGATCCCGAACAGCCCCGTCATTTAAAGGCAGTGCTTCACCCTTCCAATGCCGGATGGTCCAGCCGACCGCCGCCAATTGTTCCGTCGAGCGGAACGGTTCGGGAATAGGCTGCCGCTGCTTGTTTCTTCCTGGATACTCAAAATACACAATAGAACTAGCCCGGCTCGGCGGCAGGGGAAATCGAAATATCATCGCCGGCCCCTGGACTCCTTCTGACGGCAAGGCAACGATCTCAAATGAAAAAGGGTCGGGCCGATAGCTCAACTTGAGGTCGCTCAAGGATGAATGCAACCCGCCATCCCGGATCTCGATCCCTGGTGGCAGCAGCGAGCGGTTTCTTATGCCGGCCAGTAACTCTGCGAGGGTCGCGGGAAACTTGCCGTGGACTCGAAACTCTTCGAACGCCGACAAAGAGACAGCGATCAGAAGCGAGCCGCATTCGCGTAGGCGTTGAGCCGTATCGTGAGCCTCTCCCGTGAAGACTGTGGTGGAGATTGTGGAGCCGCTCACTGCTGACCCAACGTGAGGATCGACGGGGTTCTCGACAAATCTTAGTTGAGCGGGATCATTGTGGCCGCTGAATGTTCTGGCGGCTAGATAAAGAAAGAATGCGAGAAGCGCCATGCAAAAGGTTACGGACCCTCTGAAATTCCTCCAGACAGCAAGGGACCTATCGATCCGATCACGGATCGAGGTTTTGACTTCTTCGCCCTTAGTTGTTTCTCGAGTGGCCGGTTTCATATGAGTGTTTCCGCGCTCAAGGAAAGCCCCCATTTTCCGGCCCATTCCGGGTCCCTGGCTCCGAGCCAGTCGTCAACGATCGGATGATAGGCGATCGCAGAACTAATGAGGTAATCGTCCTGCAGTCGGAGAAGACTCTGTGCTGACGCGCTTTTCACAAAGTGGCAGAGGTATCTTCGAAGAGTGCGGGTATCGAGGTCGCATATCGAATCACGATTAAAGGCAGACGACATATCGATCGACTCACGAATACTCGGATGATCCTCAAGGCCAGCTATACCCCGAACGGCATCGAGAAGCTTGATCGACAAAGCTAACTGGCTGGAAGTGGCGTGCGGGTTCCTGGCCGCGAGTATCTCCAGTTCCTTTTCGAGCGACGGCGTGGCAAAACTGCTGAAGACGTGCCGGGACACGAATGGCGAGCTGAGCTTGTTTCTCAAATCGTTGGACGTGGTTATCACGATCGGTCTCAAGGAGCGATCCGCAATTCCCACAAACCCGCCGTCAAATCGGGGAATGTAGATCAGACCGCGCTCGAGTGGCATGAGCAGTGAGTCTTCGATACTTGCCCCGAACTTATCGCTCTCATCGAGCAGGAGAACGGGCGGCGGAGTGTTCAAGTCGGCCGCTCTTGCCGCGAGTTCATATGCCAATCCGACCTCGCCCAGGATCAGAAATTCCTTCTGCCATTTCTTTTTCCTTGCCGATTCAAGAAACGCCGCTCGGTCTTCTGCAGGAAGCTCTCTAGCGATCGTCAGACTCTCTCGCATCCAAACCTCTTGTTCTTCACGGTCCCAGTCGTAAAGGATCTCTTCCTGCTTGAGACCGTCTCGTCCCGCCACGACGCACATCGAGAGATTGCAGGCTGATGCGAGAGCTTCGGGGAACGCGGTCTTCCCGCTCCCTCGCGTTCCCGAAATGAGCCACGCTCGTCCCGACTTCAGGCTCTCGCAGAAATCCGAAAAGTTCTGATCGTCCGGGACGTAACCGGTTCCGACGATCAGTTGATAGAGTTCTCGTTCGCTTCCTTTGCTAACGAGATGCCTTGGATCTATCTGCTGCCTGTTCGGATCATGCGGGATCATCTCTTGGCCTCCACTCTCGGGTTAGTGGCCGGGGCGGATGAAGCAGATGAAGTGTCAGGAAGATCGGTGACGAGAACGTATCCATTTGAACCGGCCGATACCTCAATAAACGTATTCTCCTTACTCCCACTTACAAGCGCATCTGAAAGGTCTTCAGACATCGACTCCGAGCCTCGCCGGAGCGGTTCACTAAGGATCACCGTCCCGCCTGATCTCAACGCTCCGACTGATCCAAGCACGGACGAGGCCGTTTCCTTAAGACCGTCGAAAAAGCGTGCCCACTGGCTTGTGAGTCTTCGTCGTTTTCCTTCGATCCCGGAAGCTCCATCTTTGCCCAGCAGCTCGCCCCCGAATTTAACGAGAGCACCGGAGACCGGGTCGATAAGTCCGATGATCGTGACAAATGCTCTTGAAGATTCGCTGCCGCGAATATTGCCGATCACTTTTGTTCCCGCGGGATATGAGAATCCGTTTCCATCGACTTGGCGTGTCAATTCCATCCGGACAAATCCGCCTGACCTGCGCAAGGTATAGATCGAGCCGACGAGACGCACGGGGAGCAATGTCCCAAACGGTATTCCATTACTCGGAACATTGCTTACCGAGACTGTTCGGACAGTATCATCGGGGCTGCGGTGGGTAACTGATTGCTCGGGTGGTTTCCTCGACAATCCAAAGAAGATTGATCGTCCGGGCGTATCGCCTGGAGAGTTCGTTTGCGCAAGGGCAGCGTCACCTGGTTTCTTCTTCGTCACAAGCGACCCTGAATAATCCGGGACGATTGCCTTCGTAGCCGGCGTATCCACGGAGGGTGCCGGATTCGCCATCGCGTTTCCACTGACTTGTTTTGCCGGGACATCGATGGCATTGAGCGCCGAACTCAAAGGGTCTGTCTCGAGTACGGATTGCCCTGCGGTCGTACTTGTTTCGATCGCGTCGATCTCGTCAGCGGGTATTCCGTTTGTCTTTGAATCGCTTGCCGCGACCATGCTGAGAGCCATTTTCAGCTTCTGGTCTTCTGTTTCGGGCGATGTCGGTGCGTCCCTCGAAGCATTTCTGCTTACCGGCTGAGCTTTTGATTCGGCGAACCAACCCATCCCAAAGAACCAGGAAACAGCTAATGCCAGGACGCCTACGAAGATCGAAAACCCTAGAATCGTGCGAATCACTTTCCAGCCGCGTTTCTTCGACGTGCCTTTCTCATTTGCAAGATCGGCAAGTTCGGCCTCTTCTTCGATATCAGAATCGGTTGCCGTTGTTTCCAGCAGCAGTTTTTCACGAGCATCGTCGCTCTCAACCCCGGGAAGAGCTGTCGGAATATCATTCATCTGTGTTGTTGATTCCATGAGCTTCACTCACTCCTTGGTTTTTTGATCACTTATAGATGACGCGAGAGGTGCATCGGCCGCCTCTCGATGTGCCACAAGAAGCCGAATAGTCTGGTTCGTTCCGAGTATCGGTGTCTTATACACCAGCGCGTAATAGACCGTCGAACCGGGCTGCACGAGACCTTCGAGCGTTGTCGATTCAACGTACTGAGCCTCGAGGCGGCTAGTCTGAATACTGCTGCCGCCCGAATCCGTCGTTTGCACCTGCAGTTCCGGAGAGCTCGGTACAAGTCTTAGGTTCGAGGCGGTCACGTTGCGGACCGCCACGACAACCAGCCGGGTTTCGGTGTCGAGTTCAGAAACGCGGGAGACTGCAAGTTCCAACCCCGATTGCGGTTTCGACCATGATGCAAAGTGCTTCTTCTGGTCCCGCAGAGACTCGGCGAGCTTTCTGTTGGCAATGATCGAGATCTCCGAGTCGGTTATTTGTCGTCCCTGGTTCTTCTTTTCTTGCGTTCTTCCAGCGCGAATTAAGCTCGTGTATGCGGATTTGATCAGGTGTTCGGTTGAATCAGGAATTTCTTCCTTTTTTGCGGTTTCGGTCGCAGAAGAAGTGCCAACGAGTTTCGACGCAGCTCTGGAAGTGAGTGGAGCGGAGATAGGATTCTCGCCTCCGAGATCGTAAGCAAGCCCGGCGGTTCTTCTCGCGGCGACCACCGTTTCTCGGTCGTATCTGATCACGCATCTATGAGCGTTCTTTCGAAGGTCCGTCACGGGGACAAACTCTAGTATCAGAACAAGTCCCGATCGCATTTGAAGGCTTATCGCAGCCGCCGTACTGCCGTCGCGAGCAGGCAGGAACGATTCACCTGGGTATACCGTGATCGAACGGTCAGTTTCCTTCGTAGGGGATTGAAAGACCGATGCAAACTTCGGATTGCCCTCATGTATGTAGTAGATACCGTCGGAAGCTGGAAATTCGATGATCGAGACCGCATTCTGTGAAAGCCCAAGCCTGATCACGGTCGGCTGTTTCGGATTGACCGTCACGCTGGCCTCGCCCGACAGATAGTCGGGTTCGGCCAGGTTGACGATGGACACGGGAGCCGTCTGCGGAGACAGGAGTGGTTTCGCAGGAACTTTGGCAACCGGTCCGGAGGAAGGCTTCGGTTTGGTTCTTTTGGTTACTTTCGGCTTTGCCGAAACCGGATTCGATTGTGCCGTCACTTCAAGCCCGCCGAAAAGGATAATTGCGGGAAGTAATGCGGCAAAGGTGCGTCTTCGAAAATGTAAGTTCATATAGTTTTTGTGAAGCGAGGTGCGAAGGGTTACTGACTCGGGTTCGTGGCGGATGCCGGATTTTCTTGTTCTCCTTCGTCAGCAATTAGCGTCAAAGGCGCAATAGATTTTCCGTTCATCGGTTCGACCCTGAATCGAACGATCGTGAATCCCGTTCGCAAGTTGTTGTCGTTTCGAACGGGTGATGAGGGGCTATCCTTGAGCAAGAATTTGGCCTTAAGCTGCACGGATTCCTCGACGTCTTGCCCCGCAGTCTTCCGGCGAATCTTTCTTACTCCGATCGCACGAAGCACATATGGATCGCTTTCATCGACTGTAAGATCCTGAAGCTCCCACGACGAATTGACACTCTCCACTTTCTCGGCTGCGAGCACGCCGTTCTGTTTCAGCCGTCCTGCCATCGCGATCGAGAGATCAGGATCGAGCATCCGCAGCAGCTTGTTCACCTGGCTTTCTCGAGTTGATTGCTCGACCTCATAGAGCGCCGTAAGGAATTCTTTCACGAGATATTTCTTATCGGTGGTCGACGGCGTATCGGGCGAGATGCCTACTGTTTCCGTTGAGCCGTAATCACGGTTGTTAAGCTCTACAACCCGTCCGGACGATCTATCGACGACAATACGATCTGCTTTTCTAAGCGACAGGAAAATATTCATTCCCACACTTAACGACAGGACGATCAATAGCACCCACACGGCTCTGAACAGCGACGAGATCGTCAATACATCGTCCGGATCGCGAGTTAAGTAGAGGGGCGATCCGAGAATATCGGCCGCGGCATCCGGTGCAAATGATCGTGTCGTTTCTTGTTCCATCATAGGTTTCATGCTGGCCCTTCATCTGGCCGCCCCTTTTTCCGATTCGCAAAAGCAGTGCCAAAGCAATTCCGCGAAATCAAGCCCGAAATATCGCGCGACCTGCGGTTAAACCGGAGCAAAATTTATCCAGTGGTGCATGGTTCATCCAATCGCACTGAAAATGAACCACAACTCTATGGCTTGTTAACGCCCGCAAAAGTGGATCGCGCGGTTCCGGCGGGAAGACTGCGAAGATCTGGTGAGATGATTACGGGTCCGTCCTGATCGATCGTCTGTAAGGGAAATTCTCCGGAGCCGTCAACTCGATAACGCCTTCCGGTTCGCGGCTCATAGAGTACGTTCAACACGCTTGGGCTGCCGCCGGTTTTCTTTTTCGGGGCAGTCGGATCCTGGGTCTCCGGTTGGTTCGTTGCCGAGGTGCTGCGATCAATAGAACTTCTCGGAAATCTGCTCTGCGTCATTAGCCACCTGTATATCTTCATGCCCTGCGACACATAGTTCATCGTTTCGCGATAGGGCGGAATTCCTCCCGGAGTGCGTCGCCCGAACGCATTTATCACCTTGCCGCCTGAGTGGAGTTTTCTGCCGTGTAGATACGCCAGGACTGTGCCTTCGCCGGCATTGTAGGCGGCGAGAACCGAATCCAGACGCCAGTTGAATAGCCCGCCGAGATACTTCACATAGCGAGACGCCGCATGGATCGACGCGTCCGGTTCGTACGGGTTTGCAAGGCCGAAGCGAGAAGCCGTCGCCGGCATCAACTGCATTAGCCCTTGGGCATTTTTCGGACTGGTCAGCCAGGGACGGAACCTCGTTTCGTTATATGCGATCGTCCAGAGGATCAGCGGATCGACATTCTGCTTGTGCGCCGCTTCGGCTATCGCCGATTCAAAAAGAGCTGCGCGTGAAAGCACGTCCATTCTCGAAAGCGTTGTGCGTGTAAAAGCTGCTTTGGATTGAGGGAGAAGCGCAGGTGGAGCAATAAGACATACGAACAAAAGAAAGACAGCCGCCATGAAGTTCTGTTTTTTCATGACGACGGATATTCGCAAGCGATGTGCCATCAACGGCTCGAGATTATTCAGCGGCACGAGCATTGCAGACCAGCAAAAACGTTTGAAGTTTCTCCGAGCTCTCGAAACGTCAGCAAACCTATTTAGCGAGGACAAGTATGAAAAAGCTTTTTAGAACGATCCGATTACTCGCCGCGTCACTGACTCCGATCGCGGCGATCCTGTTGTTCACAAATGTGCTGCTTGCTCAAGGCCCGATATTCACCGGCGATGCAAGCAATCTCTCCAACATCATTCGCGAAGCACTCAAGCTGATGGCGATCATTCTGTTCTGTTTGGGCGCCGTTGGTGTAGCGTGGGCGATCTACAACAAGATGACCGGAAAGGAATGGGGTAATCAGGCGTTCGGCTCGCTGCTTTCATTCGCTTTCGGGACTATAGTCGCGGTTTTCTGGCAGCTCGCCCAAGGAAGAGCTGTTGGCGTAGACACCAACTTTTAGGAGGTTCAGATGAGACGACGAGCTACCAGACCCAACGTCTTTCGAGGCCTCAAAAGGTTTGGCGTTTACTCGACCGACTGGAAGTACATTCTTCTACCGACCGCTGCGGCCTATCTGACTCCGTTCGTCTTCGGTCTTTGGTTCGGTTACGTGCCGCTTGGTTTCCCGCTTGGTTTACTTACGTTCCTTGTGCTTTTGGGGACGTTCAACTATCTCCGGCTGAGCAAACCTGAGTGCTGGTTGACTCAGAAATTCGATTCGATCGCCGATCGCAATGCGTCGTATCGTCCGCCAATGAATTCCGAATTAGAGATGGCGGGCTGGGTTCGAGATTGAGGACACGAACAATGGATACAGCAAACCTTTCATTCGTACATATCGCCATCACACTTTTCGGCAGCTTTACGTTCGCGGGCATTGGTCTCGCAATCGGGCGACGAGTGCTCCCGCATTTTCGCCTTCACCGTGATGAAGCTAAAAGGCTTCCAGTCTTTACAGGTGCCGCCGCTTCGCCCGAGATCCAGAGTGATGGAGGACGCCTCCTTCCGACCGAAATCCTCGGTCTCGAAGGAAATGTTATCCGGTACCGCGACGGAAGCTTTGGCAAGGCTTACAGTTTTGAGCCGGCGAACACCCTCTATGACGACGGCAGGCTGACCGAGCAGCGGATCGAGGACCTGAAAACCATTCTCAAGTTCGACAAGCCGCCGAACACGATCATTCAGTTCCGTTATAGTAATTCAGTCGATGACGGAAAAGTTCTCAAGGATCATCTCCGCTCGCGGAGCATAGAAGGCACCGATCCGATCGCGTCGGTCCTTCACGCCACGAATCTTGTCCTGTACGAGGAAACGATCCGCTCGGGTCATGTCATGCGCCAAACGGCGAGTGTTTGGATACGCGTCCCCGTAAGAGACAAGACGGACAGCAGTCTCTTCGGATCGGTGTTTCCTTCACTTATCCGAGTTGTTCGCGAACATGGCCTTCTCCGATTCTTAGGACAGCCGATCCTTAAAGCAAGAAATGTTCTTTGTGAAACTCACCTCACAAGAGAGCACAAAGCCGAGTTGGACTGTCGGGCAAAAGCCTTTCGTGTCTTTCAGGCGTTCGAAACAAACTTTCCGAAATCGCTGAACCCGCGGGAAATGGACGCGAGAGAGATCTTCTCAAACTTGTTCGTAAGTCATCGGCGGGATCGCTCGTCTGTTCCGGAGCTTACCAAACACGCACGTGTGGATATCAGGAGATATCTCACGAGCACTTCAGTCGAAACAGTTGGGGATTCGGTAGTGCGGCATAACGGCACACCTGCAAGTCTGGTCAGTCTCAAATCGCTTCCTAACGGATTCGTCACAGCGGATGTGATGCGGTATCTCACGGCCACACGAAGCCTTTGTTTCCCGCACGAGATCGTCGTCGATCTGATGACGACCGAGAAACAGGCAGCCAAGAAGGGCCTTCAAAAGCGGATCGATCGGATCGAAGGCAGCCGGAACACATGGCTCGGGTTTCGAAATCTGAAGAAGGATGCGGTCGTGATCAAAAGCGACCTCGAAGATCTGCTCGAACAGGTAGAGGCCGACAACGAAGAGATCTGCAACCTGCGGATGAACGTGATCGTTTTTGCGGACAGGTCAAAGGGAGCCAAAGAAGCCCGCCGGCAGCTTGAGATCCTTGATGACCGCTGCGACGCCATGGTCTCCGCTATCAGGAAAAAGATCGGTGCCGACGCCGTTCGGGAAGACGCTGTCCGCCAGCGTGCCATATATCCACGGATGCTTGCCGGCGAGCTTTCGAGTAAACGGACCGGTCAGGAGCTTACCGAAACTGCGGATTCCGTAATCGCGTTCGTCCCGACCGAGACCAGTTGGCGCGGGAGTGCACGACCGCACAGCATCTTCACCACCCCGAACGGGCAAATGTTCGGGGTCGACCTGTACGACCGGGCATTGATCAAGTCCCCGACGGTCATCGTCACCGCCGCATCGGGGGAAGGAAAATCCTTCCTCGCGTCGATGCTGATCACCGACATCCGCGCACATCGCGGGAACGTGAAGGTGCGGGTGATGGACTACCGGCATTCTTTCAAACCGATTTGCCGTTTGTTCGGCGGCCGGCATATCGAGTTCACGGAAGAAGATCCAAGGCCCATCAACATCTGGAACTATCCCGGGATCGAGAACGGGACCCTCCCCACGAAGCGGCAACTCGCGATGGTGCTCACCGACATCCTGATCCTGAGCAAGACGCCGAAGGCCGACGCGATCACGAGCGCCATCGCATCCACCGTCATCGACGAGGTCTACAAAATGGCTTTAGCGAGGAACGGTCACGGGCGCCCCAAGTTCCAGCCCGCGCTCGGACACTTCCTCGACATCCTCAAGAGCTATCACTGGAACGCGGGCGAGGCGAAGCAGGCCAACGAGCTTTACCTAAAGCTCAACATCCACCGAAAAGACGCGTGGCTCAATGCACCCACCCATCCGGCGTACGACGAGGCTTCGATGTTCGATGTCTTCGAGCTTTCAGGAATCAGCAGCCTGGACGAGAAGATCCGTGAGAGCGTGGGTTATCGCATCAGCGCCCAGATCATGCAGGAGATCGGGGAGGAAAATGCGCAGAGTCAGAAAACCCCCATCCTTTTCCTGTGCGACGAGATGCGCGAGATCAACCGGCACTTTCCCGCCATCCAGGAGCTTATTGCAGAAGCGACGGTGACCGGACGCAAAGAAGGACTCGTAACGATCCTCTTCTCACAGGCCTACGAGCACTTCACCGGAACTCCCGAGCAGCCGAATGTCACCGGCATCGATCTTGTAAAGAACTCGGGCGTAAAGATGATCGGGAAGCAGATCGGTGGCTTCGAGAGGCTCGCCGATGACTGCGAACTAGCTCCCGAAACCATCTCTGCCATTCGCGGAATAAGAAACCAGTACGGCCGCTACACGCAATGGGTCTTCGTGATCGGTAGCGGTGTCGACAAGATCGTCCAGATGGCGGAGATCCATCTCTCACCCGCGATGGTTTGGGCGAATACGAACGACACCAACGAAGCAAATGCCCGGCGTCTTGTCGAGAATCTGCGCCGCGATCTGCCGCTCGACGCCATCGTCACGTGGCTCGCGGCTAAGTACCCGAGCGGGCTTACCGCAATTGGGCTCACATCGCTTTCCGAGGCCGACCTCAATGAACTAGCGGGAGGAACCGTCCAATGACCAGAAACAGAACAGGAATCTTACGACAACTCATCTTGGGAGCGATCCTCTCTTCGCTGCTTATCGGAATAGATGTGCGCCCCGTGCACGCGCAGTGGACCGTCTTCGATCCTTCGCAATACACGCTTCAGGTTGCAAAGAAGATCGAGGAAGCCGCCCGCTGGGTAGAGACGATCAATCACTACATCACGACGTACGAGAATGCGGTGAGGCAGTACCAGAAGATGGTCGAGAGTGTCACGAATCTGCGAGGCATCCTCGATAAGGTCGATGAGCAGATCATGAGGCACAAGCAACTCATAACCACCTACGCAACTCTTGGCCGGCTTATCCGCGGGACATTCGAACTTAAGAAGCGGATCGAGGCAACAATAACGAGTCAGATCCATTCCGTCGTCAATATCGCACGTCGGCTCAAGAACGGGATCTTCGATATGGAGGCGAACAAGCGCGATCTCGACGACTTTCTGCGCCATTCGATCGGCCGCAGTGCGGATGCCCACATGTCAAATCTCGAACGTCTCGCAAAACTCGACTCGGAACTTGAGCGAATGCTATTCGACCGCGAGAATCTCCTTCTCGATCTAGCCAAACTTTATGAGGAAAGAGAAAGGATCGCGGATGCGACAAGAGCGATCGCTGCCAATCCGGATGCCAATCAAGACGGCGTTCAATCCTTGATCGACCAGATGCTCGCCGTCAATCTTCGCATCACCACCGTCGAAGGCCAGCTTCGTGAACTCGAGGCAAAGATCCAGGCAAAGTTCATCGCCTACGGTCTGAAGGTAGAGCAGATGACCGAGTTCGGGAAGGAGATCCGGCGCACGACGGAGATGATGACGGGGATCACCCGCGCCTCAGACTCGTTTCTTCGCGAACTCGAAAAGTACGAGATCTGGGACGACGACGTCTACCAGAATCCCCTTCCCTAAGACCACCAAACTAGTCGACCGGATAACCAACGCCATGAACGTAAAGAACATCTCGCGCGGCCGCGCTGCCGCTCTAACGCTCTGCCTGACGCCCATCCTCTACGCCTGCCTCTTTGCGACGGCGGTTGGTCAACAACCGCCTCGTCCTCCTCGCCCGCCACGGGTAGAAGGGCAGACGCCGATCGGGACGGTTAATGGCCGACCGGTTACGGCCAACGATCTCATCCTGACGATCAATTCGGATTCACCGTTCATGCCGCCGCTCGACGGAAGCCCGGCGCCCGTTTTGCAGCAGTTCGAGAATCAGTATCCGGCCAGTTCAACGGCAACTCCGCCACCCGGACCGGTGATTCTGCCGAAGCCGACCGCTCCGAGTTTCAGCGAACAGATAACGAACATGATGCGGACCGGACAGGAATGGCTCTTTCGATCCGTACTCGACACGATCATTAGGCCATTGATGCCGATACTGATGTTCCTTGCATGGATCATCGCGAGTTTTGTTCTTATCCTAGCCTTCATCAGGAGGTTTCACGACAACCGCGGCATCGGCCCTGAGCAGCTTGTCGCCTGGGGTGCAAGGACGATCATCTTTATGGTCATCATCGGAGCTTCTCCCTTCATCATCGATGCACTGACCGTTACCGGCAAGTTCTTTGCACGGCCTATACGGGGATACAACAGTTCGCTTGTCACAGAGTTCGACGAGAAGATGAAACAGTATGTGAAAGCAAACTTCGCCGTCGAAGATCCCGATGCGATCCTGGCTGAAAGGCTTCCGAACGGGGAACCCGGGCTTATCGGGATCCTCACCGATAAAAACTCGTCCGTTAATGACATCACTAGCCAGATGAACGTGCTCGGGTGGGATATGCCGAAGATGTTTACGTTCATGGTGATCGGGCAGAACATCATCAAATTCGGTTCGATATTCTTGTCACTTGCAGGACTGTTCATTCTGATCGGGCTTAAGCTTTCCGCTCCGGTGCTCTCGGCATTCGGTTTTGATGAGAAGTTTGCGAACCAGATCTTCTATCCGTTTTGCTGGGGCGTCGCAACATTCGCTCTTGCGTTTCCGATCGTAAAGGCGGTCACTCTATTTGTTTGCTACAGCATCGGACTGCTTGCTCTCTCGATCTACAACGGCGAAGCGGTCTTCTCGCTTGATCCGACAACGGCGACGATCATAACCAATAGTAACTATGATCCTGCTTCCAGCGCGCTGATAGTCACCGCATTATTCTTTGTTTCGAGTTTGTGTTTCATTCTTGTCCCGTGGCTAAGCTATCGTGTGCTTCGCGGACAGGTGTACGAGGGCGTGTCCCAGATATCTATGGGATGGATGCTCTCATCCATTGGCACGGCTCTCGAAACTTACGGTCTTGTCGCTGGAGCGGCTCTTCACCGCCAGGCGGAGAACACTCAGATACAAGGCATCTACAATGCCGAACAGGCTGCCGCAAAGAAAGCGCTCGAGGCCGCAAACCAATCAACTGAGGCGAGATTGATTTCATCCGTCTCGGGTGTCGAAGGCGGACTGGTTACAAGTCTCGGGCAGATCCGCGCAAATCAGGTAACACAAACACTTCTTGCCGAGGCCAATAAGACCTTCGGCATTGCAAGCAGCTCCGCCGCAACACAGCGAGAGATCACCGGCATGCGGGCCGAGGCGGAAGGCACTCGCGAGTCACGCACATTCGACGGCAAAAAAGAGATCGAGCTGCGCGGGCAAGCCAACCTTGAACGTTTCGGGATGAAGACCTACGAGTTCACGCCGGGCGGTTCGTCGATCGCCGGCACTTCCGTCCCGATCCGTACCGGGCAGGAACTTTTCGATTGGGCGCGCGACAAGCATCCGATCCAGGAGGTTAACAAGCGGATGGATTCGACTACGAGCAGTACCGTCGCGCTGCAGAACAACAACACGGACATCGTGACCGACAAGAAGGTCGAGGCTTCGAACACGTACCAGGGGGATATCAATAAAGCCTATGAGGCGCAGGCGTCCGAAAGCATCGGCGCTATCAACCGGGGCAGCGGCATAGCCGAGCAGAGCAGCAGGCAAGGTGCCGGCATTCAGCTGTCGGGGATCAGACGGTCAGCCGAGATGGAGCGGGGGGCCAACCTGCTCAACTTCGAGGGACGCACGGAGGCCGCGTCGATCAACCAAACCGCCGCGACCGAAGCCGCTCGTTTGAGGATGGTCTCGACGGTCGTGACGGGGTTCTTCAGAGATATGGATCGCAGGCTGGAGGAGATGAAACCAAAATACTAACTGACCATCGTCTTTCTTTCGAACCTGCGGATCGAGGGAGGTCGTATGCATGACGCAGAATATTGCGGTTCGACAATACAGGCATAGTGGGTCAGTTTGAAATTGCTCCGGTCTGAAATGTTAACCTAGCAGTGGCCGCATGAAACATACAATTTTCGTATTACTTGTTGCGCTTCTTTTCTCTGCGTGTTCGCGGAAGCAAATAGAAATGAATCCGACTCGTGACCATCTGCATTTTGAGTTTCTAACTCGCGAAGGGTGTAAGAATACTCCCGTGATGCTGGAGAACTTGAAGGCCGCGATCGCGGAAGGTCAGATTTCCGCCGACTACACTGTTATTCAGCAAGCCGCGCTTCCGCCAGACGATCCGCGAACAGGCTATCCAACTCCGACAATTCTGCTGAATGGGAAAGACATATTCGGTTTGGCCGTACCTAAACCGCCTTTCCCGGAACCGTCCTGACGGCTCTATCCGGGCGGAGTTCCGTCCTCTCAACGTATCGCGGAACACATTTCCAAGACAGGAAATCGGACCGAAGAGTGACCGGTTTCTCGTTTCATATTCTCTACTTGTTAGGGCCTTTTTCCTTCGCCTCCGCTTTCTATAGCTAAGCAACTATATCCCCCGTCTCCCACAGCTTCGATGATGCCCGCCGCCATTGCCCGAATACATCGTAGGTTTTTATGAATTCGGCAGAAATTGCAATACATGTAGTGCAAAGCAATCGCGTGAGCGTGGCTTTCAAGCTTATTTGAGAAGCCGTTCGTCAAACGAGTGAATCGACGCATGCTCATATGCATAGTCAGATTTTGCCTGTCGATGTAGCTAGTGAGATTGCTTCGGATTCGGATTGACAGCTATCAAATGCGTCTCACAACCGATGGCTCAGCGGGATTTTAACGCGTCTCTTCTTTCTTGCTCGTCTTGCCATAGACCTTAACCAACATCACGTAGCGGATCTCCGAACCGAAAGCGGATTCAACTGCCATCAAATACGGCTTGTGTCCGCCTGTTGTAAGATGTACGCGATTAACAAGGCGAGAGACTAGATCGGTGGGCAAAAACTTGACAGTAGAGCCAAGCAAAGACTACGTTTAAAGGTTGGAACCATTCTAGGCTCCAACCGAATAGATGCAGGGCATACTGAAACTGATTCGCAGGAAGATCGTCAGGAAACGCGTCGCCGTTCTCTGGCTCGGTCTCGTCGCGATCGAGCTATTCTGCCCGGCATTGTGCGAGGTCGGCACGAACGCCGCACCGCCTGCGAACCAGTCGACTGCTTCCGTCACCATTGATGTTGACGAGCGCGACGAATCGAGAACGTCCGTTTCGAATTGCGAGAACGAGAGCGACCACGAAACTCCGGGCACGTGCAACGACGAGTGCCTCTGCCACGCCGTGGCGATCCCCAGCGTCGCCAGCGACGTCACATCGTCCTCGATCGAAAGAACCACCATTCCGTTGAAGAACGGTTTCCCGATTTTCAACTCACTTCCCCCTCCATACCTGCCTCCTAAATTTTCCTAATCGAACGATAAGGGGTTGATCCCGCGCTCCGGCGACGATTAATCGCGCCTTTGCGTCTTCGATCCTTCGATCACGCTCGCCTCCGGCCGCACGTGCGCCCGCTGAGGGAGCAAGCATCAGCTTTCGATCAGGAAGATTAACAATGAATTTACACAAAAAGGCCCCCGTCGTTTGGGCCAGCGTTTGCTTGACGGTCTTTAGTTTTACGGCCGCGATCGGGCAGGAACCGACGCTGCTGGCCAGAAACGGGACAACGAACACGGACACGAGAACTTCGGTCGCCCCGGCGAAACCGCTCGTCGAATCGGTGCTCCCGAACTACTACGACCCGCAGGACGGAACGTCCGTCGACGAGTTGATCAAGCGGGCGCTGGGCTTCAATCAGGAGATCATCGCGTCGCGGCTAGAGATCGACAAGGCACGGGCGCGCCTGCAGCAGGCGCGGCTCAGGCCCAACCCAACGCTCGAATTCGAGCAGGAATCGGGCCGCCTCGTTGGGAACGGTGGGGACGGGCAATTCACGGTAGGAGCTTCTTTGCCGATCGAGATCTACGGCCGGCGTTCCGCCCGCGTCAGCTCCGCCCAGATCGCCATCGAGGCGAGCGAGGCGGAGGTGCGCAATCGCGAGCGTGTGCTCGTAGCCAACGTGCTGACGAACTACGCCGAAGCTCTAGGAGCTCTTCGGGAGCTCGACGTGACGGAGAGACTTCTCGACCTCGACCTGCAGACCGCACGAGTGGTGCAAATCCGGGTGAACGAAGGCGAAATCGCTCCGCTGGAGCTGAACCTTCTGCAAGCGGAGGTGGAACGGCTTCGATCGCGCCGCCAGTTGGCCGAGGGACGGCTACAATCCGCCCTCACGCAATTGAAGTTGCTGACCGGTGTGCCGTTCGAAGACTCGCTCCGGCTGCGGGAGCAGATCGACGTCGCAGTGCTGCCGACCCTCCCGGCGACTAAGGAAGCGGCAGTGGATATCGGTTTGCGCACGCGGCCGGACGTCGCGCTCGCTCAGTTGGAGGAGCAGGTCGCGACCGCTGGGCTCCGCCTCGTGCGGGCGCAAAGCCGCCCCGATCTCACCGCGTACACGCGCTACTCGCAGGGGCGATCGACCTACGACGCCCCGACCGCACCGTTCGCCCAACGCGATCGGAGCCTGACCTTCGGGGTCGCGATCGGTCTGCCGCTATTCAACAAAAACCAGGGAGCGAAAGCGGAAGCGGAGATCTCGATCCGGCAGGCGCAGGCGAGACGCGAGTTCGCTGAGAGGGCGGTGCGGGGCGAAATTTTGTCCGCTTACCAGCGATTCGAGGCCGCGAGCCGTGCGGTATCGACATTGCAGACGAGCGCGATCCCGCGATCGACCCAGAACGTCGAGACGTTCCGAAAGGTCTACCAGATCGGCGAGATCAAGATCACGGAATTGATCGCGGAGCAGCGGCGCTTGCTCGACGCGACGCGTGACCTGACGGAGGCGTTGACGCAGCGTTACCGCTCGCAGGCGGATTTAAGTATTGCTCTCGGGGCCGGAGCTTTTCTCCCCGCACCGAAATGAGGTGGCCGGAAAATGAATGACGAGACAAGAAAAGAGACCAAAGATACGGAAGAGGCGGAGATGACGAAAGAAAATATGAGTGAACGAACGGGCCATCACGAGCGGGATGAAGCGGAGCTCGCGCGACTTGAAAATGATTTTGATCGAGGGGGCGACGGGGCCGAGAGCTCCGCCAACGGCGAAACGAAACCGAGAAGCATGTTCGCCTGGATCCTGACCGCAGTGGTCGTTGCGGTCTTCGCGGTCCTCGGCCTGGCTTGGATAGCGACGAGGAGTTCCTCCTCGTCCACCAAGGTGGAGGTTGCGGCGGGCGAAGAAAAGAAGGAGGAGGACGGGCACTCCGAGGGCGAAGAGGGCCGCGAGGTCAAGCTGGACCCGGAATCGGTCGAGTCGGCCGGGATCGAGGTCGAGGGAGTCACCCAACGTCCGGCGATCGCCAAGCTTTACGTCACGGGCGCGGTTGAATTGAATCCCGAAAAGACCGAGATGGCCACGCCGCTGGTGGGCGGGCGCATCGACCAGGTGTTTTACGGCGTGGGGGATTACGTCGAGCGCGGCGCCATTCTCGCCACTATTTCGAGTCCGCAACTCGCGGAGCTGCACGGAAAACTGAATGAGGCAAGGAACCGGTTGGACCTGGCACAGAAGAACCTCGCGCGGGTTCAGAAAACCGAGAATCGCGTTTCGATACTGCAGGCGAAGGCCAAGCTCGACGAGGCCGACGCGACGCTCCGAAGGACGCGACGGCTGATCGAGCTTGGCGCGGGGGCGGGCAAGGATCTGATCGCGGCGGAGGCGGGCTACCGCACCGCTAAGGCCGATTACGACTTCCAGTCCAACATCGCGCTGAATCGTGAGCTTCAGCAGGCACAGGCGGAAGTGCAAACGGCTCGGGTCGATTTCCAGCATACGCAGAACCAACTGAGGACGTTGGGCTCAAGCGAACAGAACCTTCAGCGCGACGACCACTCCCGCGACGCGTCCGTCGCCGTGGTCCGGGCACCCCTGTCGGGCGTAGTGACCGAGAGGAAATTCAACGCTGGGGCTGGGATCGACGCGGCCTCACCGCTTTTCGCGATTTCAAATCTCTCGACCGTATACGTCATCGCGAACGTACCGGAAAGCAGCGTTGGCAAACTGCTCGTTGGCTCCGCGGCGGAGATACGGTCAACTTCTTCGGGAACGATCAACGGACGAATCAGCTATATAGACCCGCGGCTCGACGAGGCGACTAGGACCGCCCGGGTACGCCTTGAGGTTCCGAACCCCCACGGACGGCTTCGTGCCGGGACGTTCACGGAGGTCGGGTTCTACACCGGCACCAACGCCGAGAGCGGCGAGGAACTCGTCGTCCCGTCCGGTGCCATCCAGCGCGAGGGCGACAAGACGATCGTGTTCGTGCCGAAGGAGGATGAGCCAGGAGCCTTCGAGGTCCGCGAGATCGAGATCGGCGGGGAGATGGAGGGCTACACGGCGGTCAAAAGCGGCCTCAAACTCGGCGAGAAGGTGGTCTCGAAGGGGAGCTTCACGCTGAAGACGCAGATGCAGAAGGGCGAGATGGGGGAGCACGGCCATTAATCGTAAGAGCAACCGATTATGATTGACAATAGCTCTCGAGCATCCTCCGCCCTAACCTCGCTTGGTATCACTGCCATGCTTGTTGGATTGTTGTTTGCCGCATCGACATCGCCGATCGTCGGGCAGACGGCTGAAGTCAGCGAGGCGAGAGTTCAACTTCCAGATCGAAATCAACCATCGCCAAACGCTCCGAACGATGAGGCGCCAAAGGACGCGCCGCATCGGTCGGGGGTGGCTCAAGGCGAGGTTCCGACCTCGCGGCGGTTGCACTTTCCCCGAATCGTAAACCCCTCGTTTTTGGGCGAGGTAAATTTAGCCGAAAAAAGAAAATGGCCGGAAGGGGAAGCTGGGCTCGACAAGGTGGATACAAAGTCTGCGCCCGATGATGATAATGATGAGAAATTTCATTGGAAGCCCGCACTGGCTCAGTCGTCACTTTTCCTCGGAATCAAGCACGGCGTACGTCTGTTTCAGAAGAAGACGTATCGCGAACTGGACGGGCCATTCTTTCGCGATTGGGGCAACTCCATAAAGAACCTTCGGGGTTGGAATGATGGCGACAGCCCATTCACGAACAATTTCGCTCACCCGCTTCAGGGGAGCGTGACAGGGTGGATCTTTATAAACAACAGCGACCGCGCGAAACGACAGGAATTCGGCAAATCAAGGGAATACTGGAAAAGCCGTTTCAAAGCCCTCGCCTGGTCTACGGTATGGAGCACACAATTTGAATTTGGTCCGATCAGCGAGGCGACGATCGGTAACGTAGGTTTGAGACAGAAAAACGGGCACAGCACGGCGGCATGGACGGACCTCGTCCTCACCCCGGTCGTGGGCACCGCCATCGTCGTCGAAGAGGACATAGTCGATAAGTACATCCTTAAGAACTGGATCGAGCGCAAATCCAACGGGGTCACCACACGGGTGAAAGTCCTTCGTAGTCTATTGACCCCGACGGCGAGTTTCTCAAACCTTCTCCGCGGCAGGTACCCGTGGAAGCGAGAAACTCGATGAGATCGGATTTTCGTTTGGAGGCTGTACCAGCGCCCCACACCGAGTATCGCGGACATTTGTCTCGGTCGGCGCGGAATACATCGTTTTCGAAGTCCGCAATATAGGTTCCTATGATAAACGCTCTTATCCGATTCTCGGTCGAGAACCGATTGATCGTCATATTGCTCGTCGCGATCATGTCCGCGGCCGGCGCTTACAGCTTGATAAACCTGCCGATCGACGCCGTACCGGACGTGACAAATGTGCAGGTGCAGGTGCTTACGGCCGCCCCGTCTCTCGCGCCGCTGGAGATGGAACGGCAGGTGACTTTCCCGGTCGAGGTGGCGATGTCGGGGCTCCCGGACATCGAGGAGATCCGCTCGGTCTCGAAATTCGGGCTTTCGGCGGTGACGGTGGTGTTCGACGAATCCGTAGACACTTACTTCGCCAGACAGCTGGTATTGGAACGGCTCGCACAGGCCCGCGAACAGATCCCCGAGTCTATCGGCTCGCCGGAGATGGGGCCGATCTCGACGGGGCTGGGCGAGATCTACCAGTACGAGCTCAAATCGCCCGACGGCAGCTACGACGCGAAGGCCCTGCGCACCGTGCAGGACTGGAACGTGAGGCGGCAGCTTCTCGGCGTCCCCGGTGCGACGGAGATCAACAGTTTCGGGGGGTACGAAAAGCAATATCAGGTACGCCTGGAGCCCGCAAAGCTGCAGTCGTACGGCCTGACGATGCGGGACGTCTTCGAGGCGGTGAGTCGCAACAACGCCAACGTCGGTGGGGCCTATATACAAAAAGGTGCGGAGCAGTATCTGCTTCGCGGTCTCGGGCTCGTTGAGAACCCGGAAGACATCGGCAACATCGTCGTGAAGACCGGACCCGAGGGCGTACCGGTTTACGTGAAGAACGTCGGGGAGATCGTCGAGGGTTCGACCGTTCGGCAGGGCGCCGTGACGGCGGACGGCAAGGGCGAGATCGTCGCGGGGATCGTCCTGATGCTAAAAGGCGAGAACTCGCGCACGGTTGTAGAGAACGTCAAAAGCCGCGTCGAGGAGGTGAAGAAGTCGTTGCCGGCGGGCGTGGAACTTTCCCCGTTCTACGACCGCACCCAGCTGATCGACCGGGCGATCGCCACCGTCGAGAAGAACCTGATCGAAGGGGCGATCCTCGTGATCGTGGTGCTGATGCTCCTGCTCGGGGATTGGCGCGGGGCGCTGCTCGTCGCGACGATCATCCCGCTCTCGATGCTGTTCGCGGCGATCCTGATGCGGGTGTTCAACGTGTCCGGGAATCTGATGAGTCTTGGGGCTCTGGACTTCGGGCTGATCGTGGACGGGGCCGTCGTGATGGTGGAAAACACCATCCGGCGGAGGGCCGAGGCCCAGCACGAGGCGGAAACTCTGGGCCATCACGAAAACCCGCAGCGCACCATCCTCGAATCCTGCCTCGAGGTCGCCCGGCCGGTGGTGTTCGCGGTCGCGATCATCGCGATCGTGTACCTGCCGATCCTGAGCCTCCGAGGGATCGAGGGGAAGATGTTCGTCCCGATGGCCCTCACGGTCGTCTTCGCCCTCGTCGGTTCGCTGCTGCTGTCGCTGACGTACGTGCCCACGATGATGACGCTGGTGCTGAGCGGGAAGGTGTCGGAGAAGGAAAGTTTCCTGATCCGCTGGGCGAAAAAGGCGTACATCCCGGCGTTCGATTTCGTCGGCCGCTACCGGGCGCAAGCGCTCGCCCTCGCGGTCGGGCTGGTGGCGATCAGCGGGGCGATCTTCCCATACCTCGGTTCGGAGTTCATCCCGCGGCTCGACGAGGGCGATATCGCCGTCCAAGTGCAGCGGCTCCCGAGCGTATCACTGGAGGAATCCGTCCGCAACACGACCGAGGTGGAAAAGGTGCTGATGGAGTTCCCGGAAGTGAAAACCGTGATCTCGAAAACGGGACGGGCGGAGGTCGCGACCGACCCGATGAGCGTGGACTTCTCCGACCTCTACGTGGCGTTGAAGCCGCCGGAAGAGTGGACCACCACGAACGACAAGACCGAACTGGTCGAAAAGATGTCGAAGGCGCTAGAGGAGCGGGTCCCGGGCGCGATGGCTAGCTTCTCGCAGCCGATCGAGCTGCGCGTCGCGGAGCTGATCTCCGGTGTGCGATCCGACGTCGCGATCAAGCTTTACGGCGACGACCTAAAAGTTTTGAAGGAGAAAGCCGACGAGATCGTGAAGTCCGTGCAGACCGTTCAGGGAGCGGAGGATGTGAAGGCGGAAGCGACGAGCGGCCTACCGCAGCTGCAGATCAAACCGGACCGAGCCGCGATCGCACGCTACGGCCTCAACGTCGAAGATGTCAACGATTTAGTGGAATCGGTCGTCGCCGGCAAGGACGCGGGGCAGGTTTACGAGGGGGAGCAGCGCTTCAACCTCGTCGTCCGGCTCGACGAGGAATCGGGCAAGAATGTCGACGCGATCCGCAATCTACTCCTGACCGCCCCGAACGGCTCGCGCGTGCCGCTCTCGCAGGTCGCTGACATCCAGCTCGTCGAGGACGCGGCCCAGATCACCCGCGAGGACACGCGCCGCCGCATCGGGGTTGAGCTGAACGTCCGCGGGCGCGACATCGGCTCGTTCGTGGAGGAGGCCCAGGCGAAGATCGCCCGGGAGGTGCAGCTCCCGCCGGGCTATTACTTGAAATGGGGCGGCACGTTCGAGAACCTTCAGCGGGCGTCACAAAGACTCCTGATCGTCGTGCCGATAGCGTTGTTCCTGATCTTCGTGCTCTTGTACACGACCTTCAACTCGATCAAGCAAGCACTGCTGATCTACACGGGAATCCCGTTCGCGATCGTCGGCGGGGTCGTGGCCCTGGCTCTGCGGGGGATGCCGTTCTCGATCTCCGCGGGGGTCGGGTTCATCGCCCTCTTCGGCGTCGCGGTGCTGAACGGCGTCGTGATGGTGAGCTTCATCAACCAGCTCCGCGAGCAGGGCAAGAGCCTCGCCGACGCGGTTCGCGAGGGCGCGATCACCCGGCTCCGGCCGGTACTGATGACCGCCCTGGTCGCCAGCCTTGGGTTCATCCCGATGGCGATCGCGACGAGTGCGGGGGCGGAGGTGCAGCGGCCGCTCGCGACGGTGGTGATCGGCGGTTTGATCACGTCGACGCTGCTGACCCTGCTGATCCTCCCGACGCTTTACGGATGGGTCGAGCGCGATGAGGATCTCGAGATTTCAGGAGACAATGAACTATGAAACTGATATTCGCGGCGGTGCGGCCTTCAATGATCGATCGGATCATCGGTGGGCTTGAGGAGATCGAGAATTTTCCGGGAATCACGATCTCGGATGCGGAAGGTTTCGGTCGTCGAGCGGTTAGTGGACACCCGATGGAAGTCAATCCGATGAAGTCGACGAAGCAGATCAAGATCGTCGCAAATGAGGATATGGTAGAAAGGATTGTTGCGGTGTTGCGCGAGTGCGGCCACACCGGGCGAAGGGGCGACGGGATCGTTGTGGTTCTGCCCATCGAAAGCGGTTTCCACATCTGAACATTTCGATGAATATGTTTTGAGGTCAAACTATGGAAAAAGAAGTCAGTCTGTACCATTAGCTCGTTGAGCATCCGATCATCGTGCTTTTGGTGGGATCTCACCTCCTGATGTTGTTGCTATTCGTGTTCGCCTTTTGGTGGCACCGCCGCGACCGGCGTGAAGAGGGAACGATGAAAACCAAGACTACTGGGGACGATTCGAAGCCGCTGGCCGAGGTTCAACTCGGTATGTAATCTTTATGGGACACGGGCACGTGCAAAGCGCATCATCGCGCAACAAGAGAAGTTTGGCGGTCGTCTTCGGGCTCACCTCTTTCTACTTGATCGTGGAGGTTGTTGGCGGCTTGTGGACGGGGAGTCTGGCGCTCCTGGCCGATGCAGGTCACATGCTGACCGACGTCGCCGGTGTCGGCCTAGCTCTGCTCGCGATCCGGTTCGCGGAGAAGCCCGCATCCCCGGAGCGAACCTACGGGTACTACCGCGTGGAGATCCTCGCGGCCCTGACGAACGCGGTCGTGCTGATCCTGATCTCGCTCTACATCTTGTATGAGGCATACCAGCGTTTCAAAAACCCGCCGGAGGTCGAAAGCGCGGCCATGCTCGGCGTAGCATGCGTCGGGTTGATCATCAACATCATCGGGATGTACATCCTCCGTGCCGGTTCGAAAGAAAGCCTCAATATGAAGGGCGCGTATTTCGAGGTGCTGTCGGATATGCTGACCTCCATCGGCGTGATTGCGGCCGGCGTGATCATGCTGACGACCGGCTGGTATTACGCCGACCCGATCATCTCGGCGGGGATCGGGCTGTTCATTTTGCCGCGCACGTGGGCGTTGCTCAAAGACGCGGTCGGAGTCCTGATCGAAGGGACCCCGGCGGACGTGAACATCGCCGCTTTGCGCGAGAGTTTGTCGCAGATCGAGGGCGTCGCGGGCGTCCACGATCTGCACGTCTGGAGTTTGACCTCCGGGGTAAACGCGATGAGCGTGCACGCGGTCATCGAGTCGGACGACCAGCACGACCTCGTCCTGGAACGCGTGCACGAGCACTGCACGGAGGAGTTCAAGATCTCGCACGTCACCGTGCAGACGGAGTGCCGGGGCTTCGCGGAGCACGAAACACATCTTTGATTTGGATGTGGAGTGGTTTGGATATGGGCTATTGTTGCGAAAGGGATGACGTCGCTGCGGGGCTTCGCGAGAAGCAGAGCTCGACGTTGAAGATCGTGCTGGCGATCAATGTCGCCATGTTCGCGGCTGGGATCGGGGCGGGCATCTACGCGGGTTCGAGTTCGCTCTTGTCCGACTCGCTCGACAATCTGGGCGACGCGGCGACGTACGGCCTGAGCCTCTACGCGGTTTACAAATCTTCGCGGGCCAAGGCACTGGTCGCATTCGTCAAGGGGGCTTTGATCCTGATCGCCGCCTTGGTCGTGCTCGGGCAGGTGATCTACAAGCTTCTCGTCCCGGCGGTCCCGATTTTCGAGATAATGGGCGTAGTCAGTCTATTCGTACTCGCCGGGAACTCGATTTGCCTCTTCCTGCTCACGCGTCACCGAACGGACGACGTGAACATGAGTTCCGTTTGGGAATGCTCACGCAACGACATCGCCTCGAACGTCTCGGTCTTCCTCGCGGCCGGGGCCGTGTGGTTCACCCAGTCGGGCTGGCCGGACATAATCCTCGCCCTTGCTCTGGTCGGGCTGTTCCTGAGCTCGGCCTTCCGCGTGTTTTCGGACGCCACCGCGGAACTTCGGACTGCCCCAATTAAATCTTCTTGCGATCGTTAGGACTTGACGTTTTCGCGGGCTTATTATACAACGATATATGAACGTGTGTTCATGTAAGCGTGCGTAATGAAACTCTATGGATGACAAAAAGACTCGAAGGCCGGCCGCCGAATGCGAGATCGATTTCATCGACGAAAGGAAAGTAAAGAGGGTTCGAAGGGCAATGAAGTCCGTCGAGGCGATCACCTCTCTCGCCGAGACATTCAGGGTCCTTGGCGACCCGACGCGGATAAGGATCGCGTTCGCGCTCTCCCGGGAGGAGCTGTGCGTGTGCGACATCGCCAACCTGCTCGGCGTGTCGCAGTCCGCCGTGTCGCATTCTCTGCGGACGCTGCGGCAGATGAAGCTGGTCCGGTTCCGCAAGGAGGGGAAAATCGCCTATTACGCCCTCGACGACGATCACATCGCCGAATTGCTGGAAGTCGGGTTCGGGCATGTTGAGGAGAAGCGGTGACGAGGATGAAGCCCCAGACGGAGGACAGGTACGTCCCCGCGTTGAGTTTCGACTTTCTCACGCCGTTTTACGACTTGGCGGTGAAACTCACGACGCGCGAGAAGGTGTTCAAAGAACGGCTCGTCGGACGGATCGAAATCCCGCCGGATGGCCGACTGCTCGATCTCGCCTGCGGCACCGGGACGCTGACGATCGCGATCAAGCGGAGGTTCCCGGCCGCCACCGTTCATGGTTTGGACGGCGACTCGAAGATTCTCCGGATCGCTCGCGGAAAAGCTTCGTCGACCGGCACGGAGATAAATTTCACCGAGGCGTTTTCGACCGCGTTGCCGTACCCGGATGGGTATTTCGATTCCGTCGTCTCGAGCCTGTTCTTCCATCACCTTACACCCGAAAACAAGCGGAAGACGCTCCTCGAGGTCCGGGGCGTTTTGGGCGGCGGCGGCACGTTGCACGTCGCCGATTGGGGCCAGCCATCGAACTCGGCGATGAGCCTCGCTTCTATGCCGGTGCGGTGGCTCGACGGCGCGACCACGAGGGACAGCTGCGCGGGGAAACTGCCTGGAATGATGGAGGAGGCCGGATTCACGTCGATCGTGGAAACCGATCGGTTCAGCACGGTCTTCGGGACGCTGCGGCTGCACCGATCCGTTTAGAGATAGCGAGCGTATGGAAAAATCGGTGTTTGAAATTTCGCAGATGGATTGCCCGTCCGAAGAGAATCTGATCAGGCTTAGGCTCGACGAGATCGCCGAGATAAAGCACCTCGCATTCGACATCCCGCAGCGGCGCCTGACCGTGCATCACGAAGGGCGGCTGGAGGCGATCGAAAGGTCGATCGCGGATCTGAATTTGGGCGGAGCCCGCGTCAGCACGGAGCGATCGGAAGAGACCCGATTCGAAGAACCCGCGAAACAGCGGAAATTGCTTTGGACCGTCCTCGCGATCAACTTCGGATTTTTCGCGATCGAGATGACGACCGGCTTGATCTCCGGTTCGATGGGCCTGGTCGCCGACAGCCTCGACATGCTCGCCGACGCTTTCGTTTACGGCATCAGCCTGTTCGCGGTCGGCGCTACTTTATCGCGTAAACGGCGGATCGCCACGCTCGCCGGCTATTTCCAACTCGCGCTCGCCATCGTCGGTTTCGTGGAGGTCGTCCGCAGATTCCTGGGCGTCGAGGAGATGCCGGACTCCGGGACGATGATCGTCGTTTCGATCCTCGCTCTCGTCGCGAACGGGTTCTGCCTTTATCTGCTGCAAAAATCCAAGAGCAACGAGGCGCACATGCAGGCGAGTGCCATCTTCACCTCCAACGACGTGATCATCAACCTGGGCGTAATCGCGGCCGGCGTGCTGGTCTACCTGTTCGGATCGAACAGGCCGGATCTGATCGTCGGGACCATCGTGTTCGTGGTGGTCCTGCGCGGGGCATTGCGGATCCTGAGATTGGGGAAACGTTCGGATGGATAAATCCGGCACATTTTGGGTCACCGTCGGCGTGGCTGTCATCCTGGCGGCGGTTCTTGGCGCGGCGGAAGGGCGAGCGGCGACGCGGCAATAGGCGTTACTAAAAAAATGGATCGTTACGCGCAACTCATCTACCTCATGGTTTATCTCTCCGTCGCGTTCGTGCTGCCGACGTACCGGGTCTGGAAACGCACCGGGACCAACCCGGTTACGTTCGGCGGTACGGACAGCGCCCACGACTACGTCGGGATGCTGTTCAAGGTGGTGATGCTGATCCTCTTTTTGGCTGTCGGGGCAAGGGCGCTGCAACCCGGGGTCGACGAATACCTGATACCGATATTTTGGCTGGAGTTCGCCGCCGCGCGGTACGTCGGTTACGCCCTGCTCGTCGCCTCGCTGGCATGGATCGTGACCGCCCAGTTCCAAATGGCCGACTCGTGGAGGATCGGGATCGACTCCTCGAAGACGCAACTCGTGAGTACGGGCCTTTTCGGTGTCTCGCGGAACCCGATCTTCCTCGGGATGATGGGCACCTTGCTGGGCCTCTTGCTCGTGCTGCCGAACGCATTGACGCTTACGATTTTCGCTCTAGGTTTTGCACTGATGCAGATTCAGGTGCGTCTGGAAGAAGAATTCTTACGACGGTCGCAAGAGGGCGAATACGAGGAATACGCGAATCGAGTGCGGCGTTGGTTGTGAGGTCAGCCATCGGATACATTTGAGGCTCGCACGATCGCTGGAGGAATTTAATGTCATTGACCATAAAGGAACTTGTCACGTACGTCCCGTCCGAGGATTTCGGTGTTTCGCAGCGCTTTTACCGGGGGCTCGGTTTCGAGTTGACGGAGGGCTGGGGCGGGACGATGGATTGCAGACTCGGAAACGCCGTCTTCCGACTGCAGAACTACCACAACAAAGACTGGGCGGAGAATTTCATGATGAAATTCGATGTCGATGACATTGAAGGGTGGCACGCGCATGCGAAAGGGGTGATCGACAACGGCGACTTCGGGCACGCGAGATACGATAATGAGATCGAGTTGGTCGGCGGCGATACGAAGATCTTTCACGTTTGGGACCCATGCGGGGTTTTGCTGATCTTTATCGGTTAGCCGCTTTGGAGGTTTCAGGAACGCGGCGCATACATGATCACGCTCACCCCCAAGATGCAAATGCCGCCGCCGAGAATATCCCAAACATCAGGTTTAACTCCGTCGATCCACCAACCCCAGAGAATCGAGAGGATAACGAACACGCCGCCGTATGCGGCATACACCCGTCCGAAGTTGGCGGGCTGAAACGTCGGCACCACTCCGTAAAGGATGATGACGAATGCACCTAGAGTTCCGACCCACCAGGCCCACTTCTCTCGCAACCAAAGCCACATCAAATAACCGCCGCCGATCTCGAGAAGTCCGGCCAATACAAAAAAGAAAACCGATCTTGTTACGTTCATTGGAGATCAAATTCTTCCCGGATGAAACTTTTCACACCGTCGCGACCCGTAAGCGTCAGCCACATATCCCCGCCCTCGCGTTCTAAAGTCAGATTGAATTCGAAGAACGGGCAACATCGATGCTCATATGTGATGAATTCCGCAATCTGCCGAAACAGTTCCGGACTCATCGCGTATCGGAAAGCGAATCCGTCGGACAGCTCGCGAATCTCCCGCTTCGCGGCTTTGAGTATATCGAGTAGTTCGAACGTTCGAGCCTTCTCGCCCGGCGTTAGATTCGTTATCTCGCACGCAAATGGGGATTCCCGTTTCATATCGATGTGGTTGCAACAAGTCTTTCAAACTTTCGATAGACTTTGCAACGACCGCCGCTCGTTTGCCCGACGCCAACAGTAGGTCGTTGATGCCGTTAGCGGATAACTCCGATGTGGTTCGGCCCAGCACAGAAAAGGTCGAAACCCTGGCTTGACTCTGGAGTTAGGTCAAGGCTGTACAATGTTGCTTGATGAACGATTCCTTCCGCATCGGTGAAGTTGCCGAGCGCTGCGAGGTCAGCATCGACACGGTCCGGTATTACGAACGCCGCAAGCTGCTGCCGGAAGCACCGCGAACCGCGGGCGGATATCGCCTGTTCGGCCCGGAGGCCATCGAGCGCATCACCTTCATCAAGCAGGCACAAGAGCTCGGCTTCACGCTGGAGGAGATCTCGACGCTTCTTTCCGCCGACGGCACGAGCGATTGCCGGCACCTCCACGACCTGCTCGATGCTAAGCTGGCCGACCTGGACTCGAGGTTGAAAGCGTTGCAAACGTTTCGCCGAAAACTCAAGCATTACCTCGACGAATGCGAAACCGAGCTGCGGCAGCGCCCAGATTCGGTTTCGTGTCCGGTCGCGATAGAGATCGCGCACAGAACCTAAGATATGGCAACAAACATTCTTGATAAAGTCGGATCGATCGGAGCTCTCCTGGCGGGCGCGGCGGTGCCTTGTTGTTTTCCGTTCCTCAGCCTCGCGGGGTCGATCCTGGGGTTGAGTTTTCTCGCACCATACGAGACCTACGTTCTCTACGCGATGCAGTTGTTCGTCGTCGTCGCTTTGATCGGCGCGGTCGTCGCGTACCGGGGCCATCGAAAGGTTCTTCCGTTGATCCTCGGCGTGCTGTCGGTACTAGCGGTGCTTTATTCGCTCAACACCGGTATGAATGTCAAGATCCTTTATCCGGGTCTCGCCGGCTTGGTGGTCGTCGCGATTTGGAATTCGATCGAGGCAAGGCGTTGCGCCGATATATGTCAGAAGTGATGACCGCTTTGGAGCAAAAACAAGAAACTGATTCCGATAGTCTGCTTGAGAGTCTCTCGCATGCGGCGAGCCTTACCGTTCTTGAGCTGGACGCTAACCCGCAGAAGTTGGTGCCAGCTTTTTTTCTTGCGAATCTGATGTCCCCGGCGCTATGGGATTGGCGGAATGAGAAACGCGCCGTAAACGAGCAAGGTGTCGTCTACAGTCCCCGCAACCGATTGAATCAGATCCAACGATTTTTCCATCGATACACTTTCACGAACTTATCCGATCAACCTGGCGGCGATCCGTGGGGGTTGATCTCCTTCAAAGAAGAGGAACAAAGGTTCGGCGTGGAGTTCGTGCGGAACATTCGGACCGAATACGACACGACTCTCCGACAACTGCATGTCGAGAATCCGGAATCGCAATTCGGGCAGATCGTAAATGAGTCCTATTACCGCCGGGGCTTTTTTCCGAGGCTCAAGAACGAAACCTTAGAGGTGATGAACGCGTTCGCCTCGACCAACGAGGAAGGTAAAGCCTCCGGTAAATGTTGGGGGCTCGCGGCGCTTTGGGCCGCGGCTCTCGTCGTTTGGGGCCGTTTTCCCCTGGACCAGGTGGTTATCACCGGGAATCGTGCGCATGTGTTTGTCTACCTCGATGTGGAGGAAGGGCATCTGCTGAACAATACCAAATGGTTCAGCACAACGCGGATCAACAACCAGTCAGAGTTATCGGATTTTGTCAAAGCGGTTGCTTCGGGCCCGGAAACGACGTTCTTCTATAATCCCTCGGTGGGGATGTGCCATTGCATATCGCGCACTTCGCAGATTCCGCACCATCAGGTGAAAGACATCTACCGGCGAATACGCGAGTTCGTCTCTAACCCGCTGAAGCACCCCGACCCGGAACAGATCCAATACATTGAACCGTCGCACGCCGTCCCGGATCCCTTAGACCACGATTCCGCGGAGAGTTACCAGTCGGCAATTCACCAGCTGGCTCGCGAGTATCCGGGTTCGATCTTCGAGTACGCACTTTATGCGTTCAGAAGTTTGCGCGTTCGGAACCCGGAAGTGTATGTTCACGCCGCCCTGCGCGACCCTAACGCCGCCGAACTGGCCGCAAAGGTGGCGACGCTCGGCGATGCGATGTCGATCGTTTGCAACATCAAGGGAAATTCATCAATATTCGGGAGCCGCGACCGGATCGCGATGCCAGATGAGGTCGTTTACTTTAATACGGGTCACGAGGCGGAAAAGGCATTGCTTTTGTACACCTTGCTGCGGAAGTCCTCGCTTGCAAATCTCGATAGTTCGCTTTTGCTTACGAAGGACCACAGCCTCGTGATGGTTAACGGGAGACCCGTTTACCCGGAAAGTTACGTTTCGTTTGAGCAAGGTGAAAACACCGTAGGGGCAGCCCCGACGACGATCAGCCTGAGCGCGACCATAACTTGTCCGAAGTGCGGATTCGTGAAGGTCGAACAGATGCCAACGAATGCTTGCGTCTTTTTTTACGAATGCACGAACTGCCTGGACCTCCTTAAGCCGCTCCCCGGCGATTGTTGCGTTTTTTGTTCGTATGGCTCGGTACAGTGCCCGCCGAAAGCGGCGGGAAATGCCTGTTGTTAGAGGTGTAAATATGAAACGCATTTATATCAAGATAGGCGTCGTGGCGGCGGTGCTGCTCGGGTTCGCGGCCTTGGCCGTTTATCAATTCAGCGGCGGGAGCGAGTTTTCTTCGAACATCGGCGACCTCAAATCCCAATTCAACAAGGACAAGGGCAAGGTGAGGCTGGTGGTTCTGCTGGCCCCGACCTGAGGGCACTGCCTTCGGGGGGCTTCCGAAATTCATCAGGTCCTGATGGATTTGAAAGATCAAAACATCGAGGTTTATTCGGTTTGGGTGCCGATCCTCCCGTCGGATTTTGAACTGACCGTCGGGCGGGCCACCAAATCGCTCCCCGACCCGCGCGTTCATCACTACTGGAACGGCGGCGGCGAACTGGTCAGAGGCTATGCTCCCGTCTTAGGGATCGACGATCAGGCTTGGGACGTATATCTGCTTTACGATAAGAACGCGGAGTGGATAGATGCACCGCCGAAGCCTATCTACTGGCAGGAACAATTAGGCATATCGGAAGAAACGAAGTTGGACGGTGCGAGACTTACAGCCGAGATCAATAAACTGCTGAAATAGGTTTGTGGGGACGAATGAGAACAGCCCAAAAGATCGCAAGCATACTCATCATCGCCCTCGGTCTCCTTCATTGCTCCTTCACGTTCCGAAACTACTACGGTATTTCGTATGAGGCGGCGTGGTTCCTGGGGACCGGCGTCGCGATCGTGCTGGCGGGGTTCTTGAATATTGCTCTCCTCCGCACCGGAGCGCGGGACGTGGTTATCTGGACGATGGCCCTCATCGCGAACGTGTTTTTTCTGCTCGGGTTCGCCGCCTCGTCGTACATGATGCGGCAGCCGCAGGTGTTCGTGGGGGCCGCACTGTTCCTCACCGCAACGACCTACTGCTTCGTGGTCAAACCGGCTGAATCTAGGAATTGGTAACGCTGCTGTTCCTGCCCGATGAAACAGCGAGCCACCTCGACGAGCGAGAACTCGGCCCCGATCAGGAATGGTTGCTGCTGTCCTTGTGACACGAAATGCAAGGATGGTAACTCCGTATGAAGTGATCGGGATCACTCTTATCCCATTGAAGTAGGGGCGACTTTGTTCGCCCCTAATCTTTTGGAGCGCCTCCCGGCTGAAGAAAGGGCGCTTCACCTTTTCGGTCTCACTGATACCAAGGCCGCCATCGCACTCCGCGCGAAAGCCCACGTAAATCGGGATACTAAAGCGTGTCCGACTAGAGGCTTCGCTGGAGAACCATAAATGGGCTTGACTCTATACGCGACTACAGGGTTTATCATTGAATGGTAACCAGAATTGCGCTGGGAATTTGTGTAACAGGGGGACAAAAAACAATGGCGATAAGGAATAACACGGCGACAACGATCGTTGGTCGCACTAATCGGCTTTCGCCCCGGACTTCGATGAAGATCGGTGAGGTTTCACAGGAATCGGGGGTAGGCGTCGAGGCCTTGAGATTCTACGAGCGCAGCGGGCTTCTGGGGAGACCCGCACGTTCGCGGAGCGGTTACCGGCTTTACGACGAAGCGGTGCTGGAGCGCCTCGCGTTCATCAGGAAGGCGCAATTCCTCGGTTTCTCGCTCGACGAGATCCGGCACATCATCAGCGACGCCGAGAAGGGCGCGAGCCCGTGCGACAACGTCCGGGGGATCGTGCGTCGGCGCCTCGCGGAGGTATCCGAACGGATCAAGGAGTTGCAGCGGCACCACCGCGAGCTCACTCGCACCTTGGAGGAGTGGGACGAGGTCGGGCGCGCGCCGGGCAATATCTGCGGCTTGATCGAGACGACGGAGATGCAAAATCCCTCCCCGGCCGCTGGGCGCGTGGTGCAGAAAAAGCTGAGAAAAAATGGGCTGTAAATATTTTTCCGATTTTCGAAAGAAAACACTTGACACTGTATTCGACTACAGAGAATAGACTTTATCTATCGGGCGATTTTCCCCGAAATTATTACTGAGATCAGCGAGGTATCAAAAATGAATGCAGTTAACGAAACAATGAGCGATCCCCAAAAGAATGACAATAGTTTCACGACGGTGACGGCCCCGGAAATCGTCTGCGGCGGGTGTGCGAGTTCGATCACGAAAGCCTTCGCGGACGTCGAGGGCGTGTCCGCGGTCGAGGTGGACGTGCCGACGAAAAGGGTGACGGTGCATCACGACGAGGAGACCTCCCGTGAAAAAATCGTCCAGGTGCTCGACCGCGCCGGTTATTCGGCGGAGTGAGCGTACTTGATCGCGGTGCTGGTGGATCCGCGGGTGAACAGGAGGAATAAATGATTACGACGAAAACGGTCGATCCGGTGTGCGGGATGGAGATCGATCCTTCGACCGCGGCAGGACGGAGCGAGTACGGGGGCGAAACGTTCAACTTCTGCTCCCCCTCCTGCAAGGAGAAATTCGACGCGACCCCGGAAGAATTCGCGGGTGCGAAGGCGGTCGAGAGCGCAAGCGGTAACAAGGAAGTTAGCAATGGGTTGACCACCAAACAAGCCACGGACGGAACGCACAACGACCATTCGCTTCCGGATGGTACGGGCGAACGGGTCGACCTGCCGATCACGGGGATGACCTGCGCCGCGTGTGCCAACCGGATCGAAAAACAGCTGAAAAAACAGCCGGGAGTGGACGCGTGCTCGGTCAATTTCGCCACCGCGAAGGCGACCGTCAAGTACGACCCCGGCAAGACCAACGTCGCCGCCCTGGTGCAGACCGTCAAGGACACCGGCTACGACACGGCGGGGACGGCGCGGGCCGAATTCGTAGTGGACGATTCGGCGAGACCGTCCGGCTCGGGCACCCCGCTCGAAGGTCATTTGATGAAACGGAACGGCGTCGTGAAGGCCGCCTTCAATCTCGCGAACCAAACCGTCGCGGTTGAGTATCTTCCGAATTCAGTTGATGTGAAACAGATTCGTGCCGCCATTGAAGATTTCGGTTACAACGTTCGCGAAGTCTCCGGAATTTCCGATTCGGCCGAGGATTCGCTCGAACACGCTCACGCCGCCGAGTATTCCGACTTAAAGCGAAAGTTTCTGGTCGCCGCCGTTTTGTCACTGCCGATACTGGTGATCGTCATGTCCCACGGGCGTATCGAGTTGTTCAATTTCCGCGGCGTGAACTGGCTTCAGCTCGTTCTTGCGACGCCGGTCGTTTTTTATTCTGGCTGGCAGTTCTACCGCGGAGCATGGGCGGCGTTTCGGCACCGTGCCGCCGACATGAACACGCTCATCGCCGTCGGCACCGGCACCGCATATATTTACTCGGTACTCGCGACGCTGTTTCCTTCGTTTTTCGCCAACGCCGTCGGGCAGACTATGAACATGCCGGGGATGGAAGGTGCGCCAACCGTGCCGGTCTATTTCGAAGCGGCCAGCGTTATTATTGCCCTTATCGTATTGGGGAGACTGCTGGAGGCGAGAGCGAAGGGGCAAACGGGCGCGGCGATAAAGAAACTTGTCGGCCTGCAGGCGAAAACGGCCCGCGTGATCCGCGACGGGCGGGAGATCGAGATCGAGACCGAGGAGGTCGTCCCGGACGACATCGTCCTGGTGCGCCCGGGAGACAAGATACCCGTCGACGGCGTGGTGACGGAAGGTTCGTCGGCGGTTGACGAGTCGATGCTCACGGGCGAGTCGATCCCGGTCGAGAAGAAAGTCGGGGACGAGATCTTCGGCGCCACGATCAACAAAACCGGAGCCTTCTCGTTCCGGGCGACGAAGGTCGGCAAGGACACCGCCCTGCAGCAGATCGTCCGGCTGGTGCAGGACGCGCAAGGGTCCAAGCCGCCGATCGCGAAACTCGCCGATACGATCAGCGGGATATTCACCCCGATCGTGATCTCCATAGCGATCGCGACGTTCGTGGTGTGGTTCGTCGCCGCCTCACCGGAAGTGCGGTTCACTATGGCGCTGGTGAACTTCGTCTCGGTGCTGATCATCGCCTGCCCGTGCGCGCTCGGGCTCGCTACCCCGACGGCGATCATGGTCGGGACGGGTCGCGGCGCGGAGAACGGCATATTGATCAAGGGCGGCGACAGCCTGGAGACGGCCCACAAGCTCGACACGATCGTCCTCGACAAGACCGGCACCATCACCAAGGGCGAACCGGCTCTCACTGATGTCGTCGCGGCGGACGGTTTCGCGGAGAACGATTTCCTGAAGATCGTTGCGTCGGCCGAAAGGCAAAGCGAACATCCCCTGGCCGCCGCGATCGTGCGCGGCGCTCAGGAAAGGGGGCTAGAGTTCGCCAAGCCGGAAAGCTTCAACGCCCTCGAAGGGCGCGGAATCGAATCGCGCGTCGCGGGTAAGGATCTTCTTCTCGGGAACGTGCGCCTGATGAACGAGCGGAAAATCGAACTGGGAGGCGCGGAAACGACGGCGGAGAGGCTTGCAACGGAGGGCAAAACGCCGATGTTCGCGGCGATCGACGGCAAGTTCGCCGGCGTGGTCGCGGTCGCCGACACGATCAAACCGGAGTCCGCGGATGCGATCGCATCGCTGCAAAAGTTGGGACTCGAAGTCGTAATGATCACCGGCGATAACCGCAGAACGGCGGAAGCGGTCGCGGGGCAGGTCGGGATCAAACGCGTGCTCGCTGAGGTGCTGCCGGAAGGCAAATCGGGCGAGATCAAACGCCTGCAGAGTGAAAAGAAACTGGTAGGGATGGTCGGGGACGGCATCAACGACGCGCCCGCTCTCGCGCAGGCGGACGTTGGGATCGCCATAGGCACCGGAACGGATGTCGCGATCGAGGCGAGCGACATCACGCTGATCAAGGGGGATCTACGCGGGGTGGTCACCGCGATCGGGTTGTCGAAGGCGACGATCCGTTCGGTGAAGCAGAATCTGTTCTGGGCGTTCATCTACAACGTGATCGGGATCCCCATCGCGGCGGGCCTGCTTTACCCGCTTACGGGCTGGTTGCTCTCGCCGATCATCGCTTCGGCGGCGATGTCGCTTTCGTCGGTGTCGGTGGTCGCGAACAGCTTGCGCCTGCGCAAATTCGGCGGGCCGGTGGTCGGCTAACGAATAGGAGGACTTATATGGACACAATGGAGATTGTCGTGATTCTGGGCGGCGTCGCTCTGGTCGGTTTGACGCTGTGGTACTTCTTCGGCGAGCGCGAGAAGGTCGCTGCCGAAACTAACGAGACCGGCGTGCAGGAGATAAAGGTGACCGTGAAGGGCGGGTATGCACCGGACGTGATCGTGGTGAAGAAGGACGTTCCCGTGCGTCTGAATTTTTACCGCGACGAAACGTCGTCGTGCAGCGAGCAGGTGGTTTTCGGCGGTTTCGGGATCGCCCGCGATCTCCCGGCGTTCAAGACCACGCCGATCGAGTTCACCCCGGCGCAAACGGGCGAGTTCACGTTCGCGTGCGGGATGAACATGCTGCGCGGGAAGCTGATCGTGCAGTAGGTCGAAAAGTCACAGGGAAAATTGGCGAACAGAAACCGAAAACCGAGACGGCTGCCCTAGGCGCGCGGTTTTCAGGACGACACGCGTCGGCGATTTCGAGGTCACGGTGAGGCATTCGCCTCTGTGATCCCGCATCACTCCGGAGCGATCCTGATGTGCGATAATCCGAGGCTGGAATACCCGGAGATTCTCCGACTTTGTGGGGAGATCATCGAGAGCCATAAGCGGGAGATCGACCAGATGAACCGGATTCTGGAGCGTAAATAGATAAATGTAGCTCTGCGTACCAATTTCCGAGGCAGGTCAGAGCTAAAATGATGTTTGGATCTCAAGCAGAAACGTTTCGCCCGCGAGTGCAGGCGAATCAGTGACAATGGAGGAAAATTATGGCCAAGCAAACAGACCCGGTCTGCGGGATGCAGATCGAAGAATCGGAAGCCGCCGGGCGGTCCGAATACAAAGGAGACACGTACTACTTTTGTTCGACTTCGTGCAAGGACAAATTCGACGAAAGCCCGGAAGATTACACAAACCAATAGATCCCGCAGTTCCAAAAAAAGGTAGATGACGTCGGTGGTTTTTGATTGACCTCTATCGAAGGGCGGACCGCACTAAATAGCTCCGAGGACAGACTTATCGGATCGGAAACCCCTTACGGGTTGGCCACTGTATTCGAGCACGCGGGCGGTTCCGCCGAGAGGTATCTGTTGCGGTTCATTCCGCGCTACTGCGACGGGTTCAACACCGCCGGAACCGTTACGTTCGAGTCCTACCGCTCCGATTCAGCGGCTACGGCTTCGACTGACAATTAGATCGGGGATCTGAAAGCCGAACTCAAGATGAAATGCGGAGGCCGCGACGACGTCTAAGTCGCTCTCAACGATAAACCGTTACGCATGGACAGATCAACGCTATGCCGTCTAGTTCACAAGCGCATATCAGGTACATGCCCCTTAGAACTTCTCGAACCATCATCCCAGGAAGCGGGTCTTGATCCCGAGGGTTTTGTTGGTCTTTTCGATCGACCGCTCGGCGGACGTCTCGATTCCGGTCAGCGCCCGGATGGCATCGATCGTTTCCGGGATCACGATCGCCTGGTTGTCTACAAGGTACGCGTAAAACAGTTCGTCGCCGATCACTTTGACCATGTCCTCCCAGATCGCGACCTCGTACATGTCACCGTACGGGCGCCCGAGGCTCAGCATGAGCTCTTTCACCGTGTTGTTAGCCGGCAGGCCATCGGAGTACTTTATGAATGCTGTGCGTGTCGAGGAAGCGAACGCCTCGAGCACTTCTTCAGAGGTGGACGTTCTTGTCAGTTGCACGTTCCAGTAATGAAGGTGACTGAGCGTCTCGGGGACCTTCACCGCCGCCGTGATCACATCGAGTTCCGGATCGACGGTCTGGGCGTCGGGGCCCTGGTGGCTCGGGATCTCCTTCTCAGGGACAAGCGTGTTCATTATGCCGCCGAGATGGCTCTCCCACGGGTCGGTCGCACGCCGCAGCAGCGTGCCGCGGGCCTTCGCAAGCAGCCCCGCCGATTTCAGTGCGGTAAGCGTCCTCACGATCGACGTGGTGTTGCAGGAGACGACGCGGGTGCTGTCGCGCCCCAGGGCCGTCACGTAATTGTTTTCCGCACTGAACGAGTGGCCCGTCGTCTCGTGTTTTTCGCCCCCCTGAACGATGAATTTCAGGTTCCGGGATCTGTATTGCTCGATGTTCTGCGCGGCGATCTTTTTCGGGGTGCAATCGACCACTATATCGCTCCCGTCGAGCATCACCGCGAGCGTGCCCGAGGTCCCTACGCCCGCGTCAGCCATCCGTTGATCTGACGCGTCATCGAACGCGAAAACCGGGAAGCCCTTTTCTACCGCAACCCTTATCCGCCAGTCGGCCGACACATCGCAAACGCCGGCCAGTTCCATATCGTCCTGCGACTCAACCGCGTCCGCTACTCGCTTTCCGATCACTCCATAGCCATTTACACCAACCTTAATTTTGTTCATTTCTTGTCTCCCATCTATTCGATATTCATCCTCAATTCCCGCGTTATATTTCTTTCTCGCCCGCTCGAGAGTAGCCATCAGAACCTGCCGACCCGCTAGCCCATACCACCACCAATCCTGTCACCACTAGCAGTAAGCCTGTAAGGAAGAAAGGTATGCCAACGTTCCAGCCGAACAGCACGCCGCCCAACACGGGACCAATGAACTGCCCCAAACTGTTCGCCACGCTTTGCACACCGAGTGCGGCGCCCGTATTCGCCGAACCAGCACGTTTGGATATCAGGGCAGAAAGATTCGGCGCGATCATGGCCATGCCGAGGGCCAGCGCGCCAACCAGACCGATGACGGTCGAGAAATTCTTGGCGATACCTAAGGACGCTAAGCTTATCCCCATCAAAACGAAGCCGATCACGATTCGGAAAATTTCAGAAATACGCTCGGTAAAATAACCGGTCATCAGAAGCGATTGGAAAATCCCCATCACCAGCCCGCACACGAGGAAGATTGCTCCGACTTCGGCCGGTCCGTAATCGAATCTCGCACCTGCAAAGAGCGCGATGATCGCCTCGAAAAGTGCTAATCCGAACTGACCGATGAACGCTAGAATGAGCAGCGGGCGCAACCTGTTCGCAAGTTCTCTCCAGCCAGGTTTCTCCGGCTCGCCGATCGAAATTGCCTTTATGCCGAGCGATTCGGGAAGCCACTTTGCTGCTACAAACAATACGAGGAAAGCCAAAACAGCGGCCGAAAAAAATGGAACGGAGAAGCTGTCGATAACAAAATGCCACCAGCTTGCCGAAAAGTGCCACTCGCGGCCAGCCAATGTGCCACCAAGAGCAGGACCCACGACGACCCCAAGGCTTGCTGCTGTCCCCAGCCATGCCATACCCCGATTGCGGTTCTCCGCAGTCGTTTCGTCAGAAACGTAAGCCGCCGCAGCCGGAAGGGCCGCCGAAGAAAGCGCACCGCCAACGATCCGCGCGGCGTAGAGCAACCAAAGATCGGACGCCGCACCGAACAATACTTGAGTGGCCCCGTACCCGGCGATCCCGAGCAACAGAAGCGGCTTGCGTCCAACGCGGTCGGACCACACTCCCCAGACGGGGGCGAAAAGCAGCTGCATTAACGCATAAATCCCGGTCAGAAGTCCGACATGTAACCCTACAGTGTTCGTCGAAGCGCCCTCTGCAAGAGCTAATCTTTCCGCATAAAACGGCAGCACCGGCAACGTGATCCCGAAGCCGATGTTTACGACGAACAGACAAAACAGCAAGACGAACAATCGTTTATTCATTTCGCTAAACTCTACGCTTCGTCATTTATGGGCTGATATCAAATCTGCCTTTTAAGAAGCTGTGCGTTGAGCGCCACGATTATCGTGCTGAGGCTCATGAACACCGCCCCGATCGCGGGGTTCAGCACGAACCCCCACTGGTAAAGAACCCCGGCCGCGAGCGGTATCGCGACGACGTTGTAGCCCGTCGCCCACAGGAGGTTCTGGATCATCTTCTTGTAGGTCGCCCGCCCGAAATTGATAAGGTTCAGGATATCCTTAGGGTTCGAGTTGACCAGGATGATGTCCGCGGTCTCCGCCGCGATGTCGGTACCCGAGCCGACCGCGATGCCGATGTCCGCCTGCGCGAGAGCCGGTGCATCGTTGACGCCGTCGCCGGTCATCGAAACGAACTCGCCTTTCCCCTGGAGTTCCTTGACGAGGTCGACCTTCTGATGGGGCAGCACCTCGGCGTAGTAACCGTCGAGCCCCATATTGTCGGAAACGGCCCTCGCGACCTTCTCGTTGTCGCCGGTCGCCATCAACACCTTTACCCCGAGGTTCTTAAATGCCCTGATCGCACCGGCGGATTCCTCGCGCACCTCGTCGGCGAGAGCTATAAAGCCCGCGAGCCGGTCGTCCAAAAGGACGAAGACGACCGTCTCCGCGGCGTCGGAATAAGCATTCTCCGGTATCTCGATCGAGGCGTCGCGCAGGAACCCCGGGCTTACCACCTTCACATCGCGCCCGTCAACGGTCGCCTCAATGCCCTTGCCCGTGAGTGCCTGGAAACTTTCGGCGCTGGGGATGTCGAGCTTCTGCTCTTTCGCTTTTCGGATTATCCCGACCGCGATGGGATGCTCGGAGTTCATTTCGAGAGCCGCCGCCGTTCTGAGGAGGGTTTCCTTATCCACGGCCGGATCGAGCGTTTCGATACGCGTTACGCCAAATTCTCCCTTCGTCAGCGTACCCGTTTTGTCGAAGATCATCGCGGTTATCAGCCTTGCGTTCTCGAAGGCGGTCCGGTTCCGGATCAAAAGACCGTGTTGGGCCGAGATCGCGGTGGAGATCGCCACCACGAGCGGCACCGCTAGGCCGAGCGCGTGCGGGCAGGAGATCACCATAACCGTGACCATCCGCTCCACGGCGAAATTGAAACTCGCCCCGAGGAGGAGCCACACCACCAAAGTGCCGACTCCGACGACCACCGCCACGACCGTCAAGATCTTAGCGGCGCGATCGGCGAGATGCTGCGTTTTCGACTTTGTCTTCTGGGCCTCCTCGACGAGCTTGATCACCTTGCTCAGGTAGCTGTCCTTACCGGTGTGTTCGACTTTTACATGGATCGAACCGTTCCCGTTCACCGACCCGCCGATCACCTCGGAGAACCTTTCCTTCTTCACCGGCTTACTCTCGCCCGTGAGCATGCTCTCGTTCAGGTAGCTTTCGCCGTCCGTCACCACTCCGTCGGCGGGCACCTTTTCGCCCGGACGGACAAGAATGATGTCGCCTTCCTGTAGATCTTCAAGACTGATGTCTTCAACTTTCCCATCGACAACCCGGTGGGCCTCGGCGGGCATCATGCTGACGAGCAGCTGGAGTGCCTTCGACGCACCGAGCACCGATTTCATCTCCATCCAGTGCCCAAGGAGCATGATGTCGATCAGCGTCGCCAGCTCCCAGAAGAAGTCCTCGCCGGGGAACCCGAACACGACGGCGGTGCTGAAAACGTACGCCACCGTGATCGCGAGGGCGATCAGCGTCATCATCCCGAACGAGAGCGTCCTGAATTCGCCGATGGCTCCTTTCAGGAATGGCCAGCCGCCGTAAACGAATACGACCGTCGAGATCGCGAAGAGCAGCAGACTGTCCCCGGGGAAACTGAGTTCGAATCCGAGCCACATTTGGATCATCGGGGACAGGAGAAGGATCGGGACGGTCAAGACCATCGACACCCAGAAACGGCGCTTGAAATCCTCGATCATCATCTTGTGGTGATCGTGTTCGGCATGTCCCATAGGGGGGTTCCCGCCGTGCCCAGCATCGTGCGGCGATCGCTCTGATCCGTTCTGCGGCTCCTTCGCAGTGTGGTGTGCGTGTTGGTGGTCCATAGTCTTGTTTTCCTTTTCTCTCTTGTGCTGAAATCTCGGTTACGTTTCTTCAACGAGGTCAAATATGTCCGGTTATAAAATCCACGAACAACCCGGAAACGTCGATCCCGTTCGTCGGGTGGGGGATCGTGTTGCACGTCACGACGCGGGCAGCCCCCGCTCCCATCAACTCATCGTAAGCGTCACCCGCGAAGACGGCGTGAACGCCGATGCAGACAGGCGCGGCGATATCGAGCTCCCGCAGGCGGTGGACGGTTTCGATCATCGTCCGGGCGGTGGAGATTATATCGTCCACCAGCACGGGCGTGCGGTCGCGGTGCGGCCCGTCGAGCTCGATGGCGGAGACGCTCACGTCGCGATCGCCGCGGCGGGTTTTTTCGAGAACCACAAATGGGGCCCCCGCCATTTGTGCGACCTCCGACACCCATTGCTCGCTTTCCGAGTCCGGCCCGACGATTACGGGGTCGCGGACGTTGTTTCTCACCCACTCGGAGATTTCGCCCGCGGCTGCAGCGTTGAGGTTCGGTATCGAGTAGATCTCCGAAAGTGATTCGCGGCGGTGGAGGTGCGTGTCGACCGTCGCGATACTGTCCGCGAACGAGCAGATCAGTCCGGCGAAGTACTCGGACGTGACCGCCTCTCCGGGCCGGAATGCCTTATCCTGCCGCATGTACGCGAGATAGGGCGCGGCGAGGCACACATGAGCGGCCCCCAACGATTTGAGGTTATTCCCCATGAAATACAAGGGCGCCAACTTTTCGTCCGGCTGAACGAGGGTGCTCACGACCACTGCTAATCTATCCTCGACGTCCGAGCGGACCCGCAGGTACGTCTCCCCGTCGGGGAACTGGCGGATGTCCATCTCGCCGGGTTCCGCGCCGACGCGGCCGGCGAGGAGCCTAGCGAACTCATCATTACCCGGCATTGCGAATAATAGCGGCTTGTTGGGTATTGTCATCACTTTAGCTCCACCACATCAGTGTTTTCCTTCAGGTATTCGAGCGAATAGGCAAGTTCGCCGTCAGCTTCCGCGTGGACCTCGAACAGGGTGTCCCCCGCCCGGACCGGATCGTCCAGCTTGATATTCAGCAGTATCCCGGCCGCTGGAGATCCCGGGGCCCCGGAAAGCTTTGCGGTTCTCGAGAGTTTCCGGTTGTTTATAGAAAAAACGGTCCCGCTCCGGTCCGCCTTCACCTCGAAACGGTGGCGGGCCGTCGGCGGCTGTTTGAGTCCGCCCTGCGCCTCGCAGATTCTCACGAACTTCTCCCACGCCTCGCCGGACTCGAGAATTCCGCGGGCTGCCGCGTAGCCGGATCCCGCGTCGCCATTCCGCGCCATTCCGATCAGCCTGCCCGCAAGCATGAGCGACTTCTCGGCTAGGTCTTCGGGGGCGTAGACTTCGTTCTTCAGCACGGCGAGCACGTCGCGTGCTTCGAGTGCCGGTCCGATCCCGCGTCCGACCGGTTGCGAGCCGTCCGTTATGACCGCGTCAATTTGCAGGCCGACCTCTCGTCCCACTGCACTCATGACTTTCGCCAGGCTTTCCCCTGCTTCCCGGCTTCTCACTTTCGCGGTGGGCCCGACCGGGATGTCGATCACGACGGAGGTGGACCCGGCCGCCGCTTTCTTCGAGAGCACCGAGGCGATCATCTGCCCCTCGCTGTCGATGTCGAGAGCCCGCTGCACGCGCACCAGGATGTCGTCCGCGGGGCTAAGTTTCACGGCGCCGCCCCAGGCCAGGCAGCCGCCCTCACGTTCCACAACCCTCCTGATCTCGTCGATGCCGAGATCAACATTGGTGAGCGTCTCCATCGTGTCCGCCGTTCCGGCGGGAGATGTGATCGCGCGCGAGGATGTTTTCGGGATCGTCAGGCCCGCCGCGGCGGCGATCGCGACGACGATCGGTGTCGTGCGGTTCCCCGGCAGCCCGCCCACGCTGTGCTTGTCGAAGACGGCGGGTTTGTCCCAGTGCAGGCGGTCCCCAACCCCGATCATCGAGCGGGTCAGGAAGACGATCTCATCCGTGCTCATGCGGTCCGCCGCACATGCTGTAATGAACGCTGAGAGTTGCACGTTCGAGAGATTTAAGTTCGTCACGTCCGCGACGATTCGCCGGAACGAATCCTCGTCGAGAGTTCCGCCGAAGATCTTCCGCCTGATATCGCTCATCGAGGCGAGATCGCCGAGATGGGAAAGCGTCAGCGGGTCGCCTTCTGCGGCGTTGAGAAACCGGGTCGCTCCGGCCGAAAGCGCGAGTTCGTCATGTTGCAGGAGGTTTAGCTCATCGACAACGATCAGCGATGCGGCCAAGCTCTTGGTCGGCGATGCGACCCGCACGCGGCTCAGCGCGTTGAAGCCCTCCGCCACGCACACGGGGCAATCCCGACGCATGAAGACGAGATGCTCGTTCCGCGAGTCGATGCCAAGATCTCTCAACCGCAGCGCGTTTGAGATGTTCGGTTCGTAATGCTCCATAGTCGATCAATCCTCAGCCGTGACCGTTTCGAAGATCGCGTACGCCTCATCCATGACATCGTCGATGTTTTGCTTCGAAAGGCCGATTTCGGCCAGGATCCCGGGCGAACCCTTCAGCTCTCGGCACAGCACGATCCCCCTTTCGAGCAACTGCCGTTTCGACTTCACCGAAAGCGACGTGAGGCTGGTGACGGGGTGCAGCCCGGTGGAATCGATCCACCCCCGTAGACTTTTCTCTTGCGGATAGTCCCAGCTCAGCAGCCCGAGACCAGCACATGTGCCGTACGCGATCGCATCGCTGGTCATGCGCGTGTTGGTCACAAGCATTCCCTTGTAGATCCCGCCTTTGCGGGGAGCCTCCGATGCGAAACCCTTTTCGATATCGACGAAACGGGCGTGGGCGTAAAGTGCGTGTTTTATATTGCAGACTTTTCCGAGGAAACTGTGGAATTTGCATTCGGCATGATAGAGAAGATCGCCTTTCGCCGCGACGACATCGACCTCGTGGGTGACGCAGCGGCCCTTGATGAACTGGCCGGTCGCCGCGGTGTACCCGTCCGCATCAAACAGCGCGGCGATCAGCTTTTCGAAAGGGTAGCCCGTCGGCCCCATCTGCATGATCGCCCTCTTCAAGTTGTATTTGCCGGCCGAACCCCTTTGCAGAGTTTTGAGTTCCGCGAAAACGATGGAATACAGATCCGATGTCGTGATCCGGTCGTACATTTTCCCGATGACGCGCTCGAGCACGATCTCAACCACATCTGGGTCCGCCTTTACGCGGCGGAGCGATCGCCGTATCCTCTCTTCATCGAAAGGGACTTCGTCACCGTTGGCTTTTATGACATTCATATCTTGTTGCGTTCCTTAAGCGTCCGCTGCACCAGCAACTTCTCTTCAATGTTCTCCCGATCGATCAGGCCGATAATGGAATCTCCTTCCATCACAGCGGCCGCGCCGCCCTTGGCGGAAAGCTGCTCCATGAGGTCCTGAAGTTTCATCTCCGGACCGGCGACTGCGAAATCCGTATTCATGAAACCGGAAACCAGGGCGTCCTTACCCTGTTCAGATAATCCTCGAATAAGCTCCGTCCGGCTCAACGTCCCGATGGGTCTGTCAGCATCCGCGACCAAGAAAACAGTCTCCTGGCTGTTGAGGAGTACATCCACTACTCGCCCTATGGTGTCGTCCGGGCGGAAAAGGGTGAAACGGCGCATGACCGCGTCTCTAACCTTGAGGCCGGAGAGGGCGGCACGCATGGTTTCCGCGGCAGCCTCGCCTCCGGCTCCGAGGAAAACGAAAAGGCCGATGAACACGAGCCAGAAGTTATAAAAGAACCCGAGAAACACGAAGATGATCGCCAGGAACTGGCCAAGGGCCGCGGCCGCCCGCGTTGCGTTCGACTTGTCCATCACGAACGACAGCAGACTTCTCAGCACCCGCCCCCCGTCCATCGGGAAGGCGGGGATTAGGTTGAAAACGGCAAGCACCACGTTGGCGAAAAGCAGATTCCACAAGAACGGCAGGCGTGCCATATCGTCCGAGCCCACCGCAGCGAGATCAAGAGGCTGGCCCGTCGCGGTGAGGTAAACCCAGATTAGGAACGCGATGACCAGATTGACCATTGGGCCGGCAAGCCCGACGAGCAATTCTTCGCCGGGCTTTTCCGGCATCCCTTCGAGACTAGCTATCCCGCCGATCGGATAAAGGGTAATGTCCTTCGTCTTGATGCCGAAGCGGGCGGCCGTCAAGGCGTGACCGAACTCGTGCAAAACAACACAAGCAAAAAGAGCGAGAACGAAGAGCGCCCCCCAAACGCCTTGCCACCAACCGTGTCCGGCCTGAAAATGCATCAGGAAGACCCAAATGATCAGGATCCAAAACGTCCAATGGACAAGAACCTCGATTCCAAAGAATGTGCCGATTCGTAACGACCAGGATCTCATACGCCTACTCTTCTTCTCCAAGAGCCGCATTGTATATCGCGGCAATGCACGATCCGGAAAGCCAGCCCAGAATAAAGATTACGAGGATCCCTATGCCGGCTTCCCAGATCGGCATGTCCATCCGGACGATCGACGTAACATCCAGGCCGTGGAGGAGGCTATTGAAAAACCGCACTGTGGCGTACCGTCCGACAGTGAACATCACGACCATGCAGCCGAGGTACAAGAGGGCGGCGGTCGAACCGACCGCAAAGCCGAACTTTTTTATATTCAACTGCTTCATTGTTCCGTGCCTCCTTCTGAACCCGCCGTCTTTTCGTCGTGATGGTGTTCCTGGTGTTTTCCGTGGTGCATCGGCATCAAGAGATGGCAGAGCAGCATCACAATGAGAAAGATCAGGATCAGAAAACTATTGTCAATCACCCCGAAAAGCGGTAAGAGAAAAATTAGTAGGAGCGGCAAAGCACATCCGATCAGCATTAAGATCACGTGTTTCTTCATCGCAATATTCTCCTTCGAGAAAATCTCGGGTCATTTAAGTACCCTTCTTTCCCCCTCCCATATCGGTTTTCATGCCCTTCATCCCATCCTTTTTTATCTTTTCGATCTGCCCGACAAGCGCGGCAGCGTGTTTTTCGACTTCGCGAGCATCGGGTACGGCGGCCATTAGGGCCTTTTCAAGTGCGCCGACATGTTCCTTCATCGCGGTCCTCTCAGCCTTCATCATCTCCATCATCGGCTTCATCTTCTCGAGCATATCCGACGACATTGTGTCCATATGGGATTGACGGATCTCCTCCATTTTTTCCATTCCGCGCTTAACTTCAGCCAATGCGCTGCGGGCCAATGCGGGATCCTCGATCTTTCCGTTCGCCGCCATATCACGGAGCGTTCGAGCAAAGTTAAGGACATTTTCACGGTGCGTCATCATCATTTCGTGATGAGGGCTCGTGTGCATTTTCTTCATCATTGCCGACATGTCGTCATCCATCTTCATTTTCTTATCGCCGTCCTGGGCAGATACGCCCCCAACGCCGACGAGCATCACCAAAACTAATGGCAGAATCATCAATAATTGTTTTTTCATAATTTTATTTACCTCCAGGATCTATATATTTGTTGCCATCTCCGATCCGCTTTTGCGACGGTCGAACGCACGTGACCGGAGTTAAACGTAGCTAAATACACGGGCCATTCCGCTTTCCATGTGGTAGATATTGTGGCAATGGAAAAACCATTTGCCCGGGTTATCCGCGAGAAAATCGAAGTCTATTCTTCCCATATGCGGCGGGACGACGACCGTGTCCTTTAATGTCTCGCCGATGCGGAAGAAATGTCCGTGTAGGTGCATTGGATGGAGCATCATGCTGTGATTGATCATCCGCACCCGAACACGCTCGCCTTCGGATACTTCCAGCGCGTCGGCATTCGGGTAAGCCTGGCCGTTGATCGTCCAAGCTGAAGTCATCATTCCGCCGGAAAGGGTCAGATCGAGAGTTCGGTCCGGCCTTCGTTTCTCGACCGGCTCGAGCGCCTGAAGATCGGCAAGTTCCAACACTCGTCCGCCCTCGAAGCCAAAGGTTGTGGAGTTAACTTCCGGTATTGTTCGAGCCGCGTCCGTGTAGCGCAATACCGCACTTGCGGGCGGTGAATTCCCCTCAACTGCTGCCGCGGCTATCGTCCAGGCACCCGGATTCGCGGCCTCAACGATCACGTCATACCGTTCACCCATTCCGATAAAAAGAGAATCGACCAAGACCGGTTTCACCGGGCGACCGTCCGCCGCAATAACGCTCAATTTATGTCCCGCGACGCCAAAACGAAAGGTCGTCGCGCCCGAAGGATTCATTATTCTGAACCGTATTCGCTCACCCTTCTTTGTTTCGAAAACCGCCGGAGAAGCGGGCAATCGGCCATTGATCAACAACCCCCTATACGGAGGAACCTCGCCGCCCATCATTCCACTGGCGCCGGGCAGCGGTTTTGGTTCGCCCGGCAAAAAATCGTCGAGCATCAAGACATACTCTCGGTCGTAGGCTGCTATGGGCATTTTTTCTTCAACAACCAGAGGTGCGATCAAACCGCGATCGATCTGAAGTCCAGCGTGTGAATGATACAGATAGCTTCCAGCAGGGTCAGCCACGAAATCGTACTCAAAGCTTTCGCCCGGTTTTACGAGTTCTTGTGTTACGCCCGGAACCCCGTCCATCGCATTCGGCACGGGAATGCCGTGCCAGTGAATCGTCGTGCCTTCGGGCAGCTCGTTTTTCAAACTGACGCGCAGCCGCTCGCCCGCTTTAACGCGGATTTCGGGTCCAGGAAACCGATTGTTGTAAAGCCAAGTCCGGTAAACGCCGTGCGGCGCGATTTCGATTTCTCCGACCGCCGCCGTCAGCGCGATCTCGCGTGTCTCGCCTGACTGCTGCTCCTCCCGCCGTTTGTACCCGTCCCGGTTGGTAAGAGCTTCCAGGCCACGATCGCTACTACAACTCGCGGCAATGAGGGCGGCTCCGGCCGAAGCGAAGCTTACGGCTCCAGGTATCACAAGACGCAGGAAATCACGTCTTTCCAGCCCCACCGTTCTATCGCTGATCCGGGTTACCATCAAAACGTCCTCGTGTTAGAGGCAAAATCCGCACAGTCGCCTACCCGCACCTATTGAGAATTGGTACTCCCAGTGAGTCGGTTATAGATAAAAGCGAGAAGCCACGCGAAAACGCCGGTAAAGATGCTCCATACGACGAGTCCCCAAATGAAGCCCATCGGTGTTAGTACCCAGCCAGATGAATTCATATCCATGTGAACCATGCTGCCGGTCGTGTTCATCATCGAACCGGGCATCATCCAAACGAGCAGTGAACAAACTGTCCACAAGATCGCGGCGGTTATCGCCCCCGCGAATGCAAAACTTGTCGGGTTGATTTTCATTATCTTTAACTCCTGTGAATTATTTCTAACCATACTTTTCGCTTTTCGCAGGTGATCGAAATACGGTTCCCATTCTAAAACCCTCGGGTAACCCGACGGTCAAATCAAAGAACGGTTGAATTCAGTCCGAGATAGACTCGATCAAATGGCAGACTGAGTCGCCATTAGGAATCCCGTCTTTAAGAGCCAACCAAGCAACTCGAGCCCTCTCCATTTTCTGCTGAGCTTCTTTGAGGAATCGAATTTTCTTACGGTTTTCAACAATTCTCTTATCAACCAGTCTTCGAACCAGCGGACATGGTGACTCTCCCTTTCGAGCTTCTCCAATAATCAGCGCAATTTCCTTTAACGAGTAACCTAAACTCTTCGCCTTTTTTATAAACCTCATGGTTACCGCGTCATTTTGCCCGTAGATGAAATAACCATTCTTTGTGTTTCTAACAGGGTTAAGAAGTCCAATGTCGGCGTAATGTCGGACAGCGTGAACTGTGACACCTGCTTGTTTGGCTAGTTCGGCAGTTTGCATCGACGTTAGCTGAATTCCAGCTGATCCTTACTTACAAGGAAACTCAATAGGGACAATATAAGCAGAGGTGACGCAATTGTCGTGCCGTGCATTTTGGACTTAGCACCTGGCCCGTTATAGCAGTGAAATTGCTTGATTTATCGTGATGGCTATTGCTTTACGGCCTGATGCCCGAGGTCAGACGACCTGTCGTCCAACCGTGAGATTTTCCGCAACGGTTGAGGGTCTGTTCCCGGATCTCTTGTACGAAAGCCTTCCAAACTCACGCTGCCTGATAATAGACAGTTTGTGTTCGAGAACCGACACCTGGTGAGGCCCGAAATCAATTGTCGTAGTACTTCCATGCCCGATTTCACTAGTTGAGCAGCTCAACTTGTCTCAGGCACGCGCATTGCACTCGAGTGCGCATACGGCGTCCGCAAAGGCGGGCAACGTGCGCTTTTGGGGGATCCGGATTTGCTGAAACCACTTTCCGAACAGTTACGTGCTCGATTGGTCGTGCTGCTTTGCTTTGTTGCTCTCGTTTCCCAAGCCGTGCCGACGCCGGTCTCGGCTCACGGAGGCGAGGACCATGGGGATGAGAAACCTAAGACGGAAACAACCGCGGCCGGTTCGGTCGTGCGAACCACCCGCTTGGGCGAGTTCGAACTTACGTTAAAGCACTTACCCATCGCTCCTGACACGCCTGCTCATGCGACCCTGTTCGTAACAAACTACACATTCAACGAGCCCGTTGCTACCGGCGACATACAGATCGCGATAGATGGACAAGATGTCCCGACAGCAAATGCGACGGTTGCACGATCTACCGCTCCGGGAATTTATTCGATCGACCTTCCGGCGTTGAGAGAGGGAGAGTACACGATCCGCGTGACAGTGACTGCCGGCAGCAAAGCAAGCTCGGCTACGTTTTCCGGTATAAAGGTTCAAACTGCAGCGGCAGCAGCAGGGCAGGCTACGTCATGGCCGCAAATCTTATTAACTGGCGGGTTCCTTTTTGTCGGAATCGCCCTCTTTGCAGCTCTCGTTTATTTGTCGATCAAGGTTGCCAGGCGTCGGTCGATCACTGAGGAGGCTGTTACCGCGTGAGCGAGCCCCGCAGGTCAAAAAAGAGAGTTGGCCTTTTTTCACGGCGACTAATTGTCATCTCGTTTTCGATCATTTGTTTGCTGACCGTATTCGTGGCTGCCCAGCAGCAGCCCCTGACCCAGCCAACTGTTCGCCTCACTTCCGCGCAGTTCGTTGGGCAAGACGGCACACCGATCGAGCAGCTGATAGCCCTTGGCCTCAGTCGTCGGGCAGATCTGCTTGCCGCCCGACAAAAGCTTGCGATCGCGGAGGGACGCATGAAACAAGCGGGCCTTCGCCTGAATCCGACCTTGGACGCCGAGTATGGTTCGCCGCGATTCCTGGGAGGAGAGCCGGAGCGGGACTTTTCGGTAGGAGTTACGCAGGTCTTTGAGTTGGGGGGCAAGCGAAGCCGGCGTGTTGCGGTCGCGGAGCTCGAACTGAATCAGGCGCGAGTTGAGGTCACGTCCCTGGAGCGCGAACTGGCCGTGGGTATCCGTGCTGCATATGTCGGAGCCATCTCGTCAGCACGACAACTCGACATTCTAGAGCGTCTCATCGCGGGCAACGAGGAACTTGTGAGGGTGACCGAGGCGAGGTTGAATGAGGGTGATGTCGCCCCGCTCGACCTGAATCTTGTAAAGGTCGAGAATGACCGCCTCAAAGTTCAGGTCATTCAGGCTCGTGGGGAATTGGAAACCCAATTGCTACAGATCCGGACATTGATCGGTGCCGATATCTCCGAACCGTTGAGAATCGCACCTCAGCCGGATCGACCGCCGCGATTTGACACCGGGCTGAGCGAATTGACCGAACTTGCGCTCCGCGAGCGTTCGGATCTTAAGGCGGCTCGGATCGGGGAGGAGCTGGGCGTCGCTCGAGTGAGTCTTGCCCGTGCCAATGCCGTGCCAAACGTTTCGGCGGGAATACGGTATTCACGTACGAAAGGCATCATCGATCTGCCAGGACCACTCAACGGACAACACTTCGCTACCGATCTGGATAATGAGCTTACGTTCGGAGTATCGATCGATATTCCGATCTTCAATAGAAATCAGGGTGAGATCGCTTCTGCGACCGGCGAACGGCTCCAAGCGACGCGGCAACGTGAGTTTCTGGAAAGCATGATCAAACGCGACGTCGCGATTGCTTATCGCAAGTACAGGGCGGCTGCTGAGGCTTTGGTGCTCTCGACTACACAGATCGTTCCCCGATCAGAAGAAAACCTGCGGACGGTCCGAGCGGCGTACAGCGCAGGAGATTTCTCGATATTCGAAGTGGTCAACGAACAGCGTCGGCTGGCCGAGAGTATAACAACCCTAAATCAGGTGACTCGGGATTATTACAATGCCTTGACAGAACTCGAGACCGCGATCGGCCGTGAACTGCCGCCAACGGGTTTCACGCCGAGCAGTTCAATTCTTCCTGACGAGCGACTGAATCTATCGCCTGAGGATAAGGCGAGGTTTCTCAAGTCGATCAGGGGCGCGGGCAGCACATCCGGATCTGCCGCAAGCATCTTGAAGACCGAGCAATCTTTATCAACGAAACAGGAGAAAGAGAATGAATAAGATCGTAGTAGTAGTACTAGCCGTTATTTTGTCGGCGTTCGCAGCGGCTTGCTCAAGTGGTTCAAGCGGAAATAGTACCTCGACGGCAGCGAACACGACTGCCAGCAATGCAAATTCTGGGGCCGTGAACACGGCGCCGGCAAAGCCTGACGATGAGACCCCGTCACAGGTTAAGGCCGCGTTTCCCGACGCGCAGAGCTTTGCAACACAGCACAAAGATATCCCGCAGAACTCGATCGCGGAGATAGAAAAGGACTCGGGCGGTAAGGTTCCCGACACTGACCATCATTCCTATCTTGCGTTTTCGACCGCGGGCGGAACCCGAAAGCAGATCGGGGCGGCCACTGTCGTAAAAGCTGAAGGTAAAGATCTTGTGATCGTTTACGAGAACAAGAGCGGATCGCCATACATAAAGGAAATTAGGGCAGAAGGCGTTCCCGCGACATTTCTCAGTCAATTTGTCGGGAAGGGGCACGATGACAAGTTCGTTTTCGGCTCCGAGATAAAGGCTAACGGTTTGGATGAATCGGCGGCTAAGGCGATTACAACTGCCGTCAAGATCGATGTGTTGACGATGCAGGCGCTCTACGGCGCAGCGCACACCCACTGAGGGCATTGATAAGCGTTAGACGAGCGCTAGTCGAGTTTCATTAGTAAACTCCGGTGCATTATATAGATGAAATCTGCAGCAAGTCATACCGAGTTCCTGCGCGTATTCGCGGCATCGATCCTGGTCTTTTCGTCACTGTTTTCGGTGGCCTTTTCCCACGGCGGCGAAGATCACGGGGAACAATCGTCCGTGGCGACTGCCGCGACGACGAGCGGACCGATCGCGTCGGCAAAGGCCGAGCGAAACATCGACACCGATTCCGGAAAATTCCTGCTGAGGATCGAGAGATACCCGGCAGATCCCCGCACGGGAGAACTCGTGCAGCTCGCGCTCAAGGTGTTCGAGAAGGTCGAGGGCGGGTTTGGCGCTAATGAACCGATTGTCATCGAAGACGCGGCGGTTGCCTTTACCGTGACGACCGCTGCGGGATCGACCGTTGCGGAAAAAGTGCCGGCGACCTTTGAAAATGGCTTTTACCGGGCCGACTACGAATTCGGTGGTACCGGGGACTTCAAGATCATTGCGAACGTCGCGACCAAAGACAACAGGGCCTTTGCGGCCGATTTTCCGGTCAGTGTCACAACAGCACCGATCATGTGGCGGTTTTGGATAGCGCTTCTCGTTCTTGGATTGCTTAGTGGCGGGATCGTGGCTGCTGTTTACTATTCGCGGCGGAATGAGGCCGATGGTAGTCGAGGACTTAGACACCTCGCTCCCGTTGCTGCCCTCGCACTCCTCTTCTTCGCGTTCGGAACGGTGGCGCTCCTCTTTCTCCTTCCCCCTCGCGAGACGAGAGCGATGGGGAACTTTGTGCCGACCGGTGATGCGGCAACCAACCCGGCCGACGCCGGAACAATATCTGTCCTTACGATCCCGAAAGAATCGCAGTTGCTCTTTGGGATAAAGACCGAGGCCGTCGCCATTCGAAGGATTACGAGCGGGCTAAACGTTACCGGAACGGTCCGATCGCGGCCGGACGCTCGGGCCGTTGTGGTTCCGGCGGTCGCAGGTCGGATCGTTTTGCGTGAGGGTCTAACGCTCGGTTCTGCGGTCGGCCGAGGAGAACAGATCGGTTTTGTTGAGCAGATCCTCGACGTTCCCGGACAGGTAGGACTTGAGCAACAGCGACTAGATCTCGAAGCCAGGCGCGTGGAGCTTCGAAATTCCGTCCTTCAGCTGCAGGCTCAGCAGGCGGATCAAAGAGCAAAGGCGCAACAGGCAAGAACAACACTCGCTCAGGCGAACCGTGAGCTCCGACGGGCCGCCAATCTTGTCGAAGTCGGTGCCGCACCGAGAAAAAGGTTGGAAGAAGCGCAGACTGCGGTGAACGTTGCAGAACAGGAGGTTAATTCTGCGGAACAGCAGGTTCGGCTTCTCGAAGGCCAGATAGCGCAGACGAAGGCTGGCGAGAGCATCTTCAGCCCGCAGAGAGTCAATCAGCCGACAAAGAGATTCCCGTTAACTTCGCCGGTCACGGGGATCGTGAACGAGATCAAGGCAACCAGCGGCCAGGTCGTGGAAACCGGCGCCGAGTTGTTGTCGATCGTCAATCTCTCTTCGGTCCTGATAGAGGCGCAAGTTTTCGAGAGAGACCTTCCCGCAGTCCGCGAGTCCACGCGAGCGAGCTTTACCGGCTCAGCCTTGGGCGATGAAGTTTATACGATCGGAACCCCCGATGGGGACGGACGACTGATATCGATCGGCCAGACCGTAAACGAACAGACGCGCACGGTACCGGTAATCTATGAGATCAAGAATCCGCTGAGCCGGCTTCGGGACGGAATGTTTGTCGAGATCACAATCGACACTAGCGGCGACCGACAGGTGCTCGCCGTTCCAAAGGCCGCTGTCGTTACCGAGGAAGGCCAGACATTCGTGTTCGTGTTCGACGGCGGCGAACGCTTTGAGAAACGGGCGGTGGTCCTAGGTTCCGAAGGGGCCGATTACTTTGAAGTAAGGTCCGGCTTAGAGGAAGGAGATCGCGTGGTCGTGGAGGGCATCTATCAGCTCCGCTCGACTCAACCAACGGCCTGAAACTGCCGATGCTAACAATGTGTAGTTGCAAACTGAAAATCTTTATGAAAACCAAATTTTCGATCTTATTCGCGACGATTGCTGTCGCCGCTTTTATTCTGACGGGATGCACTCAGAGCTCGCCCTCAACGAACACGGCTGTTCCGACAAACGGAACTTCCGAGAGAGTAGAGGCTAGTGCCGAGATAAACCGAACCCACCTCACCGAAAATGCGTCGTTTGCGGCAGACCTTAAGATCGAGCCGAGTCTTGCCGAGGCTGGCCGAGAAAACACCCTTGTATTCACCGTTAAGGATAAGCAAGGTCAGGTCGAGAAAAACCTGCAAATCGTGCACGAGAAGCTTATGCACTTGCTGATCGTGTCTGAAGATCTCGCGGAATTCGATCACGTCCATCCCGAGCAGCAACCGGACGGTACGTTCCGGTTGAATTACAAATTTGCGAACGGAGGCACGTACAAGCTTTATACGGATTTCACGCCTCAGAACTCGCCGCAGATCGTGAACGTCTTTGACGTCAAAGTTGGCGGCCCAGCGCGAACCAGGACGCCGCTTGTCGCTGATACGAACCTTTCAAAGTCGGTAGACGGGTTGACCGTCACCCTGAAAACCGTGCAGCCGATCAAGGCTGCTGCCGGAACGTCGCTCGACTTCTACATCACGGATGCCGACGGCAAACCGGTAACGGACCTCCAGCCCTATCTCGGCGCAATGGCCCATTTTGTAGTGATCAGCGAGGACGCCTCAAAGTTTCTGCACGTTCATGCGGAGGCTGGCGAGGTTACCACCAGCGCCGGAACCGGTGGTCACGAAGGCCATCAGGATAAGCATGGCGAGATGGAGATGGACGTCGAACCGGATGTTAAGGACACCGGCACGCCGACCGTGCGGGCTCATACTGAATTCCCGATCGCCGGTATCTACAAACTGTGGGGACAATTCCAGCGCGGCGGTAAGGTGTTTACGGTTCCGTTCGTTCTGAACATCACGGCAGCGGATCCGAACGTCGCCGGATCGACTGAGGTTCCCGAAGACGCAGTGAAGATCACGGTCTCCAGTAACGGCTTCGAGCCTGCCACCGTCCCGGTCAAACGCGGGGAACCGGTTCGATTAGCGTTTACGCGTAAGGGTGACGGCAACTGCGGGAGCGAAGTCGTGTTTCAGAAACTGAACATTAAACGTGCTCTGCCTGCGAACAAAACAACCGTTGTCGAGCTCACGCCGATCGAATCGGGCGACCTCGCGTTTGCATGTGGAATGAATATGTTGAAAGGGAAACTGGTCGTTAGGTAGATATGAAAGTGGAGGAGAATTGTATGAGATCCAAGTTCTTAAGGATTTTGACGTCCCTGTGTCTGATCCTTGCCGTTGCGGTCGTAAGCATCGACGCGCATCCGAAGACCGTCCGCATAAGCGTGACCAAGAATGGCTTCAGTCCCGGTTCTTTAAACGCTGAGGTCGGATCGCCATTGACGCTCATCTTCACTCGGCGATCGCGTGAAGGGTGCGGGGACAAAGTGGTGATCCCGTCTCTCGGAATAACCAGAAATCTTCCGCTCGGTAAGCCTGTAACCATCAAAATTACGCCGAGAAGCGAGGGTACCATAACTTTTTCGTGCGGCATGAACATGTACAAGGGCAGCATCGTTGTCCAGGAGCATTAGGCGCGAAGCTGAACTCTAAGGGCTGCTGAATGAACGCAATTATCAAATGGGCTTTGCAGAATCGTCTCATCGTGGTGGCGATCGCCTCGCTGTTGCTCGTATGGGGCGGGTATATCGCGTTCAATCTGCCGGTCGATGTATTTCCTGATCTCAACAAACCGACGATCACGATCCTGACCGAGGCCGAAGGGCTGGCACCTGAGGAGGTAGAAACTCAGGTGTCCTATCCGATAGAGACGGTGATGAACGGAGTCCCCGGCGTTACCCGCGTCCGGTCGCAGAGTGGGATCGGTCTCTCGATCGTTTACGTCGAATTCGATTGGGGCACCGATATCTATCGGAATCGCCAGCTCGTAGCCGAGAAACTAACCGAAGCACGCGAACAGCTTCCGGATGGAGTCTCACCGTTCCTTGCACCGATCTCATCGATCATGGGCGAGATCATGTTGATATCGATCACGTCGGCGGATGGTAAGACCAGCCCGTTAGACGTTCGAACTCTCGCGGACTGGACGGTTCGTCCGCGGCTTTTGACGATCGGCGGGATCTCCCAGGTGATCCCAATTGGCGGGGGAGTCAAGCAGTATCAAGCGTTAGTGTCTCCGCAGAAACTGGCGCAATTTGGCATTACGATCGAAGACGTTTCGACAGCACTCGAGAAGTCGAACGCGAACTCGACAGGTGGATTCGTTGACGCTCAGTCGCAAGAATACCTGGTGAGGAACCTCGGTCGGTTCTACTCGATAGAAGAACTCATGAACACTGTTGTCGCTTACCGCAACAACACGCCGATCCGACTCGCAGACGTTGCGACGGTAGAGTTCGGACCAAAGATCAAACGTGGCGATGCGGGATCGAATGGACAGCCTGCCGTCATTATGTCGGTTCAGAAGCAGCCCGGAGCTTCGACGATCGAGCTGACGGAAAAAGTTGAGACAGCCATCCGCGAACTTCAGGTGACGCTGCCGCCGGACATCGTAATCAACACGAACCTCTTCCGGCAGTCGAATTTCATCGAGTCGTCGATCGGAAACGTGGTCGAGGCTCTTCGTGACGGGGCGATTCTCGTTACGATCGTCCTTTTCCTTTTCCTTCTTAATTTCCGAACTACTGCCATCACGCTTACGGCGATACCGCTCTCCTTTGTCGTTACGTTTCTTGTGCTATGGGCGTTTGGAATTTCGATCAACACCATGACACTCGGCGGCTTGGCTGTCGCTATCGGCGAGTTGGTTGATGACGCGATCGTAGATATCGAGAATATCTTTCGCCGTTTGCGCGAGAATTACTCACTTCCAAATCCACGCCCCTCGTTGGAGGTTATCTATTATGCGTCGCTCGAGATCCGTTCATCCATAGTCTTCGCTACGATAATTGTGGCGCTGGTCTTTCTCCCGCTCTTCATGTTGACGGGCGTGGAAGGCCGACTGCTTGCTCCGCTCGGACTCGCGTATATAACGTCTCTCGTCGCTTCGCTGTTTGTTAGCCTCACCGTGACACCCGTCTTGGCGTCCTACCTTATTCCGCAGTTGTTCAAACGCGTGAACGGTCGCGGGCTGATGGCCGGCTGGCTCAGCAAGTTGAAAGCGCGATTTTCGCCCAAGGATCGCCTCGACGGCTCCTTGGACGAAGGACTCGAGAATCAAACAGGTCATTCCGAAAAAGATAGCTTCGTAGTTCGTTGGCTCAAGAAATGGGACGAACGCCTCCTTCACTGGACGCTTCGCCATCCGTACAAAGTAATTGTCGGAGCCGCGTTGCTGTTCGTAATGACGATGGCAACTCTTCCTTTCGTGGGCACGTCGTTTCTCCCCGAATTTAACGAGGGAACGCTGACGATAAACGTTCTCGCGCAGCCGGGCACATCGCTCGTCGAGTCGAATCGGATCGGAACAATATCCGAGAAGCTGATCTTGGAGGTGCCGGAAGTTGTATCGACCGGCCGAAGAACGGGACGAGCGGAGCTAGATGAGCATGCGGAGGGCGTCCACTACACGGAGATCGATGTCGACCTAAAGGAGTCCGATCGTTCTCGGGACGAGATCCTCGCAGATATCCGAAAGCAGCTATCAGTCGTGCCCGGAGTGTCCGTTAATGTGGGTCAGCCGATCTCGCATCGATTGGACCATCTTCAGTCGGGTGTTCGAGCACAGATAGCGGTAAAGCTCTTTGGCGACGACCTCTCGGTCCTCCGCTCGAAAGCGGAAGAGATTCGGAACGTAATGGCGACGGTAGAAGGAGCCGCAGACGTCCAGATCGAAAAGCAGGTACTCATACCGCAGATCCGATTCAACGTTGAACGGGCAAAGGCCGCTCAATACGGATTGCAGCCGGGTGAGATCACCGATACGCTCGAAACCGCGCTAAACGGACGGACGGTATCTCAGGCGATCGAGGGGGCCAGGCGGTACGACGTTGTGGTCAGGTTCGACGACGCTTCGCGCAACAGCCTCGACGCCTTGCGGAATGCGACGGTCGATACACCGCAGGGTGCCCAGATACCGGTGTCAGCGGTCGCAACGATTGAGAACCTGCCGGGACCAAATCAGATCCTTCGCGAGAATACTCAGCGTCGGATCGTCATTTCGGCCAACACTGCCGATCGAGATCTTGGTTCGGTTGTCGGCGACATGCAAAATCGCGTTGCCGCGCAAGTCACGCTTCCTCAAGGTTATTTTCTAGAATTTGGCGGACAGTTTCAGGCTTCGCAGGAGGCAACGCGGACGCTCTCGCTCTTGACCGTCTTCTCGCTGATAGCGATCTTCTTTCTTCTGATAAAGGCTCTGGGGGATTGGCGTTCGGCCCTTCAGGTGATGATAAATATTCCTCTCGCTCTGATCGGAGCTGTTGCCGCGTTGCTGCTGAGCGGAGGAGTCTTCTCGATCGCAACCTTAGTGGGATTCATCTCTCTGGTAGGGATCACGTCCCGGAACGGGATAATGATGATCTCGCACTACCTTCACCTGATGAGAGAAGAAGGGGAGAACTTCACCGAGGAGATGATCATCCGCGGTTCTCTTGAAAGGCTCGTCCCCGTCATGATGACCGCACTGACGGCTGGACTTTCTCTGGTACCGTTCGTTTTGGCGGCGGACGCGCCCGGCAAGGAGATACTCCACCCGCTCGCCGTTGTCGTCATCGGAGGAATTCTCACGGCGACGCTGCTTGATCAAGTCGTGACGCCCGCTGTCTTTTATAAGTTCGGAAAGCCGGCGGCTGATCGGATAATCGCTGAACGCGAGGGGCGTCGCCCAAGCGGCACGGGGACTGAACTAGATCGTGAGAGCGGACCATTCGGCACGAGACTGCCGGAGTGGAACACCGATTGACCGGATTATTTGAGCTTTAGTTGGTACAGCGCTAGACCGGTTTTTTCAGAGCGAGGACATGGGTCGAGCGTTCTCTTTCGTCCTCGCGCAATAAGGGGGAATTGAAATGGAAGACACAATGAAGCAAGGAAAGTATGCGAAATTCTTTTTAATGATCATCACGTCCATGGTTTCGATGTACGTTCTAAGTTACTTGAACTCATGGGAGATATTCGGTCACGCATTCTTTAGTGAGACACGGCTCTTTATGGTGATGATGATGGGCGGCGCGATGGCGATCATAATGCTGAGTTTTATGCTGGGCATGTACCCCAATACCAAAGCCAACATGGCGATCTATGTCGGTTCGGTGGTTGTAATGGCTGCGGCCCTCGCACTCGTCCGATCGCAGGAAACTGTGGACGACGTCGATTTCATGGAGGGAATGATACCGCACCACTCAATCGCGATTCTAACGAGCACTCGCGCTGAGATCGAAGACCGAAGGGTTCGCAAGCTTGCCGACGAGATCATCAGTGCGCAGAAAAGGGAGATCAAGGAAATGAGCTGGCTAATCGACGATATTCGGGCGAACGGCGTCGCGGCGGATCAGCAAAAGGCTGATACGCGGCCCGTGCCAGAGTTTTCGCGGGAATAGCGTACAGATAACCAAGCGACAGACACTAAGCGGGAAGAAACGAAGGATTGGTTCTCGACATTTTCTGAGATAGATCGAAAAGCCCACGAGAGACTCATACGTGTTTCGTTACTATGGAAAAAAATGAAAAACGAGAGAACTAGAAAACTTTTACTCGCCGCATTTGCCCTGGTCACATTTGGGCTCATCGGTATGACTCTAGCGGACAAAAATCTTGCACAGATAAACGAGGTTAGGGCGGTAACGAATGTTCTCACTCAAGAAGCATCGGCCGTTGAACGCGGAGACTTGGCGACACTGGACAAACTTTGGGCAAACACCGCAGACGTTACGGTTTTTGAAAGCGGCCATGCGAATTACGGCTGGGATGATTACAGAAATCATCATCTAGCCCCGGAACTGAAGGAGTTTAAGAACACCAAGTATTCGTTCAGCGATCTGAAAGTCAAGGTTGATGGCAAGACTGCTTGGGCGACATTTAAATACAGTTTGTCGGCAGAAATGGGAACTCGAAAAATCGAGAGCGGCGGGCTTGGTACCGCAATTCTGGAAAAACGCGAAGGAAAATGGCGCATAGTCCACTGGCATTCAAGCGCGCCGCGCCGGGCGCCGTCACCGACGTCCACGCCGACATCAAATTGAGTGAAAAAGCTCTAGGCATTTGCGCACGCGAAGCGGCTTCAACGGTACTGATTTATGCCGCCGCAATCGGATCGGGATATATATTAGGGAGCGAACAATGAAAAGCGAACATGTAGAACATCAGGGTTCCGATCGAGAACACGCCGTTATAAAACTTGGACATTATCTGCGTTTTCTGCTGATGACAGCTTTGATGTTCGTTTCGATGTATGCGCTGATGTACGCGATGGTCAATGCTTTCGCGAACGTCTTTAACAGCTTCAATCAATTTTATATGGCAGGCCTGATGACGGCCCCGATGGTGCTGATCGAGATCCTACTAATGGGGTCGATGTACAAAAACAAAAAGCTGAACCTGGCGATCATAGTTGTCAGCGTGATCGCCCTCGTTGGCTTTTGGTTCTCGATCCGAGAGCAGACCGCGATCGGCGACAAACAGTTTTTGCGTTCGATGATTCCGCACCATGCCGGCGCGATTCTGATGTGCAACGAAGCATCCGTCAGCGACCAAGAGATCAAGGCTTTATGCGGTGAGATCGTCGCGTCGCAGGAACGCGAAATTGAGCAAATGAAAAGTATTCTTAACCGATTGGAAAAATGATCGGCGGGGGTAGGAGTATATGCGGCAGACATAACGCCGCAGTTCGTATGAAAGACTCGTACTTGTGAAAGGCATGAATTACATTCCTGCGTTGGGCTACGATTGGCTGACGCCTCTATATGATCCGGTTGTTCGGCTGACTTCGCGCGAGGCAGCGTTCAAACGTGCGTTGGTTGAGCAATCCCGGCCCGCGGCGGGTCAGCAGATTCTTGACCTCGCCTGTGGAACGGGAACTCTGGCATTACTGTTAAAAGGCGCCGAGCCGCAAACAGATGTCTTCGGAATTGACGGCGATCCAAAGATCCTGAAGATCGCGGCCGCAAAAGCAAATAACGCAAACGCCGATATCCGCTTCGACGAAGCGATGTCGTTTGATTTGCCTTACGCTGATGCTTCTTTTGACCGAGTGTTTTCAAGCCTTTTCTTTCATCATTTGACCTGGGAAAAAAAGATGAAAACTCTCGAGGAGTGTCTTCGGGTACTACGTATCGGCGGGGAGCTACACGTAGCAGACTGGGGGTTGCCGGCCAATCCTATGATGAGAATTGCTTCGGGCGTGATCCGTCTTCTGGACGGCGCCGAAACGACCTCCGACAGCTTCGAGGGACGTTTGCCTACTCTTATCCGAGATGTGGGATTTGAAAGGGTGGAAGAAACAAATTACTACAACACTTTGTTCGGTACGATTCGCCTGCACCGAGCGCGAAAACCTTGGAGGAGTTCTGGATAAAATGAAGAGAACAATCATTGGTTTACTGATTGTCGGCGCTGTGGCAATCCTTCCAGCATTGGCTCACGATTTGTTCTTGAAGCCCGACAGCTTTTTCACGAAGGCAGGCGGTTCGACGAGGCTGAGCGTGATGAACGGAACGTTCAAGACTAGCGAAGGCGCCGTTGCTTTTTCGAGATTGACCGACGCTAGTATCGTTTCGCCCGGCGGCAAGCGTGCGAGTATTGGTGAATCAAATTTCGCCAAGAACGAGACAACTGCTTTCATTGACATCGCGACCCCTGATGAGGGGAATTACGTTGTCGGACTTTCAACGAATTGGCGTGAGAACGCCCTTGCCGCAAAGGAGTTTAACGAATATCTTACGCTCGAAGGCATACCAGGCGTTTTGGATGAGCGCAAAAGAGACAACGAACTGGATAAAGATGCTCGGTATCGTTACTCAAAATACGTTAAGACCATATTGCAGGCGGGTAAAAAGAGTACGGACGATTACAAGGTAGTCTTGGGATACGCGGTCGAAATGATCCCGCAGCAGAACCCGTATAAATCGAAACCAGGTCAAACCATTGACATACTGTGCTTGAGGGACGGCAAACCCCTTGTCGGTCAGACAGTGCTGGTGGGATACGATTCGGGCAGCAAAATGGCTTCTGAGAAATCCCTGAAGAGCGATTCTAGCGGGCTTATCAAAATAAAACTTGAAAGCCCTGGCAAGTGGTATGCAAAGTTCATAAACATGGTCAAGGTCGAGGACCCAAACATTAACTACGAATCGAAGTGGGCCACGCTGACGTTCGAAATAAGGTAGGAGAAACATTATGAGAAAGAAAGTTATTGTCTGTGTGCTGTTTGCTTCGGTGGTCCTTTCCGCACAGGTTTTTGCGCACGATCTTTTCTTAAAACTCGACAGCTTTTTCGTCGCAGTGAATTCGAAAGCGAAGATAAGTATTTTGAATGGGACGTTCTTAGCAAGCGAAGGGGCTGTTAACTTCGCTCGACTTAAGGACGCGAGTATTGTCGGTCCTGACGGTACCAGGATTAAAGCTTTGGAAGCGGATTTCTCGAAAAACGAAACTACTTCATTCCTTGATGTCGACATCAAGCAGGCCGGCACCTATGTTGCGGCTATGTCCACGATGGAGCGCGAGATCGATCTTGAAGGGAAAGACTTCAACGAGTACCTGTCGCACGACGGCATTCCCGACACCCTCGCTGAGAGGAAAGAGAAGAAGGAACTCGACAAGAAAGTGCGCGAGAGGTATTCGAAGCACGTGAAAGCAATTTTTCAGGCGGGCGATGAGCGAAGTGACAGCTACAAGACCGTGGTTGGATATCCGGTTGAACTCGTTCCGCAACAGAATCCTTACAGCCTGAAGACTGGGAGTTCAATCGAGATTCTTTGCCTGAAGGATGGGAAGCCGCTCGTGAACCAATTTGTACAATCAGGGCGCGAAGCTGATGGTAAGGTGGTCGCCGGGCAGGACGTTCGTACCGATAAGAAGGGCATAGCCAAGTTCAAGCTTGATGCACCGGGAAAGTGGTATGTACGGTTCATTAACATGACGAGGCTGGACGACCCAAAGCTCAATTATGAATCGAAGTGGGCGACTCTGACCTTCGAGATCAGATAGAGTACCCAAGAAAAGCGGTATGAAAATTTTCTCCGGTTACAAAGAGATCTGGTTCGGTGTCGGGCTCGGAGCATTGGCGTGGGTTGTTGACGCCGTTATGCACGTCGAACTCGGCGCGGAAGTCCACGCGGGAAGCCTTTGGTCGGAGATATTTTCGCCGCATCCTACGGCCTTCATTTTCAGGCTCTTCTATCTCGTTGTTGCCGTTGCGTTTGGGATCTTTCTGTGGCGGGCGAATTGGAGAGAGCGACAGCTTCGAGCGCTGGAGGACGCGATTGTCGCTTTTCAGCGGCAGTTGGATGCTCCTGCTCTGAGAATCATGGCGACGGTCCGCAGTCTTCAGGGACGCAATTCCGTGCGACTCGATGATGCGGCAAGCCGTCTAGCTTTCGAAATTGCCACCGATGCGGCGATGCTTGATGAACTCGCAAAGAGGTATCTTGAATTTGGGCGGCTGGTACAAGATGGTGAGACTGCCAGGGCGATCGAGACTCTTCGCTCGATCGAGATTTGGTTGGCCGAGAAGGGCTCAGCGAAACAGTGAGAAAATATGAACTCGGAACAATTTTGCTTGTCGATGACGATGAAAGCCTTCGCCGGGTTCTCGAATTTCAGCTCGACGAAGCGGGCTACCGTGTGATCGTCGCCGCCGATGGCGAAGAAGCACTCCTCGTCCTCGGGACGAAAGAGGTGGATTGCGTCATAACCGACCTGCGAATGCCAAAGGTTTCCGGCCTTGAGTTACTGGAAAAGGTAAAGGCATCCGACAAGGAGATCCCGGTCATTGTTGCTACCGCGTTCGGTGAGGTTGAGACAGCCGTAAGCGCGATGAAACTCGGGGCTTTCGATTATATAAACAAACCATTTAACCATGACGAGATTCTTTTGACGGTTGAACGGGCCCTCAGCTTCACCCGAACAAGAAATGAAAACCTTCAACTTCGCGAACTGGTCGAAAAGGAATTTCGATTAGATAACGTCATCGGAGAGTCGGACGTCATGTCGCGGGTGATGAAGACTGTCGAGCGGGTCTCTCGGTCGGATGTCACGGTTCTGATCACGGGCGAATCCGGGACCGGCAAAGAGCTTATCGCGAAGGGGATCCACTTTTCAGGCCGGCGTAAAGAGAAGCCTTTTATTGCCGTTAACTGCGGCTCGATTCCCGAATCGCTGATCGAGGCAGAGCTTTTCGGTTATAAGCGCGGCAGTTTCACCGGAGCCGCGTCTGACACGAAAGGTAAATTCGAGGCTGCGGACGGGGGAACTCTCTTTCTCGACGAGATCGGGCTGTTGCCTCTTTCGCTCCAGCCGAAGTTGTTGCGCGTTCTTCAGGAGCGCGAGATCGTGCGGCTTGGTGAGAACGACGCTCGGCGTGTGGACGTTCGAATAATAGCCGCGACAAACCACGACCCAGAAGATATGGTGCGCGAAGGTACGTTCCGCGAGGACCTGTACTTTCGACTAGCCGTCGTGCCTGTCGAACTGCCTCCGCTCAGAATGCGGCGGAAAGATATCCCGCTTCTTGTCAATCATTTTTTCCGCCGAGCAAAGCGTAAGCATGGCTTTGAAAATCTGAAACTGAAGCCCGAGATCCTTAACGTCCTCTCAGCCTATTCCTTTCCGGGAAACGTGCGCGAGCTTGAGAATATTATCGAACGAATGGTGGTACTTTCAGACGAGATCTGCTTGAAGAAAGAGGACATCCCTGATTACGTTCGGGAACCTGCCAACGGCTTTGGGGGCGTAAGGATCGAACTCCCGCCCGATGGGATTTCGTTTGAGGACCTTGAACGCGAGATCATCGCGTACGCGTTGAAGCTCCACAACGGAAATCAGTCTCAGGCGGCTCGATATCTAAACATAACCAGAAGCGCGTTGATCTACCGCATGCAAAAATTTGGTCTCGATGAGTAAGAGGACTACGTCGATCACAATTATTCTGCTTGCGGCGACGATCCTTTTCATAGCGGCTCTCCACTACCTGACGCCTGTGAATAGCATTGTGCTGCATCAGGTTTACCAGCGGATATACTACATACCGATCATTCTGGCTGCATTCTGGTACGGCTTGCGAGGCGGATTGGCCGCCGCAACATTTGCGGCGCTTTCATACCTTCCGCATATACTTCTTCACTGGCAGCACCAGAACTACGAGTACGCCTTAAACCAGTATGCGGAACTATCTCTGTTCTTTGTTATCGGTGCTGTGACCGGGTGGCTGGGCGATCAGAAACGCCGTGAGCACGATCGGGCGGAACGCATTAACCTCGAATTGCAGAAAGCATACTCGGATCTACGGCAGACGGTCGGGCAGCTACTGCAATCGGAGCGGCTCTCCTCATTGGCCGAGATCGCATCGGGTGTGGTGCACGAGGTCCGCAATCCCTTGAGCGCGATCAAAGGTGCCGTGGAGATTCTCGAAAAGGATATTCCACTAGAAAGCCCCCGACGCGAATTTGCGCAGATCGCAAAGGCCGAGGTCGAAAGGATCAATAAACTTGTAACCGAGTTTCTGAAATTTGCCCGGCCGCCGGTATTATCGAAGTCCCCGATCTGCGTGAATGACCTATTAGATTCCACGATCCAGCTCCTCGAACTGCAGGCTGCCAAAGCCGACGTTAAGATGATTCGGGAGTTTGCCCCTGACCTTCCAGAAGTCGACATCGACGCTGAGCAGATCAAACAGGTTCTTCTAAACCTCGGAATTAATGCCATCGAAGCGATGCCGACCGGAGGAACAATAACCTTTAGATCGCGTAGCGAAGGTCAGACAATTGCGATAGATGTCGGGGATACTGGTAGCGGCATTCCGCCGGAGATACTGGACCGCATATTCGACCCATTTTTAACGACCAAGGAAAAAGGATCAGGCCTCGGACTTTCCGTTGCACAGAGGATAGTGGCTCAGCATGAGGGTACTCTCATCGCGGAAAGACGCCCAAGCGGTACGCGATTTACGATTACGCTAGGTTAGGTTGCGAATGAAGGTGCTCGATTAGTTACCAAGCCGTCCAATTTCGCATACCGGCCGTCCAATTTCGCAATTCGGTTTTCCGCTGTCAGTCAGCGAAGGTTATCGCTTGAGCGAGAGTCATCTGAGGATCGACATCCATTGTTGATCGCACCAGCGGGGCATTCCAGATCCTAATCATCTGCGCACCTTCTAGTACAAATGAGCCTTTATCCAAGAAGTGATCAGACTGCCCCATTAGAGATTAGATGACAAATAAGCGGCTGGCATTTTCGGTGAAGGAAATGGATCGGCAATGATCGGAACGGGGTACATACGCGTCTCCAAAAAGAGCCTATGCCGCATCTGCGGGAAGCCGGATTGGTGCAGTAGAACCGCAGCCGAGACAATTTCGTTCTGTGCGCGTGTCACCCTGAAGGCCAGTCGTATAAGCAGACATGGCTGGGGGGTTTATTATCATCAAGACGTTAATTTCGATCTAGCCTTCAACCGAAGATTCAACCAATCCACCAAGACTCGCGAAGTGCAGGGTTCAAGTGCCGTGGCTTTACGCGAAATCCGAGACAAAATCTATCGCAAGCTTATCGAATTATCACCTGCATCCTCCAACAACGAGCTCGTGAATGGACGAGGTGGATTAGCGGACAGACGGATAAAAGATATTTCTCAGTACGGTAGTTTTCCAAGAACCGTGAACGAGAGGCGCGTACTGGTCGAGCGGCTCCTTCAGACGCAAGCCAAAGGAGAAGATACTTCATTTGAGGGAGTACCCGGCTTCTGGAAGAATACGGCGGGCGAATGGCGTCTTGGGAACAGATTCGATTCAAACGACGAACAATTACTTATCCCGTTTATTGGGCGCGACGGTCTGATCCAAGCATGCCAGATCCGGGTTATGAAGTATGTGGAAGGAAGGTCGGGTAACTACGTATGGCTCTCTTCCGCAAAGGAACGCCTGGGTTCGAGTCCGGGGTCACCTCTTCATCATGTGCGGCCCTGTATCGGTATAGAGCTTCCTATCGTAATCACGGAAGGTGCGCTCAAGGCCGCGACGGCGCAAAGATTTCTTACCGATAGATACGTTGTCGGAAACAGCGGCGTAGCAACCGCCCATCGCGAGATCGTGGAAACTGCCAGGGGTAGAATGTTAGAGATAGCACTCGACAATGACAGCTTCACAAATCCGCACGTAGCCCGAGCACTGGCGGCACTTCTGCGGATTCGATATTCGGACCGGGCAGCCTTTGGATATGACGAAGATGTCCGAATTATCTCGTGGGACCGATCAGTAAAAGGGATAGACGACGCACTGCTTGCCGGTCATCGCCTCGAATATCTCACGGTCGCCGAATGGCTCAAGGGTCTGACGCCTAAATGTTTCGAGTGGGCCAACCACCAACTTGCCTCGTTCGATAGCGAACAAACAGGCGGCAGACAGACGGCAGTATGGGCCAGCCGCACAACCAGCAGAACGTCCCGTTAGTCCTTATACAAGGGATCGCCGAAAGAATAGACTCGGGGCGTAAGCTAACAAACCGAGACCTGCTCGCGATGTGCGGCGAAGCCGGTATCGACGCGTTGTCCTCCGATCCCCATCTCTGCCACGAAGTCGCCGAAACAGCGCTCAACTTTTTGGTCGCAACAAAATACGGCAAGCCGTTGCTCTCGTCCGACCAACCTGCTGTCATGAGCCGTGAAATACTCAGGCCATTGCAGGAACGCTTGCCGACGCAGTCTTGGAGAAGCTCGACACAGATCGCCTATCAGCAATTCTCGACGCCGGCTCCGATATCCTACCTGGCTGCCTATCTACTCAGCCTAACCGACAACGATTCAGTGCTCGAGCCATCCTGTGGAACGGGATGTCTTGCGGTCTGGGCGAAAGCGGTCGTTGCCTCGGTGATCACGAACGAACTAGATCCAAGGAGAAGCCAGATGGCGAGACTGCTCGGTTTCGAGCCGACTCGGCATGATGCCGAATTTATCGATGACTTGTTGCCGGAGACCATCGTCGCTAACGTTGTCTTAATGAATCCGCCGTTCTCGTCAAGCGGCGGACGCGTCGAACGAAATCAGAACATGTTTGGCTTTCGACACGTCGAGTCAGCACTTCGGCGCCTCGCAGACGGCGGTCGGTTCGTCGTCGTCCTCGGCGAAGGCGGATCAATGGCAAGCGCAATGGGGAGATGGTTCTGGGATTCGCTCCGGCCCGGCATCCGGGTTACTCGATCCATCGGCCTGCCCGGTCGGGAATATTACCGTAACGGAACAACCGTTGGCATTACTTTCATCCTCGGACGCAAGTCCGCAGTCGATGAGCCGCACGGCGATGTCCAACGTTCCCTCCATCAGAGCTTCGACAATATCGAGGACGCTTTCAACGCGCTCGAGTCGATTTAGATAGATATGAACTACCGGGAACTTCACGAAGCCGTCAAAAACGGCTCGATCATTGGCGCCGTAGCGACCAACGGCAAGAAAGATCGCTTCTTTATTTCGGATGGTGGGAGCCTTTGTCGCTTCAAACCACGCAGCAACCGACGCGGATATGTGGTGTGCGAATCCGATCTTGCTCGCTACGAGCAATTCTTACATCCTAAGCCTCCATCCACCGCCAAAGAGAAGCTTGGAAAAGGATACCGCCTAATCGAGAAGTACAAGAGGATGGCGGGCGAGGCGAGTTTCACCAATCCTTTCATACGAGACTGTCTCTCGCTGCCGGATTTCGATTCGTGGAGTAGAGACCTTGTCGAGCCGAGTTCCTGGGAAAAGGACAAGAAGCCGCGTCCGAAAACTCTGTACGAGTTGCAAGTAACGACCGGAACCCAAATCGACGGTAAGGTGATCTCACTGAACCGGATCTCCAAAAAGTATCCGCGCGAGATCGAGCGGTTTCGCGAATCCATACGCAACCGGACCGCGGGGACGTATATAACAAACCGCTGGGCAAAATTCGCCGGGTACGACATCTCGCTCGAAACCGATCTCGACACCGAGACGGGAGACTTTCGAGGCTTCCTATCGCTTGAATACGCAGGCTGCGGCAACGGTTACTATTACCTGCTCATTAACGACGAGAACTTCATCGGCTACGACGTTGATTAAAGCGGTGCGTCCTCGTTTCGATTCTTAACCAAAATACCGATCACATGGAGATGCTATCTAGTCAAGGACAAATGACGGCGGGCGCAGCCGCGCTTATTCCAACCGCTTCTACGGCAACCGCGACGGCAGTCTCGCCTGAGACTGACGGACAGAACACAGAAACTCAGACAACCGCATATCTTCCGCGTTACGTTGTCGGTGGTGCTCCACATCCGGGAGTGATAGTCGAACCGCCTGGACTCGCGAATGTTGAGCCTCCCCCCATCACCTATCGTCCTCGTTTGCCAAAAGAGTTATGCGAATCCGGCAAGCTCTCCGCGATGCAGATCGAAAGGATCATCTACGCGGGACAGGCCCATCGACAGAGACTTGCTGACGGATCGCGCGCGGGAATCAGCATCGGAGACGGGACGGGAACCGGCAAGACCGCAACCTTGGCGGGAGTGATCCTCGACAATTGGTTCCAGGGACAAAGGCGAGCCGTCTGGTTCTCCGTGAAATCGGATCTCATCGAAGCTGTATCTGACGAGTTTGCACGGCTGGGACTCACTCGGCCGATCAAGCTGATCAACGACTTTCCGACAGACGGCGAGATCGAACTCGGCGACGGAATCGTCTTCTGCACTTACAGATCGCTTATAGCGCGATCGAAGTCGGGTAATCGCCGAATCGATCAATTGATTCGCTGGCTCGGAAGCGATGGAGTCGTGATCTTCGACGAAGGACATAAAGCAAAATACGCATTTGCCGATGATCGCGGAAAGTCTACCCAAACAGGTGCCGCGGTGCTGGAGATACAAAACCCGGTTAAGTTTCCTGACTACAGAGTGGTTTATTCGTCCGCTACATCTGCCGGCGAGGTTAGACATCTAGCGTACATGTCGAGGCTGGGGCTTTGGGGGGACGGAACAAACTTCCCGTTGGGGTTCGAACAGTTCGCCGAGGAGATCGAATCTGGCGGCGTAGGTGCTCTCGAAATGGTCTGCCGCGACCTGAAGGCGATGGGGCGATATCTCTGCGGAAACCTGAGCATGGGCGTAGATCCCGATTCCGGGCAGGCCGTTGAATTCCGCGAAGTTACGCATTGGCTCACGCCAGCACAGCGCCGAATGTATGACAATATGGCGCAAGGGTGGCAGGAGGTCTTTCGAAATATTCATCGGGCCTTGGATCTTACCAATTCAGGGAAAGCGACACGCGCCCAAGCGGTCAATCAGTTCTGGGCAGAGCACCAGCGTTGCTTTCGCAATCTCATTACCGCCTTCAAAGTCCCGACGCTTATTCGCGAGATCGAAGATGCCCTCGGCCGGAAGCAGTCAATCGTTGTCTCGATCACCGGAACTGGCGAGAGTCAGACAAAGAAGCAGATCGAGAGAGCGGCAGATCAGGAGGAAGCTATCGACAGTCTCGATTTCAGCCCGCGGGAAACGCTCACGAGACTCGTTACCAACTGTTTTCCGACCGCCTGCTTCCACGAACGAACGAATCCCTACAGCGGAACGATCGAGTATATTCCAGTCCTCGATGCTAACGGCAACCAGGTAGAGAGCCGAGCCGCTTTGCAGCTTCGGAGCGAGCTATTGGATAAGCTTTCAGTGCTTGAGGTTCCGGAGCACCCGCTCGATCAGCTTGTTAATTACTTCGGGGTGGAGAACGTGGCAGAGATGACCGGTCGGAAGAAGCGGCTGATCCGTACAACTTCCGGTACGCTCGAATACCGTCCCCGCCAACTCGCCGGAGTTCCATCGAAGCTCATCAATCTTCACGAGAAGAACGCATTCCAAAACGGGGACAAACGGATCGCGATCATGTCCGAGGTTGCCTCTACCGGTGATAGCCTTCATGCCGGAAAGCAAGTCGGCAACAAACAGCGACGGCTTCACATCGCCGCGGAACTGAAATGGTCGGCGGACAAGCAAATTCAGGACTTCGGCCGCACGCACCGCACGGGACAGGTAGCCCCGCCTGTATACCTTCTCGTATTCACGGAGCTTGGCGGCGAGAAAAGGTTCTCGGCAACGATCGCTCGCAGGCTCGGGAACATGGGGGCTCTAACAAAAGGCGACAGGCGCGCGGAAAAGGCGGGCAATCTCGACAAATACAATCTTGAGTCTAAGGAAGGCCGCTCGGCACTTAACATCGTGCTGACAAGCATCATGCGCGGTACTGAGGTCCCGCATCTTGATGATCCGAAGCTGGCGCTGAAGGATATGGGACTGCTGCGCAAGACCGACAATGGTGAAGAAGTTCCTGAAAGCGAACGCACGAATATACCCAGATTTCTGAATAGACTCCTTTCGCTCGAAGTCGATCGGCAGAACGCATTGTTTGATCATTTCTATGAAACCTTTCATGAAACGCTCGAATATTTGAAGCAGAAAGGAAAACTGGATGACGGGATGGAAGACCTGAAGGCGGCGTCGGTCAAGATAGCCAAAGAGCCTCAAATCCTTCATGTGGATGCCCTCACAGGAGCCAAGACGGTCTATTACAAGCTAGAGCTAAAGGTCATATCTAAGCCAGCGAGGTTCTCGGAGCTTGCGGCGAGTGCTCAACATCAGTTTTTTCAGCATCGTCAGGACGGTACTTTCGTTGCCGTTCGCAGGACTCTTTCGCACACCGACCCCGAATCCGGTGAAAGATACCAAATGTTCTCTCTATCGAAGCCCGCTGAACGGAACGTGTCGTACGTGAGAGAAAACGAGCTGAATCAGAAGTACCGGGTCTGTACAAAGACCCGGGCGGAGACTTGGTGGCTGAATGAAGAAGCGAAGATCCCGCCGTTTGAGCAGCGAACCGTTCACTTGCTGAGCGGGGCATTACTTCCGATATGGAAGTATTTGAAGACGTTCAGCCGTGACGCATTAAACATCGTGAGAACGACAACCGACGAAGGAACACGTCTCGTCGGAGTGAGCATATCAGCAGAGTGGCTCAATGATATTCGGCGTCACTTCGGGCTTCGATCGGAGACCCCTACGACCGCTGCTGAAATTCTCCGCGTCGTTGATTTTGAGAACAACACCGTAAACCTTGCCGGCGATATCAAGATCCGAACAACACGGTTCCAGGGACAGTTACTCACCGAAGTGCGTCCCTCCACGGTTGAACAGACCCGCGAGCTACGGCGAATGGGCCTTATCAACATCGTTCAGTATGGCAAACAGCGATTTTTCCTTCCCGAGTCATCTCCTCAAACCTACATTGAACCGATCCTGGCCTTGTATCCGCCGGAATCGACGAACATCAGCTTCCTGCCGGAACGCCAGCACAACCTCAACGGCAAAGTTACGGAGGAAAAACCGGCCGAACTGCCAGACTGGTTGGTCGAGCCTGCGAAGGACGCAATTCGCGAACTATGCGCCAACTCAGAAATTTGTCAGCCAAAAGGTAACCTTTTCGCCTAAGGCGGGTTTTTACTTATGTAGGGCAGATTCTGTGAATGCGGATCAGGTTTTTCCTAGTACGAAAAGCCAGGGACAACTATCCCTACGAGTTTGTTAAGAGCCGCACTGCAAAAGCTTACCGAACTTTTAGGGAGAGAACCGCTTCATGACCAATCAATATGCCGTCTCCACTACCGATACTGGATCGTCGATGCTAGAGGAAAGGATTGCCCTCTATGCCCGAGTACCTCATTACGTGCTTATCACAGGTGAGAGGGGCACCGGGAAGACGACGATTGCCCGGAAACTCCACGAGCAAAGTCCGCGATCTAAGCGGGAGTTCGTAAGCGTCAATTGCGCCAGCTTTACCTCGGAGCTTCTTGAATCCGAACTGTTCGGTTATGAAAAGGGAGCCTTCACGGGAGCCGTTTCGGCCAAGGCCGGCCTCTTTGAAAACTCCGGTGGAGGAACACTATTTCTTGATGAGATAGGCGAACTGACGCTCGGCCTTCAGGCCAAACTTCTGAAAGCGGTAGAAGAAAAGAAGATACGCAGAGTGGGTGGTACCTACGAGCGTGAGATAGATGTGCGAATAATCGCTGCCACGTCTCGCGATCTGAAGAGAATGGTAACGGACGGATTCTTTCGTCCAGATCTTTTCGACCGGCTGAATATTCTTCAACTTGAAACGGTTCCTCTTCGATATCAGAAGGAAAAGATCGTTGAACTGTTTATCTCTCAGCTGGATGCTGAAAGAGCCGTGATCGGGAGGGACCTGCCGTTTGTTATAGACGATGACGCACTGACAGCTCTCCAGAATCTGGAATGGAAGGGCAACTACCGCGAACTAAAAAACTTCGCCGCGCGACTTGCCGTCGAGTCTATCGACGCTCCGACGATTACCGTTGAGATGATCCTAAATGTTCTCAACCTAAACTCACCGCCGAATCGAACAGGAGCCGCCGCGAACCTACCGGATACGGCGTGTTGGGATCGAATCGATGATAGCACGCAACAAGGTTGTCGTTTCGTTACGGTGATGCTCGATCCGGACACGGACGATCTTGACAGCGTTTATGTGAAAGCTGCCTCCACGCTCATCGAACACGTACTTCAACAGAGTAATGGCAACCTGCGCCGAGCAGCGCGCTCAATGAATACCACCCATTCGACACTCTCTCGCATACTGAAAAAAAGTAGAGAGCGGAACACACCGATTGCCGCAGCTCCAAACTTGGCCATTCCAAAGAGCCTTGCCGCCGCAGCATGATGGCATCGACTCGGATTTCCGTTCTCGACTTCCGCACCTGCCCGCGAAAGAAAGCAAGCGGCAGACAGTAAGGTGGAGTGAGAATATATGGAAATTCTGAATAGCGGTTCGTTCGTGCCGCTCGAAAATCGCGAGAAGATCGAACAACTGAAGTTCACTGCGAAGGAGCTTGCCGGTGAAGCGGCCAGGTCGGTGGGATTCCAGAACAACGGCCCCACAAATCAACAATTCGCCCTTGAGATGTGGAAGGGAGCGGAGTACGTGTGCCGGGCTCACGAGGAAGCTACTGTTCGGAACATCTTCCTGAGCAGCTTCCTCGAAAAGCTTCGGGATCTTGTGAGGGTAACTGGCTTGCAGCCTACGTCTCGGTCGGTCCAAGACCCTCAAGTTGCCGTTCCGCAAATCGGCTCGTCCTCATTAGCGGCTTCTCCCCAGGCTCCGGTTGCGACTGCGGCTCCTGCAACCTCGACCGACGAATACCTCGGAGTCGTTCCGGAAATCGAAGAGCTTGACCGGGAGTTGCGACCCTCATACGCCGACGAGTGCCTACCGGAATACGATTCCGATATTGAAGCCCTCGTAGACAGGCTCGACGACGAACAGTCGAATTCTGAAACCGCCCCATCCTTCACCCCGATCGAAACCGGGCCAGAACAAACGTCGACAGTTAACTCCGCCGACGTATCTCCGAGTGAAGGCGATTCAAAAACGATAGAGAAAGATCCGCTTAGCGAGACGGTTGAAGACGAAGCCGACACTGATCATGGGGAACCCACAGAGCTGAGCGAGGTCGAATCGATTGTCCTTGCGGAGAAAGAGCCTTACAACTTCGATGGCTGCACGGTGACGGCGGTCGTTCAACTTCTTCCCGAGGCCGGAGGCATTCGGAAGTGCGTTGTTAGCGTTCGGACGCACGATTTCTCTCCTCGTGTTGTGATAGCCGAATTCTCGACCGCGGACTTTGCCTCTCAAATCCCGGAAATATTGGGGCGTGTGTTCAAGCAATACAGGAATGAGCTGCCGGCAATGGGTGCGGAGAAACTAAGGAAGGAAAAGCCCGCAACGAAGAAGGCGTCAAAGCCTGCAGCAAAAGCGAGCAAAGCTGGAGCAACTGTTACGAAGTCTGATCCTACAGCTCCGCCTTCGACCCAATCTGCAGCAGCCGATAAGAACCAACAAGGCCTTTTCGCGACCTAACCTATTTGAGGTATAAAGCAATGGCAAATGAACAGACGACCGGCGAAGCTTCGGCGCCGGTCACCGAACAAAAAGCGACTATCAAGATCGAAGGGCAGGAGTTTGAGCTTGACGCGGCTCTGGCACAAGAAGACAAGACGCTGAAGGTCGTACTTCAGCCGCACTTCGCTTCTATAGAGAACGCGAATATTACCCGCGAGGTGAAGGACGGGAAGCTCACCGTCACGATCGTCAAACGAGCTCAGCATAAAGGAGCATGATGGACGGGCGGTCTCCTCTAGAGATATTGATCGAGGAAGGCGAGCAGATCAATCCGGCGATCCTTTTGGCCGAAGAATTTATGCGACGGGACGCCGCCGACCTCTTGGTTGCGGAAGAAATACAGCGGGCGGAAGAGATACTGTACAACGCCAGAACTGAGATAGACGTGATCAGAAGGCAAGTCACAGCGTTTGAGAGATCTCCCGCGCACCCGTCACCGGAACTTCCCCTCGGTTTTTAGGGAACGGAAAGTATGTCTGCGGCACTCGGGCTTGCGATCTCGCATCCACTGTCTTTCGACGAGCGGCTTTCAAAGTCGATCGAGTATCTAAGCTATAAGGCCCGAAGTCACGATGCCAATGCGGCGTACGACTACGTTTCGGCTATCGTCTCGGAACAGCAGAAGTACGCTCTCTACAAGGAGATGTTCCCGAAGGAATGGTCGTGTTCACGGGCAAGCCTTTACAGGCGGGGTCAGTATGAGAAGTACAGCGAGAGGGTGAATGAACTATTTCACCTGATAAACGAAAGGTGCTTCCCACTTCTCGAATTCGCGCACGACGACCCGGAAAGCGAGTTCGAACACTTTGCAATTCCGCCCCTCAATGTCGATCTCTGCTGCGAGGAGATCTATTTTGACAACTTGCGAACCAGCTACGCGGCGGGCTTGATCTTTTACTTTCCGGATGAGGCATGGGAATTCCTGAATGAGAGACTTAAGGTCTCCAGAGGAGCATTCCCGGAGATAAATTCTGATCCCCATCCGAATGTATGGAATAGAAAGAGCGGTTCGCTCCTCGGCGAACTTCTGAGGTTGATCGATCACTCGACAGGAAATCCCTGGCTCGATAGCAACTACTGCCAAACAGCCGATTGGTACAGCTGGGACCGCGAAACGATCGATGAACTCACAAAGGAATTCAAAGCGGCAAACGAGGTCTTTGAGCGGCTTGGCTGTCTCGACGAACAGATAGAGGCGGATCCGAAAAAAATGCTGTCGGCACTCATCAACTTCTGGAACAACGGAAGATTGCCGGACCAGCGTCGCGTCAAGCGGAAGAGAAGGTGGAGGAAGATTCAATGAAGAAGAGCGAAAGCATTTGTGAGCTCGCGAAAGCTCTCGCGAAGGTTCAGGCCAGCCTCGTGCCGGCGAAACGTGATTCGACGAATCCGTACTTCAATTCGACTTATGCCGATCTGAGTTCGGTGTGGGAAAGCTGCCGCGAAACCCTCTCAAAGAACGGGCTATGTATCATCCAGGGCAATAGTGTTGGAGCGGAGAAGACGCTCATAGTCGAGACCATTCTCATCCACGAATCCGGACAATGGGTCCAGAGTGAGCTGTGCCTGCCTCTTTCCAAGGCCGATCCGCAGGGCGTCGGATCAGCGATGACCTACGGCAGGCGATACGGTCTCGCAGCCATTGTCGGCATCGTCGCCGATGCGGATGACGACGGCAATGCTGCGTCGGCGAAGCATGGCAATGCGAATGTGAGACCGATGAGACCCAACGAAAGACCTGTGAATGGTAATCACCGGTCGCCTGTGAATCCGTTGCCTCACGGCTCAATATCGGTTAGTTGAGGATCCGACAATGCGCAGTCACAGTGTCCCTCCCGATGCATCAGCAGCGCTCTACTTCCTACCGGGACAGTATCTTTTCGAGACCTTCGGCGAGAACCGACAAGTGTTGAAAGCTCTATCGAGTGAGCAGGTAACGCGGGCGTTTCGAGATCTCCGGACCGATACCGGATGGATAGATCGACGAGTCCTCCGATATCGAGAGGCGACAGATGGGAATGCACTATTGTCATTTCTGCCGGCGGGCCAGCGAACAATATCCGTTTCGTTTCCGGGCAATCGAACCGACACCTTGTGTTTGCCCCTTCCGGCTTTGATCCTTCTCGGGAAAGGAAAGGATTACTACCTTTGGGCTTCCGGTAACTCGAAGATCACGCCGAAGACCCGTCTCGCTGTAGCTCCCCTGCCAAACATTGGTTCGGGTAAGATCTGCTTCGGGAAAAATGAAGTTCCGGAGACACATCCGTCGACCCTTGCGAAAGTCTGGAAGCTTATCTTCGAAGCTCCGTTCAACGGCGATCATTCGGGCGGTCGCTGCCAGACCGAAGATGACGTTCGCGATCTTCTCGCAAAACTGGCGGCCGACAAGGTGACGAAGTTCCCTTCGACGCAGTTGATCATGTCGTCGAGTACTGTCGAGGACGCCTGGGAATCTATCGTCGAGCGAGCACGATACGACAGCCGTTCCTGATCCGACCCTCCCTTTTATTTATGTCATCGAACCTTATCGCGCCGCCAAATCTTGTCGGGCACAAGATCGCTGCGGGTGAAAACGATCCGATCAACGCGGCGCTATTCGAATACTTGCTCGCGGGAAATGGTCTCTTCGTCCGAGCGAGTCGACGAGAGTTTGCCGTCTCTATGCCACTCACTGTTCAGAGAATATCCGGGCTGCCGAATGGGGCAATCGGCATAGTATGGCGAAAGCCGCCGATTAATGCTTCGCTGTGGGTTGAGATTCTCTTGCACGCCCAACAGGGGCACACGTCGTCAAACTTCAAAGAGGAAATCTATCTAATCTATTGGGACAAGGTGCTTGGTTCGTGGCAGTGGAGCGCCTCGGGTCGTGAACAAACTTGGGCATCGACAGTAGCCGACGACACTTTGCCGGAGTATGCGGACTGCTGCATTGAACTGCATACGCATCCCCCGGGAGCCTTGCATTTCAGCCGGGCGGACGATCGCGACGAGTCGGGCAAATTCAGGATATTCGCGATCCTCATCGACGTTCACGATAAACCAAAGATTCGGTTTCGTTGCGGCGTTTACGATCACCTTGTCCCGATCCCGGCCACTTGGGTCGGAAGGATGCCGCACGGGATCATCGACCTGAACGAGATAGACGCGGTTGTGGAGATGCTGTCGTGAATGAGATCGACCTCAGCTTTGCCCAAGCCGCCGTGGTGATGCCGAAGGAGCATACGAAACTCCGGATCATCCAGGTCGGAGCGGGTGGCACCGGTTCGTTCACAGCGCTCGCTATCGCCCGCCTGATGTATGAACTAAAGGTGGCGGGGAAAACGGCTGAACTGCTTATCATCGATCCCGATCGAGTCGAGAGCGGCAATATTCCGCGGAGTAACTTCTGTGCGGCGGAGATCGGAAGCTACAAGGCACAGTCCATCGCGAAGCGGATCACTCTTGCCTGGGGGATCGAATGCCACTATGCGAACGAGCTGTTTGACGCAGATGTCCACCTCAAACAATCTTCGGGAGACTACCGTGCTCTAACGGTGATCGTTGGATGCGTCGACAATCATCACGCCCGAAGACAGATTCACCGGGCCGTCGAAGAATTACAGGGATATCAATCGAACGATGCCCCGAATATCTGGTGGATCGATGCCGGCAACGGCAAATTCTCGGGGCAGATTCTTATCGGTTCAATGACGAAACGAATCAAGGCGGAGAATCACTTCGTTGGTTCGAGCATCTGCCGATCGCTTCCTACTCCGTCGCTTCTTCATCCGGACCTTCTTGAGTCGGAAAAGAAAGGCAGATCGACGGAACTCGAAGAACTTTCGTGCCCGGATCGTATTCGCCGTGGGGAACAGAGTCTCAACGTAAATCAGAGAGTTGCGGTTGAGATAGCTGAAATGCTGGCCGAGATGTTTCTCGCAAGATCTCTAAAGCGGTTCGCTACCTATTTCGATCTTGAGACGGGCACCTGCCGATCGCTGTACTGTACGCCGGATCAGGTCGCGGCAGCAGTCCCGAAGAAGTAACCGTAATATGTCGAGACTTCTTGATGGCGTTCTTCGGAACGGGTTACCCAAATTGCGCGAACAGAGCGATTCGAAAGATCCGACCGTATTCGCGAAGTTCTTCTTTCCAGCTTCCGGATGGACATGGTTCGTTACCGAAGGGGAGGAGACCGGTGATGATTTCTTGTTCTTCGGTTATGTGATCGGCTTCGAACCCGAATGGGGATACTTTTTGCTAAGCGAACTCGAATCGGTTGAGATCAGTGGTGTGAGGATTGAACGGGACATTTACTTCGAACAAAAGCCGTTCAGTAGCTGCAGCCTGTGACGTGCGACTACATCGATCTGTTACCGGTAATTCTCTTTCGTGGCTCGCAGACCGCTGCAGCAAGAAACAAGCGGCGGGCGGAAAGCGTGAACATGGAAACTCAACAATTGGACGTAGTCGTTGGTAGCCCAGCCATGATTTCGAACACGGATTCGCTTGCCTCGACCGTTCTTCAGAATATCTTTAGACGCAATGGCGCGCCCGAATTGATCGAACAACCGGCTACGCTAGTGGAGTCGGACCGTTCAGAAACTTCGGTCCAACACACAGCGCCCGAGGATGAGGTTTCTGCTGTACCTTTCATCCCGTCCGACATTGCTCAGAATGTTCTTAGCCGATTAGGTAAACGGAAGGAAAGGGCCGCGGTCGAACTCGGTATCGAAGTCGATGCTGTTGAGTCCCTTCCGTTTGATCTTTCAACACTCGAAAGCGCCGGCATTTTCTTGAACATAGACTGTCGAGGTTTCGGCAGCCTTGTTCGACAGCTTGAGTGGAAGACGCTTGGCGTGACGTTGCCCGAAGACGCCGCTGTCAGGGTCAGTCCGCCCAGGGCGGGATTGCTCCCGGATGCATACAGAAACAAACTGATGCGCGGAGCCGCACAGGCTCACAACGCTCTTAACAGGTACGGCTTCCGGTTCACCCTCTGCGAAACCGTCTGGGGAACCAGCGAGTACAAGTGGATACCATGGACGGCGTTTGAGCAGTTCGAGGCTGAATACTTCAAGGCATGCGCAACGCTGGCCGCCGCCAAAGCCGAGGCGCTTGATCACTACGATGAAATACTAAACGTTCTGCGGGACAGCTTCTTCAAACTCGCGGAAGACTCGGCAGACCGGTTCCAAGCCACCACCAGTGAACAGTTCGAGCGGGATGAGTTTATAAACGCGGTTGTCGGGAAGGCGATCGGAATGGTGCCGACGCCGGACATGATCCGCGACGGACTGACGATCGAGATGAGGCCAAAGGTCATTGTTCTTGGTTCGGAGATGGCAGCCGAACAGAAGCTTACCCGCGACCTGAGGCTCGACATTGCACGAGCCGAAGCGGAAACGCGTTCCATAGAGGCGGAGATCAAATCCAAAGACGAGATCGAGCGGCTCAAAGTGTCGGGCTTTCAAGAAGACGCGCGACGCGAGCGAGAAGTGAAGGAACGCATTCGCTCAATGAAGATCGAGGCCGCTCGTCGAGAGGCTGAAGAGGCCGTTTCTCCGATCAAGGAAGGCCTCGCCCAGATAACCGCAAGGATATGTGAAGCGGCTCAGGAAATGTCGGTACGCCTTCAGGATGCCAAGTTCGTGCCCGGAAGCCTTGCAAAACGTGCTCGCCAGATGTGCGAATGGTACAGCCTGATGAATTTCACGGGAGATGATTCGCTGGAAAGTGTTCTCGCAAAACTTCAAGAGGCAGCGGGGCGTGAAGCGAAGCATCGGTCACCCGACGAGATGAGGAACGTTCTCAGCGACATCCTACGAGCAACAACCGTCCAGTCCAGAAAACTCCTCGACGAAGACAGACTGTCGGCTCTCGAGATCTGATCCTAAAGGTTCCTCTATGCACGACAGCCGCACCGAACCCTGTTCTTCTCTGCTACCCGAAAAAGCAGCTTACTTCCGCTGGCGCGATAGCTTGGGCGGATACGAGAATTTCGACTCCTATATAGACGATGATCACGAGTTTCGACAAGAACTGCGGATTACCTCTACGGACGAGATCGAATGGCGGCGACTCCGAGAGTTCGAGTTCCGGGTTGAGTTCTAAAGAATCGCCCACGCACATCCAAAGAAATTGTTATGACTACTCCTGAATCAGACGCAAAAAGCGTCGATAGATTCCTGCGCGAACTCGACGTAAGGATACGGGCACGCTACCCGCTGATCGCAATCAACACCTATGAAGAGGATCGTGTCCGCGATGCGCTGCTGGATCTTGTATTCCAGGAGAGGCATAAGGAAAAGCCACTATATTTTTGGAGCCGGTCGAGTGGGCTTCAGAAGATCTTCGACGCAAAAGAAGGGATTCTTCAGACCCCGGCTTCAGTCGGCGATACGGAGGACCCCGAAGGTGTTCTCGGATTCATATCGGAGCAGAAGACCGGCATCTTCCTGCTCTGTGACTATGCTCCATATATCATTCCATACGGGCAGGAAGACCCGCTGCTTGTTAGGCGCCTAAGAGAAATCGCATGGAAGCTAAAATCCACAACGGCGACTGTCCTTTTCGTCGGGCCGAGCTTTCCGGAGCTTAAGACGTTGGAGAAGGAGATCACTCAGATCGAACTTGAACTGCCAAAGGAGTCTGAGATCGGCGATTCGATAGAGCTTCAATTGGAGAGTCTACGATCCAATGGCCTTGCCATCGATCTCACGAAAGAGACACAGGACGCCTTGCTTCAATCGCTGCTCGGTTTGTCGGCCGGAGAGATCAGCAACGTAATCGCAAAAGCGGTGATCAGCTGCAACGGGCTGAATCGAGAATCGATCAACGTGATTCTCGAAGAGAAGAAGAATGTTATTCGCGGCAGCGGCTCACTAACCTATGTTCATCCAGAGCCCGCGAGTAATCTCGGTGGATACAGATCCTTGAGGGCGATCCTTGAGCGTGCCGCCTATACATTCAGTCCGCGAGCGAAAGCTAGACACGTTGAGCCGTGCAAGGGGATCTTGCTGGTTGGCCTTCCCGGATGTGGCAAAGACCTTTGCAAACGGGTCGCGTCCAGCATCACCAACCGGGCGCTTCTCGATCTCGACTTCGGCTCAATAATGGGCGAGGGCGGCGGCGTGATCGGCTCTTCCGCAATGTCGATAAAACGAGCTCTATCGATCGCGGGAACGATCAAAGGGATTCTTGGGATCAGCGAGTTCGAAAAAGCGGTTTCCGGAATGAAATCCTCCAACAAGACTGATGGGGGAGAGACAGCCCGAACGATCTCATATCTCCTCAACTGGATGCAGGACAATAAGGACGTTCTCGTTTTCGCGACGGCCAACGATGTTCGCGAACTCGAATCCGAGCAGTTCCGGATTGGTCGGTTCTCATACATTCATTTCGTCGATCTTCCCGATGATGAGGACCGGAGTGAGATATTCCGCGTCCATCTCAAGAAGCGCGAACTGGACCCCGAACAATTCGACCTCGAAAAACTCGTCGAGAAAAGCAAGGATTTCTCAGGAGCCGAGATTGAGGGGGCCGTCAAAGACGGTGTGCTTGAGGCATTCATCGACGGCGATCGACCGGCCGAAACACGTGACATCCTTAAGGCTGTCGGAAGCATTTCCCCAACCGCCCAGATGATGAGCGAGAAGATCGAAGAGATCCGCAAATGGGCGAAGAACAATATCAAAGGAGCCGTCGCACGGAGCGAAGGCTCACAACTTACCGCACAACGCGCTGATCGAGTTTACGAATTTTAATTTGAGGTGACTTATGAGCAAGTATATGACTTTCGAGTCTCAGTCGTTCGCCAACGGCGATCTGCTGCTCGAAGCACTGTCTGAGATCGGATTCACGTCCGTTGCACAAGGTAGGGACCTTCCCCTCGACGGGTGGGACAAGCGTAACGCCCGGACCGCCGACATCATCATCCGGCGAAGGGATGTAAAAAATCATCACCTTTTAGCCGATATAGGTTTCCAAAGAACCTCGTCCGGGTATGTTGCAGTGATCGATGATATGGACCTCGATCATCGTTTGGGAAAGGACTTCATCGTCAGGCTGCAAAATCACTATCACGAGGCAGCGGCACGAAAGATGGCAAAGAAACTTGGCGGGACTCTGATCAAAGAACGGATCGGGAAAACCATTAAGATCAGAGTCAAATTCTGAAGGAGTCATATGGCCGAAATTGAATTCAGTATTGACACCCAGACGGGAAACTGCGAAACGAAGATCAACGGAATTCAAGGTCCGAATTGTGAGCAAACCGCACGCATGCTTAAGCAGGTTCTCGGAACTCCGACAACCGATCGTAAGACACCTGAATTTCATGCGAGGCAAACACCTAAAAGGTTGGTAGGCGCCAATGAGTAAAGAATTAGTATTCGTGCTTGAACCTGATGTCGGACGGGTTACGGTTGAAATCTCACAAGCATTCGTAAAGGCAGCCGATCATCTTGCTCGGGATCTTGGGACTCGAATCAGTCTGAACTGCGCAAATCCAGCCGCAAAAGAAAGGCATCTTCCTGTTCTGCAACCTAAGCCCACAGGGATCGGCCGACTTGAACCCGATCCTTCATCGATCTGGTTGTATCGTCTGTATCACGGCTCAGTCGTTGATGGTCCGGGCAGGCGAAGTGTGATTCAAGTTAGCGGATGTTCTCTTCGATGCAGCGGGTGCCTGGTGCCTCAGACTCACGACCTGGAAAACGGCGTACGTGTATCAATCTCGTCAATAGTTTCCGAAGTCCTCGATTGGCGTAGAGATCACGACGGCGTAACAATTCTCGGTGGCGAGCCCTTCGATCAGCCGGAATCCGTCGCCGAACTTGTATCGAGACTGAAGAACCACGGTCTTCATATTACGATCTATTCCGGATATACGATCGAGCATCTGATACAGCGAAAACAGCCGGCCACGGAATACATTCTGACTCACATTGACACCCTAATCGATGGTCCGTTTGTAAGCGAACTACGCGATACCTCAGGCGAATATCGTGGATCGCAGAATCAACGGATAATCGATCTCCGGCAATTTTCAAGAGCCCAATGATAGATCTTCTTCCGCCCCATAGATCACACCGCGACGGGTCTTGGCACGAAGGTTGATTCGGAATTCGACTCGATCGTTTTTAGTAGCGGTAGGGGAAAGGAAGTTGTTCGTGAACGAGAATCGAAGTACAATCGAGATTCAAGAGATTGCGTCCGCTACTCTCGTTATTGTTGGTATAAAGGATGGTGGCAAGATGGTGGCAGTTTCCTGAATCAAGGCGAATCCATAGAGCGCAGGCATTTCACGTAAAGTGTTGATTTAAGGCGTTTTGATTGGTTTCGATAAGGTGTGAAAATCTACTAAAATCGCTTGGGGTGCGAGAGGTCGTGAGTTCAAATCTCGCCGTCCCGACCAATAAAATGTGGCCGGCGAGTCGTTTGACCTGCCGGCTTTTTCTGTTTGCTTCTAAGTTCAAGGGAAGATCCTAATTCAATCGAACTGTGAGATAAGTAACGGTTCCGCGGCGGGAAATAAGCAGCAAAACCGGCCGATCGCCGGCCTGCTGAAGTGCTGCCTCAACCTCCTCCGCCGTCTTGACGGTCCGTCGGTTGACCTCGAGGATCATATCACCCTTTGCGATGCCCGCCTCCGCGGCTGCTCCGGCCGGATCGATCTCGATGATGACAAGGCCCTCGGTTTCCGAGCCCGTGCCGTACTGGCGAGCAAGGGCCGGTGTGACCGGCTGAAGCGTTACTCCGAGTTTGCCGCTTCCGCGTTCCGGCTGGGCTTCGCCGCTCGGCTGAGCAGGCTGGTTGGCCGATGCTGTCTCCGGATCGAACTCATCGAGAACGACCGTGAGTTCGACGGTGTCGCCATTGCGGAGAACGCTCAATTTGACCTCCGTTCCCGGAAGCGTGCCGGCGATCTTATTGCGGAGAACGTTCCCGTCGTCGATCTTTTCACCATTTACGGCCGTGATGATATCGCCGCGTTGAACGCCTGCCTTCTCGGCCGCGCTGCCCGGCCGAACGTTGCTTACCAGAACGCCCGCCGCATCGGGCAGTTCAAGCGCCCGAGCCGTGTCGCCCGTAACCGCCTGAATATTCACGCCCAAAAGCCCACGCCGAACCCTTCCATTGGCGATGAGCTGGTTCATTATGTTCTTCGCCATATTGGACGGGATGGAAAAAGCGATCCCGATGTTGCCGCCGCCGCTTCCGGGTGATGAGAGTATCTGGGAATTGATGCCGATAAGCTGGCCTTCAAGGTTAACCAAAGCTCCGCCCGAATTGCCGCGGTTGATCGGAGCATCGGTCTGAAGAAAGTCTTCAAATGAATCGGCTCCGCCGTAGGCGAGGCCCGTTCGGCGGCCCTTTGCGGAGATGATTCCGGCTGTTACCGATTGCCCGATCCCGAGCGGGTTGCCAATCGCGAGAACGATGTCGCCGACCCGGACCGCGTCCGAATTTCCGAGCGAGAGAAAGGGAAGGTTCTGTGCTTCGATCTTTAGCACCGCTAGGTCGCTCGGCTTGTCGATCCCGACGAGCTTTGCTTCGAAGCGTTGATTATCCGCAGTGATCGCTGTTATCCGGGTTGCTTCGTCAACGACGTGGGCGTTGGTCAGCACCGTCCCGTCCGCCGAAACGATCACACCCGATCCAACGCCGCGTTCGACACGCGGGCCCTGATTGCCACGCGGACCGGGAAACTGGCGGAAGAACTCATCGAAGGGCGAGCCCTCCTCGGTCCGGCGGGTTTGTGGCTGCGACCGCACTTCCGATTCGATCCTTAGAACCGCGGGCGACGTTTTCTCAACGATATCGGCATATGATGTCCGAATACCGTCAACAACCACCGGAGCGGGCGGGGCTGCCGGCGCCGCAGGGGCCGGGTTCTCGGCGGGCGAAAGCAGGCCGGTATTGCAGCTCACTGCAAAAATAGATACACCGCCCACGAGGGCAAGAAATGCGTATGACCTTTTCATATAAAGAACTCCGAAAACTGCGAATTCAACTGTCTATTTGAACGATCGATCAAGTAAATCTTCAACGTAGTCATAGTTACGACCGCACGGCCGATTCGGTTCGACAATTTCCGCGGGCCGCAGATCTCTTAGATGCCGGCGACCCGTTCGAGCGAATCACGGAAAACATAGGCAAGCGACTTGTAGATCAGCTTCGAGCACAAGAACGCCGGGGCGTCAAAAAGATCGTTGAAAGAATATTCGACAAGATCCATCCCGACGATGTTCTTCTTCTCGGCTGTTCGACGGATCAATTCGAGCGTTTCGTACCAACCAAGCCCACCCGGTTCCGGCGTGCCGGTCGTAGGCATTATTGCCGGGTCAAGGCCATCGATGTCGATGGTCAAATAAACGTTGTCGGTCAGATTAGCGATCGCGTCATCGATCCAATCCGTCTTGCCGGCGACATCGCGAGCCCAGAAGATCTTGGTCGGGAGTCCATCTGCGATCGAGCGGGCCTCGTCGGCCGAGAGCGACCGGATGCCAACCTGAACCGAAGGGATCCGCATATCCTTGACCACCCGCGCCATGATCGAGGCGTGCGAGTGCGGCGTTCCGTCGTAGGTGTCGCGAAGATCGGCATGTGCATCGATCTGCAGAACGCTAATGTCGTGGTATTTCTCGGCATGGGCCTTAATGACCGGAGCCGAAACTGAGTGCTCGCCGCCGATCATGCAAACGAATTTGTTCGAATCGACGAGCCGTTTTGCCTCTGAATAGAGGGCATCCATCATTTCAGCCGGCGTCTCCCGCGGAGTGAACTCCGGCAAAGTATGAATGCCAACCTGGTAGGGTTCGGTATCGGTCTCTTCCTCGTAAAGCTCCATGTTTCGCGAGGCATCAACGATCGACATGGCCCCGCGGCCGGTTCCGGTGCCGTACGAGACGGTCCCTTCGTAAGAAACAGGCCAAACGAGAATCTTGGACCGGTCAAATGAAGATAAGCCCTCGTCGTCAATCCCGCCAAAATTCATCGGCAACTCAGCAGATTCGCTCATAGAGTTTATTTTAGACGGTGGCGGGCAGTTTTCAAATTTTCATAGGCTGCCGCGCACGGGCACTTTGACTTGTGCCGGTCGTCGCGGGGCATGATCTCGGGCGTTTTATCGTGCCGATATTGCCCGATCTCGAGAGTTTCTGGACAAAAGTAGCGAAATCATGATATGTTAAAACGTGTTGTGCCGGTATGTGCAATTGGCAGTGCCGCCCACAAAGCAGACCTCAAACGGCTCTCGCCGATAATTCGTTCAATTTTCGACGCAAAGAATAGCTGTTCCAGTAATCGAACATATCCGCTTGTCAGCAGGCGGTTCAACCGTTCCGGCCATTTCCCCCGGATAACCCATCTCTTCAACATCAAAGGAGGAAATCAATGAAAAGAACAACGTTTGTCGCTCTATTCGTATTCGCATTCTTATTGTTCTCAGCCGATGCATTCGGTCAGCAGAAGTTCTCAAAGTTTGTAACGGACCCGACCCGCTGGGACGGCATCGAGTATTCAGCACCGGCGGAATGTGCAGGCACTCCGGAGCAGTGCGCAGTAAAAATGCTCGCCGAACTCAATATCGAGGTCGGTGCGGCCCCTGATTTTAGCGTCTATCAACTTGGCGAGGTCAACGAAAAGAGCGTAACGGTTGTTTTTGTTTCCCGCCTCGTCGAGGACGATGAATCGGTGCTCGGAAAGCTTTACCGGCTTGAGCTTAGCAAGAGCGATGTTGAGGATACGTCGTTCGCTCTTGATGGCGTTGGCCAGTTATTCCAGTGCATGGAAGGGCCAATCGGCTGGCGCAAAACGGCTTGTCAATAGTCCGAAACTGCTCTAAATGAAAATGCCCGGTCGCAAATTGCCGGGCATTTTTCATTTTCGGTCGTCGCAAGAGTTTATCGGCGATTCAGTTTTTCGTCGTAGAGTTCGCGATAGACCCGATAGTTGTTCATCACCTTGAAGACGTAATTCTTGGTCTCAGCAAAGCCGACCTCTGCAGCGAAAAGTCCCCGATCTTTGGGCTTCGTGCGGTTGAGCCAACGTGCAGCGTTGTCTTCGCCGGCGTTGTAGCTTGCTGCAACGGCTTCATAGAGCCCGCCAAATTCGTCCTTGATCTTCCGAATATAGATCGAGCCGATGGCGATGTTCGTTTCGGGGTCGTAAAGGTCATCGGGCTGCAGCCGCGGATAGCCGGCCTCATCCTTATATTTGATCGCCGTATCGAAAACGAGCTGAATAAGCCCGCGAGCACCGGCCGGTGACTTTGCGGTCGGCCGGAACGAGCTCTCCTGCTTCATGATCGCCAGAATGAACCGCGGGTCTATCCGTTGCTTCGCGGCGTGCCGCATCACCTGAAGCTTGAAAGGAGTCGGGTATTGAGAATACATTCCCGAAGAGACCGCAGCGGTCTTTTTGACCGGCGACCCGGCGCTTCGCTCGTCGGCGAGGCCGCCGAAGTAAGAGGTCGGAGACTGAGTGATCGACGTAAAAACGCTATTCGCTTCCACCTTTTTTCCGGCTTTGTCCAGGGCAAAGCCCTTTAAAAATCTCGCTTCGTCCGCGGAGGTCATCGAGCCCGCAAAGCTCCGGACCGCGAGCATTCGGTCGGCCGCCGCCGCCGCCTCATTCCAACGGCCGCGATAGAGTTCCATCCTGACCAGCGCCTGTAAGGCATTGACCTCGGTCGTCTTGCCCGGAAATTCACGCACCGCCTTCTCAACCCATTCTGCAGCTCTCGTGTATTCGCCCGCTTCGCGATAGGCGTCGATGATGTTGAGGTATGCCGATTCGATCCGCTCGCCGGTCGGGAACATTACGGTGTATTGCTCGTAGGTTCGGGCGGCTTCAAGATTCTTTCCGGCACGAACGTAGCTTGCCCCTTTGAAGGCGAGCCCGTCGCGGCCTTCTTTGGTCATTGGGTGGTCCTTCAGCAGACGATCGAACCAGTCGACCGCCTTCAGGTACTCGCGTTCCCACATATACGAGCGGGCGGTGCCGAAAAGAGCCTTCGGCGTTCCGGCTGCCTCAGGGTATTTCTCGAGCACGATCGCCCAGTGTTCGCGGGCCTGCGGAAAAAGCCGATTCGCCATATACGTTTCGGCTCGCGAGAGATGTTCTTCAACAGCCATGACCGGCAGTTTTCCGCCGGCCTCAAGCTTTGCCGCATTATCGGCGTCAATCGCCCGCCGCAGGGCGGCATCGGACGACTGGCCGAGCGAAGAGATCGAAAGCAGTAGAGCGAAAACGAGTGAAAATAATGCAGACCTCATAATGATTTTGCGGAATTTACAACGGGCAGGGGCCGAACCCCTAGGTTAACCGATGTTTGGACGTAATGGCAATGTTTAGGGTTGCCGGGCCTCGCTGCTGTTTATGTTTTGCGGCGCTCGGCGTGCTAGAATTTGGCTTTGCTTTTAAGCAAGAGGAGAGATTATGAGACTGGCGATCAATGGCGCAACAACGATGACCGCGGACCTCGAGACGGACATCCGCTCGGCCGCGGCGGCTGGATTTGAACTGGTGGAACTCCGTTCGAATAAGCTTTACGACTACCTTGAAACGCATACGGTCGAGGACCTGAAGCAGCTTTTGGCAGAGACCGGCGTCGGAGTGCTTTCGATAAACACGCTCGAGCACATTACGTGGCGGTCGGACGAAGACTACGCCGCGATCAAGGAAGAATGCGAAAAGCTTTCGGCCATTTCGGCGGCGATCGGTTGCCCGTACGTGCTATCCGTTCCGGGTGCCCTTCGGCAAGGCCCGAAGACCGACGAAGAGACAATCAAGGAATCCGTCCGCGTGCTTAATGAACTGGCAGATATTGCGGAACCGCACGGCATAAAGCTCGGCTTTGAGTTTCTCGGCGAGGCAGGGAACTCGGTAACGACGCTCGACCTCGGCAGCAAGATCGTTGACCTCGTTGGCCGCGAAAGCGTCGGGAATGTGATCGACACGTATCATTTTTACGCGGGCAGTTCTTCGTGGGAAGCTCTCGAGAATCTGGACCCGAAGAAGCTTTTCATCTTTCACATCAATGGAGCCGAAGATCTGCCGAAAGATCAGCTCAACGACTCAAAGCGGCTCTATCCGGGCGAAGGCGTTCTGCCGATCGCAAAGATGAAAGAGACGCTCGACAAGATCGGCTACGAAGGCCCGGCAAGCGTCGAGATCTTTCGGCCGGAATATTGGGAGCGTGACCCGTTCGTCGTCGCCAAAGAAGCGAAAGAAGCGGCCGAAAAGGCTCTCGGACTCGGAAAGTACGCAGCCGGCGGAAGCTGGTAGGGGAATGAACAACAGACTCACGCGGATCTTCACGGATTGTCCCTTTGACGGATCGTCCACAATCGATGCGAATCAGTGTTGATCCGTCGTTAAAAATGCAATGAGTAAAGTTCGTATTGGCATAGTAGGAACCGGGTACATCGGCAATGTTCATGGGCGTATTTATACCCGCGATGAGCGTGCCGAGGTTTCGGCGTTGTTCGATATCGTCCCGGAGCGGGCGGAGCGTACCGCCAAGAGCATCGGCGGCAAGGTTTGTTCATCGCGTGACGAATTGATGGCGAACTGCGACGCAGTTCTCGTTTGCTCGCCGAACAAGACGCACAAAGAGATCGCTTTGCACGCCATTGCCGAAGGGAAGCATGTCTTTTGCGAAAAGCCGTTCGCAATTGGCATCGAAGATGCCCGCGAACTTCGCGACGCCGCGAACGCCGGTAAAGGGATATTTCAGGTCGGGCACAACCGCCGCTTTGCACCGGTCTATGCGACGCTGAAGGAGCTGCTCGGTAACGACACGGCCCACTCGGCCCACATTAAGATGAACCGCGGTGAGCTGAAGAATCCGGTCTGGACCGGCGATGTGAATGTGACCGGCGGCTTTCTATACGAAACGACCATCCACCTTTTCGATATGATGCGGTTCCAGTTCGGTGAGATCGAAGAACTGGTCGCCTACGGGTCACAGCACGAATATCCCGAACTCGATGAATTTTCGATCATCTTCAAGTTCAAGAGCGGCTTTCACTGCACCTTCGCATCTTCCTCGGACGCGAGCTGGCATTTTCCCTTTGAGAGGATCGAGGTCTTTTGCCATCACAGAACCATAATGACCGAAGAGATGGAACGCCTGCTCGATTCCCGCGGAATGGACGCAAACTTTGAAACGCTCTCATTTCATATGACGGAAAAAGAGGAACGTTGGGGCTACGTTCAGGAGGACCGTGCGTTCATCGATTCGATCCTCGCGGGCAGCGAGCCGCTGGTGACGGCCGAAGATGGTTTCCGGTCGGTCGAATTGGTCGAATCGGTGTATACTGCCATCCGAAGCGGCGAACGCATCCGCTTTTAGTCTTGTCGTTAAAGGATGTAATGGAACCTCCGCCGGCGGTTCCGCGTAGCTTAAGGTTGTGATCCAGTGTCAAAATTGCGGCAAAACGAATGCCGATGAAAGCCAGTTCTGCCGGTTTTGCGGAGCGAGGATGGCCGTTCGGCAGCAGGTTGATTACGACCAGGCTCCGCCGCGGCCCTATGCATGGAAGACCGATGAGTTTCAAACGCAGGCCGAAGGCCGGACGATCAATCTGGGCGCCCGGCCGCGGACAACTCCGCTTCTCGAAGCTCCCCTAGCCCCGCAGGCAGGAGCCCTTGCCTACACCGGCCCCAAAGACCTTTCCGGCAACTATCGCTGCCCATTTTGCGGGACGCATTTCCTTCCGGTCATCGAGCGGCGCATCTCGACCGCAGGCTGGATCGTCTTCGGCACCCTTCTCATCTTCACGCTCTTTTTTTTCTGGATCGGATTGTTGTTGAAAGAGGACGTACCCGTCTGCCCAATTTGCAAGCGGGCGGTCAAATAGTTTAGCGGTAAACGTAACCTTTCGGGTGTACAATTCGCACGTCCGGATTTGTGCTCAGGACGTCCAGGCGATAGAAACCCTTTTTCGTACTCGTCGAAAGATAGGTCAACAGAAACTGACGGTCAAGCAGCAGCTTTAGCTCGCGAAAGAACGGGTCGTAGCTGATCGGAGCGATCTGGCCCTGAAAGAACGCCCGGCCGCCTGTTTCCTTCGCAAGCCGCTCAAGCGAACCCTGCCCAAACAATGCCAGCGCCGAATTCCGGTTGTCGGTCAGAACGGTCGGTGAATAGATGGAAAACACCGAGACGCTTTTGCGTTGGGCATTAAAGATCGCCCGGTCCAGATCGACGCTCTGGCTCGGAGTTGCGCCGAAGAAGCCCTGTGAGGCATCGACACCGTCCGAGACCATAAAGATCGCCCGGCGTCCGGCCGGAAGCGAATCGAAACGATTCAGGGCATCGAGCACACCGTCATAAGGATTCCGCGGCGAAACGGTCGTGCTTGAGCCGACGATCCGGAGCGACCGTGCGGCCTTATCAAGGTCGGTCGTGAAACGTTGCCGAACCTGAAGGACGCCCGCCCGAAGGTATCCGACCATCACCCGTGAGCCTTTCGGAAGTCCACGAATGAAGTTCGCGATATCTTTCAATTGCAGGTTGAACTCGGTCGTCAGGTCGTCCTGGATCAGAACGGCGAGAGCCAGCGGAGCTTCATCTATACTTCGGATCGACAAGATCGTCTGCTCAACACCATTCTCGCGAACTATGAGTTGATCGACCTCGACCAGTTCCTGCTGTTGGCCCGTCTTTAATTCCTGCTGGGTATAGATCGAGATCGGGATCGAAACCGTCCGGGCCTGGCTGATCGGCTGATCCTGTCCCCATGCCGCCGGAGCGACGAGCAAAGTGAACAGCACGCAAACAAGCGAATTTGCCGCCGCTTTCGCCAGTGCCAACCTACTCGATCTGAAAGGTTTTCGTTCGTTGCTCATCGTTTCAGGCCCTAGTTTGAATTAGAATGGTAGTGTTTGTAAAGTAAATCGGGAATGAGCGACCTGCCGGTAAAATACGATATTGACGCCCGCGAGCTTGCCCGCGGCCGGAATCTGCGCCTCGCGGCCATTGCGTCGCCGGTGGTTCTGACGCTATTGCCGATCATCGTTTCGGCGATCTTGTTCGTGCTTTTCGCCTCGTCTCCTCCGGTCGCGGCTACGATCCTTTTCTTTGGATTCCTCATCACGGCGATCGGTTTCCTGAAAGGGGCAATTCTTTCTGCCATCTTCACATACAAGTATTCACGCTGGCGAAATGAAGTGAGGGAACTGATGGCCGTTGACGGCATTAAGGCCGGCGAGGTGGATTGGTTTCGGCATGAACTGAAGCCGCAGGAGAAGCGTGCCCTTAAGGAAATGGAGCGCAACGACCCACTGCTTGCCGATGCTTACCGAGAAACGCTCGCCTCGCGGCTGACGGCAACGCGTGTCATTAGGGCGACACGTAAGAAGCTCAACGAAACCAAGCGGCGAGAGAACAAACTGCGTCAATTGAAAACAGATCGAAAAGCCGAGTTTCTCGACTCGATAAAGAAGGACGCCGAAAAGATCGAGAAGATAAACGCTGACGCTCAAGGTATGCTCGGCGAGGCCGAGGCCCGGCTGCAAATGATCGAAGCCGCGGCACTTCGCGGCGGCAGCCTCGCCGGAACGGAGCTCGCGATGAAACGGCTCTCGGCACGATCATCCGAACTCCCGCTGGCACTTCAGGAAGCGCAGGCCGCGGAAGAGATCCGATCGGAACTTGAACGCGAGACCGAGGCGGAAATGATCCCCGTAGAAAAGTAAAAGCAGCGAGCGACCGCCTGAGCCGTTCCAAACGCGTGAATTGAACCTGTTTCAAACAGGTGGGTGGCCTTCTACATCTTTCGATGCATCTAAGCCTCATCCTCCGGCGGCTTCCCGCGTAGGGAGCCGCACTGAAATCGGCATCAGCCTCCCTCAATTCAAGTGTTGGCTCAATTATAAATGCGTTCAGTCACGCACCCGGCAGTCGTTGCTCGCCGCCTATGAAAACTATAGCACTCGGGGAACTGGAAGGAAAGAAATCTCTGGGCTCTGCCCGGATAATAATCACATCGAACGGTCGGACTCGAGTTCCTGGGGAACAACGTCCTTGTGCTTGAGGATGCGGTCGAGCATCTCGGTGCATTCAGCACTTCGCGAGGCAAGCTGGGCGTCCGATTGCTGATGCTGGTGCTGCTGTTGATGGAGTTCGTCGGCGATGTGAAGTGCGGCAAGGATCGCGACCTTGAGCGAATCGACCGTAAGGGTTCCGGAAGAGATATCGCGCATCTTCGAATCGACGTAATCAGCGAGCTTCTGAATATACTCGTTGTCGCCGTCCGAGCGGATGCTGTAAGTCTGGTTGTAGATCTCGACGCGGATCGCCTGTTCGGCCGAGCCGCCGTCCTCGCGTCCGACCGCCATCACTGCACCCTCCCGACCGCGGCGGCGACCTCGGTATCGAGGATCGTCATCGCCTCGAGCATTGCCTCGACCTTGAGCTGTATCGCGTCGCGCTCGGTAAGCAGCGATTCGATCTTCTCCTCAAGCCGCATTCGCTCGGCATCAAACCCGAGCTTTTCCCGGCGAAGATCGACGAGCTCTTTCTCGAGCTTTTCATTTTCCTCGCGAAGCTTCTTTGCAAACTCGATGGTGAGGTAAATCTTATCCTCGAGATGCGAGAACTTCTCCATTCCCGTTAGACCATTCATCCGATTGACTCCAGGTGAGAGGTGTTGGCTGATCGCGTGACGACGATTATCCAAATTTTCTCACGAAACTGCAAGTTCGATCCTTTGTTGCCGTTAGGATCGCGGCTCAAGCCCGTGCTCATCCTTGAGCCGGGAGAGGATCGAGCCGTATTCCGCCTCGACCTCGGCCTCCGTAAGAGTTCGTTCATCGCTGCGAAATTCTAGCCGGATGGTCAGCGACCGGACTTCATCCGCAAGGCCTTTGCCTTCAAAGATATCGACGAACGAAACCGCCCGGAGGTTTGCGGAACCCGCAGCAAGGGCGGTCCGCCGAACCTCGGCAAAGGTCAGCGAACGCGGGACCAAAAACGAAATGTCGCGTATGACCGAAGGAAACCGCGATAGAGGCGTGTAAACAGCCGGCTCGCTCGGTTCCGCGAGTATCGTTTGTAGATCGAGCTCCGCAACATATACAGGCTGCTTAAACTTGTAATTGGCTGCGATTTCCTCATTCAGCCGGCCGAAAGTTCCGACCACGCGGCCGTCCTTTACGACCTCGCCGGCCTGGCCGGCCCGCAAATGCGCGACCTCCGCCGGGCGATATTCGTATCCTGCTGTTCCCGCCGCCTCAAGAGCGGCCTCGACCGCTCCTTTTGCATCGTAAAGATCAAGCGGACGCGCGGGCATCGCACGGTCCTCATGGACTTCGCCACCGGTCACGGCGATGGTGAAAAGCTCGCGTTCTGTCGGGAGTTCGCCGATCCCGGCCGCAGCGAACGACTTGCCGATCTCGAAGAGCTTTACGTCCCGCCGCTGATGGTTGAGGTTGAGCCTCAACGCTCCGAGCAGGCCGGGAATCAGCGTTGGCCGCATCCGAACGGCGCCTTCGATGACCGAGTCCTTAAGCGTGACGAACTTTTCCTCGCCGCCCTCGCGAAGGAACTCGGGAACGGCCGCAAAGGTGTCATCGTGGCGGACGTCGATGAAGCTATAGGCGATCGCCTCATCAAAGCCCTGTTCGACAAGCGCTCCGCGAAGGCGGCGTTTCCGAACCTCGGTCGCCTGATATTCACCCGCACCAAAGGCCGGCGGCAGTTCATCCTTGATGTTCTCGTAACCGGCGTGGCGGGCGACCTCTTCTACCAGGTCTTCCTCGATGGCGATGTCGTGCCGCCAGGTCGGCGATTTATACTCGCCCTCGCCGGTCCGCTCAATGCCGAGCGAAGAAAGAACTCGCTCGCACTCATCCGCCGCGACATCGAGCCCGGTGAGCCGCTTAACAGCCGATGAGATGTCGGCCGATTGAACCGTCCGCTCGGGTTGGCGTTCGGGATAAACGTCGACGATGTCCGCGGCCTCGCCGCCCGCGAGTTCGAGGATCAGCTCGGTCGCACGGTCCGAGGCTCGGATCAGGTTTTCGATATCGACGCCGCGTTCAAAGCGGTAGCTCGCCTCGGTCGCGAGGCCGAGTTTACGCGAGGTTTGGCGGATGTTCTCGCGTTTGAAATAGGCGACCTCAAGCAGGACGTTCGTTGTCGCATCTGTGATACCGCTTTCGAATCCGCCCATAACACCGGCGACCGCAACCGGCCTTTCGGCATCACAGATCGCAAGCATCGTTTCGTCAAGCTCGCGTTCAACCTCGTCGAGCGTTGTGATCTTCTCGCCGGCCCGAGCGGTGCGGACGACGATCCGCTTTTCGGCAAGCTTATCGAGGTCAAAGGCGTGCATCGGCTGGCCGAGTTCGAGCATTACATAGTTCGTGATGTCGGCGACGTTGTTGATCGAACGCTCGCCGAGAGCGTCAAGCCGGTCGACCAGCCATTGCGGCGAAGGGCCGATCTTCACGCCGCGTATCACGCGTGCGGTGAAGCGGGGGCAAAGCTCCGGAGCATCGACCCGCACGACCTCAGGAGCAAGCACCGAAGGGAAGGGAACCGCGTCAAGCTCATCGCCCGCCGCCGCCGACCCGCTCGTGGCCTTTAACGGCCGCCCCGTTATCACGCCGAGTTCGCGGGCGACGCCGAGATGCGAAAGGCAGTCCGGGCGGTTCGACGTAAGATCGATGTCCAGGATAAGGTCGTCCTTGTGCGGATGGATCCCCTCGACCGCCAACCCAACACGCGTCAAAGCCGCCGCCGTCTCCTCCGGCGAAAGTTCAATTTCAATAAGCTCCTTGAGCCAGTTATAACTGATGTTCATGATTCTAAGCGACGGAGTTCGATCGCCCCCCGAACCTGCTGCAACAAATGTTTGGATTTTCGATCCCACGGGGAGTTGCGCACTTCTTCCGAGAGCCAGCCATTAGCTTTTTCTAGGAATACATCAACGGTTTCATCGTGTGTGATATCCGCATAGATTAGAACCTGTTCCGCAAAAATATGCGCATTTGATGGTTTTCGGAAGTCGGACTCAAATCCAAGAGCTAACTGCTCAAGACTCTTGACGAGTTCATTCCTCGCATCTGTGTCCGATGCGAGCGGAAGGTTGGCCCTAAAGCCAATTAAGGCATGAGAGTTCTTAATCGACCAGACTCGACCACCCGACTTGATTATAGCCTCATCAATCATTTCAAATGCTTCTCGGTGTTGTCCCTTCCGACTCAAGTAAAGCGCGCATTGCTGCAACAAGAACGGGGAGTCGTCGCGCGAATAAAGTTGTTCATAAAACTCCTTCCCCTCTTCCCACTTCTCGAAGGCTCGCTCAATGAGCGCCGCGTCATACGCATATCGTTTAAAAACATCGTAGCGAAAAATTCTCAAAGGACTTATGTTTCGGTGAAACTGAACCAGCATTCGCCTTAACTCCGAGCCCCGACTAATGTTGAGAATCGCACCGCTTACTAAGCTCGATCGCATTGAAAAAACATCCTGGTCCTCACCTTGGATCAGGTCGCCTCCCCAGAATTCTCTAACCAACTTGCCAAAACGTCCGACGAGTTTGTACATCTCCGCATAATCATTCGTCGTGTCACGCAGGTAAGCGTAAAGCATATCCATTGAGGTTGGCGTTCGGTTGTGATCAACATAACTAAACATTATCAGGAGGTCCAACAAGGCTTCGTCATCCCTTCGAAGCTTGCTTATGGAATCTGAAAACCTCTGCTTAAGCGTCGGTTCCATAATATTCTGTTCGATAATCTCGAAGAGCGAATTTCCCCCCGGTTTTTGTCGAAAGGATGATGACCGGATATTTTGCGGAATCTTCGCGAGTAGCTTTTGTATATCAGAGTTCGGCAATTCAGAGATCTCCGAAACAGAAAGCTGTTTTTCAGACCGAAATGCATTTCGAACCATCGAGAAGTTATGGTAGGCTGCGGCTCCAACAAGTTGGACATTTGACTGGGCCGCAAGATAGTTAAAACCTTCGATCGAATCCGTGAAGTTATCCACAAATATAAGGGCGCTCTCGTCGCGCAGCCTTCCTGCAACATAAATTGCCTTCTCCTTAGAAAGGGAATCAAATGTCAAGACGTGCCTCTTACGTTGCAGCGAAAACTCGTAAGCAAGCTGCATTAACAAAGTTGTCTTACCGCACGCGGGAATCCCAATCAGCGCTAGATTGACTCCGCTGTTGATCGAGTTCTTAGCGCTGAAGAAATGGGTGGTCTTCAAGATGTTGCCGTGAAAGACGTCGCTCCATCGAGGTGGGAGCCCCAAGAAAAATTCAAGAACGGACTGCGACGGCACGGTTGCCGGATCGGGCAGGCAGTTGTCTGGAAAGAGCTGTGAAGTCGACCGTTGTGCTCCAGAATCGCCATCTCGCGATACTTCTTCGCGAACGAGCGCGACCATGTAGTCTAGAAGTTCATCCGTGGTGGTCTCAATAATATTGAACCCCATCGCCTTGAAGAATTGTTGAGCTCCGAGACTCGGTTCAGACGACGGGTCCCGCCAAACTGTAATCCATTTCTCCTGATGCTTATCGAATGATTTGAGAGAGTACAGTGCCTGGAGTGTACCCGAGTCGTTTAGTCCGTTTCCCCAAACGAGCGTTGGAAATCGCTGCAAACGATCCGAAAGGTAATAGTATTGATCGCGATCCGTCTGGAAAGAAGAGGAGATGTCAGGTACGCTAAACCGCATCGGCCTATTCGGATCAAGTACAGAACCGTGTAGGGAGAAAAGGTCGACTACGTTTTTTTCGTTTCTTGAGGGACCTTGGCGATTTACATCATTCACGAAACGCTTTTCGCAATTCTCGAAAATTTTATTGAGCAGGTTATCGATATTAGTCGTGAAGAGCGTTTCGACTCTGAGATCTTGAAGTACCTCGTAACGTCGATCATAAGAGGCAACGTTGAATCGGCTACTAAGGTAGTAATTCAACTCTTTTTGCCGGTCGAACCCGATAATAGTGCATAGCTGCGGCAGGCCGAGGGCTTCGCCTCCCTCAACCTCGAAGTACGCTGCTAGCTCTTCTTTCAGGGCATACCCCGCGGGGAGTAGCTTTCCTTCTGCATCAGAGGCAAGGACGGAGAATCCTGCACCGGTGAATAGGTTAAAGCCATCTAAGAGCGCCGCTCTAAAGGTCGATTCATTTTCAATTTTCATTCACCCTCCGGATCACTACGTAAACTGCTCCAAGAACCGCACATCATTCTCAAACATATGCCGGATGTCGTCGATGTTGAACATCATCGCGGCCATGCGTTCGAGGCCGAAGCCGAAGGCGAATCCCGAGTAAACTGCCGGATCTACGCCGCACGAACGCAGCACGTTCGGATGCACCATGCCCGACCCGCCAAGCTCGATCCAACCCGAACCCTTGCAGGGCCGGCACCTGTCAGTGAGCTGTGAGCCGTGAGCGGTAAGCCGTTCGCTGTTTTCGCCTTCCTCACTGCTCACTGCTCGCTGCTCACCGCTCACTCGCCCGGAACCGTGGCACACAAAGCACGAGAAATCGAACTCGGCCGAGGGCTCGGTGAAAGGGAAGTACGACGGGCGAAACCGCGTGACGGTATCCTCGCCGAAGAGCCGCTTGAGCCATTCGGTGACGGTGCCCTTCAGGTGGGCCATCGTGATGCCCTTATCGACGCAAAGGCCTTCGATCTGGTGAAACATCGGCACGTGCGTCATGTCCGGTGTGTCGCGGCGAAAGACCTTGCCCGGTGCGATGATGCGGATCGGCACGCCGCGGCGTTCCATCGCCCGGATCTGCACGGTCGAGGTCTGCGAACGGAGTGCAAAGCCGCCCGTCGTGTAAAACGTGTCTTGCGACTCGCGGGCCGGATGGCCCTCGGGAATGTTCAGCGCGTCAAAGTTGTAATAGTCCGTCTCTATCTCGCGGTCGTCCTCGATCGCGTAACCCATCGAAACAAAGATGTCCTCGATCTGTTGCCGCAGGATCGTTATCGGGTGCAGATGGCCGGTCCGCGGCCGCCGGCCGGGAATGGTCACATCAAGCCGCTCGCGCTCGATCCTCGCCGCCGTGATGAACTCATTAAGCTCCGCCTCGGCCTTCTCGAGCAGGTCGGTGATCTCCTTTTCGGCGGCCTGAACCGCCTGGCCAAAGGCAGACCGCTCCTCCGGGGCGACGCGGCCGATCATCTTTTTCGCTTCGGCGAGTGCTGACTTTTTGCCCGTGTGGCGGACCTTTAGCTCGCCAAGTTCGCGGAGCTTCGCCTCGGCTTCGGCAAGCCCGCTGCCATTTAGGTCAAGTGAATCGAACGGAGAAAAGGCCTCGGCAAATGCCGTCCTCGCCGCTTCGATATGTTGATTCGCATCAGACATAAGCACTAAGGATAACCGAAACCCAGCAAGAAAATACAGGACGGATGAGAAATATCGCCGCCGCCCGTTGCGGTTCCGCATGAGGGCTTTCGCCCGCGGTCAGAACCTCTGATATCATTGCCTTTATTCAGCAAATAAGGTGAGTTCGATAAATGAAAGCTATCGTTAAGAGCAAGGCCGAGCCCGGCCTTTGGATAGAGGATGTGCCGGTGCCTGAGATGGGTATTAACGACGTGATGATCCGGGTAAAACGCGGCGGCATCTGCGGCACGGACCTCCACATTTACAACTGGGACGCCTGGGCACAGGCGACGATCAACGTGCCGACGACCATCGGCCACGAGTTCGTTGGCGAGATCGTCGATATCGGCTCGAACGTCGTCGATTTCAAGCCCGGCGATATCGTCAGCGTTGAGGGCCACCTGGTCTGCGGCCGCTGCCGTAACTGCATGGCAGGGAAGCGGGCACTCTGTGCCAATACGACCGGGGTCGGCGTTAACACGAACGGCGGATTTGCCGAGTTCATCGCCGTTCCGCACACGAACATCTGGAAGCACAAGCCGGGCGTTGACCTTGACGTCGCGGCGATCTTTGACCCCTTTGGAAATGCGGTCCATACGGCGCTCGAGTTCGAGGTCTTTGGCGAGGATGTCCTTATCACCGGTGCCGGCCCGATCGGCATAATGGCCGCGGCCGTCGCAAAACACGCCGGAGCACGCAACATCGTTATCACGGACGTCAATCCCTTCCGGCTCCAGCTTGCCGAGAAGATGGGCCATGTTACGCGTGCCGTTGATGTTAGCAAAACCACGATCAAGGACGTGCAGGAAGAGCTCGGGATGAAAGAAGGCTTCGACGTCGGCATGGAGATGTCGGGCGTTCCGGCGGCGTTCAAAGATATGCTTGCCAATATGTTCCACGGCGGCAAGATCGCCTTCCTCGGCATTCCCGCCGAACAGTTCGCCATCGACTGGAAGACCGTCATCTTCAACATGATCACCATCAAAGGCATCTACGGCCGCCAGATGTACGAGACCTGGTACCAAATGTCCAACCTCCTCGACGCCGGCGTCGACATCTCGCCCGTCGTCACCCACCGCTATTCCTACAAAGACTTCGAAAAAGGCTTCGAAGCCATCAAACAAGGAAACTGCGGTAAAGTCGTCCTAAATTTCGAGGAGATCTAAAGTCAGAACCGGGAGCGATAGCGACTGGGTTCTTTTGGCGTATAATGCAACTGGATTAACGTTATGACAACGCAAACGGTTGGGGTTAATGTCATTTGGCTCTTCCCCCGTGATTGCATCGTCTGCAACGTCTATATATCCAACCCCGGCAAACTCGCCGCCTGGACAAGCGCGTCCCACATCGAAAAACCCCCAAAGAAAACGGAGACGCCAACACCGTAGCGATGGCTGAGGCTCTAGAAATTGGAACGAAGGTTCGATTTGCCGATTCGGGCGAGGTGGGAATTGTTGTGTGGACATGGCACGATGAATTCTTGGATACGCAAGACTGCTACGTTGCATTTGTCGGCACGGAATTTCCAACGGGAAAACCTCTTGAGCCGCCTTATGTCCTACGTTATTTAGCGAGCTCTTTAGAGGTTGTCGAGAACTGATTCATGAAAGCGAAACGTCCAATCGGTTACTTCAAGATCAGCGGGGCGGGGCTTTATAAGAATGAGCGTGTGATCGACGGCCCGCAGGATGCGCGGATCGATGTTGGCGGCAGGGAAGTCCTGAACATGTGAGCGAACAACTATCTAGGTCTGATCGATCATCTCGCGATCTAGCTGGCGGCTTGGCAGACGGAGCTCACGGCAAGCGCCACCATCCGCAGTGCGCAGACCTTTAACCGGTACACCTACGTCCTCAACTCGCCATACAAATCCACCGACCCGCTCGGCCTGATGCCGTGGAGAAAAGGCGATATGTTTGCTTCTTTAAGGGCTAAGTCGCCTGCATCGGCAATTTTACTTCGTTCTTTCTGGCGAATTCTATTGCTTCTTCGTAGCCGGCGTCGGCGTGGCGGATGACGCCCATTCCGGGGTCGGTTGTGAGGACGCGTTCGATTCGTTTTGCGGCTTCGGGCGTGCCGTCGGCGACGATGACCTGTCCGGCGTGGAGCGAATAGCCGATGCCGACGCCGCCGCCGTGATGGAGCGAGACCCAGGTCGCGCCGCCGGCGACGTTGATCATCGCGTTCAGGTAAACCCAATCGGCGATGGCGTCGCTGCCGTCCTTCATCGATTCGGTCTCGCGGTTTGGCGAGGCGACGCTGCCGCAATCGAGGTGGTCCCGGCCGATGACGATCGGAGCTTTTAGCTCGCCGCTGGCGACCATCTCGTTAAGCTTCAAACCTGCCTTTGCTCGGGCGCCGTAGCCAAGCCAGCAGATGCGTGCGGGCAGTCCCTGGAACTCGACCTGTTCCTGCGCCATCGTCAGCCAGCGGGCGAGATGATCGTCCTCGGGGAAGAGGTTCATGATCGCCTCGTCGGTGCGGTAGATGTCCTCCTTATCGCCCGAAAGAGCGACCCAGCGGAACGGCCCTTTGCCTTCGCAGAAAAGCGGGCGGATGTAAGCCGGCACGAAGCCGGGATAATCGAACGCGTTCGCGACGCCGTTGTCTTTTGCACGCTGGCGCAGATTGTTGCCGTAATCGAAAACGACCGCACCACGTTTCTGGAATTCAAGCATCGCCTCGACGTGGCGGGCCATCGAGTCCATCACACGGCGTTCGTACTCGGCCTGGTCGCGAGCGCGGAACTCTTTCGCTTCTTCGACCGACAGGCCGACGGGAATATATCCGTAAAGCACGTCGTGAGCTGAGGTCTGATCGGTAACAACATCGGGAATGATGCCGCGTTCGAGTAGCTGCCAGTGAACCTCGGCAGCATTGCCGAGGAGTGCGATCGATCTCGCTTCTTTTGCCGCGACCGCCTCATTCGCCAAGCGAATTGCGTCGTCAAGGTCTTTGGCCGCGACATCCACCTGCTTGAGCTGCAATCGGCGTTCGATGCGCCACGGATCGACCTCGACGAGAATGCCGACGCCGCCGTTGAAAGTGATCGCCTGTGCCTGCGCTCCGCCCATTTCGCCGAGTCCGGCGGTGAGTACGAGTTTGCCGGCAAGGTCGCCCCAACCGTGCTGACGGGCGAGCGAGCCGAATGTTTCGTACGTGCCTTGTAAAATTCCCTGCGTGCCGATGTAGATCCACGAACCGGCTGTCATCTGGCCATACATCATCAGGCCGTCGCGTTCATACTGGTCAAATTGCTCCTGCGTCGCCCAGTGCGGGACGATATTGGAATTCGCAAGCAGGACGCGCGGGGCATCAGTGTGGCTTTTGAAAACACCGACCGGCTTTCCGGATTGGACAAGAAGTGTCTCGTCCTCGTTCAGGTTTCTGAGGCTTTCGAGAATTGCATCGAAGCTCTCCCAGTTTCGGGCAGCCTTCCCGCGGCCGCCGTAAACGATAAGGTTATCTGGGTCAAAGGCGACGTCCGGATCCAGGTTGTTCTGGATCATCCGATAAGCGGCCTCGATCAGCCAATTCTTGCAGGTAAGCTCAGTTCCGGTCGGTGCGTGGATGGTTCGGGTCATAGATTGTTTTCGGCGATAGGGCAATATATTATCCTTCCATCGGTTTTTGGCAAAAGTATGAGGGTGTCCGGGATAGTTTTGGCTTTGTTCATTTTTTCTTCTGCCGGGTTCGGGCAGCAGGGGACGGCGGTTACGGGCGATGGAGTTGTCGGGAGCGTGACGCGGTATGCGGCGTTTCCTTCGAAGCACGTTGCGGCGCGCAATGTTGACGTCTGGGTTCCGGCGAATTATTCGCGGACGAAGCGTTATCGCGTGATCTACATGCACGACGGTCAAAACCTTTTCAACCCGAAAGAAGGTTACGGCGGAATGGAATGGGGAATTGATGAGACGATGACCCGGCTCCATGCCGAGGGCTCGGTCCGCGATACGATCGTCGTCGGCATCTGGAACTCCCCGAAACGGTTTCAGGAATATATGCCGGAGGATGCGATGAAGCTAGTCCCGGCGGAGCGGGCCGCGGCGATGAACGCCGGCGAGGTCATCTCGGACAGCTATCTGCGGTTCCTTGTCGAGGAGTTGAAGCCCTTTATCGACCGGCAGTATCGTACGGCCGCGGGGCGTAACGGAACCTACATAATGGGCTCGAGCATGGGCGGATTGATCTCGCTTTATGCTTATATCAAGTATCCGGCGGTCTTCGGCGGTGCCGCGTGCGTCTCGACACATTTTCCGGCGGCGGACGGCATCGTCGTTGACTACATCAGGCAAGCAATGCCGCGGCCCGACGGCCGTAGGATATACTTTGACTACGGAACCGAGACGCTCGATTCGACCTATGAGCCGTTTCAGATGAAGGCGGACGGGGTAATGCGCGAGAAGGGCTACGGCCCCAAGAACTGGGTTACGCGAAAGTTCGAAGGCGAGGAGCACTCGGAGCGTTCCTGGCGCAAGCGAGCCGATGTCCCGATCCGGTTCCTCGTCGGAAAGTAGTTAGGAGAAGAAGTAAATTATGAGCAGAAGTTTATTGGCGATCGCAATATTTGCTGTTTGTTCCGTTGCTGCATTTGGCCAGACGCCGGAGGCAAAGCCGACTCCGCCCGCGAATCCGAAGTATGACGCCGAGCTCGCGAAGAAGCTCGGTGCAGACAACATGGGGATGCGGTCATACGTTCTCGTCATACTCAAGACCGGGCCGAAGACCATTCCCGCGGGCAAGGAACGCGACGAGATGTTCGCCGGGCATTTCGCTAACATGAAGCGGCTTGCCGAGGAAGGCAAGCTCGTGCTCGCGGGGCCACTCGACCGGGTTGACGGCTGGCGTGGGCTTTTCGTGTTTGCGGTCGAATCGATCGAGGAAGCGAAGAAGTTGACCGAGACGGATCCCGTGATCGTAAAAGGCGAGATGATCGCCGAGTATCATAAATACTACGGCTCGGCCGGCTTGATGATGGTCAACGAGATCCACGAGAGAGTTGCAAAGAATCCGATGTAGGACTCCGGCGATCCCATCCATGGAACTTAAACGCAGATTCGGGCTTTGGACGGCGGTCGCGGTGATCATCGGGCAGGTGATCGGCGTCGGCATTTTTCTTGTTCCCGCGGGGATGGCGAAGTCGGTCGGCTCGCCGGCGTGGCTGTTCGGCATCTGGGCGGCGGTCGGGCTAATGACGCTTTGCGGAGCGCTTTGTTATGCGGAGCTCGCCTCGCGCTTTCCGGAGGCGGGCGGTAGCTATGTTTATCTCCGCGAGGCTTACGGCAAAGGTGCTGCGTTCGTTTATGGCTGGATGGTCCTTCTTGTTCTTGACCCCGGGCTAACGGCGATCTTTGGCGTCGGCTTTGCTTCATACGCGAGCTTTATCTTTGAGCTTTCGCCGACGGCGCAGACGATTGTTGCGATCGTAATGGTGCTCGCGATCGGCGGTCTTACGATGCTCGGTACCGGAATCGGTGCCGGTTTCTTGCGGGTGCTGACGCTGATCAAGGTCGGGACGTTACTGTTCATCGTTGGCTTTGGCTACTTGAGCGGGAGCGGGAATTGGGCGAACCTGACGCCGTTCTTTTCAACGCCGCCGGATATTTTCGGTGCGCTCGCGGGCGGCTTGGTCGGGGCGTTCTTTGCGTTTGCCGGTTGGTGGGAGGTGACGCGAATGACGGGCGAGATCGCCGACCCGGAGCGGAACGTGCCGCGGACGCTCGTGCTCGGGATTCTCGGGCTTTCTGTCATCTATGTCCTGACAAGTGCGGTCTTTATGTACCTCGTACCGGCGGCGAGTGTTGAGAACGACGAGGCCTTTGCCGCACTCGCCGGGCAGGCGATGTTCGGCCCGGTCGGCGGGCAGCTCTTTGCGGCGGTCGTTTGTATATCGGTCGTCGGTACGCTCTTCGCATATCTGCTCGTTTCGCCGCGGGTCTATTACGCGATGGCCAATGACGGGCTCTTTTTCCGCAAGGTCGGCGAGCTTCATCCGCGGTTCGGTACGCCGTATCTCGCGATCGCGATCCAGATGGTGCTCGCGTCCGCACTTATCCTCACCGGCGGCTTCAATGAGATACTCGGGTACTTCTTTTTTGTCGTCATCTTGGCGATCGGCGTAGCGGTTGCCGGGCTTCACCGCATCCGCAGGGCCGAGACATCCGGCTATCGGACGCCGCTCTATCCGCTGCCGCTTGTCGTTTATCTCATCCTGACGGCCGTAGTGCTATTCTTTGTCGGAATGCGAAGCCCGCTGCAGACAGCGATCGGACTCGTTGTTGTCTCGCTCGGCGTTCCCGTTTATCATTTCATTTTCAAGCGAAAACATGGCCTGGATAAAAACCATTAAATTTGAGGATGCCGATCCGAAGCTGCAGGAGATATTGATGCAGATTCGGATGGCGTATCCGCAGGAATATGCCACGCCCGCCGAAGGGGCGAGCACCATCGATGAATCGATCATCGATTCGCACACGCTGATGCCGGATGCTCTTCATCATTCGTTCATGGCGTTTGCTGCGATGATGTCGCCGGAGCTTCCGCTCGAACGGCGGCAGCACGAGATGATCGCGACGATGGTCTCGCATACGAACGACTGCTTTTACTGAGTGGAATCTCACGCAGAGTTTCTGCGTCGCGTCACTTTAGAAGAGGGGTTGATCGAGGCACTTCGCGAGGACTACACGACCGCGCCGATAACCGAGGCCGAGCGGGTGATGCTCGACTACGTGGTCCAACTCACGAAGGATGCCACACGGATCACGCCCGCGTATCACGGGCGGCTGCGGGCCGCGGGCTTTGACGACACGGCGATCTTGCAGATAACGCTGATCGCGTCGTGGTTCAACTACATCAATCGCGTTGCCGACGCGCTCGGCATCGGCCGCGAGACGCTTCAATGGTCAACGACCTCATAATTCACAACGCCGGCCAGCTTGTCACGTGTGCTTCGCCGGCTGGGCCAAAACGCGGGGCCGCGATGCAGGACGTCGGCATAATTGGCGATGGTGCCGTGGCGATCAAAGACGGCGTTTTTACTGCCGTTGGAACGTCCGATGAGATCCTTGAAAAACACAAGGCCGCTGAGCTGATCGACGCCGAAGGCCGGGCCGTCGTTCCGGGATTTGTCGATCCGCACACGCATATCGTTTATGCAGGCGATCGGCTGAATGAATTTGAGCTGAAGATAAAAGGTGCGGAATATCTTGATATTCTTGCCGCCGGCGGCGGGATAATCTCGACCGTCCGGAACACACGGGCGGCGACGGAAGAGGAGTTGATCGACGCGGCTCTCGGCAGGCTCGATAAGATGCTCGCATGCGGGACGACCGTCTGCGAAATAAAGACCGGATACGGGCTCGACCCCGAGACGGAGATGAAGATGCTGCGGGTTATCGAGGCCCTCGACAAGCAGCACTCGATCAAGATCGTGCCGACGTTTTTGGCGGCTCACGCGGTTCCGCCGGAGTTCAAAGACGATGCCGACGGCTACGTCGAACTTATTTGCGGCGAGATGCTGCCGCAAGCATGGAACTGGTACTCGGAGTCGCATTTTGCGACGGAGTGCACGCCCTTCTTTGCCGATATCTTCTGCGAACGGAATGCTTTTGATGTCGGACACACGGGGCAGATTTTTGATTTGGCAGCGAGTCTCGGTTTTCGGCTCAAGGCACATGTTGATCAGTTCACCAATCTTGGCGGTTCGCGGCTCGGGGTCGAAAGTAATGCGATTTCGATCGATCATCTTGATGCGATCTCAGACGAAGAGATCGCATTGCTCGCGGCAAGCGGTACGGTCGGCGTCGTCATCCCAACGGAGAATCTCAACGGCGGGAAAATGCAATTCGCCCCGGCGAGGCAAATGATAGATGCGGGCTGTGCCGTGGCCCTGACGACCGACTACAACCCCGGCTCGGCACCGTGTCCTTCGCAGCCGATGGCGATGGCGATCGCCTCCCGTTATCAGAAACTTCTCCCTGCCGAAGCACTGAACGCGGCAACCATAAACGCCGCGTATGCCATCGGACTTGGCAAAACGCACGGGTCGATCGAGGTGGGAAAACGGGCTGATCTGAACATTCTCGATTCAACGGATTGGCGGATGCTCGTGTATGAGTTTGGCGGAAATCTGGTCGCCGAAACGCTTGCGGAAGGACGGCCGGCGAAACGGAATAAGGGATAAGTTTTAAGTGATAAGTGAGATCACAGTAAATGGTGAAGGCCTGACCTTTGAGCAGGTGTTGGCGGTTGCCTATGGGCGGCCGGGCGAGCCGCGTGTTGTGCTTGATGAGCGGGCGAAGGCAAGTGTGAATCGGGCGGCAGCGGCGGTCGATGAACTGCTCGAACGCGGCGAGGTTGCTTACGGGATCACGACCGGTTTCGGGGCTTTTAAGGACAAGATCATCGGCCGCGAGCAGGTCGAGGAACTGCAGCGGAATATTGTCCTGAGCCACGCAGTCGGAGTCGGCGATGCGTTCGACGTGCCGACCGTCCGGGCGATAATGCTCATCCGGGCGAACACGCTGGCACGCGGTTTTTCGGGGATTAGGCTTGAGACGCTCGAACTTATTCTCGAGTGCCTCAATCGCGGTGTGCACCCGGTTATCCCGGAAAAGGGAAGCCTCGGTGCGAGCGGCGACCTTGCCCCGCTGGCACATTTTGCGTGCGTACTGATCGGCGAGGGCCGTGCGGAATTTGGCGGCGAGGTGATGTCCGGTGCCGAGGCTCTGAGCAAAGCGGGTCTTTCGCCGGTCGTGCTCAAGGCAAAAGAAGGCCTTGCCCTTACCAACGGCACGACCGTGATGACCGCCGTCGGTTTGCTCGAAACGGCCCGGGCGATCCGGCTAGCTGATCTGGCCGACATTGCCGGCTGCCTCAGCCTCGAAGCACTCAATGGGACGGTTTCGGCATTCGATGAACGGATCCACGCACTTCGTCCGCATCCGCGGCAGATCGACACAGCTCGCAATCTTCGCAAGCATCTTAAAGGGAGCGAGTTCGTCCGCGGATTTGACCCGGCGAATGTGCAGGATGCCTACACGCTCCGCTGCATCCCGCAGGTTCACGGTGCCTGCCGCGATGCCGTCGCCTATGCGGAATGGCTGCTCAAGATCGAGCTTAATTCGGTAACGGATAATCCACTGATATTTGTGTCGGAGCCGCCTGAAGGCGGTACTCAAAGCATCGAGGTGATAAGTGGCGGGAACTTCCACGGCGAGCCGCTGGCACTTGCGTTCGATTATTTGACGATCGCACTCGCCGAGCTCGGGAATATCTCCGAGCGGCGGATAATGCGGCTTACCGACGAATCGTCAAATGCCCACGTTCTGCCGGCATTCTTGACCGAGCACGGCGGCCTTAACTCTGGCTTTATGATCGTCCAATATACGGCCGCGGCCCTTTGCACCGAGAACAAGGTGCTTGCGCATCCGGCAAGCGTCGATACGATACCGAGCTCGGCAAACGTTGAGGACCATGTCTCGATGGGAGCGACCGCGGCCCTGAAATTACGGCAGGTTGCCGAGAATCTGGCGAACATTCTTTCTATCGAGCTATTTTGTGCGGCACAGGGCGTCGATCTCCGCAAGGCACGGATCGGCGAAGAAAAGCGGCTTGGGGCCGGCACGCAAGAGATCTATGAAGGCATCCGGCGGCGTGTTCCCTTCATCGGACGTGACGAGTATATGAAGGGCCACATGGACGAGGTCCTTGCAGTTGTCCGCGAATTTGTTTCCCGCTCGGACGATCGACCCTAAATGAAAATGACGAAAACCTCACTTATCGCCTTGTTCATCGCCTCGCTGTTTACCGGCATCGTTCCGGCGCAGAAGAACGGCCCGCTCGACTTCCGGCCGGTGGTTGAGAAACGGCTCGCTGCGAAGAAACTGAAGCTCGAAGATATTTGTGCGATAGATACGAACGTCGTCGCTCGGCGGGTCTTTAAGGACTACGGCGCGATGTTCATCGCGGCCTCGGAGGTGCGGTTCCCGACGAACTGCGTCTTTACGAACGAGGAAGAAGTGTCGGCGTTTCAGGGAACGGTCAAATCTCGAACGGCGACCATTGGCGGGCGGACGATCGAGCTGCAATCGGCGGCGATGGACGCACTAGAAAAGGCTCGTGCCGCGGCCGCGAAGCGCAAGCTCTCGATAACACCCCGCGGTGCCTCGGCAGCCAAGCGGAGCTATGCGGACACGCACCGCATTTGGAAATCGCGCTTCGACCCGGCGCTGAAGCACTGGACGGCCCGCGGGAAGATAAAGCCTGAGGATGCCGAACGGGCCGCGAAGCTCGAGACCACGGATCAGGTCGCTCAGGTGATCGAATGGGAAAAGAATTCGATCTGGTTCTCGACCGGCTTCAACCGCTCGATCTTCTCCTCGGTCGCGGCGCCGGGAACCTCGCAGCACCTTTCAATGCTGGCGCTAGACGTCGCCGAATTTGCCAATAAGGACGTGCGGGCGATCCTCAACGAACACGGCTGGTTCCAGACGATCATTGACGACACGCCGCATTTCACATATCTTGGGCTCGATGAGGACGAACTCCCGAAGCGTGGGCTCGTCGCCGCCGAAAAGGACGGCTACACGTTCTGGATACCGAATTTTGAGCGATGAGGATTGGTGTATTTTTTCGTTTGAGCTTGCTGGCGTCGGCGGCGGCGACGGCCGCCTGCTGGACGAGCCCGACGGCTCGCAGTCCGGAAGGCCCGATCAACCGCGACAACCGGCCGATGAATTTCTCGAATACAAACACGGCGAACGCGGCGAATGCGAACCGCACGCCATCGGCCAACAGCAACACCGAGATGAGCGAGAAGAAGGGATTTGCGGCGAACCTGCCGGCGGATTTTGAGCAGCCGACCGACGACGTAGGGCGGAAGCTGCTTCGTGAATACGGCTCGGTCTTCGTTGCCCGCGGCGTGAATGTGCCGCTCAAGGTCGTCTTTCGCGATGAACCGGAGGTCGCGGCATTTCAAGGAACAATGCGGACCTCGGCCGCTTCGATCGGCGGCTTTCAGCTTACTCTGCAGGCCGCGGCGATGGACGCACTCCGCACCGCGACCGAGCAAGCGAAGGCCAAGGGGCTGGTCATCAGCCCGCGAGGGGCCGATTCAGCAAAGCGTACATACAACGAAACTGTCGCGCTTTGGAAAAGCCGCGTCGATCCGGCGCTTGTTCATTGGGTCAAGCAAGGCCGGATGACCACAGCAGACGCCGAGCGGCTAAAAGGGCTTTCAACATTTGAACAGGTGAAGGAGGTGCTCCGGCTTGAAGAACAGGGAATCTATTTCGCTAAGGACCTTTCGAAGTCGATCATCTACTCGGTCGCTCCGCCGGGCACCTCGCAGCACCTCTCGCTGCTGGCATTCGACGTAAAGGAATTCGACAACGCTCAGGTCCGCAGCGTCCTCAACGAGAACGGCTGGTTCCAGACGGTCGCCTCGGACCTTCCGCATTTCACCTACCTCGGTGTAAAAGAAGTCGAACTTCCGTCGCTCGGGCTCAAGAAGATAACCGATTCGGGACGGACGTTTTGGGTGCCGGATGTTTAGTCAGTGGTCAGTGGTCGGTGGTCGGTGGTCAGTTGTCAGAAGCTCGACGCCGGAATCTCAAATCCGAAATCTCACATCCGAAATTGAAATGGTACACCCGGCAAGATTCGAACTTGCGACCCTCTGATTCGAAGTCAGATACTCTATCCAGCTGAGCTACGGGTGCACGCTGAAGAGAAGTTTAAACTCTGGCCGCGGGGTTTGCAAACTTCTTGGGTTGGGGCTGTTAGAATATCTCTTGCAATGACAAAAAAGCGAGAGATATTGATCGGCGGCGAGTGGCGGGCCGGGACGGAGAGCATCTCGGTTGCGTCGCCGTGGAGCGGTGAGTTGATCGCGGAAGTCGGTTCGGCGGGGCCGGACGAGCTTGCGGCGGCGGTCGAGAGTGCTGCGGAAGCGGCAGCGGAGATGCGGCGGCTTGACCGCTTTCGGCTGGCGAAAGGCCTGCGGCGGATAGCCGATGGGCTCGAGCGACGCCGCGAAGAATTCATCGAAAGCATCATCGCCGAAGCCGGCAAGCCACGCCGCTATGCCCGCGGTGAGGCCGAGAGGGCCATCGCCACCTTTTCGTGGGCGACAGGTGAGGCCGAACGCTTCACCGGCGAGGTCGTCCCGGTCGATACACAGCCCGCGGGCCGCGGCAAGATGGCCTATACGCTTCGCATCCCGCGGGGTGTTGTCTTTGGCATTACGCCGTTCAATTTCCCGCTGAACCTGGTCGCCCATAAGGTTGCGCCCGCGCTTGCCTCGGGAAACGCCGTCATCATCAAGCCGAGCGACAGGACGCCGCTGACATCGCTTCTGCTTGGCGAGGTCTTTCTCGAAAGCGGCCTGCCGAAATCTGCATTGCAGGTCGTCCCAACCGACGTCAAACATCTCGACGCGATCTACACCGATGGCCGCATTGGCATGATCTCATTCACCGGCAGCGACAAGGTCGGCTGGGGAATAAAGGAGCGGGCGGTGAAAAAATTCGTAACGCTCGAACTCGGCGGCAACGCGGCCGTGATCGTCGATGAAACGGCGGACGTCGAGGATACGCTCCGCAAGAACATCGTCGGAGCGTTCGCCTTCTCGGGGCAGGTTTGTATTTCGGTCCAGCGGATTTTCGTACATGAATCGCGGTTCGGGGCGTGGATAGACGAATTCGCACGTCGGGCGTCGCTCCTCAAGCGTGGCGACCCGGCGGACGAGGCAACCGAGATCGGGCCGATGATCGATACAGCCGCCGCCGAGCGGGCCGAAAGCTGGATAAACGAAGCGCTCGACGGTGGTGCAAAGCTCATCTGCGGCAACCGCCGCGAGCGTTCGATGCTCGAACCGACCGTGCTGACCGGCACGACGCCGGAGATGAAGGTCGTCTCGGAGGAGGCGTTCGCACCGATCGCCGTCGTCGAGCCCTTTTCGCGTTTTGAGGATGCGATCGAACTTGCCAATCACGGCCGCTTTGGGCTGCAGGCCGGCGTCTTCACACGCGACATCGGCCGAGCCAATCTTGCCGCCGAACAGCTCGAATACGGCGGCGTGATCATCAATGACGTGCCGACCTTCCGCGTCGATAATATGCCCTACGGCGGCGTAAAGGATTCAGGCTTCGGCCGCGAAGGCCTCCGCTACGCGATGGAGGAAATGACGGAACCGCGGTTGGTGGTGATGAGCTAGCCTCAACGAGATAAACGGACAAGTTGAATCGAGTGGTACCGAGTCAGCGGAATCGAACCACGTGCTATTATCTGTAACAAGCAACGAAAGTTAGATTGAATGGAGAGAGTGAATGCGGAAAGGAACGTTGGCGGTGTTAGCTTGGTTGATTGCGTTTCCGGCCGTTTATTTTTTGCCGGCACTTGCCGAGTACCTCGATGTTGGTAGTTTTTCACGATTCTCGGCCGTAACGTCAATGCTCCTGTCGTTCGTTGCGGCAGGTGTGCTGACGGCGGTACTGACGCCGCTCAACCGGCGGCTTCTCGATTGGCGAAAGGCGCGCGGCCGCGACATCGAAGAAGAAGAGCGGTACGAGTCAAAGTCCGGGATGATCAGCCTGACGCCGCATGACGACGACCGCGGATGAACTCGATTTCCAGATTCATCACGCATTATTGGTTATTCACCGTTCCAATGCGCCCCCCTCACGGTCGGGCTACTGACACGGCGACTCCGCATTCCGCATTCTGCATTCCAACGCGCCCTCCCTTAGGGTCGGGCCTCGGACACGGCGATTCACGATTTACGATTCACGATTCACGCACTTTCGGCGAATCCTGATATATTTTGTGGATATGAGAAAGAGCTTTCTTTTTGGTCTTTTGTTGGCGGTTTGTGCGGCGGCGGCGTTCGGGCAGCCGGCGAGGAGCGAGGCTAGGCTAGCGGGCCTGCAGAAAGAGGTAACGGTCACGCGAGACGGCCGATCGATCCCTTACATCGAGGCGGCGAACGAGGCCGATCTTTATTTCACGCAGGGCTATACGGTGGCGAGCGACCGGCTTTGGCAGATGGACCTGCTGCGGCGGGTGGCACGCGGCGAAACGGCCGAGATCTTTGGCCGGACGACCATCGAGGAGGACAAGCGTTGGCGTAGATACGGTTTTGCCGCGATCGCCGAGGCGACGCTGCCGAACCTGCCGGCCGATGCCCGTGCGGCGCTTGAGAATTATGCCCGCGGCGTCAATGCCTATATCGCCACGCTGACCGAGGAGACGACGCCGATGGAGTTCCGCATCCTGCGATATAAACCGCGGGAATGGACACCGGCGGATACTATCGTGATCGGGAAAATACTCGCCGACGCGCTCAGCAACACTTGGCAGGGCGACCTTCAGCGGCTCGCTCTGCAGGGCATAGACAAGCAGAAATACGCCGACCTCTACGGGAAGACGACGGCTTATGATGTGATCCTGTTTGGCAAGGACGCGAAGGCCGGGGTAGGGGAGAAGAGGAGAAGAGGAGAAGAGGAGAATAGGAGACGCGGGGACACGGGGACGTTGGCAGACGCGGAGAGTGAGAGACGCGGGGACGCGGGGAACTTAGAGAATGCGGTTTCCGAAAATATCTCAACGATCTCTGAGAGCTCCGTGGCAGAACTTTCCTTGCCCTCGGTGGCGGATGATGAGGAAATTCGCAGGCGGTCGCTTGAGCGGGTTGGGCTTTATGCCGAGGGCCTGGCGGCTAGCAACAACTGGGTGATTTCCGGCAAGCGGACGGCGGACGGGAAGCCGATCCTTGCGAACGATCCGCACCTTATGCCGGCGGCTCCGGGCATTTGGTATCTCGTGCATCTTTCGGCTCCGGGAATGCGGGTCGCGGGCGTTACGTTCCCGGGCGTTCCGGGCGTCGTGCTCGGACATAATGAGCATTTCGCGTGGGGAGCGACGAACGTCGGGCCTGATGTTCAGGACCTTTACTTGGTCACGATTCAGGACGGCAAGATCGCGACGCCTGAAGGCTGGGCAGAGCCGACCGTCCGCAAAGAGGTGATCAAGTTCCGGGGGAACCCGCTCAACCCCGAGCTTTCGAGCGAGGAGTTGCTCGTTACCGAGACCCTCAATGGCCCGGTCATCGTCGAACGCGGCGGAAAGAGCTATGCGCTCCGCTGGACGGCACTCGACCCGAAGAATGACGACCTGACAGCGTTTCTCGAGATAAACCGGGCGAAAGATTGGAACGGCTTCAAGCAGGCGCTAGGCAAATACGCCGGTGCGATGCAAAATTTCATCTACGCCGATACGAAGGGCAACATCGGTTGGTATGCCGCGAGCAAAATTCCGATCCGCCGAAAAGGCGACGGCTCGCTGCCATACGACGGAGCGACGACCGACGGCGACTGGGTCGGCACGGTGCCGTTTGCCGAGCTTCCGAACCTTTACAATCCGCCCGAGGGTTTCATAATGACGGCCAATCAGCGGATCGCCGGAACGGACTATAAGCATCAGCAGATCATCCGCGACTTCGCTCCGCCGTGGCGTGCCCGCCGGCTTTATGACCTGCTTTCAAAGGACACGAAAGCGACGCTCGAGTCGTCCGAGGCGGCCCAGTTCGATGCCTACAATATCCCGCTCGCGATGCTGGCAAAGGACATCATCGATCTCGGTGCGGTCGGCGAGGCGGATGCCAAGGCCCTGAAAGAATGGGACGGCCGAATGATGCCGGGTTCGTATGCCGCATTGCTCGTCAATGAGCTTCGCAACTGTGCGGCAAACAAGATCGCCGCGGCAAATCAACCGGTGCCGGCGGGTGCCATCCGCGAGCGAGTGCTTTTCTGGGCGGTCCGCGAACGAACCGCTCGCTGGCTGCCATCGGGCGTTTCTAGCTACGGCGACCTGTTCAAGGCATGCGACGCAGAAGCGAAAGCCCGATTTGCGAAGGACTACGGCGCTGAAAGCTCGAAATGGACTTGGGGCCGTGTTGTCACAGCACGCTTTCCGCATCCGCTTGCGGCGGCACCGTTGATCGGATCGCAATTTGCGACTCCGAACTCCCCTATCCGCGGCAGCGGCCAGACGCCGAACGTCGCCTCGGCAGTTTCGATGCGGCATATTGTCAGCCCCGGAAACTGGGACACCAAGCGGTTCGTTATTCCGCTCGGGCAGAGTGGCGACGCGCGTTCGCCGCATTTCAAGGATCAGTTCGATGCATGGAGCACGGGCAATGCCCCGGTCTTTGTGTTCAGCAAAGATGCAGTTGCAAAGGCTGCGGCGAGCGTTACGGCCTTTCGGCCCTGAGGCGTTCGAGTACGTCGGATAAAATGATGGCCGCGGCTTCGCTATCAACGAGGCGGCGGCTTTCTTCTATCGAAAGGCCGCGTTCCCAGAGCCTTGATTTAGCGGCGTAGCTCGTGACGCGTTCATCTTCCAACACGACCGGGATATCGAGCGAAAGCGAGAATTTACGGGTCATGTCACGAGCTTCGGCGGACATCGGACTTTCTGTGCCGTCAGATTCTAGCGGCAAACCGATCACCAGCCCGACGGCATCAAACTCCGAGACGATGGCCCTGACCTTTGCAAGCAGTTTTTTCCAGGAGGTCCGCTCGATCCGTTCGAGCGGGCTTGCTACGGTCTGGGTCTCATCGCTTATCGCGACGCCGACTCGCTTTGTGCCGGGGTCGAGCGCAAGAAGCCTGCCCTGACGCGGGAGCTCGGAGATATCTGCAACGCGGGAAGTATTGGTTGTATATAAATCTTGCGTCAAAGGCCTTGATATTCGATAATTGCAGGAATGCGGCTTTGGAAACTTCGGCACCGCCGAAGCGTATTAAACAGAGCCGTTTCCGGGCTTTCGAGGTAATTATATGTCATTTCGCGGAAAAATGTGGACGCTGCTGATCTCATCGGTCGTCGCGGCGTATGTTTTGGTCGGCGGTCTGCCGTTCGTCGGGACGATGCTTCAGACGCAGGCACAGCAGCCGATCAACGACCCGGGAGCCCAACTGCGGATCTTCGAATCGGTGCTCCAGCACATCCAGAACGACTACGTCGATGAGCCGGACCTCGCTAAGGTCCGTGCAGGTGCACTCCGCGGATTGGTAGCGGGCCTCGACCCGTATTCCTCCTATCTGACACCCGAGCAGGTCAAGGAATTTGGTTCGCCGCAGAACGGTAAGAAGGTCGGCATCGGTGCCGAGCTTTCTCAGGTTTCGCAGTATCTCTACGTCATTTCGGTGGTAAAGGGTTCGAACGCCGAAAAGGCGGGTCTCAAGGCCGGCGACGTGATCGAATATATCGAAAACAAGGCGACGCGTGATATTTCGCTTTATGATGCGCGGCAGATGGTCATGGGCGAGCCGGGAACCGAGGTCTCGATGCGTGTGCTTCGTGCCGGCGAGCGGCCGCAGGCGATCAAGATAACCCGCGGGATCTATCAGGTACCGAAAGCGGAATCGACCATCGCTGACGGCAAGACGGGTGTGATCAAAGTATTTAGCCTCGAAGACGGCGAAGCGGAGGACATCCGCGGGCAGGTCGAATCGCTTAAGAAGCAAGGCGTAGAAAAGATCGTGCTTGACCTTCGGGGCGTTGCCGCGGGGAAACTGCAGGAGGCAGTTGCGGTTGCGAATATCTTCATCCGCGAGGGCGAGATCGCCAAGGTCATGGGCCGGGACAACAAGGTAATCAATACATTTGCCGCTGATCCGGCAAAGCACCTCTTTGACGGCAAGCTGGCCGTGCTCATCGATTTCAGTTCCGCCGGAGCGGCCGAAGCGGTCGCGGCAGCCGTTCTTGACCGCAAGCGTGGTGAGGTGGTCGGCGAGCGTAGTTTTGGTGCCGGTGCCGAGCAGCAGCTCTTCACGCTACGCGGCGGTGATGGATTGTTTTTAACGACGTCGAAATGGGCCTCGCCGAGCGGTATGCCTTTCCTCGGTGATAGCCGCGACACGATGGGCGTGAAGCCCTCGGTCGAGGTCAAGCGTCCGGAAACTCCGGAGGCAGGCGAGGTCGAGGAATTGATCGAACAGCAGGATGAGGAAGCACCACAGCAGCCGCAACCAACAGCTTCACCGAAACCGGCAGCAAAGCCTGCGGCAGAGGATATTCAGCTTAAGAGGGCGATCGAAGTGCTGAACGGCAAGGCGCAGGCCGCAAAAGCAGGTTAAGCAGCATCGCACTTTTGAATAAGGGCCGGGCCGGCTGTGCCCGGCTTTTTTATTTTTCGATTGTTGCTTAGTGCCAAGACTGGTAGAATCGCTTCGTAATGGACAGCGGACCAATAACAATTCGCCCGATCGCCGAGTCTGACCTCGACGAATGGATGCGGCTACGGGTACGTCTCTGGGACGCGAACTCCGAAGATGACCATCGGAGTGAGATGCTCGAGATATTGGCCGATCCCGAATCGCAGCAGGTCTTTGTCGCCGAGGCCGGGCCGAACAATCTGGTCGGGTTTGTCGAGGCCGGCATACGGCCGTTCGTCGAGGACTGCATGACGGACCAGGTCGGCTACCTTGAGGGCTGGTACGTAGAACCGGCCTTTCGCCATGGTGGTGTCGGAGCCGGATTGGTCAAGGCGGCGGAAGACTGGGCCCGCAGCCTCGGCTGTACAGAAATGGCCTCTGATGCCGAGATCGGTAATGAGCTCGGCATTGAGGCTCATGCCAAGGTCGGCTATCAGGAAACCTCGCGGCTCGTCCATTTTCGAAAAGATCTCTAGATGCCTCACCCGATTCGAATGCGTTACCTGAATTCGTTTCTATACATAATTATCGCCGTCTCCGCTGTCGGCTTTCTTTCGGCCAACGCCGCAGCACAATCGAACGACCAGCGGTACCCGACGCCCGTAACTCGCAGCGAGATCCGCGGACGCATCGATGCTCGGCCGATCGGCGATGCGAGGCTGACGCAACACTTTTACGTATTCGACGGCGAACAGGGCGATATCTTCGTAAACATCGTCGCCAAAAATTTCACGGGCGATATCGACATCTTTGTACAGGACGGGCTGCGGCCGCTTTCAAAGATCGTTTTCTACGCCGATTACCAGAATAACGAAACCGGCCGGGTGCTTTATCTCAGAAAGAGCGAGCGGCTTCTCCTTCGGGTTCAGGGGCGGACGCCGAATGACGATCCGGCGAGTTATGTCATCAAATTTGCGGGTAGCTTTCTTGCGGTTAATGCTGCAGATTTTCCGGACGCACCGGAGCTGCCGGTCATAACGCGTTCCGAGCCTGTAAGGACCGAGCGGCAGGCGAGAGAGGAAACGCGGGCTGAAACACGGCGGACAGAGACCGCGCCGAGCAGGGCCGAAAGGGCCGAAGCGGAAAGCCGCCCGGCTGTTCCTGAAAGGAAAGAGGAAACGGCAGTCGTCCGAAAAGAGGAAACACCGGCAAGGAAAGACGAAACGCCGGCGGCTCCTCGACGCGAAACTGCTACCCCGCGAGCCCCCGAACGCGAGGCGGCAAGATCTGCCGCTCCGCGGACAAGAGTGCTTAAGCTTGTGATCGAATTTACGGACGGATCGCGGATCGAGAGACCGATGACGGAGATAAGCCGCTTCTCGGTCGAGGGCGAAACTCTGGTCGTGCTCCCCAAAGGCGGGCCGATCCGGCGGTATTCAATGGCGACGGTCAACCGCGTCTCTATTGAGTAGCGGCCTTTCCTTCAAGTATCTCCCGCAAACGCTGCTTCAACTGCGGATCGGCGGTTGTGCCATCGAGCTTTGCAAGGAACTCGAACGCCTTGTCTTTCTGCTCTTTCCGGTGATTTGCGATGGCTGAGTAATACAAAGCTGCCGTATGGTTCGGATCTTTTTCGAGCACCTTTGCAAATTCCGCAAGCGCCTTGTCGAGGTCCGGCTCGGGCCTTTCGACGAACGTTGCGCCGTAATCTGACCGTGCGTTCAGATCGTCATCTTTCAACTCAAGGACCTTTGCATAATGCTTCGCCGCATTCTCGAACTGCTTTCCGTCGAAATAGGCATTTGCGAGAACGAGGTTCGCAAGGTAATCATTCGGCTTTAGCTCGACACCGCGTTTGTAATACTCAATGGCTTCGTTGAAGCGGCCGATCTGGGCGTAGAGGTCGCCGGTCTTCATCTGGGTGACGAAGTCCTGCGGCTTGGCGGCCGCCTGATCGAGCAGTTCCTGTATGTCGGCAGGGTTCTGTCCCGTCAAGCCGACCGTCGCAGGATCAATATTCGCACCGACGAGCGGAGCATCCTCCGCAACGTTCTTATTGAGCCGATTGGCTCCCCAGAATCCAAGCCCGAGGCCCAGAAGAAGGCCGCAAAGGCCGAAGACTATTGCTTTCTGCATTTACAAAAACTCTGCCGTCCGGCCACTATGCGTAGCTGTGAAGCCCCGGTAGCAAGTAACTAACTCCAAGATAAGTAAAGATGACCAAAAGGAACCCGACGATGGCAAAGTATGCCGAGGAACGGCCCGTCCAGCCACGCGAGATCCGAGTGTGAAGAAACGCCGCGTATGTCAGCCAGGCGACGAGAGCTCCCGTCTCCTTCGAGTCAAATCCCCAAGGCCTACCCCAACTTTCATTCGCCCATATCGCTCCCGTGATCAGCAGCATCGCGAGCCCTGCAAACGCAAGGCAGGCGGTCTTGTACATCAGCAAGTCGAGCGATTCGAGGCTCGGCAGCCGCTCGATAAGCTTTTCGGTCCGGAAGCCAAAAAGGATCACAAAGAACGTTCCGGCGAGAGCGGTAATAAGGCCCGAAAGCTCGACCGGGTTCGTGTTAAGCGACGAGTATAGCTGCGGCCCGTAAACCTGCAAATAAGAGCGGGCCATCTGCTCCATCTGGAGCGGCGTCAGAGCCGCGTATTCTTTCGCCGTCAGGTCTTGCCGCTCTGCAATGGCACGTCCGGCGACGACATATTGGCTCGGGTCTTCCTTGAGCTGCTGCTCAAGCCGCGGAAGCGGATTCTCAACACTACGAACGCCGTTAACCAGAAATCCGACGGAAACTATGTTCACGAGAAGAGCTATCTTGAGCAGGCCGTGGCCAACCTTCTTCGCAGGTTCGTTGTTGCCGTAAAGATAGAAGAGGAATGCGACTATAACCCCGAGATACAAAAGCCCGGCGATCGCAAGAGTTTCGCCGACCCAGGGAAGTTCGAGGCGGAACGGGGCAGAGAAAGGCTTTCCGCCATTAGTATTCGGCATGAAAAGCCCGGTCCGGTAAACGAATTCGGTAAAGACCGAAAACTTGCTTACGGTTCCGATAACGCCAAGAGCGAAAACGCTCGACCAGATGGCCATTGATTCGACCTTGACCCGATCCTTCAGCAGGTATATCACGGCGATCGCAAAACAAACGAGAGCGACCCCGTAACTCAGCGAAGCGACGCCGACGTGGATCGGCCGCCAGTAGGAATCAAGAACCGGCGGAAGGTCGATGAACTCAGCGCCGATGAACCTTGCAAGAACGAGAATTATCGCAGCAAGCGGAAGCGTGAACGCAGTCAAAACCTGATACGAGCTTCGGCGGATGAGAAGAAGCGTTGCAATACCGGCACCGAACGCAAACGCGATGCTGAGATCGTAAAGATTGGCAAACGGCACATAGCGAAACACCCATGGCATCTCGGTGTATCCGCTTTGCCGCAGGATCGCGGTTTCAAGCTCGTAGGCCGTGACCCAGCGGACGAGCCAGCTTGAGAGGTTGAAGAACACACCTAGCGTCGCGGTCCAGAGCGAGATCTTACGCGCCATTTCTGATGGAGCGTAGAGATTGGTCAACTGGAACAGGCCCGCAAGGATGTAGCAGGCGAGTGCGACCATCATCAACGCGCCGTCGGACATGAACGATTGGCCCATCTGGATGCGCAATCCGAGCATCACCAGCGAGCCGCCCAATGCAAGAATGGCCGGAAGATATGAGGTCCAGCCTGTTCCGATCTCTCTTTCGTAAATTTCCTGTGCCATAACTATGTCTCTATTCGGGCGAGATTTTCCCCTGCTTTTCCTGTCCAAGGCCATGTGCGGCCTCGGCGTCCACTTTGTTGAAGATATCCTCGAAAGCCTTGTGGTTGCGGTTCGTGTGCCCGCCGAGGATCACCTTTACGGTACCGTCCGCTTGCTCTTCCACATTTGCCCAAATGCGGCGATGAGAGAAAAAGAAAACATAGACCAGGGCCGCCATCAATCCGACGCCGCCAAAGTACCAGGCGATGAATGCACCGTTATACGGGTCGTACTTGATCGACAGGATATGGGCGAACGGGGCCTTCTCAAACTCATTTAGCCGCCACTTATAGCCGGCCTTCGGAGCACTGATCGGAATGTTATCCGGAACGGTCGAACCGAACGCGAAGACACGCTGCCGCTCGCCGCCGGGAGGCGTAACGCTGAGCACTGCGGCCGGGTTGTTGTATTCGCCCGAGCGGGTGTCGGGTTCGCCGTTCTGGTTGAATGTAAAATCCGGAAGGAATTGATCGTATTCGATGACAGTTCCATCGGCCAGCGTTGTGCTTCCGAGCCGCATTATGTCCACCGTCTGCGGTTCGCCGCCATCGACCGGCACGGCCTGGATCTTGATCTCGCGGGCATTGCCGATCGGGACCGTCTGTGCCTGGAAGAACCGGAACCCGCGATAGTGGAACGGATTGTTCATGCTGACATCCGCGATAGTCGTTCCGTATTCCGGGTCGTCGATCCTGATCTGCGTCCGCCAATCAAGCGTGTTGGTCACGTCGATCGCGCCGCTCGGATCGATCAGCTTTTGCTGAACGTCTGTACAGGTCACCGTAAACGGCAGTTGCACAGCGAAACGCTCTCGCTTGTCGAGTTCGAACCGGATCATCTCGATCTGGTCGCTGGCATCGCCCGGGATCATCCTGACGTCAGCGTCAAAACCGGTCATTAGAGCGACGGCGTGGCCGAGAAAGAGAGTCAACAACGTTACGTGAACGATATACGCACCGAGGCGGTTGTACTTGCCGCGTTCACCAAAGAGAACGGCCTGTTTGCTCTCGATCGTACGCGAGAAATCTTTCTTGCCGCTCTCGTCAACAGCGTAGGATTTCGTCGTCGTTTCGGTCACTTCGGGCGTGAATCCGCGGCGATCGAAGACGCCCCGCAGCTTATCAATTACGCTCTCCGTGTTCGTTCCCGAAATGACATATTCAGAACTCACCTGCTGCTGCTTTAGCCACTCGGCAGTTGCGGTCTTTTTCGGGTTGCGGATATAGCTCCAAGCCGACGGGAACCGCTCGATTGATGCCAGAACAATGTTGAGGGAGAGGACGAGCAGCAGAAGGTTGTAGTACCACGCGTGGTAAATATCGAAGAGCCCGAGTGCGCCATAGACCGTCCTTTCGGCCGGTGTCAGCGATGCATAATACGAATCGAAACCATCGACATTCTGCTGAATGATGAGCATTCCGATCATCGAAAGGATGACCAAAATGACGAGCAAGGTCACGCCGAACCTGACCGAGCTCAGGAACTTGAGCACAGCTTCGACATAACCCATTAAGTTAAATCCGGAAGCAGCCTTTGCAGGGGAGGCCGGCGGGCCGGGTTTAATGCTTTCTTCGTTAACCGACATTTGTCTATAAGAATATTAGAACAGGGCCAGTGTTTTGTCACCTTCCGGTTTATTAGCTCTGCTTCTAAAAATAAGCAGGCTCATCAGAGCATGATAGCTTTGAAAAACCGGCCGGTAAGGCTATTCTTTAGCATTGCAGAGCCCTGAGCCTATGAGTATGTCAGTAGCAGAGATCGGCGAGGCCGCTGAGCCTTTGAGCCTTCGGGATCGCCTGAACGCCTACGTGGTGTTGACCAAACCACGTATCGCGTTCATGTTGGTGCTGACCGCGGCGGCCGGATATTACGTAGGCTCGGGAAGCCCGATCGACTACGCTCTTTTCGGGTGGTCGATGACCGGCATCATGCTGCTGGCTCTCGGCGTAGCGACCTTGAACCAATGGTTCGAGCGGGCGACCGATTCGCTGATGGAGAGAACGGCGAAAAGGCCGCTGCCGGCGGGGAAGGTAAGTTCGATCGAAGCGTTCATATTCGGGTCGGCTCTTACCCTGAGTGCAGAACTTGTTTTCTTCTTTCTAGTCAACCCGCTGACAGCATTGCTTGGACTCGTCGTCATCGTCGGCTATGTGCTGATGTACACGCCGCTCAAGACCCGAAGCACGATCTGCACAGCGGTAGGGGCGGTTCCGGGAGCGATGCCGCCGCTTATGGGTTGGACCTCGGCCGCGAACGAGATCTCGCTCGGTGCGTGGGCTCTTTTCGCTTTGCTTTTCCTTTGGCAGTTCCCGCACTTTCTGGCAATTGCGTGGCTTTACCGCGAACAATACGAGCGGGCGGGCATCAAAATGCTCCCGGTCGTCGACAGGTCGGGTGTGATCACCGCCCGGCAGATACTCCTCTTCGGTTTTCTTACATTGCCGGTCAGCCTTGCTCCGTTCTTTTTCGGGCACGCGGGTTTCATCTACCTTGGGGCAGCACTTTTTGCAGGCATCTGGTTTTTTGTCGAATCTTTTCGGATGTCGCGGGCGAAGAACGATAAAGCGGCTCGGCGGCTTCTTCTTGTTTCCGTACTTTACTTGCCGATAGTCTTCGGGGCTCTTGTGATAAACAGCCGTTAATGATTCGCGAAGGTGTAACAGCAACATCAGACCGGGCACCGGGAACGACCGTGGAGGACATCCTCTCCGGCAGCGGCGGCCCGAGCGGGTCCTTTCGCGGTCCTGGCGGCGGCCCGAACGATTTCTTTGACGACGAGGACGACGAAAGGCCGGATAAGGCGAAGATAGTTACTTGGTTCGTGCTCTTGGTCGTGCTAATGACCTTCGGCGGCCTGCTCGGAGCATATATTGTCATCGCGACGAACAATGTTCTCGAGTGGAAGCCGTTCGACCTTCCTATCCCGATCTGGATAAGCACCCTGTTGATCGTGTTAAGCAGCTTTGCCTACCACGCAGGAAAGCTTTCGGTCGATCGAAGCAACTGGACGGCATCGCGGAATTATTTCGTTACGACCACCGTTCTGGGCGGCATCTTCATCGCCTCGCAACTACTTGCATGGATCGCACTTTGGAGGACGGGGCTTTATGTTGAGGGGAATCCTTACGCCGGGTTCTTTTATATCCTGACGGCGGCCCATGCTGTACACGTCATCGGCGGTATCGTGGCCCTCGCGGCGGTCGTGCTGCGGAACTGGCAGGGAACCTCGAACTACGAGGAACGGGATTACCGCCGGAAACTCGCCCGCTCGGTCGGTTGGTATTGGCACTTCATGGGCGGGCTCTGGATCGCGATCGTCGTCCTGCTCGCGTTCTGGAAGTGATGATATTTTATGGAACAGCTTCTCGGCATTTTCCCCCATTGGAATTCGTTCCTTAACGCGACCTCGGCGGTCTTTCTGGTCATAGGCTTTTATTTCATAAGGCAAAAGGCTATTCCGAAGCATAAAGCGTGTATGCTCACAGCCTTTCTGGTCTCAAGCCTCTTCTTGGCCAGCTATCTTTCGCACCATGCTCTACGGACATACTATTTCGGTATCGGGCCGACCCGATTTACCGGAGAGGGGCTGGCGAGGCCGATCTATTTCACGATTTTGACCTCGCACACGATCCTCGCTGCGATCGGGGCACCGTTCATCATTGCGGCCCTTTATCTGGCTTTGAAAGGCCGATTCGATAAGCACAAGAAGCTTGCGAGATTCGTTTTTCCGGTGTGGCTGTACGTATCGGTAACGGGCGTTATCGTCTATATAATGCTCTATCACCTTTATCCGGCCCGCTAAGAAAGGAAAAAATGTCGGGTTTCGCCGCATTTTTCTTGCTCTTGGCGGAAACAAAGTGCTAATATCTTACCGTTGAAAAGTTGATCACCGAAGTCGGGATGTCCCGGCGCGGGGGAACCATCGAGAAAGGACGTGTCCGATCTCAGGGGCGAGGCAGGCCAAATTCGGTTTGCGGGGATAACTTTCGTTCCTAGCCCGTCAGCTAACCTCGTAGGTGTGGCAAAGAAGTTACTGCAGAAGAAAAGACTTCAGGTCGCGAATTTTGTGTGTGCTTCGCGCTCTGCTTTTTCAACGAAACAAGCAGAAATCCGGTCTTCTCAAGGACGCATTACCCGCGGAGCGATTCGCGGGTTTTGCGTTACGGGTAATAGAGCTTTTTCAGATCGCCCGCGTTCCACGAATCATCGCTAAAATAATAGACACGACGTCCGGGCTTTAGGCCCGCAAGCGGAGCTTCATCTATCGAAAGGCCGTAACTTGCCCGGCAAAGCGGTTCTGTCCAGTCGTTCTTGGCACGAAGGAATGAGCGAATGCGTTCGGCATCGGCCCCCATTACGAACGCCATCGGAACCGCCTCATCAACATCCATCTCCTGTAGCCAGCGGTCGCCAACGCACCACGACGCGAGAGCGGTCATCGTAAGCGGGGTTCCGGCGGGAAGGCCGGAACGAAGCTCCTTCATCAGTTTTCGGTAAAAGGGCCGTTCGGAGAGTGCAGCGTCAAAATCGATCTGAATGCCCCGCGTATTTGGCCGCTCGAGGGCGGAGCGTGCAAGTTCGACGATCTCGGCGGTCTGCCCGTCGCTTAAAGCGGGCCGACGTTCGGTCTGCTTGACCGTCTCGATTCGGATCACTGCTGTGAGATAAGTACCGTCGGGAACGGACAGCGGCTGGCGTCGCGGCTCGCGGCGGACCGATTCCCCCTCGAGCGTTATCGTCATCGCGAGGAACGCAACGCCGGTCGTCTCCGGATCGATGAAACGCAGATCCTCATTTCGTTCCCATGCCCAGAGCATCGTCGCGGGCGCGTCGGAAGGACGAGGCTCGCGAACCGCCCTTTCCGTGCTGCATGCGGCGACGAGCGAAAGCAAAACAAAGACGATGATCGGGCGGAAATACACCATGGAATTCTACCATTACCGCAGCCAACCGTTTATTACCTCAATGCTCGATTTGCTATACTTGTCGAAACTGAATCGCTATTCATTTCTTGCGAAATGGCAATACCGGAGAAAATATGATCGAAAGGGAACAGATCGAGATGGACGTGGTCTTCGTCGGGGCGGGGCCGGCAAACCTTGCGGCAGCTTTGCACCTCAAGGCCGAGATCGGGCGTCACGACGAACTAATTGACCGAGGCATAAAGCACGGCCGCAAGATCGGCGAGATCGAGATCGCCATCGTCGAAAAGGGCTCGTTCGTCGGAGCTCACATCCTTTCGGGAGCCGTGATGGACCCGAAAGCGATCCGCGAGCTGATGCCGGATTTTCTTGAACAGGGATGCCCGGTCGACACGGTCGTGACCGAAGACGCGGCGTGGTACCTGACGCCTTCGAAGATGATCAACGCCCCGATCGTCCCGCCGCCTTTGAAGAACAAGGGCAAGTACATCCTGAGCCTCTCGAAGATGTGCGAGTGGCTTGGCGAGAAATGCGAAGAGGCGGGTATCAATATCTTCCCCGAGTTTCCCGCGGCCGAATTGCTTTATGATGAGAACGGCCGAGTGATCGGCGTAAGGACCGGCGATAAGGGGATTGACAAGGAAGGCCACCCGAAGGCGAATTTCGAGCGGGGCGTCGAACTGCTGGCCAAGGTCACCGTGCTCGGCGAGGGCTCGCGAGGCTCGCTTGCCAAACAGGCGATGCAGCGGCTCGGGCTGATGGAAGGCAAAGAGCCGCAGGTCTTCTCGATCGGCGTCAAGGAACTTTGGGAATTGCCGGCCGGTAATTTTCCGGAGGGCAAGGTTGTTCATACGCTCGGGTTTCCCTCCGATACGCAAACCTACGGCGGCGGCTGGATCTACGGAATGAAGAACAACGTCGTCAGTATCGGTTATGTGACCGGGCTTGATTATGTTGACCCGAACATCGATCCCCACGCGGAATTTCAGAAATTCAAGACACATCCTGCCGTTGCCGAGGTGCTCCGCGGCGGTAAGATGATCAAGTATGGCGCTAAGACGATCAACGCAGGCGGCTATTGGACGATGCCGAAGCTGTATGCGGATGGGCTGTTGATGGTCGGCGATTCCGCCTCGTTCCTCAACGGCCAGCGGATCAAGGGTATCCACACAGCGATGAAGTCGGGAATGCTCGCGGCCGAGACGATCGTCGGAGCGCTCGAGCACGAGGACTACACCGAAACGACGCTCCGCCATTACGACGAAAAGGTCAATCTAAGCTGGATCTACGACGAGCTCCACCCGGTACGTAATTTTCACGCGTCATTCCAGAAAGGCCGTTGGTCGGCACTTATAAATTCGGGACTTCAATATCTGACCAAGGGGCTCGCCTGGGGCTTTATGCCGAAGGAGCATCACGTTGCCGGCCACGAGAGAATGGCAAAGCTCGGCGAGCTTAATGGCAATGCCGACTCCGAACGTTACGCGGAACTCAAGTTCGACAAGGAACTGACGTTCGACAAGGTCACGGATGTTTTCCACGCCGGCGTCTCGCACGACGAGGACCAGCCATCGCACCTGCACGTGCTCGATACGGAGATCTGTGCGACGCGGTGTGCCGAGGAATACGGCAACCCGTGTCAGCGGTTTTGCCCGGCGGCTGTTTATGAAATGGAAGAGAATGCGGCAACCGGCAGACGCGAACTGAAGGTGAACTTCTCGAACTGCGTCCACTGTAAGACCTGCGACATCGCCGATCCTTATCAGATAATCAATTGGGTAACGCCCGAGGGCGGCGGCGGTCCGAACTATAAGGGAATGTAACGAAAAAAGTCCGCTGCGTGCGGACTTTTTCAATTATGGCTTTTGTGCGGGTCAGGCCGCAGCTTCTTCGTCTTGGTCGGTGAAGCTGAAGTTGACCTTCCGCTCTTCAAATTCCTTCAGGGCAATTCGCGTCGGCTTGATCTTTCGCGGATCGACATCAACCCGCGGTAGTGCACCCCGCTGAAGCTGCTTGCTCCGCTGGGCGGCAAGGATGATCCGCCGGTATTTCGAATCGATCGCAGGCGGATCGATCTCGCTTAGGTTCACTTCGTCTTCAAGAAGCTCTGTTTCTTCGGTCATATTTGGTCAAATTCCGATGGTAGAATGATTCGCTCCCGCGAAACTTTCAATTATAGACGCGATGCGCTCGGTTTGTCTATCCCGCCGCTGCCGTTCTCCGCAGATGACCGAAGCGAGCTGGCGAGAGGCGATAGGCACCTCTTCATTGACGATAACGTAATCGAAACGCGTGTAGTTCTGAACTTCGGCAAAGGAATTCCGGAGTCGTACGGCAAGGTCATTCGCATCTTCGGTATTGCGGGCCGTCAAGCGAGCTTTCAAAACGGCAAAAGAAGGCGGAAGGATAAAGATGCTGACCGCCGTCGGCACCTTTTCCATCACGGCCAATGCACCTTGAACGTCTATCTCAAGGATCGCGTCGCGGCCTGAACCCGTTATGTCCTCGATCTGCTCGCGTGACGTGCCGTACATGTTCCCGTGCACTTCGGCGTATTCAAGAAAGCGGCCCTTTGCGATGCTTTCGTCAAACTGTTCGCGGGAGACAAAGTAATATTCCCGCCCGTGCTCCTCGCCGAATCGCGGCTTGCGGGTCGTGTGAGAGATCGAATAACCGACGTCGGGAACCGACGGCATTATCTCGCGGATCAGCGTGCCTTTGCCGCCGCCCGAGGGAGAGCTAATGATTATCAGGTTACCTTTTTTCATTTCTCACTCGATGTTTTGCACCTGCTCGCGGATCTTTTCGATCTCGCTCTTGATGGCAAGAGCGTTCTCCTTGACGATCAGGTTCGCGGTCTTTGAAGTGATCGTGTTCGCCTCACGATTGAGCTCCTGAGTAAGGAAATCAAGCCGCTTGCCGACCTCGCTCTCCTCGTCCATTATCGTGCGGAAATGCGAGATATGCGCGCGGAGCCGCGTGATCTCTTCGCTAATGTCCGAACGGTCGGCGAGATAGGCGACCTCCTGTGCGAGCCGGCCCTCGTCGATCTCAGTTCGGGCCTCGGCCTTTTCCAGCAGTTCGCCGATCCGTTTAGAGAGCTTCTTGAAATACTCTTCCGAAACATTCGCACTCTCCGATTCGATCGGGCCGAGATGCCTTTCGATGTTATCGAGCCTAAGAGCAAGCTCATCGTAAAGCGAGCCACCCTCATTTGCACGCATCTCCTGCAGCCTCTCGATGGCACTGCCCACCGCTTCGGCAAGCAGTTGATCGAGCATACCGTCAGCGGCAAGTTCCTTAGCCGTCAGGACGCCGGGAAGCTTTGCGATCGTAGCAATATCGGCCTCGCCGCTGAGGGAAAACTCTTCGCCGATCTCACGGAAAGACGCAAGATAACCCGCAATGAGCTCCTTATTGACCTCGTAGGTTATCTCCGACGTTCGCTCCATTTGGATCGACACATCGACCCGCCCGCGGGTAAGGCTTCCAGAGACCTGCTTTTTGAGAGCTGACTCGAACGCCTGAAGGCTGGAGGGCATCCGCAGGTGGACGTCGAGGAAGCGGTTGTTGACCGTCTTCATCTCGACCGAGACAGTTGTCCCTTCCGAGCCCGCAGAGCCGCTGCCATATCCTGTCATCGAACGCATAATTTACAAACCGGGTGAACTGCTGAAGCTAATTATGCAATAGACTTTGCCGAAGACGAAATCAGGGGTGTTTCGCCGGCCCGGCCGAGCTCTTTACAGCCCGGAAAAGTATTGATATCCTCTTCGTGCTTTACCCGAGAACCCTCACGAAGTTGCGAAAATTATGTCAGTAGATGCCCGAGCCGAGATCGTGATCGAACGACCGCGTAAGGATGTTGCCGAAGTGATGCTCGAGCCAAAGTATGACAAGCTTTGGATAACGGGGCTGACGAACTGCTTTCCGCAATCGCCTGGACTGATGCGCGAGGGCTTGAAGTTCGAGCGGGTCGGCACGCTTCTCGGACGCCACTATTCCTGCCAATATCTGGTCACGAGGTCGGATGGCGAGAGTTTTGCTGAGATCGCCGCCGATGAGCCGTTCCAGATGAAGATCCGTTACGATCTTGCTGAAACGGACGGCGGCACTACGGCCAAGATCCGCATTCAAAGCATCGGTGAAAATGAGTACAAACTGCCCGCACCGGCATTGAACAAGGCGATCGCCGAGTGGATCGCCGGTGACCTCAAGCGACTGAAAAAGCGGGTTGAAGATGGGGTAGATTAAGTCGCGTCCGTTTCCTCGATCGCGAATTGCAGGTCGTAGAGTTTCTTGTAAATGCCGGCTTTGGTCAACAATTCGTCGTGTGTGCCGGTTTCGACTATCTTTCCGCGCTCCATCACAACTATCTTGTCCGCACGCCGAATGGTCGAAAGCCGGTGAGCGATGACGATCGACGTCTTGTCCCGCATCAGATTTCCGAGAGCCTGCTGGACGAGCCTTTCTGACTCGGCATCGAGCGCCGAGGTGGCTTCGTCAAGGATCAGCACGGGAGCATTTGCCAGAACGGCACGGGCGATTGCGATCCGCTGCCTTTGTCCACCGGAGAGAAACGTTCCGCGCTCGCCGACGATGGTGTCGTACTTGTTCGGCAACTCATCGATGAAGTCGGCGGCAAAGGCGATCTCAGCCGCACGGCGAATGTCCTCGTCGGTCGCGTTCGGGTCGCCATAGGAGATGTTGTAGCGGACCGTGTCGTTGAAAAGCACGGTCTCTTGCGTGACGAGTGCGATCTGCCGCTTAAGGTCCGAGAGCTTTAGCTCGCGAAGGTCGGTGCCATCCCATTCGATCGTGCCCGAGGCCGGATCGTAGAGCCGCTGAACGAGCTTTATCAGCGTCGATTTACCGCCGCCGCTCTCGCCGACGAGCGCGACCACATTACCCTTTTCAATCGAGAGCGAGACCGAGTCGAGGATCGGCTTTGTGTTGTCACCGTAGTTGAAAGAGACATCTTTCAGCTCGATCGATCTCTCAAGTCCGGCAACCGGCTTTGCATCCGGACGCTCCGGCAGATGCTCGTGGCTGTCGAGCACGTCCCAAACGTCGCGGGCCGCGGCAAAAGCACGCGAGATCTCGTTATGCTGACGAGAGATCTTCCGCATCGGGTCGTAACTGCGGAAGAGGAAATACAGAAATGCGAAGAACTCGCCGGCGTCCATCGCCGAGGCATTGATCTCACGAAGCCCGAAATAAAGAAGGATCACCAGGGCGATGGTGCCGATCATCTCAATGGTCGGCGGCGAGGTCGCGGCGATGCGGCCGGAGCGAAGGTTTGCCCGGGCGATCATCTCGGCGACGCGGCCGAAACGAGTGCGTTCGCGATCTTCTGCACGATATGCGGTGACAATGTTATGGTTGGCGAGCGTTTCCTGAGCGGTGTCGGTGAGCAGCTTGTTGCCCTCGTACGACATTTCGGCGAGCTTACGCAACGCCCGGCTGAATTTGCTCGTGAGGAACGCGATGATCGGAGCGATGATCAGTGCGCCAAGCATCAGCCGCCAATTTAGATAGAATGCGGCCCCGAGAAATGCTACGAGCATAAAGCTCTCGCGGAGAACGTCGCGGAGGTTCGCTGAAACCGCAAGTTCGATTGCCGAGCAGCTCACGACCAATCGAGAGACGAGAAAGTTTGTCCGGTGCTTTTCAAAGAAGGACGCCGACTGCGAAAGCAGGTGGTCGTAAAGCTGCTTACGTATATCAAGAACGGCCGATTGCCCGATCTTTGCCATCAGGTACGACGAGAAATACTCGGCGATGCCTTTAGCGAGCGTGAACGCGATCAAAAGCCCCGAGATCGCAAGCCATGCCGAATACCATGGCTCCTTCGGGATAAGTTCGTGGAGGTTGAAGGGAAGCGACCGTGAGCCCGTGTTTTCAGGGATGAACTGCTCAAAGATCGGCATCAGCAAAAGGCCGATGGCCGTTTCGAAGACCGCGACGAAGACCATCGCGACGATCGCGACCGCGAATATGCCCTTGTAGGGCCTGACATAATTGAGCAGCCGGTTTAGGTCTGACATCGGAAACCAAGGTAAAGACTATACGTTAGCGTGATACAGGTTGTCCAAAAAACGCGATAAATTTGCAACCCGCACGGCGGGTATGGCATCTTGCTTAGAGATTCTTTTACCTCGGAGAACCGAAAAATATGAAGATACTCAGGCCCTCCGCATTACTTTGTCTAATATTCTTTTCGCTCGTCTTCACCGTTGAGATACCGGCCCAAGCCGACATCGGCCGACGGACGACGGCGATCACTTATCCTCAGGATGAGCGGGTTGACGTTCAGTTTCGCGGTACGACCCGCTTTCCGCGGATGAGCGGTCGAGCGATCATCCGGCGGACTGCCCGAAACGGCACCGAGGTCGAAGTTCTGGTTTCCAAAATGCCGAGGCCTTTTGAACTTGGCCGCGGTTACGCGACCTACGTACTTTGGGCCATATCGCCCGAAGGGCAGATCGACAATCTCGGTGAGATCAAGCGGCGTGGGTTTTTCGAGTTTGACTCGAAGATCAGTGTCACCACAAGCCTCCAGACATTTGCGTTGATAATCACGGCTGAGCCGCATTTCCTCGTAAGGCGTCCGTCACAGGAGATAATGCTTGAGAACCTGAACCCGGTAGCCCGGAGCGGCAGGCAACTGACGACGGCGGCCTCGATACAATACTTCGGCAACACAAGCGACTATTTCAAGGATTCGAGGACACCGGAGATAGCCGAGATCGATTATTCGCGGACGCCTTCGACGGTTTTGCAGGCAAAGCAGGCGATCGCTCTTGCTAAGTTCGCGGGAGCCGAACGCGATGCCCCGGAGCCGCTTAATGAAGCCGAAACGCTGCTTAACAACGCCGAAGAAGCCTGGCGTGCCGGCCGCAAAGAGGATGAGGTCGATATCACCGCCCGCCGGGCGATAAGCACCGCCGTAAGTGCAGAGCAATTGGCATATGAGCGTGCCGATGCTCGACGCAAGCGCAATGAGCAGGTTCGTGCGGACGCGGAAATGCAGCGGGTCGAAGACCGCCTTGCACGGGCTCAAGAGGAGATCGACGAACTGAAAAGGCAGCTCGCAGATGAGACACGCTCGAAAGAGCTATCGCAACGGGACGTAGAAAATTATCTGAAGCAGATCCGTGACCTTCGTGCGGAGAATGGAAAATTGCGTGAGGACCTTGGCCGCGTGCAGCTCGAGGCGACGAACGCGAAGGCTCGGCTCGATGCCATTGACCAGCAGCAGCGTGAGGCCGAACAGCAGCGGCAACGCGAAGCTCGAATGAACGCCCTTCAGGCAAATGAGGCAACGCTCATTCAGTCGCTCCGCCGCTACGGCGCCGTTTCCAAGAGCGAGCGTGGGATCATTTTGACCTTGCCGGAAAACTTTTGGGCAACCACGCGTTCCACGGATTTCGCTCCCGGCGCGGACAATCGGCTAACGGCCATCGGTCAGATCTTGAATGAGAACACCGATTACCGCATCGAGATCGAATCACATACGGACAACCAAGGGACAGCCTCAGAGCTCGAGTCGCTGACCGAGCGTCGTTCACGGGCGATCGCCGAAAGGCTGTCAGTTTTTGGCATCCCGAACAACCGAATGGAGCCCCGCGGCCTCGGGGCAAGCATTCCGGTCGCGCCGAACAATACGAACGCCAACCGGGCAAAGAACCGCCGCGTCAACCTGATAATGGTGCCGGTTATCTAAATGTTTGCAGATCACGCTTTGAAACCTGCTTTTGGCTGTCATGGCCGAGCAGGTTTTTTTTGTATGAGTTGAGCCCGAAAACTGCTAATATCTTCGATGGAAACGAATCCTTTGACCTCACGATCTAGGAGAAATAGATGATCAAGATCAGCCGCCGCCCGCTGCGGGCAGTTGCCCTTTTGCTTTGCATCGCCGCGCTTTTCACAACGTATTTTCTATTTGAGACCGAGCAAAATGCCCAGACGAATCCAGCCGAGGCTCGACGGGAGCTGCGAGCTGAATTCGCGAAGGCGGACGTAGTGACAGAAACGATCCGCAAAGCCTCGGCGGAACTTGTCAGAGTGCCGGTCGCGGGGCCGGGAGATCGGCAACGCATCGCCGAACGCGGAACGATCATTGCTGATTACGGAAGTTTTGTCATTGCAGCGGAAAAAGTGCGGAATGGACTTTCGGGCGAGGGCAGCCAGCGAATCGAAACGACGCTCCATCTGCCCGGTAGAACATTTGAGCCGCTCGCAAAGCGTGAGGACTTCGCCGTCGAACCAGGAGCCGAAAGTGAAGGCGATAAAGGATATTTTCTTGTTCAGTTCGGTGCAACGGCCTCGGACGACTGGCTAGAAAGTGTTCGTGAGGTTGGGCTTGAGGTCGTCCAGTATGTGCCGCACCAGGCGTTCCTGGTCTATGGCGAGCACTCGGCCGCGGTGAAAGCGGCGGGGCATTCACGTGTTCGCTGGGTTGGTCGGTATTTGCCGGAGCACCGGCTTGACGGTTTTGCCCGATCGTTCGCGGCAGGCGAAAGCGAGACGGCGGTCTATGACATAGCAGTGTTTTCGCGGTCGGACCTCAGAGCCTCTTCGTGGGAATTTCGATCGAAGGTCGGCGGCCGGATAATCGCCGAGAGCGAACTTGCGAATAACTTCTTCAATGTTCTCCGCGTTGAGATGCCGGTTTCGCAGCTTGAGAATGCGGCGGCAATGGATCACGTTTTCCGTATAGATCCATACGTGAAGCCGACGACCGAGGACGAGCGTGCGGCGCAGATCGTTGCAGGAAATTATGTGAACGTTACGACGCTCAACCCGCCCGGCTACGACCCGCTCACCCAATTTGGTGCGGACGGGACGAATGTCACAGTAATGGTCTCGGACGACGGAATCAGCATTCCGGGCAACGGCGGGTTTTACATTACGGCAAATAACACGGTCGATGGCCCATTGCGAGGCGGGCCCTCAGGAGCGACCGGCGGCCACGGGCACATAAACGCTAGCATCATCGCCGGTTACACGCCTTTCGGGACGCTAGACGGACAGGGTTTCAATTACGGTGTCGGTATCGCTCCGCGGGCGAATATCATTAATATTCCCTTTTTGGTGAGCGGCAATACGACGACCGATTCCCAGGCCGTTGACGATGCACTCAACACGCTCGGGCCGAACGGCGTCCGCGGAACGATCTCTAACAACAGCTGGGGCTCGGGCACAAACAATAATTCGTACGACTCCTATGCAGCAACCTACGACGGCCTGGTTCGCGATGCCTCCTTTGCTTCGACCATTGATCCGTTCACGATCATATTTTCCGCTGGAAATTCGGGCACTAGCGGACTGACGCGGCCGAAGGTTTCAAAGAATACGATCGCGGTCGCAAACTCGGAGAATATCCGAACCGAACTCGGTTCGACCGGAGCAGACAATATGGACGATCTGCGATCGTCTTCGAGCCGAGGGATCGCGTTTGATGGCCGCATCAAGCCGGACATCACGGCTCCGGGAACGGTTATCACGGGCAGCCGGGCCGGTTCGTGTGGCAGTGTCTCATCGTGCTTTGACGCGAATCACGCCTACAGCACCGGTACGTCGCATGCCGCTCCGCAAGTGGCGGGTGCGGCAGCTTTGTTCACACAGTATTGGAAGGACCGTAATGGCGGGGCGTATCCGAGCCCGGCAATGATCAAATCGGCGATCGTATTGAGCGGCCAGGAGATGAACGGCAGCCTTACCGCCGCGTCAACAACGCCAAATGGCAACGAGGGCTGGGGCCGGATGAATATGCGGCTCATGATGAACACGGGCGTCGCGATGAAGCATGTCGATCAAATCCATGTCTTCTCAAATAACGGCGAGAATGTGGTTTATACCGGAACGGTCGCCGATCCGTCGAAGCCTTTCCGCGTCGCATTGGTCTGGACCGACCCGCCGGGAACTACGAATCCGGCATTGGTGAACAATCTTGACCTGACCGTACAGGTCGGTGCAAATAGCTATAAGGGCAACTTTTTTACAGCGGGCGTATCGATCACGGGCGGAACGCATTCGGTCGTTGATAATGTCGAACAGGTCCGGCTTGCGGAGGGACTAGCGGCGGGAACGCCGGTGACCATCACTGTATCCGCGACCGCATTGAACGGCGACGGCATACTCGGAAATGCCGACATGACCGACCAGCACTTTGCTCTGGTCGCATATAACTTTGCAGAGCCTTCGGAAACGGCCGCAGCTCCGTTCGATTTCGATGGCGACGGCAAGACGGACATCTCGATCTTCCGACAGGGGCCGGGTGAATGGTGGTATCTCCGAAGTTCGGATGGCGCCAATCGAGCGTTCCAGTTCGGCTCGTCTTCGGACGCGATGGTTCCCGCGGACTACACAGGCGACGGCAAGGCCGATCTTGCCTTTTGGCGGCCGGCGAGCGGCGAGTGGTTCGTTCTCCGGAGCGAAGATTCGACATTCTTTTCATTCCCGTTCGGAGCTGTCGGCGATGTGCCGACGCCGGGCGATTTTGACGGCGACGGCAAGGCCGATGCGGCTGTGTTCCGTGCAGCAGTTGGAACGTGGTTCATTCTTCGCTCGTCGGGCGGCGTTGGAATAGAGGTATTCGGAACGAACGGCGACCTACCGGCGGTTGCCGATTATGACGGCGACGGAAAGGCGGATGTTGGAGTTTTCAGGCCCAACGGTGCGAGCGGTTCCGAATGGTGGATCAACCGCAGCACGGCCGGCCTTTTCGCTGTTCAGTTCGGCGCACCAACGGACAGGACCGTCCAAGGTGATCATACCGGCGACGGTAAGGCCGATATTGCGTTCTACCGGCCGAGCACGGGCGAATGGTACGTGCTTAGGAGCGAAGACACGACGTTCTTTGCTTTCCCCTTCGGCGCGGGCGGTGATCTGGCAGTTCCGGGAGATTATGATGGCGATGGCAAGACGGACGCGGCCGTTTTCAGGCCCGGATCTGCAACGTGGTTCGTTAACCGTTCGACCGGCGGGGTTGGCATAACAGGCTTCGGTCTTCCGACCGACGTCCCTGTGCCATCTGCTTACGTTCGCTAGGAAAGGACGGTGATGCGGTTCGGCGGGAGGCCGACCATGCATTCTTCACCGACGTTTAGCCCGATAAGACGCAGGACGAGGGCTTCGAGTTCGAGCCCGCCTGCGTCGAGCCGGACGAGCGTCATCGGGCCAAGGAAAGAGACCTCGGTGACGATCGCCTTGAGAAGGTTATCTTCGGGGAAAGACGCCCCGAAAGAAAGTGAGATATATTCCGGCCGGATGGCAAGCGGGATATTCTTGTTGATCGGTCCGAGCCGCGTGCGGTCAAGCGGGCCGGTAAAGAGGCGATGGCCGCCCTCGATGGTGTGAAACTCCGGAAGGTCGGTCTTGCTGGAGGTCAGCCGCCGTGCTTCAAAGATATTGCAGCGGCCGGTGACCGAGGCCACAGCGGCCGTCAGCGGTGAATTGTAAACCTCCGATGCCGGCCCGTACTGCCCCAAATATCCGCCAACGAGCACCAAAAGGTCGTCTGCAAATCCCAGTATCTGCTCAAAGCTATTCGTTGCGAAAAGGATCAGCTTTCCCGAGTCCCGGGCGGCCGTCCGGAGCTTTACCATCGCCTGCCGTCGCTCGCCCGCATCGAAAAATCGGAAAGGGTCATCTAGACAAAGAAGCTTTGCATCGCTTTTGAGTGCTTCGTCGATCTTTGCCGATTGCGTAGCGGCAAGCTCGGCCGTATCGAGCCGAAAACCGCGAAGCCTTTCGAACAGAGAAGTCTCCGGAAAGGTTGGGAGAAAGAAAGCCTGCGGAGCCTCTACCGCACCGCCATTGACCTGTTCAAGACCTGCTGCTATCCGGAGCAGCGATGTTTTGCCGGCACCGTTCAAGCCGTAAACGCCAACGACGCGGCCAGCCTCGGCTTCGAATGAAACGTCGCGGAGCGCCCATCGGTTCCCGTATCGCTTGGAAATATCCGTAAACTTGAGTGTCATCAGGAAAAAAGGAACAAATCGAAGCTCGAAGCGTGCAAAGAAAAGTATGCTGTTGTCATCTGATTTAGGCAAGTTTAGACTGTGGCTATGTCGGAGAGGACAATAAAACAAAAGGTTATTCGTGCAGCGGGGTGGCAGGTGTTCAGCCGCGGAGCAAAGATGTTGCCGTTTGGCGGGACCGTCGTCGCTATCGCACTTGTCGGCAGCGATATTCGCCGAAAGGGCGTGGTGAAAGGCGTGATCAACTCCGGCATCGATGCCATACCGGTCGTTGGGCTGGTTAAGAACGGCATTGAACTCGTGACCGGCGATTTTCTCCCGGATAAGGACGAGACGGAGAAGAAAAATGGAAAGAAGAAGTAAACTGCTCCGGTGCGTTACGGCCGCTGCAGGCCTTGCGGCGATATTTTCGTTTGGAGCGTTGACGGCGGATGCCCAGCGACCTCAGCCGACACGCACTCCGGCACGCCCGGCGGCTTCGCCAACGCCGGCAGGTGCCGAAGTGATAAGCCGTGCCGACGACCTGCCGTGGGTCCGCATTCCCGACAGCAATGAGCCCGCGACACGTCCCGCCGGAGAAACCGAGCCCCGCGACCAGCAGACCATCGAGGCTCTTGAGGCGAGGATAAAGCTGCTCGAGTCCTCGCGAAGCAAAGACCCGGATGCCGTTCAGCGTCGGCTTGCTCTCAACCTCGAAATACTCACGCGGGCCGAGCAGCGTTCGGACACGCTCCGCAAGCAGCTTTTTGAGATGCTTGAAAAAGAGGGAACCGTGCTCGCCAAACTCGATTCGATCGAGATGGACATGCGGCCTGAGATGATCGACCGCGGCGTGGCATTCGCCGGGACGTTGCGGCCCGAAGAGCTAAGGGATGCTCGACGTCGGCAACTTACGGCCGAAAAAACAAATCAGGAGAATTTGCTGAATGAGATCCGCCGAAATCGGTCGAACCTCGAGGTAAATCTGCAAAAAGCGGACGACCTTGTCGAACGCCTGCGGGCCCGGATCGAGCGTGAGATCGACTCCGCTCTCGATGAAACGAACCCGGCAAACAAGCCGCCAGATCAAAACCTCTAAATCTCCGTATACTCTGCGGAAAATTCAGCGGCCTCTGCGTTTAATGGATCTTAACGCAGAGGCCGCAAAGTTTTTCGCAGAGGTCACCGAGCTTTAGCCGCTTTCGACCAACTAAGGCATTTCAGCTTTTACTGCTCGTCCGTTACTTTCTTTTTCGCGCATTCGCGGGTAACGGCGAGGACTGCGATCGTCCGCAGGAACCTGTCGTCGAGCGACCTTGCGTTCGAGAGTGAAAGCCCGAGGTCTCGGGCGGCGAGCTTTGAATAAGTCCGCTCGAGGTCGTAACCGGGCACCGTGTAAGCCGAAAAAAAGCTGTAGCTCTTGCCGATGATCTGCCGATAGACCGCCGTCGAGCCGAGGTCGGGGTCCTGCAGGCGATTGATGACGGCGACCGAGTCCGAAAGCTCCTGCATCGCAAAGCCCGGATTGAACCGTTCGTATTGATAAGCGAGTCCCATCAGTATCTTCGCCTTGGTCGCCGAATCCGGCAACGCCCCGGCGATCTTGGCAACCTCGCCGAGAGTCTGGTACGCACCGGCAGATTCGCTCAGATTCTCCATCTGCTTTTCGGCCAGATCAAAAGCGAGCACGGCCCTGTCCTCGGCTTCGGCCACCTTTCCTTGAAAGCGGACGGCATCGGCAAAGCGAGTTTCCTCAATGGCGAGTTTGGTCCGTGTGAACCAAAAGTAATTGGTCGAATCCTTTCGGGCCTGCTCCTCTTTGATCTTGTCGAGCCAAGGTTCCAAAAGGGCAAATTGCTCCTCGGTCTTCCGCTGCCGGATCACCATCGTGATGATCATATTGTCTGTAAGTTTTCCTTCCTTTTCGGCTTCCTCGGCCTGTTCGAGAAGCTCTTCAAAGGTCGTACTGGCCGATCTGTTCCATTGTTCCCGCTGGCCCATTCCGGCACGCATCTCATCGGTAAGCAGCGAATTAGCCTGCGACTTGGCAAGCGTAAATCTCTGTATCAGGCCCGGATGTTCGCTGATCACGATCGGTTCGAGTTCCTGCAAGGCCGAATACATATAGACCGCATCGGGCTGGCGGTTGGGCTCGGGCTGACGCAGTCGTTCCTCGGGGTTGGTCGCGGCGGTGGCAATGCGGGCAAAGAATGTTTCAAGAAAACGGCGTTGCAGCATCGGGTCGGCGGTCGAGTTCGTCGGCATCGACGACGAGACCATAAAGCGGTCAACTCCAAACATCCTTTCGCGGCCGAAAGGGTATGCCGAAAGGATCAGCAAACGGCGTGCGGATTCGTTGCGATAGTTTTGAAGCAGTTCGGAATAAAGAGTCGCCGAAAGCGATGGGTTCTTTCCCGCAGTATGATAGAGAGCCCAGAACCAGTGCTGCTCGAGCGGATAGCGCATCAGGCGACGGAAGATCATCATGCTGAATGCCGGATCCTCTTCGACCCGTTCGCCGGCAAGCGAGATCATCTCCTGGATCTCGCGTTGGCGATTCAATTCGCTCCGCTCGGACGCGGCCTTCTCAAACTCTTTCAGTACCTCTTCGCTTAGCCGTTCAGCCCATTTTGCGTCGTGCCGGGCGATCGCCTTAATCACCGTCATCCGAAGGTCAGGTTTTTGCGTAGTAAGGGCCATTGCTCGATCAGCTCGGGCCGTTTCAAATCCCTTTTCTTTGAAATGTGCATTGGCAACACCCCACGACTCGGTGAAGTATTGGCGGGCGGTCGGTTCGTCGAAAGGCCATGAGAAATCTGCCAGACGAACGAGAATGTTAACCCGCTTATCAGCCTCGCGGACGGAGCGGCTCTCGGCGGCAAGCTGCCCAACTAGGAAACGCGAATTCTCGACCGTGCAGACCTCCGAACCGGTTTCGGGGACTTGCCCAACGGCCGAAGAAACCAAAACTGCCGAAACGAACAGAACTGAGAGATACCGCATCATAGCCTCCGTAAAATATGGGATGCCCGAAGCAATCGGGGAAGTGATTTATTTATATTACCCGAAGCAATCGGGGAAGTGATTTATCTATATTACATGCTATTGCAAGTAAAAAAGTTGCAAATTTTGCGTGCAAGGTTCGCTTTCCGGGGCGTTCAGTAAATATCGGCTTATGCCTTCAGCTCTCCAAGTCCTTAGAAATTGCGGAGAAAATAATGAAAAAGATCCTCTTGAGTTTGATGTTCGGTCCGGCATTGTTCGGAGCGATCGCTGTGTCCGGGGCGTTTGCCCAGGGCGTTATTTTGCCTGTTCCATGTGACTCGCGGCCATGCCGGCCAAGGCCGATCCCTCAGCCATTGCCGAACGTCCTTCCGGTCAAATCGATAAAGCTCGATACGAAGATCGAGGGCCAGGTCGCGACGACGCACGTCGAACAGGTCTTCCGCAACGACACGCGGTTTACCCTCGAGGGAACGTATTTCTTTCCGATACCCGATGGAGCGTCAGTGGTCGAATTCGCCATTTGGGAGGACGGAAAACGGCTGGTCGGCGAGGTCCGCAGCCGCGAGGAAGCCCGTCGCATCTACGATGAGATAGTCCGCCGGCAGCGAGATCCCGGCTTACTTGAATACGCTGGCAAGGACCTGTTACAGGCATCGATCTTTCCGATCCCGCCAAACTCCGACAAAAAGGTCGAGCTTCGCTACACGCAGATACTGAAAGCGGAATCGGGAACGGTCGCGTACCGCTATCCGCTCGGTACGGGCCGCAACCTATGGCGCGGACGGCCGGGAGCGGAAGCCGGTGTCGCGAATATGCCGCCGCAGTTTTTCGGTACGGTTTCGGGCAAGATTGAGATCGTCGGCCGCGAGCCGCTGCGAAATATTTACTCGCCCTCGCACGCCATCGAGGTCAATCGCCGCGACGACCGGCGGGCGGTCGTTTCGTTTGAATCGAGTGACAACGACAAGGACGTTCAGCTCTTCTACGGGCTTTCGGAGGGCGACTTCAGCATGTCGCTCCTGACCTATCGCGAACCCGGAAAAGACGGCTACTTTTTGCTCACGCTTTCGCCGCGAGACGACCTCGGCGACCGCGAGATCGCGGCGAAGGACATCGTCTTTGTGCTCGACACGAGCGGTTCGATGGCCGACGCCGGCAAGATGACCGCGCTCAAAACCGCGACGAAAAGTCTGCTGGCACAGCTCAAGGCGGCCGCCACCAACAACGGCGACGTCTACGTCTCGATCATTCCGTTCGCCAAGGATGTAAATGTCGGCAAGAGCAACTTCGGCGCAAGCTGGATCGACTGGACCGACTGGGAGGTTGATCAAGGTTATTGCAGCAAGTCGAAATACAAAGATCCGGTGAGTTGTGCCGCTCACGCCGGACTTTGGAAGCTCCCAAATCGCAATTCCTGGAATGGCTGCATTACGGATCGTGGGCTTTCGGCCAGTCCGAGCCCCGCCCCTCTGAATTATGATCAGATCGTCGCCGCCCCCGGCGTGACGCCAGCATCGAAATTCCCGGCAGAGCAATACAACGGCTGCCCCGCCGTGATGATGGGCTTGAGCTACGACTGGGCCGCGATGAATACCCTTGTCGATCAGATGCAACCAAATGGCAGCACGAACCAACCGATCGGCCTTGTCTGGGCCTGGCAGTCGCTGGTGGGCGGCGGGCCGCTGACCGCGCCGGCCAAGGATCCCAACTACATCTACAGCGACGTGATCATTCTGATGTCGGACGGTCTCAACACGCAGGACCGCTGGTACGGCAACGGCTATCAGGTCTCGCAAGCCGTGGACAACCGCATGTATCAGCAAGGCAATGGCAGTGGTACCTGCGCCAATGCCAAGGCAGCCGGCGTCATCATTTATACAGTCCACGTCAATACTGATGGCGATCCGATGTCCACGCTGCT
>JAHBSG010000005.1 GCA_019639235.1 Acidobacteriota bacterium | reverse complement strand
ATCCTGTGCTTTCTCCGAATCGCATTGAGCACGTGAGCCTCAACCAGATTTGTGAAGGACAAAAGGCCGTTTTTCTCTGGCCGGATTATGAGCGGTTGAGAGAACTTTCGATTCTTGCCGCCCTCGACCGCGTACTCTCTTCCCGAAACCCAAGTGCGTAAAGTGTCGAGCGGGATACTCGTGTAACGCGCCGCCTCATGCAACATATAGGCGGGCACATCGCGAGGGTCACGACCGTCGTAGAATTTGAATTTACTTACCTTCACAATAACACCTCCGAACAGGGTAAAGCCAACAACTTTTCGTAGAATAACCGAATTGTCGTAATAATGCGAGAGTCTTATGATGGAGTACAAATCAGCTCCGCAGGGCGACATGCGATCGAACACGAGACAGGGTCCGCTTCGGAAATTGCTTAGACGATAACACCGCGGAATCTACGTGCGGCGATTTGCCTTCGCACATACACGTCAATGATTTTTAAGCCAGAATTGTTGAACGCAATACTACGAGAACGGGTCGAGTGGCTCGGGGTGTTTGAGGACGGGACGGTCTTGACGCTGCGGAGCGATGAGGTCGAGCTTGAGGAAGCGGCGGGGCGATGGCGGTTCGGGTTCTTTGCGCGTGATGGTTTTCGGGTGCGGCGGCTGGTCGCGGCGAGGACGGACGGGGCTGAGCTAGAGCTTGATCTCGCCGACGGACTTGGAACGAGCCGCGAGACGCTTCGGCTGATACCGCGGCAGAGTGCGGCGGAGCTTGGGCTTGAGGTCGAGCTGGCGCGGCTCCAGCGCGCCGGGAAGATCGCCCGGGCGGCTGCCGAGGAACGCGAGGCCCGTGTCCGCAAGGTCGCTCTTGCGGCATATAATGGCAGGCTCGCAAATATAACGCTCGCCCGAGGCAAGACCGAAGAGGCAGTGCTTGCGGACGTCACCGGCCGGATGAGCCACGAGGCACTGCTCGCGGCGGCGATCAAGCGGCTCGATGAACTTCGGTCGCGAAAAAAGAATCCGCTTGACCGCATCGCCATCGCCGGTGAGAAGCGGCAGATCGCGAGGGTCAGAAAGCTTGCCGCTTTGCTCCGGCCGGGCTATCGCAATTCGCTTGAGCTTCTGACCTGGACCGACCGCGATGAGGCCGAAACGGTCGGGCGAATGCAGATACCAAACCTCGCCGAGCTCTGGCGCGAGAAGCCGGGCAAGCTCACGCTTCCGGATGAGCTTGTGCCGGGCGAGTTGGCGGCCGAGGTGCTCGAACGCTCGCCGGACAAGATCGATATCATCTATTCACGCCACGGCGAGACGCTCCGCTTCCGCGGGCTGCCGTTTTTGCGAACGCGAAGGCTCGGCGGCAAGGAGCACGCCTGGTTCGGGCTCGGGCGGCAGCGGAGGCCGCTCAATGAGGAAACGCGAGCGGCCTTTCACGACATGCTTGACCTGCTCCACCGCAATCGCGACCCCGAGCCCGAAACACCGCGGCACGAGCTTTACAGCCTGCGGCCCGAGGCCTGGATCGAATCGACGCTCCGCCGCGACATCCGCCGGCTTGACGGCAACCTCATCCTCGCACCAGTCTATAACCAGTTTCGCTCGGCGGGCGAACGCATTGACCTGCTCGCACTTCGCCGCGACGGGCGGCTGGTGATCATTGAGCTAAAGTCGCAGCCCGACCGCGACAGCGTTTTTCAGGCGGCGGATTACTGGCGGCGGATCGAGCTCCAGCGTCGCCGCGGAGTGCTCCGGGCGGCCGGGCTTTTTGGCCCGCGTGAGATCGCCGACCGGCCCGCACTGATCTACATCGCCGCACCTGCACTTTCATTTCACCGCGAGCTCGAACGCTTCGCCGCCGCCCTTCTCCCCGAGCTCGAAATGTGGCAGTTCGTCCTCCACTCCAACTGGCGCCGAGAGATAAAGGTTATCGACCGAAAAATATTGTCAGGGCGCTAAGCACGGTGCTATAGTTCGAGCACGCAAAACTTTAGTGGTCCGTGATTCAGTTCGAAGGAAAGTTGAGAGGCTTTATGAAAAATTTAAGTCGAGCGTCTTTAGGTTTTTTTCTTGCGTTGTGCCTGCTCGGATCTCCGATCCTACCGAAACAACCGTTGTTTGAGCCCGCGTCAAAGGCCTCGACTGTCTTTTCGAACCCGACACCCATATCGATAGAGACCGCCGGGCCAATTTCAAGTCCGATGAAGGCGACCTTATATCCTTCAGCGATTAACGTTTCGGGGATGACAGGCAATATCACCTCGCTCGAGGTTACTCTCGATGGTTTCACGCACAATTGGGTCGCAGATATCGACATGCTTCTCGTTGGGCCGACAGGTGCGAAATACGTCTTTCTTTCTGATAGCGGTGGAAGTTCAAGCATCGCCGACAGATCGTTGAGGTTCGGGGATGCCGCCCCGGCTGCGATGTCGCCGTTCAACCAACCGACAGAATTCTATTATCGCCCGTCCAGTGGCGATACTTTCCCTGACGTTTTCCCTTCGCCAGCCCCCGCGGGGCCATATGCCCAACCGGCCGCCGACACTTTTGCATCGGTCTTTAACGGCACGTCGCCGAACGGCGAATGGAAATTATTTGCTTCAGACGACCGGGTCACGGGCCCCGGTTTTATAAGGGATGGCTGGAGCCTGAAGATCACGACCGACGGAGGGCCACAAACGTTCTCGAATACTGAATACATCGGATTTCACGACGCTCACGCGGCATCTGCCCCCTACGGCACCGGAGTGAATGTTTCCGGGCTGTCTGGAGTTGTTTCGGGGCTGCGGCTGACGATGAACGGCTTTTCACACACAAATCCGCAGAACGTCGACATCCTGCTCATCAGCCCAAACGGTTCCGGCACTGTCATCTTTTCTGACCTGGGAAGCAGCAGCTCCGTCTCCGGACTGAATATCACCCTCGACGATGGGGCTGCAACGACGCCGCCGAATCCGTTGGTCTCAGGAACCTTCAAGCCTAGCAACAACAGCGGCATCATCGACTTCTTTCCGGGCCCCGCACCTCCGGAGAGGTACTTTAGCAACTCGAGCCTCTCATCATTCAACGGAATAAGCCCGAACGGCGAGTGGCAGCTTTTCGTCACCGACGACCAAGACCTGGCCTCGGGCTCGATCTCGGGCGGCTGGAGCCTGGAGGTAACTACTTCACCACCGCCGCCTCCTTCAGGAGCGAGCTGCGTTTTTCCGTCGTTTTCGCAGGCCAACCCGGGAGGATTTCCTGCAGGATCGGCTCCGTCGGACGTGGTGGTTGGTGATCTCAATGGGGACAATATTCCTGACGTTGCTGTTGCGAATCAAGTTTCGAACAACGTTTCGATCCATCTCGGGAACGGCAGTGGCGGACTCGGTGCCCCGACATTCATCCCGGTCGGCTCAGGCCCGTTCTCGTTGGTTGCCGCCAGATTTAACGGTGACAGCTTCCTCGACCTCGCTGTCGCCAACTCGGGCTCGAACAACGTTTCGATACTTCTTGGGAACGGTGACGGGACTTTCTCCGCACCGACAAACTTCGTCGCCGGTGCATCGCCGATCTCAATCGCGGCGGGCGATCTGAATAATGACGGCAATAGCGACCTTGTGGTAGCAAATTTTGGGAGCTTTTTCCTGGGCACGGTCTCGGTGCTTTTTGGGAACGGCAGCGGAGCTTTTTCTGCCGGCCCATCGCTTCGGACGCGAACGCAACCCTCGGCGGTCGCGGTCGGCAACCTAAATGGCGACAGCAACCTTGATCTGGTCGTGGCCAATTTCGGTTCAGACAGCCTAGCGATCTTCTTTGGGATCGGTGGCGGATCGTTTCAGCTAAGCCAGAATGTGAATAGCAGTTCAGGCCCCGTTGCGGTCGAGATCGTGCCGGGACAGGCGGGCGGCTTTCCTCAAATTCTTGCGGCAAACTACAACAGCGACTCGGTCACCGTTTGCGGAGGAAGCCAAAATGGCAGCTTTAGCTGTTCGACCCAGTCGGCGGGCGGATCGAACCCTATCGCGATCGTCACCGATGATTTTCTCGTCAATGGCCAAAAGACGCGAGCCGTCGCACTTAGCGGCTCGAACACGATCGCGATAACGGGGAGCAGCTTTAATGTTGGTCAGTACCCGAATGCGATCGCCTCGGGCGATATGAACAACGACGGCCGGCCGGACGTGATAACCGCAAACTACGGATCGGACAATCTATCTGTACTGCTCAATTCCTGCACGGTCGCAAAGGGCAACCTTATGGATTTCAATGGCGACCGGCGAACGGACCTTGGGGTTTACCGTGCTTCGAATTATTCCCTGTACGTTAATCCGTCTTTTAGCGGGCCGAGGCCTTTTGGCCGTCCGGTTGATCACATTGTTCCTGCAGATTACGACGGTAACGGAGCAACGGATGTGGCATTGTATCGGCCATCAACCGGGCTCTGGTGGGTACAGGACTCTGCCGGGCGAACACTTTATTACACGACGTTTGGCCTGCCGGATGATATTCCGGTTCCGGCCGATTACGACGGGGACGGAAAGTTCGACATCGCGGTCTATCGCCCGTCGAATGGAAGCTGGTACGTTCGTCGGTCATCTGACAATGCGGTCCATATCATTCAGTTCGGGCTCGGGACGGATCGTCCCGTTCCGGCGGATTACGACGGCGACGGCAAGGCGGATATTGCCGTCTATCGGCCTTCGACCGGCGTTTGGTATATCTTCCGGAGCTCGGATTCGGGTTATACGATCGAGAACTTTGGCATTGAAACCGACCTGACAATTCCGGCCGATTTTGACGGTGATGGCAAGGCCGATGTTGCGGTCTATCGGCCTTCGACCGGTGTCTGGTATGTCTTCCGCAGTTCGGACGGCGGTGTCGGAGCCGTTGCCTGGGGCGGCGGAACAGACATTCCCGCACCCGGCGATTACGACGGCGACGGCAAGTGGGACCAGGCGATCTTCCGGCCCGCGGATGGAAATTGGTGGATACTTCGCAGCGGCGACGGCGGCGTTTCGACGCTCAATTGGGGAACGAACGGCGATCTCCCGCTGCCTCGGACGCTGCTTCGTTAGCTATTCCGGCATTTGGAAGCGGTAGCCGATGCCGCGGACGGTCTGGAGGATGCGGGGGTTGTTCGGTTCGTCCTCAAGATAGCGGCGGAGGCGGACGATGAAGTTATCGATGGCGCGGGTGTCGGTATCGGCGTGGAGTTCCCAGACGTCGTCGAGTATCTCGCGGCGGGAGACGGCCCGGCCGGCATTTTCGATAAGGTAGCGGAGCAGCTTTGCCTCCATCAGCGTTAGCCGCTCGGCGTCGGTGCCGTGGCGGAGCTCAAGGTTGTCGAGGTCAATGATGCGGCCGTTGATGTCATATTCATCAGCGGCCTTTTGCTCGCCCGCGGCCTGCCAGCCGCTCCGGCGGATAAGCCCGCGGATGCGTGCGAGAAAGACGTTGAGGTCAAATGGCTTTGGCAGATAATCATCGGCACCGGCCTCAAATCCCTTGATCACATCCTCGGGCCGCCCGAGCGCCGTCAGCATCAAAATGGGCGTAAAGTCGCGCCGCTCGCGAAGCGTTCGGGCGACCGTAAACCCATCGATACCCGGCATCATCACATCAAGCACAATTGCGTCAAAGCTGCCGGCGGCGATCAGTTCAAGCGCCGCTTCGCCATCGGCGGCAATGGCCGTCTCAAAGCCCTCGGCCTCAAGGTTGAACCGAAGGCCGGCGGCAAGGTGCTCCTCATCTTCGACGATCAGAATTCTCATTTAGTTTCAGCGGCCGGAAAGCGGACGAGCATGGTCGTCCCGCGGCCCTCGCCCTTGCTTTGGGCTCGGATGCGGCCGCCGTGTTTCTTTACGATAGAACGGACAAGGTAAAGCCCGAGCCCGGTGCCCTTTATCGCTTTTGCACGTTTATCGCTGACGCGGTAAAAGCGGCGGAAGATGCGCTTGAGCTCCGAAGCATCAAGCCCGATGCCCTGATCGCGGACGATGACGTCAACCTTCTTCCCGCCGGACGCGGAGCGGATTCTGACGGCAACGCGGCGTTCCTCGGGCGAATACTTGATGGCATTGTCAAAAAGATTGAGAAAGACGGTTTCGATCTCCGCGGGGTCGCCGGTAATGAAGAGCGGCTCGGCCGGACGCGTGATGCGGATGTCGCCTTGCCCGAGCGCGTAACGCTTCGTTATCGCCTCGGCGGCTTCGGCTATCGGAACGGAAATATCTATCCGTTCGCGAGCGGCCAGTTCGGCATTCGTGCGGGCACGGCTTGCCTCAAGCACCTCTTCGACCGTAAGCAAAAGGCGGTCGCTATCCTTGAGCATTATGTCGTAAAACTCGGCACGCTGCTCAGGTGTTAGCTCGCGGCTGCGTAATGTTTCAAGGTATAGGCGGATCGAGGCGATCGGCGTTTTTAGCTCGTGGGTAACGGCGTTCAAGAACGCATCGTGCTGCTCATTGCGGCGGATCTCGCGGATAAGGAAGATCGTGTTGAGGATCAGCCCGGTGATGATCAGTGCGAAAAAGATTATGCCGAGGATCATCATCACCACCTCGCGGAGGTTGAGGATGATCCAGCCGACATTGAGCGCGACGGCAAGTGCGCTGAGGCTGATCCCCAGAACAAGGAAGAAAATGGCTGACTTTCGCCGCTGCATCGCTAAAAGCCCAAGATTAGAAGCGAAAAGGGCAAAAGTAAAAGCGAAGCTTCTACCTTTGCCCAAATTTAGTGCGGTGGCCACGGGTTAAGCGGCGTCCGTTACGGCGTCAAGCTTGACCTGCTTTCGCTCTTCCTGCTTCTTGGCGTCGTATGCGTAAACGTCCTTTGCGAGGCCGACCATTTCGAGCACGCGGAGCTGCATCCAGTTAATGTCGATCTCATACCACGCAAGGCCGTGCTTGGCCGAACGCGGATGGGCATGGTGGTTGTTGTGCCACCCTTCGCCCCAAGAGAGAGCAGCGACGAGCCCGTTGTTTCGGGAGTCGTCCCGCGTTTCAAAGCGGCGGCTGCCCCAGAGGTGCGTTGCCGAGTTGACCAGCCACGTAAAGTGCCAGCCCATGACCGTCCGAAGGAAAATGCCCCAGAGCATCATCCCGAAACCGCCGATCGCGTAGAGCCCGACACCAACCAAAACGGTCGGGACCCAATAGAACCGGTTAAGGACTCGATGGACCTTGTCATCGATCATGTCCGGGCAATAGCGCCGCATCGTTTCCTCGGTCTGGTTCTGCGAGGTGCCGCGGAAGATCCAGCCGATATGCGCCCAATAGGTGCCGTGCCGCGGGCTGTGCGGATCGTTCTCCTGATCGGTAAAGGCGTGGTGAATGCGGTGCGTCGAGACCCAGCTCAGCGGCCCGGATTGAAGAGCGAGCGTGCCGAACAGCGAGAGCGTGTATTCAAGCCACTTCGGCACCTTGAAACCGCGGTGCGTAAGCAGGCGGTGATACCCAAGGCCAATGCCTAGGCTCCCCGAGACCCACCAAAGAATGAGAAACGCGGCAAGATTCTGCCAACTGAAAGTGAAGAACGCGCCGACGGCCAGAATGTGAAAGACGACGACAAAAAATAAGGTTGTGAGGTTAAGCGAGTCCGCGCTCGCCCGGTTTGAAATTGTTGCTCCCATCGATCCCCCGAAAAAATTATTGCGGCGGAAGAATTACCGCACTTTTAGCCTAACAGCTTTTCGGCCGGCCGATTGTAAGAGTTTTGTAAGAGAATCACGGCAAGTCGTTTAGGCGGCTTGCTTTACCGCAAGGCGTGGAACAACAATGGCTTATGGCGCGAAAGGGGAAACTGCAGATCTACACCGAATACGCCGTCGCGAAAACCATTTTCACTTCGCTCTCGCTGCTGCCGCGGCGGTGGGCGGTCGGGCTAGGTGTTGCGGTCGGCCGGCTCGGTTTTCGCCTGCTTGGCGGGCTGCGGCGGGTCGCGATCAGGAACCTTGAACTCGCCTACCCGGAAATGTCGCCCGAGGAAAGGCTGCGGACGGCCCGCGGAACGTTCGAGAGCCTCGGCCGCGTGCTTGGCGAGGCTAGCCAGTTAAGAAAGATCACACCGGAGAATATTCGGGACATCGTTGATTTCGACCTTGGGCCGGAGATCGACGCGCTTTATGAAAAGGTGAAGAAAGAGCGACGCGGCATCCTGATAACGACCGGCCACATGGGCAACTGGGAACTGCTTGTCCAGGGTTTCGCGATACTTTACGAGCCGATCAGCTTCCTCGCCCGGCCGATCGATAACCCGCTGATCGAAGATATGGCAAACTCGCTCCGGACGCGGTTCGGCGCACGGCCTATTAACAAAAGCAATTCGGCGATGACGGGCATTTCGATACTCCGCGAGGGCGGCTTTCTCGGTGCATTGGTCGATGTCAACGCCCACCCGAAGGAAGGTGTGTTCGTCCCCTTTTTCGGCATTCCGGCCTGCACGACGAGCGGTGCGGCACTGATGGCGATCCGTTCAGGAGCATTGATCTTCCCGTGTTTTTGCGTTTACGATGCCGAGGCCGGGAAGTACAAGTTCGTCCATGGCGACCCGATCGAACCGACGATAACGGGTGACCGCAAGGCCGACGTCCTCGCGACGACCGAGGCCTTCACCCGCGAGATCGAAGCGATCATCCGCCGATACCCCGACCAATGGCTTTGGATACACAAGCGTTGGAAAACCCGCCCGAAAGGCGAGCCGGACCTTTATCGCAATTAACCGTTCTCCTTTAAATCACATAGCAATTTCGGCTAAGATGCTCGGCAAATGAAAAAGCTGATCATCTTGGTAATGCTCGTGGCCGGACTTGCGGGAGCAGCCTCGGGCCAGGGTTCGCGGGACGCCGCCGACCTGCTCAAACTTTTGACCGAGTTCCTCGACGGTGCCGGCCGAAACGACGTCGCTATTCACGACCGCTTCTGGGCGGATGAATTGATCTACACCCGCGGCGTCGGGCAGCGGATCGGGAAAGAAGAGTTGATGCGGGGCGTCCGCTCGGCGCCGCCCGCAAAGCCGGCCGACCCGGTAACGCTCTACAGCGCCGAGGATGTGCGAATACAGGTCCACGGCAATACGGCGGTCGTCGCCTTCAGGCTGGTCGGAACGACGACCGAGCTTGGAGGCAAAAAGAAGGTAACCAACCACCTCAACACCGGCACATTCCTTAAGCGCGACGGCCGCTGGCAGGCAATTGCGTGGCAAGCGACACCGATGCGGAAGAACGAGGCCGAGGCAAAGGCCGAGGTCTTAGCGGCAGAAAGGGCGTTTCAGGATGCGGTTGCGGCAAGTGACGCGAAAGCGGTTCGCCAACTCGCGCATCCGGCCTTTAACTGGACGCACAGCACCGGCATCAAGACGCCGCTCGACGAATTCATCGAACGCTACGTCTCGGGGAAGATGAAATACCTCAAGCGCGAGTTTCGCGACATCGAGGCCGCGGTGTTTGGCGATACCGCGATCGTCCGCGGCGTTTCGCCTCGGCAGGTCGAAAATAACGGCGTCGCCGGTGAGCCATTCGTGCTTCACTACACGATCACTTTTGTTAACTCGAACGGCCGTTGGCTGGCGATGGCTGCCCACTCGAACCGAACGGAGAAATAACTGCCTCACATAATGAGAACACTGGGACAATTGAAGAATTTTGTTGAGGGCCGCCTGCTTCTGACCGCGGCCCTCGTGTGCCTTTGCTCGCTTGCGGCCTTTGGGCAACAGCGGCTGCTGGTCATCGGCGGCGGCGAGCGGCCTGCGGAGGCGATGAAACAATTCGTCGCGTGGAGCGGCGGGCCGCGGTCGAAGATACTCGTCATCACCTGGGCAAGCGGAGTTCCGGACGAGAGCTTTGAATCGCTCAAGAAACAATTCACCGAGGCAGGTGCCGTAAATGTTCTTGATGCTCCGCGGCGGCCGCTCGATGAGAAAGGGCGAGCGGAATTCATACGAATGCTTGAGCATGCAAGCGGCGTTTTCTTTTCCGGTGGCGACCAGAACCGGATCATGGATGTGCTTGCGGATGAGCCGCTCTTGATGAGCCTGCGAGCGAGATACGCAGCAGGTACGCCCTTTGGCGGGACGAGCGCCGGAGCGGCCGTCATGTCAGACCCGATGATGACCGGCGACGCCGACCTGAAACTTCTGGACGGAAAGAAGGTCGGTCTCAGGAAAGGCCTTGGGCTCGTGCCGAATGTGATATTCGACCAGCATTTCCTTGTACGCCAGCGGCATAACCGGCTCTTCGGACTCGTGATGGAGAATCCGCGAATGCTCGGGATCGGCATCGACGAGGACACGGCCGTCCTGATCGAGGACAACCGCCGGCTGCAGGTCGTCGGAAAGACGCAGGTGATGTTCGTCCATTCGCGAAACGGCCGGCAGCCTTTTCACGTCAGCTTTCTGAGATCAGGCGAGCGATTTGACCTTCGCGAAAGGCGGCCCGCAGGCCGATGAACGGGATTTCGAAGAGAGGATAAAGAGATGAAAAAAGCATACCTTGCCGCGGCGGCACTACTTTTGGCAGTAAGCTGCGGAAAGCCGGCAGCGGATCCGTTTGCCGGTCAGTGGCTCGACCTGACGCACGATTTTGACGAGAAGACCGTCTATTGGGTGACAGCCGAGCCTTTCAAGCGGACGACCGTTGCTGAGGGCACGACGGACAAGGGCTTTTACTATTCAGCATACAATTTCTCTGGTGCTGAGCACGGTGGCACGCACCTCGATTCGCCGATCCATTTTGCCGAGGGCAAGAAGACCGCCGACCAGATCGAGATCAAGGAACTGATCGGGCCGGGTGTCAAGATCGACGTCGCCGCCAAGGCCGAAGCCGACCGCGACTATATGATATCGATCGATGACATCAAGGCGTGGGAATCGGCGAACGGGACGATCGGTGAAGGCTCGATCATTCTCTTTAGTACCGGCTTTGCCAAACGGTGGCCTGATCTCAAGACCTATCTCGGCACAGATCAGAAGGGGCCGGGCGCCGTCAAAGATCTTCATTTTCCGGGACTCGACCCCGCGGCCGCAAAGTGGCTGGTCGAGAATAGAAAGATCAAGGCTGTCGGGATCGACACAGCAAGCATCGACCGCGGGCAATCGACGACCTTCGAGGCCCACGTTGCGCTGATGACGAACAACATACCGGCATTTGAGAACGTCGGCGATATGAGCGGGCTTCCGGCAAAAGGCTTTCACATTTTTGCGTTCCCAATGAAGATCAAGGGCGGCTCCGGCGGCCCGCTGCGGATCGCTGCGTTTCTTCCGGAAAATCGCCCGAACCTGTAACAAACAATGTAAAACAATGCTTTTCTTTTCGCCCACGATGCGATAACATTAGAGTCCCGTAGGCTCCTGCTCCTGACGGCTATAACTCAGTTCGAATTATAAGGATGACTCCCATAATGCATCCCCGCACGATATTTAATGATCCGCGCCGTTCGATACGAATAGCCGCATCGCTTTTCGTCGTTTTCGTTTCCGCAATAGTTCTGTTCGGGTGGACCGTCGGTTCATCGGTTTTGACACGCCTTCATCCCGATCTTCCCGTGATGGTGCCGAACACGGCAGCCTGCCTGTTGATTATGGCCGTGGTTCTGGCGTTTTGCGGGCTTGAACGGCCAACCCTTCGATGCCGAATTGCGACGGCGATCGCCGGCGGTTTAACGTACCTGATCGGCAGCCTGACCTTTGCGGAGTATCTCTTCGATGCCGGCCTTGGGATCGACGGCATCCTTCTCCGTTTTGCTCAGTCGGTGGTTTACGAGACCAACCCCGGGCGAATGGCGCCACACACGGCACTCGCGATGATGACCGCGGGGCCGGCGATCGCATTTCTTTGTCGCAAAAAGCGTCTCGGACAACTTAGTGAGATCTTCTCCATCCTGACGCTCGCCATCGCATTTTCAGCCCTGCTCGGACATATTTTCGGTGCGCAGGCTTTTCAGGGACTATCGAAGGCGAACGGCATGGCCCTGCACACGGCCGTTTCGCTTGCAGTGCTTTCGGCCGGTTTACTTGTCGCAAACCCGCGAAGCCTTATCATTGGGCTTTTCTTTAGCAAAACCCTCGGGGGAGCGGCGGCTCGGAGGCTGCTTCCGGTCGCGGTGCTCGTACCGACGGTTATCAGCTTCTTAGAGATCCGCGGCAACGAGTGGGAGTGGTTCAACGTCGGCTTCGGAACGGCAGGCGGCACGCTGATCTCGACCGTCCTTCTGGTCTCATTCATCATCTACTTTGCACGAATGGTTCACCGGGCGGACATAAGCCGGCGGTCGGCCGAACGGGCAATGGCGGAAAAGGAAGAGCTTTACCGAACGCTCGTCGATCACGGAATGGGCCTGATCTGTACGCACGATATAGATGGCCGTGTGATCTCGGTAAACCCGGCCGCACTCCGAACGCTCGGCTTCCGGCAGGAAGAAATCGTTGGAAGCAGCATCGGCAAAATGCTTGAGCCCGAACTCAGGCCGCACTTTGACGCCTATCTCCGCGAGATCAATAACGCCGGAATTGCCGAAGGCTACATACGGCTCAGGACTCGGGAAGGAAGGCCGATAACCTTCCGATACCACAATATCCTGATCACGGATGGAAGAACCGGCAAATATGTGCTCGGCCACGCTCAGGACGTTACCGAGTTGCTCGAGGCGCAGGCGAAGCTCCGGACGCTCTCGCTTACCGATGATCTAACAAAGCTCTACAACCGCCGCGGGTTCTTTGAGCATGCCAATCAGCAGCTTCGGCTGGAAAGCCACAGCGGGACGGCCCGCGGGCTGACGCTGATGTTTGCGGATATGGACGGGCTAAAGGCGATCAACGACATCTACGGCCACGAGGCGGGTTCGGAGGCCATCGCTGCTCTTGCCGGTATATTTAAGGCCGCTGTGCGAGGTGCCGACATCGTGGCCCGCTGGGGCGGCGACGAATTCGTCGTTCTCGCCATAGGTTCGCCGGAGGAGAACTCAGAGAAGCTGGTCACCCGTATCGAAGATGCGATCGAAGAATATAACCGGACGAGCGGCAAGCCATACGAGATCGCCTGCAGCATCGGGATTTCTGCGGTCGAGGTGACCTCGCCCGAGGCCTTCGAGGCATTTTTGCACGAGGCCGACCTGCGGATGTACGAAGAAAAGAAGCGGAAGAAGGGCGTGCTTGCCTTGGCAGGAATTACACCCGAGGGCTCGGCGATACATCTGAGCCATCGATAACTTGATCTACTTTTTTCGCGCCTGTGATTGAACAGCGGTGATCGCAATGGCATCGACGATGTCCTCGGCCTTGCAGCCGCGGGAGAGGTCGTTGCATGGGCGGTCAAGGCCCTGAAGGATCGGCCCGATTGCGGTGCCGCCGGTAAGGCGTTCGGTCAACTTGTAAGCGATATTCCCGGCGTTGAGGTCGGGGAAGATCAGCACGTTGGCCCGGCCGGCGACCTCGGAGCCCGGAGCTTTTGATTCGGCGACCGAAGGGACTATCGCGGCATCTGCCTGAAGCTCGCCGTCGATGATCAGCTCCGGAAGCCTTGCGCGGACGGTCTTGGTCGCGGCGATGACCTTATCGAGCAGCTTGTGCTCGGCGCTGCCCTTGGTCGAGAAAGAAAGCATCGCAACGCGCGGTTCGGCCTCGAGCAACGCACGACACGACTCCGCCGAGGCCATCGCGATCTCGGCCAACTGTGCGGCATCCGGATCGATAACGACGCCGCAATCGGAATAGATCATCGCACCGTCCACGCCGAATTTGCGGTCGGGCACGACCATCAAAAAGAAACTCGAAACCGTCTTAAAACCCGGTTTGACGCCGATGCACCTCAAAGCTGCGGCTACAGTGTGCGCCGTGGTATTGGTCGCGCCGGCAACGGAGCCGTCTGCCCGGCCTTCGCGGACCAGAAGATTGCCGAAATAGAGCGGATCCTTCACGGCCTGTTCTGCCTCTTCGAGCGTTACGCCCTTTGCACGGCGGAGTTCGTGGTAGAGCCTCGCGAGCCGCTCCCGGTCGTCGCTCTTGCGGTGGTCGATCAAGCGAATGCCATTGAGGTTCACACCGGTTTCGGCGGCAAGCGTGCGGATGCGGTCTTCATTGCCGAGCACGGTGATGTCCGCAATGCCTTCGCGGGCGCAAATCTCGGCGGCAGCGAGCGTCCGGGCATCTTCGCCTTCGGGCAAAATTATGTGCTGGCGGTCGGCCGCGGCTCGGCGGCGGATCTTTTCGAGGATCATATCCGTTTACAGGCTAACGCTTGCGAATTTAGCATACAACCCGGCGGCAGGAAACTTGCACAAACCGGCACGGCTGAATAGACTTGGGCTATTCCGAATTCGAGTGCTATGAGCAAGAAGACGATCACACCCGCCGGCGATGCACGGCCCGTAAAACGTAAACGCGAGGCCAAGGGCCGGATGCGCAATTTCCTGATGTTCCTGCCGAACATGGTCGTCCTGCTCGGCCGGCTGCTGAAGGATGCTCGGGTTCCGACCGCAGAAAAGGCGCTCTTCGTCGCGGCGATCGTTTATGTTATCTCGCCAATCGATCTCATCCCGGACATTTTCCCCTTCATTGGCCAGGTGGATGATATCTACATGGTCGCTCTCTCCTTGCTGCGGCTGATCAACCGAACGGACGAAGAGGTCGTCCGGCGGCATTGGTCGGGCGGCGGCGACATCGTCTCGTTGGCGGATTCGATCGCTAGTATCGCTCCGATGCTTTTGCCGAAGCGCGTTTCGCGGGTGCTGACCTCGCGGGTCGAGCTTGCCCCGAGCGGCAAGTTGCTCGGCAACATCGCGAATAAGCATGAGGCAGTGATGGTCGAGGTCCCGCAGGCCGAGCCCGATGGCCGCCCGGTGGTCGAAGCGGGCTCGCGAATGCCAAGCTAGAGCGAAAAAAATAAAACTGGATTTATCCTTTGTTTGTAACTATATAGGGCTAGCTCGTTGATCTTAATCCAATAAACGATTGCCGATCCCGCCGGTCCATCCGCTATAATTGCGGAAACCGTTTCGGCCAAGGTCCATCTTATGTTCGAACGCTATTCAGAACGTTCACGCAGGGTGATCTTCTTTGCCCGTTATGAAGCACTTCAATACGGGTCGCAGGTCATCGCCCCCGAGCATCTCTTGCTCGGCCTCATGCGTGAGGATAAAACCGTCGGTGCTCGCTTCTTTCCTTACCGAAGATCGATCTCCGTGGACGCGATCCGCCGCGATGTAGAAGAACGGATCTCCGTCCGCGAACGGATACCGCAATCGGCCGAGCTTCACCTCTCGCCTGAGGCAAAGAAGGTGCTTTTTTGGGCGAGCGAAGAGAGCCGCCATTTGAAGAGCACGAAGATACGCCCCGAGCATCTGCTCGCCGGAATGCTCCGCGAGGAAAAGACCGTTGCCGCGGAGATACTTTTCAAGTACGGCGTCCGGGTCGAAGATGTCCGCGAGGAAATTTCACGGCAGATCGCTAAGCCGAAACCGGCAGCGACAGCAACGGCACAAGCCCAGCCCGGCGAACAGAAGCAGGCCGGACTTGCCGAATATACCCGCGACCTGACGGCCGAGGCCGAACAGGGCAAGCTTGATCCGCTCGTCGGCCGCGGTCCCGAGACCGAGCGGCTGATCGAGATCCTCTGCCGCCGTACCAAGAACAATCCGGTGCTCATCGGCGAATCCGGCGTCGGCAAGACGGCGATCATCGAGGGCCTTGCTCAGCGGATAATCGACCGAACCGTTCCAACCTTTCTTGAGAACAAGAAGATACTTTCGCTCGACCTCTCGGCCCTTGTCGCCGGGACCAAATACCGCGGACAATTTGAAGAACGGCTAAAGAAAGTGATGGCCGAGGTCCGGCAGGAACCGGACGTGATCATCTTTATCGACGAGATCCATACGCTCGTCGGTGCGGGCTCGGCCGAAGGAACGCTTGACGCCGCGAACATCCTCAAACCGGCTCTTTCACGCGGCGAGATGCAGTGCATCGGTGCTACGACACCCGCCGAATATCGCAAATCGATCGAGCGCGACCGGGCCCTCGAAAGGCGGTTCCAGGCCGTTCAGGTCGATCCGCCGAGCGAGGCCGAAGCTCTTGAGATCATCCGCGGCATCGTTGACCGCTACGAAGCGTTTCATCAGGTCCGTTATACGCGTTCGGCAATTGAGGCTGCGGTTTCGCAATCGAACCGCTACATTACCGACCGCTTCCTGCCGGACAAAGCCATCGACCTGCTCGACGAGGCCGGCTCGCGTGCCAAGCTCCGCTATCAGCAGGAAAGCTCGGCCGAGCCTTCATGGAAGGAAGCGGTCGAGAGCTGGAAACGCGTCGCCGCCAATGAGGATCAGCTTATCTCTTACGAACTTCGCAACATCGAGCATTCGCTCGGTGCGGTCGAGGTGACAAAGGACGACGTTGACGACGCGATCGCCCGTTGGACGGGCATTCCGGTCGCGTCCATTCGCGAAGAAGAATCGAAGAAGCTGCTTGAGATCGAAGCCGAGCTGCACAAACGCGTTATTGCCCAGCGGCCGGCGATCTCAGCACTTGCGAGAGCTATCCGCCGTTCGCGGGCGGGACTTAAGAACCCGAGCCGCCCGGTAGGTTCGTTCCTTTTCCTCGGGCCGACCGGTGTCGGCAAGACCGAGGTCGCCAAGAGCCTTGCCGAATACCTTTTTGCTTCGGAGCGTTCGCTCATCCGCTTTGATATGAGCGAATTCATGGAGAAGCACTCGGTCTCGAAATTCATCGGCTCGCCTCCCGGGTACATCGGCCACGAAGAGGGCGGGCAGCTTACCGAAAAGCTTCGCCGCTCACCTTACTCGGTAGTGCTCTTTGACGAGATCGAGAAGGCCCATCCGGATGTCGCGAACCTTTTGCTTCAGGTCTTTGAGGACGGAACGCTGACCGATGCCCAAGGAACGGTGGTCGATTGCCGCAACGCGATCTTCATTATGACCTCGAACATCGGTGCCCGTTCGATACAGAAACGCGGAAATCTCGGCTTTCAGGCCGGTGCTGATGCCTCACGCGAGAAACTTGAGGAACAGGTGATGAGCGAGGTCAAGCAAGCATTTGCCCCCGAGTTCATCAATCGGCTCGATGAGATCATCATCTTTGACGAACTCACCGACGCCGACCTTGAACTTATCATCGAGCTTGAGATCGACCGGCTCAATCACCGGCTTGCCGGCCGCGATATGACGCTCCGGCTGACAGACGACGCCCGCCGCTGGTTCATCGACAAGACCTGTGCCGATCGCAGTTACGGTGCAAGGCCGCTCAAGCGGGCGATCCAGCGATATATCGAGGACGAGCTTTCCGAAGCTCTGATCCAGGGCGAGATATCAGAGATGAGCGATGTTGAGGTCGCGGTCAAGGACGGGGCTTTGAGCATCCGCGAGGTACTGCCCGCCGGGCTTGAAGAGCAATTTCAGCGAGCCGGAAGGCCCTGACCCTCGCCTCCGCAATTAAACCGAATTGCCCAAGCTTTCGTAAAAGAAACGCTTGGGCTTTCGATTTTCCGTGCGTTTCCCTGTATAATTCGGGGTTTTGCCGACGCTATGCGATGAAGGCAACCTGACACTGCCCGGTCGAATCAAAAGACGCGTATTTTACCGTCATTGAAAAGCCGAGAGTGTTTGGATATCCTAGCGAGTTAAATTGTAAACACTGAGGCTTCTGCCGGCTCCCGGGCCTGCAAGATAGCATTATTAAGGAATTCCTATTTTTATGCAGAAAGTGAGCGTGTTCGGACTGGCTCTTTTTAGCCTGATAATCCTGGCTCTCCCGCTCAGAGCTGCCGCCGGCGACGCCAAAGGCGCGGAAACGCCTGTCTCCGCCGCGGCAAACGAACAGCAGATCATCGAATCGGTAGATATCCAAGGTAACCGCCGTCTTCGCGATGAGGACGTCCTTTACTACGTTCGGACGCGAGCGGGAGATGTCTATGATCCTGCCGCACTCGAGCGAGACCTTCGCGAGATACTCTCACTAAATTGGTTCGATAAGACCGCGTCGCGAGTGATCGTATCCGATGGACTTCGCGGTGGCGTCAATGTGATCTTTGAGGTGCGTGAATGGCCGATCATCCGCGACCTGCAATTCCGCGGGCTAAAGGCCGTTCAGGAATCGGACGTCTTGAAAGCTTTCCGCGAGCAACGGGCAGGTATTTCGAAAGAGGCCATTTACGACCCCGTAAAGGCTCGCGGTGCGACCCGCATTCTTCGCGAACTGCTCGCCTCACGCGGCTACGCAAACGCGACCGTTAAGATCGAGGAAGAAGAGGTTTCGGCCACCTCGATCGCCGTTACGTTTGATATAGATCAAGGTCTTCTTTCGCGGATCGTACAGATCGAATTTGAAGGCAACGAGAACTTCAAGGACAGCGAACTCCGGGGTGCGATGCAGTACGTTCAAGAGACAGGCCTGATCTCTCGCTTTAAGAGCCAGGACATTCTTGATATGCGAAGGCTCCAAGCGGACCTTCAGTTGAACGTCCGGACATACATGTGGTCGAAAGGCTATTTCCAGGCCCGGATCGGCGAACCGGTGGTTGAGGGGCTCGGTGTAAAGCGAACGAGCTTTATCCCTTTCATTGTTCTGCCGCTCCCGCTTATCTCGTCCAAGGACGAGACGCTTAAGATCACGGTTCCGGTTACGGAGGGCAAGATCTTCCGCGTTGGCGAGCTAAAGGTCGAGGGCAACTCGATCTACTCCGAGGAGCAGATACTCGGTGCGGTCGGGCTTAAGAAAGGCGAGATAGCTGACGGTAAGCGGCTGCAGGACGCCGTTTACGAAGACCTGAAAAAGGTCTATGGCGATCAGGGTTTCGTTAACTACAACGCCGAATTTGAGCCGAACTTCCGCGACAACCCGGACAACCCGAACGAAGGCATTGTCGATATCAGCATCGTAATCGAGGAAGGCAAGCAGTTCTCGCTTCGTCGGCTCGAATTTACCGGGAACACGTTCACCCGTGACCGCGTGCTCCGCCGCGAATTTCTCTTGAACGAAGGCGATATCTACAACCAACGGGCACTTGAGATCTCGCTTGCACGCATCAACCAAACGCAGTATTTCGACCCGATCGATAAGGATCAGGACGTAGAAACGCGTACGGACGAGGAACAAGGCGACGTTGACCTCGTCGTAAAGGTCAAGGAAAAGGGCCGCCAACAGATCTCGTTCAACGGCGGCATTTCGGGCATCGGCGGTTCGTTCTTCGGGCTTGAGTATTCGACCAACAACCTCGCGGGCCGTGGTGAGATACTTTCATTTGCGTTCGGTGCGGGAAACCGCCAACAGAGCTTCCAGCTTTCATATCAGGAACCGTATTTCCGCGACCGCCCGATCTCGGTCGGCGTTTCGCTTTTTGCCTCGCGATACAAATTCTTTGGCGAGGGCACTTTCCTGACCCAAAATGCTAACGTTCTCGAGGACCTTTTCAATCCGTTCGGCCAGGTCGTAACGGACGAGAGCAACCTGTTTACGCAGACGACCATCGGCGGTACGCTCTTCGCGACCGCGCCGCTCTCGGAGCTCTTTTTCAAGAAGCGGCGGTTTACGCAGTTCTCGCGTGTCGGGCTTTCGTATTCACTTACGAATACTTCGATCGCCGACCCGCCGATCAATGAATCGGCAGATCCGGCAGCCCGCATCCCGATCATCTATCGCCAGCCCGGCATCCTGACGAGCCGAGTGACCGGTTCATTCGTTTACGATACGCGGCAGCCGGCGGCCAACGGCATTGACACCAACAGCGGCACGCAGCTTTCGCTTTCGATCGCCTTTGCCGGCCTCGGCGGCGACGTCCGGACCTATCAGCCGAACATCAGTTATTCGCAGTTCATCCCGGTTCGCCGAAAGCGAAGCCGCAACCCTGAGGTCTTCGCATTCCGCATTCTGGCGGGTACGGTCGGAAGCTGGTCAACGAGCAACGCGGTCCGCGATGCGAACTCGATCTCGTTCATCGGCGGCGTGCCGATCTTTGAGCGGTACTTCCTCGGCAGCGAGAACGACGTTCGCGGATACAACTCGCGGGCCATCGGCCCGATCGCACCGTTCGATACGTACGTGACGACGCGGAACGTTTCCGTCGCGACCAATGCATTCGGTACGCCGACGCCGATCACAGGATTCCCGACCGGATCGCCGATCCCGGGACAGATCGCCGCCATCGGCCAATTGACCGGACCGGATGGAGCAAATCCGGCTCTTTTCTCACGCAACTTCCGCTTCATCGGCGGCGATACGCAGCTCCTCGGTAATTTTGAGTACCGCATACCGATCTTCGGGCCGGCGACGCTTGCGGCATTTGCCGATATCGGAACGGTCTTCAATCTCCGTAATTCGGGAACGCAGCGGATCAACAGCGAATTTCTTAATGACGACGTCTTTCTCGGCGCCGGCCGGATCACGGCCCTTGGGCTGATCAATACGCCGGTGCTTGAGAGCAGCTTTGGCAGCATTCTCTACTACCGCGGACGAGTGATGACGAAGACGGACTTCGTTAACGAATTCTGCCGCGGCAACCGGTTCGGCTGCCCGACGTCGCTCTCGCCCGAAGTGCAGCAGTTCTATCTTCGCGGCGAGGCTCAGCAGAACTCGCTTCTCCGGGTTAACGATGCGGCGTTCAGCAAGATCGGCGACTTCAAAGCGTCGGTCGGACTTGAGCTTCGGGTACAGGTCCCGGTCGTCAATGTTCCGTTCCGGCTGATCTATTACTACAACCCGAACGGCAAATTCGGCTTTACGCAGGAACTGCCGGGCATCTTCCTGCCGGGGCAGCGGAGCGGCTTTAGATTTACGGTCGGGCGTACGTTCTAGCCCGGCGGGAAAAGCGGCCGATTTCGCGAGTCGGCCGTTGTTTGACTTAACATTCGCGGATAAAATATTATCGTAGTTCTTTTGCCTGCAAGCGATCACGTTAGCAACGCATCGGGCCTGTTTCGTTTCTAAGCAATTATACGGAGAGCAGGACGACTTCCGGGCAGTAAGTAGGAGTTAGTTTAAGCAATGAAAAAAGTACTATTTTTAGCAGTGACGTTGGTTTTTGCGGGTGTTTTCGCGGCTCCGGCCCTTGCACAGGGCAACACGGCGGCAGCCGGTGGAGCCAAGATGGGCTGGATCGATACCCGTTTCTTTGGCGATGAGAAAGAGGGCATCAAACGGCTGACGGCCGCCTATACGGCGCTCGAGCGTGAAGCTCAGCCGAAAGAGCAGGAGCTTGTCGGTATCCAGAATCGCCTTCAGACGATCGCGACCGAGATCGATAATTTCAGAAAGGCGGCAGCAGCTCCGAATGCTCCGCCGATCAACGCGAAGACCATAACCGATAAGCAGGACGAAGCGGCCCGGCTCCAGCGTGAAGGCGAATTCAAGAAGAAAGAATATGACGCCTTTATCGAAAAGCGTTCGAACGAGCTTCTCGGCCCGATCAACCAGGACATCGTCCGCCAGATCAGCGAATTTGCAAAGCAGAAGGGCTACTCGGTCGTCTTTGATATCTCGAAGATGGCTGAGGCCGGTGCTATCCTGCACCTTGACCCGACCGCCGATATCACGAAGGAATTCATCACCTTCTACAACGCACGCCCGGCAACGGCACAGCGGTAGCAGACCAGGGCTTCTACCCTGAAAACTTGAACAGCAGGCGGCCGGCGGGAACTTGCTCCTGTCGGCCGTTGGCTTTTATCATTACGAGAGCTTTCCCCATGGCCATTTACGATTCGATCGCGATCCAAGAGATACTTCCGCACCGTTATCCCTTCCTGCTCGTTGACAAGATCATCGAGCTGGAGCCGCGGGTCCGCATTGTCGGCATTAAGCAAGTGACGGCCAACGAGCAGTTCTTTCAGGGCCACTTTCCTGGAGCTCCGGTAATGCCCGGAGTTTTGCAGATCGAGGCCCTTGCACAAGTTGGTGCGATCCTTGCCCTCCGCGAATTTGAGGACCGCGACGAGAAGATCCCATATTTCAGCGGCATCGAGAACGCGAAGTTTCGCCGGCCGGTCGTGCCGGGCGATACGCTGCGGCTTGAGGTAACGGCCCTGCGGATCGGCTCGCGGATCCAGAAAATGCACGGTGTGGCGACCGTTGACGGGCAGGTCGCGACCGAGACCATCATAACGAGCGTCATCGCCCCGCGAACGCCAAAGGAGTAAACATGGAACCGATACGGGTCGAAGGGATCGAGGCTGTTTATCTTTTCGCGGCCATCAACGCCGCGGTCGGCTTTGTGCTCGGGCTAATTCCGCTCGGCTTCGGCTATTTCCGCGGCCGAACGAAACTCGGCGTGCTCGGCATCGTTTCATCTGTGCTCGGCGGAGCACTCGTCGGGCTTTTTCTTTCGGTTCCGGCGGTAGTGCTTTTTATGTGGCTGATAATCCGGAAAGGTAAGTCCGCAGCCGCACTCAATGACGCAACAGGGCCCGGCGACTCGACCGACCTATGACATTCATCCATCAAACGGCGATAGTCGCCCCCGAGGCACGGCTCGAAGCAGATTGCTATATCGGGCCCTTTTGCACGGTAGGTGCGGAGGTGACCCTCGGTGAAGGCGTCCGGCTTGATTCGCACGTGGCCGTCGATGGGCGAACGTCCATCGGTCGCGGGACGCACGTCTTCCCTTTTGTGTCTATTGGGCTCGCCCCGCAGGACCTGAAATACGGCGGCGAAGAAACGGCGACCGGGATCGGCGAGGAGAACCAGATCCGCGAATTTGTCACCATCCACCGCGGAACGGCCGGCGGCGGCGGCGTAACGCGGATCGGCGACCGCAACCTGCTGATGGCGCAGGCCCACGTCGCGCATGACTGCCAGATCGGTAGCGATGTGATAATGGCGAACGCGGCGACGCTCGCCGGGCACGTTGAGATAGCGGACAGGGCGAACGTAGGAGCATATTCCGGCGTGCATCAATTTTGCCGCGTCGGCCGCGAGGCATTTGTCGGAGGGTATTCAGTGGTGGTCAAGGACGCCCCGCCCTTTGCAATAATCCAGGGCAACCACGCAAGATGCTACGGCCTGAATCGCGTCGGCATGCGTCGCCGCGGCTACGCAAAAGAGGTCATCGAAAACCTGAACCACGCCTATCGGCTGCTGCTTTCCTCAAAGCTCAACACGGCGCAGGCACTCGAACGCATCCGTGAAGAGATCAGCGGCTGCGAAGAAGTGGACCTCCTGGTCGAATTCATCGAATCATCAAAACGCGGGGTCGTGCTCTAGACAAACATCTTTCCGGGGTTTAGGATGCCTTTGGGGTCGAAGGCCCTTTTGATCGCTTGCATTATCTCGAGCGTTGGCCCGTCAACGGCGTAGTGCATGTACTGGGATTTTACGTAGCCGATGCCGTGCTCGCCGGATATCGTCCCGCCGAGTTCGACCGAAAGCTGAAAGGTCTCAGCGACGCACTCGCGGGCGCGGGCGATCTGTTCGGGGTCGTCGCGGTCAACGACAAAATTTACGTGGATGTTGCCGTCGCCGGCGTGGCCAAAGTTGGCTACGAAGGTGTTGTGCCTTTTACCGATCTGCTCGATGCGGGCGACAAGCTCCGGCACCTTTGACCGAGGCACGACCACGTCCTCGTTGATCTTCAGCGTGCCGTATTTCATCAGGCTCGGGCTGATCGCCCGGCGGACGTCCCAGAGCTTGTCCTCTTCCTCTTTCGAGCGGGCACGGATGACGTCGAAGCCGCCATTTTCGGCGATGATCTGCTCGATGATCCGGGCCTGCCGCTCGACCTCCTCGCGGGACCCATCGACTGCAACGAGCAGTATCGCCTCAGCCTCTTTTGAAAGCCCAAAGGCGAAATTTTCCTCGACCGCCGCGACGCAGAACTTGTCGATGACCTCCATCGCCATCGGCAGGATGCCGTGCGGCGTAAATTTGGTGAGCACCTTGCAAGCGGCTTCCATCGAGGTGAAATTTGCACGAACGGTCGAGGTCGCCTCGGGCATCGGCAAGAGCTTTAGCGTCGCTTCGGTGATGATGCCGAGCATGCCTTCCGACCCGCACATCAGGCCTGTAAGGTCAAAGCCGACAACGTTCTTAACGGTCCTCCCGCCGGTGCGGATGATGTCACCCTGGGCTGTCACCACTTCGAGCCCGAGAACATGGTGCTTGGTCACGCCGTACTTCGGCGTCCGCATTCCGCCCGCGTTCTCAGCAATATTGCCGCCGATGTATGAATCCTTATAGCTGGCCGGATCGGGTGCAAACATCAGCCCGACCTCGGCCGCAGCTTGCTGCACCTCGTATGTAGTGAGTCCCGGCTGGCAGGTGATGTAAAGGTCATCGACGTTTATCTCAATTATCTGCTTCATCCGGTCCGTGCCGATGACGATGCCGCCTTCGACCGGCACCGCACCGCCGGTATAGCCGACGCCGCCGCCGCGTGCCGTTACGGGAAAGACGACCTCATTAGCGAGCTTCAGGATGGCAGCCATCTCGGCGGTCGTTGCGGGAAAGATGACGGCTTCGGGCGGAAACTTCTCCTTCACCGCGTCCGCGCCATAGGGCTCGACCCGTTCGGGATCGACGACGACATTCTCTTCGCCGACGATCGCCCGCAAGCGGTCAAGAACATCAGGCCGCGACGCATTGGTCGTCCTGCGGCCGCCGGATTCGAAATGGATAGACTCGAACATACCTAAAAATCCCCTTGCAGGCCGAATGTCTCTATCCGCGGTTTGCCGGTTGAGCTTTGCAGGATAAAGAAAACACGCTGGCCGTCAATGGCACGAGTGACGGCCGGGTCGGTACGGCCGTCGCCGTCGTAATCGCCGAGCTTTACCACATCGCTTGAAAGGCCCCACGGGATGACATTGAGCGAGCTGTCCGAGCTTCGGCGGATGTAGAAGAAACGCTGGCCGCTCTGATTGCGGATGACGAGAAGATCGGCCCTGCCGTCGCCATCAAAATCGCTACGGCCGGTAAAGAAGGCGTCGTTGCTTAGGCCCCATTGGATAACACTGATCGTTCCGTCGGAGCTGTTCCTGACCCACCAATATCGCAGTCCGCCTTCGCTTCGGGCGATGGCAAGGTCTGCCTTGCCGTCACCGTCAAAGTCGTTCGGGGCGGGAACATCGCCGGGCTGTCCCCAATAATCGTATCGGACGGAGCCGGTCGAGCTTTCGATGATGTACCAAACGCCACCGCGGAAAACAGCGATATCAAATCGGCCGTCGCCATCGTAATCCGCTGCGGCAAAGAAGTCGCCGAGCGAGGAACTGCCCCATTGCGTTGTTTCGAGCGCATTCGTTGAACTTGGCAAGATCCTCCAAAAGACCTCCAGGGCGTAGCGGGCGGTCGAGAAATCGGAGCGGGCGTCGCCGTCCCAATCGACCGTCAGCGAGACCGAGTCGCCCGGTTCGCCCAGCCGCTGCTCGATATAACCGCCGTCGGTGCTCCGAAGAGCGAAGAAGGTGTTGACCGAGTTGCGATAGACCTGCAGGTCGGTCCGGCCGTCGCCGTCGTAGTCGTTGTAAGTGCCGTTCGCGAGTTTAAATTGGCCTCGGATCTCGCCCGCGGGAAACCCCGCCGACGATATCTGTGCATACCAGCGGTTCGAACGGAACTCACCGGCAACGTCTCCGGTGCTCCCAAGAGTAAGCCCGAAGCTGCCGCTCATAGAGGCAAGTGGTAATGTGAATATCGGTGCAGATGTTTGACCTACAGGCGTGTCGCGATGCAGTGTGAACGAGCTGCCCGCCGCCACACCCGAATAGGTGCAATCGAGGCTAAAGCCGCTTCCTTGCGTGTCAAGCACCGCCGAACAAAACCCTATGCCGGAGGATGCACCGGCCGGCACGACCTGCGAGCCGGAAAGTGAAGCCACGAATTTCTGTTGAGCCCGAACCGGCTCAGCCGAGATCGCCAAAAGAGCCAAAACCAGTGCGGCCCAAACACCAAGCCGGGTTACTGCTAGGATAAACATAAAACTTAGATCACTTCTTCTAATCGATCGTCCCAGTTTTGCTCTTTCGGTTCGCCGAGCCGGCCGAGCGACTTGGCGATGATCATTGAGACGGTGGCGTCGCCGGTGACGTTTATCGTCGTTCGGCACATATCGAGCGGCCGGTCGATCGCGAATATCAGTGCGAGTCCGACCTCGGGAATTCCGGCTTGTGCGAGAACGATGACAAGCATCACCATGCCTGCTCCGGGCACAGCCGCACTTCCGATAGAGGCGAGCGTTGCAGTTACGATGATCCCGAGCTGTGTGCCAAAGCTCAGCTCCATCCCGAAGGTCTGAGCGATAAAGACGGCGGCGACGGCTTGATAAAGGCTCGTGCCATCCATGTTCACTGTGGCCCCGATCGGGAGCACAAAGCTTGCGACGTCATCATCAACGCCGAGGTGCTCAGTAACGCGCTCCATCGTTACCGGAAGCGTCGCCGCACTCGAACTGGTCGAAAACGCCAGAAGCTGTGCCGGGGCAATGCCCTTGAGAAAGAAGGAAGGAGATTTTTTTGTAAATGTCCAAACGAGGAAAATATAGAAGAAATAGAGCACTGCAAGCCCGAGCACCACTGACATTGCATACCACAGCAGGGCAACAAAAAGGTCCGGCCCCGGCGCCTCGGCGATGATCGCGGCAAGCAGGGCGAAAACGCCGAACGGTGCCGCCAGCATTATCAGGTCGATCATCTTCAGCACGACCTCGTTGAGCCCATTGAAGAAGCCCTTGACCGGTGCGGCCTTGTCCGGAGGTATCAGTATCAGTCCGATGCCGAAAAACAATGCGAAAATGATGACCTGCAGCATGTTGCCGTTCGAGCTTGCCGCGGCGATTATGTTCTCGGGTACAAGATCTTCAAGCGGCTTGAGCGGGCCGGTCGCTTTCTGCTTCTCGGCGGCAGTTATGCGGGCACCGGCATCTTTCTCGTAGCTCGCTAGTAGCTGCGTTCGAGTCTCCTCGCTAACCGCAGTTCCCGGCTTGATGATGTTTACGATCGCGAGCCCAAGGCTTACGGCGATCACCGTTGTGCCGATATAGATCGCAATGGTCCGGAGGCCCATCTTTGAAAGCTGCGTAATGTTGTTAAGGTCGGCAATACCCGAGATCAGCGAACCGAGGATTAGCGGGATCGCGATCAACTTCAAGGCGTTGATAAATATCGTGCCGAACGGCTTGATCCAATCGACAATGAAACCTTTTCCCCAATCAAATTGGATCAGCATGGCCGCGAAAGCCACGCCCGCAGCCATACCGAGCAGTATCCGCCAATGCAACGCAAGTTTTTTCATGTAGGGAAGTTTCGCCTTTTTTGCCTGCCAAATCAAACAACATCCATTCGGTTCTTCGGCAGTCCGAAGCTGGGAGCAAAAGGACCGTCAACCTACGCGATGAAAGCCAACTGCCCGAACAATTATCTTTCCGAAAGAAGGTGAATGGGCGAACTCGGCTTGTGGTGACGGAAGGTTTCCGTAATAATCCGAATGCCTCGACCGAATTTTTGCGACCGGAGGAATAAATGAGCGACAACGAAGAAAAGCGAATCCCGGCGGACGATTACGAGCAGGAGCTAATGACCGACCTCGATGATGACACTCCCGACAAACCGAAAGGTATTCCGCTACATACCAAGATATTGATCGGACTATTAGTTGGCGTGACCGCCGGTTTGCTCGCAAATTGGATCTGGGGTGGGAGCGACCCGCGGGTCGTCTGGACCGTCGAGAATATCACCCGGCCGGTCGGCCAGCTTTTTCTCAACCTGCTTCTGATGATCGTTGTGCCGCTTGTCTTTTCCTCGCTGGTCGTCGGCGTTGCGGGGATCGGCGATATCCGTAAGCTTGGCCGCATAGGAGCAAAGTCTTTTGCCTACACGCTGATCATCTCGGCGATCTCGGTAATTATCGGGCTAACCCTTGCGAACACCATCAAGCCGGGCGAACGGATCAGTCCCGAAACTGCGGCTGCTCTGAAAGAAGAATTCAGCAGCGGGGCCTCGGCCGCGACCGAAGCCCAGCGGAAGGCCGCAGAGGCTGCGAAGGCCGAGACCGCTTTGATGCAGGTCGTAAAGACGATAGTGCCAAGCAATGTATTCAATTCGATCTCGAGCGCATCGCCGAACATGCTCCACATAATGTTCTTTGCCCTGATCATCGGCATTGCGATAACGCTGCTACCCTCGGCGGTCTCAGCGCCTTTTGTGAACGTCTGCGAGTCGCTTTTCGCTATCACGGCAAAGATCATCGACATCGTAATGAAGTTCGCTCCGTACGCTGTGGCGTGCCTGCTGTTCAACAACATCGCTCAGTTCGGGCTCGAACTGCTCCAGTCGCTCGGCTGGTTCGTTGTTACGGTGCTTCTCGGCCTTTCGCTGCATTTCTTTGGCACGTATTCGCTTTCGATCTATTTTCTTTCGCGAATGAACCCACTCGAATTCTTTCACCGAGTCCGTACGGTCATCCTCACGGCATTTTCGACCTCATCGTCGAACGCAACGCTCCCGACGGCACTTCGCGTTACGCACGAGAACCTCGGGGTGCCGAAGGAGATCAATAGCTTTGTCCTTACGGTCGGGGCGACGGCAAACCAGAACGGAACGGCACTCTACGAAGGCGTTACGGTGCTGTTTCTGGCACAACTTGCGGGCGTCAGCCTCGATGTTTCTGTGCAGTTGATGGTGGTGTATTTGGCAATACTAGGCGGCATCGGAACCGCAGGTGTTCCAAGCGGCTCGATTCCCTTCATCATCGGCATTCTCTTCATGATCGGCATCGATCCGGCGCTGATCGCGATCATTCTCGGCGTAGACAGAATTCTTGATATGTGTCGAACTACGCTGAATGTCGTCGGCGACATCACGGCTGCGACGTTCGTGGCTCGGAGCGAGGGCTATGAGCTGCTCGGTGGTCAAAAGAATGTTGGTGCCGCGTCGGATTCGATGTAAGATGTTCTCGTTATGATGCGAAGCGATCTGGTGACCCAGCCATACCCACAGCCGCGTAGGCTGCGATTTTCCGTTGACGATTATTACAAAATGATCGAAATGGGAATGATCGACGACTATGAAAGATCGGAAATTATTGACGGACAAATGGTGCCGAAGATGACGATTGGTGACAAACATGCGATGGCGGTTGATAGGTTAGCTCGAATACTCATCAGATCGCTTCCGGAAATGGTGCTTGTTCGTATTCAAAACCCGTTGCGCATTTCGGATTTTGACGAGCCCGAACCGGATGTCGTTTTAGCTGATCTGACGAAATACGACGGCAACCGGCACCCGCGGCCTGAAGAAACGATCCTGGTCGTCGAGGTTTCCGATGTGAGCTTAAAGAATGACCGCGATGTGAAACTTCCGCTTTATGCCGATGCGGGGATCGCCGAGGTCTGGATCGTAAATCTGCGGGATAACGTGATCGAGATCCATCAAGATCCGAGCCTTGGGATCTATCAACAGGTGAAGATCTTCAAATCGGGCGGGCAGGCAACATCGAATGTCTTGCCGGAACTTTCACTTGAGGTTGACGCCATCATTCCCCAGACCGCCCAAGAGTAACAGTATGTTCCCGATCGGCGATGACAACAGCGATATAAAGATAGTTCCGTTCGTGAACTATTTGTTTATCGGAGTGAACGTGCTTGTCTTTGTGCTGCTCCAACAGCTAGGTACAAGTGAGTCGTTCACCTATGCGTGGTCGCTCGTTCCGCAGGAAGTGACGACCGGCGTTGACCTCAGCGGAGTTCAGGTCGTTCGCGATTCGATGGGAAACTCGGCGGAGATACGGCATTATTCGACGCCGCTGTCGGTCTATTTCAACTTCATCAGCTCGATGTTCATGCACGGCAGCATCGGACACATCGTCGGAAACATGCTGTTCCTTTTCGTCTTTGGCGATAATCTCGAGAACCTGATGGGCCACATCCGGTTTGCCGCTTTTTATATCGTTTGCGGCATCGCTGCGGCTCTTGCCCAGGTCGCGATGGACACCTCGTCGGTGATTCCGATGCTCGGCGCTTCGGGGGCGATCTCCGGCGTGCTCGGCGGCTACATACTCCTTTTTCCGCAACGGCAGGTTCGTGCCGTTATCTTCAACTTCCTCACGACGGTGCCGGCCTTTGTCGCTCTCGGAATCTGGATCGTCTATCAGATCGTTCTCGGAGCATTGACGCCGGCGGGAACGGGCGGCGTCGCCTACGCGGCACATATAGGCGGCTTCATCGCCGGGCTCGCTCTCGTTAAGGTCTTCACCATCGGCCGCAGGGTCTGAGCGGCCGCAATCGTTATGAGCTTCGAATGCCGGGTTTGCGGCAACGCATCGGAAAACACCGAGCACACCGCTCGCGAGATGATGTTTGGCACTCGCGACGAATTCGTTTACTGCGAATGCGCGAAATGCGGAATACTTCAGATCAAGGAAATACCAGAGCTCGCGATTTACTATCCCGATAATTACCTGTCGTTTAACTCTGAAACGCCGGTCGGCCGGTCGGCGATCCATCGCTTTGCTGCGCGGGCCATCGGACAATATTTTGTCGAAGGACGCGGGTTTGCCGGCAAGCTTTTGTCCCGGATGCGGCCCGGTTTTGCCGGGAACTTCCCGGCGGCCTTGCTCGATCCTGAACTCAAACTCACCTTTGATTCGCGGATACTTGATTTCGGCTGCGGCAAGGGGCAACTGCTTCAAACGCTGCATTATTTCGGCTTTCGCGACTTGACCGGTGCCGATGCATTCATCGAAGGAGACATCGAGCTACCCACCGGGGTCCGCATTATGAAGCGGCCGCTCAGCGAACTCGAACCCGCATTCGATCTGATCATAATGAGCCATTCGTTCGAGCATTTGCCCGATCCGAAGGCGGCATTGCGTGATGCGTTTCGGCTGCTCCGGCCGGGCGGCCACCTTCTGATTGCGATGCCGGTGATCAACTTCGCTTGGGAGAAATACGGAACGGACTGGGTCCAGCTCGATGCACCGCGGCATTTGTATCTCTTTACTGAACGGGCTTTCGTTGACCTTGCGAACGACGGCGGATTCTCTGTCGCTTCCGTCCGATATGAATCGACGGCGTTTCAGTTCTGGGGCAGCGAGATGTATCGGCAGGATATTCAGCTCATACCGGAAGGAGCACCGGGCGTGATCCATCCACCGGATATCTTCACGGAAGCTCAGATGGCCGAGTGGGAACGCGAAGCGGCCAGGCTGAATGCAGAAGGCCGCGGAGATACCGCGACCTTCATACTCAAGCGGCCCGAATAGAAACAGGGACCGTCACTTTTTTCCAAGCAGCAGCTGCAAAAATTCGCCATCGTCAAAGCGTCCCTGCCTTGCCTGCCGAACGACGACCATCTTTTCCGAAGGGATGATGTAGAGCCGCTGATTGCCGGCTCCGGCGGCGACGTAGATGTCCCGGGGAAGGTCATCGCCGAATCCACGCTTGCTTATTGCGGTCGTGTTCGCCTCGCGGTCGCCGAGCAATCGGCCAAGACGGCCACGATTTTCGGCGACGTTCGCATTGCTATCACCGGACCGATTGAGCCAAAACGTAATGCCGTAGTTCGGATTGGCCTTCGAGCCTTTGGTCAGTTCGTCAAGCAGGCTTTTCTTGATGATCTGTTTGCCGTTCCACTTGCCGCCGTCGAGAAGCAACCTGCCAAATTTCAGCCACTCACCGGCGGTCAGGTACGCCCCCGAAGGCAGGTTCGGCTGGCCTGCCTGCATTGTCCAGCGGGCATATTTCAGCCCGATCGGATCGAAGATCCGGCGTTCCATGTAGGCCATAACGCCTTCCTTCTTCGGTTCGAGCTTTCGGCGAAGAGCCTCGCCAAAGACCTGAAACGGCACCGGGCCGTACTCGAACGTCGTGCCGGGCTCGAACTTGGAGCCAAAGCCTGCGGCCTCGGTATATGAGGGCGGGCGGCCTATCGGGCCCGAGTCCAGCCCGCCGGTCAGCGTAAGCAATTCGCGATAGGTCATCCGCGACTTTCGAGGATCTGAACGCCATTCCGTAAGCACCTCTGAAACGCGTTCGTCGAAGCTCTTTATCAGGCCGTCCTCTATCGCAGCGGCGAGCATGACACCAACGAAAGACTTCGTGCCGCTAGCAAGAAGGTGCGGAGAATCGGCCGAATGGCCGTTGTGATACTCCTCGAATATGACCTTGCCGTCCTTGTAAACAATGAGCGAGAGCCCGCGGGCATCGCTCGAGTAATCAGCAGCCTTCCGATAAGGCGAATCCGCTTTCGAAGGCCGTGACTGGGCCGCAACGCCGCATGCCGTAAGCGACAGCAGAGAAAGTAGTGCAACAACAAGAACTCTTCGCATAATTACCTCCGGAGACAAAAATAGCCGGCAACCAAAGTAACGCGTCGGCCGCCGGCTTACGGACAATATTATTGCCGCTGAAATTCAGGTGTGCCGAGAACGAGGCTTACTGCTTTGAAAACCTCAGGCTCGCCCGAGGGCTGCATCAACCGCACTCGTCGGTTCATTCCGCCGCCGGGCATTCCAGCCGGCCGCATATTTATATCGCCAAGATCGAGATCGTCCGCTTCGTTGCCTGCAGCAACTTCGGGCAGTGGTTGTGCGGCCTGTTTCTCGAGCGATGCCCGGGTCGCCGGTGAGACCTCGTCGTACAGGATCTTGCCGATTGCGTTTTCAAGAATCTCGCCTCGGCTCGCGGCGTAATAGCCTCGCAGATCAACGCGCGTTCCGGGAATGCGGTTGCTTGAGACGGCCACGGCAAAGTTCAGCCGCTCAAGGAGAGCGCCCGTGTTGACCCAATCTTCGGCGGTGTCCGGATATCCGGTCGGGGCCTGATATCCATAGGGCACCTCGCCGAGCTTATTAAGCATGCCTATCAGGGCCGGGTTCGCGTTGGTTTCGGCACCGAGTGCACGCAGCGTGCTGACAGCAAGCTCGAATGGGGTTTTGATCTTCGCCCGGTAGTTCTCAGGAGCGAAGAATTCTTTATCGGTAAACACGGCTCGAAGCGTCGCTTTGATGTCGCCGTTAGACCTGCTGAACGCTGCGGCAACGCGTTCGACCATCGCCTCGCTCGGGTCATCGCGAACGAACTTAACAGCGAGCTTGCGGGCGATGAACTTTGCGGTCGAAGGATGCTTCACCAGAATATCGAGCACCTTGAGCCCGTCCTTCATTCCGCCCTCGTCGATCTTCTGCCCGAGCACGGTCTTCGGCCCTTTCTCGTGCCAACGTTCGTTGAAATAGAACTCGCCGCTTTCGATGTCGTCCGGAATGCCCGCCATCCGCTGGAGCCGCTCGATCTGGCGGTTTTCTTCGCCGCGGATCATGTTTGCCGCGGCCCGGCGATAGCCACGCGGGTCGGCGATGGTCCAACCCGTGAACGCTTTTGCTACCTCGACGATGTCCTGCTGCGTATATCCGCCGCCCACGCCGAGCGTGTGAAGCTCGAGCAACTCACGGGCATAGTTTTCATTGAGCCCGCGACGCTGCTGATTGCCGGCATTGCGTGCCTGCGCGATGCGGCGGTCGAGCTCCGCATCCGTGATGCCCTGACGCTGCTTGATCTGCTCGCGAAGCTGCGGCGAAACGTTGCCGCTGCGGATCGCTCGCTGAAGCGGCCCATTGCCGCCCGCACGCTGCTGTGAGTTCGGAGAGACCGATTCGAAATTATCAAGATAGAAGAGCATTGCCGGATGCTGTGCAGTGCCGGCGAGCAGATCGCGGAAATTCCCAAGTGCGTGCTTGCGGAGCACGTCGCGCTCATAGCTCGGGATGTACCAGCGGACGGCCGCCTTGCCGGCAAACACGTTGAAGTGGTTCTGCCAAAAATCGACCATCACTTCCTGAAGCTGGCGTTCGGAATAGGCGGCTCGGACAACACGGTTGCCGACGATCTGCGGTAAAAGCTGTCCCGCCGGCCGAAGGCCATACTCAGCATAAATCTCGCGTAGCTGACGCTGGCGCTCCTCCCTTTCGGCGGCGGTCGGTTCCTCGTTCATCGCGGGGGCACCATTGGCCGGCTGCTGACGACGATTGCGGCCTTCGAGCTGTTGGAGAAGTGCTCCGGGGTTCGGGTACTTACCGAAGACCTCTGCTGTGGACATCCCGAAAACGTCAAAACGAGAAATGCGTGCCTCGAGCTTTGTGTCCTCGACCGCCGAGGCAATAAGCTGCTGCTCGATAAACTTTTCGATGCCGATCGCCTTGACGCGTTCCAGGTCGCCCGGGCGAGGCCCGTACGTCAGCCGGTTAAGGACGTGAAGGACCTTCTGTTCCTCCGTAAGCTTTTTCACCGTTGTAGGCCGATCCGCCAGCAGCGTACCCGGCAGGACGAGAATTGCAAGCATCGCAAGAGCAACAGCTCGGCGTAGAGTCGTGTATTGATTAAACCGCATAACTTTCACAAAAACCAAAAAAACTAATGCCGGGGTTTTAGACGTCCGGAAAGGGAAAAAGGACGAATCAAGATGATCCAATATGGGTATTGGCTCGACATAAATACGAATGAAACGATACAACACCGCCGGACGCGTGAACATCTAACCCTTCGGTTTATCGGGAGTTTTCGGTTAAAATTGCGTTATGTTTATCAAAATGCTCAAGAAGATCGGTTTGGCCGCATCTGCAGCAATGTTCTTGGTGGCTTTCGCGTCCGCCGTCTCTGCGCAGAACAACACGGTCTTTTCCGACCCAAATGTCGAGTATAGCTTCGACGTTCCGGATGCACGTTGGAAAATGACGGTAAAGCCCACGGTGACCAACCCGAACGTCGAGTTCGTCTTCGTTGATCGCCTGGACGGGCACCTCGAAGTGCGAAAGCTCAGCGTTGCCCAAAACGTTTTGATCTCTGATGTGATAAAGGAAGAAGAGCAGAAACTGCAGTTCCTTCCCGGCTACGTAGCAGGCCGCGAGGAGAACTTCGGCGGCAAGCTGAACGGAGCGATCCTCAATTACGAATATGTCCGTGCGGGACGGCCGATGGCGGGCCGGTTCTATTTTCTTCGCTCCGGCAGTTCGGTTTATGTCCTGCGGTTCACCGGGTTCCGCGATAAACTTCGATCCATCAGAACGCAAACGGATATCATTGCCCGGACGTTTGGTGTGAGCAGTTAGAACCTGGATCGACAAACAGTTAATTGGCCGCGGTAAACGAAAGCCGCGGCCTTTCTTTTTTGTTCCCGCCGCGTGCCTGTCCAAAAAGCACCACGATGGTCCGCCGGAATATGCCCACAATGCCCCGAAACCGACCTGAAGGATCCGCGAAATTCTGCTAAGTGTTGCATACACACAGCTTGCCGCCTGCATTCGGAGGTTGGCACATTAATTGCCGAAGAATATTGCGATCCTCCCGCGGAGCAATTGCTATGAAACCGACTTTGCTGATCATCGACGACGAACCGGCGATCCGGACACTCCTCGAGAGCTTTCTGGAGGAGCGTTACGCATGCGTGAGCGCAGGAAATGCCGCGGAGGCACGTGCGGCGATCGCCGAACAATACTTTAACGTGGTCCTGAGCGACATCGACCTTGGTGGCGAGACCGGCACGGAGCTCGTACCGAGCATCATCGAGGCCTCACCGGAGACCGCGGTAGTTATGATCAGCGGCAACCGTGACCTGGACGATGCGATCGCCTCGATAAGGGCAGGAGCATTTGATTACGTCAAGAAGCCGTTCGAACTCGATTTTCTCGAGATGGCGGTTGACCGTGCACTTCAGCACAACCAGCTTCTCCGGAGCAAACGTCAGTATGAGACCGAACTTGAGCATCTGCTCAAGAAGCGTACGGATCAGGTCACTTATCTATCGCTCCACGATTCGGTGACGGGCCTTCCGAACAGCGTTCGCTTCAGGGAAACTCTTGCCCGCGAACTCGAAACCGAGCCCTCGGGAGCGATGATCGGCGTGATGCTGATCACCATTGAAGGTTACCGGAAACTGCAGGAGACCTTCGGCCACGCGACGGCAAGCGATGCACTCAAGGAGATCGGCCGGCGGTTGGTCGAATGCGTCAATCCGCGGTCGACCGTTGCCCGCATCGACGGCGAGGAATTTGCCGTTCTCATACCCGGCATCCGCGACCGCGACGAACTCGCCGAAATAGCGGATCGTGCTCTCTGCCATATCCGCGAGCCGCTTTTCATTGAGGAGGACGAGGTCTTCCTGTCAGCAAGCATAGGAATGAGCATCGCACCGACGGATTCGAACGACGCGGCCAAGCTAATTGAGAATGCAAGCTCCGCACTGCTAAATGCACGCGAGCAAGGCGGCGACCGCTCGCAATTCTACATGAACGGAATGAACCGTGCCGCCCGGCGACGGCTCTCGATCGAGAACGGCCTTCGGCGAGCTCTCGACCGCAACGAAATGCGTGTGGTTTACCAGCCAAAGGCCGAGTGCCAGACCGGCAAGATCGTTGGGATGGAAGCACTCGTACGCTGGGAAAACGATGAGTTTGGGCCGATATCACCGGCCGAGTTCGTACCGATCGCAGAATCGACCGGAGCGATAGTGCAGATCGGTGAATGGGTACTCGACCAAGCGGCCGAATTCGGCGGCGATCTGACAGATCTCGGCTTTGACCTGCTCGTCAGCGTGAACCTCTCAGAGCGTCAGCTCCGCGAAGCGGGGTTTCATCACATGGTCATGGACATCCTGGCCGAGAATGAACTCCCGGCCGAAAGGCTTGACCTCGAGATCACTGAGAGCCTTCTGATGACCGACCGCGAGATAGCGGTACAGGCACTCTCAGAGCTCAGAATGCAGGGCATCAATATCTCGATCGATGATTTCGGAACGGGCTATTCATCGCTCGGGCGGCTGAAATCGCTCCCGCTCGATACGCTCAAGATCGACCGCACTTTCATTACGGACGTTACGACCGATCCAAACAGTGCGAGCCTCGTGTTGGCCCTAGTTACGCTCGCACATAACCTTGGGCTAAAGGTCATCGCTGAGGGTGTCGAAACGGAAGAGCAGCTCAAGTTCCTGAAGCTCATTCGGTGTGACGAGTATCAAGGTTACCTGCTGTCGAAGCCGGTTCCGCGAAGCGACTTTCTCGAACTCGTAAAGCGATGTTCGAGCGGTTCGGCCGGCAATTCAACGGCGGTCCATTTATGCCTTGCTGCCTGATCCGCATAGTGGGTAGAAATACCCCACAGGCACTCGGGCGAATGGGTTCAAGTTCCCTGCAGACCGGATCGAAGGCCTCAGTAACAACAGTATCAACAATAGGCCCACTGCCCTAACCCTTTGCAAACACGTGATTTATCGGCTCACATACGATGGTTCTGCGAGGAACAGTTTTGATCAGGCGTTTGGCACGCCGATTGATTATAGGAATAGCGGGCGGCGAGGCAAGAGCCGCAAGCGACTAAACCGCCGGCCCGATTGAAAAGAATCGAAAACGATCCCTCCTTCGTTTTCTATAACCGGGGAGGAAGATTTGGCCGAGACTCCCAGCCCGCACCCCTGTGGTCCGGTCTCCCACCAACGGCCAAGTACTTGCTCCGCAAGTGCGAGCAGATTGCCGGTCGAACTCCCACCGCCGGCAATAGCCGCAAAACACAGAATCAAGATACTCCTAGCGATCTCCTTTTGTCCGGGACCCACTCCCACGGGTCCCGGACGATCCACCAAAGGCCTTCAGTTTCTCCTTATGCTTCTGCCTTTATGCCGTCCAAACCGGGCGGCATTTTTTTGATCGACGGCGAAAGGCCCCTGTGTTCGGATAGGTGAACACAGAGGCCATTTCTTGGTTGAGATTTATCCTTCTACGCCCGATGATCACATTGCAAATTCGATGACCGAGTGATCGTAGGTTTGAGGAACGGGTGCAGGTTCGCAGGACCTCTTTGATGGCCGTGCGGTGCCTCGGCTGTCGGAAAGCAATGCAGCGATCGATTCAAGCACTTCGCGAAGCAGCGGATTCGCCTCCCGGACGCTCGGTTCCGCTGCCGCTTGCGAGGCGAGATGCTCGACTATCTCTGAAAGCACCTGCGACCTTCGTTCGACGGCCTCAGCGGCCTCACGACGTTCGACCTCAATTTCGAGGCGGTGCAGTTCCCAAAGCGATTTCGCAAACAGATATTCGACCGCCGCCTCGTGCGGAAGGCAGTCATCGGCCCCGGCCGCCAGAGCTTCAGTTATGTTCTGCCGGTTATGGTAACGGCGCGAAAGCATCAGGAAAGCCGTTCCCGAAACGACCGCGTCGTTACGAACCTCGCGGCATAGCTCGATAGCGGAAAACTCGGGCAGCCCGAGATCGCATAGGATAAGGTCCGGACGCTCGACACGGGCGGCTCGCAGCCCTTCGCTGCCGCTGTTGGCAAAAAGGACCTCGAAGTCGTTGCGGTCAAAGGTGCGGACAAGCTCGGCAAATCGCTCGAATTGCCCGCCAACGATCAGCACCTTGCGTCGAAAGGAGAGAAGATAGGGAGTTCTATTTAGATGCATGGGAATTTGTTAATTTTGGATTTTCCGTTGCGGCTCTTATTGAGTGCAACCAATGTGCCGCAAACGAATATCGGAAAACCCAATAAAAATGGACAGTTAGGACGAGATCTTCGTATTGGACGTGCATTTTTTCCCATGCGTGCGAGGGCGAACGGGTAAATTTGGAACATTGCTTTTACAGGTCCGGCGGGGCCTATTCGCCATTGCGGGCGAGGATCCGGGTCAGCGTTTTTCGGTCGATCTGAAGTATTCGTGCAGCGGCCTGCTTATTGCCGCCGGTATGGGCCAGGACCTTCGCAACATAGGCTGCCTCGATGTCCGCGAGAGGCGCAAGCGGGCCGTTAGAGTTCGACAAGCCCGACGGATCGCCGTTCGACTCGACAGAAAACATTTCACGGTCGAATTCGCGGATGCGTTCCGGAAGGTGGTCCGGGTAAACGACATCATCCGTCATCGAAGCGGCATGCAGAACGGCATTCTCGAGTTCGCGGACATTTCCGGGCCAGGAGTACCGCTTCATCAACTCGAGAGCCGCGGCCGAGAACCGGATCGCCGGAGCACCGGACCGGCCGGCAGCCGAGGCAAAGTGCTCGGCGAGCAACTGGATATCCTCAACCCGTTCGCGAAGCGGAGGCAGGCAGATGGTCACGGCGTTCAGCCGGTACATGAGGTCCTGCCGGAAACGTCCATCGACGACCTCGGACTCAACATTTCGGTTGGTCGCCGCTATAACGCGAGCGTCGATCTTTATCGTCCGGTTCGAACCGACCCGGCGGATCTCACCGAGTTGGAGTGTACGCAAGAGTTTCACCTGAAAAAGCGGGCTTGTCTCGGTCACTTCGTCCAGAAATATCGTGCCGCCGTCCGCTTGCTCCCAAAGCCCGACGCGGTCGCCGCTGGCTCCGGTGAAAGAGCCTTTAACGTGGCCGAAAAGCTCCGATTCGATCAGTTCGACCGGTATGGCACCACAATTGACCACGACGAACGGCCCGCCGCGGCGCTTTGACCTCTGGTGAATGGCGGAAGCAACGATCTCCTTTCCGGTGCCGGATTCGCCGGTAACCAGAACCGGAAGGTCGCTTGCGGCGACCCGGCCGACCATCTTTAAGCACTCAACGAACTTCGGGCTCCGGCCGATGAGCGGTATCTCGCTGGCGTAAAGCTGTTCACCGGCTTCGGCCGGCGAGCCGCTTTCCTGGTCGCGCAACTTGATCTGAGAACAAGCGAGGTCGGCGAGGCGATTGATATCCTCGACCGAAAATGGTTTAAGCAGGTAATCAAATGCACCGATGGACGTCGCTTCGAGCGCTCCGGCGGCTGACCCGCGGCCGGTCATCAGAACAACTTTGGCAAGCGGTTGAACTTCGGTAAATCGCCGAAGCACGTCGTACCCGTCGGCGGCGCCGAGCATGACATCGCAAAAGACCAGATCGAAGTTCTTCTCGCCGATCAGTTCAATGGCTTCCTCGCCGGTCGAAGCCTTCTCGACCGACCAGCCTTTTTCGTCCAGCACCTCTGCGATAAGCTCAAGGAGTTGGGGTTCATCATCGACGACTAGTGCTGAGAGATGGCGGGTCATCACCGCGGATTATAGCGCAACTTCGGTATATCAAAGGAATTCATTTTAGGCATAGGTAAAAACTATTGACTAATTTGTTAATTCGGCTAAGAATATCAGAACTCAGCCTTTGCTGGTAATAACTCCGCAAATTGGCTTTACCAGGTTTTGGTGAAGCAGTATCGGAAAACACTTTGAGAACGGAAACCACGACGCTCTCTCAAACCTGTAGCAGATGACATCACCTCCCCAACACACTTCTTTGAATTCGACGATCCCTACGTTCGAGTTTTCGGATCGCATGTTTTCGCCCCTTCGTCCAGCCGTGACGGTAAGTCTCCAAGCCAAGGAGGCGTGCCCGTGATCGAGCGGCTGGAAGAGCAGTATTTCCGATTCAATCGCTGGCTCTCGCCCGTCGGAGCCGGTATTGCGGTCCTTTTTGGGATCTCGGTTCTGGTCGGTTGGGGATACGATATCGACATACTTCGTTCCTTTCCGCAGGAGACATACCAGGCAAAACCGCTCACCGCTATTGGATTGATAATTGCGGGCATCTCGTTGTTCGCACTCGTGACGGGCCATGGGACTCGGCCGCTGCTCGCCCTCGGAAATTTGCTCGGGCTCGTCTTTGCCGCTATCGGGGTTTTCATCGTTGCAGATCAACTGTTGATCGACCTTGACCTCGGCTCCGGCAGTTTATTGTTCTCCGATCGCCTTCACTTTGACCCACTCGTGCCGTTAGGCCGGCCGGCGATCGAGACGGGGGTTGTGTTCGTCCTTTCGGCGTTTGGAATTCTTGGGCTGGGCCGTCGCTCGCGTTGGGCCGTGCTCGCGGCCAATATCTCAACCGTGGTTGCCATGATGATCGTTCTGGTTGCGATCATCCTTTACATCTTTGACTTCCGCGGCTTTCAGAACATCCCCGGCTTTACAAGTATCGCTTTGAATACTGCGGTCGCCGTCCTGGTTCTAACGTTCGCTATCCTGCTTGCCTATCGCGAACGTGGGCTGCTTTCGATCCTTTGGTCGCGCACCGGCGGCGGAATATTGGCCCGCAGATTGTTTCCGTTCATTTTCGTTGTCCCGATCATTTTTGGCTGGTTAAGGCATCAGGGGGAAAAAGCGGGGCTCTACGGCACGGAATTTGGCATTGCACTTTTCACGGCGGGCACGGTCATCGGCTTTGGGCTTATTGTCTTTTTTACGGCACGAACGATCGAGAGCTTCGACCTCCGACGGCAGATCGCCGAGAATGCCGTCGTTAGGAAGGCTTTGATGATCGGCAGTTCGCTCGAACCGATGATGATCTGGTCGCCCGAGCGGGGGATACTTGAGTGGAATACCGGATGTGAAAAGCTCTACGGATTCAGTGCGGAAGAAGCTCTTGGGCGGACGAGCATCGATCTACTAAAAACGCGGATGAAGCCGGGCCCTGCTGAGTTCCAAAGGGCTCTTGAGGAATCAGGCAAATGGTCAGGCGAGGTCGAGCAAACTACACGCTCCGGCGAAATGGTCATAACGGAATCGGCCTATCAGCTTATCGAATCAGACGGCGAACTGCTCATTATTCAGCACGACCGCGACATTACCGAGCGAAAACGGTACGAACAGGCGATAATTCAGGCAAAGGAACTCAACGACTACACGATCAACTCACTTCCAGCGATCTTTTTCCTCTTTGATTCGGCCGGCAGGATGAAGAAGTGGAATCAGAACTTCCTCCGAATTACCGGGTACACAGCCGAAGAAATGGGGGAAATGCAGCCGCTTGATTTCATTGTCCCTGATGACCACACACTCGTCGCCGAAAAGATCCAGGAAGTAATGACGACGGGCAAGGCAGAGGCAGAGGCCAGGCTTATGACTGCGGATGCCCGCGTCATTCCGTTCTATTTCCTCGGCAGCCGTATAACCGTCGAAGGCCAGATCTGCGTTGTTGGGTCGGGTACGGACATAACCGCGCAAAAGCGTGCGATCGAGGCCGCAAAGGAATCGGAGGAGCGATACAGGCTTCTTTTCGACAGCAATCCGTGTCCGATGTGGGTCTATGATCGCGAGACACTTCAGTTCCTTGCCGTGAATGAGGCGGCCGTCAAGTCTTACGGCTTCACCCGACGTGAATTCCTCTCGATGAATATGACGCAGATACGTCCCGAAGAGGAGTTGCCCAGACTCTATCAGCGACTTGCCGGTGAGATCAAAACGCTGACGCACCCGACCCCGTGGACGCACCGTCGAAAGGACGGCAGCAAATTCGAGGTCGAGATCACTTCGCATGCCCTCGAATTCAACGGCCGCCAGGCCCGGCTCGTGATGGCGATCGACGTCACCCAGCGATCTGAAGCCCTGAAACAGCTCCGGGAAAGTGAAGCCCTCTTCAAGAGCGTCTTTGATCAGCAGTTCCAGTTCATGATGATCCTCTCACCCGAGCGGAAGATCATGCAGGTCAACGAGCTTTCGCTCAAAGCATCGGGCTATGAACGCGAAGACCTCCTGGGCAAAAATTTCTGGGAAATACCGTTATGGCCGCAGCGGGAAAAAATGAAGCAAGAGTGGAACCGACGGCTCGATGAGGCGGTCGCGACAGGAAGGTCGGTGATCGGCGAGGAATATTTCGTCACCGCCTCGGGCGAGCGACGACTTGCTGAATCGGCGACAACGGCGATATTTGGCCCCGACGGAACTGTTTCACACTATGTTGTTCAGGCGGGCGACGCCACCGCTCGACGCGAGGCCGAAGAAAGCCTGCGCGAAAGCGAGCAAAGGTTCCGGCGAATGTTCGACATTGTCTCGATCGGGATCGCACAGGCCGATGCTCAGACCGGACGGTTCATATTGTTCAACAGGAGATTTGCCGAGATCGCCGGCTATCCGGTCGAAGATCTTCGGCAAATGACCTTCAAGCAATTGACCCACCCTGAGGATGCAGAAGCGGACGCGCGAAAGTTCTTTGAGGCACGCGACGGCAAGGCTCCGCAGTACATCAACGAGAAACGGTATCTTCGGCCCGATGGAAGCATCGTCTGGGTTAGGGTCAACGCTTCGTTTGTGCGTGATGCGGATGGCACGGCGCTTCAGTCGATCGGCGTCATCGAGGACATCACGGAACAGAAGCGGGCGCGGGATGAGCTGCTCGAGCTGAACGCTACGCTCGAGGAACGAGTCGAGGAAAGAACCCGTAAGCTTGAGACGCTCAACCGCGAGCTTGAGGCCTTTTCATACTCGGTCTCGCACGACCTGCGGGCACCGCTTCGGGCGATGGACGGCTTCTCGCAGGCAGTGCTCGAGGATTATGCGGACAAACTTGATGAGAACGGCGTCGATTATCTCAATCGCATCCGAAGTGCAAGCCAGCGAATGGCTTCGATGATCGATAGCCTGCTTGGCCTTTCGCGGGTGAGCCGCTCCGCATTGTCGATCGGCACGACAGATCTGACTTCGATGGCACGCGAGATCGCCTCCGACCTCGCGGCCGCTTCGCCGGATAGGATCGTCGAGGTCTCGATAGAGGATGGGCTCACCGCCAAATGTGACGCCCGCCTTGCCCGCATCGCGCTCGAGAATATGCTCGGAAATGCCTGGAAGTTCACATCGAAGACGGAGAATGCCTCGGTCAGCTTCTCGCGAGGTCCCGAGCCAGGTGAGTTCGTGATCCGCGACAATGGGGCGGGTTTTGAGGCGACTTATGCGGACACTATCTTTGGGGCTTTCTCGCGGCTGCACAGGTCGGACGAATTCGAAGGGACCGGCATTGGGCTGGCGACCGTTTATCGTATAATCCAAATGCACGGCGGCACGATAAGGGCCGAAAGCGAGCCCGGGCAGGGTGCCGCTTTCTTTTTCACGTTCACAAAATAGATGAGCACTTCCAGCGAATCAAAACGATCCATCCTTCTGATTGAGGACGACGCAAATGATATTGAACTGACCAAGCGGGCGTTCGAACGTAACCGCTTGGCAAATGTGTTTCTGGTCGCACGTGATGGTGCCGAGGCTCTTGAGATGCTGTTCGGAAGCTCCATGGAAGCAATGCATGCCGACCTGAGTGAGCTTCAGCTCATTTTGCTCGACCTAAAGCTGCCGAAGGTCAGCGGTCTTGAAGTGCTCAGGAAGATACGGGCCGACGAGCGCACGAGGATGATCCCGGTCGTTATCCTTACGTCATCGGACGAGGAACGCGACGTGGTCGAAAGCTACGGACTCGGGGCAAACAGCTACGTCAGAAAGCCTATTGATTTCGAACAGTTCGTCGAGGCAGTTCGCGAACTCGGGCTCTATTGGCTCGTCCTGAACAAGACGATTAAACGTGACTGAACAAAGGCTTAGGGTCTTGATAGTTGAGGACGTCGATGACGACGCCGCACTGCTCGTCCGCCACCTCAACAAGGCAGGCTACGCGATCGATTTCAAGCGTGTTGACCGTGCCGGTGACTTCAGCGACTCGCTTCAGGACGCCGATTGGGACGTCATAATCTCCGATTTCAGCCTTCCGGGTTTCACGGGCCTGGATGCACTTGAGATCCTCAAGGCACACGGGCGCGACATCCCGTTCATCATCATTTCTGGAACTATCGGCGAAGAGACGGCCGTCGCGGCAATGAAGGCCGGTGCGGCTGATTACCTGATGAAGGATAATCTGACGCGTCTTGTTCCGGCCGTCGTTCGTGAGATCGCCGATGCCCAGGAACGACACGCGCGTCGGGAGGCCGAACGTTCGCTCGCACTCTCTGAAGAGCGCTACCGCATAGTCGCCGAGACCGCCTCCGACGCGATAATCACCATCGACCGGGAGAACATCATCCGCTTTGCTAATTCGGCTACCGAGCGCATTTTCGGATACACGAGCGACGAGCTCATCGGAAATTCGGTGACGATAATAATGCCGGATCGGCACCGGACGAGACATGAGAATGCGGTCGTAAACTATCTACGCACTGGTCAAAGGACCGTCGACTGGGCAAATTTTGAGACCGAAGCACGGCGCAAGGATGGTAAAGAGATCTTTGTTCAGATCTCATATGGCGAGTATGCAGAGGACGAGGAGCATTATTTCACTGCTATTATCCGCGACGTTACCCAGCGAAAGGTCAATGAGGACAAACTGCGTCAGTCGGAGGAAGATTTTCGCGGCTTGGTCGAGGCAACGACGCAGTACGTCTGGCAGCTCGACGATCGAGGCAATCTAACGGAGTTTCCGCAATGGTGGGTTGACCTGACCGGACAGCCGTACGAGGTGAGCCTTAATTACGGCTGGACCGAATACGTTCACCCGGATGACCGCGAAGAAGTTCATCGATCGTATGTGGCTGCACTCGAATCCAGGGAGCCGGTCGTATTGACGTTGCGGCTACGAGACCGCCACGGAGATTACGGCCACTATGCCGCACGTGCGGTCCCGATCTTCAACGATGACGGAACCTTCCGGAAATGGATATGTTCGCTTTCCGACATTACCGAACGAATGAACGCCGAGGAAGCCCTGCGCGAAAGCGAGGCACGCTACCGCGAGCTTTTCGACTCGGCAAACGACATTATTTACACGCAGGGCCTAGATGAGAAGTTCACCTCGATCAACGCCGCCGCGTTCGCCGTGACCGGTTACCGGCCGGACGAGATCATCGGCAAGGATCTCACGCAGCTCGTTGCGCCGGGTTCGGTAGAAAAAGCCCGCGAGATGACAAAGCAGAAGCTCTCCTCGGGCGGCTCGACCAATTACGAACTTGAGATCATTCGTAAGGACGGAGCGACGGCGGTTCTCGAGGTGAGCAGCAAGCTTATCGTTGAGAACGGCAAACCGGCCGGTATTCAGGGCATTGCTCGTGACATCACGGCAAGAAAACAGGCCGAGGAGCTTGTACGCGAGCGCGACCGGCAGCTCGCAACGCTTATCGAGAATCTGCCGGGTGTCGTTTATCGCTGCCGGATCGATGAGAATTACCGAATGGAATTCATCAACGAGCCCGTGTTCGACCTTACGGGTTACCCGCAAGAGGATTTTCTTGAAGGTGACCGAATATTTGGTGAGCTCATCCCGGAGAAGCATCGGCTCGAGATGCGTGAGTTTGTCCTCGGCGAACTTAAGAAAGGAGACAGGTACGAGGTCTCATATCCCGTAGTCGGGAAAAGCGGCGATGAACGTTGGGTTTACGACCGTGGCCAGGGGATCTTCGATCAAAACGGGAATCCCTATGCCTTGGAGGGCTTCATCGCCGACATAACCGAACGCCGAAACTCGCAGGAAGCATTGCGACGAAGCGAACAGCAGCTCCGCCTGGTCACGGACACAGTGCCGGCCCTTATCACCTATTTCGATCGTGACCTGATCTGCCGGTTTGAAAACAAATACTACTTGGAATGGTTGGGCCGGCCGAACGCCTCGATAATCGGGCTCCATCTGCGTGAGGTCGTCGGGCCGGTAGCGTACGAGGGCATCGAGAAGGAGTTCATGATCGCTCTCGCCGGAAACGAGTTTACGGTCGAACGCGAAGCACTTCTTGAGCGGGTCGGTTCCGGCGGGCGGTCGAGTTATCTGCGGGTGAGTTACGTGCCCGATCTCGACAAGGAAGGTAACGTTATCGGAGCATTTGCCTTTGCGATCGACCTGACGGAAACCAAGCGGGCAGAAGAAGCGTTGCAGAAGAGCCGCGAGCAGCTTGTGCAATCACAGAAGCTCGAATCGGTCGGCCGGCTTGCCGGCGGCATCGCACACGACTTCAACAACATGCTTACGGCGATAAACGGCTATAGCGAACTGGCCCTCAGAAAGCTTCCGGCAGATGACCCGGTCCGAAAGCATATCGAAGAAATTAAGAAGGCCGGCGAGCGCTCCGCCCAGTTAACGAATCAACTGCTTGCCTTTAGCCGCCGGCAGATACTTCAAGCACAGGTCGTAAATATCAATGATGTGATCCAGGACACGTCCCGAATGCTGAAGCGGCTGATCGGCGAGGACATCTCACTCGAAGCGGACCTCGCCGAGGACCTTCTGAAAGTTAAATGCGATCCGGGCCAGCTTTCGCAGATCATCGTTAACCTTGTAGTTAACGCACGCGATGCAATGCCGGACGGCGGTACCATACTGATCGAAACGAACAATACGCTTCTCGATGCAAAGTATGCTGCAGAACACGTTGGCGTGACGCCGGGCGATTACGTGATAATGACCGTCAGCGATACCGGCGTCGGTATAGACGAAGAAACAAAGAAGCACGTTTTTGAGCCGTTCTTTACAACAAAGGATGTCGGCAAAGGCACTGGGCTCGGGCTCTCGACCGTCTACGGTATCGTCAAACAAAGCGAGGGAAATGTCTGGATCTACAGCGAACCGGGCAAGGGCACAACGGTCAAAGTTTATTTGCCGGTCGCCGACGTTGACTCGCCGATCCACCGAACGCCGCAGCAGACAAATGATTTCAGGTTCGGAACGGAACGCATTCTCCTGGTCGAGGATGAGGAATCTGTCAGGAGGCTTACAAGCGAGATGCTGCGATCGTGCGGCTACACAGTCATCGAGGCAAATGATGGAGCGGAGGCGCTTGCGATCTATAGAAGATCGAAGGAAAAGTTCGACCTGATCTTTACTGACGTCGTAATGCCCCAGATGAGCGGCCGCGAGCTTGCCGACCGTGTTCTTGAGATCGACCCAGAGGCCAAGATACTTTTCACTTCGGGCTACACGGACAATGTCGCTTTGCGGCAGGGTGTTCTTGATGAGACCACGAATTTCATATCCAAGCCATTTTCGTTCCTGGCTCTTGCGACCAAGATCCGCGAGTCGCTCGAAAGCGAGTGATCACGATCGTAGGCGGACCAGAATTCCGGCCCCGGCTGGAACGACGCAGCCCTCTGAGAGGTCACGGACTTCCGACCGAAAAGTCTCGACCGGTATCTTTCGTAGCCGCGTTTTGCCAACCGCGTCGTCCGGTAGGCTTGTGACGATACGAACATCGAACCGCTCGGCGATCGAAAGCAAGCTCCAAGCTGTTTGGCCGTTGACCTGATAGCCATTGGCAAGGTTATCCGCGAGTTCTCGGCTGTCCGAGGCCTCGAACCACTTCAAGAGATCAGGCCGGCCAAGGCCGTCGCCGCACTCTGCAACAAAGTAGATTCTTCCGCCCGGCTTGCAGGCACGCGATGCCGCTTCGAGCGATTTATGGGCTTGGATAATGTTGATGTCGAACGGGCTCCCGCCGCAGCTCACGACAACATTTTCGTATTGACGCTCGGTCGCGACTGTGTGCGTCGCTGCATAGTCTTCGCAGGCGGCGATGTGAGCGCCCAAAAGATCACCGCAGAAAAGGCCGGTAACCTCGCCGCGGCCGTTGACGATACTTGAGACCGAAAGATCGACCTTTACCTTTGACGCTGCCTCGACAAAAGCTTGGTGGACCGGATTGCCCTCAAGGTTGCCGGAAGCAACGCCTTCAGCTCGCGTTTGCCGTTCGAAATCGAATGCAAGCCGGTGCGTGGCAGTGATGGTGCGATTGGAGGCAAGGCCCGGACAGATGAGTTTTCGCCCGCCCGTAAACCCGGCGAAGTAATGAAATCCGACGCTTCCGATGGTAACTACGCGGTCAAACTCCACAAGTGCCCGGTTCAATTCGACGGGCGTTCCATCACTCAACTCGCCGACATTCACGATCCGCATAAGATCGCGGGAGGCGTGGTCAAGCGTCTTGATGCGCTGTGCGATGAACGGCGTCAGTATCTCAGCCTTTTCACTTTCCGTGACCGGCCTGTGTATGCCCGTAGCAAAGATCGCAGCAATGTCGTAGGGCATCGTCCCGTTGGCGATCAGCCGACGTACGAGAAGATTGATGATCTGACCCGCACCCGATGCCCGGGTCGCGTCCGGCACAACGAAAAGCACCGTCTCGCCCGGAGAAACGATCTCCTCCAACATTGCGGTGCCGATCGGCTTGTCAATAAGTTCGCCGATGCGATGGTCGGACAGCGGTTCACTTTCAGGCCCGGCCGCGATCACTTCGAATGCATCGGGTATTTCAAGGCTGATGCGCTCGCGGCCGTAGCGTATGTCGATCATCTTCATGGTCTCGTCGTCGGGTCAATGGTCGGCCGTGGCGGTCGATTCGAAGCAGTTCATCCCCATCGCACAAACAAAGACCTTGTCGGTGGTGTGATCTGCTGTTTCGAGCTGGATGGTCAGGTGCGAAATGTGGAACCGTTCCTGAAGCATATCGCGTATCTCAAGCAGCAGTTCCGTCTCGGGCATCGAGCGGTCGTGGGCAACGTGGGCTGAAAGTGCCTCCATCCCGGACGAGATCGTCCAGACATGAAGATCGTGGACATTGAGCACAGCCGGGTGGCCGGTCAAAGCAGTTTCGAGTTCCGCAACGTCGATGTGCTTCGGTGTGCTTTCAAGCAGAACGTCGGCCGAGTCCTTAACAAGCCGGGCGGCGTTGAAGAGGATGATGCAGCTGATGATCACGCTCGTTAGAGCATCCGCCCAGAGAAAGCCGAATGCGATGATCAGGACACCGGCAGCGATCGCGGCGATCGATCCAAGCATGTCGCCCATGACGTGAAGCCATGCCCCGCGGAGATTAAGGTTGTGTTGATGGTCGGTGTGGAGCAGATACGCGGCAATGATATTGACCACGAGGCCGCCAGCGGCGATCAACGTCATCTCAAGTCCGGCAACCTCGGCCGGCGAGCGGAAGCGCTCTATTGCTTCCCAGATGATATAGAGGGCGAGAAGAACGAGAACGATCCCGTTGACAAGTGCGGCGATCACCTCAAGGCGATAGTAACCGAAGGTCTTTTGCGGCGTGGCAGGCCGTGTAGCAAAGCTGAACGCTGCAAGCGAAAGGGCGAGTGCACCGACGTCGGTCAGCATGTGGCCTGCATCGGCGAGGAGAGCAAGCGAATTGGTCAGCCAGCCGCCGATCGCCTCTGCGACCATATACGCCGCAGTGATGACGAGAGCGATCCGGAGACGCGAAAGCGCCTTCGGGCTGATGCGGCCGCGGCCATGTGAATGGTCGTGCTTTCCGGACATCTGAACTGCTAGTACCTCCGGAGCACTCGGGAATTGCGGAGCGAGATGACAAAGCCCGCACGATTGCCGCGGTCATCGTTGAACTCGACGTTAACCTCGCTCGACCCCGATGAGATCTGCAGGCGGAAACTGCCGTCGCTGCCGGCATAGACCTCGCGGCCCTGCGAGCGGACCAGAAGCCCCGGCAATGCACGGCCCGAGATGATATACACATTTCCGCCAACACGCTCGACGTTCCATTCCTGTACTTCGATCGATGCCGATGACTGTCCGCGGACGACGCTGAACCGGCTGGGCTCCGACCAGTCACTGGTTTGCCCGGAGCGGGCAGTGGTCCGAACGCGCCAGTAATACGTTCCAGGGGCGACTCCCGCCAGACGGAAATCGCGGACACTAAGTCCCGACCGATCCACCATGATCGAATCGGGAGAAAAGTACGGCGAGCGGGCGATCTGAATGTAGTAAACCCCCGAACCTGAATCATCCTGCCACACGAACGACGGCGAAGCTCCGTTCCCGGGGTCGACGATCTGGACGCCATTGGAAGGACTCAAAAGCTTTGGCGGCAAGATAAGCTTTTCGCGATCCGAGATCTTTCCGTCGTTCACACGAGCGAACTGGTTCTCAACGATCGTCGTTTGAGACCCGCCGACGCTGGTTTCGACGCTCCCGCGGCTTATCCTGATCTCGCCGCCGCCCGTTGCTCGATCGGCATTGAAGCTTGCCTCGGTCTGTGACTTCAGGCGAGTTTCGGTATCCATCATTTCGACGACATTCTCCGCATTGGCCGGCTGCTCTTCGGTTCGAACGTTGAGTTGACCATCGTCAAGAGCAACTCGGACATTTCGGCCGCCAAAGAGTGAGGTACTGTCGCGTATGACCACAGTGCTGTTTGGGCGGACCGTATAGGTCGATCCGTCGATCATCCTGACCACTGCCCGGCCATCAGCCTGCGTTTGAATCGTGTCGCCGGGTGCGGCATAGGTTTGGCGGGTAACTACTATCGTCTCGCGTGTTGCCGCCCTGATCACTCGGACGTCACCCTCAAACGAAAAAATTACCGCGGAATCTTTTGGACTTTCGGACAACTCGGTCTGCACCAGCCAATCGCTCTTCATCGCCCAATAGGAGATCCCGAGAAGTCCAAATGCGAACACAGCAAAGATCACGATGCCGCGAACCGAACTGCTCTGGATCCGCCACCAGTCAATATAGATCTTGCTGTATTTCTTATTGTTGTCCATTCTTACTCGGACAGATCTTCGAACTTCTCTGGCTCCACTTCATTCGCTTTCGAAGGAAAAAGGAGCGACGCGATGATCGAAATGACGATCGCAGAAACGACCACGCCGAGCGAGATATTGATCATCTCATCCTTGAATTCACCATCTACCATTCGCCCGGCAAAAGCACCGACCGCGGTTGTTCGGTCGGCAAGGGCCAAGGTGACCTCGGCGACCAGCGGCAACATCATTTTAACGCCGATGAACGTAAGTATGAAGGCCAGCCCGATCTTGAGATAGTGAAACCGGTCGGCAACATCGGCCAGAAGGAAGAAAAACGTCCTGAGGCCGAGGATCGCAAAAATGTTTGACGTATAGACGATGTAACGGTCCGTCGTAATACCAAAGATCGCCGGAATGGAATCGACCGCGAAGATCAGGTCGGTGAACTCGACAACGATCAGGACGAGCAGCAGCAGCGTTCCTACACGTGCGCCGTCCTTCAAGATAAAGAACTTATCTCCGTGGTATTCCTTCGTTATACGGATATATCGTGTAGCGAAGCGAACAATGCCGCTTTCGGTCGGGTCGAAATCCTCATCGTCGCCCTTGAACATCTTGAGCCCGGTATAAATGAGGAACGCGCCGAAGACATATATGATCCAGTGGAACCGCTCGACGAGCTCGGCTCCGGCAAAGATCATTATCATGCGCATTATCAGCGCCCCCATAATGCCCCAAAAGAGCACTCGGTGCTGAAACTCCTTCGGTACGCGGAAGTAGCTGAAAATGAGCAAAAAGACGAAGAGATTATCGACCGAAAGCGAGAGTTCGATCAGGTAGCCCGTAAAGAACGTTTGGGCGTGCTTGAGCCCGAACTGCGTCCAGAGAAAAATATTGAAACCGAGGGCAAGCGAGACCCAAACGGTGGCCCAGGCGAAGGTCTCCTTACGCGTCGGGACGTGGGACTTGCGGTTTACGATTCCGATATCGACAAAGAGTGCGGTAAGCACTATTCCGAAGAAAAGCACCCAATGCCAGGTTTGATACTCGATAGGATCCATACGGTTTGCCGACGATCGCGGCCGAAGCCGAACGCCGAAACGGAATTCTCGATTCTAACCGAATTTTGCTCAGCGGGCTATTAGAGGGCAACTTGGCAGAAGGTCAGCCAAAACTGCAGTGGCGCTCGATTATTCTGACGATCGCATTCAGGCCGGCGGAATCAGCCTCGGAAAAGTCTGCCAAACGGTCGCTATCGACATCCAAAACGGCAACGGCCTGCTCGCCTGAAAAGATCGGAACAACTATTTCGGATCTGGCGGCTGAGCTACATGCGATGTGGCCGGGAAATGCATCGACGTCCGGCACGATGACCGTCTCGCGGGTCGAATAGGCGTGGCCGCAAACGCCCTTGTCGAAGGCAATACGTGTGCAGGCAAGCGGCCCCTGAAACGGGCCGAGAACAAGCTCGCCGTCCTTTGCGATGTAAAACCCGACCCAGAAAAAGCCGAATGCTTCTTTTAAAACGGCGGCGACATTGGCGAGATTTGCGATCGTATCCGTTTCGCCGGAGAGAAGCGCCTCGACCTGCGGGACAAGCTCAGCATAAACGGTCGCCCGGTCGGCGGATTTTGAAAATGCAATGCTTTCAGCCATTATCGAGTAGTTTAAGCGGGTGGGCGGCCGAGCACAAAGCCAACTGAAGACGGCAATTAACGATGGAAACGGCAACCAAGATGTTATTTATTGGAGCAGGTGGAGCACTCGGAGCTGTCGCGCGTTACCTGATCAACATCTCGCCTCTCGCCGGACTCTTCGAAAAGTTTCCCTTTCCGACGTTCTTCATCAATGTCTCAGGCTCATTCTTGATCGGGTTTTTCTTGATCTTGCTCACAGACAAATGGGAGGTCAGCGATCACCTGCGAATGGCGATCATCGTCGGCTTTCTCGGAGCATTTACTACGTTCTCAACGTTCGAGATGGAGATCTATGGGCTCATCAAAGAAAGGCAGCTCGTCACTGCCTTTCTTTACCTCTTCCTAAGCGTCGCCATCGGCTTCATCGGCCTCGTCGGCGGTATCTTCTTGGGGCGTCGTATCTGAACAAGAGCCCTGGATTTGCGATCAGTTGACGTCCTCCTCTTCAACCGCTTCGTCAGGGTCGGGCGTATAAAGCTTTCCGGCTTCGTCAGCGGAAATTGAGCCGCCAAGCTCTTTAACCGCAAGAGCCATGACCGGATCACGTTTTGCTCTGATGTCTGCAGGGGTCGGGATCGCCATCTTGTCCGGTATCACTCCAACCTTTTCCAAGCTCTTGCCATCGGTCATGATCAAGTCGGCGATGGTGATACTGGCGCCGTATGGGATGTAGTTGTAAATCGGGAATCCTGTACGATTAACTAACTCTCTGGTCCGCGAGATCGAGGTCATAACAGAACCGGAACTCCGGTCACCGATAACGACCCCCCGCTTTTCGAGTTGGATCACGCGGGCGAACACCTCAGATGCCGAACCGGAACTGCTGTCAACAAGGACGATAAGTTCGCCAGCAAAGCCGTCTTTCTTTCTCGGAACGGCCACTTCATCTTTCTGCTTCGTCCGCATCTTTTCGGTGCCGATCTTGATCTCCCGGTCAAAAAAGTAACCGACGAGATGAGCGAGCGTCTTTACGTATCCGCCCCCGTTTCCGCGTAGATCAAGAACAAGCGACTTCGAACCCGCAACAGCGTCCATCATCTTGTTGATGACACTTTCCTCGACCAAGAATGTACGCAGGCGGCATACAGAAATATCGTCCAGCTTGTGACATTCAGAAACATTTCGCTTGGGCCGCTTCTTTCGCTCGCTGAGTTCCTTTTCATACTGTTCCCAGGAAACATATCTCGCCTCGATCTGCTTTTCTGTGAGCTTTCCGTCATCACCTTGAAACACAAGCCGAAGCACGGATTGTGGACTCAATGTATTGTAGAAATATCTTATCTTCCAAAGACTATCTCTGGTTGGTTCAAACGTTTCGATCGCATACACGACATCACCTACCTTGACACCCTTCTTTTCAGCATCGCTTCCATTCTTTACAAAGCTGATGATGCATCGCTCACCGACCATTCGGAATGAAACACCATACTCAACGAAACCGGCACGGTCGGCCGGAAGAAAATACGTGTGCGAGTCGTCAAGGTCCAGCAGGAACTGCGCGATGATCGCGTTGATCTGACCGCTTCGCTGGGCCTGCTTTATCGCAGCACGTGCCGCTCGAAAACTCTTTTCAATATCGATGCCGCGAAATGAAGGGTCGTAATACTCCTTCTTGAGGTCTCTGTGGACCGCTTCCAGCATCTCGATCCCGCGTGCCCGTTTGAGGTCTAGCGGGATGTCGTCCTGTGCAAGTGCAGTAGGCGGAAAATTGAAGATGAAAAACGAGAGTGCGAGAAAAGCAAATGGGAAAAACTTCATAAGTCAAAAAAGCTCCGTAAATCTAGAACACTACAAGAAGGACCTGGCCCTGATCACCTTCGCGACCGCCTCGGCCGCTGAGTCTGCGACGGCGGTGAGGTGGCCCATTTTTCTTCCGGGGCGAGGGTCCGCTTTGCCGTAAAGGTGAAGCGAGACACCCGGAACCGCCAACGCGGCCGCCCAATTCGGCTCGCCCGCCGACCACACATCGCCGAGCAGATTGGCCATTGCCGCCGGCCGAAGGAACTCGCTTGAGCCCAACGGCAGCCCGCAGACCGCCCGCACCTGCTGCTCAAATTGCGACGTGACACATGGGCCAAAGGTCAGGTGCCCCGAATTGTGGGGCCGCGGAGCGATCTCGTTGACCAATAGTTTACCACTGCCTGTCAAGAAGAATTCGACACACATCGTGCCGACATAGCCAAACTGCTCGGCAATGCTGCGCGTTATCTCGACCGCCTCGGCGAAAACCGCTCCCGAAACATCGGCCGGTGCAAAGGAAACATCGAGTATGTGGTTGCGGTGCTCGTTCTCGATCACTCCGTAATGGGCAAAGCTACCATCTTGCCCGCGGGCACAAACGACCGAGACCTCCTTCTCAAAGTCGATGAAACCTTCAAGGATCGCGTCTCTGCCATCGAGCCCGGCGAAAGCTTCATCGACTTCGCCAACAGCGTTGATCTTCCGTTGGCCCTTACCGTCGTAGCCAAAGCCGGCGGTCTTTAGCACGGCCGGCTTTCCTATTTCGAGTACTCCGCGGTGAAGGTCATCGAGTGTTTTGATATGCCGGAACGGTGCGACGGGAAAGCCGTTTGCCGATAGGAATGTCTTCTCGCGGCGCCGGTTTTGCGTGGTGTGGAGCACCTCGCCTTTTGGGTGAACCGGTACGAACTCTGCTGCCGCTTCGACGGTCGCGGCCGGAACGTTCTCAAACTCAAAGGTGACAACATCGACCGAGCGGGCAAACTCGCGAACCGCGTCGAGGTCGTCATATGACGCGGTCGTCTCGACATCCGAAATGTGGCCGGTCGGTGTGTCTGCATCCGGCGAGAAAGTGTGCACGCGATAGCCCATCTTGCGGGCCTCAATGGCAAACATCCGGCCAAGCTGGCCGCTGCCGAAAACGCCGATGGTAGAGTTTGGAAGTATCGTAGCTGGCATCAGAAAGGCTAACTCAACTTAGATCGCAGCACGTCCTTTGTTTGCTTTGACCGAAAAGCGTGGAGCTTCTTTCGGAGTTCCGGGCGTGAATTTGCAAGTATCGCGACCGCCAGCAGAGCGGCGTTCTTGGCACCGGCCTGGCCGATGGCAAGTGTGCCGACGGGGACGCCAGCGGGCATTTGGGCGATCGAGAGAAGCGAATCAAGGCCCTTTAAGGCTTTGCTTTCAACCGGCACGCCGAGCACCGGCAGCACCGTTTGCGAGGCGCACATTCCCGGCAAATGTGCCGCACCGCCCGCACCGGCTATGATGACCTCGATCCCGCGTTCCTCGGCCGACTTGGCAAATTCAAAAAGCAGGTCAGGCGTCCGGTGTGCCGAAACGACCTTCGACTCGTGCGGAACGCCAAACTCATCAAGCATCTGCGAAGCAGCCTCCATCGTCGGCCAGTCGCTCTTACTGCCCATAATGATCGAAACGATCGGATTGTTACTCTTTGCCGCCATAGACCCTGATAACGATACCGCCCATTCGGGCTTCGTCAGCCCAACACTTAACGCCGTCGATATAACAGATTTGGCTGTCGCGTCTCTCGTTCGTATCCTCGTACCAAGCGACGAACCCGCCTGAAAATGACTCGTTTCGAAATCGAAGCTTACGTCCAAATTCATCAACTGCCCGTGCAGAACAATCAATGCAAATGTAGTCCCAATATCGTGCGCTGGGCTCTACGGCCGCAGAACAAATCGGGCACTTCTGCACGCTCATTTCCGAAGCTCCGAACTAATAACAGACTCGAACTTGCTCCAGGCGGCGATGGTCGAGCGCCAGTAAACGACCTCGCCGGTCCTGCTAATGACGATGTTCTTCGGATAGCCGCTGAAAACGAATTTCTTGAGGGCCGCATCCGCATCGACAGCCTGCAAATAGTCGAACCGCTCCTTTGCAAGAAATTTGCGCACATCGGCGGCCGTGTCAGCGGTTGCGGCCAGAAAAACGACGCTGTAATTATCCGCAAATTTTGACCTCAATTCGTTCAACTTCGGTTTATGAGCGAGGCAGACAGGACAGCCGATGAACCAAAAGTTTAGTACAACAACCTTCCCGCGGAGTTCGCTCATCGTGATCCGGCGGCCGTCAACGGTTTGAAAACTGACATCCGGCACCTGCATCCCCTCTTGCGGGACCTTTTGCAGGCGAAATTCTGTCGTACCGTCCTCAAGCGTGCGTATCAGCGTGCGGTCCGGATAATGAAAATTCGCCATTCGAATATCAACGAACTCGTCATTTGTTATCTCGCGGCCTTCGTGGTCGAGGAAGATCGTCCGCTTAGGCGAATCAGCGGTCGGTTGCGCAAGAGTTTCAGTGCTCGCAACGAGAAATATCATTGATGTGAGCATTAGTAGCCATTGCGTGATCTCTTTCATCGACATTTGACTAAAAATAAGAGAGATGAGCCGCGAAAGCAAACTTGTCTTAATAAAGGTGGAATATGATTTTCGACCGCTTGGACTCGATTGAAATAAGAACACAAGAGAATACGCTGAATTCTTTTCGGGTTATATGCCCCTTTTTCGTCATAGATCTCGTTTATCTTTAATGAATCCGTCTATTTTACAGGCTCGGAACGCTTGTCAGGACAAGTTATGAAATGCTTGACCGCTACGAAAGGTTGTAATACCATTCAGCAACCCTTTCAATTATTAGTGTTTTGATCCGGGAGATCTATTTGTGATCGGCAAAACCATATCGCACTACCACATCACGTCGCAGCTCGGTGAAGGCGGTATGGGCGTTGTCTATGAAGCTGAGGATGTTAATCTTGGCCGCCGTGTCGCTCTTAAGTTTCTCTCGCCGTCGATGGCCAACGACGCCAATCTGCTTCAGCGTTTTCAGCGCGAAGCTCGTGCTGCTTCTTCGCTTAATCATCCGAATATTTGCACCATTCACGGTATCGAGCAGGATGAAGATCAACACTTCATCATCATGGAGCTTCTCGACGGCGAATCGTTAGCGGACCGAATTCGACGAGGGCCGATCGATATCGACTCCGTCCTGAGTTTGGGAGTCCAGATCGTAGATGCATTGGAATCCGCCCACTCGAAAGGCATTGTTCATCGGGACCTGAAGCCTGCGAACATTTTCGTTACATCAAGAGGTCAGGCCAAAATACTCGATTTCGGCCTTGCAAAGATCGACCGGCAGAAAACAGATGCGACCTCAAATGTCCCAACCGCTATTGCAGACGAATTGACATCTGCAGGTGCGACCATGGGGACCGTCGCATATATGTCCCCCGAACAGGCCCGCGGCGAGGTCACAGACACCCGAACGGATCTCTTTTCGGTAGGCACCGTGCTGTATCAGATAGCGACGGGCGTTCTGCCGTTTCAAGGCGAGACTTCGGCAATGGTCTTTGACGCGATCCTCAACCGCGAATCTGTACCCGTAACGCAGATCAACCCGTCGCTGCCGGTGGAACTCAGCCGGATCATCGGACAGGCACTTGAGAAGGATCGCGACCTTCGCTACCAGAGTGCGACGGATCTAAAAACAGCTCTAAAAAGGCTGAAACGCGATCTTGACTCGGGCCGGCACTCAGGCGAAACATTCTCGATACATAGCACCCGAGCACCGCAGGCGATCCACGAACACTCAATAGCCGTCCTCTACTTTGAAAACCTTAGCGGCATGAAAGAGGACGAGTACTTGCGTGACGGCATTACAGAGGACATTACGACCGAACTCTCAAAGATCAAGCGGGTGAAAACATTCTCCCGTGCAATGGTGTTGGGTTACCGGGACAAACCGGTCACAGCCGGACAGGTCGGAAATGAACTTGGGGCTTCCTACGTCCTTACCGGAAGTCTGCGGCGTGCAGGAAACCGCCTGCGCATCAATGCCCAACTCGTTGACACGACGACCGATTTTCCACTTTGGTCCGAACGGTACGACCGCGAGATGGCCGATGTTTTTGAAGTTCAGGATGAGATCGCGTCAAAGATTGCGGCCGCATTGCGGATAACACTTTCGCCACAGGAACAGCAGGCATTGGCCGCAAAGCCGACTGAGAACCTTCAGGCGTACGACCTGTATCTGAGAGGCAGAAACTACGCCCGGCGTGTAGGCCGGCAAGATATGCAGGTCGCGCTTCAGATGTATGAGAACGCGGTCGCGCTTGACGAAGGGTTCTCGCTGGCACATGCGGGCTTGGCGAATGTATGCGCACAATTTTACTACCACTATGAACGTAAGCCGCAATGGATCGAACGCGCAATTTCCGCGACACAAAAAGCGAGTTCCAACGGAAACGATGCTCCTGAAATAAAGCTCGCCGAGGCATGGGTCGATTTTGCCGAAGGACGATACGAAAATGCCGTTGACAAGATGCGGCCGGCACTTGCTCGCGACCCTGACCTTGATGGCGGCTACTATTTGTTGGGCCGTGCTCTTTTCGAGGCCGGGAGGTATCAGGAGATCGCGGATCTTATGGAGGACGCTCTGGCCCACGCCGGCGAAAACTACAATACAACCATTCCGATACATAACGCTTTGGGGGCTTTGGGAAAAAAAGATGCCCTTATGAACTTTACCCATCGGGAGATTGCCGTATTCGAAGAGCACCTTAAAAAAGTACCCGAAGACGCCAGGGTCCGGGTACTTCTAGCTAGCGACTACGCAATGCAGGGGCGGCTGGACGACGCCAAACGGGAGTTGGACATGGCGATACTCCTTCGTCCGGATGACACAATGATCCTTTATAATGCCGCTTGCTGCTTCTGCGCGATGAACAACGCAAAGGACGCAATGAATGCCCTCAAAAAGTCGTGGGAAGGCGGAAATAGGCACTCTGCGTGGGCCCGGCAGGATCCTGATCTGGCAATTCTACATGGCGATCCGGAGTTCGAGCGACTATATCCACCTGCAGATACAGCATCGGCTTGAGCAAACTGCCGATTACGTCCTGTTAATCAAGGAACAAAAAAACCGGGCGGGGTCAATTCCTCGCCCGGTTCTTTCTATCTAGCGATCGATTACTGCCCCTGTCCGAGCGAGAAGCCCGGTTCGCCGTCGAAGAAGCAGAGGTGCTCGGTCTTGATGAAATCAAAGCCGGCAGCCTGTACCCGCTGGAGCAGATTGATGACCTGTTGGTGCGTGATCTCGCGGTTGTCGTTGTCAGACATAAAGCGGCAACGCCAGTGGTCAACGCAGAAAGTATCCTCAAAGCCCTTCGGATAGACCTTCGTCCCGCGGTTCGAGATCATCACAAGCTTAAGGCCATCGCCGTTGGCAGCGGCTTCAAGTTTCTGGCCGAGTTCGGTGCCTGCGCCGTAGTAGCTGCCATTCCACCAGTGGAGGAAAACGTCGACGCCGACGAGCTCCTTTTTCGCCGCGTTAAGTACGGAGTAGATAGGCTTTCGATCGGCTTCGGCGATCTCTTCGACCTTTTTGTATTCGACCGGCTTAAGCGTCTCGGGTTTCTGGCCTAGACGATCGACAACGGCCTGAGCAAATTCCTTCGTGCCGACCTTTTCCTTCGAGACGCCTTCCTTGAAGATGTCGTAGGTATGTACGCCATCTTCGATGGTCTTGAGCCATGCGTTGTGGGCAAGCTCGGCAATGTCCGGCTGGTTAAGGTGAACGAGCATCATTATCGAGCCGAGGAATAGGCCCGACGGGTTCGCGAGGTTCTGCCCGGCACGCCGCGGTGCCGAACCGTGGATCGCCTCGAACATCGAGATGTGCTCACCGATATTTGCCGAACCTGCCAACCCGACCGAACCGGCGATCTGCGCCGCGACGTCTGAGAGAATGTCGCCATAGAGGTTTTGCATCACGATGACGTCAAAATTCTCCGGCGTATCGGCCATCTTTGCTGCACCGATGTCAACGATCCAGTGGTCGGCCTCAATGCCCGGATATTCCGCGGCGATCTCGTCAAAGACCTTGTGGAAGAGCCCGTCGGTCTGCTTCATGATGTTGTCCTTCATGAAGGCGGTGACCTTTTTGCGGTTATTCCGATGGGCATACTCAAAGGCGTAGCGGACGATCTTTTCGCATCCCGGACGCGAGATCAGTTTCAAGCACTGCTCGACCATATCGGTCTGGCGGTGCTCGATGCCGGCGTAAGTATCTTCCTCGTTCTCACGGACGATCACGACGTCCATTACCGGATGCTTCGTCTTGATGAACGGGTGATAGGAAACGCACGGGCGGATGTTTGCGTAAAGGCCGAGCGTCTTACGGACCGTCACGTTCAGCGACTTGAAGCCGCCGCCCTGCGGGGTTGTGATCGGCGCTTTCAGGAAAACCTTTGTCCTCCGAAGCGAATCCCATGACTCAGGCGCGATGCCGGCCGTGTTTCCCGAGAGATAGACCTTTTCACCGATCTCGATCGTCTCGATATCGATGCGGGCACCGGCTTCCTTGATGATATGAAGCGTCGCATCCATGATCTCGGGGCCGATCCCGTCCCCGTGGGCGACTGTTATAGGCACATTTGACATAGTTGTATTAAGTTTTCCTCTAAAAGTTTGAAAAGCAAAAGATAAACGAGGATTTTACTTTAACGCGGTGTGCAAGGCAATCGGCGGCTGCCGGGACCGAGACCTGAATATGTACCGCTTTTGGAACGAGGCCGCCGAAGACCTATACTTGGAGGACACGCTATGCTTACTTCGCTTTACCTGAACACCTCGGCACGGGCACGCTTTCAACTGATCTTTACCGCACTTTTTGCGATCGGTTTCTTTGCGGTGCCGGCTGCGACGGATATGTTCGGGCAGTTTCCGCAGCAGCGGCGGCTCGAGATCCGCGAGCAGCGGCAGCAGGAAGCAGAGCGCCGAAGGCGTGAGGCGAATGAAGCGGCTCTGGCGGCCCGCGACGCGGTTCCGCGGCCTCGTGCGGCGGTCATGAACGTCAATGTCCAGATGGCCTTGACGACCGAGAACGCCAAGAACTTTGACGAAGCGAGGGCAAAGGCGGCCAAGCGCGTCCGTGACGGCGAGACACTCTGGATGCACCTGAAGTTCCAAGGAAAGCTCGGCGATTATGTGCTGACCTTTCGCGACGAGGAAAGCGGCACCTTGAGGTATGTGCTTTACGCTGAAACCGGTCCGCAGGACGACCCGACCGCACTGGCAAAGTACGCGGTCGAATTCGCAAAAGAGGATCTTGCCAACCCGGAGGTCCGGATATCTCTTACGCCGCTCAGCCCGGGGCAAAAACTTGGGACGCCCGTCCTGCTTGCGACGGCCGCAACCCGGCAGCCCGGCGTTTGGAATAACGAGCTCCGGCTGACAAACAATCCCGTCATTCCGCGGGCACCGACCGACAATCTCGCAAAGCTTGATTTTGCTCTCGACCTTGGCCAGGGCAACGGCCGCTACTCGGGGCTCTGGGCCGGATTTCGTGATTTCGGTTTGAGCGGCCCTGCTGCTGATACGGCGCTTCCGGTCGCTCGCTCATTCTACAGCCTGCCGATCAAGACCGCCATCCAAAGCCATCTGACCGAAAAGGGCATTGAACCGGTGAGGTTCTTTTTCGCTCAGGACCATTGGCTTGAAACGCTGCCCTCGGCGACCAGCAAGGTTCGCGAACGGAGTATCACGGCGATCTTCACGTACAAAAAAGGCGAGGAGTGCTTTTTCGGATCAGCGACGGCCGGGCAGACCTACTCGCTTTTGAACAGCAAGTTTGATGACGCGAAGATCGAATCCCGCGTCGGGATGCCGCTTGATTGTAAGGAACTTCAATAGATCAACCAAGTCGATCTATCTTACCTGCAAGGTCGAAGTCGAGTGCGGTAAGCCCGCCCCGGTCATGTGTCGTTATTTCAAACTCGGCATAGCCCCATCCCATCTTTATGTCCGGGTGATGGTCGGCAGCCTCAGCAAGCTCGCCCGCACGATTGACGAACGCAAGGCTTTCGGCGAAGTTCGCAAATTCGAACCGCTTTCGTAACGTCCCGTCAACGGCACGCCAACCGCTGAGTTGGGCGGCCCGCTCTAAGATCTCATCTTCGGTCAATCGTTCCCGCGTCATTGTTTTTCAGTGCCTCTTTTTTCGGTTATACTTCCCTTTTATTTTAGAACACTATTACCATAACGAGTTTTAAATGCGCCCTCGAGCCCTAATTATCAGCCTTTTTGTCGCCCTGTCCGCCTTCGCAGCGGGCTGCGGCGGCCCGGAAAAACCGGCTTCGCCCAAAGAAACATTTCAAACCTATGCCAAGGCCCTTAAGCAAAAGGACCTTACGACAATGAAACTTCTGCTCTCAAGCGAGACGCTAAAAATGCACGACCAGCAGGCAAAGGCTCAGGGCGTCACGGTCGATGACATTGTAAAACGTGAAGCATTGATCAGCGAATCGCAAACACTCGTGAAGTTCCGCAACGAAAAGATCGAGGGCGAGAAAGCTACGCTGGAGGTCGAGAATTCATTCGGCGGCTGGGACACTGTTCCGTTCGTTTTTGAAGAAGGCCAGTGGAAGATCGATAAAAAAGGCTTTGCCGACCAGATGATGCGCGAGATCGAGGAAAGCCAGCGGCAGATCGAGGACGCCATAAACCAGGGCCGGCAGGGCGACCCGGTCACTCCGGGGGCAGACCCGGCGATGAGCCCCTCGCCCGCGAACCCCTTCTAACGCCGAAAGGAGAGAATGTGACACTGATAAAACCTTTCCGCGCTCTTCGTCCGGCACCCGAATTTGCCCGCCAGGTCTCAAGCGTCCCCTACGACGTGATCACCGAGGACGAGGTCCGCGGCTTCATCCGGGAAAACCCACTCAGCTTTTTGCGAATCACGCGGGCAGACGCCGATTGCACCGAGGCCGACGACCATCTGCGAAAGGCCGAGGAAAACCTTGAAGACCTGATACGCCGAGGCGTTCTTTTCGAAGAAGTCGAACCATCGATCTATGTTTACCGGCTGATGACCGAAGGGCATTCGCAGACGGGCGTTGTCGCCTGCTGTTCGCTGGATGAGTACAGACAAGGCCTTATCAAGAAACACGAGCACACACGGCCGGAGAAAGTCGCCGAGCGGACGCGGCACATGGTCTGCTTGAGGGCACAGACCGGCCTCATATTCCTGGCCTATCGCGGAACCGAACGGATAAACGAATTGGTCGCCGGAGATTTGTCTGGCGAACCGATCTACGATTTCACGTGCACGAACGGCATCCGGCAGACGGTCTGGAAGGCCGCCCGGCCGGACGAGTTCGCGGATGCTTTCGGCGACGTTCCCGCACTTTATGTCGCCGACGGGCATCACCGTCTTGAGAGCGCGAGGCTCGCGGCAGATGAGTTAGTCGCTGCGAATGCTGGGCACGACGGCAGCGAGGACTACAACTTCGTGATCGCCGGAATGTTTCCTGCCGAACAGCTCAAAATACTTGCCTACAATCGCGTAGTCCGCGACGACTCCGGCCGCTCGGACGATGAGATCCTCAATTTGCTTTCCGAGAGCTTCATCATTTCACCTGCCGATCGGGCCGTCCCGGAAGAACACGGCGAGATCATAATGTACCTCGGCGGAAAGTGGTACGACCTTCGCCACAATGTCGCGTATATCCGCGAGCCGGACCCGATCGAGCGTCTCGACGTAACGATCCTCCAGCAGTACGTGCTCGCACCGGTCTTCGGCATCGAGGATCCGAGGACCGATGAGCGGATCGGCTTTGTCGGCGGAATACACGGGACCGAAGAGCTCAAGCAGCGGGTCGATTCCGGCGAAGCAAGGGCGGCATTTTCGCTTTTTGCCACGACGATGGACGACCTTTTCGCTGTTTCGGACATGGGCGAAACGATGCCGCCGAAATCTACATGGTTCGAGCCAAAACTCAAGGACGGCCTTTTCATTCACCGCATCTGATCAAGCCCGCGGCAAGGCGATATCGCGAATGCCCGCAAGCACCCCACCCTTCCGTTCGAGCGTCAAGATCGGGTTGAAGCCGCCTTTTCGCGATGCGCGTTCGCGTGCGGTGATCAAGCTGTCACCTTCGAAGAGAATGGAGTCGATCCAATCCTCACGCGTTTCCGGCGTTGTCACGGTCATATGAATGTGGGCCGCGGTACGGCCCGCCGGATAAGGTGCAGGCTTGATGGTCTCAAACTCATAGCGGCCTTCAGCGTCGGCAAGGAGCCATCCGCGAAATCGGCCGTGTTTATGCTCGCTCCCGCGGCCGTAAATGCCCTCCAGATCAGTATGGTAGAGGTAGATCAGAGTATTTGGTGCCGGCGTTCTTGCATCGGAACGAAAGACCCGGCCACTTATGATCAGCCGCTCACCTTTTTCCTCGCTTCCTGCTATCACAGCCTTGGCGGCAACGGTTTCGGGCACATCGCGGGCACCGCACCATTCGCAGCCGGCATCCGATATCGCGTTCTGCAAAAGACGCCTGCGAACGTCCGAAGCGTCGGTTTGCGCACTGACGTCAGGCCGGCATCCCGGCACCAGAGGCAATACCGCAAATGCTGCCGCACTAAACAGGAAACTCCTTCTTCCATTGTTTTCAATATGGATCATTGCCATTTCCCTCCTTTTGCGGGGAAAACACCACCGAGGACATTTTTGTGTCTGCCCTAATGACGATATTCCCGCCTTTGACCGTAAATGTGATAGAATTCGCCAATTTCGAGCGTTGAAGGGCCTGCCAAATGATCGAGCATTTTCCTGATACAGAGCGGCTTGCATTCCGCGCATTCACGCTGGACGACCTGCCGCAATTGATCGAACAGCGCTCCGATGCGGAAGTGAACCGTTACCTTGGCGGGCCACGGTTACAAAATCCCGAAGCTCTTTCCAAACGCATCCGGTTCTACATTTCGTGTTACGACTCTCACGGATTCGGGATGTGCCCGATGATCTGGAAAGAGACAGGCGAGGTCATCGGCACGGCGGGTTTGCAGCCGCTTGTCGGGACCGACGACATCGAGGTCGGCTATAGCCTCATCCCCGAGTTCTGGCGTCGCGGGATCGGATCTGAAGCGGCTCGCGGCTGGATGGATCTTGGGTTTGGAATTCACGGCCTTGAGAGGATCGTCGCAGTTGCCCACCCGGAGAACATCGGCTCGCGGCGGATAATGGAAAAGCTCGGAATGATCTACGAAAAAACGGAGGAACATTACGGAGAAGATTGCGTCTTCTACGGTGTCTCGCGTGAGGCGTATCTTGCCCGAAGATGAAATTATGAAAAAGCTTGCAGCCGCAGTCGGGTTCGTCGCCCTTTTTGCCTTGGCATCCCTGGCCCAGCAGATGCCGAAGAGCAACTTCACCAATTTTGACAAGAGCAAGATCCACTACTACGACATCGGCAACTCGAAGAGCCGTACAGCTATCGTATTCATCCACGGCTGGACCTGCTCAGCAGATTTCTGGAAGGACAGCTTCAATGCCTTCCCGCAAAATCGCGTGATCGCCATCGACCTCATCGGCCATGGTCAAAGCGACAAGCCGAACGCGATCTACTCGATGGACTTTTTCGCCAAGTCGATCGACGCCGTTCTGACCAAAGAAAAGATCGAAAGGGCCGTGCTTGTCGGGCACAGTATGGGAACGCCCGTCGCTAGGCAATATTACCGGCTCTTTCCGGCAAAGACCGCGGGCATCGTGATAGTTGACGGCGCACTCCGGCCCTACATGAGCAGCGAAGAATTCGACAAGTTCTTCGCCCCGGTCAGATCGAATTACGTTCAGAACGCGCCGAACTTCATTAATGGAATGCTCCAGCCGATAAAGGACGCCGCCCTTCGCGATTGGATCCGCGAGAGAATGCTTGCAACCCGTGCCCCGGTCGCCCTTAGTGCGATGGACGGCATGGGCGACCCTTCGATCTGGAACACCGACAAGATCAATGTTCCGGTGCTTGCCGTTATGGCGGAATCTCCGGCTTGGAGGGCTGATGAAGAGGCCTTTTTCAAGAGCATCGCCCCAAATCTTGAATTTCACATGTGGAAGGACGCCAGCCACTTCCTGATGATGGAAAAGCCGGCGGAATTCAACAGCCTCATCAAATCATTTATCACGAAGAACTCGCTGCTTTAACCGCTTGGCCATATCAAAGTGAAGCCGAACTATCTGAAGCTCATCTTTGCCGTCCTCGCCGCGATCTACTTTTTGTGGATCGCCTATGACCCAATGCAGGGCAGCTTTTTGGACCTTGTCGATCTGCCGATACACGAGACCGGGCATCTGCTGTTTCGGCCGTTCGGCGAGTTCATGATGATCGCCGGCGGAAGTCTATTTCAGGTGATAATGCCGGCCCTTTTCGTCGGCTACTTCGTTTGGAAAGGACAGCATTATTCGGCCGCGATAGTGCTTTTCTGGGTAGGGCAGAGTATTCTCAATGTTTGGGTCTATGCGGCGGATGCGGTCGTGATGCAGCTTGTTCTGCTAGGCGGCCTGACCGGAAGCGAGGGCAGCTTTCACGACTGGAATTATATGCTGACCCGGCTCGGGCTGCTCGATTCGACCAAGACGGTTGCCGGGCTGATCCGGGCCGTCGGCACATTGACCATCATCGCCGCTGCGGCACTCTCCATTTATCTCTCTTTTGGTGACGAGGCCGAACTCGACTTCACCGACGATCTATGACGGTAAGCCTGATAACAGGAGCTTCAAGCGGGATCGGCGAGGCGTTTGCCCGGCGGCTTGCGGCTGAAGGCCATGAGCTTTTGCTCGTCGCTCGGTCGGAGGCAAAGCTCGCCGCGCTCTGCGATGAACTCCGTGCGGCCCACGGCATTACCGCAAACTACGTCGCCATTGACCTTACCGACTTCGAGGCCGACCGCCGGCTGTTTCAGGAAACCGAAAGGCATGGCCTTGAGGTCGATTGGCTGATCAACAATGCCGGTTTCGGCTCAATGGGCGATTTTACCGAACTCGACCTTGAACGCGAGCTTGAGATGATCGGCCTGAACGTGATGGCACTTGTCGCTTTGACTCACCGATACCTTCCGGGAATGAGGCAGCGGAAGAGCGGAGTCATCGTGAATGTTTCCTCAACGGCAAGCTATCAGCCGATTCCCTACATGGCGACCTACGCCGCGACAAAGGCCTTCGTTACGAGCTTTTCGCAGGCGATAGCCGAAGAGAACCGGCAGTTTGGTATTCTTGTCCAGGCACTTTGTCCGGGGCCGACCGATACCGAATTTTTTGAGAACGCAAGGATCGACCCGACCTCGATGTTCAAACAGCAGCAAACGGCCGAGGATGTCGTCGAGGCCGCAATGCGGGCGATCGGCCGCGGGAAAACGAAGGCCGTCTCGGGTTGGATGAACAAGACCGTGGCGACTGCAAGCTTGATCGCACCGGACCGGCTGATCACACGGGCAGTTGGTGCCGTTCTCGGGCCGAAATTTCGAAAGAAGAAATGAAGTTTACAGTACTTGGCAGCGGCTCGACCGGAAACGCGGTACTCATATCGAGCGAGCGGACGAATGTACTCGTTGACGCCGGCTTGAGTGCCCGCGAGATCGTCCGGCGGCTCGGAGAGGTCGGCGTCTCGCCGGAGTCTCTGGATGGCGTTCTTATCACGCACGAGCACTCAGACCATGCCGGCGGACTTCGGGTGCTGCTGCGGTCGTTAGAGTGCCGCGTTTTCATTTCCGGCGAAACGGAGGAAGCTTTTTATTCGACCCGCCGCGGGATACAGAACGGCGAAAGCGAAGGCCTGAAGCGGAAAGATGCGTTGAAAGACCGGACGGTCGCGATCGAATCCGACGCCGAATTCCGTATCGGTGACATCGATTTCGAGCCATTCGCCGTGCCGCACGACGCGGCGGACAATTTCGGCTTTGTCGCCCGATCGTCAGGCGTTCGGGTGGCGACGCTAATGGACTTTGGCCATTTCACGCCGCTTATGAAAGAAAAACTCCGCGGCTGCGACGCCGTCGTCATTGAATCCAACCACGCCCGCGATATGCTAAGCGCCTGCCCGGTCTATTCCTGGGACCTGAAGCAGCGGATCGCCGGCAAAATGGGCCACCTTTCGAACGAGGACCTTTCCGACTGGCTTGAGAACGACTTTGATGGCTCTGCCCGCGACATTGTACTTGCCCATCTATCGCAGCGGGCGAACGACCCCTCGCTCGCTCGCATTACGGCGGAATCGGCCTTGGCAGCCCGCTCGCCGCTATTCAAGAGTGAAGCGCGGGTTGCGATCTCGCAGCCAAAAGAGCCGACCCCTTGGTTCTCTTTCTAGATTTTTGCCCTTGGCGCCTTTTTCCCCTAAAAACTTTTAAAAGTTCCCCGCAAATACCGTTTTTAATTGGTATATACCGGCATTCTGGGTGTATGCTATAGAGTTTAAAGGTGTTTGGCGATTTTCGGGCCGTCCTCCGCGCGAATCCTGACGCTGATTTTACATTTCCGGTTAGGAAAAGATGGGGAAAGCCCGGTCGGAATAATGCCGGGCGAGAGATATAAGAATGGCATTAAAGTCTTTATTTAGTTTATTTTCCAGCGATCTCGCGATCGACCTCGGCACGGCAAATACGCTTGTTTACGCAAAGGGCCGCGGCATCGTGGTCAGCGAACCTTCAATTGTTGCGATCAACAAGGTAACGAATCAGGTAGAAGCGGTCGGCCGCGATGCGAAAGAGATGCTCGGACGAACGCCCGGCAACATCGTTGCGATCCGCCCGATGAAGGACGGCGTTATCGCCAACTTCGAAGTGACCGAAAAGATGCTTCAACACTTCATCCGCAAAGCCCACAACGGTAAGTCGTGGGTCCGGCCGCGGGTCGTGATCGGCATTCCGTCTGAGATCACGCAGGTCGAGCGGCGTGCGGTCGAGGACTCGGCATACCGGGCAAAAGCCTCGGAAGTTTATCTTGTGGAGGAAGCAATGGCGGCCGCGATCGGTGCCGGGCTTCCGATCACGGAACCGCACGGCAACATGGTCGTCGATATTGGCGGCGGCACGACCGACATCGCGGTCATCTCGCTCTCCGGTATCGTCTATTCGCGTGCGGTGCGGGTCGCCGGCAATGAGATGGACGAATCCATCACACAGTACATCAAGCGTAAGTACAATCTGCTTATCGGCGAAAGGACTGCTGAAGCTATCAAGATCGCTCTCGGCAGCGCGTTTCCGCTCGAAGAACCGCTTTCAATGGACGTTCGCGGCCGCAACCTGATCGAGGGTATTCCGAAGACGATCACAATGACAGACGAAGAGGTCCGCGAAGCTCTCTCCGATTCTGTTTCGACGATCATCAATGCGGTCCGCGTCGCTCTTGAACGAACGCCGCCGGAGCTTTCGGCCGATATCGTTGAACGCGGCATCGTCCTGACGGGCGGCGGCGCATTGCTCAAGAACCTCGACAAGCGGCTTATGATCGAGACCGGCCTGCCGGTAATGATCGCCGATGATCCGCTTTCTTCGGTCGTGCTCGGAACGGGCAAGATGCTTTCGGATATTGAACTATTGAAGCGGGTGAAGTGGGACAACTCGCTCATGACGGGTAACTAGTTTTCGTCCGGTGAACTTGCGACGCGGGGACACGGAGTAGTTTTACCGGGTCGCCGCGTCTCTTGCTTAAGGCGGGGGCCGCAACTCTCAGGAAATGGTTGAGCGAAGTCAGACAGAGGTTTGGAGGTTGACGCCGTGGCTCGTCATCTTTCTTCTTCTGGGCAATTTCATACTAATGGTCTTCAACGCCCGCGTTGAGGGCGGCGAGCGCGTCATCAAGGTGTGGGCGTTGACCGTTGCCGACTTCGTCCAGTCGCCCGTGACGACGATCAGTTCGGCCGTTACGAACTACTTCACCTCATTTGCCGAATTACGCTCGGCGCAGGACGAGAACACCCAGCTCAAGGAACGTGTTCAGGAGCTTGAGGTCGAGCTTAAAGGCCGCTCCGACCTTGAATCCGAGAACGAAAGGCTGAGGCAGTTGCTCGACCTGAAGGAAAAGAGCAAGTACCGCGTTCTTTCGGCTCGTATAATTGGCCGCGACCCTTCCGCCTGGTTCAATTCGGCGGTCATAAACCGAGGAAGCCTCGATGGGGTTGCTCTCAACATGCCTGTTGTGACAGATGGCGGGCTGGTCGGCCGGGTAACGGCGGTCGGGCCGTTGACGGCACAGGTTGACCTGATCACGCACGACAAGTCCGGCCTCGGAGCGGTGATCGGCGAGATCGGAAATTCGAATGCCCTTGGTGTCGTCAGTGGAACGGGCAAAACGGATGTGATCGAGATGCGATATGTTTCGGGCAGCATCGAGGTTCAGCCGGGGCAGATAGTTTTTACGACCGGACAGGATGGCATTTATCCTGACGGGCTAAAGGTCGGGGAGATCGTCGAGGTCATATCGGGCTCCGCGACGGTTCCGCACCGTATCTTCATCCGGCCGGCAGCAGGGCTTGGTTCGATGCAGGAAGTGGGCATTCTGCTCTACGAGCAGCCGCAGAAGCCCGATTTTGAACGCTCGCTAGCTCCGGGCGAAAGAACGACAAGGCGGCCGGGTGCGAGCCCCCAGTAATCGATGGAACAGGTAAAGGTCACAATTGCATTGATCCTTGCCATTTTGGCACAGTGGTCGCTGCGCAACGTTGCGGAGCCGTTTGCCTATGTCGATTTTCCGCTCATCATCATAGTCTTCGCGGCACTCCAGCGTAATTCGATGCGGGCCATCATTTACGGAACGCTCGCCGGGCTTGCTGTTGACGCCGTTAGCAGCGGCCTTCTCGGGGCTAACGGTTTCACCAAGACGTTGGTCGCTTACGCGGTTTCGGAGCTTGCCCGCCGCGTCTATCTGGACAACCTAATTCTGCGAATGTTCGTCATAGCGGGAGCGTGTTTGGTAGACGACCTGGCCTATTACGGCTTGCATCAACTTCTTGGGGTAACGCCTTCGGCTCCGCTGGTTACGACCGTCGCGTATTCCTTCATCGGAACGTTGATCGCGGGCACGATGATCTTCTTTGTCCTTGACTACTTTTCGTCTGACAGACTGCGGCCCCGACGACGGGAGAGCCTTTCTCCGCGGAGGCAGTCTCGACGGAGAAATCCGATAAAGTTGGGTAGGTAGCACACGCAGTATGAAGCTACGGGAACAAGCACAGAATCTTGGTATTCGGATCGGGACGATCCAGGTCGTCGCGTTCCTTCTCCTCGCCGTTCTCGGCGTGCGGCTGTACTATTTGCAGATCGTCCGCGGCGACTATTTCCAGGAGCGGGCTGAGAATCAGCGGATACGGCTGATCCCGATACCGGCGCCTCGCGGAGCGATCTTCGACCGCAACGGCAATATCCTTGTCGACTCGCGGCCGACATTCAATGTCGTTATCTCGAAGGAACCGCTGAAGACCATCGACACGGCCGAACGCATCCCGCAATACTCACGAGGCTTGTCCCTCGAACCGCAGGTAGTCACCGAGCGGTTGAATGCGATCAATAAACAGACAGATTTCGAGACGCTGATCCTCAAGGACAATGCATCGATGCAGGATATCGCGTGGGTCGAGGCTCATTCGCTTGAGTATCCTGAGCTTCGGGTCGAGCTGCAGCCGCAGAGGTTCTATCCGCACGGCACCTACATGGCGCACATTCTCGGTTACGTTGGCGAGATCAGCCCGAAACAGCTCGAATCAGAACGCTGGACGGGACTTCGGCCGGGCGACATCATCGGCAAGGGCGGGCTCGAGGAATATTACGACGAATTCCTTCGGGGAAGGCCCGGCTACCGGAAGGTGATCGTCGATAGCCGCGGACGGATACAAAGCGAGATCGAGGTCGTTCCGCCGCAGGCCGGTCAGGACCTGATTACGACGCTTGATCTTGATCTGCAAATGGCGGCCGAACGTCAGATAGAGAACTCGGCTTCAAAGCGCGGAACGATTCTGGCCATGGATCCGCGGAATGGTGAGATGCTTGTCATGGCCTCGCAGCCTTCGTTCGACCCGAATGTATTCGTACAGGGCAGCAAGACACGCGAAGGGCGAAAGCAGATCGCGGAGTATTGGCAGGACGAAGAACGCCCGCTCTATAACCGAGCGATACAGGGCCGCTATCCGCCGGGCTCGACATGGAAGATACCGATGTCGGTCGGCGGTTTTCAGTCCGGTGCAATGACCGATACGAGCAACGCCTTCGCATGCGGCGGCGGTATTCTGATCGGCAGCAAATTTACAAAATGCATGGGCAGCCACGGTGCGCCGACGCTCATCCCGGCCATCGCCCGCTCGTGCAACGGTTATTATTATCGGCTTGGTCTGAAGATGGAGATCGAAGGCATCATCGATATGATCGAGACCTTCGAGTATGACCGCAAGACCGGGATCGACCTCCCGAACGAAAAGATCGGCCAAACTCCGAAGAGCTGGCGGCCGATAGTTGAGAAGCGCGAAGGCCGATGGCCGGACATCCGCACCGTTTACGCATCGATCGGGCAGGACACTGTCGTCGTAACGCCGATCTCGCTCATCAGGACCATCTCGGCAGTCGGCAACTTCGGCCGGATGTATGTTCCGCACTTCTTGAAGGAATTCAGGCCGATCGCCGCTACCGAGCATTTTGAGGAGCGGCCGGGCTTCGGCTTTCAGAAGCCGGAACCGAAAATCATTGAGATGACCGCGGGCCAACAAAAAATGATCGCCCAGGGTATGGCCGATGCGGTCACCGGCGGAACGGCACGGGTCGTAAACATTCCGGGCTTCGACGTCGCCGCCAAGACCGGTACCGCTCAGGACGGAGACCCCAAGGCCGGGCGTAAGGACCATGCCTGGATCGTGACCTTCGCACCGGCATTCAGCCCGGAGATCTCTGTCATCGGCTTGATCGAGAACGTCGGATTTGGCGGCACTCACGCGGGGCCGGCCGTGAAGGGTGTGTACGAGGCCTACCTGGCAAAGAAAAATCCGCAGCCGGCCGAACCAACAGAGGTAGCAAAGAGATAGCAGATGGTCGCGATACTCGAAAGACGCTCACTAAGGGATTTTGACTGGCTCACGTCGGTGCTGGCTATCGCTATCGCTTGCTTTGGCATTTGGCAGATACATAACGCCGTCCCGACCGCCTCATATTGGACAAAACAGATCATCGGGCTTGGGATCGCGACCTTCGCTTTTCTGGTGGTAGCTTTCACAGACTACCGCAGGATAATCGAGGCGGCCCCGATCTTTTACGGCTTCGGGCTGCTCCTGCTCTTTCTCGTTCTGACGCCGCTTGGAGTGGAGGTCAATGGGCAAAAGGCATGGCTTTGGTTGCCGGTCGTCGGTCAGTTTCAGCCGTCAGAATTTGCCAAGATCCCGACCGTGCTGATGCTCGCAAAGTACTTCGGCGACCGAAAACCGGTGCCGCTCAAGTTCAAAGAGCTTTTGATCGGCGGTGCGATCCTCGCAGGCCCGGTCGGCCTGATAATGCTTGAGCCCGATGCCGGGCAAGCGATCACATATTTCCCGCTGCTGGCTGCCGTGCTCTTCCTTTCGGCCATTAAGGTGCGCTATATAGTTGCGACCCTTCTCGCCGCGGCGATCCTCATCCCGACGTCATATTATGTCGGCGTCCAAAGCGGTGTTATCAAGCAGTATCAACGGCAGCGGATCGAGGCGATCATCAACCCGGAAGCGGTCGATCCGCGCGGCTTCGGTTACCACACGATCCAATCGATGATCACGGTCGGCAAGGGCGGACTTGCGGGCATACAAGGTGATACGGAAACCTCGCAGAGCGTTCTTAAGTTCCTGCCTGAGCCGCAAACGGATTTCATCTTCGCCGTTACGGCCGAACACACCGGTTTCATCGGCTGCGTTTCGCTCCTGCTCGCATATGCGTTACTGCTTTCGCGGCTCATCGCCGGTGCTCGCGAGGCTAACGACCGGGCGGGAATGCTTGTTATAATGTCGATCGCGGCGGGCCTCGCGTTTCAGATATTCATGAATATCGGTATGACGCTCGGCATCTTGCCGGTGATCGGTGTTCCGCTCCCGCTGATGAGTGCCGGGCTTTCGGCGATGCTTGCTACGTTCATTGCGATCGGCTTTGTCGTCAGTATCAAAATGCGGCGGTTCGTGAATTGAGGTCCGCGAGTTCTCGGAGAAGTTTTATGGCGAGAGAGAAGAAGATAGTAGAAAAAGAGATAGGCTCGTTCGAGCGAAAGAACGGATTTTTTGCAAAGATTGCCTGGTTTACGGCAGCTCTGCTTTTGGCTCTAGCCGCCGGCGGCCTGACGGGCGTCCTTGCGGCCTACTATCTCAATAACTCGCGATATTCGGTCGAGGTCTCGGCGCTTGCGACCTACCGGCCGCCGCAGGTGACTACGATCTATGCCGACGACGGCGAGACGATACTTGCCGAGTTCGCCATCGAAAAGCGGATTCCCATCAAGGAAAACGAGATACCGCAGAACGTTGAAGATGCTCTTATCGCCATCGAAGATTTTCGCTACTACGACCACATAGGAATCGACCCTTACCGAATCGCTGGTGCCGTTTATAAGAACTTTACTACCGGCTCGACCGAAGGCGCCTCAACGATAACTCAGCAGCTAGCGAAGAACCTATTTCTGTACAAGGACCAGACCTATACCCGCAAGGTGAACGAATGGATGGTAGCTCTCCAGATCGAGCGGTTTTATACCAAACGGCAGATCCTCGAGATGTATATGAATTACGTCTTTCTCGGAGCGGGTGCCTACGGATTCGAGGCAGGGTCTCGGACGTATTTTGGCAAGTCGCTAAAGGATCTAAGCCTTGAGGAAGCCGCACTGCTTGCTGCAATTCCGAAGTCGCCCGAGTATTCGCCTACTCGAAATATTAAGCGGGCCGAGATGCGGCGAAACATCGTTCTCGACCAGATGGCCAAGTATTTCCCCGAGCGGTACTCGCAGGCCGCGGTCGAAGCAGCAAAGGCAAAACCGATCAAGCTCGCGGACACGGCATATTACCAAGCTCTTCCGAAATCCACTCCTTGGGACTATCCGGTCGAAGAGGTCCGTAAGTACCTTGAGGACCGATACACGACCCGTGTTGCTCAGGGCGGGCTGAAGGTCTATACGACCATCAACGTGGAGGCCCAGAAGATCGCCACCCGCGTCATCCGCGAGCGGCTTAGGTCGTTCGATAAGGGCCGCAAATGGCGTTCGGATTATAAGGATATTCTTCTTGATGACGAAGGCCAGCCGATCACTGATAAAAAAGAGATCGAGAAGACCCTGAATGCGTTCAAGCATGCCGACTGGTACGGCGACGAATACGAAGAGGGCGAGTACATCAAGGGGCTTGTTGTCACGCAGAACCCGGCAGCCGACGAGGTCGGGGTCAGGTTCGGCAGATACAAAGCCGTCGTCCGGGCGAAGGACATGGGCCGAAGCGGCAAGCGGCCGAAGGATGAACTGAAACCGGGTTACCTTGCCGAATTTTTGATCAAGAAGGTCGATAACGAAAAGCAGATGCTCGAGGTCCAGCTTGAGCAGGTTCCGGAGATCCAGGCCGCGATAACGACCGTAAATGCCAAAAATGGCGAGATCGTTGCAATGGTCGGCGGCTACGATTTTCACACTAACCGGTTCAACAATGCGACGCAGGGCCTTCGGCAAACCGGTTCGGCATACAAGCCATTTGTTTATGCAGCCGCTGTCGAGGACGGAATGACGCCGGACATGATCGTCAGCGGTGCTCCGCTCAAGCGGGGCGGTTGGCAGCCATCGAACTACGACGGCTCGCCGAGCCACCCTAATGTGCCGATGAAGGTCGCTCTTGCAAAGTCGTATAACCTTGCGGCCGTGCACCTTCTCGACCAGGTCGGGATCCAGGCTGGAGCTCAGATGGTCCGCCGTTTTGGCATAACGAATCCGATGGCGCCGAGCCTTCCCTCGGCGCTCGGAGCTTCCGAGGCGTCGCTCCTCGAAATGGTGGCGGCGTATGGCGCATTCCCGAATAAAGGTGTCCGAGTTCAGCCGCACCTGATCCGAAAGGTTTACAGCCGCGATGGAACGCTGCTTGAGGAGTTTGACGGCTCAAGCAGCCGCGTAACGAGCGAATACGTTGCACTCACGATGGTCGATATGATGCGGGGCGTGACCTCCGGTGGTGGAACAGCGTCCGGAGCAAGTGCCGCCGGCCATCCGCTCGCCGGTAAGACCGGAACCGTGAATAAGCATACCGACGTCTGGTTCATAGGCTACACACCGACCTACGTTACCGGCGTTTGGATGGGTAATCCGCTTAGGAAAGAATCTCTCGGCCGCGGGCAGACGGGCGGAGGAACGGCCCTGCCGATCTTTAACGCCTTTATGAACCCTTTCATGAAGGATAAGACTCGCGATACATTCCCGGGCGTGCCGCCGATACCTTCCGAGATCCGGGCGTTGATGGAACGCAACAAACGCGAAGAGGCTGAAAAGCTTGCTCGTGCCGAGCTTGCGGCTGCAAAGTCGGGTGCCAGCACACAGCCCGTAACAACCGAGACCACCGAAACGCAGACCGGAACGGGCTCGACTGAGACGCTCCGGCCCGGAACGGAAACGCGTCCTGCAGTTCCCGATCCGCCCCCGCCGGTCGTTCGTCCGCTTCCGCAACCCGAGACGCGGCGGACACCGGAAACCAGGCAGCCGTCGCAACCCGAAGGTACTCAGCGAAAGGGCAAGAAGGGCGACGGGTAGCACTCGCGGCCCGTGGTTCGAAATAAAAAAAGCGGCGAAGCATTCAATTGCATTCGCCGCGTTTTTTCTTTTGATTCTTTGTTATGCAACGAACCGCCCGAGATAATACGGCAGCATCTTTCGCCACCACGGCCAATCGTGGTTGACGTCATGGCCCCAAAGCTCGAGCAGGTGCGGAATGCCTTTCGAGTGGAGTATCCCTGAAAGCTCGCGGCTGCGATCCGGAGCCTCGTATGAGCCCTGACCCGAGACGATTACTATCGAATCCGCCTGCCGAAGCCGCGGCAAATGATGATCGTCGTTCAGATTCTTGAGGTACATCGCCGGGTTGTTGAAGTAAACGTTGTCGTTGTAAAAACCCTTATCGAGGTAGTTATAAATGTCGTAGCTTCCGCTCATCGCGATCGTGCCGCGGAACGCGTCGGAGTGTTTGAAATAGGTGTTTGCCGCGAGAAAAGCGCCTAGCGATGCTCCGGTAGTAAGCGGGCGGGCATCCTGGCCGCATTCGTTGCGAATGAGCGGCAGAACCTCATCCATGATGTAGCGGTCGTAGCGATTGAGCATCTCGACCTTCCACGCGGGATGCGACTCGCGGTTAAGCAGACTGTATTTATTGACCGAGTTGATCGAATAAGCCCGGATCAAGCCGGCGTTGATCAGGTCCTTGATCGCATCGACCAGATAAAATCGCTCGTACTCAAGATAGTCCGCCGCGGCGGTCGGGAACATCAGCAGCGGGTAGCCGGCGTGACCGTACGCCACGAGCGGCATGTCCATATTCAGATTGTGGCTGTACCACGAGGTTATATCGCGTCGCATAGTTTGGTATGAGCCCTGCTATCGAGCAGCGGCAATCGTCGTAATTCGAAATACTTGAGAATATGTGAATTCGCGGTCGTCCGCAAGCCGACTCTAGGACGACGACGTTAGCTTCAACCCGGCAATCCCCGCGATTATCAGCATTATGCAGACGATGCGGAGGGCATCCCGCGGTTCATTGAAGAGCACCATCCCTAGAATTGCCGCCCCGACCGTCCCGATGCCAGTCCAAACGGCGTAGGCCGTGCCGATCGGGAGCGTCTTGACCGCAAGCGAGAGAAAGTAAAAGCTCGCGATCATCAGCAGACCGGTAATCAGGCTGGGCACGAGCCGTGTCCAGCCTTCGGTATATTTCAGCCCGATCGCCCATGCGATCTCCAAAACTCCTGCAATTGCGAGGTAAACCCAGTTCACCCTAATTCACAAATACTAGCGACAGAGCCGGGGCTCTGCCGCTATCTATGTAACGCTGATTTACGAAAGCCGCACAGTCGACAAAAGCATCGAAGATCTCCCGGCATCTCGTTCGAAACGCCTCGGTGTCGGTGAATTCGATCTGCAACATCTCATCTTGCCTCACCAGAAACCTGGTCATTCCTTCTTCATTCAGACCCGACATGCAGTCGATCCAAGCATCCATGTTCTTTCCATAGAATTCGGGAAAGCCGAAAACCTCCATGCAGTATTCGTGGAAGGATTTCCAGTCTTGAACCCTAGAGCTTTCGAATCTCACTGCTGCCACTATTTGCTTACCGTAATGTCCCTCGTCGTCGAGTTATACCCGCCGTTATCAACGACGTTTCCGTCCTTGTCGATGAGTTCGAGTTTGATCGTGTGTTTGCCGGCGGTCCAGCCTGCGAGCCAGAGCGGAGCCCATTTTTCGATCATCTTCGGTTCGCCGCCGTTCACTGAATAACGGACGCGATACTCTCCGCCGTCACCGACGAGCTTAGCGTTCGCCAGCCAGAAATCGATCATTATCGGGTCGGCGTCTGCACCCTTGTATTCGCCCTTCGGCCGGCTGTAAGTGAGCAGCGGCTTGTTGACGTCGATCGCTCCGCCCTGCGAGGCCGGCATTTCCTTGCCTTCCGGGGTCGGTGCAGCGTTCGCATTGGCGTTCGCGGCCGGGGCAGAGTTCGCATTTGCATTGGACATCTGCTGGCCGTTGCTTGCTGTTGCCGGCAGATCGAGGTTCGCGCCGCCGTTCTTGACGGTGAACTTCACAACGTCAAACGCGTCCGCGTTCTTATAGCTTTCATGCCACGGCCGCGAGGCGAAAACGCGAAGCGTATGCTCGCCGTCCGGAACGTTCCGGAGTTCGAACTCCTGATCGATGTTGTAATAAGCCTCGTACGGTTGATTATCTAGTATGACGTGGATGTGATTGCCCATCTTCGTCTCAGGATCCATTCCCGGCTTGTAGCCCTTCAGGTCGCCGCCGACAACGAGCTGCACGCGTACCGTTGAGGACTCGACGGTCGAACCATCGACCGGCGCTGTAATGCGGACCTGCGGAGCTGCTGCATCCTGCTCGCCGCGTGCGGCCATCATGTCTTTGATCCGCTGAGGCACTTCTGCATTCGTCAGCGTCAGCGGGCCGGCCGGAGCCGCGTTCGTATTCGCCGTGTTGCCATGGTCGTGGCCCGAGTGATCATCGGTGCTCGAGCCGCATGCTGCTGCGAACGCGGCAACTGATATCGTTGTAAAGATAAGCAATTTCTTCATAATTTCCTCCGAATTATCAATTATCGAGCTGCTGAGACGACGGGCAATTCTATATCTCCCGTCACCTCGGCAACACCGAATACATCAACAAAATTCCGGATCAGCCGATTCTCGACCTCGGCCATCGGCACCTCGCGGCCGAGCAGCCTTTCCATCGATGTGACCGGCTCGCCCTCGCAGGCGATGATCCAATTAAAATAGCTGAGGTCAGTGTTTACATTGAGTGCAAAGCCGTGGGTCGTGACCCAACGCTTTATATGAATACCGATCGCCGCGACCTTTCCCTCGATGGTATGAACGCCGGTCAGCCCGTCGATCCTGAATGCCTCGATGCCGTAATCGGCCATCGTCCGGATCAACACTTCCTCGATGTCGCGGACATATTTGTGAACATCCTCGCGGTCGGGCGAAAGGCTAATGATCGGGTAGCCGACCACCTGGCCGAGCCCATGATATGTCACTTTGCCGCCTCGGTCGGTCTCGAAAACCTCGGCACCGATGCTCTTGAGCACTTCGGCGGTCGCCAAAACCCCATTCTCTTTAGAACGGCGGCCAACAGTATAAGTATGCGGATGCTCGAGCAAGAGTATATAGTCCCGCTCACGGAGCTCGATGACCTCGCGCTCGAGCTCTCTCTGGAGCCCGAGAGCGGTGCGGTAATCCTGACGCGCAAGGCGTCGAACCTCAAGCGTGCGTTTATGCATCTACGTCTATGATAAGATTTTCGCTTAGCATTTTACAGGACGGACAAAATCAATGACCAAACGTTTCGCACTACTTCTCGCCTTCATTCTGCTCGGTTCAGCCGTTGCGGCCGATGCCCAAACCCGCCGGACGACCCGACGGACCACGCCGCCGAAGGTGGTAACAAGCTCAACGCTGCCGGCAAATGCCGCTGCCGAACGTAAGGCCGGGGCCGAAAAAGCGGCCGTCCAGATCAAGAATGTCAGCCGGTTCATCTTCCTGCTTGGCGGTGTTGCAAAGGGCATTGAGGACATCGATAAAGATCCGCGGGCGAACCGTGCGGCGAAAGACGCGAATGAAACGAACAAGAGGGAGCTCGTGCAGGCCATTCGAAACCTCGAAGCCGGCCTCCAGGCTCTTGAGATCGAGTTTCGGACGAAGGAACCGCTCAAAAAGCACGTCCCGATCATCGGCGGCATCACCGAGCTTGCCCGAACCTCGGGCGATCTTGCCGCGGCGGGGCGTTTGACCGAGGCCGGCCGGCCGCTGCTTGACGTCGTTGAGAAACTCTCGGACACGCTCGTTGCGATGCCCTAGGGCTTTTGGAGCTTTGGCCCTGCGGTCGCGGGGTCGCACGCCTCGACCGGCTCGCTGCGTGCACTCAACAACTCACTTCCCGTCTCGAGCCCGAGCTTTTGCCGAATGAACTTTTCGGCCTCGGGCTTTATCATTTCGCCGTTGATGATCTTTGGCCGGGTCACGAGAACATCGCCATCGGGCATGACCGCCGCCGGCTCGATGAAGATGTACCACGGCGTTCCCCATTTGCGCATATCGCCCGCCTCGCGGCGTTGGGCAAAGTGAACCGTCTTTTCGCGGTCGGCGGGTTTGTCCGACTCATAGACCGAGGGGAAGGTGAGCTTCTTTTGCTCGAAGTGCTCGCGCATCTTCCGCACCGAGTCGTACTGCCCGACGCCGATGATCGAGAGCCCCTTGTCGGCGTATTTTTCGTGAAGCTCGCGGACGAACTCCACGTCATGTGCCCAGTTAGGGCACCACGGAGCCCAGTAAACCACCATCACAAACTTCTTGCCTTTGACGAACTCGCGGAGATTCGTCTCGCCCTCGCCGTTGAGGTTCCGAAGGGTCCAATCCTTGTAGGCAAAGTTGCCGTCGATGATCGGTGCCTGCTCATTCTGTGCAAAAACAGCGGCCGCGGCCGCGAGGATGACGAAAAGTATAAATAAACGCTTCATATATACCGCCTTGGAAAGATCATTGTCTCAGACGCGCCGACACAAGCAAAAGTTGCAGTTCGCTTATTCATCGCCGACCTCCGTCAATTGTTTTCTCCGCCGTCCGAGCAGCCGCCCGCCCCAATAGACAACATTGAGGTAAATGCCTGTCAGCACCGAGAGCGTAGCTATCGCGGAAAGGATGAGCAGCAACGGCACCTGCCAACGGCCGGCAAAGAAATAGAAATGGGCTTCGCGGAAGAACCGCGTCCGAGCCGTCGGCGGCTTTGAGAACTCGGCAACGCCGGTCTCGGCGTCGATAAAGATCGAATCCGCCCCGAGCCCGCCGATCGACTGATATTGCGGACGCCCGTCTTTCATCAAGAGCGTAAGGGCCGTGGTCGGAAGTTCCCGCCCGGCGAGCCGGTTGGCGCTCTCGATCGCCTCGGCAGGCGAGATGCGGACCCGCTCCGCAGCTATTTTTTCAATAACGCCGCCCTCGACCGCGTTCGGGATCGAGTAGAGAAAACCGCTAGCCGCCCAACCGAGCAGCGGAACGGCCGCCGCGAGGCCGAGCAAAAGGTGCAGTTTGTAGATGAATGCTCGCATATTTTCACGCTCAGATTAACATAAACTCGTGCCGCGGATTTTGCCGCCCGTGCCGTGAAATTCGGAGCCCAACTGTGCTAATCTGAGAACACTTATGAGTGCTCCGACCGTTACCGAGATCTTCAAGCGTGCGCTTGAGCTTCGCGAAAAGAACCCGAATGCCGATTACCCGGCACTGAAGTCGCAGTTGATCGGCGAATTCTCCGGCAGACCGTTTCCGGAGACCGCGTATCTTACCATTCCGGAATACGACAACATCGTGCCGGAAGAGGACTGGACCGCGGGCCTGCCCGTAACGCTCCGCGGCATTCAGAACGAAGATTGGAATGATGTCATCCATGGCATCATCATCAGCCTCGAGCAGGTTGAGAACTACCCGATCCAATCCGGCCGCGAAGACGACCCCTCGAAGGACTGGCGGAACCGCAGCAAGCGGATCGCCGAGGCCGAGGACAAGGTGACCGAGAAATGGATGCCTGAGGACCTGATGGCCCTCGCCAAGCGAAATACGCATAACTGATCTCCGCTCCGTAATTTTCGATAAAGAAGCGTCTCCAGCCCGGCCGGTAACGCTTTTTTCTTTTGGGCTGGCCGTTTCATTTTTCGTCGAGGCCATACATTCCTGAAACGTTTGAAACGAATGAAAGAAATGAAACACCTGAAACACTTGAAACGCGTGAAACACCTGAGCGCTCGGAACGAACGGGACGACTGGGACTTCTGCGACATACGGCCGGGCCCGGAGATCTGTGATGTGGGATTTGGGACTTGGGATCTGTATGGTTGCATTGTCAATTGTTAACTGGACCATCGTTAATTGGTTAAAAATGGACATTGGGCGGAGAGCTTCGATCTTTGGACTTGGGACTTGGGTCTTTGGTCTTCGGTCTCCGGCTAACAGCTAACGGCTAATAGCTTAGAGCTGATCGCCAAAAACATTCTGCCTCTGCGATCCCTGCGGCTTCTGCGTTAAAATTTTCTTTCCCGCGAAGCCGCAAAGGCCCCGAAAGGGTTTTCCTTCTATTCACCATTCACTATTCACAATTCACTCGTCTCTCGCTGTCTATTTTCTGAAGCCTTCGATCGAAAGTGAACGGCGATCCGTGAGATATCGATGATATGGATGATCTGGAAGTTTTGGAGAGTTGCGGAGTTTCGAAGGTTGCGAAGTTTGTAATTCCAGATTCCAGCCTTCAGATTCATCGTTCATCGTTCATCAATCATCATTCGGTTACGCCCTCTCTGACGGTCGGGCCATGGTCACGGGATGTGGCTATTAGCTCCGTTCGGAGCGTGATGTTTATAGATGCGAAGGTAAAGCTCGAACCAAAGCTCCGTAGGAGCGGCATTGTTTCCCCCAGCGGTCCGTGCCGCCCCTGACGGGGCTCGGCCCATCTTTTTGGTCTCCTTTCTATAAACATTTGGCTCCTAACGGAGCCCGTCGAATTGCCAATTCACTCGGAACGATAGATGCACAATGCCCGAGTCGTCGGAGACGTCGGGATTGATGTAGCCCGCGTCACGAGACGTGGGTCGCGTTTCCCAAATGAACGCGGAACCGTCGAAGACGGTGGTATCGGCCGTTAAAGAGTCTTAAACCACGGAAGAAGAAAACAAGAAAACGGAATGCTCACAACGAATCTCGAATCTTGAACTCCGCGGTCATTGTCCATTCTCCATTGCCCACTATCCATTTCCCGTCCCTCTTGACCTTACTGTTACAATTATCCCAACAAGCCAACCGCCGCCCGGCCCGAAGCATCTTTGATAGCCAGAAATATTCAGGTTCAAGAATCGCAGGCTTGACGACAACTGTGATGATGAAAAGAAAAATGGCTTTTTCGCTTTGTTGTATCGTTGCTTGTTCGTTCATTGCAAGGTCTGAGGCCATTGTCGCGTTTGATCAATGGTTTGATTCGTACGAAAGGACCACGTGGGATCAAGAGACGCTTCGTCTCGACGATTTCGCCCACTATTTGAACAAAGACAGGAAGTCGATCGGTTACGTCGCGATCTACGCATTGCCCCAAGAAAAGAAGAATGAAATAAACGGCCGGGTCGATCGGATCAGACGGCATCTGACCGAAAAGCGCGGAGTTGACGCCAAGCAATTGGTCATAATCGTGGCAGGACGTCATGAGAAGGGGCTAACGATTCTTCAGCCCGTTAAGCAAGGGTCAGTTCGACCGAATTTTCCTTGAAGAGGATTTGTCTAAACGCTTCTCAATAGTAGGTGATCGTCCGAGTTTCGAAATTAACTAGAATGTACTTGGTTGCCGCAATCCTGTATTCCGGAATGCCCTCGCTTTCTGTGTAGCGGGTCACTTTTCGTTCGGTCCAATTCCCGGTCGAATCGAACTTCATTTCGGTGTAGGTGATTCGTTCCTTACTATCGCTACCTGCAAGCTTTATGTCTCGGGTCTTGGACACCTCGATTACATTCCCGTTCTCGTCGTGTTTATATGAGTAGGTCATGCGGGCCACGGTGTCCTCTTCAGTTTCGTACGTTAACCGACCCGCTTTATCGTATTTGAGCAGGCGTTTACGGAACAGCTTCCCGGTTTTACCATATTCACGCTCGGTGATCACGCGACCGTTTTCGCTGCTTTCGTAAACATACTTATAGTCAAACCGCTCATCAGGCGCCGTGAGCTTTTCGCCGGGTTCGATCGGCTCTTCTTTTCCGGGTGAGACCCATGATCCGGTAACGCGCGGCGTTTCATTCTTAGGCGTCTCTAATTCAAAGGACTTGAATGTCTTGAATCCATCAACCTTTGTGAAGACAACACGCGAGTTTGAACCGCCAACGTAGATCTTTTCCGTAAGCTCACCATCATTGTTGAATAGGCTCGTGGTCTGGTACTTGGTCTCGTCCTTAAGAACCCATTCCGCATAGCCACTGATGGCCTTCGAAGTGCTTACGACAGACTTCACCGGGCCTTTCAAGCCTTGCAACTTAACGTCGGACACCTGTGTCTGCGCTACCGTCGGGATCGAAAACGAAACAAGCAGAATTGCAAAAAGCGAAGAACGTTGGAAGATTCTCATATCGTGTCACCTAGGGTTAAGAGTCAGAGCCATTCAAGAACCGCAAACACGAGCGAGGTCGTGCGCGTGGTGTTCCGGAATTTCGCCGATCATTGGTAGATGATAGACGGAGGAGGAGGTTGGGGGCAAGAAAAATCTGGCGGGCAAATGCCGGCGTCTTAGACGACTTGGTTGGGTTCAATGGCCCGACCCACGTCTTGCGACGTGGGCTACATTAATGTTGTCGTCTTCGACGACTGGGGCGGCGGAGCCGCGGGCCGGCTCCGGCCGGAACTCCAAGTTTACTTGCGGGCTTTTGACACCGCGGCCTCACACAGGCGGAAACCCGACCGGTGGGGAGGGTGTGTTGTGTGAAGCACGAAGAATAAATTGAAACGACCCCAGAAAGCACAGAAGCCGGTGCACAGAAGACACAGAAGGAAAGTCAGATCGAGGATGCGAACCGGCATGCCATATGCCGCATTGGATGAACCGCCCTTACTTACGTGCGGGCGTTCGCACTGGAGCCCTTGCTGACGGTCGGGCCTCGGACACGGGCCTTCACCACTCACCACTCACAATTCACCATTGGATGCTAAGCCCTTGCTTACGCGCGGGCCTCGGACACGGGCCTTCACCACTCACCACTCACAATTCACCATTGGATGCTAAGCGTTTGCTTACGCGCGGGCCTCGGACACGGGCCTTCACCACTCACCACTCACAATTCACCATTGGATGCTAAGCCCTCGCTTACGCGCGGGCCTCTGCAATGGAGCCCTCCCTCACGGTCGGGCCTCTGACACGGCGGGCCGGCTAAAGCCGGGACTCAAAACGTGAATTCACCATTCACTTCACTATTCACCATTCACCATTCACCATTCCAACATCAGTCCGTCTTGGGCTGCGAGGATCTCGCAGCGGGGGTTGAATGGGGCGAGTTCGGTGTGGAGGTCGGTGGCGTCCCATTCGGGGTAGAGGTGGGTGAGCACGGCCCGGGCGGGCTCGGCGCGGTGGATGAGCCAGATAGCCTCGGCGAGTTCGAGGTGTGTCGCGACCGGCTTGTTGCGGATGAACGAGCACTCGAGGATAAAGAGGTCCGTGTGGCGGGCAAAGGCGGCGAGCGGCTCGTGGAAGCCGGTGTCGGATGTAAAGACGAGTGTCGGCCCGGCGGCGTCGCGGAGGTGGACGGCGTGGCTCTCGGGCGTGTGCGGCGTCTTGGCGGTGACGGCGGTAAGGCCCGCGGCGATGGCGAAGGGCTCGGAGGTTTCGGTCTCCGTGACCTCAACCGGGAACGGCTGTTCGAGCAAGCGGTAATTATTCACGCCATCGAATGCGGCAACGAGGCCGCCGATGCCCGCCGGGCCAAAGATGCGGAGCGGCTTTGTGCGGCTCGCGGTCCCGGGTGCGTACTTGAGCGAAAACAGCAGCGGAGCGAGCCCGCCGCAGTGGTCGAGGTGAAAGTGCGAGATCCAGATGGCGTCGAGCCCGGCCCAGTCGCACCCCTCGGCGGGCATCCGGTGAATGGCCGAGGGTGCAGAATCGAGCAGCACCTTTGCCTCCGGCGTTTCGACCCAAATTGCCGAACTCGTCCGCCGCGGGTGCGGCACCGAACTTCCCGAACCGAGTATCTTTACACGCATCAGCCGAATGATAGCAGAGCGGCAGCTTTTTGCCCGCAAGCCGAGGTGGCGTAAAATCTAGGGCTTATGGACTCCGCACCGCCGGAAGAGCTGGAACTCAAGAAAAAACTCCGCGTGCTTGAGCGGCTTAAGGATCGCCTGGCCGACCGCGAGGAGGACATGGCCGACCTTCGCGAGGAGCTTGAGCGCTTCGAGGCCCGCTATACGATGGAGGTCGGGCGGCTCTATGCCGAGCAGGACGAGATAGATGCCGAGATCGCCGAAGAGGAGCTGAAGCTCGTCCCGGACGATGAGGAGATAAAGAAACGCGTTGAGGAGCTTCGCCGCCTAGCGGAGGAATCTGCCGCCCGGCTCCGTGCCGCCGAGGAGCACGAGCAGGACAAATGGGAACCGACGGCCGAGGCCCGCAAGGCATATCACGACATTGCCCGCGTCATCCACCCGGACCTTGCACTTGATGAAACGGAAAAGGAACGCCGCCACGGGCTGATGGCCGAGCTCAATCACGCATATGCCTCCGGCGACCAGCAGCGGCTCAACAAGCTCGTGGCCGAGTATCGCGTAAGCCCCGAGACGGTCCGCGGCGATTCGGCGGGCGACGCGCTCGTCCGGGCGATCCGCCAGATCTATCAGGTAAAGCGGCGGTTTGCGGAGCTTGACGCCGAACAACGCGAGGCCGAAGCCTCGGAGCTTTACGAACTTTTCCGCAAAGCCGAGAGCGAGACCGCCGAGGGCCGCGACCTGCTCAAGCAGATGGCCGAGCGGGCCGCGACGCACATTCGCAAATCTGCCCGCCGGCTTGAGAATCTGCGGGCCGTTACCGCCGCCCAGGAAGAGCACGTCCGCGAAACCTTCGGAATGGACATCGGCGAATTCAGGAAGCAGAAATGAAGTTTCTAGTAAGCCAGATCACATACTTCATCGGCCAGCGTGAGAGCCGGCAGAACATCTCTGCGCTCGTCAAGTATCTGCTCTTTCTCGTTTTGGTCATCACCTTTTACTCCGTGATGTTCCATTTCATCATGGCCTGGGTCGAGGGCAAGTATTTTTCGTGGATCACGGGTTTCTATTGGACGCTGGTAGTGATGACGACGCTCGGCTTCGGCGACATCACCTTTGAGAGCGACATCGGCCGGGCGTTCAGCCTGCTGGTCCTGCTCTCGGGCGTTTTCCTGCTGCTGATAATGCTGCCGTTCGCGTTCATCCGGTATTTCTATGCGCCGTGGCTTGAGGCACAGATACACGCACAATGCCCACGTGAGGTTCCGCCGGACACCGCCGGCCACGTAATAATCTGCAGCTACGACGACATCGCCCCTTCGCTGATCAAGCGGCTCGAGCACGCCGGCATTCCATATTTCGTCATCATGGAAGATGCGGCCGAAGGGGCACAGCTTTTTCAAGAAGGCGTATCGGTCATCAACGGCAAGGTCGATAGCCGCTCGACCTATGAACGGATGCTGGTCAGCCAGGCGAAGCTCGTTTTCGCCAACCTTGCCGACACGACGAACACCAATATCACACTGACCGTTCGGGAAGCGGCACCCGATGTCCCGATCGTTGCGACGGCGGCCGACCCGGACTCGATTGACATTCTGGAGCTGAGCGGTGCGTCGCACGTTTTGGCTCTCAAACAGCAACTCGGCGAGCAGCTCGCGAACCGGATAAGCGTCGGCGACGACCGGGCACACGTGGTCGGAAGGTTCGGTGCCTGGACGGTAGCCGAGTTCACCGTCCACAATACAACGCTCGAAGGTAAACGGATCCGCGAGACGGGCATCCGAGAGGCGACGGGCGTAAACATTGTTGGCGTTTGGCGGCGCGGAAGGCTGCTCAAGGCCGAGCCGGAACATTTGCTCGCAGATTCGGATGTGCCGGTCGCGGTCGGGACCGGGGAACAGATCGAGGCACTGGAAAAGTTTCTTGACCGGCAGGAGCCGCTTGCCGGGTCGGTACTGATCCTCGGCGGCGGCAAGGTCGGCCGGGCGGCGGCGGAATCGCTGAAGAAAAAGGGGCTGACGGTCTATATGGTCGAACGCGAGGCCGGCCGCTGCGAGCCCGTAAGCGGTTCGCTCGACCGTCTGACGACCGGCGATGCTGCCGACCGCGAGACGCTGATCCGCGGCGGGTTGATGGAAGCTTCGCTCGTTCTGCTGACGACGAACGACGACGCGGTGAACATCTATCTTTCGATCTATTGCCGGCGGCTGAACCCGGAAGTTCGGATCATCAGCCGAATCACGCACGACCGCAACCTTGAGGCGATCCATCGTGCCGGGGCGGATTTTGTGCTGAGCTACGCGCCGCTCGGGGCAGAATCGGTAATGGCGATCGTGCAGGGGCGGCAGGCGTTCGTGATGGGAGAGGGCGTCGAGTTCTTTACGGCGGATGTGCCCGCAAGCCTGGTCGGGAAGACGCTTGCGGAAAGCGCGATCGGCGAGCGGACCGGCCTGCTCGTGCTCGGCATCGAGGAAGTCAAGGAGATGACGGCAAATCCTCCGCCGGCGATGGTGCTCCCGGCCGGAGCGAAGCTTGACCTCTTGGGCACGACCGAGCAGCTCGAGATGTTCAAGGACGAATTCGCCTAAACGGCGGTGCCCGCGGCGTGGCCCGACGCCCACGCCCACTGGAAGTTGTAACCGCCGAGCCAGCCGGTGACATCGACGACCTCGCCGATGAAATAAAGCCCCGGCACGCGTTTCGCCTCCATCGTCTGCGACGAAAGTTCGTTGGTCGAAACGCCGCCGAGAGTTACCTCGGCCTTGTGCCAGCCCTCGGTTTCCGTGAACGCCCGCCGCCAGTGGTGAAGCTCATTTTCGACGGCTTCAATGTCGCGATTGCTGAGCTCATTGAGCGGCTTCATCGGCAAGCGGCCGGCGGCAAATGCCTCAACAAAACGTTCGGGCAGCAAGCCCTTAAGAAAGTTATCAAGCCGCTGCCGGCTCCGGCGATTCTCATTTAGGGCCTCGGCGATATTTGCCGTCGGGACCAAATTGAACTCGACCTCGCCGCCGGGCTGCCAATAGTTCGACACTTGCAGGATGGCCGGCCCCGAGAGGCCGCGATGGGTGAAAAGAATGTTCTCGCGGAAGCTTTGCGAACCCGCCGTGACCTCCGCATCGATCGAAATACCGGCAAGCCCGCGAAATTCGTTAGCCCCCGAAAAGACGAGCGGCACAAGCGACGGCCGCGTTTCCTCAATGGCAATCCCAAACTGACGCGCAACGCCGTAACCGAAACCGGTCGCACCGATCTTTGGAAATGAAAGCCCGCCGGTGGCTATGACGAGTGCTTCGCTTTCGAAGGTGCCGCGGGAAGATGTGACGGTGAAGTGCTTCGCTTTCTCGATCCGCTCGACGCTCGTGCCGGTCCTTATCTCGACCCGTGACCTGCGGCACTCGGCAAGCAGCATCTCGACGATCTCGTGCGAGCGGCCGCGGCAGAAGAGCTGGCCGAGCTTTTTCTCGTAGAACTCGATGCGGTGATGTTTGACCAGCTCGACAAAGTGGGCGGGCGTGTAGCGGGCCAGAGCCGAACGGGCGAAGTGCGGATTGCGCGAGACGAAGTTCTCGGCCGTCGTGTTGAGATTGGTGAAGTTACAGCGGCCGCCGCCGGAAATGATGATCTTGCGGCCGACCTCGGCGTTGTGTTCAAGTACGAGGACACGCCGGCCTCGCCGGCCCGCTTCAATTGCGCAAAAGAGCCCGGCGGCCCCGCCTCCGATGATGATTACGTCAAACTCTTTTGATCTTGGGCCGGCCATCTTCGCACACACCAAAGCGAATGCGATATTCTAGCGTCGATATGAAGGTTCTCATAACAGGTGCCAACGGGATGGTTGCCCGGGCGGCGAAAGAATATTGCGAAAAGATCGGCGACGATGTGGCTGCGCTGACGCGGGCCGAGCTCGACATCGCCGATGAGGCGGCGGTGCAGGCCGCTGTCGCGGAGCTACGGCCGGACGCGATCCTGAACCTCGCGGCGTTCACGGACGTTGACGGTGCGGAAGCCCAAGTCGAGGCGTGCAACGCGGCGAATGTCGCGGGCGTCCGCAATCTGGCGCTTGCGGCGGTGGAACACGGCGTGCGGTTCGTAACCGTTTCGACCGATTACGTTTTCAGCGGTGAGAAGGAAGGCTTTTATACCGAAGACGATTTGCCGGAGCCGAAAGGCGTTTACGCCGTCTCGAAATACGAGGGTGAGCTTGCCGCCGCCGAGGCGAACCCGGAAGCGGTCATCGTCCGCTCGGGCTGGATCTACGGCCGAGGCGGGACGAACTTCCTGAGCGTGATGCATCGACTGCTCGGCGAGGGGAAGGCGATCAAGGCGATCAGCGACGCGTTTGGCACGCCGACCTACGGAGCCGACCTCGCCCGGCGGATGCGCGAGCTTGCCGCGACCGACTTTACGGGTGTCATCCACGTAACGAACGCGGGCGAAGGCACGAGCTACGCGGGCTTTGCCAAAAAATTAGCTGAGCTCGGTGGCTTTGACAGCGACCTGATCGAGGAGGTTTCGGGTGAAACGCTCAAGCGGCCGGCACCGCGGCCGAGGAATTCGCGGCTGGCGTCCGTCCGCGAGGTAAAAAGCTTGGGCGCCCTTCCCGATTGGGAGGACGCCCTCGCTCGTTTCCTACTTTCGGAAAAATGAACGCGGCATCAGGCACGGCCGTTCGAGCCGTTCGCGTCCGTGTCCATACGCGGCGTCGTCATATCCGCGTCCGCACTCTTGTAGTAATCGTAATAGCCCGAACCGTAATAGCCATACTCGACCGAGCCCTGCTTGATGCCGTTAAGAACAACGCCGTAGATGCGGGCTCCGATGTTGCCGAGCCGCTGCTTGAAGCGGCGCATCAGGTGCATCGAGCTCTTGCCCGCCATCGCAACAAGGATCACACCATCGACCTGGGTCGAGAGGATCGCCGCATCGGTGAAAGAGATTGCCGGCGGCGAATCGATGATCACGTGCTTATATTTGCTCCGTAGAAACTGAAGCAGGTTGCGCATCTCGTTCGAGCTTAGGAGCTCGGCCGGGTTCGGCGGTATCGGCCCGCTGGTTATCACCTTAAGCCGCGGCAGGTCGCGGCAGGCCTTGATGAGGTTCTTTGTGTTGCGGTCGCCCGAAAGGTAGTTGGTCAGCCCTTCGGAATTCTCGAGGTCGAAATAGTTGTGGATCCGCGGTCGGCGGAGATCGCAATCGACTATGACGACGTCAACATCGGCCTGCGCAAGTGTGATGGCCGTGTTGATGGCGGTCGTCGTTTTGCCCTCGGAAGGCTGCGACGATGTGACCAGGATCGACTGCGGCGGTTTGCCGGCCGAAGAGAATAGCAACGAGGTACGGAGGTGGCGATAGGCTTCGGCCATCGGCGAATGGCGCTCTTCGAGCGCGACAAGGCTCGTGCCCGGACTTCCGCCGTTCTCGGCCGCAAGGCGAAGCCGCTTTTTCTCCGAACCAAAATAGTGCGGGATCAACGCAAGCGTCGGAAGCCCGAGTTGGCGGCCGATCTCTTCGGAGTTCTTTACCGAATCGTCGAGATAATCGAGCAGGAACGCGAGGCCGATGCCCGCCGCAAGCGAGAGCAGCAGAGCGACGATAATATTGCGAGTGCGGTTGGGGCCGACCCTCGGAGCCGTCTCGGCGGCGGCAGCCATTTTGATGTTATCCGGCGTGCTGTTGGCGATCGCGAGTTCCTGTTCCTTGAGCCGCTGCGTATAGGTATCAAGCAGGTTGCGCTTGGTCTCAATGTCGCGCTTGAGCGTGGTCAGCCGCGTCTGCGCCTGGCCCTGAATGTTAGCAAGTGCGGCCTCGCGGTCGTAGGCGGCCTGAGCCTGAGCTTCCTCTTTCCGCTTTGCATCGAGCTGTGCCCGGAGTGCGGTCAGCGCACCGCCAACGGCTTCGCGTTCGATCCGCTTCTGGTCGCGGTCGATGATCGAAGAGACTTCTTGCTCGGTCCGCGTTCTTGATTCCTTGAGCGAAGCGATCCGCTCCTCCATCTTTTTCACTTCCGGATATTCGGGCGTGTAGCGAACCAGAAGTTCAGACTTTTCGGTCTCGGCCTGCTGGATCTGCTTATCGATGTTGCGAATGTCGTCCTGGAGCTTCGCCTTGCGCTCATTATTGAGCCGCATCGTGTCCTGAAAGATCTTGTTCTCGTAAAGATCGGGGATGTTCATCCCTTCGCCGCGTTGGCTGGCAGAGACGGCGGCATTGTAGCGGCTCTCGAGCTGACGGCGGGTCTCCATTGTCTTGAGATAGGTTTCGCTGAGCGTACCGAGCCGGCTGGCGGCAAGGTCCTGGCCTTTTTCCTGTAGCGGCAAGTTGCTCTCGCGCATGGCGGCGATAAGCTCAAGCTCCTGTTCGGCGATGGTTCGCGAGAGGTCTTCCATCGACTTTTCGAGGTCCTCTTTCGCTCGAATAGCACCTTCCATTTCACGCTGGGCATGCTGGCGGATGAAAACCTCCGGAAGCTTGTTCGCGACGACCTTAGCAAGCTCTTGGTTGCTACTGCGGACCTTCACATCAACGAGGTTCGTTCGTTCGAGCGTCGCTGCGGAAACGTTAAAAAGATCTTTATACCGAGCAACGCGGGCTTCTTCTTCCGGAGAAAGCACGGGCCTTGTATCGTCGCTTACGGGGACTTCGCTGAGCACAGCAAGCGAACCTTGTTTCTCGGGCTCGGGCTCGGAACCGGAAAAGACCGACGAGAGATTGCTGAACAATCCGCCGCCGCTGCCGCCGGCAAGGTTCGGGTCACGATAGAGTCCAAGCTCGCGGACAAGCTCTTTCTTGAGGTCCTGTCCCTGCAGAAGCTGGATCTGCGTCGCCATGTAGTTGGCGTCGCCGCCGAAGTTGATATTGATCGCGTCCTTTGAGGTGACCTTCGGCCGACGCGGTTCGATGACCATTTTCGAGACGGCCTCGAACTGATCCGGCTGGCGATACATATAAAATGCCGCAGCCGCAGTAACGATCGCCATCAGCGCAAGGATCAGCGGCAGCCGCTTCATCACGACCCCGACGTAATGCTGCAGATTTCGCCTGCCCTCGGAGACCGGGTCGTCGTACATCGGCAAATAGCTCTGCTGATACTCGGGTGCCGCTGTTCGTAATTCGCCGGTCCTCGGCAATGGAGCTAGCCGCTGTTCCTGTTCCATAAATGCTCTAAACTGAACGAGATCAATAATATCGGGGAAAATTCTCGCGCAAACTTGCTTTATACCATATTCCGCCCGCTTTTTCACCGTTTTTCCGTTTTACCCTCTGTAAGCCGCCTTTCGCGAAGCGGGGCGTTTTGTTGGCGTTTCGGGCGCGGTGTTAGAATAAAAGGTTGAATTTATTTACGTGATTTTCACGAATATATACTTATATGACGCCATTTTCCGAGATAAATACTAATGCCGACGGGTTCGACTTCGAGCTCGGCATCGACGGTTTTAACTATTCAGACCTTTTTGATGCCGCAAAGCTGAAAGAGCTTGCCGATAAATTCTATGCCGAGGTCGCCGAAAAGGAGCCGGTGCTCGGCGATGCCCTCAAAAAGTATATCGCGGCACGCGGCGAGGGCTACGAACGGCGGGTCGAATCAAAGATCTTGACCGACGCGGCCCCGTTCCTTTCGGACTTCGTCGGCAGGGTCTTTCGCATCTCGAAGGAACGCGAGGCGATCCAGAAGGCCATCACGGAGCAGGACCCGATCTGGAAATACAAATTTTTTGTCCAGCGGCGGGCGATCAAGGCCTATAAGCCGGAATCAATCGCTGAGCTAAACGTGAACGAACTGAACGCGGCGGTGACGGAAATGCGGAACCGCGCGTTTGATGAGACGCTGATCTACGACGAAGAGCTTGGCATTGCCACGATGGCGGCACGGCTGACCGAGGCGGAAGAAGCCTTTCAAAAAGACCCGAACGCCAACGGTGCGAACAAGGCCGCCGTCGATAACATTCAGGCACTTTACGAAAAGCAAAAGGACCAGGCATTTGGGCGTGTCTTTACAGAGCACATCATCAAAACGGATGCGGCCGGCGAACTGCTGACGGTCAAAGCGGCACTTTCGATCCTCGAGGCATGGTCGGCCGCCGAGTTCTACAAAAAGGAAAAGCAGTGGAAGGCCTTTAAGACGCCGCACGCGCTCGATTATCAGAACCTCGTCCACCTGATCCATCCCGAACCGAAGCTCCACAACATAATGCGCGGCCGCGAGGAGGAACTCCGCCGCCGCGACGGCTTTAAGCTGACGGACGACCGCGGCACGATGCGCGACGCGCTCTACGAGATCGATTACTGCATGATCTGCCACGAGCGCGGGAAGGACGCCTGCTCGACCGGGCTCCGCGAACCGGACGGCACCGCGAAACGCAACCCTCTTGGCATCAAGACCGAAGGCTGCCCGCTCGACGAACGCATCTCGGAGATGCACATGCTCAAGAAACAGGGCGACCCGATCGGTTCGCTGGCGATCGTTACGATCGACAACCCGATGTGTGCCGGAACCGGCCACCGCATCTGCAATGACTGTATGAAGGGCTGCATCTTCCAAAAGCAGGAGCCGGTCAATATTCCGCTGGCGGAGACCGCGTCGCTGACGGACGTGCTCGGCCTGCCCTATGGATTTGAGATCTACAGCCTGCTGACGCGTTGGAACCCGCTCAACGCACGGCGGCCGTATGCACTGCCATACAACGGCAAGAACGTGATGGTCGTCGGGCTCGGGCCGGCCGGCTACACGCTCTCGCAGTATTTGCTGAACGAGGGCTTTGGCGTCGTCGGCATTGACGGGCTGAAGATCGAGCCGCTGCCGGACGAATGGACCGGCAAGCTCGGAACCGAGTGCCCGCGGCCTGTGAAAGATATTTCGGAGATCACGGAAGAGCTTGATGAGCGAATTCTCTCGGGCTTCGGCGGCGTTTCGGAATATGGCATCACGGTCCGCTGGGACAAGAACTTCCTGACGATGGTCCAGCTTCTGCTCCAGCGGCGGAAGCGCTTCCGTGCCTACGGCGGCGTTCGCTTCGGCGGCACGCTGACCATCGAGGACGCATGGGATTTTGGCTTTGACCATATCGCGATCGCGACCGGTGCCGGCCGGCCGACCATCGTCCCGATGAAGAACAACCTTATCCGCGGCATTCGCCAGGCCTCGGACTTCCTGATGGCACTGCAGCTTACGGGTGCATTCAAAAAGGACACACTCTCGAACCTGCAGGTGCGGTTGCCGGCGGTCGTTATCGGCGGCGGGCTGACGGGCATCGATACGGCGACCGAGCTTTTCGCGTATTATCCGGTCCAGGTCGAGAAGATGCTGGCGAAATACGAGGACGTCATCGCCGAATTTGGCGAGGAAGCGACGCTGGCGAGATTTGACGAAGAAGAGCGGGCGATGATGCTCGAATTTCTTGACCACGGCCGAAAGGTCCGGGCCGAACGCGCCCGTGCAGCGGCTGCGGGCGAAGAACCGGACCTCGTTTCGCTGGTGCGGTCATGGGGCGGAGTTTCGCTGGTTTACCGCAAGCGGCTGCAGGATTCGCCTGCATATCGGCTGAACCACGAGGAAGTGCAGAAGGCTCTCGAAGAGGGCATCAATTTCGTCGAGCTGATGTCGCCGACCGAGGCGGTTCCGGACGAATACGGCGCGGTCAAGGCACTGAAATTCGAGGCCTTCAACTACGACGCCGAGACGGGCAAGTTCACGAACTCCGGCGAGATACACGAATTCCCTGCGAGAACGGTCTGCGTCGCCGCGGGCACCTCGCCGAACGTGATCTACGAGAAGGAAAAGCCGGGGACATTCCAGCTTGATGAATGGCGGCAGTTCTTTAAGCCCTTTAAGGTCGAGCGGAACGGCGACGGCACGCTCCACGTGGCCGAGGCAGCAAAGGGCGAGCCTGCGTTCTTTACCTCATACGAGCGCGACGGACGGTTCATTTCATATTACGGCGACAACCACCCGCAATATGCCGGCAACGTCGTCAAGGCAATGGCCTCGGCCAAGCACGGGTACTCGAAGGTGGTCGAACTTTTTGCCGATGAGCTTGCCGAACGCGGCTCGCTGCCGCAGGCGGAACGCGACTCGATCTTTGACAAGCTTGTCGCAACGCTCGACGAACAGATTCGGGCTTACGTTGTAAAGGTCGTCAGGCTGACGCCGACGATCGTCGATGTGATCGTCAAGGCTCCGCTGCAGGCGAGGAAGTTCGAGCCCGGGCAGTTCTACCGGCTGCAGAACTTTGAGACGCAGGCTCCGGTCGTTGACGGCACACGGCTGATGATGGAAGGGCTTGCGCTGACCGGTGCATGGGTCGATGAAGAGGCCGGGCTGCTTTCAATGATCGTGCTCGAGATGGGAACGTCCTCGCGGCTCTGCTCGCTGCTTAAGGAAGGCGAGGAGGTGCTCGTAATGGGCCCGACCGGAACGCCGACCGAGATACCGGAGAACGAAACGGTGCTGCTCGCGGGCGGCGGACTCGGCAATGCGGTGCTCTTCTCGATCGCACGCGCACTTCGCGAGAGGAACAACAAGGTCGTTTACTTTGCCGGGTACAAGAATAGCGCCGACCTCTTCAAACGCGAGGAGATAGAGAACGCGACCGACCAGGTGATCTGGGCGACGGACGCGGGCGAATTCATCGCTCCGCAGCGGCCGCAGGACGCGCACTACCGCGGCAATATCGTACAGGCGATGGTCGCTTATGCCGAGGGCAGCCTCGGCGAACAGCACGTAAGGCTCAATGAGATCGACCGCATCATCGCCATCGGGTCTGACCGGATGATGAACGGCGTCCGCGAGGCACGGCACAGCGTGCTCAAGCCCTTCCTGAAAGAGCAGCACGTCGCAATCGGCTCGATCAACAGCCCGATGCAATGCATGATGAAGGAGGTCTGTGCCCAGTGTCTGCAGCGGCACGTAAACCCGCACACCGGCGAGGAATTTTTCGTCTTCTCATGCTTTAACCAGGACCAGCACCTGGACTTCGTTGATTTCAAGAACCTCAACGACCGCCTCAGGGCCAACAGCGTTCAGGAAAAACTAACGAACCTCTGGCTGGACCGGGCGTTCGGCCAGGACGATTTCAAACGGCTTTACGGAAAAGCGGCGTAGCCACGCAATAGTTCAAAGATCGCGGCGGGTTAATGCGGAGTTTAGAAAATGACCGAGCACAAGAATATTGGAAGCAACTTCGACGCCTTCCTCGCGGAGGAAGGCGAGCTTGATGAGGTCACCGCTGTCGCGGTAAAACGCGTTGTCGTCTGGCAACTCGGCGAGTCAATAAAAGAAGAAGTAAGTTCAGAGTAGTTAAGTGGAGAGGTATCGGCAACAACGATCATCTCTTAAGAGCTAGTTCATCCAACGTCCGACGATCGTCCTCTAGGTCTTTGATCGAGTAGTTCAGAGGCACATTGTTGTCTTTCAAAAATGCGTCCACCTGAAATCTGTTCATCCCTAGCAACTTGCCGATCTGCCCATGCGATAATCGTCCGCAGCGATATTCCTCCAACACCGTCGCCGTAAGCACTCGACGTTCGATGTCGGCTTGATCAGTGCCAATAAGTTTCGCGAGATCTTCGGGAATGTTGATCGTGACCTGCATAGCGATAGTTTAACCTAATTCGAACCGGACATAAATTCAGATTGACTGTGCGATCTAAAGATCGCCAACACCACCGGTCAAACAGCGTGCAGGAGAAACTGACGAACCTCTGGCTGGACCGTGTGTTTGGGAAAGACGGATTCAAGGCAACACAGGAGAGGGTTGGATAATTAGCGACCAAATCCTTAAGGACGGTGATCCAAGATCGGAGGAGATATCGGACCAGTTGTTAGCTCTTTTCTCAGAGTTAATGGTGAACGTGCAGCTAATATTTTCGCCGTCCGTTAGGGTGAGCTGGAATCCTATCAACCCCCATCCTTCCATCACGTAGCGATAGGTTGACCCGTTGTATTTTTTCGTAATTTTAAGAGATGCTTTCCTAGCTTAGCATCAGAGAGCATCAGCTTTGCCATCACTCTCCGGATTTAAATTACTCCGTAAATCAATTCGACTTCGCCTTGTATTGATCGTATATATCGACGATCATTGCAACAATGACGAGGGAGGAAACTGCGTAGAAGCCTAGATCAAGAAGCGCCGCTATGGGAGCAAATATCGAGTGGCTACGCCCCAATTCAGTGTCGAAAAAGAAAAAAGGAAGGTACCCTAGTGTACCGGCAACTATTAACACGAGCCAGACACAAAGTGTACCGAGAATTTTGTGTTTTGTCCGTCTTTTCATTGACAACGTAGCAACACGAAAATCTATAGGACTATTCGGGGTCTAGAATGTGGTGAGAGCCTCCGCTCGGCTGCTCACCTTCGACTCCCAAATTCGGTGCTCACTGCGTGACGTAATTTGACACGGTCCAGCTGCCGTCCTTTTCAGACGTAAGGCTGATGAATTCGATGGTGTCGCCCTTTTCGAATGAACTTTGAAAACGCAAAACCGCTCCGGACCGGTCTGGTTTTGGCGGCAGCGAACTGGTTGTTGTAATCGCGATAAGCTCGCGGGACTTGAGTTTTCCAAGGCCAAGATGCGCTGATCTGCAATATTCCAGCCAAAGACCTTCTTTGATCGCTTCGCGGGAAATTGACGTTAGATCACTATAACTTTCACTGCATTTCTGCTGATCCCACTTAGTTAACCAACTCTGCCCGACGCTTACAATACCTGCGACCTCTTGAGGCACAGATGACTTTGTCTCTTTCGCAACAAACTTCATCGAATTCAGCAGTTTTTCGAAAAGGACCTTATGCTCAGGTTTGTACAGAGCCTTTGAAATATGAACATCAAGCCAGTATCCGGCGTCAACATACTGTGCATACATATCCTGCATCTGAACCGGCATTTCCTGAACCTCTGGACGATAAAACTCGAAATAATCGAACTTGCCGAAGCTTGCCTTGTTAAGTTTTTCATAAGCTCCCCATCTTGGATTGCCGGAACTCAAAACAAAATCGCGGCATTCGACGCTGGTCTTGCACTTTGCAGCAGGTTCTATCCACAACGAGACGTTTAGTTCATCTTTGGTCGGATACAGGAGAAAATATGAGCCATCTGCCTTGGTTCCCACAGATTTCACCTCCAGCCCTGGAGCGTCGATCACAAGCCACCAAGGAGAACCGATCGACGTAAGGCGAACCGAATCGCTAGCAACATGTTGAGCGAGCGATATGGCCGACAGGACAAATGTCAAAATGATGGTGAACACGATTCTTTTCATATGTCGAACTCCATAGCTTTTACTGAACCGACAATATCACCTCGCCGGTTCCTGATCGGCATTGGGGAGAGGTCGGGGAGGGCGTCTTCAGAAACAACGCCGAGGCGTTTGAGAATGGCGGCGGAGGCGACCGGGCGGGCACGGCGGTCGTCGCCGTCCTCGACCTTGAGCGCGATGGCGAGGCCGCTCGGGTATTTTTCGCTTGGCAGGACGCCGCAGAGCCAGACGCCCTCGGCGCCGACCTTTGAGATGATGCGGCCTTCGGCGGCCTGCATCAGCAGCGTGTCGAGCCGTTCGGTCCCGCCGATAAGTTCCGGGTTCTTGACCATCGCTGAGACGACCCTTTCGCAGGCAGATTTGAGTTCGCGGGAAAAATGCTCGGGTGGCTTGATGAGGTTCATAAAGCCGCGTGCCATTGCGACGAGCGGCAGTGCAAAGTTCGGTGCGGCGCAGCCATCGATGGCGGTCTTGATCTTCGCGGGCGGGAGTTCGGTGATGGCCGCAACGGCGTTCAATATCTCCTTTTGGACCGGATTCTCCGCGGCGTCGTAGCTCGTGATATCGGCGCCGATGTGCTTGGCAAGGGCGAGCATCGCGGCATGTTTGCCGGAGCAATTATTGTGAAGCTGCGTAGGGAATTCGCCGGCCCGCTGCATTCGCTCGGCCTCTTTGTCGTAAAAGGGCAGGTGCGTTCCGCAGCGAAGATGAATCTCCGAAAGGCCGATCCGCTCGAGCATCAACTGTGCAATGCGGACGTGGCGAGCCTCGCCGGAGTGCGAAGCGCAGGCGAGTGCGATCTCCTCTTCGGAAAATCCGACGGCATCGGCGGCGCCGCTTGTAAGGCACGGCAGCACCTGAAAAGGCTTTGCCGCCGAGCGGATGAAGGTTACCGTTTTCGGGCTGCCTTCTGAGGCGACCTCGCGGCCTTCGCCATCGATGATCACGTAGTGGCCGCGGTGGACCGATTCCACCACATCGCCGCGATAAACCTTTGCCAGGACCTTTGAAGCCATAAATGTTTGAACCGCCAAGCCGCGGAGACGCAGAGAATCAGAGAACCTATTTCAGTAGACATCCTTGCGGCATCTCGGACGCCCAAATGCAATACACCAACTTTACGAAAATCTCTCCGCGTCTTTGCGTCTCTGCGTTGAAAAAATCTTACGCCGCGGCGAGCATTTCGCGGGCATTCTCGCGGGCGGCGTCGGTTATCTTTTCGCCGGCGAGCATCCGGGCGATCTCTTCGATGCGCTCGGCGGCGGAAAGCTCGCGGAGCGCGATCAGCGTTCGGCCCTTCGCGGCGGATTTCTCAACGACAAAATGCCGGTCGGCCTTTGAGGCAACCTGTGCCTGATGCGTCACGCAGAGCACCTGCTGCGACTCGGCAAGCGCCCGGAGCTTTGCCCCAACGGCTTCCGCGACACGCCCGCCGATGCCGGCATCTATCTCGTCAAACACTGTCGCGGTTGCCGAACTCCGCGGCCGCGAAGCGGTTTTGAGCACAAGCATCAGCCGTGAGGCCTCGCCGCCCGAGGCGACCCTAGCCAGCGGCTTCACCGCTTCGCCGGGATTTGCCGAAAAGAAAAATTCGACGCGGTCGATGCCGTCGGCCGCAGGCTCCGCGGGCAGGCTTTCGATCCGCGTTTCGAACTTCGCCTTATCGAAAGCCACGTCCTTGAGCGACGCCTCGACCTGCTTATCGAACCGCTTCGCGGCGGCTCGCCGTTTTTCGCTCAGCCGCGTGGCAGCCTCAAGATACGAAGCCTCGGCGGCAGCGAGTTCCGATGCAAGCTCTTTCTCGCGAAGCTCGGCAAATTCGATATTCGCGAGCCGCTTTTCGGCATCGGCCTGATGCTCGAGTGCGGCTTCGACCGTGCCGCCATATTTACGCGAGAGCCGCGTTATCTCGGCCAGCCGGTTTTCGATCTCCTCAAGCCGCTCGGGCGAGTGCTCAAGCCCGCCGCGGAAATCGCGAAGCGTCGCCCCGAGGTCTTCGACCACGGCCTCGGCACTTTGCAGGCCCTCGATGTAATCGGCAAAGCGGCGATCGTAGCCGGCGAGTTCCTCGATGCGGCGGATCGCCTGCCCGAGCGATGAGAGTGCCGAATGCTCGTCCTCGTAAAGCAGTCCGAAGGCCTCATCGCTGAGCAAAGAAAGCTTCTCGATATTTGCCGCACGCCGCTTTTCGTCCTCAAGTTCTTCAGCCTCGCCGGGCGAGAGGCTTCCCTGTTTCAGCTCATCGACCTGAAAGCGAAGAATATCGAGAAGCTGGAGCTTTTCGGCCTCGTCGCGCTTCAATGCTCGTAGCTCGCCGCGGACCCGTTCGAGCTCGGCAAACCGATATCCGGTCTCCATCGAAAGCTCGGCCGTATCGGCAAAATCATCTAGCAGGGCAAGATGCGTCGCCGGGTCAAAGAGCGTGCTTTGCTCGCCCTGGCCGTGGATGGCGACGAGCTCCGGCCCGAGCCGTTTGAGAAACGCGGCCGTCACAAGCTGGCCGTTCACATAAATGCGGTTCTTTCCGCTGCGGCTGAGGTCGCGGCGGACGATCAGCTCGACCTCGCCTTCGGCCTCGTGGTCGATGCCGCTTTCGTCAAGCAAAGTGAGCAACGCGGAACTCGCAGGCAGGAAAAAAATGCCTTCGATCCGTGCCGCCTCTTCGCCGTCGCGGATCAGGTCGGCGGAAACGCGGTCGCCGGTCAGGGCTCCGAGGCTGTCAACTATGATGGATTTGCCCGAACCGGTCTCGCCCGTCAGCAGATTGAGCCCGCGGCCGAATTCGGCTTCGAGTTCATCGATGAGGGCGATGTTCTTTATCTTAAGAACGGTCAGCATAATGCCGCTCGGGCGTGCTAGCGTTTTATCCGCGGAATGTCCTCGCCGCCCTTGAGCCATTTGCCGAGCGAGAAGATCGCGTCCGGCGGAAACTCGGTCTCAAGCTCGGCACTCGACCAGTTTACCTGCCGGCCTTTCTTATAGAAAAGCAGGTCGGCGAAGGCACCGCTCCGGACCGGGTTAAAGCGGCCGATGACGTTATAGCCCGAGACGTCGAACTCCTCAAGCCCTGCCGTGCTCTTCAGGTCGCCAACGGAGCGAACAAAGCCCGGCGTCGAGAGGCCCGCACGGCGGCGTTCGATATTGACGCCGATGTCTGCCGGCTTGCCTGCGTCCGGCTGCCCGCGTTCGATAAGGGTCGCACCCCTAAAGATGAAGTAAAAGATCCGCCGCGAGCTATTGCGCGGGATCACCTCATAGGTCGTTGGGCTGAACCTCGCCTCGCCGCCATCGGCAAGTGCACGAAGCGCCGTAACAAAGGCAACGAAGTTCATCTTTGCAAGATAGAACTCATCCCGGCCGTGAAGCCCGCCGGTCTCGATCAGAATGGTCGGCGTTCCCCAGGCGGAAAAGTTGTCGCCAAAGGCCGTCGGCGTCCATTCATCGCCATAGCGGCCGATATTGCCGGGGATGAACTGATTGAGCGCTTGATACATTGCCGCAACGAGCCGCATATTGCGCTCGTGGCCGGGCGTCAGAGTTTTCGCCTCGTCACCAAAAACGACGAGGAACGAAATGGCGGCCTGCTTGTCCGTTTGGCCGACGGTGGTCAAATAATTTTGATTGTGGAGGTTAAAGCCGATCTCGGGCTGCCATGCGTCGCGAAGCGACTTGAGCAAGCGGCCCTCGGGCGTCTTTAGGTCCACGGCGTCGCGGTTGATATCAATGCCCTGCAGGTTTCGCCGGATAAAGAGCTCGGCGCCGTCGGGGTTGAGCATCGGGACGACGCGGAGCGTGATCTTTTCCTCGATCTGCTTGACCCATTCCTTGTCGCGGTTGTTGTGGAATATGGTGAGCATATCGAAGAGCACGGGCGTTGCTGTCGGCTCATCGCCGTGCATCTGCGACCACATAAAGACCTTGAGCGGCCCGCGGCCCCATTCCGCCTGAAAGATCGGTCGATCAGCGACGCTCCGGCCGACCTCGTTAACGCGAATGCCGAGCTTGCGAAGAGCCTCGGCCTGTTCGATCACGTCCTTAACGCGGAGGCTTGATGCGGGCTTCTTAACGACGTGCTCGCGTTCCCAAAGTTCAGCGAGTTCGGCGGGCGTTTGCGGCATTGCGTTCATTACAAATAGGACAGCGGTGAGAGCGAGGGCTGAGGCTAGTCTCATATGTGAATAAGATAAACCGAGATTTCAGCGGCGGGCAAGGCTGAAATGGCAAGAGGATGCCGGGAAAGCAAGTTTCCCGACATCCTCGGTCGCGATCCACCGCCGGCCTACTTTGCGTGGCGGGTAACGGTTTCCTGAAAGACCTTAGTCGCCGGCGGGATGTCCGCGATGGCAACCTTGTTGACTCCCGTCAACAGATCATTGGCCTTGAAGCCGTAAAGTGCCATGTTCCGGTCGTTGTCCGGGCTGATGACGCCGCCCTTGAGCGAAACGCCAGCAAAGAGTCCCTTGCTTCGCGAGTAAGAAAGGATCTCTGCCTGAAGCTGCGCATCGGTCGTCGCCGCGGCGGTACGGCCGACCGGGCCGGCGGCTATCGAGCCTTCGGCGCCGAGTTCAAAGCGGTCCTCAAGCAGATTCTTCAATCCGTCCTCGTTCATAAAGAGCAGCACGTAGTCGGTCGATGAAGCTCCGATCTGGAAGCCGACGCTTCCGCTGGCGAGCTTGAACGCGGTCGGAGCGCTCCAGCCGCTCTGGAGCCGACGCGAGATCAGGCCCTGGCCGCCGCTTCCGCCGATGCCGAACGCGAGCTTCTTAACGCCCGGGAAAACGGCAATTGCCTTGGCGTTCTGCAGAAGCTTCTCGGGGATCGCATTCGCCGGAATTCGCATAAGCTCATTCAGCACATTGCTAGCCTTTTTGGCGGTCTCGCCGGCCTTCTTGACCTGGTCCCGCTTTTCCTTTTCGCTCATCTGCCCGTTAACGCCGGCCACGCCAAACGCCAGAACGACCGCGAGGGCCGCAGCGGCAGAGACAAAATTTCTAAGTTTCATTGTTCTTCCTCCCAAAATGTTGTTCGCAATAAGAGGCTGACCGACCGCACCCAACGGGCCGGGCAACACCTCAAAAAAATTAAATGTACTTCATCTTTAACCCTAAAACTGTAAGACCGCGATGTCAATGATTTTTTCGGCCGGCGGTAATGATCAGTTCACGAAAAGCATCGGCCGGCATGACCCGAACGGCAAGTTGTGCGACGAAGCATGGAAGGCCGAACGAGAGGCCTTGTAGCTTAACGGCATCCTTGGCGGTTGTTACAAATACCGCTGCCCCAGCGTCTTTTGCAGCTTGATCAAGCCGTTCGGCGTCGGCCTCTGTGTAGCGTTGATGGTCGCGGAAGGCTTTCGTTCCGGCGATCTCGACTTCTGCTTCCGCGAGCGTTTTGAAGAAGTGCTGCGGATTACCGAGCCCGCAAAAGGGGAACCCGGGCCCGGGCAGTTTTGATTCCGGTTCGGCGGGTTCGTGAGCAAGAAAAGTCGCGAGTTCGATGAAACCCGAGATGCCGCTTTCGGCACGGAAGATCGCGGCCTCGGGTGCAAAGCGTCTGATCTCTTGTTCGAGTTTGGCGAGGTCGGCCGCGGCTTCGGCCTTGGTGATGATAATCGCATCTGCACGGCGAAGGTTTGCGGGCGATTCGCGGAGCCGGCCCGCGGGCAGAAGTTCGCCGCCGCCGAAGGGATCGTTCGCATCAATGCAAACAATATCGAGATCGCGGGCGGCACGGCGATGCTGGAAGCCATCGTCGAGGACAAAGCAGGTGACGCCAAACTCTTCCCTCGTAAACTTCGCCGCGGCCACGCGGTCACGATCGGCGATGATGACCGCCTTGCCGTCCAAACGACGGGCGAGTTCGATCGGTTCGTCTCCGCCGGTTTCGGCATCGGCAAGGATCGCAGAGCCGTCCGAGACGACGACACGCTTGGCGGGGTCGCGGCGGCCATAGCCACGGGTCAAGATGCATACACGCTCGCCGTTTTCGATGAGCATCCCGGCAACGAGAGCGACTATCGGCGTCTTCCCGGTTCCGCCGGCGGTGATGTTCCCGATGCTGATCGCGGGAGCACTTAGCTCATGCGCTTCAAGCCATCCGCGGTCGTAAAGCGCGTTGCGGAGCCCGGCTCCGGCCGCATACGCCCAACCGAATGGCGAAAGTGCATTCATCAAAGTTCGAGGAAATTGCGGAGCATCGTCTTGCCGTGCTCCGTCAGGATGGATTCCGGGTGAAACTGTACGCCCTCTATCGGCAGTTCGCGGTGCCGCATCGCCATCACGAGCCCGTCGGGCGAGGTCGCCGAGACCTCAAGGCAATCGGGCATCGAATCGCGTTCCACAACGAGCGAATGATAACGCCCGGCGGCAAAACCATCAGGAATGCCGGCAAAGATCGTCCGGCCGTCGTGGTGAACCGTCACCGGCTTGCCGTGGACCGGTTCGGGGGCGCGGATCACCCGTCCGCCGAAGTGCTGGCCAATTGCCTGATGCCCGAGGCAAACGCCGAGGATCGGCAGCCGGCCGGCGAAACGCTCGATCACCTCCAGCGAGACACCTGCATCATCCGGCGTTCCCGGCCCGGGCGAGATGAGAATACGCTCGGGCTTGAGGTCGGCTTCGATCGCATCGGCCGTTATCTCGTCGTTGCGGAAAATGCGCATCTCGGCGCCCATTTCGCCGAGGTACTGGACGAGGTTATAGGTAAAGGAATCGTAGTTGTCTAAGACAAGCAGCATTGCCGTAGAGACTAATTTCGCACCTGCGGCGGGCAAATTCAAAGCCGGGGTCGGCAAGAAACCGTTTACACGAGCGTCCTTTCAATATATTATTGTCGGCAACTTCAGCCGGAGGTATTTGATGAAGCTGTTAAAACTTGCTTTCACACTGCTGCTTTTCACCGCGATCGTTTTCCCGCAAAACCCCGAGGACGAAAAGAAGAAGAAGGCCGAGGAGCTTCGAGCAAAGGCCGTTGAGATGCTCCGCGAGACCACATTTGCGGTCGCGAACCTCCGGACGGCCGAGAACCGCATCAGCTTTATGGCAGAGCTTGCCTCGCTGATGTGGCTGCACGACCGCGACCAGGCGCGAGCAATGTACGGCAGCGTTGTTAACGACTTCAAGAACCTCGTTGCTCAGGTCGATACGCAGATGAATATGGCCCAGGTGGCAGCGGACGCGGACCTGCGCGACATCGGCCCCGGCCCGGGAATGCTAACCGAACCGAGCGATGCCTCGCGTGCGGCGACGAAGTTTCGCTCGGCGATGGCCGTCCGGCAAGCGATCGCGATGAGCCTTGCCGAGCACGAACCGGAACTCGCTTTGAGCTTCTACTACGACTCGATCTCGGGGATCACGAACGCGAGGCTCCTTGAAATGACCACGAACGACGGCTATTTCGAGGTCCAGCTGCTCGCGTCGGTCGCTCGCAAAGACGCCGCTCGTGCGATCCAACTCGCAAGGAACTCGCTCAAGGGCAAGTTGAATTACCTTCATATCGGGCTTCTGCGCGAGGTCTATGACAAGGATCAGGACAAGGGCGTCGAGCTTGCCGGCATTTTCCTTTCGAAGCTCAAGAACGACGGGCCCAAGGATCTCGAGGTCTATGTCGCCGCCGCACTGATCGGAGCGGCCGAGGATATCTCCTCGGAACGCGACGACCGGGCGACCAGGAAGCCAATTTACACACAGCAGGAACTGCGCGAACTCGCGGACCTGATAGGTCGGGCGATGCTTGAGAACGATAACGGCGTGGACTATGGCATCGGGTATATCTCGGCTGTCGATAAATACGCACCGTCTCGTGCCGCACAGGTCAGGGCAAAATACAAAATGGGGCCGGCTGGGCGTGCCCAAACCGGGACCGGAACCGGAGTAGGCGTTTATGGTGCTTCAAACGCGATGGCAAACGCGGCAAACACTATGACAATTGTTGACCAGGTGAATAGCTCCGAAGAGATCGTGGCTGCCGAGCGTGAACGCGAGGCCCGCGAGGAAGCCGAGCGAAAGCTGATGGAAGACATCGGCGGCCTGGGCAAGAAAGAATTGCCTAAAGAGGAGCGCGACCGCATCGTGGCCCGTGCCCGTGAAATAATAATGAAAACGCCGGGCCGCGATAAAAAGATCATGGCCCTGAGCGCCCTTGCCGCCTCGGTCAAGCAGGCCGGCGACGCTGAGCTTGCCGGAGAGATCATGCGCGAGGCCGAATCGTTCATCCGGCCCGACCCGCGAAATTATCAGGACTTCATCGCGACCTGGAGCGTGATCTCAGGCTATGCCGCGGCCGAGCCCGACCGAGCATTCATGATGCTCGATGACACGATCTATCGAGCCAATGAAGTGATCGCTGCGTTCGTCCGCGTCGGCGAATTCATAGATGTGACTGAGCAGATGATCGTCGATGGCGAGATCCAGCTTGGATCGTTTGGCGGCGGGATGATCCGCGGGCTTTCAAGCGAACTTAACGTCGCCGAAGCAACTATCGGGCTGCTGGTTGATGCCGACCTTGCGCGGACAAAAGCGGCGGCCGATAAATTCGACCGGCCGGAAACGCGGGTGCTCGCCCGGATGATGATCCTGCGGAATATTCTCGGCACAAAGGCGACGGAGGATCCGGAAGAGGTTATGACCCGCGGGATGAAATAGAAAGCCGCTAGCGCCAGCTTTTTTCTTTGCGGAAGCGTTTTACGACCATGTCGCGGCGCATCTTTGGCAGATGCTCGATGAAAAGCTTTCCGTTGCAGTGGTCCGTTTCGTGGAGAAAAGCACGGGCGGCATAACCCTCGGCCTCCTTTTCGAACCATTCGCCTTTCGCGTCCTGTGCCCGGAGCCGTGCTTTCATCGGCCGGGTGACGACGGCAGGCACCTTGCCGACAGAAAGGCAGCCTTCCTGCCCGGTCTGCTCGCCCTCGGTGTGAACTATTTCCGGGTTTGCGGCGATCAGCTTTATACCGTCGCAGTCCATCACAAAAAGCCGGAGGTTCAGCCCGATCTGCGGAGCGGCGAGCCCGACGCCTTCGGCATCGTACATCGTCTCGAACATATCCTCGCAGAGAGCTTCAAGCTCGGCGTCAAACTTCTCGACGGGCTTCCCCATCTGCCCGAGAACCTCCTCGGGATATTCGGTTATCTTACGAATTGCCATTCTTGGATCGGGGAGCGGAGCTCAACGCGGGATGACGCCCTGCCGGGCACCGCGGCTGAAGCCGCGATGGGCAAAAAAGCCCTTCTCTTCGCGGGCGAGGCACTCCCAGCAAACGTTGCGCCGCTCATTCATCGGCGAGAGGAAAGTATTGTAGTGCGTAACCTCACGGTCACACTCCGCACACCGCACGAGCGGCTTTTCGGTCACTTTTGGATCGATCGCAGATATCATCAGGCTTCTTGGACCTCTGTAATTACAGGTAGTTTATGTTGGAACAGATACATTTGCAATGCCGTCCTCGTATCGGCGGTTCGATGCCGGCCAGCTAGTTCGTCCGGCTGACCCGCGTTCCCTCCGCGACGCTGTTCGGCGGATGGAGTATCACCGTATCTCCCTCGGCAAGCCCGCCGCGGACCTCTACAAATGACGGCGACCGATGGCCGATCTCAACGGCCTTCGTTCTTGCTTTCGAACCCTCGATGACGAAGACCTGCCACTCCTCGCCGCTTCGAAAAAGCGCGCTCGCCGGCACGCGGAGCACATCCTTGCCTTCCCAGACGACGATCCGAATATCGACGCGGTAGTTATCGCCGAGCCTCTCGGGCGGATCGACAAGATCGGCAATGACATTCACCCGCTGTTCCTCGACGCCGAGCGAGGAGACCTTTGTGAAGGCCTGCGGCTCAACGTTCCGGACCTTTGCTTTCAGCTCGGCCTCGTCCGCCCGGTTCGTGATAAGAACAGGCATGTTCGGCCGAACTAGCGTCGCATCCGCCGAGAGCAGGTCGGCAACGACCTCGAGCTGCGAGGGCTTGCTCACCTCGGCGATCGGCGATCCGGCCTGAACGATGCCCTCGCTGGTTACGAAGATCTTCGTCAGGATGCCGTCCGCCGGGACATAGACGTTATAGGCAAACGGAAAAACCTCCGGTTCGGGCACGCGGCTCGGGTCGAGCGGCCGCGGCGGTGCCGGATCAATGCGTGTCAGGACATAGCCTTTCGGAACGCGGTCGCCTTCGTGGAGTTGAATGCGGTACATCTTGCCGGAAACCGGTGCGGTGACCACGAACCGTTCGTGGTAACGCGTTCGTCCCTCGGCGTCAATTGATGAGATAAGCTCGCCGCGGGTGACGCTTCCGGCCTCGACCAGGACCGCATCAGATCGGAAGAACATGAAATAGCCCAGAATGAGAACGAGCACGAGGCCGCCCAAGATATAAAGATAGCGATTCTTTGGTAACTTCATGGCTTTACTCCCGCGTTTTCAGCACGGCGATCAGGTCCATATGCCTGATCCTTCTTGCAACAATGATGCCTGAGACCGCCGCCGCGATGACCACGATCCCGGCCGAAAATATGAACGTCTCGCCGGAAACGACGACCGGAAGCCTGACGATCTCGGCATCGACGACCCTCGTGACGAGCCACGAGGTTGCGAAACCCAAGACCCAGCCCATCGGGATCGCGAGAAGAGTAAGTGCGGCCTGTTCGCCGAGAAGCATCTTGGCGATCTCGCGATTGGTGAAGCCGAGCACCCGCAGCGAAGAGAGTTCGCGGCCGCGTTCGGCGAGTGCGATGCGGGCGCCGTTATAGACAACGCCGAATGCGATGACACAAGCAAAACCGATGAGGAACCACGTCATAGTGCCCATAGTCTTCGCCATCGTTTCGTTAAAACTATCGAGCGCCGCCTTCGGCAGGCCAACGCCCGAGACCGCCGGAGTGCGCTTGAGCTTGGAGTAAAGCTCCGCCCTCGCGTTCTCGTCCACGCTCAGGAACGCGCCCGATACTGTTCCGCCCTCCATCATTAGCCGGTTCAGGGCCCGGATGTCCATATAGGCACTGAGGCCCAAAAGCTCCCGCGGGACATCGGCGATCGCTACTTCACGAACCGGCCGCGAGCCTTCGGTCACCTCGACAGTGACGATATCGCCCTTTGCGACCCCGAGCGATTCGGCAAGCGTACTGCCGAGGACGATCCCCTCGGGCGGCAAGTTGACTATCCGCAGGTCGTCGTTGACGATGCGGCGGAGTTCTCCCTCCGCGCTGAGCCCGATCAGGCCTACGCGCCGCGAGCGGCTCGCGAAACGAAGCCTGGCCGAAACGACGCGGTAAGGCTCGACCCGCCGAACGCCGGGAAGCTCAACAAGTTCGAGCGCCGCACGGCCGGGCCGCGGCTCATTGAAGCCGACCTCAACGTCCTCGCGTTGAACAAGATCGAACTGGACCATAATGATCCGGTCGATCGCGTCAAAGAAATAAAAGCCGATGAAGAGCAAGGCGATCGAAAGCGAAATACCGAATGCCGAGAGCAGTGCCTTGACCGGCCGGCGGGCAAGGTTGCGGGCGGCGATCCGCGACTCGGTCGAGAGCATTTGCTGGAAGCCGGTCGATTCGATAAAGCCGGCGTGAAAGTTCGCGGGCGGTTCCGGCCGCATCGCTTCGGCGGGCGGCAGCGAGACGGCACTGCGGACGGCCGCGGTAGCACCAATGGCCGCAGACCCGATGCTGATAACGAAGGACCAAAGGATGACCGGGAGCGAGATGCTGAAATCGAGGATCGGAAAATGAAAGAACTCGCCGTAAAGCCGTGCCATTCCGCGGCCTGTCCACCAACCAAGCCCGATGCCGATGACAATGCCGCCAAAGATCGCCAGCACGGCGAGCTGAAGAAAATGCAGGCCGATGTCCGCGTTCGAATAGCCGAAGGATTTGAGGAGGCCGATCTGTTCGCGCTCGACATTAACGAGCCGCGTCAGAACAAGGTGGAGCAGAAACGCTGTCACGCCGAGAAAGATGACCGGAATTACGGTGCCGAAGACTTGAAGCTCGGAGAGTTCATTCGCAACAAAGCGGTGCGAGAGTTGGTCGCTGCGGCCGTATGCGCCGAAACCGCCGTATGGCTCGAGGATCCGGTCGAGCTTTTCGATAACGTCGGCCTCGCCGGCACCGGGAGCGAGCGTCAAGACAACGTCATTGAAGGCATTTTCCATCTGGAAAACGCTCGCAACCGCCCGTTCGTTCATCCAGAGAATTCCGAAGCGGCGGTTATCGGGAAAGATATCGCCGGGCCGGATCTCATAGATGTACTCGGGCGAAAGCGCAATACCGACGACCCGCAGCCGCCGCAGCCTGCCGTTGAGCACGGCGCTGACCTGATCGCCGGGCTGAAGCCGGTTGGCATCGGCAAAGGCTCCGCTGATTACAACTTCGTCCCGATCGCCGGGCTCGAGCAAGCGGCCTCGGAGAAGAAAAAGCGAATTGAGATGGCCGGCTCCGGCTTCCGGCAACGAGACAAGCCGGCCTTGGGCTGGCTCGGGAAGATCGGGCAGGTCGAGAGTAACCTTTGCCACCACGCGAGCCTCGACCTCGGCAACTCCGGGAATCGCCCTTATCTCGGCCGCGGCCGAACGCGGAGCTCGCTTGAGCCCGGCGAAGACATCGGCAAAACGGTAATGCGAATAGTAATTGTCGCGGCTTTCGACGAGCGACTCGTAGGTGCTTTTCATCGCCACAAAAGACGCCACGCCGCAGGCAACGACAAGCATCGTCGCCAGTACCTGGCCCCGGAGGTGCCAGAGGTCGCGGACCATCTTTTTACTCAGCGGTTTCATCGCTACCAGACCAAACTATCGGGACTCTTCTTCTCGCTATTCCGGATGATCTCGGTGATCCGTCCGCTTCCGATGTGGATAACGCGGTCGGCCATCGCCGCGATCGCCGCATTGTGTGTGATGATCGCGGTCGTCGTGCCGAGTTCCCGATTTACCTTTTCAATGACCTTGAGAACAAGCTTGCCGGTCGTCACGTCAAGCGCACCGGTCGGCTCATCGCAAAGCAGCACATCCGGCTGCTTGGCGACGGCACGGGCGATAGCCACACGCTGCTGTTCGCCGCCCGAAAGCTGTGCCGGAAAATGGTTGATCCGCTCAGAGAGCCCGACCATTTCGAGCGCCTCTTTTGCGGAGATCGGGCTCTCGGCGATCTCGGTTATAAGCTCGACGTTCTCAAGAGCCGTCAGGCTCGGGATGAGGTTATAGAACTGAAAGACAAAGCCGACATGCTCGCGGCGAAAGCGCGTAAGCTCGGATTCATCGGCCGAGGTCAGGATGTGGTCCTGGTAAACCACCGTGCCTTCGGTCGGCGTATCGAGTCCGCCGATGATGTTTAGCAGGGTCGATTTTCCGCTTCCCGAGGCACCGAGGAGAACGACCAACTCACCACGGTAAAGCTCAAGATCGACGCCCTTCAATGCGTGGACCTCGACCTCGCCCATGCGGTAAACCTTCGTCACCCCGCGGATCTGAAATACGGCATCGCTAGCCGTGTTTGCGGCCGCATCGCTCGCATTTGCCCCTGATCGTTGTCGCGGTTCCTTCATTTCGAAGTGCCGATTTTCTATAAAATTCGGCTTCCGAAGATACGATGTGCAAAGAGCTGACCACGAAAGCGGCACGAAATTTGAGACAATGCATTTTGTGAAACTGCGTTTAAGGCATAATTCGATCCGCATGCGGCTTACGCGGCCGGAGGTTGAAGCACTCGCCTCGGGCACGGCGGTCGAGGAATCCGTGGCGTTCGGCCCCGGAGCGGAAGCGGTTCTTGCGTACGGGATCGAGTGCTCCGATGAAGCTTCTGCAGCCGACGCACGGTTTGCCGGTAACCGCGTGGTTGTTAGCCTTCCGCGGACGGCGGCGGTCCATTGGGCGGCAGGCGACGAGGTTTCGATCGAGTTCACAAAGATGGTCGGCGATGGTGCCGAGTTGCGGGTGCTGATCGAGAAGGATTTTGCATGTCTCAACCCGCGGCGGGGCGAGGACGAGGCCGATATGTTCCCAAACCCGAATGCGGGAACGGAGTGCTAGTGAATCAGAGGTGCGTGGAATTTTCCCGAGGTGCGAATATTCTCGCAGCTCGGGCATTGCCCGGAGGTAATTGAAATGACAAAAGCAGCACAAAAACACGAATGGGCAGATTTTCTGAAGTTTTTTAGCGAGAAGTCTGAAGGGCGGCCGACCCGGCTCGGCGTTTTCGAGAACGGGAACGACTATTGGATCGAGTCCGGCCTGCCTTTTGTCGGAGCAGATATTGACACCAAGGACGAGAGGCCGGCTGTCCAATTGATGCTTGGCGACATGACCCGCAGCATCGAGGAAGTGACGGCTATCGAGTTCAAATTCTCAGAATCAGGCGAAGAAGACGGGCTCGACGTAACCTCGGCAAACGGCAGGACGACCATCCTGCGATTTGAAGCGATCCGGTGAGTAGCGTTAACCGGAACTAATGTATGAATAAGGGGTATTCCTTGACTCCCATGCTACCCTTGAACCTAAAGAACAGGTTCGATATTGAATCGTCTCGGTAGATCCGTTTTTAATACCATGCGCGAAGAAAATACGATTTCCGCTCCGGAATTTAGCAACCGAAACCCGACACTGCTCGGTATCGCTGCGTCGGCGTTCCTGACGCTGCTGGTCTTCATTGGCTCACGCAATCTGGAGCATTTTGACTCGGCATTGTTCGGTTACGTTGTAGCAAGCGTGGTCGCGTTTGGCGCGATCGTTTTTCGATACGCCCTTTGGCTCCAGCGGCCGGCGACCCGGGCATACTTTTGGCGCGGGATGAAGCTCTTTTTTCAGAGGCACAAGTTTTTGCGAAATGCCGGCGATGCCTCGAAGACGGCGGCGACGAGCCTTGTGGAACAACGCTTTATCTTTAAACGCGGATCCGAGCGGTGGCTGATGCACCAACTGATAATGTGGGGCTGCATCCTTTCGGCTCTGATAACCTTCCCGCTTTCTTTCGGCTGGGTACATTTCAAACTCGAAGGCGATATGGGTTATCGAGCTTATGTTTTCGGGTTCGCCCTGCAGTTGATGGACGCCCGAAGCATCATTGCATGGCTGACCTTCCATGCCCTCGACTTTACGGCGATCATGGTCATTCTAGGATGTGCCATCGCCATCCGCCGCCGTCTGCGGGATCGCGGTGCCATTGCGTACCAGACATTTTTACTTGATTTCACACCGTACATGCTCCTGATTGCGATCTCCGTGACGGGCCTTATGCTCACCGTCTCAAGCCTTTTCTTCGGCGGATACATGTACCAGTTCATAGCTCTTTCACATCAAGCCACGGTTATAATGACGCTCTTTTTCCTGCCTTTTGGAAAGCTTTTCCATATCGTTCAGCGGCCGGCCTCGATCGGCGTCGAGCTTTACCAGAAGCGTTCTGCCGAGATGGAACAGGCCGAGTGTCCACGCTGCGGAACGCTGTTCGCCGGCAAGATGTGGGTCGAGGATCTAAAGAAGGTCGTCGGACAACTTGGCTTTGATTACAAAATGGAAGACGGAAGAACACTTCAGGACTATTGCCCGCGTTGCAAGCGGGTCCTACGCGGGCTTGCCTATGCCGGGCTGCCGAAGCGGAGGGAGCCGGTATTCTTTGGCGAACGGGCCGGGGAAACCAGCAGAACCGAACTCTCGCAAAATCAATGAGTAAAGTAGAGAACCTCGAAAGAATAATCGCCGAATTTGGCCCAAGCCTGCATGACGCCCCGTATGGCGGTTGGAAGGCGGATCGGAAGATAGACAAGGTCGTACCGACGCACTGCCCTTACTGCGCCGTTCAATGCGGAATGAACCTGTTGGTCGAGAACGATCACGTCGTCGGGTTTGAGCCGCGGTATGACTTTCCGGTGAATGAGGGAAAACTGTGCCCGAAAGGCGTCACGGCCTACCTTCAGGCGCACCATCCGGACAGGCTCAAGCATCCGCTGATAAAACGAAACGGCCTTTTCGAGCGGGCAAGCTGGGACGAGGCCCTTGATCTGATCACTGCAAAGATCAAGGAGCTGAGGTCGAAATACGGAAACGACTCGATGGCCCTTTATTCCGGATCTTCACTGACCACGGAAAAGACCTATGTTATGGGCAAATTCGCACGGGTCGGTTTGCAGACCCGCTACGTGGACTATAACGGCCGGCTGTGCATGGTCTCCGCAGCGGCGGGAAACAACAAGGCCTTCGGAGTTGACCGGGCAGCCAACCCATGGAGCGACATTCCGCTTTCGGAGGTCCTCCTTATCACCGGTGCGAACTGTGCCGAGACGTTCCCGATACTTAACAAGTACATGTGGGAGCAGCGTGATAATGGCGGCATCTGGATCATAATCGATCCACGAGAAACGCCGACCGCCCGCCAAGGCGACCTGCACCTTCAGCTAAGGCCGGGAACTGACGTTGCGCTCGCAAACGGAATGCTTCACGTGATCATTAAGGAGGGTTACGTTGATGAGCAATTCATCTCAAATCGGACGAACGGCTGGACTGAGACTCGCGAGGTAATCCTTGAGAAGTACACGCCCGAGTATTGTGCGGAGATCACAGGCGTTCCGGCGGAAAAGATCGTCCAGGCGGCCCGGCTCTATGGACGGGCGAAGACCGGATTCGTGCTCCACGCCCGGGGTATAGAGCATCACTCTAACGGTGTCGATAACGTACTCAGCTACATCAATCTTGTCCTTGCGACCGGAAAGATCGGCGCTCCGGGCCGAGGATACGCGACCTTTACCGGACAGGGCAACGGCCAGGGCGGCCGCGAACACGGCCAGAAGTCGGACCAACTTCCGGGCCAGCGTTCTATTAACAATCCCGAACACAGGAAACACATGGCCGAATTCTGGGGCATCGCGGAAGATGAATTGCCGCAGGCCGGTGTTTCGGTCGTGGAGATGTTTCAAAAGATGCGCGAGGGCGAGATACGCGGGTTGATCTCGGTTTGCAACAATGTGATGGTCTCGCTGCCCGATACGAACAAGGTCCGTGAATCTCTTGAGGGCCTTGATTTCTATGTCTGCATCGACTTTTTCATGTCCGAGGCGGCTCGGTATGCCGATGTCGTTCTGCCCGGTACGGCGTGGTCGGAGGACGAAGGCGTGACAACCAACGGCGAAGGCCGCGTGCTGAAGATCAACAAGGCGACGGAACCGCCTGGTGAAGCGAAGCCTGACTGGTGGATCGTCCAGCAATTGGCAAAGCGGCTCGGCCGCGAGAAGTTTTTCCCGTACACGCACTCGCGCGAGATGTTCAATGAACTTCGTGAGGCCTCGCGCGGAGGCACTGCCGATTACGGCGGCATAAGCTGGGAACGGATAGAGCGCGAGAATGGTGTCTTTTGGCCATGCCCGACCGACGATCACCCCGGAACACCGCGGATGTTCGAGGATCGCTTTTATCATCCCGACGGAAAGGCCCGATTCCACGCGGTCGAATACAAGGGCGCTGACGAGAAGCCCGACGACGAGTATCCGCTTATCCTGACGAGCGGCCGCGTTGTGTTCCAGTATCTATCCGGCAACCAGACGCGAAGGATCAAGTTCCTCGTCGATCAGTGTCCGGAGCCGTACGTTGAGATCCATCCCGAAACCGCAAAGAAGCTCGAGATCGCGGATGGCGAACGCGTAAAGGTCGTTTCCCGACGCGGAAGCGGGGTCTTCCCGGCCCTGGTCGTGCGGACCATCCGACCGGACACGATCTTCGTACCCTATCACTGGGGCGAGGAGCTTGCCGTGAATCAACTGACGAACCCGGCCCTGGATCCAACGTCAAAGATACCGGAATTCAAGGCATGTGCGGCGCGGATCGAAAAGGTCGCTTCGCGGCAACTGCCGATACTCGGACAGGCGAGGCAGGGCACATCGCTCAACGAGGCGCAGCAAGGAAAATAGATTATGCAAGAAACAATGTTCATCGATCCTCAGCGATGCATCGGTTGCCGATCATGCGTTGCTGCCTGCCGAGAATGCTCGACCCACAAGGGTTATTCGATGATCTTCGTCGATTACATTGACCGGGCGGAAACGACCGCCACTATGCCGACGCTCTGCATGCATTGCAGCGAACCGACCTGCGCACTTGTTTGCCCGGCGGACGCTATCAAGCAGAACGAGGACGGCATCGTGATGTCCGCACTAAAGCCGAGATGTCTTGATTGCCGCAATTGTGTCAACGCTTGCCCGTTCGGGGTGCCGAAGTACAACTCAGCGATGCACCTGCAGATGAAGTGCGATATGTGTTACGACCGGACGAGCGAGGGCCTGATGCCGATGTGCGCGAGCGTTTGCCCGACCGGTGCGATCACATTCGGCACGTATGAAGAGGTCGTGCCGAAGCGAAAGACGAAACCCGTAAATGCTCACGTTTTCGGCAATCAGCGCGTCGAGACGAAGGTATATCTGATGCTCCCGACCGATGCCGAAGAGGTCGAGGTTGATGGCTGCGGCGTCTTTGAAGGCCGGGTAGCCGTCGAGCGGGAGGAAGGACGAAAGGCTTCCTGGCTTGAGACACAGGTCGAAAGCTCGGATAACCGAAACGAGTTCTGATCGATCCGGACAGCTCGTTCAACGAAAAACGTTATGGAAAAGAAATTCAAAGAAGCAAGGGAGAATGTGCTTTCGACCGACAGGGACGTCCGCGAAGCGACGGCCGACCATCAATATGAATTTCCCTACAGCCGCGAGGATGAGGCACAGGTAACGCGACGGCAGTTCTGCAATTTTCTGACGCTGACCTCGACCGCTCTCTTCGTTTCGGCATCGGGATTTGCCGCAAAATCGGCTTACGATTCGACGAAGGCACGCGCTTTCGACAGTATGAGGGTCGAGGGCTCGGAGGGAATGCAGCCGGGCTCGGCTCTCAATTTCCACTATCCGGGTGAGAACGACACCGCTATACTGATCCGAGACAACGACGGAAACTACCACGCCTTTGGGCAGAAGTGCACGCACCTTGCGTGTCCGGTCTATTACGCAAAGGAACACGACCGGCTCGAATGCCCGTGCCACGAAGGTGCCTTTGACGCCAAAACAGGGGCGGTACTCTACGGACCTCCGCCGCGACCGCTCGACGAGATCGAGATCGAGGTCTCATCGGATGGCCAGGTAACGGCGCTCGGACGCAAAGGAGGCGGATATGCCGGATAGCTTGAAAGCACCTCAGCGATTTTCATCGGTCAGCCAGCCCTATACTGTAAAGCGGCGGCCTTCACCGCTTGGAAGGCGGGCGGTCTGGCAGGCCCGACTGGTAATGCTGGTGATGATCAATCTCGCCCAACTTTGGATACTTGCCGCTACGGTCGAAGCCGCTCTCGCCCAGCATTACCATCAGCTTCTTCCGCTGATCATCGCCTCCGCGGTTTGTTGGCTGATTGCGTTGACCATCTTTTTCTGGTGGAAGCCGATCTCCCGCCGCCCACCGGGACGCAATAGCGATCAGTCGGGGACTTAGCGTCGATGTTGAGATGCATCTTCACCTTCGACTGCGACGAGAAGTACCAATGGCTCGCCGCCCTCGATCGCGGTCATTTCGAGCATATGCGGCACGGCCCGCCGCTCAGAACACGAAATTGGACACTAACTGCAGGCGGGCGGGACTCGCGCATCGGCCTCGAAATCGATTGCCGGAAGTGCGACGAGGCCGTTCCTCCTGACATTTATCTTAATAGCGAACATATCTAACAGATTTTTATGAACACCACAGGTTCGGCCGGATCGACCAAGGCCCTGGCCCTTTCAACAGTTTCTTTTGGCGTGTCTTTTGCAGTCTGGGGACTGGTGGCTGCACTGGCTCCACTCTTTACGGACCTCTATGGCCTTTCCGGAATCCAGAAAAGCGTTCTTATCGCTGTGCCCGTTTTGCTCGGCTCGGTCGGCAGACTATTTGCGGGAATGCTTGCCGATCGATTCGGCGGTCGTGCGGTCTTCGCCGGACTCCTGATCTTTTCGGCATTCCCGGCGATCGCCATCGCCTTTTCTACAAGCTACGCCCAACTTATCATCTTTGGGCTGCTTCTCGGTGCCGCTGGGACAACGTTTCCTGTCGGCATCGGCTTTACATCTCGTTGGTACCCGCCTGAAAAGCAAGGAACCGCGCTTGGGATCTACGGCATGGGCAATATCGGCCAGTCGGTTGCGGTATTTTCTGCTCCGGTTCTCGCTTTATGGCTCGGTGATTGGCGTTGGGTGTTCATCATCTTTGCCGCGATATCGCTCATTTGGGGCATCGTATTTTTCATCTTTGCCCGAGACGCGCCAGGAGAACGCCGAAAGGCCTCGCTTGTGGAAAGCCTAGGTGTACTGAAACGTTCTCCGACGGCCTGGATCTTGTCGCTCTTTTACTTTCTTACTTTTGGCGGCTTTGTCGCACTAGCCCTTTATCTGCCGACGTTTCTTCGCGAGATCTTTGATCTTTCGCCAACCGATGCGGGTGCCCGGACGGCGGGTTTTGTGATACTTGCAACCTTGGCTCGTCCGGTCGGAGGTATACTCGCAGACCGTCTAGGCGGTGCAAGGGTACTGATAATCGTTTTTCTCGGTATCGGACTGCTTTCTTTGCTACTCAGCCTCCCGATAATGACGGCGTTCACCATCGGAGCACTCGGTTGCGCAACAATGCTTGGGCTTGGAAATGGTGCGATTTTCAAGCTCGTTCCACAATATTTCCCGAAGGAAACCGGAACGGTCACCGGTTTGGTTGGTGCCTTTGGTGGGCTTGGGGGCTTTTTTCCTCCGCTTGAGTTGGGTATCGTTAAGGACCTGACAGGCAGCTATGCCCTCGGATTCGTATTGCTCTCGGCATTTTCGTTCGCGTGCCTCGTGATCAATCAATTTTGGTTCGTCCGAGACGAGAACCGGACGGCCAAGCAGCCCGCGTAAGTATCCAATCGACGGTGTGGAGTTTTTCGCGCCAATGATCGCCCAATTACAAAGCCAGTCCCAATGTGAGCGGGCTTTTCGCTTGCTCTTCAAAGAAGTAACGAGAATGGGCACGGATGTTGCACCTTTGGTTCCCTTGTGCTGGATCTTTATATACACAATTGAACCGGAGAAACGCGATGAAAAGTTTTTCTTATCTTTATGCAGCAGTTCTGTTTTTCGTGTTCTTGCTTCTTCCGACGACGATAGCGGCGCAGGCCAGAGCGGATCGGCCGAGCGCGCAAGACATCACACCCGAAGCTGAAAAGATCAGAATCCTTGAGGATCAGATCGCCGAGTTGAAACGGCGGCTTGATGAACTTACAGCGTTAATCAAGTCGCCAGTCGAAACCGCAGGAGTTGGCGGGTCACCAACCCCAGCGGTTGAATCGCCCGGCGATACAAAGACGGCCGAGACCGTTCCGGCAGCGCAGCAGAAGCCCGAACTCGGAGTGAATGTTGGGAGTGCGAGGCTTACGCCCTACGGCTCGGTCTATTTCAATGCTTTCACGAACTCGGGCGGAACGAACAATGCGGATGTGCCGCTCTTTGCGACCCCGGCCGGCCGCGGCGGAACGGGCGCTTCGCTCAGGCAAACGCGGTTCGGCGTTCGGCTCGAAGGTGCAAGGGCCGGAAACGCGAATCTTTCAGCGGTGCTCGAGGCAGATTTCTTTGGCGGTTTTCCTTCGGTCGGCATTGGTGAGAACTTCGGCGTTGTCCGCTTGCGGCTGGCGAATGTGAAGCTCGCATGGGAGAGAACTTCGCTGACGCTCGGGCAAGACTGGTCGGTTTTCGCACCCGCAAGCCCGACCTCGCTGGCGGCGGCCGCGATCCCGCAGATGGCCGCGGCCGGCAACAACTGGGCAAGGCTTCCGCAGATCAAGGCCGAAACTAAACTTGGTAAATTTGTAACGATACAGGCAGCCGTTGCCGCTCCGCAGTCGGGCGATTCGGCGACGAACGCCGCATTTTTTCTTCAGCCGAATTCCGGTTCCGCGTCGCGAGTCCCTTACTTTCAGGGCCGCGTTTCGATCGCCGATTCCAACGTCCTCGACACCAAGAAACCCGGCAGCATCGCCATCTCCGGCCATTACGGCCGCTCGCGGGTCTTTACAGGCGCATCGGGCGTAAAGAACGATTCGGATTCCGTCGGCATCGCGCTTGACTGGAACCTGCCGCTTCATGACCGACTGATCCTGACCGGCGAAGCGTTTACCGGCAGGAACCTGGCCGGGTTTCAGGCCGGGATCTTTCAGGGCCTGAATGCCGAGTTCGCTTACCGAAACGGCAGCACGCTTGTGCCCGGCGGCGTTCGGGCGATCGGGACACGCGGCGGTTGGGCGCAGCTCGGCTTTACGCCCAACGCCTTCCGCGACCGGCTTACCATCTACGGTTCGCTCGGGCTTGACGACCCGCGGAATGAAGACCTTGTTACGTTCGTCCCGCGTGATGTGCGGACCCGCAACTTCGCGGCTGCGGTCGAGGCGATCTATAAGTTTTCTCCGCAGTTCTCGGCCGGCATCGAGTTTCGCCGCTTCCAGACCGACTGGACATTGAGCCGACGGCAGAACTCGAACCACGTAAATCTCGCCGCCGTTTACAGCTTTTGAGGATAGGAAATACTTTTGGCCTTCGCGTGTATTAATGAAAAGATGCTTGACAAGGAGCATCTGGCAAGTTCATATTTCAAAGTTGGAGCTTATGAAGCGCCGATTTGCAGCAATCATCTTCGTACTGACAATCGCCGGCAACATTTGGGCGGGCGTTTGTCATTGCGTTGAGATGGGCGGCGATTCGGTCTCAAGCTGCTGCAAACGCGAGAAGTTACAGGGCACTGCGATGAGCGCCCAGCCCTGCTGCGAAGAGCTTTGCGGCGACGAGGGATTCGTCAATGTGCACCGTGCAAATGCGGATGCGCAGGTGAAGCTCCCTATCGCTAAGCTTGTCGTGGCCGAGCCATTCGTTCCTTTTATTCCGGTTCGGGTAGTTCAACACTCGCCGCCGGCCGGAGAGCAAAGCCTTATCGCGACGCCGCAACTTCCACGGCCGCCTGACCTTTTCATCAGGCACAACTCTTTCCTCATCTAAAAGTTTCCATCGGCCGCTGCTAGGTTCGAGGGCATTCGTGCGCCTCGAAGTACAGCGGCTTTTTCGCGCGTGCCCGCGATCGCGGGCCGGAATAGTTATACAAGTCGAACGTTCACTAAAGGAGAAGACCTATGAAGAAGACAACTGTATTTTTGATCATCGCGGCGTTTGCCGTGTTTACCGCTGCGTGCGGCGGTTCATCGAGCGGCGGAGATGCGGCCGCGGGCGGCAAGACCGTTAAGAGCGGCCCGGCCGGCAACAACCTGACCGCAACGCTTGCAAGCAAGGACGGCGTGCTCCGCAAGGGCAAGCAGGACTTTACGCTGACCTTTACGGATGCCGGCGGCAAGCCGGTCGATGTCGGCTCTGTCTCGCTCAACTTCCACATGCCGGCGATGGGCACGATGGCCGTTATGAACAACCCGGCGACCTTTACGACGACATCGACGCCGGGCGTTTATGCCGGCAAGACCGATCTTGAAATGGGCGGCGAATGGCAGGCGCAGATCAAGTATGAAGGCCCGGCCGGAAGCGGTACGGCAAACCTGCCGATAGTCGCGCAGTAACGCACGGAGAAGCAGAGGAAGGCATCGATGATCAACTGGCTGATCGAGTGGTCCATTAAGAATCGCGTTATCGTGATCGCACTTTATCTTGCGCTTGCGGGTGCGGGTTTCTATGCGCTGCTTAATACGCCGATCGATGCCATTCCCGATGTTTCCGATAACCAGGTCATCGTCTTTACGGACTGGCCCGGCCGCTCGCCGCAGGAGGTGGAAGACCAGGTCACCTATCCGCTGGTCTCCAATCTGCAGGGGCTGCCGGGCGTCCGGACCGTAAGGGCAAGCTCGGCGTTCAGCTTCTCGATGATCAACGTCATCTTCGAGGACGATGTCGAGCTTTACTGGGCGCGGACGCGAATTCTCGAAAGGCTTAATCTGGTCGCCGCACAACTTCCCGCCGGGGTTACGCCGACGCTTGGGCCGGACGCCAGTGGGCTCGGGCAGGTCTATTGGTACACGCTCGAATCGGACAAACACAGCCTGCAGGAACTCAGGACCTTGCAGGATTGGTTCGTCCGCTACCAACTCAACTCGGTCGACGGCATCTCGGAGGTCGCGACCGTCGGCGGCTACGTCAAGCAGTATCAGGTCGATATCGATCCGAATAAACTTCGGGCATACAACATCCCGCTCTCCCGTGTTCTTGAGGCGGTCGAGACGGCAAATTCGAACGTCGGCGGTAACGTCGTCGAGCAGGCCGGCGAGTGGGCGGTCGTCCGAGGCGTCGGGTTGGTCGGATCGGTCGAAGATGTCGCGACGATCGTCGTCTCCTCGCAGAACGGAACGCCGATCTACGTCCGCGACCTTGGGGAAGTGAAGATCGGCAATGCCTTCCGCACCGGCTCGCTTGATAAGAACGGCAAGGAGGCCGTCGGCGGCGTGGTCATCATGCGGTATGGGGTTAGTGCCCTTGTCGCGATCGACAACGTCAAGAAAAAGATCGAGGAGATCAAGCTCGGGCTGCCCGAGGGCGTGACGATCGAGCCGTTCTACGACCGGACGGACCTGATCAACCGGACCGCCGATACATTGAAGGAAGCTCTGATCGAGGAGCTGATCCTCGTCACGCTCGTTAACCTTATCTTCCTCGCCCATTTCCGCTCGAGCTTTATCGTCTCGATACCGCTGCCGCTCGCGGCACTTGCTTCGTTCCTTTTTATGTACATGTTCGGCATTACGTCGAACATCATGTCGCTTGCCGGCATCGCCATCGCCATCTCTGACCTCGTCGATGCGGGCATCGTCGTGACCGAAAATGCATATCGGGCGATGGAGAAAGAAGGCGTTGATTTCCGCGACCGCAAGCGCGTCTGGGAGATCGTCCGCGACGCGACGAAGATGGTCGGGCGGCCGATCTTTGCCTCGATGGCGATCATCATCGTCGCCTTTGCACCGGTCTTTGCCTTGACGGGCCAGGAAGGCAAGCTCTTTCATCCGCTGGCATTTACGAAGACTTTTGCAATGTTCGCCGCGGCCGTGATGGGCGTTACGCTCGTGCCCGTGCTCTGCGGTTATATGCTTCGCGGAAAGCTGCGGCCGGAGGAATGGAACCCGATAATGCGGTTCCTTCGGGCAGTGTATAAACCGGTTCTCCTCGCAGCACTCAAACATCGGTTGACGACGATCGCCATCGCTCTTGTGCTCTTCAGCGGTGCGATGTACCTGACGACGCAGATCGGCAGCGAGTTCATGCCGCCGCTCAATGAAGGCGACCTGATGTATATGCCGGTGACCGACCCGGGCATTTCGCTTGATGAGGCAACGCGGATACTGAGCAAACAGGACCAGATCATCGCTTCATTTCCCGAGGTGAAATGGGCGGTCGGCAAGGCCGGCCGGGCCGAGAGCTCGACCGACCCGGCGCCGATCAACATGAACGAAACGGTCGTCCACCTCAAGCCCGAGAGCGAATGGCGGCCGGGAATGACCCGCGAAAAGCTGATCACCGAAATGGACGCCGCACTCCGGATGCCGGGCGTTACGAACATCTGGACCCAGCCGATCATCAACCGCATCGAGATGCTCGCAACCGGCATCCGCTCGCAGATCGGCATCAAGGTTTACGGCAATGACCTCGACACAATCGAGCGGACCGGACAGCAGATCGCCGAGGTTCTGCGCGACGTTCCCGGAGCGGCGGACGTTTATCCCGAACAGATCGGCGGTGCGCCTTATATCGACATCGAGATAAACCGGCCGGCCGCGGCACGCTACGGCATCGAGGTCGGTACTATCCAGCAGGTCATCGAACGCGGCATCGGCGAAACGAACCTGACGACGACCATTGAAGGGCGGAACCGCTTCCCTATCCGCGTCCGCTACGGCGAGGAATATCGCTCAACGCCGGAAGCGATCGGCCGCATCCCGGTGCTCTCACCAAGCGGCGAGGCGATACCGCTTTCACTGCTTGCCGAGATCAGAACGGTCGAAGGCCCGGCGATGATCCAGAGCGAGAACGGGCTGCTCCGCGGAACGGTGCTGCTCAACGTCCGAGGCCGCGATCTCGGAAGCTTTGTTGCCGAGGCGGACAAGGTGATTCGCGAACGCGTTCAGCTCCCGACCGGCTATTACTTTAACTGGAGCGGGCAATATGAAAATCAGGTGCGGGCTCGCGAGCGGCTGATCATAGTTATCCCGATCGTGATCCTGATAATCTTTGGGACGCTTTACCTGACATATAACTCATTTCTCGAAGCGGCCCACGTGATGCTCGCCGTGCCGTTTGCGCTGACCGGCGGCTTTTACCTGCTCTGGATGCTGCAATACAACTTCTCGGTCGCGGTCTGGGTCGGGTTCATTGCGCTCTTCGGAGCGGCGGTGCAAACGGGCGTGGTGATGGTCGTTTACCTCGAGGAAGCCGTACGGCGAAAGACCGAGGAACTCGGCCGGCTCGATCGGGAGTCGCTGATGGAGGCCGTGGTCGAAGGAGCTTTGCTTCGCCTGCGGCCAAAGGTGATGACCGTCGCGACGATCATCTTCGGGCTTCTGCCTATCATGTGGAGCACGGGTGCCGGTGCCGAAGTGATGAGGCCGCTCGCAACGCCGGTCTTCGGCGGAATGGTCTCAAGCCTGCTGCACGTGCTGGTCGTAACGCCGGTGATCTTTTATTGGCTGCGGGTATTTCAATTAAAGAGGGAGGGCGAACGCGATGCGACTGCGTGATCGATTTTCCGCCCTGACCCTGATCGCCGCCGGCGGACTCGCGTTCGTGTTTCTCTTTGCGGCAGGAATTTCGGCTCAGGTGGTGATCGATCCGCCGCGGTCGGCCTCGGTCCAAAAGTACCTCGACCCGCAGGGCGGAATGACCGCCGATGAAGCGGTCCGCCGAGCGATCGATGGCAATCAGGAACTTGCCGCGATGCGGAAAGAGGTCGAGGCCGGCGAGCAGCTTTTGCGGCAGGCGGGTTTGCGTGCAAACCCGAGCCTTGAACTCGGCGGCGAGCGGCAGATCAGCGGCATGGACAAGAGCTATATGGTCCAGGGCGGCATCCCGCTCGAGCTTGGCGGCCGCCGGGCGGCACGCAAGCGGATAGCCGAAAGCGAGCTTGAGATACGGAGGCTTGCCGCGGCCGAACGCGAACGACTGCTCGCCGGCGAGGTTCGGACGAAATTTGGCGAGGCACTCGCCGCGATACTCAAGCTGCGGTTTACGGAGGAAATGCTCGAAGCCGCCCAACGTAACTTTGACCTCGTCGCCGCACAGGTCGAAGAAGGCCGAAGAGCTCCGCTCGAGCGAAACATCGAGGCGGTCGAACTCAACCGCATCCGGGCGATGCGCGAAGAAGCAGAAGCGGCGGCCGAGATCGCCCTGCTCGATCTAAGAAAGCTGATGGGCCTTGCGCCAGACGCAGCAATGCGGCTCCGCGGAACGCTCGATGTTGCCCCGGACGCACTTCCGTTGCAGGCTGATTCTGTTTCGGCGGCGTTAATTCGCCGGACGGACCTTGCCGGAGCACGTGCTGTCGAGCAACTCGCGGCCGCTCGCGGAGCACAGGCGCGTTCCGAAGGCCGCGTTGATGCGGACCTGATGCTCGGCTATCAGCGGATGGAAGCGGGCTTCCCGTTCCGTGCGTTTGATGATGCGGGAATGCTGATGCCGATCGAGAACCGGATGAATTTCTTCACATTTGGCGTACGGCTGAGCCTTCCCGTTTTTGACCGCAAGCAGGGAATGGTGGCCGCGGCGAAGCTCGAAGAAGAAGCGGCAGGAAAGCGGCGGGAGTTTGGCGAATTGGTCGTCCGCCGAGAGGTCGCCGCGGCGTATGTGAAATTCAACCGTTCGGTCCGTGCGGAGCAGATCTATCGCGTCGGCGTTCGCGATCAGGCGGCCCGGAACCTTGAGGTCGTAAGGCAGATGTACGAACTCGGTTCGCGAAACCTGCTTGATTATATCGGCGAACTGCGGCGGTTCATCGAGGCCGAAAGCGGCTACATCGACGCACAGCGAGAGGCATATATGGCACGGATCGAACTGCTGCGGGCTACAAATTCTGAGGAGTTGACGGGTAAATGAACGAAGACGAGAACCTGAACAACGAAGAGGAAGTTTCAACGGCAGGCGAGGTACCGCGAAACACAAAGCTGATCGCGGCCATCGCGGGCGGTGCGGTAGTTGTCTTGCTTACCGCGTTGGCCATCTGGTATTTCGCGTTCGCCGGCGACGGCACGGCAGGCAAGCCGGTTCCGGCTCCGCGTTCGTTCCCGACAGCGCCGAGCGAGAGCCAGCCCTTGACCGGCCAAACCTTGACGATCGGCGCCGAGCAACGGGAGAATGCTGGGCTCGTCATCGAGACCGTCGGCGAACAACTCGCTGCCGAGCTTGGCCTAACGGCTGCGACCGGCGTCGTCGAGCCGAATGCGTATCGCAACACGCCCGTGCTGCCGCTGGTCGGCGGGGTTGTCCGGAGCATCGGCCCCGAGCTTGGCGATCAGGTCTCGCGAGGGCAGACGGTTGCAGTGGTTTTTAGCAATGAATTTGCCGATGCGCAGTCGCGCTACGTCGCCCTGCTGACCGAGGCCGAGAATGCTCGCCGTAACTTTGAACGAACACAGCGGCTGGTGGCGATCAATCAGCCGGGCAGGACGGAATTTGATAACGCAACTAGAAATTTGAGAGTGGCTGAATCAACTCTGGTTGAAATGGAAGCGGGCCACCATCGAATCACGCGTCTCGTAGAGATCGGTGCAGCGAGTGTCGAGGAATTTGAGAAGCACACGACGAAGCTCCGTACGGCCGAGGCCGAGGTGGCGGAGGCTCGCAACCGCTATGACCGTGCGGGGCGGCTGCTTGAGATAAACCCGGAAACGCGTTCGCAGAATGAAGAAGCGCTCAATAAACTCCGAGCGGCCGAGGGCGAACTCGCCTCGGCACGGCAGCGGCTAGTGCTCTACGGCATGAGCGACGCGAAGATAAACGCTCTCCGCTCGCCTTCGCAGATTCGCTCGGAAATGGAGGTTCCGGCTCCGGTCTCGGGAACGGTCACGACGCGGACGGCCAACCCGGGCGAGGTCGTCGATGCGAACAAGGAACTCATTCGCGTAACAGACCTCTCGACCGTTTGGGTCATCGCCCAGGCTTTTGAACGCGACCTGCCGAAGCTGAGGACCGGCAGCGGCGCAAGCGTAACAACAAATGCATTCCCTGACCGTCTTTTCCGCGGGCAGGTGACCTACATTGACCCCGCCATCGACCCCGCGACCCGAACGGCGAAGGTCCGCGTTGAGATTGCGAACGGCGACCGGGCACTCAGGCTCGGGATGTTCGTAAACGTCGCCTTCGGGGCACTTCAGCAAAGCGAACGGACCGTTCCTGTCGTGCCCGCCGCGGCGGTACAGATGGTGAACGGCCGGCAAACGGTCTTCCTCGCGACAGCCGACCCGAACGTATTTGAGCTTAGGCAGGTCTCGCTCGGAAGCGAAACGAACGGCCGCTACGCTGCGCTCGAGGGCGTGAACGTCGGCGACCGGATCGTGACGACCGGAAGCTTCCTCCTCCGCGCCGAATGGGTGAAATTAAATCCTTCGAACTAAAGAACCAAGCAAGACCGTCCAAGCAGAAAGGCCGTATGCGCGCTTAGTGCGATGCGGCCTTCTCCAATTTATGCCCGAATATGACCCAGGTCATATTTCGGCCTTTCGTCCTCGTATAGCCTTTCCTCACGGCCCATTCACACCGCGTTCTGCGGTCAGGCGGTTCCTGCAATTGGATCGGCGGGAGGAGATAGATGCCGTACCTGAAAGTTCAGGTCCCGGACAAGGACTATCACAAGAATTTGATCTCTTGCCAGGCCGCGTGCCCGGTCAATACCGACGCTCGCGGCTACATCCGTGCCATCGCCGACGGCCGTTTTGAGGAAGCATATCTCATCGCCCGCGGGCCGAACCCGTTCGCCTCTATCTGCGGAAGGATCTGCGGTGCGCCATGCGAGACGGCGTGCCGTCGGGGCAAGGTTCCAAGAGTTGACGACGATGGCGCATTCGTCGGCATCGACCGGCCGGTTTCGATCCGTGCTTTGAAGCGGTTTGCCTGTGAGCAGTCCGGGCCCGAGTCTCGGCCGGTCAGCGAGGTGCTCGCTGCGGTCGAGCGCTTCGTTCCGCCGATCGCGGCTCATGCCGAGGAAATGGCTGCCCTGCTCCATTCCGCAGTTGACGGCAAATTCGTAAGGGCGGAAGGCGAACCGGTCGCGATCATCGGTGCCGGGCCGGCAGGGCTCTCCGCCGCACATGACCTCGCGATAATGGGCTTTCGCCCAACGGTTTACGAACTCGAAAACGTTACCGCCGGGATGCTCGCCGTTGGCGTTCCGGCATATCGGCTCCCGCGTGAACTGATAACGAAAGAGATCGCCGTCATCGAAGCTCTCGGCGTCGAGATCCGGACAGGAATAGAGATCGGGAAAGACATCTCTTTCGCTGAACTCCGCCGCGACCACAAGGCGGTCATCATCGCCGTTGGCGCAAAGTCTTCCCGCGGCCTCGGCCTGACCGGCGAGAGCGGCCCCGGCGTTCTCGGCGGTGTTGACCTCCTTCGCTCGGTCTCGCTTGGCGAGCGGCTTCATTTGGGCAAGAACATCGTCGTCATCGGCGGCGGAAATGTCGCCTATGATGTGGCCCGGACGGTCGTCCGTCAGGTCGCGATCGATACGGCAAGGACCGCCGCACGGCTCGAAGAGACCGGCAGCGTCATCCTGTTCTCGCTCGAAAGTGCCGAGGAAATGCCGGCCGATACGATCGAGATAGTCGAGGGCGATGAAGAAGGAATTCAACGCGAGAACGGCTGGGGCCCGGTGGAGATCGTCCGCGGCGATGATGGGCATGTTGCCGCCGTCCGGTTCCGCAAATGCCTGCGGGTATATGACGAGGATCGCAAGTTCGCGCCTATTTTCGATGATTCGATCATCAAAGAAGTTCCGTGCGACACCGTTCTTCTCGCAGTTGGACAAGCGCCGAAGCTTCAGTTCCTCGAAGACGGCGGCACCGATGTTGAAAAGATCGGCAACGGCTGGCTGAAGGTCGAGCGCGAAACTCAGCAGACGACCGCACCGGACGTCTTTGTTGCGGGCGACCTTGCTCACGGCACTCGATTGCTGATCGACGCCGTTGCCTCCGGCAAATCCGCCGCTCGTTCGGTTTACAGCTTTATAACCGGCCGCCAGCTAACCACCGATGCGACGACCTCGCACCTTCCGCTTGAGCGTTACCGACGCGAACGCGGCTACGAGTCGATCCGTCGGGTCGAGATGCCGACCATCGAGCCCGAAGAGAGGCTTGCCGACCCGGACCGGGTCGTCGAGATCGGCTATACACGCGAGCAGGCGATGACCGAAGCTTCGCGGTGCCTTGACTGCGGCGTAACGCCCGTCTTTGACGGCACACGGTGCGTGCTCTGCGGCGGCTGCGTGGACGTTTGCCCGACCGAGTGTCTCAAACTCGTCCCGCTCGCCGAGCTTGATTACACCGATGATCTGGACGTGGTGATCGGGGCCTCGCTTGGACCCGACCCGGACCTCGAAGCAAACTCCGCGATCCTCAAGGACGAGGACCGCTGCATTCGCTGCGCACTCTGCTCGATCCGCTGCCCGGTCGATGCGATCACGATGGAGCGGGTCACATTTTCATCAACCTGGAGAACACTATGACGACGAAGCCAAAAGAAAAACCCTCGCGTTTCGACCCCGAACCGGTGCCGCGGCGAGATTTCCTCGGCCTCGCGGCTTTGGGTTCGATGGCGTTGGCACTGCTGGTCTCGGCTTTCGGAATGCTGCGGCTGCCAAAGGCGGCGGTCTCGGCCTCACCCTCGAAAAAGTTCGAGGTCGATATTCCCGATGCTCTTCCCGCCGGCGAGGCATTCGTCCCGCCGGGCCGGAACGTTGCCGTCTTTCGCGATACGGAAGGCGTTTATGCGATCTCGACCGTTTGTACACATCTTGGGTGCATCGTGAAAGCTTTGCCGAACGGCTTTGAATGCCCGTGCCACGGGTCGGGCTTTGCGGCGGACGGGGCTGTGACCAAAGGCCCGGCCCCGAAACCGCTGCCGTGGCTTAAGGTGACCGCTCGCGGGAATGCGGTCGTGATAGATGAGGAAACGACGGTCGCCTCCGGCACAAAGGTCTAAGACATGGAAAACGAAGAGAGAACAGCTCTGAACACTTTCTGGCACAACCTTCGAGCGGTGCCGGTGGATCTCTACCGGGCGATGTTTCGCGGTGGTGCCCCGGTCACGGACCGCACGCGTTCGTCCTTCGTCTTCGGCAATGTCTTCCTGCATCTGCACTCCGTGCGGACGCACCTCTGGAGCCTTCGCTGGTCGGCGACGATGGGGCTCGGCATCATCACGACCGCCGCGTTTCTGATAACTCTGGTCACGGGCGTGCTGCTGATGTTCTATTACAAGCCGTACCCGGACGTCGCTTACCATTCGATCAAGGACATTCACTTCATCGTGCCAACCGGGCGATTCATCCGAAACATTCACCGCTGGGCGGCGAACGTGATGGTCGTCGCGGTGATCCTCCACATGGCACGGGCATTTTACACAGCCTCGTACCGCAAGCCGCGTGAGTTCAATTGGCTGATCGGCTGGGGCTTGCTGGTAACGACGCTCGCACTTTCATTCACCGGCTACCTTTTGCCCTGGGACCAACTCGCCTACTGGGCGATCACCATCGGGGCGAACATCGCCCAATCGCCGCGCGAGATCACGGACGCAATGGGCATCACGGAATGGATGGACATCGGCGGGCTGCAGCGTGAGATCTTGCTCGGCTCGGACATCGTTGGCGAAGAGTCACTAATACGCTTCTATCTGCTGCACGTGATGATCCTGCCGATCGTGATGGCAATGTTGATGGCGGTCCATTTCTGGCGGATCCGAAAGGACGGCGGGCTGGCAAAACCGGCCGATGTGAACGAACGCGTAAGCGTTTCGCAGCCCGAGCATTATCCGGTCTTTACCGAAGAGCCGAAGAAAACATATCAGCTTGCTGCGGTCGTCAAGGGCCGCACTCCGGCGGTCGGCAGCGGGCCTGAGAACACGGTTCCATCGATGCCGCATCTTTTCTACGCTGAGCTCGGCATTTTGATGTTCACAACGTTGATCTGTGTCGCTCTTGCGCTTGTCTCGGACGCCCCGCTCAAGGAACTCGCCAATCCACTCGTGCCCGAAAACCCGGCAAAGGCTCCTTGGTACTTCCTCGGCCTGCAGGAGATCGTTTCGTTCTCGGCGTTCATGGGCGGCATCGGCATTCCGATGCTCTGCTGGATCGGCCTCGGCCTGATCCCGTTCCTCGACAAGGAGACCGAGGGCACGGGCGAGTGGTTCGGCGGGCCCGGCGGCCGACGCCTTGCATTGTGGTCAATGGTCTATGGTTTTGCGACGTCGATCGCCGTCGAGGCATTTGCCATCCGCTTTGGCTGGCTTCGCGAGTGGTTCCCGGATGTACCGCAGCTCGTCATCACCTTTCTCAATCCCGGAACGGTGATCACAGCTCTTTACGCGGGCTATTCGATCTGGGCTTTGCGGCGGTTCAACTCGACACGGGCAGGAGCACTTGCTCTATTCACCTGTTTTCTGTGCGGCTTCATCGTTCTGACGGTGATCGGCACGTATTTCCGCGGGCCAAACTGGGTCTTCTTTTGGTCGCCGGCTGATTGGAAAGCTCATTGATGCCATGAAGAAGAACAAATACCTTTTGATGGTTTCAAGCATCGGAGTCTTCGTGCTCCTGATCGTTGCTGCCGTTTCGGAGAATTTTCTGAAGGACTGGCACGCGATCCAGGGGCAGGCAAGGACCGAGGACGGACCGATCGAGGTCCGGCTCCGGCAGGTGGTCAACAATGACCTGAGGCGAACCGATCGCTGCGTTACGTGCCACGTAGGGATGGCACCGGGCGAGCAGATCACATCGCAACTCAAGGTCGCGCAGCCGCATAAGCCGGTCGTCCACGACCCGGCAGTGATGGGCTGCACTACGTGCCACGGCGGGCAGGGTCAGGCGACCGAGATGGACGACGCTCACGGCGACGTCCATTTCTGGACCGAGCCAATGCTACCTGCAAAATATGCCTACGCAAGCTGCGGTACCTGCCATACGCCGCTCGACGTCCCGAACCTCGCTTCGCTGACCTCGGCCCGGCAGGCCTTCGAACGGCTCGATTGCTACGCTTGCCACCGGCTCGACGGCCGCGGCGGGACTATCCGGCCCGGCGGAAATGTGACCGGCATGGACGGCCCGGACCTTTCGCACATCGGGCTCAAGGGCTACGACGCCGAGTGGTACGTCTCGCACCTCGGCAAGAGCCGTGAAGGTACAAGCGAAGCATGGAAGAACTCTTTCCGCGAGATAGGCGACGCCGATCTGCGACTGCTCAAACTGCTTCTCGATACGCAGATGGGCGCACCGAAGCTGATCGAGGCTCGAGCCCAGTTCAACTCGGTCGGCTGCACGGGTTGCCACGCGGTCAGCGGCTTCGGGGGCCAGAATGGCCCTGACCTCTCGCGGGTCGGCGAAAGGGATCCGAATCAGCTCAACTTCCGGAATGTACCGGGCGAACGGACACTCTCGAACTGGATCGCCCAGCACTTCCGCTCGCCGGCCTCGACGGTTCCGGGTTCTCTGATGCCTGCCCTCGATCTAAATGAACAAGAGATCGACCTGCTCACGATGTATATGCTCTCGCTTCGGCGGCGGAGCCTGCCGGACATCTTTTTGCCAAAGGACAGGGTCAAGGCGATGCGATTCGGAGAACGCGAGTTCCTGACGGAGCCGGCGACGCTTTACTCGACGATCTGTTCGAGTTGCCACGGTGCCTCAGGCAAAGGGGCAAGATTCCCCGGCAATCCGCCGAACCCGTCGATCACCAATCCCGACTTCCTGGCCATTGCCTCCGACGATTACCTTTACGCGACCATCGCTCGGGGTCGGCCGGGCCGGCCGATGCTTGCCTGGGGCGAAGGCGAGAAAGGGCTAGGTGAAGCAGAGATCCGCGGGCTGGTCGCATTTATAAGGCAGCTCGGCGGCGGCGTACAGTTCGCCTCCGACGGGCGGCCGGCGAGATGGGTCAGCGGCGATGTGGGGACCGGCGAGCGGCTTTTCAAAGCCAACTGTGCCGGATGTCATGGCGTGACCGGAGGCGGCGGCGAAGGCCCGGCCATCGGCAACGCCAATTTCCTGACCGCGGCAACGGATACGTTCCTTGTTGAGACCATCAGCCGCGGCAGAACAGGGACCATTATGCAGGGCTTTTCCACACCGACCGTTGTCCGGCCGGCCCTGACACGAACCGAAATCGAAAGCATCGTCGCTTTCATCCGGACGCTTGAAAAGAAATGAGAAAGAACTGACGGAGTCCTTATGACAAACATCATCAGCAGACGCGAATTCATGGCCCGCCTAACGGCAGCGGGTTTCGGTGCTCTCGCGGCATCAGCTACGAACGCCTGGGGGCTTGATGCTATCACCAACCCGCTCGCCGTTTACCCCGACCGCGGCTGGGAAAAGGTATATCGCGACCTTTGGGCCTACGACTCCACCTTTACTTTCACATGTGCACCCAACGACACGCATAACTGCATCCTTAATGCATATGTCCGTGACGGCGTGATCACAAGGATCGGCCCATCAATGAAGTATGGCCTTGCAAAGGACCTCAACGGCAACGGAACGACGCACCGATGGGACCCGCGTGTTTGCCAAAAAGGCCTTGCGTTGACGCGGCGATTCTACGGCGACCGGCGAGTGAACCAGACGATGGTCCGGGCCGGTTATAAACGCTGGCACGATGAGGGATTTCCGCGGGGTTCCGACGGGAAGCCGGACCCGAGCTACTTCAACCGTGCCCGCGATGAGTGGGTGCGGATGCCGCATAGCGAAGCGGCGGCGATAGTTGCGGCGGCGCTCAAGAACATCGCCGAAACTTATACTGGCGAAGCCGGGCTCGAAAGGCTCCGCAAGCAAGGCTACGACGAAAAGGTCATCGAGGCTACACGCGGCATTGGTACGAATGTGATGAAGTTTCGCGGCGGTATGCCGCTGCTTGGGATGACACGCGTTTTCGGGATGTATCGCTTTGCGAACTCGATGGCACTTCTCGACGCAAAGATCCGCGGCGTCGGCCCGGACGAGGCCGTCGGCGGCAAGGGCTTCGACAACTACTCCTGGCACACCGATCTTCCGCCCGGCCACACGATGGTCTCCGGACAACAGACGGTCGAGTTCGACCTCAACTCGGTCGAGCATGCAAAAACTGTGGTCGTTTGGGGAATGAACTGGATAACGACCAAGATGCCGGACGCCCATTGGCTGACCGAAGCGAGGATAAAAGGGACGAAGATCATCGTCATTGCCTGCGAATACTCCGCGACCGCGACCAAGGGCGATGAGGTCGTCGTTGTCCGGCCGGGCACGACTCCGGCACTTGCCCTCGGCCTCGCGAACGTCATCATCCGCGACAATCTTTACGACAATGCGTACGTCCGCGATTGGACCGATATGCCGATCCTTGTTCGGATGGATACGCTCAAGTATCTGAAAGCAAGCGAGGTCGTCGGCGGCTCACCGGCTGAATTAAAACAGACCGTGCTTGTTCGGGCCGGCGAAAAGGAACTGCCGCCGGTAAAGCAAACGAACCAGAACATCGTCCCGGAGGCGATGCGGAACGACTGGGGCGATTACACGTTCTATGACACGCGCCGCGGCGAGGTGATCGCCTGCACGCGTGACAACGTCGGCAAGAATTCGAACACCGCCGATGCAATGCTCGAGGGTGCCATCAACGTCCAACTCGCGGACGGCTCGGTAGTGCTATGCCGGCCGGTCTTTGACCTGATAAAAGAATACGCTGCCCATTTCGACCCAAAGACGGTGGAGGAACTCACTTGGGCACCTGCAGCGGCGGTCGAAAGCGTGGCGAAACAGATCGCCACGGAACCGGGCACAACCCTTTTTGCGATCGGCATGGGCCCCAACCAGTTCTTCAACAGCGACAACAAGGATCGCGACACAATAATGCTCGCCGCTCTGACCGGCAACGTCGGCAAAATAGGCGGGAACATCGGCTCATATGCCGGCAACTACCGGACCGCTTTGTTCAATGGTGCGGGCCAGTACATCAATGAGAACCCGTTCGACATCGAGCTTGATGCAGCAAAGCCCGCTCGTCCGCGGGCATACTGGACGGCGGAATCGGCACACTACTACAACCACGAGGACCATCCGTTGAAGGTCGGCAATACCATCCTGACCGGAAAGTCGCATATGCCCTGCCCTACGAAGTCGCTATGGTTCGCGAACGCGAATTCTATACTCGGCAACGTTAAATGGCATTACAATCAGGTCTTCAATGCACTGCCGAAGATCGAAATGATCGCCGTCAATGAATGGTGGTGGTCAACCTCTTGCGAATGGGCCGACGTGGTCTTTGGCGTCGATTCGTGGGCCGAACTGAAGCATCCGGACATGACGGCTTCGGTAACGAATCCGTTCCTTGCGGTCTTTCCGCGAACGCCGATCCCGCGGATCTTCAACACAATGGGCGACATCGAGGTCTATGCACTGGTGGCTTCGAAACTCGCCGAACTGACCGGCGACGACCGGTTCAACCAATACTGGAAGTTCGTCAATGAGAACAATACCGACGTTTATCTCCAGCGGATCCTCGATCATTCGACCAACACCAAGGGCTACGACTTCAAGGACCTTCACGCGAAAGCTCTCGAGGGCATTCCGGCGATAATGAACAGCCGGACGACGCCAAAGAACGTCGGCTATGACCAGATAACTGAGTCGATCCCGTGGTACACGAAGAGCGGGCGGCTTGAGTTCTACCGAGAGGAAGATGAGTTCATCGATGCCGGCGAGAACTTGCCTGTCCATCGCGAGCCGGTCGATTCGACCTTCCTTGAGCCGAACATCATCATCGCACCACCGCATGCCGCACTTCGGCCGAAGCAGCCGGAGGATTACGGCGCAAAGCGCGATGACCTAAGCTGCGAAACTCGATGCGGCCGCAACGTCGTTTACTCGTGGCCGGAGGCAAAACAGACGGCTCATCCGCTCGTGAAGGACGGCTTCAAGTTCATTTTCCATACGCCGAAGTACCGCCATGGAGCTCATACAACGCCAATCGATACGGACATGATCGCCATTCTGTTCGGTCCGTTCGGCGACATCTATCGGCACGACAAAAGGATGCCCTTCGTCACCGAAGGCTACGTCGATATCAACCCGACCGATGCACGCGAAGCCGGCATCGAGGACGGCGATTACGTTTGGATCGACCCCGACCCCGAGGACCGACCGTTCCGCGGCTGGAACGAAAGCAAGAACAAGGACAACTACAAAGTGGCGCGGATGATGTGCCGTGCCCGCTACTATCCCGGAACGCCGCGGGGCGTGACGAGAATGTGGTTCAACATGTACGCCGCAACGCCCGGTTCGCAGCAGGGTGCCGAAGAGCGGCCGGACGGGCTGGCAAAGAACCCGCGGACGAACTATCAGGCGATGTTCCGCTCGGGCTCGCACCAATCGGCGACCCGGGGCTGGCTCAAGCCAACATGGATGACCGATTCGCTGGTCCGCAAGGGAATGTTCGGCCAGGCGATCGGCAAGGGCTTTGCGGCCGATATCCACTGTCCGACCGGTGCTCCGCGGGAGGCGTTCGTAAAGATCACGAAGGCCGAACCGGGCGGCATTGGCGGCAAGGGCCTTTGGCGGCCGGTCGAACTTGGCATTCGCCCGCGGAACGAATCGGACGCGATGAAGCGCTACCTCGAAGGGCAGTACATAGGAGCAAGGAAGTAGATGACCTACCTGAAGCTGCATCTTCTGCTGAATTACTACCCGGCGATCTTCGCCGCTCTGGCGACGATCATTCTCGCGGCGGGTCTTTACTTCGGAAAGCCGGGAGCTTACAGGGCCGCCCTCAAGCTACTCGTCTTTGTATTCCTGCTAACGCTGATCGTCGTCTTTCTCGGAGAGTTCGCCGGTATGTATGCAGGCGCGAGCGAGGGCCCGCGGGCAGCGGCACTTGAGAGGCACAAGTTGACCGGGACGGCGGCATTCGTAACGGTCGCCGTCACCGGTATTGCCGCCCTCGTCGCGAACATTCGGCTTAGAAAGCGGCCCGACGTGACCCGCAGGGCACAGGCCATAATGCTATTGCTCGCGGCACTTTCCACGGCACTCCTGATCGCATCGGTCCTCGCGGGCCGGAGCATCAAGTCAGCGGCCGCGGCGAGGGCCGATATCTTCATCAACACAAATTCGACCGAAATGGAGAACAACAAATGGCACGCGTAAACAATTGGCAATTAGGAAGAGAGATGTCGTATTGGTATCCCGAGGCCCGGCCGCAGAAGCAGTTCGCCGCGGTTTTTGACACCAATAAATGCATCGCGTGCCAGACCTGCACGCTCGCCTGCAAAACGACGTGGACCTCCGGCAAAGGGCAGGAATACATGCTATGGAACAACGTCGAAACGAAGCCCTACGGGTTTTATCCGCTGGCGTGGGACCTGAACCTTCTCGACATGCTCGGCGGGCAAAGTTGGGACGAAAGCGGCGAGCGGCCCGTTTACACCGGCAGCACGATCTTCGAATCCGCACCCGCAGGCGAACGCGTTCTCGGTTGGCGGCCCGCGGAGGAAGACTATGCCTATGCGAACGTCGGCGAGGACGATTGCGCAGGCCAGGTCGATGGCGGGACGAGCCTCGAAAACTCGCACGACATGGCGTGGTTCTATTACATGGCGCGGATCTGCAACCACTGCACCTATCCGGCGTGTTTGGCCTCCTGTCCGCGCGGCTCGATCTACAAGCGGCCCGAGGACGGCATTGTTTTGGTTGACCAGGGCCGCTGCCGCGGCTATCAGGAATGCGTCCGCGGATGCCCGTATAAGAAGGTCTTTTACAATGCAATGACCGGCACCTCAGAGAAATGCATCGCCTGTTTCCCAAAGATGGAGCTCGGAATTCAGCCGCAATGCTTCGTCAATTGCATCGGCAAGATCCGAATGGCTGGCTACCTGTCCACCCCGGAGAATGCCCGCGAGGACAACCCGCTCGATTACCTGATCCATATAAAGAAGGTGGCACTGCCTCTCTTTCCGCAGTTCGGGCTTGAGCCGAACGTCTATTACATTCCGCCGGTCCACGTCCCCACGTCATTTACCGGACAGATGTTCGGCCCCGGCGTTGCAAAGGCGATCGAGACCTATCGCTCGGCCGCGACGGATGCGGACCTTGCCGGACTGCTCGGGCTCTTTGGTTCGTCGGAACGCGTGATGACGCGGTGGCGAAGGATCGGCGAAACGATAACGGGCCTTGACGACGACGGCAACGTGCTCGTCAGCGTGCCGCTCCGCGAACCGGTGCATATTCGTCAGGCCTTCGATCCGGTCCAGCAGGTGACGCGGATGAACTGCACATAAATGGTGCCCGACGGCACCCGGGAGTAACGATATGAGACACCTAGTTTTGATCAAGATGCTAACGGCGGCGATCGCGCTGTTCCTTTCAGCAAACTGCGGGAATACGGTCATGACAACGCCTGAGGTCCACGCCATCGCGGCCGATCGGATCACGCTCGACCCCGATGACTCAGTTTGGGAAAATGCCCCGACACACATCGCGAAGCTGATCTTACAGGACCTCGTCGAACCGCGGCAGATGGAGCCGACAACCGCCGAGGTTCGCGTCAAGGCGATCACAAAAGATGGACAGATCGCCTTCCGAATGGAGTGGTCGGACGACACGCTAAACGATGCACCCGGACCGCGAAAGCCGGTAGATGCAGCGGCCGTCCAACTACCCGCCGTCATCCAAGCGAATGCACCGGCACCGCAGATGGGCGAGCAGGGAATGACGGTCGAGATCGCATATTGGCGAGCCGACTGGCAAGCGTCGGTCAACGGCCGTCCCGACGGCATCCGGGCCCTTCACCCGAATGCCTCGGTCGATCATCACCCCTATGAGGCAAAGCCGCTTGAGAACAATGAGGAAGCCAGGCGGCGTGCCGAGCTCAGGTACGCTCCGGCAAAGGCCCTGGGAAACGTGCGGTCTGGCCCGCGCGAAGTTGCATTTGAGGATCTGATCGCCGAAGGGCCCGGAACGCTCACACCCGCCCCCGCACGGCACACCTCCGGCATTGGAAAATGGTCCGATACCGGCTGGGCGGTCGTGTTTGTCCGGCCGATACCGAACGGATTCTCGGCAACGCGCCCGACGCAGGTCGCCTTCGCGGTTTGGGAAGGCACGCACGGCGAGGCCGGCTCGCGAAAGATGCGAACAGGCTGGATAAACCTACTGGCGAAATGAAACGCGAGCTGAAGATCACAATGCTAATGGAAGCCCATGAAAGGCTCGATTCGCTTTTCTTCGAGCACCAGAAGGCGTTGCTTAGGTTCGAGTTCGACACGGCGCTCGCACTGCTCGGCGAGTACCGCGATTCATTGCTCGCCCATATGGGCGACGAAGAGCGGCTACTAATGCCAATTTACCGCGAACGCATCAAACCCGAAAAGGGCGGCAATCCGGCACTCTTTCTTGATGAACACGAAAAGATGCGTGCGTATGTATCTCTTTTTATCGACACGACCGCCGAGCTGCGGCTTCAGGCATCGCCGGAAAAAACACTTCTCAACCTTCTCGACCGCGAATCGTTCTACAAGAGGCTGTCCTCGCACCACGACATTCGCGAACGCGAGATACTCTACCCGGAACTGGACAGTGTGATGACGCGAAAGGAACTGGCGGAGACATTCAGCAAACTTGAGTTTCCGGTGCATTCGCGGGAAACGGAGGCTAGCAATGACAGTAAGTAGTGAAAAAAAGCTCTTTGGCACGGCGACTGACTGGCGGCTGCTCGGGCTGCTCTTCGAGTGTCCTTCCGCTGCAACGCTTGCCGAGCTCAAGTCGCTCGGAAGCGAAACGACGAATAGGAAGCTTCGGCAAGCGGCCGTTTATGCACAGACAGAGGCTGACGAGGGGCTTTATCATCTCGTCTTCGGCCCCGGCGGCCCTGCACCGCCGCGGGAGGTCAGCTACCGAAGTTGGGTGCAGCCCGGCTATTTGCTCTCGGAACTCTCTTCCTATTACCGTGCCTTTGAGTACCGTCCGCGGTATTCGGACGTCCCGGACCATATAGCGGTCGAAGCGGGTTTTGTGGGGTATTTGCGACTTAAGGAAGCTTTCGCCCTGCTTTCCGACGAGAAAGAGAATGCCGAGATCGCGGGCGAGGCCGCCAACCGCTTTACAAAGGAGCACGTCGCCGAGATCGCCTCGCCGCTCTCGAAACTGCTTGCAGGCTCGGGCGTGAAATATATGATGCTAGCGGGCGAGGCCCTTTATGAATTGTCCGGTGCAGCGGATCTGCCCGAGCGGAAGGAAATGCCGGTCATTGAAACCGGATGTGAGGAATTTAGCTGCGGGAGCGAAGCCTTCGTTTAACACCGGCAGTTTTCGCGGTTGGTCATCCGCCCGACTCACGCCTTAAAGCTTCGGGGTCGTGGATGACGATCTTTCCCTTAACTATCTCGAACGCCCCTCGGCGGGCGAGCCGGCGTATCGACCTGATCGTACACTCGAGCGTCAAACCGGCCATTTCAGCGATATCTTGCCTGCGGAGCGTAATGCGAAGCGGCAGCCCATTGTCGCGTTCCCGGACGAGTGACAGCAACACGGTTCCTATACGCTTTTCGGCCGTCGTACTCGATAGCACTTGAATGGTCGCGGCACGGTCGCGGAGAATGCCGCACATCCGGTCGGCAACGGCGATCGAAAAATCGGGAAACTCCGCCATCAAGCCCCGGAAACGGTCGCGTGCGAGCAGGAGCACACGCGAATCTTCCATCGCGACGGCGGTCGAAGGAAACTCCTTGCCGTCCATTGCCGGCGGGATGGCAAACATCTCGCCGGGGCCGAAGGTGCCGATTATGATCTCTTTTCCCGGTTCGGGATAGCGGACCATCTTGACCCGCCCGGAGATGACCGTTGGAAGAAACTCGGCTACTTCGCCCTCGGAAAAGATGATCTCGCCCTCGCCAAACGAACGCTGAACACCGAACTTCAACATCCGTTCGCGAATCGGGGGAGCGAGGTCGTCTAAGAGCTTGAGTGCCAAGTAAGGGCGTCTCCTTTGCCGCCGTTAGTAGTCTATATCACCCGGCGGCATTCACTTCATCGAATCGAGGATGTCGGCGATGTCCTTTTCGGTCGTGTCCGGGTTGATGAAGCAAAATCGGGCGACGGTTTCGTGGACCCCATGTGACCGCCACTTGGTCGGAGCGACGAGGGCGAAGCCGTCGCTGTGGTTCTTGTAGGTCCAGCGGTTGTAGTCGTCGGGCTGCCAGCCGATCCGGCGATAAAGCACGCACGAAAGGCTCGGCTCGCGGACAAGTTCGACGTGCGGAGCGGCATCGATCAGCCGGCCGGCGATGCGGGCGAGCTCAATCCCGCGTTCGATCGCGAGTGCGTAGCGGTCGGTGCCGTGCATCGCGAGCGAGAACCAGAGCGGAAGCCCGCGGACACGGCGCGTAAGCTGTATCTGGTAATCGGCCGGGTTGAACCCTCTCGCACCTTCGTCGTAAAAAATGTCGAGATACGAACCGCCCTGCGAATGTGCGCGGCGGGCGATCTCGGGCTCGCGATAGATCACAGCTCCACAATCATACGGCGAGAAGAGCCACTTGTGCGGGTCAATGGTGACGCTGTCCGCCAGTTCGATGCCGGTGAAAAGATGCCGGACCGAAGGTGCCGCAAGCGCACCGCCGCCATAGGCAGCATCAACGTGGAACCAAACGCCGAGGTCTCGGCAGATCTTCCCGATGCCTTCGAGGTCGTCGATGATGCCGGCGTTGGTCGTCCCTGCGGTTGCGACCACAGCAAAGAACCTTGATCGTTCCTCCGGCGTCAGCAGGCTGATGCGTTCGGCCAGCATCTCGCTTCCGAGCCGGCCTTCGGTATCGATCAGCATCACGTCCGCATCGATCACTTTCGCCATTGCCCGGACGGATGAGTGAGCTCCGGCCGAGGTGATGACGAGCCCGCGGGTCGATCGCTTTGACGGATCCTTTTCTCGCCATGCCCCGCGGGCGGCGACCATCGCCGAAAGATTTGCCTCGGTCCCGCCGCTCGTGAAAACTCCGAACGCGCCCTCGGGTAAACCGGTCAGCGAAACAAGCCACCGCATCGCTTCATTTTCGGCAAAAATGCAGCCGCCGCCTTCCATCCAGAATGCGCCGTGGACGCTGGTCGCCGAGGTGACGAGGTCGAACATAATCGCTGCCCGCGTCGGCGAGGCCGGAACGAAAGCGAGATGCCGCGGATGATCGATCGGTACGCTCGCCTTGACCAGAACATCACGGAAAAGCTCGAATGCCCGCTCGCCGCCGATGCCGGACGGCGTTACGGTCTCACCGACCAGCGAGCGGAGCTCCCGCTCCGACTTCGGCTTGCCAAGATGCGGATCCATATCCGTGATCCGGTTGATGGCATACTTCATGACGTCGAGCGTCATTTCGATGAGGTCAATGTCTATCTCGTGCATTCGTGTTCAGTTCTGCGGCGGCCGGTCGAAGGGCGTTATGACCCGGATGCCCGTAAGCCCGGCGATGCGGCTGCCGATCTCGCCCGCCTCGCTCGGTTCCATTGTTTTAAGGACGTGCATTCCTTCAGGGCGGCCGGTAATGTTGCCACGCGATTCGAGCACCCACTCGCTCGGGATCGGCCTTAGCGGTATATTGAGCTCTATCTCGTCCGGGCCGATCACGCGGTAAAGCTCGGCGAGCCGCTCGATGTCTGCATCGGCGGGCCGCGTGAGCAGCATCGTTTGGATACCGAGAAAGCCTTTGTACTCCTTCCGGAATTGCCTGATGCCGGAGACTATCGACCCGAGGCTGACGCCCGCTGCCGGGCGGTCAACGCGGCGGAGCGAATCCTCAGACCAGGCGTCGAGCTTGCAGTAAACGCGGTCGGCAAGGCCCGCCTCGGCACGCACAATTGCATCGCCGAGCAATGTCGAGTTGGTCAGGATCGCGATCGGTTTCCCAGTCAGGTCGCGTATCGCCGTGATGATCTCGCCGAGATTGGCCGCAAGCGTCGGCTCACCACTGCCGGAGAAAGTGATCACGTCTGCTGACTGCCAATCGGCGTTTCGCAGGTCGCTGATCACCTTTTCGGTCGGGACGTAAACGGCGCGTTCGGAGGTCACGCGGTTGATCTTGCCGAGCTGGCAATAAACGCACTCGAACGAGCAGATCGAATCAACGCAAAGGACGTCCACGCCAAGCGAACGCCCTAGCCGCCAGGAATCGACGGGCCCATAGATCGAGTTGTGTTCAGCGTCGGCCATCGTGTTCAGATGCCCGTATGATAACCGATGATGAGCGAAAGGACAGCCGCGAGGCCATAAATGACCTCCCAGACGCCGATCTTCATTGCCTTTGCCGGACGCCGGAAGCGCGAAAGCCCGATCACCGAACGGGCAAGAAGCACCGCGAAAACCGTGCCCGCAAGCAGCGGCAGAAACCCGGCGTTCCAGAGCAACGCAACTGCCGCGAGAGCCGCGAGGTGTGCAGCGGTGGGAACCGCGAACGAGAACGGTTTGCCCTTCTCAAGCCTCAAGCGGTTGCGGACGTAAAGTATCGAAGGCACGAACCTCGCGATGAAAAACACCCAGATCGCTGCGGCCTGCGGCCACGCGAAGCCTCCCGCGACCGCAATGGAAGCGGCCGATGAAGACATCACGAACGCACCGGTCAACTCGGCGGCAAGCTCGCGGTTCTTTCGCGAGGCATCGCAATAGATCTGATAAAGGGCAAATGGGGCAACCACCGCAAATGGTAGGAAGGCGACAAGCGGTGAGGTCAGAAACGAAACTGCGAGGCCGGCGGCAAACACCGCGAAGAAGATAAGCACGAACTGAAGTGCGATACGGGTTTGCGGAAGCGACCTGCCGGCGAGCCGGTCGGCGAGAAAGATCTGCAACGGCCGCCGCATCATGAATGCGCCGATCACCATTACCGAAAGCGACAATGCAGCCCCCGAGAAAGCAACGGCCGAAGCGGCGACCAGAGGCTCGAACAAGAACCCCCACGATCCGTGCTCGATCGGGAGGACGATCCTGCTTTTCCGGATCGCGGGGCGTTCAAGTTCGAGTTCGGCGGCCTGCTGCATTTCGTGTCGGTTGTGCGTTACACCTCGGCTCCTAAGGCGGCATCTTCCAGCTCAACGGCACGCGGAAAGAGGACGTTGTTCTCGAGGTGAATGTGTTCGTGAAGGTCGCGTTCGAGCTCGGCCAGCCGGTAATAGAGCCCGGTGAAGCTCGGGCAAGCATCCGGCGGCGGAGTGTAGTCCTTCGAGAGCGACCGCATTTTCCTGAGTATATCACCGGCCGTATCGTGCTCGCTCATCATCATCCGGATCGGGTTGCGGACCGTACCGAAGGGCGGCATCGGTGCGGGCAGCCCTTTCTCTTTGCAGCGGACCAGCCGCTCGACGAAGGGAAAAAGCACCTCTTCCTCTTTCATCATATGAGGGAAAAGGTCATCTGAGAGTTCTTCGAAGGCGGCCTTGAGCTCGATCAGCTCTGAGTGGTTGTCGCCATGGACGCGGGCGACCTTGTCCATCAGCGGGGCAAGGCTCCGAAGCTCGTTCTTCGTGAAAACGTGATGCTTATCAAGGATGTGCGAGATAAGCTCGTGGAGCGAGGCGTTGCCGACCCAGTCGTCAGCCGGAACGCCGGAAGTAAATAACGCCTCAAGCTGTTCGATGACGTCCTTCGAATCTACGCCCGCACGCTCGCAGGCCTCGGCGATCGGCTTTCTGCCGCCACAGCAGTAATCGATCTTGAATTGCTCGAAGACCCTTGTCGTTTGCGGCATTTCAAGGGCGATCTCGCGTACGGTCATGGTTGAAAGGTTTTGCATAATTACTCCTCCGACAGGTAATGTCAGGTGTAATTATCTTTCAGGGCGGCCGGGCAAAAAATGACCTTGGTCATAAACCGAAAATTAGATGAAAGTATCGGCATACATCATCGCCGGCGGTGAGGGAAAGCGGCTCGGGCAGCCGAAATGGGGCATTGAGCTCGGCGGCGGGCCGATGATCGCACGGGTAGCGGCTGCACTTTCGGCTGTTGCTTCGGATGGCGAGGCCACAGTTGTTGCGAGAAGCCGGATCGAGGTCGCGGGGCTGCGCGTGATCACCGATTCACCACCCGCTGGTTTCGACGAAGCCGGCGGGCCGCTCGTCGGAATCTACACGGCACTACTGGATGCACAGAGCGAGTGGCTCATTGCGGCGGCGTGCGACCTTCCGTTCGTTTCCGGTGAGCTGTTCAAAAGGCTCTTGAGCGAATGCTCGGACGATAATGACGCCGTAGTTCCGATTCAGCCTGACGGAACGCCGCAGCCGCTTTGTGCGGCGTATCGCGTGGCGGCCTGCCTGCCCGCGGTGAAACAGGCCATCGTGGATGGACGGCTCAGTATGTTCGCGCTTTTGGATCGCGTCCGGACGCGGTTCGTCCCTTTCGAAGATCTCGCCGTTCTTCCCGGTTCGGATCGCTTCTTTTTCAACATCAACACTCCCGAAGACCTCGCGATAGCAAGCGAGATGATCCGCAGCGGCCGATGACCGAACCCGAACTCGGCAGCCGGTCGAATTCGTTATCACGGAGCAGTTAGTTAAGCTTGAGTTTGGATCGGATGAGAACACTCACCCTACGGATCGCATTCGTGCTCACCGCTGCCGTTGGCGCCTTTGGCCAGGCGGGCGAAGTGCGTGTGATCATACGCGATACCGCCGGACGGCAAGTCGTGAACGCCGCGGCCGAAGTGAAGACGGCCGATGGAACCGCGAGGCCCTGCGGCAGCATGGCTGAGGGCTTCGTGTGCCGCATCGAGCCCGGCGAAAGGGTCTCGGTTTCGGCCAGCGGCTTTGCGGCGGTTGAGCAAACCCTTTCCTCAGAGGCACTCGCCTCTGGTGAGATGAACATCGTGCTCGAGCCCGCCGGGCTTCGCGAGACGGTCGTCGTCTCCGCCGAACGCTCCGAGGCGAGGCTTGGCGACTCGCCCGTCAGCATCGCCGTTCTTGGCCGCGTTGCACTAGAGCGAACGGCGGCACCGACGCTCGACGACGCACTCAGGCAGGTGCCGGGATTTTCGACCTTTCGGCGTTCGAGCAGCCGCAACTCAAATCCGACAACGCAGGGCGTTTCGCTCCGCGGCGTTGGTGCAAGTGGTGCGAGCCGGACGGCGGTTCTCTTCGACGGCGTTGCTATCAACGACCCCTTTGGCGGCTGGGTGCAATGGAACCGCATCTCGCCGCTCGCGGTAGAGCAGGTCGAGGTGGTCCGCGGTGGAGCCTCGAGCCTTTACGGCAGCGGATCATTGAGCGGCACGGTTACCATCGAACCGCGTTCGACCCGCGAACCCTTCGCCTTTTCGGGTGAATTCTCGGCCGGCACCCAGGAGACGCTTTCGGCGGCCGGATTTCTCGGCACAAATTACCGAAGCTGGTTCGCCGATATAAATTTCGGGCGGCTTCAAACTGAAGGCTACGTTCCGGTCTCAAGCGAAGATCGAGGCCCGATCGACGAGGCCGCCGGGGTTCGGTCGGTGAATTTGAGCGGCCGCTTTGGAAAGCGGTTCGGCGAGTCGGGCTCGCTTTTCGTCCGGCCGTCGTACTTTTCCGAGGACCGGACAAACGGCACGCCGCTTCAGCGGAATCAGACACATTCCCGCGGCATCATCGCCGGCGGCCGGTTCGAGCGTGCGGCCGGAAAGCTTGGCACGGAGTTCCGTGCGTTTGGCGGGACGCAGGTGTACGACCAGACGTTCACGGCGGTCGCGGCCGCTCGCGACGCGGAAACGCTCTCGCGGCTGCAGAGTTCGCCTTCACAGAACGCTGGGCTTTCGGTACGCGTTTTCACGCTGCTCGGCGCGCATTCGCTCGGTGCCGGATTCGAGCTTCGCGAGGTTCGCGGCTCGAGCGACGAGGTCGGCTACTTTGGCGGCAATCCGACATCGCTTCTGGGCACTGGCGGCCGCGAACGGTCGTTCGGGGTTTATGTTCAGGACGTCTTTGCCTGGGGCTCGCGGGCGGTCGTCGCCGGTTCGGTACGTTACGATTGTTGGGCAAATTCCCGCGGGCTTTCGGCAACGCGGAGCCTTGCGACCGGAATCACGACAGCGACAATTTTTCCCGACCGCGAGGAAGACGCTCTAAGCCCGCGATTGTCAGTGCTTTATCGGATCACGCCGGAGCTTTCGCTCAATGGTTCGGCATCGCGGAGCTTTCGTGCCCCGACGCTCAACGAGCTTTACCGCGGATTCCGCGTAGGCAACATCGTGACCAACGCCAATGCCGATCTTCGGGCCGAACGGGCCGCAAGCTTTGAGGGCGGAGCAAGCTTTGCCCGCGGGCCGGTGTATCTCCGCGGCACCGGATTTTTCACCGAGATCGACCGGACGGTGGCGAATGTGACGCTCACGGTAACGCCGTCGCTGATCACCCGCCAACGGCAAAATGCCGGCAAAACGCGGTCAGCAGGGTTTGAACTCGACGCCGAATTTCGCATCTCGCGGCTGACGCTCAACGCCGGATATCTATTTGCCGATTCCCGCATAACAGAGTTCCCTTCAAATCCGTCGCTCGTGGATCGCTTCATTCCTCAGGTACCGAGGCACCAGTTCACGTTTCAGGCACGGTACGCGGCCCGCCGCTGGGACCTTGGCCTGCAAGGGCGTGCCGCCGGGCGGCAATTCGACGACGACCAGAACCAGTTCCGGCTCGGGGCCTTCTTTCAACTCGACGGCCTGCTGAACATTCGTGTGAATGAGGACCTTGGGATGTTCCTCGCCGCCGAGAACATCTTCAACAGCCGCTATCCGGTCGGCCTGACGCCTCTTAGCACCATCGCCGCTCCCGCTTCGGTTCGCCTCGGTATCCGCTGGAAATAGAAAAAGGCGAGCCGAAACTCGCCTCTTTCAAACTGCAAAAAAGAATAAATTCTATTCGGGCTGTCCTTTACATCCGGCCCCGTAGAGTGCCGGCTGCTTGGTGCTGATGATCGGGTAATTCTCGGCTTCTTTGTTGATCTCAAGCCACGGCAGGTACTCTTCCGGGATCGACATATCCGAGAAGATCGCCTCGACCGGGCACTCCGGAAGGCAGGCATCGCAGTCGATACATGTATCAGGGTTGATCAGGAGTTTGTCCGGGAGTTCGTGAAACGCCTCGACCGGGCAAACCGCGGCACAATCCGTGTACTTACATTCAACGCAAGGTTCAGCAACGATATATGTCATTTACAAACTATCTCCGATTCTCAGAGTGTGCAGGCCAAAGGTAAAAGCTAATATTCGAAAAAGAACTTGTCAAATCCTTTAGAATCAATGTTAGAATGGGGCATCTTTTAATTCAAAGACTGCTTTTTTGCGGAGATCCCGATGAAGAATACCAAAGCCGAGCGTGAGCTCGCCCTCGATTTTTTGCGTGTTACCGAAGCCGCCGCCATTGCCTCCGCGAGGACAATGGGCCAGGGCGACCGGAAGCACTCCGACCACGTCGCCGTAGAGGCGATGCGCGAAGTTATGGACACGGTGCCGATGCGCGGCCGCATCGTTATCGGCGAGGGCGAACGCGACGAGGCGCCGATGCTCTATATCGGCGAAGAGGTCGGCGGCGGTGCGTTCGCGGACGAATCGCGTGCCGAATTTCCCGAGGTCGATATCGCCGTTGACCCGCTCGAAGGGACAAATCTTTGCGCACTCGGTGCCAATAACGCCATCGCCGTGCTCGCGGCGGCCGAACGCGGCGGCCTGCTCAACGCACCGGATATTTACATGGACAAGATCGTAGTCGGGCCCTCGTGCCGCGGTGCGGTAGATATCGACGCGCCTGTGGCCGAAAACCTCAAGAACATCGCCCGCCGGCTCGGCCGTGAGATCGAGGACCTGACCGTTATCTGCCTTGACCGCCCGCGTCACCGCCAGCTTGTACAGGACGTCCGCACGGCGGGTGCACGCATCCGGCTGATCTCGGACGGCGATCTTTCGGCAGGGATCTCGGCGGCCGTTGCCGGGACGAACATCCACGCGCTGATGGGCATTGGCGGAGCACCGGAAGGCGTTATTACTGCCGCAGCGATGAAGTGCCTGAACGGCGAGATCCAGGCAAAGCTCGTCTTCGACCCCGAAAAGCTCGGCGTTGATGCCTCGAAAGTTCCGCCGGCCGAGGAGGTCATCGAGCGGATCAAGGAAATGGGCATCAATGACCCAAACAAGATCTACGACACCAACGATCTTGCTCCGGGCAAGAAGGTCATTTTTGCGGCGAGCGGCGTGACCGATGGCTCGCTGCTTCGCGGCGTCAGGTTCTTTGGCGAGGGCAAGCGGACCCACTCGGTCGTGATGACGACGGACTCGAAGAGCATACGCTTCGTTGATACCGTCCACGTAGAAGGCGGGCCAGATGCCGTTATCAGGTTTTGATATTTAACTTTTCCTCACAATTCTTGCTCCCACGGGCGTAAACGGTTCCCCCGATGACGCTGTTCCATTTTTTCAGGAGGTTTTATGAAAGAACAAGGGAACAAGGGAATGACGAACTCAAGCGGCGGCAATGCTGCCGAAGGGAATGGTGAAGGCAAGCTGATCGTTCTGACGGCTCCGCTGACCGAATCGATAGACCACGCCGGATACTTCATCCAAATGGCAATGGCCTCGCTTCCGATCTGGCTCGAAGGCATTCTTAATCGTAAATATCCGGAGTGGCGTGAGGTTGAGCACAACGCAGACGGTTCGGCCAAGTATATGCCGGCGGGCGTCAGGCTGGTCGAGAAGTCGCTCCAGCGGGTTTATGACGAAGGCGACATCGTCTCTTGCTTTCCGCAGGACCTCGAGAAATTCATCGGGCCGCGAACGCGAGTCGTCGCCGTCTCGACCCACAATCCGCTTGGCGTGACCTTTGCCGCGGGTGTTTATACTTCGATCTTCGGCTCGTCGAAGATGCCGATCAACTCGCATTACTCACGCGAGCTTTTCGCCCAGATCAAGAACAGCCCGTATCGTGAAAATTTCAAGGTGATCGTCGGCGGCTCGGGCGGTTGGCAGATCATCCAGACGGATATGTACGACGAACTCGGCGTCGATTGCGTCGTCGAAGGACGCAGCGAATCCGAGGACACGCTGCGGCTCTTTGAAAAGGCGATAGCCGGCGAGGACCTTCCGCGTGAGGTCGAGGTAAAGCACCCGGTGGACCGCGACGCGATCCTTTTTCCCGATACGCGGACGACCTTTGGCGTTGTCGAGATGACGACCGGCTGCGGGCGGCGGTGCAAGTTCTGTGTGCCGGACCTCAATCCGCAGATCGACCTGCCGAAGGAGAAGATAATGGCGGCGGTCCGCGCGAACGTCGAGCAGGGCAATAAGCAGATCTCGCTCGCGACCGAGGATATGTTCATCTGGGGGCAGGTACACACGGACACGCCGTTCTACTTCCCTAACCGCGAGGCATTGCTCGACCTTTACGGCGAGGTCGTCAACACACCCGGCGTCGAGCAGCACGTGCTCAGCCACGCGACCATCGCACCGGCGGTCGTTGACCCGAAGCTGATCGAGGAACTCTCGAAAATGCTTCTGCCAAAGAGCCCGATCCACTTCCCGTATCTCAGCAGCCACCCGGAAAAGAAGGCTCTCGCTCCGCTTATCGGGCTTGAGACCGGCTCTGTTCGAATGGCAAAGAAGATAATGCCCGGTAAAGGCGTTCCCTTTGCCATTGAAGATTGGCCGAGCGTTGTGCTTGAGGGGCTTCGGGTTCTGAATGCCAACAACTGGTTCCCGGCGATGACGCTGATAGTCGGCAACCCGGACGAGACCGACGACGACATCAAGGAGACGCTCGACCTTGTCTATGAAATGGAACGCCGCGGGCTTTTTGCGTTTCTTATCCCGTCGATCTTCACTCCGCTCCACGATACGCGGATGGAGATGGAAAAGGGCGTTACGCAGACCCGGCAGCTCACACCGCTGCAATGGCAGCTGATGATGAAGTGCTGGAAGATGAACCTGCGGCCCGGCCAATATAGCTGGTGGGGCCCGACGGCGTGGCGGCTCGGCTCGATCGGGATGTGGCTTTATAAGCTTCGGAAGCTCAATGGCCCGAACTTCACATATCCGCTGCTGATGTTCTCCGGGGCATTGTCCGAGAAGCGGCTCGCCCGCATGGGCAAGATCTACCTCGGCAAACCGATGGAAACGAAAAACAGGCGAGAGCTGATCGCAACGCTGAAGCCTAAGATGCTGCAATACCTGCGAGCGGACAACGGCGACCTGCCCGAAATGTCACAGGCAGTTGCCGGTGCTCGGTAGAGACACTTTATGACCGAAAGCAAACCATATGTACTCGACCTCTCGCAGGTCGGAGCGGGCGATGTTGCCCTCGTCGGCGGTAAATGCGCAAGCCTCGGCGAGCTCTTCCGCGAACTGACGACGCAGGGCGTCAATGCCGTTGACGGCTTCTCGACGACAAGCCACGCATACGAGGTCCTGCTTGAGACCGGCGGGCTTCGCAAACGGCTCCGAGAGTTGCTCAAGGGGCTTGACGTCAACGACGTTGATGAGCTTGCCCGCGTCGGCAGCGAGGCACGGCGGCTGATGCTCGAAACGCCGTTCCCGCCCGAGGTCGAGGCGGCGATCAAGGACGCCTATGAAAGGCTCGGCGAACGGATCGGCAAAAAATCTTTCGAGGTCGCGGTGCGTTCCTCGGCAACCGCCGAAGACCTTCCCGACGCCTCGTTCGCCGGCCAGCAGGACACGATCCTTAACGTCCGCGGCGATGAACGCCTGATCGAGGCCTGCCACGAGTGCTACGCCTCGCTCTGGACCGACCGAGCGATCAGCTACCGGACTGCGAAAGGTTTTGACCACTTCGATGTCGCGCTCTCGATCGGCATCCAACCGATGGTCCGCTCGGATGCCGCCTGCTCGGGTGTGATGTTCACGCTCGATACCGAAAGCGGTTTCCGCGATGCGGTCGTCATCAACGGTGCTTGGGGGCTCGGCGAGGCGGTCGTTCAGGGAATGACGACGCCGGACGAATGGATCGTCTTCAAGCCGACGCTCAAGCAGGGCTTTCGGCCGATCGTAACGCGCAAGCTCGGCGTAAAGGAAGTGAAAATGGTCTTTGCCGATGACGGCAGCGGCACGCAGGTCCGCGACGTCGTTGAATCGCAAAGAAAAAGGCTGTGCCTTGCCGGGTTCGAGGTTTTGCAGCTGGCGAAGTGGGCCTGCGCCATCGAGGACCACTACTCGAAGATCGCCGGCCGCTCGCAGCCGATGGATATCGAGTGGGCGAAGGACGGCGTTACTGGCGAGCTCTACATCCTGCAGGCTCGGCCCGAAACCGTCCACGCCCAGCAGGACAATAACTACATTGAGACCTACACACTGACCGGCATCCACGGCGCGCCGCTCTCCTCGGGCGTCGCGGTCGGCAACCGCATCGGTCACGGCAAGGCCCACGTTCTGCTCGACCCGAGCAAGCTTAGTTCCTTCAAGGAAGGCGAGATACTCGTCACCTCGGCGACCGACCCGGCTTGGGAGCCGATAATGAAAAAGGCATCGGCCATCGTAACCGAACGCGGCGGCCGCACCTGCCACTCGGCCATCATCAGCCGCGAGCTCGGCATTCCCTGCATCGTCGGTACCGGCGACGCGACCGAGAAGGTAAAGGGCGGGACGGACATCACCGTAAGCTGCGCCGAAGGCGACGTAGGGAATATCTATTACGGCAAGATCGACTTCGAGGTAAAGCGGCACAAGATCTCCTCCGACGAGCGGCCGCGGACGCAGATAATGATGAACGTCGGCGACCCCGACCACGCGTTCAATGTCTCGCGGCTGCCGAATGACGGCGTCGGCCTCGCCCGGCTCGAGTTCATCATCAACAACCACATCGGCATTCACCCGATGGCTTTGGTCAACTATCCGCGGCTGCGGAGCCGCGAGGATGTTCAGCTCATTTCGGAGCGCATTCTGGAAGAGGACCCGAAGGAGTTCTTTGTCCGCTCGCTGGCCGAAGGCATCGGCCGAATTGCCGCGGCATTTTACCCGAAGCCGGTGATCGTCCGGATGTCCGACTTCAAATCGAATGAATACGCGATGCTGATCGGCGGTGCCGAATTTGAGCCGCATGAAGAAAATCCGATGCTCGGCTTCCGCGGCGCTTCGCGCTATTACGACGATCGCTATAAGGCAGGCTTCCGGCTTGAGTGCCTGGCGATGCAGCGGGTCCGCGAGGACATGGGCCTGACGAACGTGAAAGCGATGATCCCGTTCTGCAGGACCGTTGCCGAGGGCGAAAAGGTCATCGCCCTGATGGCCGAGCATGGGCTCAAACAAGGCGACAACGACCTTGAGATCTACGCCATGTGCGAACTCCCGGCAAACGTCGTCTTTGCCGATGAGTTCCTTCAGGTATTCGACGGCTACTCGATCGGCTCGAACGACCTGACGCAGCTTGCCCTCGGGCTCGACCGCGATTCGGAGATGGTCGCTCATCTTTTTGATGAACGCGACGGAGCTGTTATGAAGATGGTCGCGATGGCGATAGAGGCCGCTCGCCGCAACGGCAAAAAGATCGGCATCTGCGGCCAGGCTCCATCGGACTATCCGGAGTTTGCCGATTTCCTCGTCGAACGCGGCATCAATTCGATCTCGCTCAACCCCGATACGGTCATCAGCGCTACGCACCACATCCTTGAGACCGAGCGAAAGATGAAAAGCTCGGCAGGCAGCACAGGGTCCTGAGCCGGCTTACACGCCGCGGGCCGGAAATGATAGATTTGGAAAAGATGGCACGCGGAGCCGACGAATACACATCAATAGATACGACCGGCGTTCTGCAGCGGCAGGCCGTTCGGGTTGTTGCCGCCACGGGCATGGTCGCGGCCGCTTGGCTTCTTTTGATCATTTCTCCTTCGTTGCTTCACGCCGCCGGACATGCTTCGGCCGGTAGTTCTGTATTCAGCTTCTTCGGCTATATCTGCCATCAGATACCGGAACGTTCGTTTTTCGCGTTCGGCCATCAGTTCGGCGTCTGTTCGCGGTGTTTTGCCGTCTACGCAGGGCTTTTTGCGGCGGTAGTCGCGTATCCGCTCTGGCGAAGCGTTGAGAATATTGAACCGCTGCCGCGCATTTGGCTTCTGCTCTCGGCCGTGCCGATGGCGATCGATTGGGCCCTTACGGTCTTCGGCATCTGGGAAAACAACTTCTTCACCCGCACACTGACCGGGCTTATCCTCGGCTTTGCCTGCGGCACTTACATCCTTCCCGCCCTTGTTGAAATAACGCGCAACTTCCGCCCGCCGGCCCGGCGTGCCGCCGCCTGACCTTTCGGGGCCGATATCAGACGGGAACCTTACCGCTCTTAAGGCGTATTAATATTGACTTAAGTGCACAAAAAATCAGAAAATCGAGGTTACCAATGAAGTTTGATGAAAAAAGTGCCGTCGAGCGTTCCAAAAAGGACCTCGCCGAGCGCCTCGGCGTCCCCGTAAGCGAGATCAGCGTAAAGCGCGTCGCGAGCACGGAGTTTCCGGATATGTCGCTCGGCGCTCCGGAGGACGGCGAGATGGCGGCCCAGATGATCGCCACCGGTTGGAAGATCGGGCTTGCTTCAAAGGGCAAAGAGTACGAATATCGCGCGGACAAGTATCAGCTTCGGCTGAAGGACTTCAAGGGCCGCAACCACGTTATCGTTTATTGATCGGAGTAAAGCAGTATGAACCGCAATAATTTTCTTATCCACTTCGCCATAGCACTCGTGCTTATAACCATCGCCGGCGTGCTCGGCCAGATCGACCGCTGGCGGTCGGGCCTGAGGCCCGCGACGTCGGAAACACGCGACCTTGCCCGCAACAACTCGGGCGAGGCCAAGCAGTTCCGTGCCGATGCCGAGCCCGAAGTTCTGGTGCGGTTCAAGTCCGGAGTTTCGCGTTCGGAGATCGAGCGGCTAACGCGGCGTTTCAATGACCGGATCGAGGACCGCATCGAATACGTCGGCGGATTGCAGTCGATTGATGACCTCGACAACGCAGACCCTGAAACGGTCGCGGCACAGTATCGGGCGTTGGCGGACCTGGTCGATTATGCCGAGCCGAATTTTCGTATCGAGACAGAGTTGCCGGATTTCCGGCCGGTTGCCGAACGCCGCGATGAAGCTCCGGTGAATTCACCGAACGATCCTTACTTCAACGATCAATGGGCGCTTTTTAACAGCGGCGAGAATGGCGGCAAGTCGCGTGCGGACATCGATGCCCAAAAGGCTTGGGAACAGACCAAAGGCAGCGAAGAGGTGGTCGTCGCCGTGCTCGACACGGGCGTTGACTACACACATCCGGACCTCGTCGCAAATATGTGGACGCGGCCGGACAATGTTCCGCAATACTCTGACGCACAGCTCGGCACCTTCAATGACCGGTTTGGCTTTAACGCCCAGAGCAATCTTGCCGATCCGATGGACGACAACGGCCACGGAACGCATTGCGCAGGTGTGATCGGTGCAGAGGGCGACAACGACCTCGGGATCACCGGCGTCAACTGGAACGTGCAGATAATGCCGCTCAAGTTTCTCGGCCGCGGAGGCTTTGGCACGACGAAGGACGCCATCGAGGCGATCAACTATGCCATCGACCGAAAGCAGAACGGCGTAAACGTCCGCATCATCTCGGCAAGCTGGGGCTCGACGCAGTATTCGAAAGCGCTTGAAGATGCCATTCGCGCCGCCGGCGAGAACGGCATTCTCTTCATCGCGGCTGCCGGAAATTCCTCGACCAACAACGACAGTCGGCCGCACTACCCCTCGAACTACGATCTGCCGAACGTTATCAGCGTCGCCGCACTCGACCGCAACGATTCGCTCTCGTCGTTCTCAAATTACGGGGCAAAGACGGTACACGTTGCCGCTCCGGGCCGCGACATCGTATCGACATGGCTCAAGGAATCATTCCGAGAAGCCTCAGGCACCTCGATGGCGACACCGCACGTTTCGGGCATCGCTGCACTTATGATCGCCGCCGATCCGGAAATAACGGTCGAAACACTCCGCAAGCGGCTGCTCGCAGCTACCGATAAGATCGATTCACTCAACGGCAAGGTCGTCTCCGGTGGCCGCATCAACGCCGCCAAGGCACTCGCCAAATAGAACTCGACCATATCCGTCGGCCACCGACGATTTGGAGCAGGCCTCGCATCGGAAGGTGCGGGGCCCTTTTCTTTCCATTTTTGTCAGGTCTTGTAAGTTATTGTAAACGCGAGTGTTATCGCCGCACGACCTGAATGCCGCGGTTTTGGCACGCGCTTTGCCGAATAGTTCACCGGGCAATGGCAGAACCATTGCAAGTACAAAAAAGGAAGGTAAAGAAATTATGTTGAAGAATCTTAAAGGAACTATAGCGATCGCCGCTTTCGCACTTGCTGTGATGGCTCTGCCTACGGTCGCCTCTGCACAGTGGCGCGACCGCGACCGTGATCGAAACGACGACTATTACGGACGTGGCAGCTACAACCGCAACATCCGCGGAACGCTCGAGAATCTCAAGAACCGTGCACGCAACTTTGAGCGCACGACCGACCGCATCGAGGATCGCCGCAACGACCGGCGTGACGATCGTGACGACCGTTGGGGCCGCCGCGACCGCAACGACCGAAATGACCGCTGGGGCGGACGGGACCGCAACGACCGCTGGGGCGGAAACTGGGGCGGGCGGAATGGAAATGTAAGCCGTCTTGAGGATCTGGCTGACCGATTCCGTAGAGCTACCGACGACCTTCGCGACGAGTACGGCAATGGCCGCAACCTGAACGGTAGCCGTGATGAAGCACGCAGGGTGCTTGACCTCGGCCGGGAGATCGAGCAGGAGATGCGTAGTGTCCGCGTCAGCCGCCAGGCACAGAACGAGTGGAACCGCATTCGGCAGGACCTGAATGTTGTCGCCCAGGTCTATGGCTACGGCTACAATAACCGCGGAAATTTCCCGCGTAACCGCGGCGGCTTCCCGTGGCCCTTCTAGTAAGTTAAAGATCGCCATATCATATTAAGGCCGGGCGTTAACGCGTCCGGCTTTTTTTGTATTAAAGTGGCTTGAGTGACGAATATGGCAGGCACGCTTTACATCGTTCCGACGCCGATCGGCAATCTCGGCGACATCTCACCGCGTGCCGTCGAGATACTGCGGAGCGTTGGCATCATTGCCTGCGAAGACACCCGCCACACGCAGAGACTGCTCAACCATTTTGCCATCAAGGCGGAGTTGATCAGCTATCACGAACACAACGAGCAGCAGCGGTCGGCCGAACTCATAAGCAAACTCGTAAGCGGCATCTCGGTCGCGTTAGTTTCAGATGCCGGAACGCCGGCGATCAGCGACCCCGGCGTGCCTCTCGTCCGGGCCGCCCACGAAGCCGGTATTCAGGTGATCTCTGTGCCCGGGCCGTCCGCTTTGGCAGCGGCGGTCGCTGCCTCGGGGCTTGGGACCGATGCTATTTTCTTTGGCGGATTTCTTCCCTCGCGGCCGGGCCAGCGGCGAAAGCGGCTCCGCGAATGTGCCGAAATACCTGCAACTCTCGTCTTCTACGAGTCGCCGCACCGGATCGCCGCAAGCCTTGCCGATTGCCTCGCCGTGCTCGGCGACCGGCAGACAGCCATCTCCCGCGAACTCTCAAAACTCCACGAAGAAACGCTCACCGGAAAAATAAGTGAGCTCATAAAGAAATTTGATGCAAAAGCCAAAGGCGAATTCGTTCTAGTTATTGACCGGGTCAGTTCAGCGGCTGAAAACGCCGAAACGGACGCTCCGGATTTGAAAGAACGGGTCAAAGCTCTTGAGGCAGAGGGGTTATCGCCCCGCGAAGCACTGAAGAAAGCGGCGAAGGAAGCTGGCATTAACCGCTCCGAGGCCTACAGGCTTTTGCATATCGACGGTGACTAGCCTTCCGCCCGAAAAGCTCCAACTTTGAAATTTTCTGCACGGACCAAAGCGTCCGCAAGCAACTTTTGATCGAGAAGAGGATTCTGAGAAAGCGCAGTCTCCTAAGATTTCGCTGAAAGCCGAGGTAACGAAGATCATGCTTAGATCACGCCTAGCACTAGCCGCATCCGCCGCCGTGGCGGTAGTTTCCATCCTGACCGCTCCTTTGAGCACCCAAGCACGCCGCTGCGAAGAAGAACCGCCAAAGACCGTGCTTGCCCTTTACCGCGAAAGCACCGAGATACATATCGCCAAGCTCGACCGCGAGGTTGAGACCGGCATCATCGAATCCGGCGACGACTACCAGGTGGTCGGCATTCAACGGCAGTTCTCGATCTCATCGACGCTTAAGGGCGAAACACGTAAGTTCATCGCTTTCGACGATCAGGAATACCGCTACACCGGCCAGCAGCCGGAACCGGTCGAGGAAGGCCCGGAAGAGCATATGGTCGGCACGAAGGTCGGCGATACGGTCATGCTTTTCGTAAAGCGTGACGAAGAGAACAAAGACAAACTCGTGCTTTCGCACTACCGCGATGCCGAGAAAAAGCTCGAAGCCGAGCAGATGTCCGCCTACGAAAAGATGATCGGCAGCTTGAACAGCCTTTTCGCCAACGGCGAACCCAAGGACGAAGCGGTGGTCGGTTGGCTGATGGACGTCGCCCGCGATCCGCAGACCCGCTGGGAAGGCGTGTTCGAACTTTTGACCTCGATCGAGAGCGGTGAGTATCGGCAGCAGCGGCTTGATTATCTGAAAGAACGAAAGGCTTCGGCAGAAGGCCTCGAAGAATGGGAAGCCGAAGAACTGAAGGAACTGACGGCGAACCCGCAGGACAGCAGCTCGAAGCTTGCCCGTACGCTTACGGCCTCGCAGAAGGAAGAACTGCTTGCCCTGGCACTCGAGATCAAGGCCGAACCGGCCGGCGAGGACAACGAGTTTCCGCAGATGGCCGAGGGTGACCGGGTCCTGATCGAACTCGTTTCGCGGTGGGGCGATTCGCGGCTCGTGGCAAAGATGGCCGAGCAGCTTCGCGAAGGAATGGAACCCTACCAGGCATCGCAGATGATGGAAAAGATCGTCCGCATCATCGACGACGCCGATGCACGAAAGATAGCCGAGCGGTTTTCCGGAGTGTTCTACATGGACGCGGAAGAAGCTATCACGGCCGAGCGTGCCGGAGAAATGGAACTGACCGCCGAGGAAAGCGGCATCTTCCCGAACGCCGAGAACAAAAACCCGGCTGCGGTCAAGAACTTCGGCCAGCTTAAGAATGAGCTGATCGGCAAATTCCTGACCCGCGTTGAGGTCGTGCTAACTTCAGCAGAGAAATAGTTGCTGGAACAGAATGAAGAAGAGGCTGCCCGATCGGACAGCCTCTTTTTTTATTACCGCTCGCGGAGTTCCGGCGGCAGGTCCTTATCAACCTTGGGCCGTTCCCTCAGGTCGGTCAGTTCCCACATCGTCAGAAAGATCGTCCGGGTGATCTTCTCATACTTCGCGTAATCGATCTTGTCCGGATGGTCGCTGGGTTGGTGGTAGTCCTCATGAACGCCCGTGAACCAAAACGCGATCGGGATCCCATTGACCGCATAGTGGAAGTGGTCTGACCGGAAGAAGAAGCGGTTCGTGTCCTTCGGGTCGTCGTACTTATAGTTGTAGTCGAGCTTGAGGAACCCGTTGTTCGTGCCCTTTGTTATGGCTCCGAGCGTCGAGCTCATCATCTCAGAGCCGATGACATAAACCTCATTCGGACCGGCGAGGTCTTTGTTTCGCGGGTTCGTATCGCCGGGTTTTTTGCTTCGGCCGATCATATCGATGTTGAGCTGGGCGATTACGTTCTTGATGTCAACGGTCGGAAACTTGTTAAAGTACTCAGCTCCCCAAAGGCCCTTTTCCTCACCGGCGTGCCAGACGAAAAGCACCGAACGCTTCGGCCGTACCTTTGAAACGGCTAACGCCTCGGCCATCGCGAGAAGGGCGACCGTGCCCGAGCCGTCATCATCGGCCCCGTTCCAGATCTTATCCTCGCCCGGTGCGTTCGGATTTGTTCCGACGTGGTCGTAGTGGGCTCCAATGGCGACCATCTCTTTCTTCAGCGTCGGATCACCGCCCTCCCACAGGGCGACGACGTTCTGCGTGTGAACGATCTCCGGTTTAAGGGCGATGCTGAGGCTAAAGTTTTTGCCTACTTCAAAGGAATTCGCAGCTCCGGCAACCGGGTTCCCGGCCTCGCCGGCGAAGATCGCTTCGGTCAGTTTACGCGAGGCGATGAATACCGTCGGCTGCGGTGCACCGCCTTGATTGGCAACGGCCGGCTGCAGCTTATCGACGACCGTTCGCGAACGGCCAAAGTTTTGAACCACAGCACCCCAATTGTCGTTGAGGAAGCTCGAGGCGAGTACCATTACGCCGGCGGCTCCGTTGTTGCGGGCGTAGGTCACGGCATCTGCCCAGTCAGTTCCGCGTTCGCCGGTCAGGTCCGCCTGCGTGACGCCGGCCGGAAGCGGGACCAGATTTCGGCCGCCGATCTGCCCTTCGCCATAGACGGCAATGATCTTGCCGCGGACGTCAATGCCCGCATAGGGATTCAGATTCTTTGACTTGACCATCCATCCGTTGCCAGCAAAGACGATCTTCGGCGACATCGTGCCGGTATCTGTTCCGGAAACCCTGACCAGATCGACGCCATAGTCGAATTTCTGTCCATTAACCGTCACGAAGGTCTCTGCTGCATTGATGCCGTCACGCCTGAGGGCCATCTTCTGAAAGAATGTGCCGTTGTCGCCGGCGGGCTTAAAGCCCCAACGCGAGAGGTTCATTTTCAGGAACTCGGCCGTTACGTCCAGGCCCTGCGAGGGCGTATCGCGGCCGGCCATCGCATCGGACGCGACAAAGTGCAGCCAGTTGCTGAGCTTATCGGCGGTGATGGTCTCGGCGATGCGGCGTTCGGCCGGCGTTATCCGGACGGGTGCTTGTGCCAGGGCAAAGCCCGGCGCAAGAAGGCTGACGAACAGCAGTAAAGCAAATAGGTTTTTTCTCATTATCTCTCCAATGAACAAAAGGTTAGCTGATGATGTAGATACGGAATGCGAGTCCGGCAAGTTTCGATTCAGCTCCCGACGATCGCGATCTTATGCTTATTGGCGAGGCTGACCATAGCATCGCGGTCGAAGACGAGCGTCTTGCCGGCAGTGACCGAAAGGCAGGTGGCGCCGGCCTCGATCATCGTTTCAACGGTCGGAACACCGACCACGGGCACATCGAACCGCATATCCTGATCGGGCTTGGCGACCTTGACGACCGTCAATTTGCCTTTTGCGAGTTCGCCCGCCCGGCGAATCGTCGCGTCAGTTCCCTCCATCGCTTCGATCGCAACGCAAGCCTTAGCCCGGACGACGATCGTTTGCCCGAGGTCGAGCCTCGCTATCTCAGACGCGATGTGAAGGCCGTAGCCGATATTCTCTCGCTCGGTCTCGTTCGGGGTGCGTTTGGTCATTGCGCCGGCCGGGGCAAGGTGATCCTGAATAAAGAAGGTCGAATCGATCAGTTCGATGCCCTCCTTCGCCATTTCATCGGCAACGCCGCCGATGAGCGCATCGGTGTTACGCTTTGGCAGGTTCCAGAGCATCTTGAGCATCCGGACGTCCGGCAGCGAGCCCGAAAAGATCTGCACATGCTTGACCTGTCCGGCCATTATCGCCCGGCCGACGCCTTCGCGTTTGAAAAAGTCGATCATCTTGCCGAGTTGGCCGATGCCGACCCACGTAACTTTATCGGCGACCTCGTCGATCCGCGGATCGGTCTCCTCTTTTATGGCGACAACGGACAGCGAAGCTCCGGCCCGCCGAGCTCCCTCGACGACCAGAAACGGAAATTGACCATTGCCCGCGATGAGGCCGTATTTCATATACTCAGATGAATTCTAATTCACACGCCCATAAAGCAGAAAACGCGGCCTTCAAAAGACCGCGTTTCCCGTATCGTTCATGACTTCGGGCGTTATTGCCCGGCCGCCTTTGCCTTGGCAAAATCACCCGCCTTGAAGATCGAGATCTTGCTCGGCGTGATGTGCCGCTTAACGGCCGCATTGACCTGCTCAAGAGTCAGCGCCTGGACCTTCGCTTCAAGCTCGGCGTTCCACTGATAGGTTCGGCCGATCTCAAGATAGCTGGCAAGTCCCGAGGCGATGGAGCCATCCGAAGCCCGCTGACGCTGCTGTGCAAGCAAGTAACCCTGCTTGGCACTCGCAAGCTCTTCGGCGGTGAAGCCTTCGTTGATCACCTTGACCATCTCTTCCATAAAGGCCGCCTCGAGCTTATCGCGGTTCTCCGGTGCATAGATCGCCTGGCCGAAAAAGACCGCGCTATCGCCGACCGAAGGCACCTGCAACCCGGCACCGACGCCGTAGCTGAGGCCGTCCTTCTGCCGGATGCGGGTAGCAAGCCGCGAATTGAGGAAGCCGCCGCCGATTATCGAGCTTGCGATCTGCATCGCCGCATAATCCGGATGATCGTTGTTCATCTGGATATTCAGCCGGGCGAGGAAGAAAGCGTTCGCCTTATCGGGAGTTTCAAAGGTCTCATTGGCGGCCGCGACATCGGCGTGTCCGGTTATGACGCGTGCGTAGGGCTTCGAGCTCTTCCAGTTACCGAAGTGCCGCTCGACGAGCGAGGTGACCGCCTGCGGATCAAAATCGCCGACGACGGCAAGCTCGCCATTCGAGGCACCGTAAAAGTCCTTGTGGAAAGCCTTCACATCGGCAAGCGTGATCGCCTTTGTTTCTTCGATGTCCTCATCGAGCGTGCCCGAGTAGCGGATGTCGCCCTTCGGGTAGCGGTTGAAATGCTTCTGCATCGCACGGAGGGCAACCTGCGTCGGGTCGCTGCGGCCCGATTCAAGCCCTGCGATGGTCTGCGACTTCAACGTATCGAACTCGTTCTCGGGGAAGCTCGGTTCCTTGAGGATCTCGGCAACAAGGTTGATGACCTCGGGCAGATTCTGCCGCGTTGTTTCAATGCTTACGTTTGCACTCGTAGCACCGCCCGAGACGCGAACGGTTGCCTTAAGCCGGTCAAATTCGTCCTGGATCTGCTGCCGCGTCCGCTTTGCGGTTCCGCGGGTGAGAAGGCTGCCGACCATGTTGGCGATCGCCGAGCGGTTCATCAGGCTCTTTTCATCGCCAAATCGGAGACGCATATTTGCAAAGACGGTATCGCCGCGGTTCTCCTTGGTGAGGAACGCCGTTTTGATGCCGCCGATCTGCGAACGAACGGTACGCGACTCGATGTTCGTAGGCGTCGGGTCGAACGCCTCGCCGGCAGCGATCGCTTCGCCGCCCTTGTATTCGTTAACAAGTTTGGCCAGTTCGTCCTGCGAGACCATCGGGATCTCGGCACGGTCGGGCGTTTCGGTCGGGATGAACTTTGCGACCGTCCGGTTCGATTGCTTCAGGTACTGCCGGGCAACACGCTGAACATCCTCGGGAGTAACGTTGCGGATCCGGTCGCGGTTGATGAAGAAAAGACGCCAGTCGCCCATTGCGATGTATTCGCTAAGGCCAAGCCCGACGCGGTTCGGGTCGTTGAGCGTCTGCTCAATGTCTTTGAGGATCGCGGTCTTCGAACGCTCGACCTCTTCCTTGGTAGGCGGCTCCTTTGCAAACGATTCCAGGGTCGAGACCATTATGTCTCGCACTTCATCGACATTGCCGTCCTTAGCAAGCGTCGCCGCGTAGAACTTGTAGCCGGGGTCGTGAAACTCGAAGACGTTGCCGCTGACGCTGGTCGCCTTTTTAGTTTCGACAAGCAGCTTATAGAGCTTGCTCGAAGGCCCGCCCGCGACCACATCAGCAAGAATGTTGAGGGCCGCAGCGTCCGGATGTGAACCCGCCGGGATGCGATAACCGGCACCGACGAGCTGGATGTCGCCCGTGCGGCGGACCGTTACCATCCGCTCGCCGTCCTGGACGGGCTCGACCGTATAGATCGGCTGGAGTTGACGCTCCGGCTTCGGGATAGCTCCAAAGGTCTTCTTGATAAGGCCGAGCGTTTTATCGACGTCAAATTTTCCCGCGACGAGCAGGACGGCATTGTCAGGCTGGTAATACTTGCGGTAAAACGCCTGAAGCCGCTCGATCGGCACATTCTCGATATCAGAGCGGGCGCCAATGGTCGTCTTGCCGTAGTTGTGCCATTCAAAGGCGGTGGCCATCATCCGCTGGAGCGTTACGCGGAAGGGGCTGTTCTCGCCGGACTCGAACTCATTGCGGACGACCGAGAATTCGCTCTCAAGGTCTTTCTTCGCGATGAAGGAATTGACCATCCGGTCGGCTTCGAGGTCGAGCGCCCACTCGAGGTTATCGTCGGTGGCGGCAAAGGTCGCGAAGTAATTGGTGCGGTCATACCACGTCGTGCCGTTCGGGGCCGTTCCGCGTTCGGTAAGCTCTTTCGGGATGTTCGGGTGACGCGGCGTGCCCTTGAAAACAAGGTGTTCAAGCAAGTGGGCCATACCGGTCTCGCCGTAGTTCTCATGCCGCGAGCCGACCATGTACGTGACGTTGACCGTGATCGTCTGCTTCGTCTGATCGGGAAAAAGCAGGATGCGAAGGCCGTTGTCCATCCGATATTCGGTGATGCCCTCAACCGTCGCACCTTTAACGATGCCCTCCGGCAGCCTCGCTCCTGTCTGGGCAGGAACCGCAACGGCCAATCCGTTAACAAGCAAAGCAAAGATAGCAAAGCTCAACAAAAATGGACGCAAGAAAACTCTCTTATTCATAATTAACCCCTCGATATTCGTATCGTCTTTTTTCCGGGAATAGTTTCGAAGTTACTCGGTACTTTGTGTTCGACCTTCGGCCGGCCAGATCTTCGTACCATTGCGATACAAGCATCTCAGCTCAACCGTTCGGTAATGAGATCCGGGTCGCGCCTTTGGTCGATGACGGCGTCGATCATCACGGTCTCGGACGCAATGTAATAGTAGATCGAATATGGAAATCGCCGGGCATGTTTAACGTAGTAAGTTTCGAACGCTCTCCGGTGAATTCCCGCCTGAAGCCTTAACCCCTCGATCTCAGCCAAAAGCTCTGTCAAAAATCTGGACCCTAGTCCGGCTTGCCGCTCTTCGTAAAAATGATACCCGCCAAGCAGATCTTCCTGTGCCTGCGGGAGTATTTTGATCTTCACTTGATGAGGCCTTCGAGCCGGCTCTTTACGTCGTCAAAATCAAGATACTCAACTTCGCCATTCTTTACAGCCTGCCTACGTTCCTCAAGAACGGTATTGTGCCAAGCCGGCGGTTCACTTTCCGACGGGCTCTTGCTCATCACCCGCCAAAGTTCCTCCATCAACTCGACTCGCTGAGCCGGGGTCATTTCTTCGATTGCCGGGATCGTACGGACTTCCATTTTGTTATTGTACCGCGTTTCTACGACTTTATTTTACTCCGCCTGTTCGCGGGCGTGGTATGAGCTTCGCGTTAGCGGTGACGATTCCACGTGTTTGAAGCCCATATCGAGCCCGATCCGTTTCCACTCGGCAAATTCCTCGGGCGTTACGTACCGCTCGACCGGCAGCCGCTTTTCGTATGGTTGCAGGTATTGGCCGATGGTCATGATGTCGCACGAAACGCTGCGGAGGTCACGCATCAGATCGACGACCTCTTCAAAGGTCTCGCCGAGCCCGGCCATGATGCCGCTTTTGGTCTTCATCGCGTGCTGATGTGTATCGCGCCAGCGGGCCGAGCGTTCGAGTAGCTCGAGCGTCTGGTCATATTTCGCATCGGGCCGGACGCGGCGGTAAAGCCGGGCGATGGTTTCGGTGTTGTGGTTTAGAACGTCGGGGCGGGCGTTGAGGACGTTATTTAGCGCGTCCTCGTCGCCGTTGAAATCGGGTATCAGCACCTCGACCTTGCAGCCGGGGTTCAGCTCGCGAACCTTCAGGATCGTTTCCGCCCAATGCATCGAGCCGCCGTCCCGCAGGTCGTCGCGATTGACCGAAGTGATGACGGCATGCTTGAGCTCAAGATGCTTTACGGCCTCGGCAACGTGCGTCGGCTCCATCGGGTCAAGGTCCATCGGCTTGCCCTTGTTAACCGCGCAAAAGCCGCAGTGCCGCGTGCAGGTATCACCGCCAAGCATGAATGTGGCGGTCTTGTCCGTCCAGCACTCAAAGATATTCGGGCATTTCGCCTCTTGGCAAACGGTATGCAGATTCAGCCCGTCGATCAGGTTCAGTACCTTGTTCTGATTCGTCGGGTCGCCAAGCTTGATCTTGAGCCAATCCGGCTTCTTCAGCCTCTCTCTGCCTTTCCGGTTCAAAAACTTCTGAACCAGCACCTTTTCTTCGATCATGATGTTTGTTCGTCCGATCAAATGACCATCAAATTCGACTCCGTCGCGGCCCTTACAGCTCCGATCGGAATTTTCCTGTCGAATGTTACCAGTCTAGCTTTTTTGTAAGTGGCAAGTCCAAGAAGATAAATATCCGTGATCTGTTTCGAACCGACGATCATACTTGGGTCAAATTCTCGATCGTTGATTATCGATACAGGCTCCGTCCAAAATTCGTGGTCAGTTTGGGCAGTCAGGCCGTTGAGTCGAGTCACTAAGTCGGGAATTGTGAACTTATTGGAACCGGGATACTTGCTCCCGGAAATTACCCGAATCGTGCCGATCTCGGTGATCGGACAACTCGCCCACCCATTTCCTTCGATCATGGGCCACACCTCGTGAGCGGCATCATGAAACGCGTGCTGGGGATCGAGAAGAGCAACGAGGTAATTTACATCAAGCAAAGAACGCAAGTGACTAAATGCCCTCCTCTTCCCGGATCTGATCGACGAGTTCGTTCGTCACTATCACATCGCGACGAGGAAGCAACGGTACCCCATTTCTGTATTCTATTGCCGTCTGCCCTTCTGACTTCCTCGTAAGGCCGAGGCGGGCAAGGCGAGAAATTATCTTTCCCGCGGTCGTTCCTTCACGCTCCGCGATCTGCTTCGCCGCAATCAACACATCCCTTTCTATATCGAGCGTCGTCCTCATATCTTGATGCTATTGCATCACCGCATCAGATGTCAATAAAAATGGTGCCGGCATCTTGAAGTACCGGCACCAAAACTAACTGAAAAACAAACTAAGCTGAGGCTCCGCCGGCGGTCGAGAGCCGCGAGCTGACGGTGTCCCAGTTGATGTTCGAGAAGAACGCCTCGATGTACTTCGGGCGATCTGCCGGAGCGTAGTCCTTGATAAAGGCGTGCTCCCAGACGTCCATGATCAGAATCGGCTTATAGCCCGCGACGTTGCCCGTCTCATGGAGATTGATCCAGTGGTTCGAGATGGCTCCGTTCGAGGGGTCCTGATAGGTCGCGGCCCAGCCTACGCCCCGCATCTTGCCGGTGGCGAAAAAGTCGGCCTTCCAGACCTCGTAGCTCCCGAAGCTCTCCTCGGCCGCTTTGTAGAAGGCCGAGTCCTTGTTCGGGTCGCCGGTGCCGTTCTTGACCATGTTCTCAAAGTAATATTCGTGAAGCACCATGCCGTTATACTCAAAGCCATAGCGGCGGCGGAGTTCCGAGAATGCGGCTGTTTTGGTCGCGTCGAGTTCGCCGCCCGAGATGAGTTCGGCGATCTTTTCGTTGAGAACATTCGTGTTGGTTACGTATCCTTCGTAGAGCTTAAAGTGCATTGCCAGCGTTTCATTCGAAATGCCGGTCAGGTCACTAAGATCAAAGCTCCTCGCTTTATAAACAGTGTTCAGGCCCATAGTTCTTTCTCCTTCTTGATGATAGCTGAATCCCTAGTATAGCAGATTCGCCAAGGGTGCCCCGAAGAGATTCGCCTCCGGCCATCAATCGACCGGGCGAGGGCCGGCATCGATGCTCTCTAGGCTCGCCTGGCGAACGACGCGGACGTGAAGGTCGTCCATAAGCCGCACCTGGCACGAAAGCCGGGTGTGGTCGCCGAGGTCGGTCTTGGTCGAGAGTATCGCCTTTTCCGCCTCCTCGATCGGGCCGGGATCGCCCGAGAGCACCTCGACGCGGCAGGTCGTGCAGCGGGCATTGCCGCCGCAGCGGTGAAGAATATCGACCGCGTTGTCCTCAAGGCAGAGCACGAGCTTCTTTCCTTCCTCGCATTCAAACGCGAGCGTTCCATTTGCAGTTTCAGCAGTTACTTTTGGCATTCTTTTCTGTTTCCCCTTTTTTTACTGGTTCTTGTTCCCGATCTTGATCTTCTCGCGATTTTGATTTATCGCGACGTAGATGACCTCGGCCTCCGTCACCTTTACTTTCTGGCCGAGGCTCCCATAACGCTCGGCCTCGACGACGACGTGAATGGTGATCGAGGTCGTCCCGACCCTGAGCGTTTCGGCATAAAAGCTGACAAGGTCGCCCATGAAGACCGGTTCGTGGAAGATGACCTCTTTCATCGCGACCGTTACGAAGCGGTCATGCTTGGTATGCCGGCCGGCCTCGACCGCTCCTGCAACGTCGATATAGCTCAGGATCACCCCGCCGAAAACGGTTCCGTGGGCATTCGTATCCCGCGGCATCATCGTCAGCCGTATCGCCGCATCGCGCATCGGTTCAATGTTTTCTTGTTCGTCTTCCATAGTCGGCTTGAGGCCTGTTCAATTCTTCGAACGCAGATCAAACGGATCAAGCGGATATGGGCTGATCTCCCCTGTGAATGATCCGGCTAATCCGCTTTATCTGCCCGATCCGCGTTCACTCTTCTTCTACCACGAGCTTCCGCATCGTCCAGTCGCGGATGGCGGAGCGGAGCTCGTCTAGGTGGTCGTCGAAAAAGTGGCCGCAGTCCCTGAACCAAACGAGTTCCGCATCGGTCACCTTTGCCACTTCGTCAACGAGCCGCCGGAGGTTATCAAGCTCGCCAAATTCATCGCGGTCGCCGTGGACGAAAAGTATCGGCTTGCGGACCTCGAGCAGAAATTGGTAATCGCCGTATTTATCGACCGGCGTCCCGATGCTGATCAGCCGCCGGACACGCGGGTCGTCCTTGCCGACCTCCATCCCGGTCCGCGAACCGAACGAAAAGCCCGCAAGTGTCATATCCTCGCCCGGATATTCGCCGGCCATGTGGTCGAGTGCGGTACGGACGTCCTCCATCCCGCCGGGGATCTCAGAGTGAACACCGGTCGATGCACCAACGCCCCGAAAATTGAACCGGAGGGTCGCGAGCCCGGCATCAAGCAGCCCCGCCGCCGCCCGAAAGACGACCTTGTTGTGCATCGTCCCGCCGCCAAGCGGATGCGGGTGGCAGACCACGCCAACGCCGAGCCGTTCGCCCGCAGGCTCTTTCAAAATAGCCTCAAGCTGCCCGTGCGGTGCCGGAATTAGCAGGTTTCCTTTCGGGTACATTGCGAAACCTAGATTGTAGCAAAGTGGGTGATGTTCAGCGCAACGGCGATGGAAAGGTGAATGCTCCTCGCGGTTTGAACAGACTGACAAAAGCGTTCGAGCCCTCAATACCTTCCGAAGCTGTATTCGATGATCCTGACAACGTCGACGGGTTTCCCGTCAATTTCCGCTGGAATGAACTTGATACCTATTAACGCTTCAAAAGCTAGGTCGTCGTATCCTTTGTCGATGGACTGCAAGAGTTCGACGGGGCCTATAGTTCCATCTGCACGGAAAGTAGCCCGAAACTTTACGACCCGTGGAAGCCGAATGGTACGACCCGACTCATCTCTTCTCGGAAACGGATTACGGAGTATTATGGTATCGCTGGAATATTTTCGCGGGGGCTCATCACTTGCATCATCTCCGTTTTCGATTTCAGCTGATTTATCTCTCTTAGAAGGGCGTGTGTAACTCAGTTTATCAGGAGTCGAGCGCTTCAACGCTTCCACTACCTTGTCGCTGATGGGTAGGCTCTCGATCATCGTCACCGATCTTTCCTCGGGCTCTTCTGATATCTGAGTGTTTATCAATTGCGATCCATTCACTCGAATGCTTCTAAGAAACCTTTCGAGATCCGAAACGCGACCGTCACGGGATCTTGCAGCGATCCGATAAAATCCGCTTTTCGAGGCGAGCTCAAAAAACACGGAATCCGTGCCTTTTAACTTATTCGTATCACGCCTCCACCTGCCATAGAGATCATCGAGCTTGAAACCCTTATACTCCTCTGCAGATGGTAATCGGGAGAGTTCCAAAAAACGATTCTTTGCCCCTTTCATTCGTTCGGCTCGAACCGAAAGGTAAAGGCCACTCTCCGACAAATATATCGACGTTTTTGAGTCGTTCTGATCGACCAGAACGTTTTTATTGGGAAAGGCAAAGGTGAGGTCACCGGCCGAGGTCGAGTAGCGATGCCAAACGGCTTCGCCCGCCTTATCCTGTCCGTATGACTCCGGGACAAAGGCCGCAAGAGCCAACATACAAAAGCCTACGACAAGGCTTGTGGGTGCAAGGTGCCGCTTCATTCTGTTAATAATAACGGGAATTGGGCGATCTGTGAAGCTTTTTCTCTTTTGCGGCAATGAACAGTTCGCCCCGACCCGATAGAATTCGCCCGTCCTTTCGTGATAACTTTTCTGTTTAATATTCTGCGGGCCCGGCCTGCTGCACGGCATTCTTTTGCAAATGGAAGAACAGAACCCAAACGATACCTTTGCCGCTGAGGCGGCCGAGGGAACTTTCCCCGAAAAGGCACGAACCGGCTGGCGCGAATACCTCGAAAGCGAGGACGCCACCCGAATGGTCTATCTCGTTTTCGCCCTCGCGGCCTCGGCGATGGTGATGAGCTTTTTGCAGTTCAGGACGGATGCCATTTGCTGCGGCGACTGGGACGGCTATTACCACATCCGCTGGAGCCAACTCCTTTGGGAAAGCCTCTCGGCCGGCAAGTGGCTCCCGAGCTTTGACTGGCTGCCGCTGACGGTCCTCGGCCCCGAGCAATACAACGACCACCACTTCCTGTTCCACCTTTTGCAGATACCGTTTCTCTGGTTCCTCGAGCCTGTAATGGCGGCAAAGGTCGGAGCCGTTGTCTTTGCGACGCTGGCCATCGTTTCGGTCTATTGGCTGCTCCACCGCTACAAGGTCGATTACCCGTTGATCTGGTTCGGCGGCATCATGACCTGCGCCAATATGTTCTTCTACCGGATGAACATGGCGAAGGCGCCGCCGCTTACGATCATCTTTACAATCGCGGGAATCTATCTTCTTTTTGAACGCAAATACATCTGGCTGCTGCCGCTGATGTTCGCCTTTGTCTGGACGTACAGCCTCTTTCCTCTGCTCTTCATCGCGGCGATGATCTGGGTCGCGATACTTGCCTTTAACGAACGCAGGTTCGAGTGGCGGCCGCTTGCCTACACCGGCGGCGGAATGATCCTCGGCAACATCATCAACCCGTATTTTCCGCATAACCTGACGCTCTTCTATGAGCATTTCGTGACGAAGTTCAAGGTCGGCAGCGACTTTGCCGTCGCGGTCGGCGGCGAGTGGTACCCATATACGGGAATGGAGCTGATCACGCATTTCCCGGTTGCACTGGCAGCGATGCTTATCGGCTATGTCCTTTGGGCCCCGCGGAACGGCAAGCTCCCGGAAAAGGCGACGTTCTTTCTCGTTTTCGTCACCATCCTCCTGGCGGCGCAGTTTCGGTCAAAACGTTTTGCCGAGTATTTTCCGCCCTTTGCGATCCTCTTCGCGGCCTTTAGCTGGCAGGCGTTCAGCTTCAAGCAGGTCGTCGAGCTTCCGAGCGAATTTCGCCGCGACATCGAGCCCTATCTGGACGCGGTAAGGACACGAAGCGAAGTGCTCTGGGACGGCATTCGCAAAGGATTTGTCTGGACGCTTGGGGCCGTTCTGGTCATCTATTTCCTCGTCAATATGATCGGGCTGCAGTCCATCGGCATCGACCACGGCGGCCTGATGAGCACCATCAAGGGCAATGAAGCGGACGAACGTTACCGAAGGGCGATGGCGTGGGCGACCGGAGTGGATGAGAACGGCAAAGAGAACATCCCGGCCGGCGAACGCATCTTCAACGCCAATTGGGACGATTTCCCCAAGCTCTTTTTCCTCAACACGAAGCACTCATACGTTTACGGGCTTGACCCAAATTATCTCTACTCAAAGGACGCGGAACTCTATATACTTTTGACCGAGATAACCGCCGGCAAGGTCGAGGACGCGGGGCCGATGATCCGCGAGCGGTTCGGTGCACGGCACGTTTTTGTCGATGCCCGCGAGAATGAGGACATGGTCGCCAAACTGCTTGACAGCGGCTGGGGCGAGATAGTTTACGAGGACGACGAGGCGAGGATCATCCGCATCCGCGAGGAAAAAGGCGTCCCGACCGAGCTTGAGGACGAGCCCGAGACCGAAGAGGAGAAGCGAATTCTCGATGAAGAGGAACGAAAGCTCGATGCAAATGCCAATGCGAACGCCAACGCCGAGCTTGAGGACGAACCGCCGGCAAATGCGAATTGACGTTGGCATCGCCGTGACCGCCCTCGCCGCAGTGTGCCTGCTCGCGGCGTGCGGGCCGCATCCGCGGTTCGCAAACGCGAATTCGAACTCCGCCGAAACCGCGAACGCACGTCCGCAGCGTTCGCAGACCGAGCGGGATATCGAATCAATGCGGACGGCCGACTTCGAGTTCGTTTACGTCTTCCGGAGGAAGGACGGCGGCGTGCTTGACGAGGCCGACCGGCGTTACCTGAATGAACAAAAGCCGCCGGAGATAAATCGTGTAAAATTGACGGATGAAGGCAGGGCCGTGATCTTCGGCTCGAATTTTCAGCTTCCTGAGCCGCAAATGGAGGCCCTGAAGGAGAGATTTGCTTTCGAAGACCTTTCGCGGCCGCAGCCGGAACAGCCGCCCGCCGCAAACACCAACGCGGGCAACCAGGCCAAATGAACGACGATAGACTTGAGATACAGGAACAGCCGGCCGAGACACCCATCCGCGTGCGGGCGATCGCCCTCGACGAAGCTTCCTTTTCCTCGCGGGTCATCTTTCGCTGGATCGCCATTACGATCCTCGTACTCTTTGCCGCGGTCACGCTCGGCTACATCATTAACTCGCTCCGGCTGCTGCTGTTCTTCGTCGTCCTCGCGGTCTTTCTCGCCTATCTGATAGATCCGCTTGTGAAGCTCATTCGCCGGCCGTTCAAATCGCGTCACCTTGAGCGTTTCATGCCGCGGCCGCTGGCAATCGTCATCGCTTTCGCCATCGTGCTCTCGGTGGTCGGGCTTGCGGTCAGCTACATTGCCCCGCGAGCTGTCGAGCAGGCCAAGGACTTTGGCGCAAGCCTGCCGAACTACGCAACAAGCCTCCGCCAGGCGATCAACGACATGAACCGCCGCTTTGACCGGCTGCGAGTGCCTGAAGAAGTGCAGACGCGGATCAATGACCAGCTTGTCCTCGTCGGCGAACAGATAACGACGACCGCGGGCGGCTTCCTGCTCTCGCTGCTCATCTATCTTCCATGGATCGTTATCGTGCCGATCCTGACGTTCTTTATGCTCAAGGACGGCGAACTGATCCGCATCTCGACGCTCAAAATGTTTCCGCCGGGCCGCTGGCGTGAGCGTGCGGGCCTGGTGCTGACCGACATCAGCAACACGATCGCGGCCTACACTCGGGCGATGCTCGTCTCTTCCGTTTTCATCGGGACGATCTGTTCTGTTGGGTTTTACATCATCGGCCTTCGGTACGCGCTTCTGCTCGGGATACTGGCAGGTATTTTCGAGTTCGTTCCGTTGCTCGGGCCGCTGACCATCGGCATCATCTCGACCGCCGTTGCCGCACTCGGTTCGGACCCTCAGCGTGGCATTTGGGTAGCGATCTTCCTCATTGTCCTAAGGGTCTTTCACGACTACGTTTCCTACCCGCGGATCGTCCGCGAAGGGATCCACCTTCATCCACTTCTTATTATCCTTTCGATCCTCGCCGGCGAGCAGATAGCCGGCATTACGGGCGTCGTTTTAGCGATACCGATCGTCGCGATCCTGACCGTGCTTTACAAACACGTGCTTGAACACCACGGCCGTCGGACGCTGCTCGATGGGCTCAGGACGCCCGAAACCGCAGTTGCCGAGCTGCCTGAGGGCGACGAAAGATGACACCGATCCTTTGGCTGCTGGTCTTTCTGGTCGTCCTGACGGCGCTCTCGCTGCTCGTTTACGGGCTTGTCGTTTATTTCTTCTATTGGGGAGATAAGGACGGGCCGCCGACTAAGAAACGCCGCTAGCGGGCGAGCTCTTTTCTTCGGCTATCAGCGTTGGGTATTTTCCGGTCCAGCAGGCCGTGCATGACGTCTCCGCCGGCAATCCGATCGCCTCAAGCATTCCCTCGTGCGAGAGATAGCCGAGGCTGTCCGCACCGATATATTCGCAAACCTCTTCGACCGACATCTGGGCTGCGATCAGTTCGCCTCGGCTTGGCGTATCAACGCCGTAGTAGCACGGGCTGATCGTCGGCGGGCACGAGATACGCATATGGACCTCGTTCGCACCGGCCTCGCGGACCATCTGCACGATCTTCTTTGACGTAGTGCCGCGGACGATCGAGTCATCAACAAGTACGATACGCCGGCCGCGGATGAGGTCGCGGATCGGGTTCAGCTTGAGCCGTACGCCGAATGAGCGGATCGACTGCGAGGGCTCGATGAACGTCCGGCCGACGTAGTGATTGCGGATGATCGCCTGCCGGTAATTGATGCCGGACTGGCGTGCAAAACCGATCGCCGCCGCGACGCCGGAATCGGGCACCGGCACAACGAGGTCGGCATCGGCCGGCTGCTCGATGGCGAGCTGCTTGCCCATTTTGTGGCGCGATTCGTTGACCGAGCGGCCGAAGATGACCGAATCGGGCCGCGAGAAATAGACATGCTCAAAGGTGCAAGCCGAGTGCGGCTTTTGCGTGAAGGGCTTTGATGAATGAAGCCCTGCCGCGTCGATGATCAGCATCTCGCCGGGCTCGACCTCGCGGACATATTCGGCATCGATCAGGTCAAAGGCACAAGTCTCCGAGGCGACGCACCAGGCATCCTTGAGCTTGCCGAGAACGAGCGGTCGGAAGCCCCGCGGGTCGCGGACGGCGACCAATGCCTCAGGCGTCAAAAATAGGACCGAGAAGGCGCCTTCCGTTTCGTTCAAGACCTTCTTGGCGGCCTCGATCGCGTTTGCCGCCGGAGTTCGGGCGATGCCGTGGAGAATGGTCTCGGTGTCCGAGGTCGAGGAAAAGATCGCACCGGCCTTCTCGAGCTCTGTCCGCCGGACCGCGGCAAACGGCAAGTTGCCGTTGTGGCAAACGGCGATCTGGCCGTGCTGGCACGTGACCGAAAAGGGCTGAACCTCTTTGATCGTATTTCGTCCGGCGGTCGAATAGCGGGTGTGCCCTATCGCAGCCGAACCGACGAGGCGGGTCAGCACATCCTCGGTCAGCACATCGGCGATCAGCCCCTGCGACCGGAACTGATGCAGATTCTCGCCGTCGCTTGAAACTATGCCGCACGCCTCCTGCCCGCGATGCTGCTGGGCAAAGAGCCCAAGCTGCGTCAGCGTCGAAGCCTCGGCGTGGCCGAAGATGCCGAAAACGCCGCACTCTTCGTGAAACTTGTCGAGAACCAGATCCATCTCTTCTATTTTAGCCGCAGACCGCACCGAGAGCACGGAGCAAACCGAACTTTCTTAAGCCCGGCCGCCCCTCTTCTCCTCTTCTCCTCTTCTCCTCTTCTGATTATTCTTCACTCGCAGCTACCGACACAACAACACACTTCGAAGTCGGCGTAAAGCTCCGCCGGGCGACGCTTCCGAGCGGAATAAGCGGATTTGCCTCAGGAAAATATGCCGCCGTGCAACCGCGGGGGATCTTGTACGGCACGGCCTCAAAGCCGCGGATGTGCCGCTCGCCGTCCGCCCAGTAGCTTGTAACATCGACGCGGTCGCCGCCCGCGAGGCCAAGCTCTGCCATGTCGTCCGGGTGCATAAAGACGACCCGCCGGCCGCCATCGATGCCGCGGTAACGATCGTCGAGCCCGTAGATCGTCGTGTTGAACTGGTCGTGCGAGCGGATGGTCGTCATCAGCATCCGGCCTGCCGGAACCTTCGCGTATTCAAGCGGCGCGGCCTTGAATAGCGCTTTGCCCGCCTGTGTCGGAAAAACGCCTTCTCGCGGCGGGTTCGGCAGATAAAATCCGCCGGGCACCCGAACACGTTCGTTGTAATTCTCAAAGCCGGGCACGACGCGCTCGATCGCATCGCGTATCTTGTCGTAATCCGCGGCAAAGGCATGCCAATCGACGTCCGATCTCGCACCGAGCGTCGCCGCCGCAAGCCCGCAAACGATCCACACCTCGCTGCGGAGATGCTCGGATGCCGGCTCGAAAATGCCCTTCGACATCTGCACGTTGAGCATCGTGCTCTCGGTCGAAACGAACTGCTCTCCGTCTATCTCCGAGCGGCCAAGGCACGGCAGGATCAGCGAAACCTTGCCGGGCGTAATCGCCGTCCGGTTGAGCTTTGTGATCACCTGCACGGTCAGGTCGCAGTTCTGCAACGCGGCGGAAACGGCCGCTGTGTCCGGCGAGGCCGCGACGAAGTTTCCGCCCATCGCGAAAAAGACCTTTGCCCGCCCATCGAGCATCGCGGCGATGCTCTCGACCGTATTCAGCCCGTCGAGCTCCGGCGTTCTGAAAGCGAACTCGCGTTCGAGATTCTCGCGGAAAACGGGCGTCATCTTTTCCCAGATTCCCATCGTCCGGTCGCCCTGCACATTTGAATGTCCGCGAACCGGGCAGAGCCCCGCGCCCGGCCGGCCGATCGCCCCGCGAAGCAGATGCAGATTGACGATGTCCTGAATGGTCGCGACCGCGGCCGTGTGCTGCGTAACGCCCATCGCCCAACAGGTGATGAACGAGCGGGCCGCGATGATCATCTCCGCCGCCTCTTCGATCTCGCCGCGGGTCAGCCCCGAACCTTCAAGTATCGCGGCCCATTCGGTCGCATCAAGCTCCGCCTCAAGCTCGGCATAGCCCGCCGTATTTTGTGAAATGAAGTCGCGGTCGAAAACGCTTCCGGGCTCGGCACGCTCGCGTTCGAACATGATCTTCATCAGCCCCTTGAGTACGGCCATATCGCCGCCGATGCGAACGGGAAGGTGCAGGTCCGCAAGCTTCGACGGGCGTAAACCCAGGACAGACAATGGGTTGCCGTGTTGCGGATTGGGATCGACAAAGCTCGTCAGCCCGACCTCGGGCAGCGGATTGATTGCGATCATCTTCGCACCCGCCTTCTTGGCGGCGGCAAGCGAGGCGAGCATCCGCGGGGCGTTCGTCCCCGGATTTTGCCCGATAACGATGACGAGATCGGTCCTTTCGAAATCCTCGAGCCTGATCGTCGCCTTGCCGAGCCCAATCGATTCGGCAAGCGCGACGCTCGTCGATTCGTGGCACATGTTCGAGCAATCCGGAAGGTTGTTCGTGCCGAACTGCCGGACGAAAAGCTGATAGAGAAACGCCGCCTCGTTGGACGTCCGGCCGGAGGTGTAAAAGACAGCTTCATCCGGCGAGGCGAGCGAATTGAGCTTCCCGGCGATCAGCGAGATAGCGTCTTCCCAAGCGATCGGCTCGTAATGCGTGCCGCCCTCGCGCAAGACCATCGGCTCGGTCAGCCGGCCCTGCGAATTGAGCCAGAAATCGCTTTGGGCGGCAAGCTCCTCGACCGAATGGCCGGCAAAGAACTCGCGGCCGATCCGCTGCTTCGTCGCTTCATCGGCAAGTGCCTTTGCGCCATTCTCGCAAAATTCGTTTATCGTGCGGTGCTCGGGGTCGGGCCAGGCGCAGGATTGGCAGTCGATGCCGCCCTTTTGATTGAGCCGCAGCATTCCGCGCGTCGCACGGATCGGCCCCATCTTGCCGTAAAGATGCCGAAGAGCGTTCGTAACGGCATGAATGCCCGCCGAGGTTTCCGGCGGCGGCGTCACTTTGAGCTTTTCATCACGCTTGCTCATCCAAAAAAGAGCTTACAGCTTATGGCTTACAGCTAAAAGCTTTTGTTGCGAAAACAGCCGTAAGCCGTTAGCTGTCAGCCATTAGCAAGAATGCGTTCGCCGCCGCAATACACGTTGAACCGGCCATCGCGGACGAAGCCGGCGAGCGTCATCCCGTATTCGCGGGCAAGTTCGACAGCGAGGCTCGAGGGAGCACCGACGGCGGCGAGGATCGGAATTCCTGCGACGAGAGCTTTCTGAACAAGCTCGAAGCTCGCACGGCCGCTGACGAGCAAAACGCGTTCGCCGAGCGGCACTTCGCCATCAAGAAACTTTCGGCCGATGACCTTATCGAGCGCGTTATGGCGGCCGACGTCTTCGCGGACGATGTCGAGCCTGCCATCTGAGTCGAACAACGCCGAGGCATGCAGCCCGCCGGTGCGGTCAAATACGTCTTGAGATTCGCGGAGCTTGTTTGGCAGAGAGTGGATCAGATCGGCTGATACGCGAAGCCCGGAATCGGCGATCTGCTTTGCTTCGGTGCGGAGCGCCTCGATCGACGATTTGCCGCAGACTCCGCAGCTTGATGTCGTATAGAAATGGCGTTCGAGCTTCTTTAGATCGACCGCCGAGGCGTCGGCAAGATCAACGCGGATCGTGTTTGAGTTTAATGCGGCGGCTCGGTCAAGCGTGCCTTTCTGCATGCCGATCTTCAGCCCGCAGTGGCGGATCTGCTTGATCTGTTCGGGAGCTTTAATGATGCCTTCGGTGAAGAGAAATCCGGCGGCAAGCTCGGCATCGTCGCCGGGTGTCCGCATCGTTATCGAGACGGCCCGACGCTTCCCATCCGGAAAGCCAAGACGTATCTCAAGCGGCTCCTCAACGGCAAGCACATCATCGAACATCCGCCCGTCCGACGCCGTGACCGTCATCTCCGCCTGCGAAATTACGGGTGCCACTTTCACGATCAAGATTTTAACACCGCAGAGACGCAAAGACGCAGAGATGAAGAAAAACAGGATGGACAGGATGAACAAGATAGAAATAGCTGCGATCTGTCGCCCTTCCCATCCTGATCATCCTGTCTATCCTGTAAAATTTATTCTCTGTGCTCTCTGTGTGCTCTGTGGTAAAGATGCCTTAATCGGCGGGCAGGATGCGGCCGCGGCATTCGCCCAAGCCGATCCGCCGAAAGCCCTCGCGTTCGCAGAAGCCTTTCATTATCACTTCGTCGCCGTCCTCTAGGAATCGACGCTTTTCGCCGCTCGGCAATTCGAGCGGTTCGGTCCCACGCCACGTCATTTCAAGCAGGCAGCCGCGTTCGCTCTTTTCCTTGCCGCTGACCGTGCCTGAGGCCATCAGGTCGCCCGTCTGCAGGTTGCAGCCGTTCGAGGCGTGGTGCGTTAGCATCTGGCCGATCGTCCAGTAGAGGTCCTTGGTGTTCGACCGCGAGATCATGAACGGATCGATGTTCTCTTGCCGCATCCTCTCGGTCTGGATGTAAACTTCGAGATTGATGTCGAGTCCGCCGAACTTGCAGTTGTTCTCGTCTGATAAATAATCGAGCGGCTGCGGGTCGCCCGGATCGCGTTCGAAGGCCCGTGTTCGAAACGGTGCAAGTGCCTCCATCGTAACGACATACGGCGAGATGGTCGTCGCAAAGCTCTTCGAAAGAAACGGCCCGAGCGGCTGGTATTCCCACGCCTGTATGTCGCGAGCCGACCAATCGTTCACCAGACACACGCCGAAGATGTGATCTTCCGCATCGCCTATAGGTATCGGCTGCCCAAGTTCATTTCCCTTGCCGACAAAGAACCCAAGCTCCATCTCGTAGTCGAGATTTTTGCACGGGATAAACACCGGTGGCTTCTCCGCATCGCTCCTGTTCTGGCCTTTCGGCCGCTTGATGTCCGTCCCTGAAACCACGATCGACGATGCCCGCCCGTGATACCCGATCGGAATATATTTGTAATTCGGCATCAACGGATTATCCGGCCGAAACATCGAGCCAACATTTGTCGCATGATAGATCGAGCAGTAGAAGTCGGTGTAGTCGCCTATGGAAAAGGAATACCCGACATTGCACTCGCCTACGGGTCGCAAGCATTGCTCCGCCAGCTTCTTATCTTCTTCATCGGCATCGACCTTTAAAATGTCGACCAAACGCTTCCGCAGCCCGGACATAACCAACGAGCCATAGCGATTATCGAGCAGCTGAGAAATGTCTGTTACGTCAGGGCCGATAACGGATTCGATCTCCATCTGTTGAAATAGGCCTACGTCATTTGCCCTCTCAAATCCAAAGGCCTGATCACCAATGATAATCGCGACAGTCCAACCACTGTAAGCAGATTCGTCTTCAACAACACAAAACGGCAGATTCTGTATCGGAAAATCCGTATTCGGGTCGTTGGCTGATTCAACCCAACTTTTCAGGTTCGGGTCGTGGGTTTCGTTTATCTCGTACATCGTTTTTATTTTACACCCTTGCAACCCAAGCGGGTTTCTGCCCGAGGCGGAAACACGACCGGTAGGGAGTGTGCCCATTAATAAGTCGCGTAAGTTATTTTATCAAGTCGACTGGTTTAAGGGCACACGCACCACGCCGGGAGCCTCAGCGACCATGTCCTAGAAATCCGGCAGATCATCTCCTTGACCATTTATGGTGTATTCGATCGCACGTTCCAACTGCGTCGGCTTCCATAGATACCGTGTGCTTCCGCCTCGCGACCACACCTTTTGATCGGCCGCGGCTAGTCCACACTCGCGAAGTTCGCGGGTCGCGTTCGATTTAAAGGCGTTCATGACAACCTTTGGACCTGCTGCCGCCGAAACCACGACGTGGGAATGATTTGTTCGCACATTGAGCGCGGAAAGTCCGTATTCGCGAACCGTACATACCGAACGGATCGCATGCTCCACGCAAATTCTTCTGGGGCCATCCAACAGAAACGGCTCGTTCCTCATGTTCTCTTCCATCATCGCTGAGAACATCGGGTCGAGCCCGATACGCTCAGTTCCGTAGAAATTTCGCCCGTGCCGTTCGACAGAGCCCCGAGCATCGCCATGCAGCCAAGTTCCGTACGTGCGGATCGTGATGAAGTAAGCAAGCGGATGCTCTCTATCGTCCCAGTCGTAATTTGTCATGGCACCAATCGAAACGGGCACACTCGCTACCGCTCGTGTTTCTGCCCCTTAGAGCAATCCCATGGCCCGGAGGTCTTCTACCGGTTCGTCGAAGGAGCACGAGCCGAAGGAGATCATTCCGCGGGTGCGGAGCAGCTTGAGGTGAGCGGTCGTCAGGAAATACTCGCTTCGCCAGGCGACGCCGCCCTCGCTGAACGAAAAGACCTCTTCGAACTCGTCTTCCATCAGCTCCTCGAGCAGCGACGGCCGGTAGCTCTCGCGGGCAAAGGCGGTCATCAGCAGCATGTTGAGAAATCCGTGCATCGCACCGCGGGGAGCGTCCGCGGCATAGGTCAGCGGCTTAAAGCAACGGAGCGGATGGTGCAGCCCGGCCGTTGCCTTGAAGGGCACGTTGGCCGCCATGCAACTCCTGACAAACCGGATTATCTCGCGGGCCGATGGAAAGTCCGCCGGGGTCACGCCGCCGGTGCGGATCTTTGCCCGCTGTTTGTTGGCCGCGAGCGACATCACAAGATCGACGAACTCGTCGCCGGTCGCTATCTCAAAAAATGCCGTCAGCCCTTCGGGCAAAAGCGCGACCGTGTTCTCGATCTTCGAAACGGTCGTCGCCTTGACCTCCAGCGAATCGATCACCGCCCGGCCTTCGTGTTCGCGATTGAAGTCGTTGATGGTTCTGATCGTGGCGGTAATGTCCTCGCCCGAAAGAGCGCTCAGCCGCCAAGGGAACGCCGAACCGCCGGACAAGAGGTCGCCGGCACAGTCGAGGAACTCATCAAGCCGGGCCGTCGGCACCACGAACCGCCCGAGCATCCAGCCGAGTTCGCCGCTCCGGTAGGCCGCGTAGTTGACGACCGCCTCCTGCATCGAAAGCTGCGAGGGCGGAAAAAGCCCCGCGTAGTCGATCACCTCTTCGAGCAGGGCTCTCAACGATTCGGCGGGCTTCTGGGTTTCGACGGCAGCGGTCATTATTTTGCGAGCGATTTTTGATTCCAAAACGGAATGATACGGATTGCCCTCGGCTTTTACAAACGCGTTGCAGACCGGCTGCCCTCTTGCCTCATGCCGCGGATTCGGTTATCTTGCAAAGGATTTCAGCCGTTTATGCGTGTTTTAGGTATCGATCCGGGAAGCGAGACTCTCGGCTGGGGCGTGGTCGAGGGCTCGGGCTCGAAGTACACTTCGCTTGCCTTCGGAACGGTCCGTTCGAAGAGCCGCGATGCCTTTTCAAAGCGGCTGATGGGCATCTATGCCGGCGTTGCCGAGGTCATCGATGCCCATTCGCCGGACGTTCTTTCGATCGAGGAAGCCTTTTACGCAACGAACGTCAGTGTGGCGATGAAGCTCGGGCAGGTCCGCGGCGTCGTCCTCCTGCTTGCCGAGCAGCGTGGGCTTGCGATCGCCGAGTATGCCCCGCGGCTGATAAAGCAAACGGTCGTCGGCTACGGCAATGCCGAGAAGCACCAGGTCGGCGAGATGGTTCGCATCCTGCTCGGGCTCCGCACGGTCCCAACGCCGCACGATGCAGCCGATGCTTTGGCAACCGCCATCTGCCACTTCCACCATGCCGGTGCCGCGGCCCGGATATTGAAGCAAAGCCTATGAAACCTGCTCTCCTGCTGCTCTTTCTTCTTGTGTTCACGTTCACCGCCGAGGCCCAACGCCGCTCGCGTGCCCGCACTCCGCAGCCGCCCGAGGTCGGCAAAACGGCGGTCGTGATGGACGAGACGATCTCCGTGCTCCGCGATCGGCCGAGCCTTTTTGCCAACGCCGTCCAGCGAATGCGCCGCGGCCGCGTTGTAAAGATACTTGGCGTTGCCGAGGCCGACGGCGTCAGGTTCTTTCGCATTTCGGCCGTGCCGCCGGCGGCGGGCTGGGTTCAGGCCGATGCCGTTTTCGGCAAGTTTCGCGCGGCCGATGAGGAGCGATTTGTCTCGCTCATTCAGGCCTCCGGCGGCTTCGAACAGATCGAGCTCGCCGCGCATTTCCTAAAGCTCTATTCCGAATCGCGCTTCCGCCCGGCGGTGCTCCTGCTTTACGGCGACCTGCTCGAGGACGCCGCTTCACGGCTCAGCCGCGATGCCAACAACCGGCTCGACCGCCGCGAGATGGCCGCAACCGGAGCTCCCATCCACAGCTACTTTCTCAATTTCGTAAGCCTCGACCGCTACCGCCGGCTCGGCATTCGCTTTGTGTTCAATTCCTCAACGCGGCTGTTCCATTACGACGGCGATTCGTGGTCCGAGGTCGTCCGCAGACACGCGAACAGCCCCGAAGCTCCCGAGGCGAAAAAGCGGCTTGAATTGCTGAAAGAAAAGATGGAGAGGACGGCGACGCGTTAGAGTGCGGCGGCGATCTCGGCCGCGACCCGGGCGTTCGATTCGAGCAAGGCGATGTTCGCCTTCATTGTCCGGCCCGAGCTTTTTGCGGCGAGTTCGCTAAGAAGGAACGGCGTTATCGCCTTACCGGTGATGCGTTTGGCCGTCGCTTCGGCGAGTGCGTCCGAGATCAAACGCTCGGCATCGGCCCGCGGAATCTCATCCGCCTCCGGCACCGGATTCACAACAAGCAACGCCTGCTGAAGCCCAAGCTCGCCTCTCGCCTCGGCGATCTTTGCTACGTCCGAAGCCTTTTCGAGCCGGACGTCAACCCCGAGCCCGCTCGAACGCGAAAAGAACGCCGGAAACTCGCTGCACCGCCAGCCGATCACCGGCACGCCGTGTGTTTCAAGCCATTCGCGGGTTGCCGGGAGGTCGAGCACGGCCTTCGCCCCGGAGCAAACGACGATGATCGGATTCTCGGCAAGCTGCGGAAGGTCGGCAGAGACGTCCGGCAGCGAACCGCGGTGAACGCCGCCGATGCCGCCGGTCGCAAAGACGCGGATACCGGCCTTGCGGGCGATGAAGGTGGTCGTGGCGACGGTCGTCGCGCAATCGAGTTTGCCGGCGATGGCGATCGGAAGGTCGCGGATCGAGGCCTTGCGGACGCTCTCCGAACGGGCCAGATGCTCGATCTCTTCGCGGCCGAGCCCGGCCTTTATCCGCCCGCCGAGAACCGCTACGGTCGCCGGTATCGCACCGCCCTCGCGGACGATCGCCTCGAGCCTGAGCGCGGTCTCAATGTTCTGCGGATGCGGGAGTCCTTGCGCAATAACGGTCGATTCGAGCGCGACGATCGGGCGGTCGAAATGGACCGCGCCGGAGACCTCATCGCTTAGATCGATCCTCATCGGGAAACGCGAGAAGCTACTTGACGAACTTGCCGATACGGTCGAGCCGTGGATGCGTCAGGCAGCCGAGCATATCGCCGTTCGATGCTCCTCGGTCGCACGACCAATAGACGAACATCGCCCGGCCGATCACAAGCTCACGCGGCACGAAGCCCCAAACGCGGCTGTCCTCGCTGTCGTCGCGGGCATCGCCTAGAACAAAGAAATTATTTGGCGGAACGACCATCTGCTTGCCCTCAACGCCGAAATCGTAACCCGCGGTCGGGAGCCGCCGCCCGGCACGAACGGCATCCATCGTCGCCTTGTTGTAATACACGGTCCACTTCGCGTTCGGGTCCTTCTCCTCGAACTCCAGGGTCTCAAGGGCGGAAATGCCGTTCGGAGCATCGCCAATTACGCGATTCTCCGGGAGCGGCTCGCCATTGATATAAACCCGGTTGTTGCGAAACTCGACCGTCTCACCCGGGAGGCCGATCACGCGCTTTACGTAGTTGATCTGATACGCCTTGAGCGGCGGATTTGAGCCCCGATTGCGGTCCCTCTCCGGCCGCAGCCGGTTGCCGGGATATTTGAAAACGATGATGTCGCCGCGTTCGACGTCCCGCATCGGGAGAAACGGCAGCGGGTCGCCAGCCGGGTTGAAAATGAACTTGTTGACCAGCAGATAATCGCCGACGAGGATGGTGTTCTGCATCGAGCCGGTCGGGACGGTCACCGCCTGCAGGATGAAGGTCATGCCGAAGAGCGCCATCACAAGCGTCACCGTCAGCGACTCAAAATACTCGCGAAAAAGCGATTTCGGCGGGCCGGTCGGCTTCTTTGCCGGTTCCTTTTCCTTCTCGTTTACCTCGGCCGGTCTTACTTCCGGCGTCTCAATGCTCATAGATTGTTAACTTCCGTCTGGGTCTTTGGTTGCGGCGAGTGCCCTTTCCGCGGCCTCCATTTCGGCCGCCTTTTTGCTGCGGCCCTCGCCCTCGGCCGAGCCGCCGTGCCAGGCGACCTGCACGCGAAAGGTCCGGTCGTGCGGCGGCCCGTGCTCGGAGATCGTTCGGTACTCCGGCAGCGGCATCCCTCTTCCCTGCAGCCGCTCCTGCAGGAGCGATTTGAAATCGACCGATGACTGCGGGCTGGCCGCTGCGATCCGCTCGCCGAAAAGCCGAAGAGTCACCTCGCGTGCGGCCGTAAAGCCGCCATCAAGGAACACGGCACCGATTACTGCCTCGAACGCATCCGAGAGGATCGCCGGTTTCCCGCGTCCGCCGGTGCGTTCCTCGGCAGGGCCGAGCAGCAAGAACTCGCCGAGCCCGAGCTCGCGTGCAATGCCCTCAAAGGCCTTTGCACTGACAAGCTGATGCTTCATCTGCGTCAGTTCGCCCTCGTGCGAGTGCGGATGCCGCCTGTAAAGCTCCTCCGCGACCGCCAACCCCAGAACTGCATCGCCCAGAAATTCGAGCGTCTCGTAATCGTCGCTCGTCGTTCGCGTCTCGCGGCCGGCCTCGCGTTCGGTCGCGACCGAGCTGTGCGTCAAGGCGCGACTCAGCAGGGCGTGATCCGCAAAACGATGTCCGATCCTTTCTTCGAGGTCCGCAATGCTCATCGGGGCCTCGTGATAGTTTAAGCGGTTGCCCTGCAAATACAAAACCGGACGCCCTTTACTTGAAAGAGCGTCCGGCCGATCAATAGATGGTGTCCGGTCCTTTACAGAAACCGCGGGAAACCTAGTTGCCCGAAGCGGTATCGGTCGAGGTTTCGGTCGCGGTCGGCGGTTCGACAACGACCGGGGTGACCTCTGAGGTCGGGTTCGGCATCGGCTTCTGGGTCGTCGATGCGATGAACTCGTCAACGCCCGTCTGATTGTCAAAGCGGACGTTGTACAACTGCTTGATGCTTTCGTAAAGCCCGTCGCGATACGCCTTAGACGCGGCATCCGCCTTGGTGTTCTTGTAGGCTCGTGCGAAGGCGTCCACACCGCGTTCGGCATATGCCTTCAGCAGGCCTTCCTTGGCGGCGATCTCGGCATCCTTGGCGACCTTCTCTTCGTCGGTCGTCAGGGCGTTGCGAGCCACGACCATTGCCTTGAACTCTTCAACGAGCTTCTGCACCTCGCCGAAATAGTAGTCACCGATCGCTCCGTAAACGAGCGGGTTGGTCTTGCCGACCGGCATCTGCGTCAGTTCGAAATAATCGTTGAGGCCGGCCTTCTTGTCGCCCTGCCCGTAAAACTTAACGTAGGCCTTGGCGTAGGTCAGGTCGGCGATGACCTGGTCCTTCGTGCCTTCAAATTCGAACACACCGAAAACGTCCTGGCCGCCTTTCTTCTTGGTCGCCGGCGTTCCGCCGCGGAGCATGCCAAGTGCCTTATCCGCCATCATCAGCGAATCGGAATTGAAGGAGTTATTCTTCTTCGGCGGTGCTGCCTCAAAAAGGGCTGCCTGGCCGAGCGGGATGATCACATTCAGGATACGCGGGTCGCCCGGAGCAATGGCCTGGATCTCTTTCGCTGCTGCAAACGCCTCGGTCCAGTTCTTGTTCTGGCCGCCTACGGCTGCGTCATACTTCTGGAAAAGCGGACGGAGCTTCATGTCAAGCTCATACCGAGCTACGTCCTTTTCCCACTGCGGCATCTGGGGCTTGAGCCAGGCGACAAAATCCTTGGCCGAATCACAATTGCCGTATTTCTCAAGGTACTGCTTGCCGGCATCAACTGCTATCTTGAGCGTTGAGTCTTTGCCGTAATTCTCAGTTATCTTGGTGTAAAGAGCTCCCATCCCCTCATAATCCTCGCACGGGTCATCATCCTGAGCGGAGACTGTTGTGCTTCCGGCAACGAAAAATGTTGCCAGAAGGGCTGCAAAACCGACATATCTAAAGATCGTTTTCATTTGTGTTACTTCCTCCAAAACCTGCTTGTTACTAACCTATCCGAAACCGGAAAACGCTTGAGTCGGTTTCGCGTGTTGTCTGATGTATCGTTCGGAAAAATAGTTGCAAGAAAACCAGGGCAAAATACTCGCCCGCCGGGAATAGCGTACCGGCCTGCCCGTAAAAAGCAGTGACCAATAATAATCATTTATTGCGGGAAATGATGTCAAGCGAGGGAGCGAAGATCTGGGCCGGCAAGCCACGCCCTAGCCCTAATTTCGCACAACTCGCGGCCGCGGCTTTTCTTTGGCGGTGGTTTTCGGTTTGGCCTTCGGATCGGGTTTTTTAGCGGCGGACTTTGAGTTCGCGGCCGGCTTGCTGCTCTTGGCAGTTGCCTTTGTATTGGCCTTCTTTGCCGGAGTTTTTGCCGCCGCCTTTGAGCTGCTCTTTGCCGGGGCTTTCGCGTTGGCAGCGGGCTTCTTGGCCGGCGCCTTTGCATTCGCAGCCGGTTTCTTTGCGGGCGGCGTTTTCGCTGCGGGCTTCTTTGCACTCGAGGCCGCCGGCTTTTTCGCCGGAGCGTTCTTTGCGGTAGCGGTTGTCTTAGCTTTTGCGGGAGCCGGCTTGGCGGCGGAGTTCGCAGTACGCGGAGCAGGCGTCCGTGCCGGTGCGTTCACGGGCCGCGAATCGGTCTTCTTAACTGCCGGAGCTGCGGGCTTTACCGGTGTGCGTACCGGGGCCGATGCCGCGGCGTCGCGGTTGTATTCGATCACTACGGGCTCGAAGACCGGAGCGGACTGTGCCGTCCGAGTAACTCGCGGCGTTTCGGCCGGACGCTGCTGAGAAGCTCCGGCAACAATGGTTCGCTGAGGAGCGGCCTCATCGGTCAATTCCTCGTCCTCATCCTCATCGCGGTCCTCGCCGGCACGCGCCGCGATCATCGCATCGCGAGGCTGGTTCGGTTGGCTCCGCAGGTTCCTTAAGGCAAGAAGCCTGACGGGGTCGCGTCGGATGCGGTTGCCGAGAGCATTGTAGATCTGGCTCGCAATGGCGGCTGAGATGCGTCCGCGGGCGGCCTGTCCTCGGGTGATGACGACCACGGCGTAGTCGGGGTCCTCGACCGGTGCGACCGAAGCGAAAAGCCCGACCCACGAACCCTGCCCGATGCATGAACCCGTCTTCCCGGCGACGCCGAGCGTTTGGTCCATTCCTCGTCGTGCGGTGCCGTATTCGGCGGCTCCCATCATTCCGGGAATGACGCCCTTGAGCGTTTGCTCCGGCAGGTCGGAGGTGCCATTGATGCGTGCACGCTGGCTTGTCCGCTGAATACTTTCACGGGAAAGCCGCGGCGTTACCCGCTTGCCGCCATTGGCGATGGTCGTCACCATCACGGCGAGTTGCAGAGGGGTCACTTCAAAATCATCGGCGTGCGAATAGATGCGCGGATTGTTGTTGCCATAGGGGAGCTTGCCGGCGTATTCGCCCTCGGCATTGATGCCGGTCGGTTGGCCGAGCCCGAGCTGCTTTGCATAGTAGATGAGCTTATCGCTCCCGAGGCCGCTACCGACCCGTTGAAAGTACGGGTTGTTCGAATAGGCGAGAGCGTCATCGAGGTCCATCTTGCCCGCTTCGCCGACGATGGCTCCGTCCTGCGTGATCTTGTTCTCGCCGATACCGGCAACGCCCGTTACGAGCTTGACCGTAGAGCACGGCTTATAGCCTTTCTTGATCGCCCATTCCTGGTTGACCATCGTCACGACGCGGCCGGTCTTCGCCTCCATCACGACGATCGTTCCGGCGCGGTCGCCGAGTGCGTTAACAGCGGCCTGGCGAATTGCGAGGTCCTCGCCCTGTGTGTTGTCGCGGGCGATGTTCTCTGCCGTCTCGGTCCGCAGGCCACGCTCAAACGCCAATGCCCGTTCGCGGGCACGGCGGGCTGCCTCTTCGCGGCGACGCTGTTCGGCAAGGGCGGCCTGCCGACGGGCTTCCTCCGCCTTTTTACGTGCCGCTTCTTTGCGCCGGTCGGCGGCGGTCATTTTCTTTGAGGGCTTGGCCGCGGCTTTTTTATCGCGGGCGGATGCGGTGCGGGATGATGTCGATTTTTTCGGGGCAGCCTTTTTGGTGGCCGCCGCCTTCTTAGGATCGGGCTTTGCCGCGGTCCGTTTCTTCGTTTGGCCGGCAGAGACACCGGCAAACACAAAAACGGCGATCAAAAACAGTAAACCGGAACGGCGGCAAAAGGCGATCATGGAAAGGTTCATCCGTTACCTCAACGTGCAGGGCGTTAATTTTTTTTAATCTAAAGTTGGAGGCCAAGTCCCGCAAGGAAGAGCAAATGTTGTAAAGCGGAACTTTGCGAATCGACTGACCTTCAAGATAACATTCAAACCACGCTTGTGCAAGGACTTTTTTAAGCACTTGCTTATCTGAAGCAATAATGGGGTTTTTGAGTACATTTCGCGGCCGCTTGCTGCTCATTCTGGCACTGATGCTGGTCGCCACGCTCGGCGTTCAGTATTACATCAATCTCTTGATGCAGCAGGAGAACACCGAGCTCCGCGAGCGGCAGGCGCAGGCATTGCTCGCCGGGCTTCAGCTTGGCGTCTCAAGCCTGACGCGGCAGGACCGCATCCGCGATCTTGTAGATCAGCCCGGCCAGGCCTACCTGGATGAAAGTTCGCGGCAGCGGATACTCGATATTTTGGTCATCACCAATGAATGGCAGGTGCTTGACAGCCTGAGCGACGCGTATCTGCCCGAAAGCGGCGAGGGCGACCAGGTGATCTACAAGCGGCTCGGCGACCTGACGGACCTGCCGCCGCTGATGAACGGCGAACGGCTCGGAGAGGACCTTGAGCGTTTTCCGAACCGCCGAACGGCCGAGAACAAGCTTCGCAACGACGAAGCCCACGCGCTCCCGGTCGAGACCAGCGAGGGCCGCTGGTACATCATGGTCCTGCTCCGCAATGACCGTAACGAGGCGGCCGCCCGAGCGGCACAGCCGCTGCTAGTAACGCTCGGCGTACTTTCGATCTCAACGTTGATCACGTTCCTTCTCGTTTGGCGGTTCACGCGGCCGATCGCAAATTTGTCGGACGCTGCAAGGCGCGTTGCCGATGGCGACCTCGCGGTCCGCGTGCCGGACGAACACCGCGGAGATGAAATGGGCCGGCTGGCGATGCGGTTCAATGAGATGACCTCCGAGCTCGAGAAATCGAAAGAACTTGAAGAGCAGCTCCAGCAGGCGGAAAAGAGCGCCGTTATCGGCCGGCTCGGCTCGGCGATCGCCCACGAGATACGCAACCCGCTCAACTACATCAACCTGACGCTCGACCACCTTCGCTCGAAGTTTGCGCCCGAGGAAGAAGACCGGCAGAAGACCTTCAAAAAGCTGATCACGCAAGTAAAGGACGAGGTCGCGCGGATAAACCAGCAGATCACGGATTTTCTAAGCTATTCGCGGCCGGCGGTCGCTGACCTGAAACCGGTTGACGCACGGGCGATAGTTGAAGACTCGCTCCGCATCGTCGAAGGCACGGCGGAAGAGAACGGCATCAAGATAGCAGTTATCGAACACGAAAATGTGCCGCAGATAGCCGCCGATGCCGAGATGCTCCGGTCGGTCTTCAATAATCTTTTCATCAACGCCGTGCAGGCGATGGGGGCGAGCGGCGGCAACCTGACGGTCCGCATCGAGCCGGACGCGGAGCCCGGATTTGTCCGCATCGAGGTCGCCGATACGGGCAACGGCATTCCGGCCGAAAACCTCTCAAAGATATTTGAGCCCTATTTTTCGACCAAAGAAACGGGCACCGGGCTTGGCCTCGCCATCGTCCACAAAGCGATCGAAGCCCACAACGGAAGCATTGAAGTAGATTCAAAAGAAGGCGAGGGGACGACGTTTGTTGTCCGGCTCAAAGCGAGCGAAGGCCAGGGACGAGGGACGAGGGACGAGGGTTGAGGTGCAGGGGGAATCAATGGAAGAACCAAGGTCAGGCGGTGATTATAGGGCGCTTGTAGTCTGGCAGAAAAGCATTGTGCTGGTAAAAATGGTCTATCAGTTAACGGATTCGTTTCCGAAGGACGAGCGATTCGGCCTAACTTCCCAGATGCGAAGGGCGGCAGTGTCGATTCCTTCTAACATTGCTGAAGGGCAAGCACGGCGAACAACTGGTGACTACGTCCGTTTTGTTTCAAATGCAGAGGGCTCGCTTGCAGAACTCGATACCCAGTTGACGATTTCGATCGAACTCGGTTATTTGGAGCGGAGTTCAATCCAAGACTGCTACTCCATAATGGTTGAGGTCCGAAAAATGCTAAACGCGCTTCGGCGCGCATTAATGGCGAGGAAATACTAGACGATGAGCCCTTGTCCCTCGTCCCTGACCCCTAGATCTTATTCGCTAGTTACTAAACAAACTTATGGCAAGAAAATCTATCCTCGTCGTCGATGACGAGAAGAACCAACGCGAGATACTTGAGACCATCCTCTCGGGTGAGGGCTATGACGTAACGACGGCGAGTTCCGGAGAGGCGGCAATGAAGTTTGTCGAGTCGCGCCGCTTTGACCTTGTCTTGACCGACCTTAAGATGACCGGAATGTCGGGCCTCGATCTGCTCAAAGAGCTGACGAATTTCGACCGTTCGATCATCGTCATTTTGCTGACGGCGCATGGCTCGGTAGATTCGGCCGTCGATGCGCTAAGGCTCGGTGCGTTCGACTATCTCCAGAAGCCCTACGACAGCGACAAGTTGCTCGAAACCGTTTCACGGGCACTCAACAAGCTCTCGGCTCTCGATACCGAGATCGTTTCCGTCTCGCCCGAGATGGACAAGGTCAAGAAGCTGATCCTCAAGATCGCAAAGTCGAACTCGACCGTCCTCATCCGCGGCGAAAGCGGCACCGGCAAGGAACTGATCGCTCGGGCGATCCACATCAACAGCCTCCGGGCGAGCAATACTTTTCAGGCGGTCAACTGTGCCGCCATCAACGAGAACCTGCTCGAATCGGAACTCTTCGGCCACGAGAAGGGCTCCTTTACCGGAGCGGTCGGCGAAAAGAAGGGGCTTTTCGAGATAGCCGACGGCGGCACGCTTTTCCTTGACGAGATCGGCGAGCTCGACATCGCCCTCCAAGCAAAGCTCCTGCGTGCCTTACAGGAACGCGAGATACGCCGCGTCGGCGGTGTGAAAGAGATACCGGTCGATGTCCGCGTGCTCGCCGCAACCAACCGCGACCTCCTGAAGATGACGGAGGAGAACCGCTTCCGTGAAGATCTTTATTATCGGCTCAACGTGCTCTCGATAGAGATACCGCCGCTTCGCGAACGCCGTTCGGACATCCCGGCACTGATGGAGTTTTTCATCAAGAAGCACACCCGCGGGACGGACCGTGAGATCAAGCTCGAACCGGCGGCAAAGGCACTGCTCAACGACTACCATTACCCCGGTAATGTCCGCCAGCTTGAATCGGCCATCGAGCGGGCGATCCTGCTCTCGGAGAACGACACCATAACGCTCGACGACCTGCCGCCCGAGATGTCGGCCGGAAGCCGCCCCGCAGAGATCGGCGGTGATTCAAATTTCAAACTCCCGCCCGAAGGCGTCAATTTCGAGGACGTCGAGCGAAGCCTGATCGAACAGGCGATGGAGCGGACCGATGGCAATATCACCAAATCCGCCAAGCTCCTCGGCCTTACCTTCCGAACTCTCCAATATCGGCTTGAGAAGTACGGAATAAAGAGGGATGGTGAGGAAACAGAAGGCGCAGAAGAATCATAATTCTGTGATAAAATGAGCGGCCTGGGAGTAAGATCATGATAACGGTTGAAGGTGTTTATAAGGATGGCAAGGTCGAATTGCTTGAGGCCGTTTCCATCGAACAGCAATCAAGGGTGCTTGTGACATTCCTTGAGAACACGGATATTGCGCTTTCCGCACTCGGAATAGGCGAGGACGAAGCTGCCGAACTAAGACAGAAGATGGACGCGTTTGAGGATTGGAACGAACCCGCGATGGATATCTATAACGACTATGACAACGCACGATCAGCCCTCAACGGCGGGGTTTAAACGCGGAGAAGTTGTCCTCGTGACGTTCCCAAATTCCGATCTGAAAACCGCTAAACTGCGGCCTGCGTTGATCGTTCAGGCCGATGATCTGAATACGGGGCTATATCAGGTGATCATTGCGATGATCAGCTCCAACCTGAACCGTGCCGGGCATCCTTCGCGGGTATTGATCGAAACGACTTCGGAGATGGGGATACAAAGCGGTTTGTTGTTTGACTCGGTCTTGATGTGCGACAACCTGGCGACCGTATCGCTAAAAGCGGTGACGCGAAAGATCGGAGCGATTTACGATACCGGCGAGATCGACTCAGCTTTGCGACACACGTTCGGGCTGTAGGTTGAATGTAAACAAGGGAATTCTGCTTTGATTTAGATTTTTTGAAGTCTCTTTCGGTACTAAACAACAGAAAGCGATGCGACGGGCGGTGAAGCCTCTCACTCGTCACTAAGCACTCGTCACTGAGCATTATGGAATGGTTTTCGACACTGACACTCGCTCTCGGGTCCGCATGGACCAGCGGGATAAATCTCTACGCGACCGTTTCCGTGCTCGGGCTCTTGCAGCGGCTCGGGGGTGTGAAGCTGCCGGGCGGGCTTGATGTGCTCGACAATTGGTGGATCATCGGCATCGCCGGCGGGCTCTACATCGTCGAGTTCTTTGCCGACAAGATCCCGTACGTGGATAGCGTTTGGGACGTTGTCCATACATTCATCCGCGTTCCGGCGGGTGCGGTCGTCGCTTATGCCGCGGTTGCCGATATGGACCCGGCGATAGTCATTCCGGCGACCCTGATCGGCGGCGGCTTTGCCTTTGCCTCCCACGGCACCAAGGCGGCCGCACGAATGGGTGCGAACCTCTCGCCCGAGCCGGTCTCGAACATCGTGCTCTCGCTCGTCGAGGATGTGATCGCCTTTGTCGGCGCGTTCCTTTCGGTCTTTGCCCCGGTCATCATCGCGATCGTGCTTGTCCTGTTCGCCATTGCCTTCTTCTGGTTCTTCCCGAAGATCTATCGGGCCATCCGAGCGCTCTTTCGCGGTGTGCGGGCATTCGTTCGCGGCGAATCTTTATCTGACGTTGCACGCAAGGCCGGCTAGGCTGGCCCGTTCTATTCACATAGTTCGTCTGAACTGATGGAGGAATAGAAATGAAAAGACTCTCTCTGGCCGCCCTTATTCTTGCTTCCCTTTTCTTCTCAGCCTGTGGTTCGGCCGGCGTCGGAAGCAGTGCCGACCGCTTAGGTTCCGTTTCGAGCGAATCTGAGCCGGAAAACGCTTCAGCCGCAAACACCGCTCCGGCGAGCGTTGCCGATCAGGCCCGCAAGACAGGCGGCGGTGGCGGTGGCGGCACACAACCACTTCAAGAAAACATCCCCGTCGATCAGGCGTCCGCCTCGCAGCAAACGCTCGTTCCGGCCGACCGCAAGATAATCCGCAACGCAGAGCTCGACCTCGAATCCGAAGCTCCGGACGAAGCTCAGACCCGCATCACGGCGATCGCCGAGCAAATGGGCGGCTTCGTCGTCGAGTCGCAGCAAAGCTCGAGC
>JAHBSG010000046.1 GCA_019639235.1 Acidobacteriota bacterium | reverse complement strand
TCCATTCGCGTGTAGCTTATGGATGGCAGGGCCGGCGGTCGGCATACTTCGCGATCGTTGCATTTCTATTCATCATTTTTACGTATCTCGGTGTAAGCTATTTGCTGCCCGGGCTTCACTCGTACGCATAACACCATGATCAACAAAGAGAACATTCTATTCTGCATAGTCGGCCTCCTCGGGGGCGTCATTATCGGCTTTATGTTCGCCAATTCGATGAACCAAAAGGCGATGCTCCAGGCCGGACAGGCCAATCAGCAGATGGCCGGGCTTCCTTCGGGGCATCCGAACATTGGCGACACACAAGGCGGGTCGATTCCCGAGGTTCAGGCGGCCATCGATACTGCTCGTGCCGAACCGCAGAACTTTGACGCGCAGATCAAGGCCGCAGAGATGTATTACCAGATACAGCGGTTTGACGGCGCCGTCGAATTCCTTGAGCAAGCGAGAAAGATCAAGCCGGACGATTACAACACCATCGTCAACCTCGCGAATGCCTATTTCGACTCTAACAAGTACGAAGAGGCCGAAAAGACGTATCAACTTGCCATTGAGAAAAAGCCCGATGATATAAACGTACGGACCGACCTGGGGCTGACATATGTATTTCGCCCGAACCCGGATTATGAAAAGGCGATCAAAGAATTCAACGGCGCTTTGGAGAAGAATCCGAACCACATTCAGGCGCTCCAGAACCTGACGGTCGCTTATACGAAGAAAGGCGACGCGGCAAACGCGACGGCGACGCTCACCCGGTTGAAAACGGCTGATGCGACGAACTCTGCTATCGCGAAGCTTCAATCAGATATCGAGAAGATCGGTCAGAACTGATCGCTCCTTCAAGGCAACAAAAAGCCGGGCACTTGCCCGGCTTTTCATTTGGAGGAAAGAACTCTAACTCTAACGAACAACTTCTACAGTGCAGTGAGCCCGTGCCGCGACGGCTGAAGATACACTGCCGAGCAGAAAACGTTCCAGCTTGCTGCCGAATGCATTCGCACCTACGAAGATCGAATCCGCACCCCATTTCTCGGCTTCGTCAACGATGACCCGTTTCGGAGCTCCCGGGATGATCATATGGCTTGCCGTTACATTTGCTGCGGCAAGGTGCTTGATCGCGTCAGCGGCCTGTGCCGTCAGCCAATCGGTCTCCGCTTCATTGACCGCTTCGACAGCGGCATTGACCGGCGGGACGAAACGTCCGATCGCCGTTGGTGAGATCGGGTCGGTCACAGAGATCAGCTGTGCCTCAGTACCATCGGGCCATACTCGAGCGGCGACCGAATCGACGGCCGCTCGGGCGCCTCGGGTTCCGTCAAAGCCGATGGTCAAACGGATCGGCGACGGATCTACTTCATTCTTTCCGCGGGCGACGCGAACGGAGCATCTTGCCTCGCTCAAAACCTTTTGCGAAACGCTACCGAGGAGAAAACGGCTGAGTGCAGATTGACCCTGCGAGCCTGTAACAATTAGGTCGGGCTTAATGTCATCTGCCTTTGCCAGAAGTTCCCAGGCCGGCGAGCCA
>JAHBSG010000045.1 GCA_019639235.1 Acidobacteriota bacterium | reverse complement strand
ATGGTCGCTTCTTCTATCTCGCGGTCATCGGCCCAAAGCACTGTTCGATAAGGGACCAGCGTCCCTTGGGCAAACCGGTAGTCATAGAACTTGCGCTTGTACTTTACTCCAAGCTCTTCGTACTCGAGCTGCATTACGCGGAAGGTCCGAACACTGATGTAGAAGCGGGTCTTGCGATCCTTTTTGTCCGTCACGTCAAGAACGAAATACTCGACACCAAGCTGCTTTTCCCTGCCGACGAGTTCGATCTTCGATTCGTTCTCCTTGTAACGAAGCAGCGCGTCTATGCCGCGGAACATCGATTGCTCAAAGGAACGTGCCGCCTCGTCCTGCGGCGTGAAGACCGTGTCGTTGAAGACGCCGAAAATGCGCTCGTCAACGTGCATAAGCGAGTAACGCGTTGCCGGAAGCTCCTGTTCCCAACGGACCTTGTCTTTAGCAGAGTTTTCCCCACGTATGATCCAACGCTGGTAGTTCGAGCTGTCCATCGAGCCGGCCGCGTTCCGCATCCGAACCTTTCCGCGCTCAAAGGTCGTCCGCCGTATCTGGTCGAGGGTCTGCCGCCCGCCGCCGAGGCCGTAAATGATAACGGTCGATTCGGCCACCTGATCGGCGTTCAGCTCTTGCGTGCCGCCGCGTTGCGGGGCCGGCGTCGCTGCAGGGCCCGGCGAGGGCGTCGGTGTCGGATCTTGTCCGTGAACCGGCCCGGCGGCAATAGCGACTCCGAGCAACAGAGGGACAAGGCTGAAAAAATGGCTTTTTCCTAAGGTTCTCTTAAGCTTCATTTGAGACAAAAATAAAAGCGGATTGTAACATACGCCGCCGAAATTTTCGGCATCGGGACGCTTTTTGCGTACCATTCCTTGATGAAATCGAGGGCCGAAGGGATGCACACTGCTTCGATTTGACTCGGAATTCATGAACCTCGCACAATAGCCGAATATGCCGCACGTCGCCCTTTACGAGCCCGAAATACCGCCAAATACCGGCAATATCGCCCGGCTTTGCGCCGCGACGGGCACACCATTGCACATCGTAGGCGTTACGGGCTTCAGGATGGACGACCGAACTCTCAAGCGTGCCGGGCTTGATTATTGGGACCACGTCGACCTTCACAGGCACATTGCTCTCGGCGACCTACACATGGCACTCTCGGGGTCGAGGTTCGTTTACCTCACCACAAAAATCGAACGGCCTTATACCGATTGGGAATTCGCGGAAAGCGACTGCCTCGTCTTCGGGCCGGAAACCCGCGGCTTGCCCGAGCAGATCCTGAAAGACAACGCCGAAAGATGCTTGACCATCCCAATGGCGAAGCCGGCGGTCCGAAGCCTAAACCTCGCGACCTCGGTCGGTATCGTGCTCTTTGAAGCCCTCCGCCAGCTCCGAAACCGGTGAGCAGCCCTTCACCGGACCAACGAACGCAGGCATCCTTTCCAGTCGCAATTTCGTCTCATTTATGACGTCCACTATGCGATGTCATAGGGCGGCGCGAACCCGTAAAGGGGAGGATATAGATAATGAAAGTATTTAGTAAATTGGCACTAATGTTTGTCTTCGTGGCAAGCTCTGCCGTGGTTGGCGTCAATGCTCAAACGATCACGGGGGAGGTTTCCAACGTTGTTCTCGAGAAAGAGGTTCAGAGCAAGATACTTCGATTGCCGTATTACGAGGTTTTCGATTTCATCTCATTCCGGATCGATGGCGATACTGTGATCCTTGACGGCAAGGTCCGAAATGCGACCAACCGCGGCGCGGCCGAAGCGGCCGTAAAGCGGATCGCGGGCGTCGAGAAAGTACAGAATAATATCGAACTCTTGAACGTTGGCGGTTTTGACGACCGCATTCGTCGAAGCCTTCTGACATCGTTCTCGCGAACGGGCTCCCTGTCGCGATACCTTTGGCCGGTGAATCCGTCGGTCAGGCTGATCGTCGATCGCGGACACGTAACGCTTGAGGGTTATGTTGCGAACGAGGGCGACCTGAATCTTGCCAATATCGCGGCAAGAACGGTTCCGGGAGTCTTCAGCGTAACGAACAATTTGAAGGTTGACAGCAAGCGGGCTGGGTAGTCGGCCCGTGTTCCTCCAAGGAGGCCGGTGGGTTTTCGGACCCGCCGGCCTTTTTGTTGTGTTGCCTTTTCCCGTCCAATCGGTCATTATTTTCGTTTGCCTTCAGGCAGGGGAATACGACAATGATCGCAGCAGACAAGATCAGGAACATCGCCATCATCGCCCACGTTGACCACGGAAAGACGACGCTCGTCGATTCGATGCTCAAACAATCCGGTACCTTCCGTGAGAACGAGGAGGTCGCCGACCGCGTGATGGACTCGATGGACCTCGAACGCGAACGCGGCATCACCATCATGGCCAAGAACACCTCGGTCCGCTATGGCGATTTCAAGATCAATATCGTCGATACGCCGGGCCACGCCGATTTCGGTGGTGAGGTCGAGCGGGTGCTCAAGATGGTCGATGGCATTGTTCTGCTCGTCGATGCCGCCGAGGGATGTCTTCCGCAGACGCGGTTCGTGCTTCGGAAAGCGCTCGAACTGAAGCTTCCCTGCATCGCTCTGGTCAACAAGATCGACCGTCAGGATGCCCGGCCCGAAGAGGTCGTCAACGAGATATACGATCTCTTTATCGACCTCGGTGCCAACGACGAGCAGATCGAATTCCCGATCCTTTATTCGATCTCCCGCGACGGTATCGCAAAAAAGGAACTGGCAGACGAAAGCAAGAGCCTTAAGCCGCTTTTCGACCAGATAATCGAAACGATCCCGGCACCGAAGGCACTTCGCGACGATAGCCTTCAGCTCCTGGTCGCAAATATCGATTACAACCCCTTCGTCGGCCGCCTCGCGATCGGCCGGATATTCTCCGGTGAGATCGCAAAGAACCAGGAGGTCATCGTCGCGAAACGCGATGGCTCGACCCAGAAAACAAGGGTGAAAGAGCTTTTCGTTTTCGAGGGGCTTGACCGCTCGACGACCGATGAGGCCGGTGTCGGCGAGATCGTCGCTCTTGCCGGATTTGATGACGTCGAGATCGGCGAGACGATCACGACCGTCGATAATCCAAAGCCGCTGCCTGTCATCGCCGTTGATGAACCGACCATCTCGATGATCTTCGGCGTTAACACCTCGCCGTTCTCCGGCATCGACGGCAAGTTCGTTACCTCTCGCCAGATCAAGGACCGGCTCGAGAAGGAATTGCTCGGCAACGTCGCCCTTCGCGTAACGCAGACGGAAGCTGCGGAACAGTTCAAGGTCTCTGGCCGCGGCGAACTTCAGCTCGCCATCCTGATCGAAATGATGCGACGCGAAGGCTATGAGCTGCAGGTCTCAAAGCCCGAGGTCATCACGAAAAAGGACGAAACGACCGGCGAAACGCTGGAGCCCTTTGAGCAGGTCGTCATCGACGTACCCGAAGAATTCATCGGCGTGGTGACCGAAGCTCTCGGCCGCCGCAAAGGCCAGATGACCAAAATGATCAACAACGGCTCGGGCCGTGTCCGGCTTGAGTATGAGATCCCTTCGCGTGGGCTGATCGGCTTCCGCGGAGAATTCCTGACCGAAACAAAGGGCACCGGCTTGCTCAACACGATCTTTCTCCGTTTTGATAAATGGCAGGGGACGATGAAGTCGCGCTCGACCGGTTCGCTCGTCGCCGACCGAATGGGCGAATCGACAACCTATTCGCTATACAATCTTCAGGAACGCGGGACGCTCTTCATAAAGCCGGGCGTTAAGGTCTATGAAGGCATGATCGTCGGTGAAAACGCTCGAGCCGTTGACCTTGACGTAAACGCCATCAAAGAAAAGAAGCTCACTAACATGCGCACCACCTCGGCCGATGAAGCTATGCGCCTCGTCCCGGTCCGCGAAATGTCGCTGGAACGAGCACTCGAATTTATCGCCGATGATGAACTTATCGAGGTCACGCCAAAAGCGATCCGGCTCCGCAAACGCGTTCTTAAATCTAACG
>JAHBSG010000044.1 GCA_019639235.1 Acidobacteriota bacterium | reverse complement strand
CTCCTTCGACTACGTCCCGGCGCCGATGTCTATCTTCAAAGGCATCCACAAACTTCCGGCGGCACACGTTCTGACGGTCGAGAACGGTGAAGTAAAAACCCGACGCTACTGGGATATCTCTTGGACTAGCTCCCCTCCTAACGAAGGAGAGGTGGCCGCCGCCTTGGGCGGACGGCGTGGTTCTCTCGACGCGAACGGAGAAGCTCCCGCAAAGACGCAAAGACGCAAAGACGCGTCGCTTACCGAAAAAGCCGACGAGCTAAAAGACCTTCTCTCGGACGCCGTCCGCATGCGGCTCGTCTCGGACGTTCCGCTTGGCATTCTGCTTTCCGGCGGGATCGATTCCTCGACCGTTGCGGCCTTTGCCGTTCAGCACGCGACCGAACGCGTTAAGACATTCTCAATCGGGTTTGAAGAAGACAGCTTTGATGAATCGAAATATGCACGGCGGGTCGCGAAGCATCTCGATACCGAGCATTACGAGGAAAAACTCTCCGCCGCGACCGCCGGCGACCTGATCGGCGAGATCAGTGGGTGGCTCGATGAGCCGATGTCCGACGGCTCGCTGATACCGACCTATCTCCTCGCCCGCTTTGTCCGCAAGCACGTCACGGTCGCACTCGGCGGCGATGGCGGCGACGAACTTTTCGCGGGCTACCCGATGTATTACGCCCACACCGTAGCGGCAAAGTATCTGGCGATCCCGTCGATCCTCCGCCGCGGTTTGATCGAGCCCGTCGTCAACGCCTTGCCGGTTTCGACCAAGAACATGTCGTTCGATTACAAGGCAAAGCGGTTCGTTCGCGCCTCAAAATACGACGACGTTACGCGGCATCATTCCTGGTTCGGTTCGTTCTCCATCGACCAGCACCGGGAGCTTTTCTCGAACGATGTTCTCGCCCAGACCGATGCCGACATTTACAGGGGCGTCCGCGAACTCGTCAGCCGCTCTGACGCGAGAAACGTCATTGAGCAAATGCAGTACGCCGACATCAATTTCTATCTCGCCGAGGATATTTTGACCAAGGTCGATCGGGCGGCAATGGCCGTTTCGCTCGAAACGCGTGCACCTTTTCTCGACCCACGCGTCGGCCAGTTCGCCGCGTCGATCTCGGTCGATTACAAACTAAAAGGCAAAAGCGGCAAGGTCATCCTTAAAGAGGCGATGCGTGACCTGCTCCCGCAGGACATCCTTCATCGCCCCAAAAAAGGCTTCGGCATCCCGATTGCCGAATGGCTAAAGGGCCGCCTCAATCCGCTGATGCACGACATGCTCGCACCGGAAAGGTTAAAGCAACAAGGCCTCTTCAACCCCGACTACGTCCAGCGTCTCATCACCGAACACGAAACCGGCCGAGCCTCGCACCACAAGGAACTCTGGACTCTCCTCGTCTTCCAACTCTGGGCGGACATCTTCCTGCCCAACAGCTAAAGCTTCCGTTTTTCTTCTTTTCCTATTTCGTGGTTCCACCGACAGATCTTCCACGAAACTCGTCGGCTGCACGGTTTAATTTCCCAGCAGACCTAAAAGCACGGATGATCGCACATCTCCATCCTCACTCATCGTCTGGAGAGTGCGCTTCAGCCAGTGCTCAACTTTGGGGTCTTTCTTCGGCAATCTGATAATGTCCAATAGACGGTCGTACTTATTTGGGTTATGTGACTCCGCATATCCTTGGATAAGCGAGATAATTCCATCTGTGTCCAAGCCTTCAATAACACCCCTCGCTACGATATCGGCTTCGACGAGAGGAGAGTGAGCAATCGTATAGAAAGCGATCCACCGTTTTTCGTCATCGGTTTTCATAAACTCTTTGGCCCATGAGATGGTCGCCGAATCCCCCATGCCTGCGAGACCAAAAGTTAACTCCCAATTCTCTTTGTACTCCCCAGCGACAAGGAGCCTCACAATCTCAGTTGCCTCGGCGTTCGGGAAACGAACAAACCATTCTGCCAACCGGCCCGCCTCCTCTTTGTTCGCCGACCTCAAGGCTGCCATCATAAGACCAGCATGCCTTTCATCAGCGGTTTTGATGAGAGCCCACATTATTGGCCATCTTGATGAACTATCGAGGTCTGGATAGTTCCGACCTAGCCGAATCAACAAAGCCTCATTCCGCGTCGTTGTGATGTATTGGCTGAGCGGGCCTATATAATTCAGGGGTATCGGTGAGTCGATCAAATTCTCAAAGAATTTGGCAGCTTCTTTATGCCCTCCCCAAGCGAATGCCCAAAGCACATCTCTCTGTACCTCTGACTCCGACTTGTGGAATATCTCAACTAGATCCTTAAAAGTCTTGTTTGGCGTTGGCGTGCTCAAGTGACCAACAATCATCTCACCCAAGAGCTTCGGGTATTTCCGGGGCTGTCGGCCAAGGTTCACATAACGCGCAAGTCGCTTCAATTCTCGCTTTTCTACTTCGTAATCATTCTGTTTACTGACACGGATCAGCTCTCTGACCGCGATGAGTAAATCTGAAGATTGTTCGTCCCAGATGGGCGAGTTCATCGCTTCTGTCGCCTTGATCGATAGCCTCCATTCGCCTTTCCCTTTTTCGAGAAAAAGCAGGTATTTTGGCACTTCCTTTGGCAGCTTCTCGACCAAGAATGTAGAAAGGTTCGTTTCGCGGGTTAGTGGGAATCTGATAACCGTGCAGCTAGTGTTCACCTCTGAAGCAGAGTACTCCTTTGCCGCGAATTCGCCTTTCAGAACTTCTCGAATGTGGAAATCTACTTTGTTTACGCTCTTGCTGTGCGGCTCAGCGAGCAGTATCACTGAAGCCGCCTTCACATGATCGTAGTGCGTAGTAGACAGATAGCCGTCGGCATATGAACAGGCAAAAACGCTTATATTGAACGCGACATGGATAAAAGCGGTCGCAAGAACAATCTTGGTTATTTTGAAAATTGACATGCTGGTCCTCGAATGTCGAAGTAATTCAAATGCATTAAGTAAAGTCAAACTTTCGTTCAGAAATGACTTAACGAAACCTGATTATCTGCTCTGCGTTTCTTAAAGAATAGAGATGCAGACCTCGTCAAAATGGATGTATATACCAGGCGAGCTGCTGCGGCCACGGATTGAAGCTTTGGGCTCTTTGAATTCAAAGACGCTACTGCTATCGTCCGGTTTCCTCCGTGGCGTTCTTTCACGTATCATTTAGGAATATGAAAACTCTTTACCCCGAGATCGAGCCCTTTGATTCGGGCATGTTGAAGGTCTCTGATATTCATGAGATCTATTACGAACGCGTCGGTAATCCGGACGGCATTCCGGTCGTGTTTCTCCACGGCGGGCCGGGCGGCGGATTGATCCCGATGTATCGCCAGTTCTTCGACCCCGAGGCGTATCACGTTGTTCTCTTTGACCAACGAGGTTCGGGCAAATCGACGCCGCACGCGGAGCTCGAAGAGAATACGACCTGGGACCTGATCAAGGATATTGAGACGCTCCGCGAGAAGTTCGACATCGATAAGTGGTACGTCTTCGGTGGCTCGTGGGGCTCAACGCTCAGCCTCGCCTATGGCATCAATCACCCGGACCGCTGTCTCGGGCTGATCCTCCGCGGCATTTTTCTTACACGCAAAAAGGAACTCGACTGGTTCTATCAATACGGAGCTTCGGAGATCTTCCCCGATTTCTGGGAACGCTACCGCGATGCCATTCCCGAAGAAGAACGCGGCGATTTTATGGCGGCCTATCACAAGCGGCTGACCAGCGACGACGAACAGGTTCGCCTTGCGGCCGCCCGTGCCTGGAGCACCTGGGAAGGCGCGACCTCAAAGCTCTTCCCGGACCAAGATCTGGTCGATCATTGGGAAGGCGAGCACGAGGCACTGAGCCTTGCCCGCATCGAGAGCCACTATTTCGTCAATGGCTCGTTCTTCCCTAGCGACAACTATTTGCTCGAGAATGTCGATAAGATCCGCCATTTGCCCGTCGTTATCGTTCAGGGCCGGTATGACGTGGTCTGCCCGATGACCTCCGCGTGGGAGCTTCACCGGGCACTGCCGGAGGCCGAGTTC
>JAHBSG010000043.1 GCA_019639235.1 Acidobacteriota bacterium | reverse complement strand
CGTGGAACAACAACGGCATTGGCTCGATCGTCAAGTTTGCCGCGGAGAACATCGACAAGGTCCAGACCATCGCGTTCCAGCCGGTTTCGTTCACGGGCCGCGACGAGGACGTCTCCGACGCCGACCGCAAGAAGCAGCGTTATACGCTTGCCGGAATGACGCACGACCTCAAGGACCAGCTCGACGGCGTGCTTGAGCCGATGCGTGATTGGTTCCCGCTCTCTTCCTATTCGGCGTTCACATCGGTGATGGATATGCTTCAGGGAGCGGATGCTCCGTGGGGCTGGTCGTCGTGTAACTGCCACCCGAACTGCGGAATCTTCACGCTGATGGTCGTCAATAAGCGGACCAACGAAATAAGGTCACTCTTCGAGTTCTTCAACTACGAGCAGTTCATGCAGGACGTCGCGAAGATTACCGACACGGCCCGCGGCAAAAAGCTGACGATGGCACAGCTTGGGATGGCGATAATGCGCAATTACGACGCCTCGCGTGCCCCCGAGGGCTTCCCCATCTCGCAGATCATCAATCTTTTTAAGCCTTCGTCAACCACCTCAAACAGCGACCGCAACGACCGGATGCAGGTCGAAAAAAAGGACGACGACATCTGGCGGGTGCTCTGTGTTGAGGGAATGTGGTTCCAGGACCTTTTCACCTACGATTTTCGCCGAACTGAAATGTGCGTGATACCTTACGGCACTCAGGAGGGCGAGATCTCTTTCTGTGCCTACAACACCGGTGTCGGTTGGCGGCAGATCATCGAGGAGATGCACAAAACGGCGTCGCTGAGCGAATGGTATCAGGAGCACGGCCGCCACGCGGTTTACGCTAAGGGCAAGGCTGTGCCGGGAATCGGCAAAACCCGCTCGCTTTCACTGCCGGTGATCGCGAAGGTGCTGGAAGAAGATATCGACACACCCGCCGTGACGCCGTACCTTGTGGAAGAGGAAGAGCACGAAGCTGCGGTTGTCTAGCCAGGCTTACATACAGCGAACGCAGCGAACGTCGGTCCGAAACAAGTCGAGATAGTAGCCGGGTTTGATGTCCCAAGTAAGCTCAACTCAGCGTTCTCTGCGTCGGTCTCCGCGCGCTCTGCATTTACCCGACCTTAACACAGAGCCCGCCAAGCGTTTCGCAGAGGAAGCGGACAAGGGGCCGTTCATCTCAATAACTAACTTTTCAACTTGGGCGGTTTCGTGTCAGAATCCTGACTTATGAAGCCGCTGATCTTCCTTCTTTTCGTTTCTGCTTTTTCCACGTTTGCAGCCGCACAGGATTGTCTTACCAACGCTAGAGTTCCCGATCAGCAGGTGCCGGAGAGCGTTCGGCTTGAGTATTCCCGCAATCTGGAGATCGCAGCCCGTAACTACGCGGCCGAACCGACCGCCGACAACCTGATCTGGTACGCCCGGCGGAAGGGTTACCTTGGAAAATACAAGGACGCGATCGAATCGCTGACCATCGGGATCGAGAAGTTTCCAAACGATGCACGGATGTATCGCCACCGCGGCCACCGATTCATAACGATCCGCTGCTTTGACGAGGCGATCCGCGACCTTGAAAAAGCAATGGCGTTGACCGTCGGCAAACCAGACGAAGTCGAGCCGGATGGCCTTCCGAATGCGAAAGGAGTACCCACAAGTACTCTTAAATCGAATATTTACTATCACCTTGGCCTTGCTCACTACTTGAGAGCAGATTTCAGCAAAGCCGCTCAGCATTTCATGAATAGTTACAATGCCGGAAGTGCGGCCAAGAGCCCTGACATGATGGTGGCTGCGGCTTATTGGGTATATATAAGTGCTGCCCGATACGGAATGAAGCTGCGAGAGGATGCAGATCGGTTTTTAGTCCGTGAGATACGAGACGACCTAGAGTTGATCGAAAACCACGATTACTACAAGCTTATTAAGCTAAACAAGGGACTTGTGAAACCTGAAATCCTACTGAGCGAGATAACGGGTGAGGCGAATACGCTCGGGTCTGCGTCGCTCGGCTATGGTATCGGGAATTATTTTCTCTACAACGGAGATAAGTCGAGAGCGGCTGAGGTTTTCCGCAAGATCGTTGCCGGCGACCAATGGGCGAGCTTTGGTTACATTGCGGCTGAAGCGGACCTCAAACGAATGAGCAAGTGAAATGGACACGATAACGGTAGCTTTGGCACAAATTACTCCGGTTTGGTTCGACCGCGAGAAGACCCTCGCGAAGGTCGCGGACAGCATTTCGGAGGCCGCGGCAAGCGGTGCGGACCTTGTCGCATTCGGCGAGGCTCTTGTTCCGGGATATCCATTCTGGATCGAGTATTCGAAGGAAACGGCGTTCAATTCGCCCTTCCATAAGGCGTTTCATGCGGAGTACGTAAAGCAGGCGGTCGTGATCGAACGCGGCGACCTTGACGGCATCTGCCGGCTCGCTGCGGAGAAGAAGATCGCCGTTTATCTCGGCATCATCGAACGGCCCGGCGACCGCGGCGAGAGCGTTTACGCCTCGCTGGTTTACATAAGCAAGGCGGGCGAGATCGGCTCGGTTCACCGGAAGCTGATGCCGACCTACGACGAGCGGATGACGTGGGCCGTAGGTGACGGCAACGGACTAAGGACGCATCGGCTAGGCGAGTTCACGGTCGGCGGCTTGAATTGCTGGGAGAACTGGATGCCGCTCGCCCGGACGGCTCTCTACGCACAGGGCGAGGATCTGCACGTCGCCGTGTGGCCCGGCAGCAAGCGGAACACGAACGACATAACGCGGTTCATGGCACTTGAGGGCCGCTCGTTCGTCGCTTCGGTCTCGGCGCTGATGAGGCGGAGCGACCTGCCGTCGCATTTGCCGGGCATTGAGCGGGTGATAGAAAACGCGCCGGAGTTTCTGGCAAATGGCGGATCGTGCATTGCCGGCCCGGACGGGAACTGGATCATTGAGCCGTTCTGCGATGAAGAGAAACTGCTGGTGGCGACGCTCGATCACGCTCGTGTCCGCGAGGAAAGGCAGAACTTTGACGCGACGGGCCATTATTCGAGGCCGGACGTGCTTGAGCTTCTAGTGAACCGGGCAAGGCAGCGGGTCGCTAACTTTGAGGATTGAGCCAGCGTGCGAGCATTGCTTCCTGCAGGTGGAAAGCGTGTTCGGGTTTATCGGCCTTTGACATCGGCAGCTTGAAAAAGACTGAGAGCTGTTCCTGAATGCCGCTCTCGCCGCGCTGTTGCGCAAGGTCGAGGCAGCGGGCGATCTCGATGGCGAGTGGTGCGGCGAGGATCGAATCTTTGCAGAGAAAATTCACCTTTATCTGCATCGTCTGGCCGAGAAATCCGCGGATATCGATATTGTCCCACGCCTCTTTGCTGTCGCCGCGAGGCCGGTAATAGCGGATATCGACGATGTGATCCTGGACCGGGTAGCCGAGAATATCGTCGAGCACGCTTTGCTTGGTCTTTACCTTCGAGGCAAGCGATTCTTCATTTGAAAGCGCAAGCCCGTCGCGATTTCCCAAGATATTTGTTGAGTACCAGCCATCAACGTGGAGCGCACGGCTCTTGAGTGCAGGGGCGAGCACGGTCTTGATGAACGTCTGCCCGGTCTTGCCGTCCTTTCCCGCGATCGGAACGTTCTGTTTCTCTGCAAATTCAATTAGCGCCGGAAGATCGGCAGCAAGCGACGGCGTGAAATTTCCGTAAGGCACGCCTTCGGCAATCGCGGCGTAGGCATAGAGCATCGCGGGCGAGATGGCTGCAGATTTTTCGTCGAGACCTTTTTCGAACGCATCGAGCGATTCGAACGCTTCATTTCTTTCGGCGGCGAGCTTCTCGGTCGAGGCAAGATTTATGACAACGACCGAGTCGCACCAGCCTTTGAACTCAGCAAGGTTCTTCCTCAGCGTATCGATCGCTTCGCGATGTCCGCCCGCGATCTTGTTCTCCCCATCGATCAAAGACAGATAGCGCTCATCGCCCATTGCAGGCCAGGGTTTGATCTTCGCGAGTTCGCTTTCGACGGCTACGTGCTGTTTATAGGTCAGTACCTCGTGATTCGCGGCGGCCTTGGCGAGATCATCTGGGAAAAGATCCCAACCTGCGAAAACGATGTCTGTATAATCGGCAAGCCCTTCAACTTCATGACCCGTTAGCGGAAGCCCCTCGGTACCAATCAGCCTTTTCTTCAGCAGCTCGACACCCGCGGCCATGGTCGTTCCGACCGCTCCGCCGACGCCGACAACTGCAATGCCTAATACTCTACCGGCCATAAGGAAGCGTAAGTTTACAATTTTGGCCTTCAAGTCTCAAATCAATTTCGGGTAAAGCTTTTAGCCGTAAGCTGTTAGCTATTAGCCGGAAACCTTATGCCGGTCGAAGGTGCGGGCAAGCTCGCGCTTGAGAAGCTTGCCGGTCGGGCCTTTTGGAATGTCGTCGACGAAGTGAACGGTCTTCGGGCATTTGAAATCGGCGAGGTGGAGTTTGCAAAAGTCGATGATGTCGGCTTCGGTCACGGTATTTTTTGA
>JAHBSG010000042.1 GCA_019639235.1 Acidobacteriota bacterium | reverse complement strand
CGGTCCGAGTTCGACTTCATCCATCACATTAAGAAAACATACGGCCTGGGCCGCATCGGCGATGACTGCGCCGTTCTCCCGAAGAGCGATGAGGCCGACTTTTTGATCACGGCGGATATGCTGGTTGAGGATGTCGATTTCCGGCTCGAATGGACGACGCCGGAATTTCTTGGCCACAAAGCGCTTGCTGTATCACTTTCGGACATTGCCGCGATGGCGGGCCGGCCGACCTTTGCAATGCTCTCGCTCGGAGTGCCGGAAGAGCATTGGAAAGGCGACTTTCTCGATCGGTTTTATGCCGGTTGGAATTCCCTCGCCCGTGAATTCGAGGTTGAACTTGTCGGCGGCGATGTCTCTCGAGTGCCTGAGAAACTGGTGATTGATTCGATCGTTTTGGGTGAGGTCGAACGCGGCCGGGCTATACCGCGTTCGGGGGCAAGACCCGGCGACAAGATCTTCGTAACCGGCTCGCTCGGCGGCGCGGCGGGCGGCCTCACGCTTCTCGAATCAGGTGCACGGATCGATCAGGGACTGGACCGATCCGTTCGTGGGCTGGTTGAACGGCAGCTTCGCCCATTGCCGCGGTTGGACGTTTCGGGTCACCTCCGCGCGTCGGCGCTGATCGATCTTAGCGACGGCCTTTCGTCCGATCTGGCACACATTTGCGAAGCCAGCGGCGTCGGAGCAGTGATCTATGCCGAACAGATACCGATCGATGTTCGGCTCGATTCGATTTTCAGTTCGCCCGACGAAAAACTGCATCTCGCCTTGGATGGCGGCGAGGATTTCGAGCTGCTTTTCACCATGGATCCGAAAAAAAATTTGCCGCCCGAATTTACGGATCTGACATGCATCGGGGAGATCACTGCAAATGTTGGCAAGATTGAGCTTATTCGCGACGGCGTCGCCTCGGAATTAAAGCCGAAAGGCTTCCAGCATTTTCGCTCAAATTAACCTCCCTGAAATTTTTTCTCAAAAAATGCTTGACAAGCGTTTTTTTGTCGTGCTAAAACTCTTCACCTGTCGCGGAAAGTGCGCGGCAGTTTTTAATGGAGATCATTTGATGACTCGAAGTTCGTTACATACATCGAGAATATTCCCGACCCTCACAGCGGCCATTTTGATGCTGCCCGGAACGGGTTGGAATACGTTCGTGTGTGCGAGCCTCGAAATAGGCAATTATCAACCGAAACGGAGCGATCTTGATCGCACCGAGCAAATAGATTGACACAGCGGGAGCGGCGTTCCCGCTCCCGAAACATCGAAAGGAAGGCGAGAGTATCTCGTCGCGAAGTTTTTAAGGAGCGGTTACGCCCGGGTCACGGAGACCCCGGAGTAAGCCGCTCCTTTTCTTTTCGATGTTTGACAACTGAATAGCCGTATTTCAGTGACAAGGGACGAGTGATGAGTGACGAGCTTTTCGAGGCTTACCACTCGCCACTCTTCCGTCGTCACTGCTTTCAGGAGACGTAGCTCAACGGAATCAGAGCAGCTGAATACGAATCAGCAGGTTGTAGGTTCAAGTCCTGCCGTTTCCACCAATTTTTTCGTTGTCTGTCGCGTTCGGGTCTTTGTCGATAAGCGACCCGAAGGCTGGCGACCGACAACCGACAACCGATCTTTCGGGGTCGTCTAATCGGCAGGACGGCTGGCTCTGAACCAGCAAATGGAGGTTCAAATCCTTCCCCCGAAGCCAACTTTCACAGAGCGTTCCGCAGATGGCTATACGGGCTTGCTTTGGAAACAAGTGTTCGCAGGTTCAAATCCTGCCGCTCTGACCAATTTTTCTGCACGCGTGGCCAAATCGGCAAAGGCGCCGGTCTTAGAAACCGGATATTGAAGGTTCGAATCCTTCCGCGTGCACCAACTCTTTCCGGGGACGAAAGCAAAACGTCGAGCAAGCAGCCCTTCAAGCTGTTCCTCGCGGGTTCGAGTCCCGTCGTCCCTTCCATTTCTATCTCGCGTATGTCGAACAAAGGACCATGTCCGTAGCCATCCCGGTTCCGGGCATCTCTCGTTGCACGCTTCATACGCCGGACGGGGAGCCGGATGCAATTGGCTCCCCCAAAAATTCGCGGGCGTAGCCAAGCGGCCCAAGGCAGCGGACTGCAGATCCGTTCATCATCGGTTCAAATCCGATCGCCCGCTCCATCAAATGCGGAATTGGGATCTCGGAATTCGGAATCTGAATTCCCGAATCTCAAAGCCTAAATCGATATGTGGTTCGTAGCTCAATCCGGCAGAGCACCTCGCTGTGAACGAGGCCGTTGCAGGTTCACCCAGAATCAGTTGTCGGTGGTCAGTGGTCAGATAAATGTCTGCTAAACAAACTGACATCTGATAACCGACAACTGGCAACTGTTAGAGGGACCGTGGCAGAAGGGCTTATGCACTTCCCTGTCGAGGAAGACGATGACGGTTCGAGTCCGTTCGGTCCCGCCAATCGATTTTAGATTTCGGATATGGGATTTCGGATCTCGACATTCTCGCCGTTTTGTTCGATGAAACGAAGGGGCCGGCGCGAAATCCAAAATCCCAAACGAAAGGAGATAACACCTATGTTTGCACTCTTCAGTCGCAGATTTATCGCGACGTGAACGCACAGCTTTTCCTAGTCCGCTGTGTGTCGCGTAGAAACCGTAAACCAAAGACATTCAGCAAATTGACCAGAGGAAAAGAAAATGGCCAAGAAATATCACGTTGAGCGACGCGAGTTCCTCAACAAATTCAGCAACATGCGGGCGTATGTCATCGCAGTCGTCGAAGACGCCCGTGAAAAACACGTCTGCTGCAAAGACTCGGACGACTGGCATGAGATAACTCTGAAGATCGCTGACTGCAGCGAAGAGATCGAGCTCTATTTCGATCTCCGTACGGTCGAAGAACGCGAGAACAGCCTTCACAAGATCCGCACCCTCGCTGAGGTTATCAACGAGTTCAAACGAGCGATCGAGGCAGAGGCCGAAGTTATCAACGCCCGTGAGCTGATCCCAAAGCACGCGCGAGTTTCTGCAGCAGTTCACTGATTCTCCCACGCCGTCGCAACCGGCCGGTTCACCTCGGAGCCGGCCGGAAAGGTCAGCAATGCCGGCGGCCATGAAATTTAACGGTCTTACCCAACCAAACGCGGCTGAGCGGAAATGAGAGCCTGCGGGACTGCGTACACACCTGTTTTGCAAGAAAACACCGTAGTCCCGCGGCCTGTTGACCTTCCGGCCTCAGCCCCGCGTTTGCCCTTCCCAAAGCAAAGGATAAAGGAGAAGGGAGAAAGGAGAAAGATCTCAGGCAAAATCCACATTCGCGATTGACAGGTAACTCAGTTGGTCAGAGTGCCGTTCTGTTGAATCGGAAGCCGCGGGTTCGAGTCCCGCCCTGTCAGCCATTTCAAATCAAACAACAGGAGATATCAACATGGGAATGTTCGATACGATCCGGTGCGAGTATCCTCTCCCGGACAAGCAATTTCAGAAGGAGTCGTTTCAGACAAAGAGTCTCGAGTGCCTTCTTGATGAATACAAGATTACAATGCGAGGTCGCCTGGTCTTAGTCAGGAGCGGTCGCAGAAACCAGAGCGACCCGATCGTAGAAACCGAGCATCACGGGGACATTCGTTTCTACACATCTGTCGGCGAGCGAGACGACGGCAGTTACGAATGGGTCGAATACGAAGCGAGATTCACTGAAGGCACGGTTCAATGGATCAAACGTGTCGGTAAGCAATAATAAAGGAGGTAAACATGCCATACAACAAACTAAATATCAGCGGAGCGAAGGCTGATGTTCTTTCTTGGGTCACGCATGGGCTGGACCACGAGGAGGAAGCGATGCTTCGCAACGTCTCGCGGCTGCCGTGCCTTTACAAGCACGTGGCGCTTATGCCGGACGCCCATCTGGGCAAGGGTTCGATGGTCGGATCGGTCATTGCTACCAAGGAAGCCGTTATTCCGGCGACGGTCGGTGTGGACATCGGCTGCGGGATGATGGCGGTGAAAACGCCGTTCAAGAGCGGAATTCTCGACCGAAAGATGGCCGAGTTTCGCCACGAGATCGAGCGGGCGATCCCTACCGGATTCAACGCTTACAAGGAGTCGGTGGACGAAGCGTCGCGTTGGGAAGGCTTCGCGACTTTCGACGATCTTCACAAAGGCGTGCAGGACCGAAAGCGAAAAGCGATGGTCCAGCTCGGAACGCTCGGCGGAGGTAACCACTTCATCGAGGTCTGTCTGGATACGGAAGACAACGTCTGGCTGATGCTGCATTCGGGTTCGCGAAACATCGGTAAGGAACTTGCCGAGCGACACATCGCGACCGCGAAATCGTTGCACCGGCTGAACGAACTTCCGTCACCTGACCTGGCTTACTTCATCCAGGGCACGGACGAGTTCAAGGCCTATTGGCACGACCTCGACTGGGCCCAGAAATACGCGATGAAGAACCGCGAGATCATGATGAACCGCCTGCTGAAGTCATTCAACAGAATGTTCAACAACCAGACCGCGTTCCGTCCTGAGATCACGGTCAATTGCCACCACAACTACGTCGCGATCGAGGAGCACTTCGGCGATAAGGTTTACGTTACCCGAAAGGGTGCGATCAACGCCGAAGACGGCCGCTACGGAATTATCCCCGGCTCGATGGGAGCGAAGTCGTTCATCATCAAGGGCCGCGGAAATCCGGAGTCGTTCAACTCCTGCTCGCACGGTGCGGGACGAAAAATGTCGCGTACCAAGGCGAAAGCGAAGTACACGATCGATGATCTGAAAAAGCAGACGATGGGCGTCGAGTGCCGTAAGGACAAAGGCGTCGTCGATGAGATTCCCGGTGCCTACAAAGACATCGAGGAGGTAATGCGTGCCCAGCACGACCTCGTCGAGGTTGTCGCCGAGCTAAAGCAGGTCATCTGCGTCAAGGGGTAATGCAGCAGCTCCCCTCCTTACGAAGGAGGGGTGGCTGCCGCTTCGGCAGACGGGGTGGTTCTCTCGTCCGTGCCCCATTCGCTTGCTTGTGCGCCCGCACCATTCGTTCGAAGGCCAGAACCTCTGAGTGTCCAATGATAATGCTGGTTTTCCGTTCGGCACGGTGCTGCACATTTTCCCGCTAGGCGCGCATGTATGAATCACCTTCGTGCTCGTTCGTACCAGTAGGTTAAAGAGCAAACTATGGCACAGAAGGCTCCGAGCCAAAAGAAAAGCCAGCCAAGGTTTTTGCCGCTCTGCATGTTCGAATTGTCCCAAGCCGCTCCTGCCTCGGGACCAATGTAAAGGTCGCCAACCAAGATTCCTTTGATCTCGAATGCGTTGATATCGTCAACCCATATCCGCGCTGCTTTTTGCAACAAAATCACGTTTTGAAGTTTGTCGGCGTCTATATGTCGGTCGTAAATGTGATGGTCGAAAAAGTACTCGACTTTGTCGGATTCGACCAACGAAAGACGGGAGCGGTCGTCGGTTTTGATCAGGTGAGCCGAAATGATCGAAATCTCCTTCGATATATAGTCATCGGGCGAAATCGATGGGTTCGAAATGAAATATCCGATCAAGCCAAGCCCGAAGATCATGCCGAGAAGCCCGATTACCATGCCCCTCAAACTTGATCGTGCTCTTGAGGCTGAACGGGCGATTGCCGTTGATACACTGACGTCTGTCAATAGCTCGTCGACCATGATCAATTCGCGACTTCAGTATAGCTGATGGCTTAATGCGAATTTTCCAGATACTCCTTTTCGCGAGAACGCCAAATCGTATTTCCTAACCACAGTCCGGCCAGGAAAAGCAGCACGAACCTCACGATAAAAGATGTGAAACCTCTTTCTGTGCCGTAAATAAGGTCTGGGATACTTTGAAGACCGAAGACGATCAGACAGAAAAGCAGAGAAAATTTGGCGGTGAAGCGGGTTTTTCCCTCGGCACGTTTTGTTTGCCAATTAGCGACACGCTGCGCCTTTTTCTTTGATTGCCAGCGTCGGTATTTTGCCAGGAGATTCGTCATCGCAATATTTCCACTTTAGCATCGTTCGCAAAATCGGTTCAATAGATTTTTGACGCCAAAACGCGTCTGTTCCGACAACGTCGGTTAATACTGCTTCTCGTTTCTACCCGCAACGCCTCGTTGCCAAGTTTGGCCAGCTAAAGCTGGAACTCCAAACTCTGGCCTCTGAACTTTATCTTGCTTTGTGCTCGGCTCTTTTTTGAATTTCTGGAAGAAGTAAAAGGCGGATGGCGATTATGCCGAAGCGGGCCCATCGCCAGTAGCGGAGGAACTTTCGTCTGGCTTCGTCGTC
>JAHBSG010000041.1 GCA_019639235.1 Acidobacteriota bacterium | reverse complement strand
ATTCGTGGGGTGAACATTATGGAAGAAGCGATAAGGAGTTGGCTATTTGACCCGACGGTCGGGAAGTTCCTTGCGGCGGCCATATTGCTGCTTGCTATCTTTGCCATATCGCGCTTGGCGAAGCGATCCGTGACCCGATTTGTTCGGACAAGCGATACGCGCTATCGCCTTCGGAAATTCATAACGTTTCTCACCTACCTGGTAATTGTTTTGGTTCTAAGCGTGGTCTTTAGCGATCGCCTTGGCGGGCTTACGGTCGCCTTAGGGGTCGCGGGGGCTGGCGTTGCGTTTGCTCTGCAAGAGGTCATTGCGAGTTTTGCAGGGTGGTTCGCGATCACCTTTGCGCACTTTTACAGCCCCGGAGACCGCGTCGAGGTTGGCGGTATCAAGGGTGACGTCATCGATATAAGCTTCCTGCGCACAACGATAATGGAATGCGGCGAATGGGTTGACGGCGATCTTTATAACGGCCGTGTTGTGCGAGTGGCGAATAGCTTCGTTTTCAAGGCTCCCGTTTACAACTATTCAGGGGAATTCCCATTCCTATGGGATGAGATCAAGGTCCCGGTCAAATATGGAAGCGACGAGAAGTTCACGAGGCAGACCCTGCAGCGGGTTGCCGAGGAGATCGTCGGCGATTATTCGGTCGGTGCCGAGTTGGCGTGGGTCAAATTCTCAAAACAATTTCTGCTCGAGGATGCGGCCGTGGGGCCAATGGTCACGCTCGTTGCGACCGACAACTGGTTGGAATACACGGTCCGATATGTTACAGACTATAAGCTCCGCCGACGTACAAAGGACCAGCTCTTTACAAGAATTGTCGAAGAATTCGCCGCTTCCGACGGTAGATCGGCATTTGCATCGGCAACGTTTCACATTGTCGAAACACCGCCTTTCGACATCAACATCCGGAACGGCTGAGCAGGAAACTAAATCTCGCCGTGAGCCAAGAGCAATATCAAGGACTGAACTCCTTGATCTGATCTTGCTCGACGAAGACGTACCATCAGGTCGCAACGCCATCCTACTCCTGAGCGTTGAAATTGAAAACAAGGACGCCCTTGACCTTGACCGGTTTGCCGGCGAGCATTGTTGGGGCAAACTTCGCGGACCGTGCCGCGGTTACAGCTGACCGCCGAAGAAGCGGATGGCCGCTGACCGCGTTTGCCTCGATGACGGTGCCGTCTGTATCGATCATGACCTCAACATTGACGGCCCCCGAAGCCCTGACCGCCTTCGCCGCCGGCGGATATTCGGGCTTGGGAAGGAATGTTGCCTTTCCATTCACAACGCCGCCTGAAATGGCGTCGGAAACTGCTTGTTTCTTTTGGGGGCCACGTGACGCTTCAATGTGACTCCCCCCGCCGTTTCCCGGTATCCTAAAGCGCTCGATCAGCAATATTGGGCTCGCACCAGCTCCTTTGACTGCGTTAACGAATTCAACCAGATCACGGTAGTTTCGTTCGGGCTCTTCAACTGGAAGGTCCAAGAACACGGTCTTTTGAATCTCATTGGAATTCTCTCGAAACACTCCGTTGAATTCACGCTCCACAAGAATTGCGCGGAGTGTGTATTCCAGTCCCTCTAGGTTTTGATGGGGCATGTTATTCAACGCAGGCCCTCGGTCCCCTCCAAAGCTCGCGGCAAGCGCCCAAGGATTGGGCCGCCCTTCATTCAGGTTCTCGAATTGAATCCTTAACTCGAACACTCGGTCTGGAGGGGGCGGCGGGGACGAAAACAATCCACCCTCTTTCGACTCAGGGTCTCGGGAACTTGTAAGCAGCTTGACCGTTTCGATCTTTTGCCGACGAAGTTCGTCGATCACCGCCGCAACTTCGCTCGTCGGAATATCCGCCGCAGCGGCGATGTAAACGACCCGTTCATCCGGCGTCCCTGTGCTCATCGCTTCCTGCACTTTTGGGCTCAACGTCGTGATATCGATCGGTTGCGAATCCGGGTCCTGAAGCATTATCTGACCCGGAACGAGCATAATGATCCGAAACGCCGACGGCCTATTTGCTTCAGGGTCCTCGACGGCGTGCTCCAGCCCCGCTGGAATTCGCTCCGCAAGTAATCGCTGGCCGTCCGGCACCGATCGCCCGGTCAGGTCGCGGAACATCGTGCAGGCGAGGGAAGTCGCGGCCACCAACGCGGCGGCCAGCAAAAGCCCGAACTTGTTCGAATCGTTTCTGTTTCTCATAGGGATTCCGTCCGGTGCCGCCGAGGTGCGTCCTTTTCCGATGGTCGAAAGATAACCCGCATCCGCGTTATTTGCAAGGAGTATTGTTCAAGCTCCCGTACTTCACGGGCTCGGAAAAGCTGTTGCACGATGCGGTATGCCCTGAGCCTGTCGCCGTCGGCAGAATATAGCAGGCCGAGCGATTCATCGGTGACGAACTGCGGATCGGGATCGGAGACGAGGATGCGGCGTTCGTCGCGGCCGGTGTGGATGTTAACGCCGATCAGGCCGCGGCGGTCTGCGGGCCGCGGCAGATCGGTGAAGAAATACATATGCCGGCCGCGAAGCTCGGCCAAACGCTCCCGCCTTAGCAGGTGCTCTGATAGCCGCTCCGCCTGCCTAACCGGGTCGAGCCGGTCGAGAATGCTTTCCCGCACGTCGCTGCCGGAGGGCAAGGAGCGTCCGGCGGCACGCCGAACGAGGCTCGAAGGCCGCACGACCGTAAGGCCCTCGATCCTGTTTGCGAGCCGCGGAAACTCGGCGATCGATCCGTATGTATAGATCCGGCGCGAAAGATAGTCGCGTGCCGAGTTGCTTGCGAGCGTGGTCAGGTCTAGCGAGCCGAACCTCTTCCGAAGTCCCGACCATCGAAGCGAGCGGACGATGCCGACGACAATTCCGCCGGATCGGGCTATGTTGAACGCCGTACTCGCCAGCCCGCCATAGCGAAAATAAAGCGCGACCGCCCGCAGAGCGATGCCCGTCACGAGCCGCAGCACACCGCGGTCCGGCGCTTTGTGCCGTACACGCCAGCTTTCCCGTTCGCCGCGAAATGCCGCCAGCATGTCGCGGCCGCCGACCACGACCTCACGCCGTTCGTTGAGCAGGACGAACTGTGCACCGCGTACCTTGTGTTCGAACTTTTCCTTGGACTTGCCCGTTCGGGCGTCGATATAGATCAGGTCGTCGCGGTCGGCGATGACGATCGTGTTCTCATCGGCAAAGGTGAAATTCGTGATGCCTTTATCTGCACCTTTGTAACGCCACATGACCTTGCCCGTCTGCGTGTCGATAGCCGAAACGCCAAACGGCCCCTTCGTCTCGGTCTCACCGTCCTTGAGGCGGGTAAATTGACCGCCCGTCCGGACGTAGAGCAGGTCGCCGAGCAATGCCATCTCCGCCGCGGTGCCGAGGTCGTCCGCCTTCCATTCTTCCTTTCCGCTTGAGCGGCCAACGGCACGTATGCGTCCGCGGCCCGAGACGTAGATACGCTGGTCGTCAACGATCGGATCGGCCTCGGTCAGTGCCAGCCCGCCCTCGTTCACCTTGAACCGCTCGCGTTCCTTTTCGTCGCCGGTACGGGCGTCGTAGCTCGTCAGGCCCTCATAGAAGACATAAAGGCGGCCATCGAGCAGCAGCGGCGGCCGGTAATTGTCGAGCGTGAACGCGGTCTCGCCGCCCTCATCGCCAAACGCAGCCGGCATCATATCGACATCGCTATCGAGCTCGCGTCGCCAGAGTTGGTCGCCGTCCAAGAGGCGGAGCATATGTATGACCGGCGTCCGCTTCATCTCGCTGCCGAGCCGGCCTGATGTATCGCGGACAACGACCACGGCGAGCAGGTCGAGCTCCGGATCGGCGGCTAGCTGAAGCACATCGCCCCGCACCTTTTCGCTTTCCCAGAGCCGCCCGCCGGAGATCAGATCGACCGCCGCAAGCCGCGAACGGCTTCCGAGGTCGCGGGTAAAGAGCAGCATGTCGGTGTCGGGTACCGGCGTGATCGCGGTCTCATTTATCTTGCCGGTGTCGCGTCGCCAAAGCCGCTGGCCCGTCTCGCCGTCGATGGCGTAGAGGCTCCGTTCCGTCCCGGCGAGCACGATGCCGAAGTCCGTCATCTGATAGAACGCGATTCGGCCGTCGAGCCCCGCCTGCCACGCGGGCTGGGCAAAGCCGCCAGCAAATAACACGAGAGCGAATGCAAAAACCGGCAAGATCTTCATTGCCCCATTGTAAACCCGCAGAGGCCCGGATCGGCAACAATTTGCCGCCGCCGGCCCGAACTGCCTTCGCCCTTTCCGGCGAAACTATTGTAAAATCGCAGTTTAACTTTTTCGCCCGAACTCATTATGTCTGCACCAAATATCGAGACCATCGTTTCGCTTTCCAAACGCCGTGGCTTTGTTTACCCCGCGTCCGACATCTATGGCGGGCTCGGTTCGTCGTGGGATTATGGCCCGCTCGGCGTGGAGCTTGCCAACAACATCAAGCGGAGCTGGTGGAATTGGGCCGTTTACGAACGCGACGACATCGAGGGGCTCGATTCCTCGATCATCCTCAACCGTGCCGTCTGGAAATATTCCGGCCACGAGACGACGTTCTCTGATCCGCTCGTCGATTGCCGAGAGTGCAAATCCCGCCTGCGGCAAGATAAGCTCGATCAAGATGCCGATGGCAAGTTCGTCTGCTCGAACTGCGGTTCGACCAACCTCACCGACCCGCGGCCGTTCAACCTGATGTTCCGCACGACCATCGGAGCCGTCTCATCGGACGACGACCCGACGGCTCTCGCCTATCTCCGCCCCGAAACGGCACAGGGCATTTTCATCAATTTCAAGAACGTGCTCGATACCTCGCGGCGAAAGCTGCCCTTCGGCATCGCCCAGATCGGCAAGGCGTTTCGCAACGAGGTGACGCCCGGCAACTTCATCTTCCGCACCCGCGAATTCGAGCAGATGGAGATCGAATATTTCTGCCGGCCGGAGGACGCCCCGCGGATCCATCAGGAATGGCTCGATAGCTACGACCAGTGGATCCAGGGCCTCGGAATTTCGAGCGACAACCTGAAACACTACGAGCAGACGAAGGAAGAGCTTGCCCATTATTCCGAGCGGACGGTCGATATTCTCTACCGCTTTTTCCCCGAACGCGAGGACGAAGCGAAGCAGTGGGACGAGCTGATGGGCATCGCCAACCGGACGGACTACGACCTTCGCGTGCATTCGAAAAAGCCCGAGGACGCCGAAGGGAAGCGGCTCAATCCCGACTCGACCGAGGACCTTTCCTATTTCGACACGGCGACCAACGAGCGTTTTTACCCGTACATCATCGAGCCCTCGACCGGCGTCAACCGCACTCTGCTTGCCGTGCTGATGGACGCCTATTCCGAACGCACGAACGAGAAGGGCGAGACCCGCGTCATCCTGAAACTCAAGCCCGAGATGGCTCCGATCAAGGTCGCCGTCCTGCCGCTTGCGAAGAACAAGCCCGAGATCGTCGAGATGGCCCGCCGGCTGAAGAAGGACCTGCAGCCCTCAATGCGTGCCGTTTATGACGACACCGGCGGCATTGGCAAGCTCTACGCCCGCCAGGACGAGATCGGCACGCCCTTCTGCGTCACCGTCGATCATGAATCGCTCGAAGATGGCGCCGTAACCGTCCGCGACCGCGACACATGGAACCAGGAACGCGTAAATGTAGATGCGCTGGGGGAGTATCTGCGGTCGAGACTCGTCAGCTAGCTTGAAGCTGCCGCTGTTCGTCCGGCGGTGAAAGTTTCTTTCGGTCCCGTTGCGAGGCTTTCAAGCTTAGGCGAGTGGCCCTTGCCGCTGCAGTACGACAACGGCTTTGGAGAAGGGCGAGGTTTGGGTCATTTCAAGGCCTTCGGGCGTCATCCGCATTTCCTGCTTGATCGTCGTGCCGTAAAAGGGTATGTGATAAACGGCACCGTCATGGTCTTCGGCGATCGCTCCCGGAGCTATCCATTCAACAGGCTTCGCCAACCACGGAAACGCAGACTGCCGTCCTTTCATGACCAGATTTCGGCCATCCGCGTCGAGACACATCGTCTCGTCGCTCCGCAGCAGCGTTACCCCGAATATCGAAAGCCGTGTCGTATGGAGAACTTCGTTTTGCTCCCGACGCGTCGTAGCATCTAGCGTCGTGGCAAGAACAGCCTTGCCGGATCGTGATAGAAGATCGGTCATTCGAAGCGACCACCTGTCCAACCGGCCAAGCCCGCTCGCCGCGAGAGCCTCGACATCGGTTATCGCAAAACGGAACCTGCCCCGCCAACGGCCCTCTTTCCTTTGGTAATACTGAAAATTCAGCGGTGCCTGCTGTGCGATTTTTGTGTCGGTCATTGTGATTCACCTTCGGGCCTTGCTCATCGTTCGATGCTTTCGGAAAGAGCCGGCCAGTCGATAGCGGTCCACGCAAACAAAACGGTCACGGCAAGGTGGAGCAAAACTATGAAGCCAAAACCGACCCACCACGCCGCGGGTTCGCGCCAATAGTAAACCTTGCGGCCGTAGGTTCCATGAAATGTGCCGCTGCGTACGCCGAAGAACAGCAGCAAATAAAAAGCCCAACACAGCAGCCACATCCCGCCGCCGGTGATCCAGCTCCGCGTTTGCATGCTGATGATCGCCGCCAAAACGAGGTCACTGATCATCCGCACGGCGATAAAGCCGTAGATCAACGCAAACGTACTCCTTTTCCAGCCTGGACGCATAAATTGGCCACCCGCGATCCGGATCTGCGGCCCCTAATATACTAACCCAAACTGATGAAACAGTGGTGCGAAGACAGCGTCGGGCTCCTTGTCCCTGAAAGGGACGAATGTAATAGCCCAGGGTGAGGGCGAAGCCCGCAACCCTGGGAACGCAACGCATCCAATGATGAATGCGGCATGATGAATGGTGAATTTGGAATCTGGAAGTCCTAACTTCGCAACTCTGTAACTCTGCAACTCTGCAACTCTGAGACGCATCCCCGGGGTTCCACCCTGGGCTATTATCTTCGTCACCTTCGGCGACCGCCTCAGGCCTTGAGCCGCACATACGCCCTGCTTGGTGAACGAGCGTCTGTGTCTTTGTCTGTGTCTTCTGTGGTCGAAAATGACGGAACACAGAATTCACAGAACAAGACACAGAGTCCACAGAACCGGCCCCTCGAAAGTGCTGCCGCCTCCGGCTAAGAGCTAAAAGCTAAAAGCTGAAAGCTGATCACAAAAATCTGTTTACTGTTCGCGGCCGGGGGGCATTGCAGAAAGGCTTGCCTTTCCGGAGGTCCGTTTTTATTCTTTGGGCTCCGCCCGCCGATGTGCGCAAAGGCTTGCCTTTCCGTCGAGCAAATAACTAGAAATGAGGCTATGCCTCCGGTCTTTGAGCCACACATATGCCCCGCCGATCTCGCAAGGCGAAAGAGCGTCTGTGTCTTCTGTGGTCGAGAATTATGGAACACAGAATTCACAGAACAAGACACAGAATCCACAGAACCGGACCCTAGAAAGTGCTGCCGCTCCCGGCTAAGAGCTAACAGCTAATAGCTGAAAGCTGATAACAAAAATCCCTTTGCCGCCTCCGGTCATTTTGCCGCGCAAACGCCCCGGCGATCCCGCTGGCTCGGCATCGAAGACGCCGTCGGTGTCCTCCCGCGTGATGCGAAAGCATCGGCGGGCTCAGTGTCGATAAAAGGCACCTATGTCATCGTCAATCAAACGACTGAGAGTGTTCGAAAGCTCTAAGTCCAATCAAACATTTTAGGGGTTCCACGGTAGTTGGATCTCATACATCCTGAAAATCTGGGAATGTTCGAATGCACAGAGTTGTCTCATACAAGCTCTCGACTGCGTAGGCCGTGATTGCAACGCTCTCCTTTCCTCGTTGATCAGCGGTGAGTGGTATAATTCAGCCTTGCTCTACGATCAATACTTCATTGACGACCTGAAGGACCGCGCGGACCTCGTGCGGCTGATCGAGCCATACGCTCCGCTCAAGAAAAAGGGCGCGAACTGGATGGCTTGCTGCCCTTTTCATCAGGAAAAGACGCCGTCGTTCTCGGTCAATCCGGCGAAGGGTTTCTATAAATGCTTCGGCTGCGGCAAGGGCGGAAATGCGTTCACGTTCCTGATGGAAATGGAGGGCCTGAACTTCCCCGAGGCGGTTCAACGCGTGGCCGAAATGTCGGGCGTCCCGCTTCCCGAACCCATCGACGACAGGCAATACGAGCAAAGCAAAAAGCGAAAGGAAGAGAAGAAGCAGATCTCGGAACAGGTCATCGAGCTGAACCGGATCGCCCTCGAATTTTGGGAAAAGGAGCTCCACAGCAATAGCAAACAAGCGAAAGCGGCCCGCGATTATCTGGAAGGCCGAGGCATCTCGGAAGAGGTCATAAGCCAGTTTCGCATTGGCTTCTCGCCCGATGCGTGGGATGCATTGCTCGGTCATCTCAAGCAAACGGGGGCTGACGAAAAGATCATCGAGCAAAGCGGGCTTGTCTCTGTAAATGAAGAAAAAGAGCGGGTTTTCGACCGCTTCCGCGGGCGGATAATGTTCCCGGTGCTGGATGTGAGCGGCAACCCGGTCGCCTTCGGTGCAAGGGCGATGGGCGACGACCAGCCGAAATACCTGAATTCGCCGGAAACGCCCGCTTACGTCAAGGGCCAGCATCTTTACGGGCTTTTTCAGTCGAAGGACACCATACGGCAGAAGAAATTCGCCATCTTGGTCGAGGGATATCTGGACCTGATAGCCCTGTATCAGTATGGCATAAAAAACGTGGTCGCAAGTTTAGGGACTGCTTTTACACCCGAACAGGCAAAATTGCTCCGCCGACACGCTGTCAATGTAGTCACAACCTATGACGGTGACGAGGCCGGAGCCCGTGCCTCGAAGAAGATTTTAAGCACGCTGTTGTATGCGGGTTTCGAAATTAAGGTTTTGCAACTACCTGACAACCGCGATCCGGACGAATACATAAGGCTAGAAGGGCGCGACAAATTCAATCAACTGCGAGGTAATGCGATTTCAGTTCTTGATTTCCTTTGGTCGCGAATGCCTAAAGAATATAACCTCTCAGACCACCAGCAGCGATTACGGTTTACTGAGGAAGTAATTCCGATTTGTGCCTCATTTAGAACAACGGCGAAAGGTCAGGCTTCGCAACGGCAGTTTTTCGATCAGTTGATGATGGCGATGCGTGTCAACGATCTTGAGACGCGAAAGGACTGGTGGGAATTGGTTAAGCAAGAAGTACGCAAGGATCCACGGGGAAATCAACAGGTCGAGAGAATAAAATGGTCAAAGAGGCCCGTTCAGAAAATCACCGTCGCGGAACAGCACCTGCTTGAGCTGATTGTCCATGACCGCGAGCTTTGCGAGATCGTCCTCGCTTCGCTTGAGGAGACTGATCACGCTGACCTCGTGACCGGGCCGATCTTTCAAGCGTTGATAAGCCGGATGGGCAACGGAGGGCTACCA
>JAHBSG010000040.1 GCA_019639235.1 Acidobacteriota bacterium | reverse complement strand
ATGTCGCCCGTCCTTTCATACGAAGCGACCGCTCGCCGCATATCGTTATCAAAGGTCGCCCAGGTTCCCATGTGCAGATGGTCGCGCATTCCGAAAAGCCGAAGCTTCCGCCCGCCGCGTTCAATAAAGGCAACCTCATTTTCAAGCACCCGAATTCCTGCCCGTCGAAGAGCGTCTGCAACTGATGTATTGTCGTACCAGCCGTCGTGATTGCCGAGCACGGCATAAACACCGTACTTTGCTCTGATTCCCGCAAGGCCCTCGGTTAGGCTTTCGACCGGCATCTTGAGCTGTCTTTCCCGGATCGGCTTGCCGTCATTTAATTGAGAGACGAAGTCGCCGAGCATAACGACAACGTCGGCATCTTGGGCATTTATCTCATCGACCACTTCCCTCATCCGTGCGGCTTCGACGCCGTGCGAGCCGGCGTGTATGTCGGCAACAGCTACGATGCGCAGGCCGTCGAAAGCCGGATCAAGGCCCTTGATCTGCAGTTCCGTTTCGTTGATGACCAGCCGGTGCGGCTCAATGAAATAGCCGTACGCCAAAGCCGAAAGGCTAAGTGCGATGCCGGCCAAAATGTATGGGATGAATCGCCGCATTGGCTAAGGGGTCTCGGGCATTGTCGCCGTGTTTGATGAAAGCGTTACCACGTTGATCTCCGGCGGCACGCGGAATCGGAGCGGGATTACGCTTGTCCCAACACCGCTTGAGACATAGACATATTTGCCGTCAACGACCGCGAGTCCGTCCATGAAACGCGGATCATTAAAGACCGCCTTTGGACCGAAGATCGGCCAATTGAGCTGGCCGCCGTGCGTGTGCCCGGCAAACAAGATGGAAAAGCCCTCGGGAGCCGCAAGAAGCGTGTCGGGGTTGTGCGTTATCGCGATAAGGTTCTTCTTTTCGGCAAGGGCGTTGAATGCCTCGGCGGGCACAGTGCGGTTCTTCCACCAATCCTCAATGCCCCAGATCCGGAGCGTCGTGCCGTTGGCCTCGACCTCGTGGATCTCGTTGTTCAGGACGTTGATCCCGGATATCTCTTCGAGCATTCGATGGATCTTCTGCTCGTTGTGGTACCAATCGTGATTGCCGATGACGGCGTAAACGCCGTACTTTGCCCTGAGGCCCTTGAGGCTTTCTGCAACGCTCTCGAAGGGCACCTTTAGTTCTGTACGATCCGTGCCGTCCGGCGCAGTACGCATCCGCTCGCGGTCAAAACGCGACTCGCTGACGTAATCGCCGAGAAGGACAATAACATCCGGATTCTGTGCGTTTGCCTGCTCGACAACGAACCTTATCCTCTCTGGCGGCGTAAAGTTCGAGCCCGTGTGAATATCGGCGATCGTGACGACCCGAAGGCCGTTCAACCGGCCGTCCCAATGCGGCACTGCGACGGCGTCATTAACGACGACGAACTGCCGCGGCTCGATGAAATAGGAATACGAAAGGAACAGCCCGAGCAAGATCGCAAGGACACCGATAAGAAGACCGATCCGCTTTAACCACTTTTTCATTGTTATCTATTTCGAGGACGCGCCGGGAAAGTATTCACCCCAACGCTCGTCAACGAGTCTCTTGATGTCGTCGCGAACCTCGACGACCTTCGGATACCAGGGCTTCATCCGCGCGTCGATAACGATGGGGGCGTCGTAACCGATGTGGTTGTTCTTAACGGTCGTTGAGCGTGCATAAATGTCCGTCGCCGGATTGAACCGCGTCCATGTTGCCCAGAGGAACTTCTCCGGCGAGATGGCGTAATTGATGTCATCGTGGATCACCACGACCTGCCAATCTTTGAAAACATCGGCCGCTGCAAGCCGTTCGCCGAGGTCTTTATCGTTCTCATACGCCGTGCCCTTTACAACAAGGCAGCCGCCGCAAAAGGCCGCCGAAGCCGAAACGCCAAGCGGAAGTTCACCTTTGAATTCGCGTGCAAGTTCCCGCTTCGCATCGCCAGTCCCCATCAGGATCGCCTTGCTGCCGTGGTTTATTTTGCCGCTCGCGTAATCGAGCGTATCAAACGCGGTCTGCGAGAAAATGAACAGGTCGCGATGCCACTCAACACGTGCCAGGATGTGCTCAAAGAGCGTACGGAAATCCCGCAGGTCCTGCTGCTTATCGGTCAACAGAAGGAACTTCGTCAGGGCAAGCTGCCCTTCGCCCAAGATGCGAAAGCCGGCCGAGAGAGCTTCCCGTCCATACCGCTCGCGAACGACCGCCGCGGCCAGCGAATGAAAGCCCGTCTCGCCATAGCTCCAGAGGTCACGGACGGCCGGCATAACCAACGGGAAAAGCGGCGAGAGCAACTCCTGCAGGTAATCGCCGATGAAGAAATCCTCCTGTCGCGGCTTGCCGACGACCGTCGCCGGATAGATCGCATCCTTGCGGTGAAAGACCGCGTCCGCGTAAAAGACCGGATAATCGTGCGTCAGCGAGTAATAGCCGTAGTGGTCGCCAAACGGGCCTTCCGGACGTCGTTCATGCGGCGGGACGCGGCCGCAAATTGCGAACTCCGATTCGGCTATCAGCCGATGATGCCCCGACAGTGGATTGTCGGCCATGCCGATCTTGGAATCAGCAAGCAGCGATGCGAGCATCAGTTCCGGCACATCTTCCGGCAGCGGAGCGATCGCCGCCAGTATCATCGCCGGCGGCCCGCCCAGAAAGATGGTCGTGTTCAGCGGTTCGTTTTGCTGTTCGGCCTCGTAGTAATGAAACCCGCCGCCCTTGCCGATCTGCCAATGAATGCCGGTCGTCCGCTTGTCGTATCGCTGGATGCGGTACATCCCGAGGTTCGGTTTCCCGGATGTCGGGCTCTCGGTATAAACAAGCGGCAGCGTAACAAAATGCCCGCCGTCCTCGTGCCAGAGCTGCAAAAGCGGCAACGCCTCAAGGTCGACCTCCGACTGCCGCACCTCGAGCACCGGTGCTCGCCGCGTCTTCTTGGTCCCGAGCTTCAGGGCCGTCAGCCCCATGTCGCGATAGCCCCAGAGCTTGCCGATCTTTGGCGGCACGAGACTATCCACCATTTCGACCGCCCGCCGGACGAACTCCTGCGGCCGCTTCCCGAAGGCTAGCTCGATGCGTTTGATCGTGCCGAAGAGATTCGTAACGACCGGAAACTTTGACCCCTTAACGTTGGTAAAGAGCAAAGCCTTGCCCTGCGCCTCGATCACCCGCCGATGGATCTCCGCGATCTCAAGATACGGATCGACCTCGGCCGAGACCTCAACGATCTCGCCCTCCTTCCGCAAAACATCGATGAATGAACGAAGATTCTGATGCATAAACGGTGACGGCACGCCGCACTTCGGCCGCGTACCGTTTCACACTAGAGAATACTGCTTCGAGAAGGCCGCAGCCCGCGAAGAACTGATCAGTAGGGCTTCATACCAAAATTACAACTGCGGCACTTGAATCCCTTTTACGCCGAATAATCGTAAAAGCCCTTGCCGCTCTTACGGCCGAGCCAGCCGGCGTCTACGTACTTCTTAAGCAGCGGACATGGCCTGTATTTCGGGTCGCCTAGTCCTTCGTGGAGCACGTTGAGGATGGCGAGGCAGACGTCGAGCCCGATGAAATCGGCAAGAGTCAGCGGCCCCATCGGGTGGTTCATCCCGAGCTTCATTATCTCGTCGATCGCCTCGCGGGTCGCGACGCCTTCATGAAGCGCGAAGACCGCTTCATTGATCATCGGCATCAGCACGCGGTTCGAGACAAATCCCGGATAATCGTTGCACTCGACCGGCACCTTGCCAAACTTTTCCGAAAGCTCCTTTACCTTTGCATAGGTCGCGTCCGAAGTAGCGATACCGCGGATCACCTCGACCAGCTTCATCAGCGGGACCGGATTGAAAAAATGCATCCCGATGACCTTCTCCGGCCGTTTCGTCACCGCCGCGATCTTCGTTATCGAGATCGACGAGGTGTTTGAGGAAAGTATCGCATCCGGCCCACAGATCGTATCGAGCTTTTCGAAGATGGTCTTCTTGATGTCAAAGTTTTCCGTCGCCGCCTCAACGACGAGCGTGCAGTCCCTGAGGTCCTCGAGTTCGGTCGTCGTTTTAATGCGGCCGAGCACCTCCGCCTTTTGCTCCTCGGTCATCGTCTCTTTCTTGACGAAACGGTCGAGGCTCTTGCTGATATTTGCAACGCCGCGGTCAACAAAATCTTGGCTGATGTCGCACATCACAACGTCAAATCCCGAAGCGGCCGCCGTTTGCGCAATGCCGTTCCCCATCGTCCCGGCTCCGATAACTCCAATGATCTCACTCATTTCGATAAGTTTCCTGTAATTAGATTCCTTTGATAACAAAACGATCTACAACCAAAATTCCGATCCGGCATATCCGCCCGATCCGCTCGATCTGCGTTCAAACCGAACATTTAGAAGCCCCTCGGGCAAGAAAAACACAAAGGTCGATCTAGACCAAGAATATCGAAACGCCCCTGCCAAAACAAACAAGCGGCAGGGTTTAGGCCCGTGCCGCTCGCGTTTCTATCATCGAGAAAAAGCTATTGCCAACTGTTCGGCGGCGGAGGCGGCGAATGGAACTGCCCGCCTGCACCGTCCACGTTGTAAAGCGCCTTGCCCATATCGCCGAAAAAGAACCAAAGAGCGTAAACACCGAGTGCCGTCCCGAGCGGAAAACTCAGTAGCGAGAGGATCGCCACAACGATCCCGAGCGTCCGCCCGACCGGCTGGACCTTGCTGACCTTATAGCCGGCATAAAAGTCGAGCGCCGCAAAAAGGAACACAAGAACTACGGCAACGACAGCCGCGATTATGAAAATGCCACCGATCAGCTGCTGCTCACCGCCATTGCCCGCTGTTAGGAAAAAACCGCCCATTCCTCCGTAAATAACCGCCACCATTAGCCCGCCGAGCACCTGCAGCCCGCCCTGCACATGAAAGAAAATGCTGATCAACCGATTGTGTTCCTGTGGTGTCATATTGTTACTTCATGAAGCGATTCGCTGAAGCATTATAAACCAAGACGGTTAGCCAGGGCTTGCCGTTGGGACAGCACGCTCTTCTTTGATCCGCCAGCGTCGCCATCAAGAACGTACTGGCCACCGACCACCGACCACGGACCACTGATCACTGACGAGGACCTGCTTGTTCTCCGCGTCGTAGATGAACGAGCGGCCCAGAAAATCTAGTTCTTCAACCGACGCCGTCCGCAAAACTCCCTCAAAGACAAGCCTCCTTGCTCCTCATGCGTACCTGTTCTCCAAGACCCGAGAACTCCAGTTCAGACTTGCAACGATTCGGGGAGGATTACAAACTGCCATCAACGTCCAACGCGATCAGCTCTTTCTTGTACCTCTTTGCCCAAAAGAAGCTAATGCGGACATCTGCTTTCAACCAAAGCCTACGGTCTCTTTGAATTAGCGTCTAATTCCATTAATGAGAAAAGCAGATCCGTTACGAACTTGTTGGTTTCATTCGTGATTTCTATCAGTTCATTTTCCGAGATTCCAGCCGAGCCCTCGTGCACGATTCTACTCCGTATAGAATAAATCGTCTTAAAGAAATCCTCCGGAGATTTACCATGATACCGAGCAGCTCCCAGCTCTGTCGTAGCAATTCTTTTTCCGGCAGAAGTGATCGATTCACATTTCAAATGGTTTAAGGTCCCTTCTAAGCTAGCCTTTTCACTCATGTTCAAGGTCGAGCCTCTAACCTCCGAAATTAACCGACTGACTAAGGCTTGAGCATCAGGTTCACGCGGTAAAGTCGTTATCACAGCTTCGATTGCAGTCACCAACATGACCAGTTTGCTCTTTGTAGTTCTATCGAAATGAATACCAGACACGAGTTCCATAGCAACCCGAATTCGATCGTCAAATGAATGACCTAGTCCGATTTCTCTTTCGGCCCCTATTTTAACCGCGCTGAAGAATTCTTTCTTTGATTTCAGAAGCGCAAAAGCCCCATTTAGTCTGGCGAAACGAGTTGTCTCGTTTATCTCGTAAACGTCCAAACCATGAATGTCATTGCGAATCCGGGACCCGATCTGTTCCTGAAGTAATGTCAATCCGTAATCGGTAAAGCCAGAACTTTGGTAGTCGGTTCCGAAATCAACACCTAATCGGTGCTTAGTTGCCCAAACGAGAATCGAATCACGAATATTGCGTCCTGTCGCTTCGGCGATCTCTAAGGTCGAAAACGGGCCGCCAATTATTGCAACATCGTGCGCATTCTTAATCAGCGTACTTTTGGGGCACCCCTTAAGCCTAATTGTAGCACCGCAGGGAAGTGCCACGATTTCCGACTCACTATTTTCATCAGATATGAAGACTCCTTTATTGAAATTGAACCGCAACCGGAACTCATACTCCTTCATTTGGGGACCTGATAGCATCAGCAACTTTATCGAGCGCAGTATTTGACAGACCTCACTGCGGAGCGTGGCAAATGTAAGTTTCACACGACTCAAAACCACCTTAAACCGGTTCACATTGTTTGAGCAACACTGAACATCGAGAGTGCCATTCTATTCCGGAACCAACGGGGTCAGGCCTGCGATACCGCGATCTCCGTCTGCACCCGCGGGCTTCAGACGGTTCCGCTTTATGAGAGCGTGAACGCCTCTGAATGTTCATTTGGGTCGAGTACATCGCCCCAAGTTACCCGAGGGCATTATAGACCGCCGGGGCGGGAAATGCGTCACCAAATTGGTGTAGTGCAGAAGGAGCTATGGGCAGAGATCAGATTGGCCGCCCGATCACGCGGCTTGCCGCCCGATGTGCGGAAAGGCTCTGCCTTTCCGGCGGCGTGCAAGAAAGAAGTGCGGCTCCGCCGCCAGTCTTTCTGTGCGGCTTCGGTCTGTGCATTCAGTGGTAATGGGTTCTCTTGCAAACACAGAAGACACAGACAAAAGCCACAGACGGCGGTCTTGTTTTTTTGTTTTCTTCTTTTCTTCTTCCGTGGTTAAACCATTTCACCGACCAATACCACCGCCTCCGACGGCTCCGGCGGGCCGGCTAAAGCCGGGACTCAAAACAACGGGCTGAAGCCCGCACTCTGAACTTCGCAACTTTCGAGACTTCGCAACTCTCGCAACTATCCAGAACTTTCATATCATCCATATCTCTCGCATCTCACGGATCGCCGTTCATATACGAGTGAGTGCCTAAGAAAATGGACAACGGGAGTAGTGAGCGGTGAGCAGTAAGCAGTAAGCAGTGAGCTGTCCGGAAGCCGAAGGAAGTCCACCATTTAAGTTAATTAATAATTAGAAATTAGTAATTACTAATTAAACGGAGTGTCAATCGGTAGCCTGAAGATACCCACACCGCAGACCCAAGACCGAAAACCAAACCCCAGTGTCCTTTTTAACCAATTTACGATGGTCCAATTAACAATTGACAATGCGTCGATGCAGATCGAAGGTCCACAATTCAACATCACAAATCTCCCGGCCCGGCCGCGTGCTCCATTTGTCCCAAATGTCCCATCTGACCCATTCGTTCCAAGCGCTCAGGTGTTTCACGCGCTTCAAGTGTTTCAGGCATTTCATCTCTTTCATCCGTTTCAACCGTTTCAGATGCATACACCCTCCGCAAAAAATGAAACAGCAAGAGATCGGAAAAACAAAAAGCGGCTGCCGATCAGACAGCCGCCTTCACATGTTTGGTGGAAAGGATCAGTCGCGTTCGACCGCCATGGCGACCGAATTGCCGCCGCCGAGGCAGAGTGCGGCGACGCCCTTCTTTGCACCTCGACGCTTCATTTCGAAGAGCAGCGTGGTCAGAATGCGGCCGCCGGAGTTGCCGATTGCGTGGCCAAGCGCTACCGCTCCGCCATTGACGTTGACCTTGTCCATATCGAGCCCGAGTTCCTTCATCACTCCGAGAGCCTGCACGGAGAAGGCCTCGTTGAGCTCGAAGAGATCGACATCGCCCATCTCCCAGCCGGCCTTTTTGAGTACGTTAAGCACGCCCTGGACCGGTGCCATCATGATCAGCTTCGGCTCGATGCCCGAGGTAGCCGAAGCGACAACGCGAGCGAGCGGCTCAATGCCGAGTGCGGCGGCTCGCTCGGCCGAGGTAACGACCAAAGCCGAGGCACCGTCGTTAACGCCCGGAGCATTGCCCGCGGTCACGGTGCCGCCGTCGCGTTTGAATGCCGGCTTGAGCTTACCGAGCGCCTCGACCGTGGTATCCGGGCGGACCGGCTCGTCGTAGTTGAGCACGATCGGGTCGCCTTTCTTCTGCGGTATCTCGACCGGGACGATCTCGTCAGCAAACCGGCCTGCTTGCTGGGCCTCGGCGGCTTTACGATGCGAATTGAAGGCAAAATCGTCCTGCTCTTCGCGAGAGATCTGGTACTTCTCGGCCACGACCTCGCCGGTATTGCCCATATGCCAATTTTCAAATGGACACCACAGCCCATCGGTGATCATCAGGTCCGTCACCGTCTGATTGCCCATTCGGTAGCCGTCGCGGGCACCCGGCATCGCGTAGGGGATGTTAGACATCGATTCCATACCACCGGCAACAACGACCTCAGAATCGCCAAGCTGAACGGCCTGCGAGGCGAGAGCAACGGCACGAAGGCCCGAACCGCAGACCATGTTGACCGTAAGCGCGGAAACCTCAGGCGGAAGGCCAGCCTTCAAGGCAGCCTGGCGAGCCGGTGCCTGGCCGATCCCGGCTTGGACCACGCAGCCCATGATCACCTCGTTGACGTCCGAGCCTTCGAGTCCTGCGCGCTTGACCGCTTCTTTGATCGCGATAGCGGCAAGGTCGGGCGCGGTAAAACCCTTAAGAAGTCCCTGGAATTTGCCGGTCGGGGTACGTGCGGCACTCAAGATAACTGCTTTGTTCTTGTCTGTCATATGTCCTCAGATAATAAATATATATTTTCTAACTATAATGCCAGATTATATCAGTGCAGATGCAATTTCTCTATTCTAAAAGCGGTGAAAGCGTTCGCGGGCCTGCTGTTCGAGCTCCTCGCGATGGTCGGGATGAGCAATGCGGATCAGTTCCCTCGCACGTTGACGGAGGTTCTTGCCGTAAAGATCGGCGACGCCGTATTCGGTGACGATGTAGTGGACGTGAGCACGGGTCGTTACAACACCGGCCCCTTCCTTAAGGAACGGCACGATCTTGCTCTCGCCACGCGAGGTGCTCGAGGGCAATGCGATGATCGGCTTTCCGCCCTCGGAGAGCGATGCGCCGCGGATGAAGTCCATCTGACCGCCAACGCCGGAATACTGCCGCCGGCCGATGGAATCGGCACAGACCTGTCCGGTCAGGTCCACTTCGATCGCGCTGTTGATCGCCGTCACCTTCGGGTTGCGACGGATGACCGACGTGTCATTGACATAGCCGATATCAAGCATAAGAACCTGGGGATTGTCATCGACAAAGTCGTAAAGCCGCTTCGTGCCCATTACGAATCCCGAAACGATCTTGCCCGGATGTTTCGCCTTCTTGCGGCCGTTAACGACACCGGACTCGACCAGGTCGATGAGCCCATCGGAGAACATCTCCGTATGAATGCCAAGATCCTTGTGGTTCGTGAGCGAGGCGAGAACGGCGTTAGGTATGGCACCGATGCCCATTTGAAGCGTGGCACCGTCTTCGATGAGTTCAGCGATCGAGCGGCCGATCGCTTCGTCGACCGCGGTCGGAGCAGGAGGAGGGACCTCGGGCAGCGGCTCACCGACCTCGACGGCGAAGTGAATGTCATTGATATGAACGAGCGCATCGCCAATGGTTCTTGGCACATGCGGATTGATCTGTGCGATTACGATCTTCGCAGTGTCGGCCGCCGCACGAGCGATATCGACCGAGACACCAAGCGAGCAGAATCCGTGCGAGTCCGGCGGAGAGACGTTGATCAAAGCAACATCGAGCGGCAATACGTTTCGCCGGAAAAGTGCCGGGATCTCGGAGAGAAAAACGGGAATATAGTCGCCGCGGCCCTCGTTCACGGCCTCGCGAACATTTCCGCCGACGAAAAAGGCGTTAACGTGAAACGAGCTTTCGTGCTCGGGCAGCGAGTACGGCGCCCGGCCTTCAGTGTGCAGATGCACGAGTTCGACGTCCCGAAGCTCGCCGGAGCGGCCCACCATCGCGTCGATGAGAACTCGCGGAGCCGCTGCGACCCCGTGTATGAATACGCGGTCACCGGACGAGATGGAACCGACGGCCTCTTCAGCAGAAACAAATTTCGCCATTACGTAAGTATTGCCCCTTTTCCGACCGAAATTTCAATAATGCGAAATGGCTATGTTATCTTAGGTACCTATTTCGATAAAGTCTTGAAACCAAACCGCAAGGAGAATGGCCCGTGCTTGTATGTCTTGAAGGGAGTTCGCCGACCATTTTCGGCGA
>JAHBSG010000004.1 GCA_019639235.1 Acidobacteriota bacterium | reverse complement strand
GGCTAAGGCCGGGACTCAAAACGACGGGCTGAAGCCCGCACTCTGAACTCTGCAACTCCGCAACTCCGCAACTCCGCACTCTGCAACTCAGCAACTCTGTAACTCTGCAACTCTGTAACTCTGCAACGCGCACCTTCCATTTCATCCATATCTTCCGCTTCTCACGGATCGCCGTTCACTTTGGTTTGAAGGCCTAGGAGAATGGACGGCGGAGGTTGGTGAATCGTCAATCGTCAATAATTCTTAGAGCCGAAACTCTGCGGGGCCTTTGCAGCTTTGCGGCTTCGCGGGAAAGAAGATCTTAACGCAGAGGCCGCAGGGACCGCGGAGGGCGGATTTTTGTCGCAATCAGCTCTAAGCCATTAGCCGTAAGCTGTTAGCCGGAGATCGACGCTTAAACCCCAATTTTCCCTTTTAACCAATTTACGATGGTCCAATTAACAATCGACAATGCGAAGATGCAGGTCCCAAATCCGAAATCCCCCATCACAAATCTCCAAGCCCGGCCGCGCGTCCCATTTGTCCCATGCGTCCCATTTGTCCCATTCGTTCCAAGCGTTCACGCGTTTCACCCGTTTCAAGTGTTTCAGGTGTTTCATTTCTTTCATCCGTTTCAACCGTTTCAGAAGCATATGCCCTTCCCAAAAAATGAAACAAACCGGCACGGTCCGGCAAGCCGAAGCTCCCGAAAAAAAGCCCCGGGGCTGAACCGGGGCTTGAGGAGGATGAGCTTATTAAGAAGAGGCTAATCGATCAGTTCAAAGATGCCCGCGGCGCCCATGCCGCCGCCGACGCACATCGTGACCATGCCGTAGCGGGCCGAACGGCGACGCATTTCCTGAAGGATCGTGGCCGTCAGCTTTGCACCGGTGCAGCCCAGCGGGTGGCCGAGAGCGACGGCACCGCCATTGACGTTGACCTTCGCCGGGTCCATCTCGAGCACCTTCATCACCGAAAGCCCTTGGGCGGCGAAGGCTTCGTTAAGCTCGATCAGATCGATCTGGTCGAGCGTAAGGCCCGCGAGTTTAAGGGCCTTCGGGATCGCATAAACCGGGCCGATGCCCATTTCCTCCGGCAGGCAGCCGGCGGTCGCGTAAGAGACAAAACGGGCGATCGGCTTAAGGCCAAGCTCGGCGGCCTTCTCGGCGGACATTACGACCGCGGCGGCCGCTCCATCCGACATCTGCGAGGCGTTGCCTGCGGTGACCGTGCCTTTAGCGTGAAAAACTGGACGGAGCTTCGCGAGTCCTTCGGTCGAGGTTTCCGGCCGGACGCCCTCATCTTGTTCAAAGACGACCTCTTTGCGGCGGACGCGGCCCTTCTCGTCGAGCTCATCGATGCGGACGGTCATCGGGACGATCTCGTCCTTAAAGTTGCCGGCGGCGATTGCCGCGGCGGCCTTGTGGTGCGACTGCATCGAGAATTCGTCTGCCTGCTCGCGGGTGATCTCGTACTTGCGGGCAAGATTCTCGGCCGTCAGCCCCATGTTGAGGTAATAGTCGGGATAGGTCTCCGCGAGATGCGGGTTCGGCCGGAAGGTGTTGCCGCCCATTGGGATTGCCGTCATCGATTCGAGCCCGCCGGCAACGATCGCCTCGGCACCGCCTGTCCGAATGCGTTCGGCGGCGAGGGCGATGGTCTGCAGTCCCGAGGAGCAGTAGCGGTTGACCGTCATCGCCGAGGTCTCGACCGGCAACCCGGCAAGGATCGCCGAGGTTCGGGCGACGTTCATTCCCTGACTCGCTTCAGGAAAAGCGCAGCCCATTATGACGTCCTCGATCAATGCGGGCTCAACGCCCGCCCGGGCGACCGCTTCCTTGATGGCCACGGCGCCCATTTCGTCCGAACGCGTGTTCCGCAACGTGCCCTTCGGCGCCTTTCCCACAGCCGTCCGCACGGCCGAAACGATAACTGCTTCTTTCATACTCGTTACTCCCTACAAGAAAACCAAAGTTCGCGAATGGGTCACTCCGTTCTCGATGGACTCCCTCGAAATTATACGCATCTCCTATTTTTCGATCCCAACCTCGACCTCGGCAGCCTGAAGAAGCCGCAAGGCATCGGGATCGATCTCAACCAAAAAGCCTCGTTTTCCACCGTTGATCCAAATTCGTTCGAGGCCGAAGATGGTTCGCTCAGCGTAAACCGGCATCTTGGTTCGTGTGCCGAATGGCGATGTTCCGCCAACCAGGTAACCGGTAAGTTTCGAAGCCTTTTCAGGCGTCGCCGGTTCGACGGATTTGACGCCAAGATGCCGAGCAAGCGACTTGGTCGAAACTTCCCTGTCCCCGTGCATCAGCACAACAAGCGGCTTCTTTTCGTTCGTTTCAAGCACCAGGGTCTTTACGACCGCGTGTACCTCAACCCCCAACTGCCTTGCCGACTCCTTCGCTCCGCCCTTCTCGACGTAATCGTAAAGATGCGGAACGAACTCGATCTTTTTCTCCCTAAGGAACCGAACCGCCGGTGTAATTGGGTACTCCATCTCATTTTCCGGCAAATAGGTGCAACACAAGCGCGATCAGGAGCAACACAAGCGCGATCAGGAGCAACACAACCGCACCGATATCAAAGAACGCAACACGCCCAAGCTCGGCATTCACCCCCGACGTCGTGTAAACGAGGAACAAGAACGCCAATTTGCCGATCAGTGCCGCAACCACGACCGGCACCAGAACATCTTTCCGAACGGCAGCAAAGATCAGAGCAGCCCCGAGCAATGCCAGCATCACCGCCCGATGTCTCATCGCGACGGCAAGATCAGGATCGATCAGGTCGATCGAATAAAGCGAAAGGCTCCTTTCAGGAGCAAAAAAGACGATTCCCGGTGCTAGATTCAAAACACCTACAAGGACCAGCAATGCTGTTACGAGCCATTGCGTCATCCTATCTCCTTGTGTCGGAAACACGTAACCAAATGGTCGTTTGCCATTCCGGTAGCCTGCATGAAGGCGTACATAATGGTCGAGCCTACAAAGTTGAAGCCTCGCTTTTTCAGATCCTTGGACATAGTGTCTGAGATCTCCGTCTTCGCGGGAACATCGCTGAGGTCCTTACGCTTTCCGTCGATCGGCTTTCCCCCAACGAACGTCCAAATGTATGCGTCGAAGGAACCAAAATCGTCCTGCACACCGAGGAAGGCCTTTGCGTTCCTAACCGCGGATGCGATCTTAAGGCGGTTACGAATGATGCCTTGATTCGCGTGCAACTTCTCGCACCTGGCAGGTGTGAATCGGGCTACCCTCGCAGGGTCGAAACCATCGAATGCCTCGCGGTACGATTTCCGCTTGCGAAGTATCGTGTCCCAGCTAAGGCCCGCTTGAGCACCTTCAAGGATCAAGAATTCAAAGAGCCCGCGGTCGTCGTGCAGCGGCACGCCCCACTCCGTATCGTGGTAGTGGATCGCAAGGTCATTCTTTGCCCAACCGCATCGTTTCATTTCTTTTTTGCAATATACGCGGTCTTCTCTATTCGTGCATGAACAACGCCATTACCATCTTTGAGTTCGACCCGGTAGATCCGGTCTATCGACTTGGACTTATCCGCGAGCCGCTTTATTTCGTCGATCTCATCGCTCGAAAGATCGAAATCCGCAAAAAGCGTCGTCTTTCCCGGCCGTTTGAACCTGATCGCCGCCGCCTTGTCCCAAACTGTGTAACCCGGGCCGAGAATGTGCATCAACATCAGCATATAGAACGGGTCGATCGCTCCGTAAATGCTTCCGCCGAAGATCGTTCCGACGTAGTTTCGCGTCCGCCAGTTGAGCGGAAGTTTGATCTTGACCTCGCGCCAGTCACTTGCGATATAAAGGACACATCCCCCCGTTCCGCGGTATGCCGGGAAAAGGTTGAATCCCCAACGATACATCCTGCTGGTAAGGCATTCGGGCATTGTTTCAAAGAGCTACTGCGGAAAGGATGGCGAATTCATAACGCGTTTCGCCTGCCGGAGATGCCGTTTCGAATGTTCGACGACAATGTCGTGCGCGTCGCGGAGCCGATAGGTGATCAGGCCCATGAACGGCGAGGTCACAACCGTCTTATCCCAATCGAGCCCCGCCGTCTTTTCGATCTCGGCCATCACCCTTTCCTGACAAGCAGCAAAACGGTCAACGATCCCCGGTGGAATATCACTCGGCGGAACGATCGCGTCGCTCGGAGCCTTGAACTTCTTCTTGTCCGAGCGGAGGCTGTTCCTGAGCATCCCGCCGAAAAAACCGGAGAGCGGCGACCACGACTCCCAAAACGAATTTTTCGCACCGGCAAGCTTGGCCTCGAACACTGGTTTCAACTCTTCGTTCGAGCGGATGAGGTGATCCAGGCATTGCGCAACGCTCCAGCTGTCGGCCGCCGGCTTCCAATTGAGCTGCTCGTTCGAAAGCGAACCGAAAGACGCCCTCGCATCCTCGACTGTCTGCCTGAGCTCGTTGGTAAAATAAAAGGTGTCGTTCTTCATCGGCCGTCTTACCTAGTTTCTCAGCGGCTTGCCGGTTTTGAGCATCGCGGCTATGCGTTCTTGCGTTTTTCTCTCGCCGCAAAGCGAGATGAACGCTTCGCGTTCGAGGTCCAGGAGATATTGCTCGCTGACCTGAACAACGTGGTTGATCGTACCACCGCACATGATATTCGCGAGCTTCTTACCGATCAACTCATCGTGGTCCGATATAAAACCGCCCTGTTTCATCATGTGGAGAGCGAGTTTCATAGCGGCGATTCCATCTTCGCCCATTACTGTGATGTCCTCGCGCGGCACGGGCGGCTCAAAGCCGGAAGCATCAAGGTTGAGCACTTCCTGCTTTGCATCAGCAATAAGTCGGTCGCCATTCATCGAAATGGAATCTACCTCGCGGAGAAAGCCCCATGCCTTGGCCTCCTGGGCCGAGGTCGCGACCTTGCCCATACCTATCAATTCGAATGTATTCTTCAAAAACACAAGCGGATCCGCAGCCGGAGCCTTCGCTGCGGCATCCATTGCACGCATCGTCATTTCCTTGGTTCCGCCGCCGGCAGGGATCACACCGACGCCGACCTCGACCAGCCCGATGTACGTCTCAGCCGCGGCCCGAACCCGGTTTCCATGCATCGCGATCTCGCAACCGCCTCCGAGCGTGAGCCCGTAGGGAGCGGTAACGACCGGTTTCGCCGAATATCTGAGCCGCATCACGGCCTGCTGGAGGGCATGGACCATCATGTTGATGTCGTCCCATTCTTCTTCCTGAGCCGCAAGCAGAAGCATCATCAGGTTCGCACCCGCCGAAAAATTCCCACCCTGGTTGCCAACGACCAGTCCCTTAAAGTTACGTTCGACCTCATCGATCGCAAAGTTCATCATCTGAACCGTGTCGCCACCGATAGAGTTCATCTTCGAATGGAACTCGAGACAAGCGACGCCATCGCCAATGTCAATAAGCGAGGCCCCCGGATTCGACTTGATGACTCCGGTACGTTCCTTCACGGCCCTGAGGATCGTTACACCAGGCCGCCCAGGCATCGGTTTGTATTCGCCGGCGACGAGATCAAAATAGGAGACGTCGCCGCCCTCGTTCTTGTAAAAGGTCTCGGCACCGCCCGCCAACATTATTTCAATGCTCGCCGGGACCGCTTGCCCTTCGGCCTTCATCCGCTCAACGGAACGCTTGAGCCCGATCGCGTCCCAGGTCTCAAAAACTCCGATCTCCCAACCGAAACCCCATTTGATCGCGTTATCGACCTCGACTATGGTGTCGGCGATCTCCGGAATGCGGTTGGCCGCGTAACGAAAGGTCCTCGACATTGTCTTCCAAAGAAACTCGCCAACGCGGTCTTCGCCCCAAACAAGCGAAGTGATCCGCTTGTTCATATCCTCGATCCCTTTTGCGGCCTCGATCGAAGCGAACTTCGTCTTCTCCTGCGGTTTAAATTCGAAGGTCGCGAGGTCGAGTTCGTGGATCTCCGTCTTGCCCTCGGCGGTTTTCGATTTCTTGTAGAATCCGCCCTTCGTCTTGTCGCCAAGCAGATTCCTCTCAAGCATCTTCTCGATCACATCAGGCAGAAGAAACACATCGCGATCCTCGTCCTCAGGCACGGCCGGATAAAGATTGCGATTGACGTGAACAAGCACATCCAGCCCGACAAGGTCCGCTGTACGGAAGGTCGCCGACTTTGCATGGCCGATGGCCTTGCCGGTCATCTGATCGACCTCGGTCGGCGTGAATCCCATAGCGACCATTTCGTGAACCGTGGCCATCATCGCAAAGGTACCGATGCGGTTGGCAATGAAGTTCGGCCGATCCTTTGCGGGGACAACGCCCTTGCCAAGCCGCTGATCGAGAAAGCCCGAAAGCTTACAGGCCATTTCGCCATCGGTCCACTCGGTTGGGATCAACTCGACGAGCTTCATGTACCGCGGCGGGTTGAAGAAATGAACACCTACGAAATGCTTCTTAAAATCCTCCGAGAAAGGCTCGGCAATCGAAGCGATCGGAATACCGCTCGTATTCGTGGCAATGAACGAACCCGGTTTTCGATGCTTTTCGACCTCGCCGAAGACCTGATGCTTGATATCGAGCCGCTCGACCACAGCCTCGATCACAAGGTCGCAATCCTTAAGCTTTTGCATGTCGTCGGTAAAATTACCAAGCGTGATCAGCTTTGCATTGTTGGCGAGCATAAATGGAGCCGGCTTTAGCTTCTTGGCCGCTTCAAACATCTCCTTTACGATTCGGTTGCGAACCTGGGGCGACTCGAGCGAAAGCCCCTTCGCCTCCTCTTCGGGCTTTAATTCACGCGGTGCAATATCGAGGAGAAGTACCGGAATTCCGGCATTGGCGAGGTGGGCGGCAATGCCTGCTCCCATCGTTCCCGCCCCCAAAACAGCAGCTTTTCGGATATTCATAAGTTGATCAAGCTCGGTTTCAATTCACTTCCAAAAGTTCCAGAGATTATAACTGAATGAATGTTCATTCAGCAAACTATAAAATTGTTCGATGTTGGTTTTATTGACATAATCCAGATTTAGTCCGATACTTCTTCTCAAATTTTTCGCGCACGGTCGAATTCCGGCATTATGACGCGTAAACGCACATTCGCCCAAAACTAGGAGATAAAAAATGCAAAAGATCTTATTTCTCACATTGGCCATCTTTGTGTTCACCGGTCTCGTTCTTGGCCAAGGCACAACAAATGGCACAAACAGCTCCGCTACGGCAGAAAAGCCCAAGCGGGTCTCGTTCCGCCCGACAAAGGATCAGATCACCGAAGCACAAACCAAGCTGAAGGCTGCCGGAAGCTACTCTGGCGAGTCTGACGGAAAGTACAACAATGATTTTCGTGCGGCGATACGAAAGTTTCAGGAAACGAATGGCCTGACCAAAACCGGCTCGCTAAATCGTGCGACGCTTGAAAAAATGGAGATCGCCCTGACGGAACAGCAGAAAACGATACCTGCTCCGGAGAGTTCATATGCGAAGGCAAAAGAAGAGAAGCCTGAAAAGGCCAAAACCGATAAGCCGAAGCGGACCATTTTTCGTGCGACGAAGGACCAGATAAAGGAAGCCCAGCGGATGCTCAAGGCCGGCGGAATGTATACCGGCGAAGAGACCGGCCAACTAGGCAAGGAGACCCGCGACGGGCTGAAGAAATACCAAGAAGCGAATGGTCTAAGCGTAACCGGCACTCTTAATCAGGCGACGCTCGAGAAAATGGGAATTGCGCTTACAGAGAAACAAAAGGCGGACGCAGCAGCCGCCCAATGACCCGGCAACAAGGACTTTAATATTGAGGCCGGCATCGGACGCTGGCCTTTTTTTCTTGAACGTTTCGAGGTAGACCTCATGAAGAGACAAATGCTCAGTCCTGTAATAACCATAGCGGCCATTCTCCTGATTTCCGCCGTCGTGTCGGCGCAGGAGTCAAAGGCCCAAACGGCGATCCGTAAGGTTATGGAAGACCAAGCTGCGGCTTGGAATCGCGGGGACATCGAGGGCTTTATGCAGGGATACTGGAAAAGCGAGAAGCTGACATTCGTTTCGTCGCGGGTCACTCGCGGGTGGCAGCAAACACTCGATAATTACAAGCGGAGCTATGACACCCGTGAGAAGATGGGTACGCTGACGTTCTCCGACCTTGAGATCACGCTCCTTTCAAAAGATGCGGCCCTCGTTCTTGGCAGTTGGTCACTCAAGAGGGCAAACGATGCCCCTGGTGGAAAATTCACCCTGATTTTTCGCAGGTTCAAGGAAGGCTGGCGGGTCGTTCACGACCATACCTCCTGAGCACAACTTTTTCGGAACAAGGCTGGTGATGAATTCGTTCGGTCTTTTCGATGAGAAGATACGCACATTTTGCCGCTTTTATCTTTATAACGGCTTTGTCGGCTGCAGCTCAGGGCCAGCCCGTTTCCCTCGGAGGCGTGAATCGCTTCGATGCCTCTCCCGCCAAGGGATTCAATTATCCGTACTACCTATATGTGCCGCCAACGTTCTTTGAAGCGGCTGCAAAAGGGAAGGAACGTACTATCCTTGTACTCCCAAACAATACCGGTAAGAACGACGACGACCTCGCTGTTCATGAGGCCGACGTAATGCGACGTATCAATCAAAACAGCCGCTTCGTCTCTGAGGTACCGATAGCAATATTGACCCCCGTTTTCCCCCGACCGGCGGCAGATTGGAAGACGTACACGCATGCGCTCGACCGGGACACGATGACGACCGCAAAGGTTGAAAAGAAAGACTACGCCCGGCTCGACCTGCAGCTCATTGCGATGATAGACGATGCACGTGAGCGGATGGCTAAAGATTCAGGGCTCAAGGTCGACCGCCGAGTTCTGATGGTTGGATTTTCTGCGTCGGGCATGTTCGTGAACCGCTTTACTTTTCTCCATCCCGAACGCGTAAAGGCGGCGGCCATCGGCTCACCGGGTGGATGGCCAATCGTCCCTGCGGCAAGTTACAAAGAGAAGACGCTGCGGTACCCGATAGGAGTTGCTGATATGAAATCGGTTACGGGAAGCGATCTTGACCTGAAAACACTCCGCGGCGTTCCGATGTTCATTTTCCTCGGCGACAAGGACGATAACGATTCCGTTGTATTCGATGATTCCTACGACAAAGAAGACCGCGAGCTGATCTTCCCTCTGCTCGGTGAAAAACCGGTCGACCGCTGGGGTGCGGCCCGGGAAATGTACACAGCCGCCGGGCTTAATGCCGAGTTCAAGCTTTATCCGGGCATCGGACATACCATAACGCTCGACGTCCGAAACGACATTCTGGCATTTCTCAAGCTCCACCTGGGAGAATAACGCTGCAGCCAGACTAGAGCAGCGAACGTAACTGCTGTAAACTTGCAGCCGGAATCCCGGTTGCGGTGAAAAGTATGAAAAAGCTCTTCGTTTTCGCGGCGATCTTCTTGTTCGCAGCCGTTTCGTTCGCACAGCCCTACACAATTCAGCAGTAACTGAGCATCAAGTCCGCGGGTTCCCCGGACTTCTCGCCAGACGGAAAACGCATCGTTTACTTAACGAACGCAACCGGCACCTCGCAGGTTTGGGCGGTAGATGCCGCGGGTGGCAAACCCGAACAGCTTACTTACTTTGACGACAACGTCAGCTTTGTGCGGTGGCTGCCGGATAACAGCGGCATCATCTTTGGAATGGCCCGTGGCGGGAACGAGAACACGCAATTCTATTGGATGACGCCGGGAGGCGACGCGATCGAAAAACTCACTGACGAGCCGACCGTTCGGCATAATTTCGCCGGGGTCTCTAAGGACGGCAAACAAATCTATTACACCTCAAACAAACGCAACCGCAATTTCTTCGACGCCTACTCGATGGACCTCAAGTCTGAGAAGGAAACGCTTCTTTACAAATTTGACGGCAACATAAGCATAGCCGCTTTCAACGACTCGGGGCCTAAGATCGTAATTTCGCGAAGCGGCATCGAGAAAAGCCTGGACAACGACCTATTCGTGGTTGACGTGAAGACCGGCAAGGAGACTCACCTGACCCCACACGAAGACGCAAGCGAGTTCGGCAATGTGGAATTTCTCGCCGACGGCTTGCTGATGACATCAAATGACAAAAGTGAGTTTGAGGCTCTGGTTCATATGCGGCAGAAGAACGAGGCCGGAAACGATTGGTCGGCAGCGAATCTGGCGACATCTGTCGTTTATGGGCCAAACTGGGATGTCGGCGGCGTCACACTCAGCGATGATTCGCGAAAGCTGGCCTATACAGTGAACAACGACGGCTTTTCCGAACTCTATATCCGCACCATCGAAACCGGTGGAAAACCATTGACCTCAACCATCGCCAAGGCTCAAGATCAAATCAAACTTCCTGCTCAAGGCATTGTCGGCGGGACGACCTTTTCAAAGGACGGTTCAAAACTCGCATTCTCGTTCAGCTCCGCCACCCAGAACGGCGATGTGTGGCTGTACGACATCAAATCGAAAAAGCTAACGCAGGTAACACAGAGCGACCGGGCAGGCATCGACCCGAAAACATTCGTGCCGCCCGAACTGATCAAGTTCAAGACGTTCGATGGCCGTGATATTCCAGCTTGGTTCTACGTACCGTCGTCCTTCAAGGGTGGTATTGGTGGAATCGCGGAAAAGCTTCCCGACGGAACAATTAAGGGCACTTTCCCCGGCGGCCTTGCGGTCATCGTTTCCATTCATGGAGGGCCTGAGGGCCAGTCACGGCCCGGGTTCAATCCGTTGTTTCAGTATTATCTATCGCGTGGATATGCGGTTCTTGATCCGAATGTCCGGGGCTCTACCGGATACGGCAAACCCTATACGCATCTTGACGACGTCGAGAAGCGCGAAGATTCCGTGAAAGACATCGCCGCAGCTCACGAATGGCTGACAACCAAAGGCGGTGCCGACGCGAAACGCATTGCCGTCATGGGCGGGAGCTACGGCGGCTACATGACAATGGCGGCGATCACGCTTTATCCCGATCTCTGGGCCGCTGCAGTCAACACGGTCGGCATCGTAAATTGGGAAACATTTCTGCAGAATACTTCCGGCTATCGTCGGCGTCAGCGTGAGGTCGAATATGGGCGTCTTGATCGCGATATCGAATTCCTCCGCAAGATCTCACCGATACGCAAGATCGAACGGATCAAGACGCCGCTCTTTGTGATCCACGGCAAGAACGATCCGCGAGTTCCCTACACCGAGGCCGAGCAGGTTGTCGATGCTCTTAAAAAGCGAAACGCCATCGTCGAATACAAACTCTACGATGACGAAGGCCACGGCATCTCAAAACTGAAAAACCGCCTTGAACTATATCCGCTCGTTGCCGATTTTCTGGACAAATATATGAAATAACGGTGTGCGGGCACTCGTTTACTTCCTCGTGCTTCACACACATGGGGACACGCGTGTCCGCTCTCCGGTTTCGCTTGATCTTCGGGCGGCGTCCAATACTCGCTGTACATTGACGCCATCTTCAAATGTCGCTGCGTTTTCTATCGCATCATCGCCACGGATGATCGCGTCAATTATCTTCGGTGCAAAAGCCATAAAGCCGCTCGGGGAGCCGGATTCGAAGATGCCGTCAATACTCGGCGGATATTCGACCTCGATCGCCGACCATTCGGCCTCACCGCGTTTGGCAATGTAAACATCGCCCCGATGCCCGACTCGCATCCAACCCTCGCTGCCGACAAACTCGATACAGTTGACATATTCCGGCCCCTCGATCATCGAGACGGAAACAAGCCCGGTCGCGTAATTTGTTACCTTACCATCACGAAATCTAAGCAGCATATTAACCTGATCATCCGTCTCGACAGCTCGCATGCCGCCTTCGAACGGCCGTTCTTTGATGTGCGTTTGAAGCTGGGCATCGACCGACTCTATCCCCGTTTCGAGAAACCAGAGAAACGAATCGATGACGTGCGAGCCGATCGCCCCGAGTGCTCCACCGCCTGCCTCTTTGCTTGACCACCAATCCCACTTCTGCGTATTGTCGCCGCGGTGCGGTGCCTTGAATGTATATTTCGCGTGGCGGATGGTCCCGATCGCTCCGGAATGCAGCATTGCCTTGGCCTTCTGTCGGCCGGGAAGAAAACGAAGTTCGTGATCGATCAATGCGAGCTTGCCGGAGCGCTTCGCAAAATCTGCCATTGCGTCGGCTTCGGCAACATTCATTGCCACCGGCTTTTCGGCAAGCACATGCTTTCCGGCGGCAAGAGCTGCCTCGGCCATTTCACGATGAAGATTTGGCGGCGTTGTGATGCAGACGAAGTCCACGTCGCACCGCTCGACGGTCTCCCGCCAATTGTCGGTAAAGTGTTCTGCCCCAGATTCGTCGGCAGCCGATTTTGCATTCTCTAACGACCCGCTGGCGATCGAGACGATCCGTGCGTTGTCGCACGCCTGAAAAGCGGGTATCTGAACCCGGCGGGCGAAGCCTGTCCCGATAAATCCGACTCCGATACTTTCTTTCATAAAAAAAGCATCGGCGAAAACCAATGCTTATGCAAATCCTGTTTGGTTACCCATTAGTTGCTTCCCATCTCAAGGCTCGGTGCGGTCGCTTTGCGTCGCTTTCCGTACTTGAGAAAATGCTCGTATGCCTCGCGGTCGTCCTTGGACATCTCAACGATCTCTGCACCGACCAGAAAACGCTCCGTCGAGAGATGAACACCGACCTTCTCGTACCTGCGGCCGATCAGCTTCATTCGGACCTTTCCATTCGGCAGGTCGATCTCGGCATTAAGCCGGCGATCCTGCCCGACAAGGTAGTTCTCCCGAACGCGGATCGACTGAACAATGAATCCAACACCTGTACGGCTGATATCGTAGGTCTCGCCGCTGATATGCATATTCTCTTGCTGCCGGCCGAGCCCGCCGGTCGTGAATACCGGTTCAAAAGTGATCTTGATCGGGAGGTTGTGCTTCCGCCTGAGCGAATGCGACGCCTCGGTGAACAGTCCTGTTATCTTTTCGGCAATTGCTCGCAACATTTTTTGTTTTCCTTCGCGTCGTTCGAACGCGATCAATTGGAGCGGTTCAAGAGTTCAGCAACAGGCGTCTTCGGGCAACCGCGGCGGCCGCCGAAGCTCTCCCGTTACTCGCGGAGCGGCTTTCCGCTGTTGTCTCGGCCGGTAACTTTCGATAACCCGCCCGAAGACGGCTCGAGCAAGTATGAATTGCGCCCGGTCTTTCCGTAGGCAGCCGGCGTCGCGGTAGCGAAATAACTCTTTCCGCTATCGATCAATGCAATGCGATAAACGTATCCGGTCGAGTCCGACGAGAGAATGTCGTCGGGTATGTACCCAAGTTCGATCAGTTTCCCGACCTCGGCGAACGTGCCGTTATTCTGCAGCGAATAGGCGAGCTGGGCCTTCGAAACACGTTCGAGCATCTTCTTCGCCTCGTCCTGCCGGACGTCAATGCGGAGTTCGTAAAAGTAGTTCTTCCCTTCTTTTTCGATGCGGGCCTCGGTCAGTTCGTCGGCAGCGAGGATCTGCCAATATCCGTTGACCTTCCTAAGCCTGATCTCCTGCATCTGAGGTTCAGCACCTGCCTCTTCGGGAAGTGCGGCAGTGACGGTAGCGGACTCGCCCGATATTATCTCGCCGTTGATACGGACATCCGCCGGAACCGCTTTGGCGATATCCTCAAGGTCCACGGCAAACTCACGAAGCTCATCATCTGAAAGCCCCTCGATCGCGGGTTTGAGGTTCGTCAGGTGGATCGCTTCGCGGTACCGCTTTTCCTTGAGCCGCTCGTAGAAAGCCCTAACCGTCTCAGCCGGCGAACCGGGTTCGATCTCAATTCTCGGCCCCGAAGAAGCCGCAGATGAGTTTGTGTTCACGGCAGCGGCAGTCGTCGCTGAATCTTTCGTTGCTGCATTGGCCGTCTCAGTGGCCGCGGCCGAACAGCCAGCGCCAGCTACCGTGTTAAATAGCAGCACTGCCAAAACAGAGATTTGCGATAGCGCCTTGGTCACGCCTTTTGGTTCGAACATTCGCATCGAAACTGGGGCCGCGGTCTTGCCGCGAAGAAGCCCATGGGTGGGCAACCTTGCCTCGTAAACTGCGTGCCCGAGGCAAGAAAAGGAAAGACACGCTAAACCGTAGTATAGCGTGTCCCTGTGGAAAAAGTAAGTATTTATTTACAGATAAAGGGATTAACCGCCCTTTTTCACCCGTTTTTTGCCGATTTTTCCCCCGCAAACACCTTTTCGCGGCCAACTAGGTAGAGGAAAACAGCAAGCACGATGAACGGAACCATCGCCAAAAGGTCGGCGTACGAGCCTCCGTAGAACGGATTTGCTGCTTTCGCCCATTCGTTGACGCCCTCCGTCAGGCCACTCAAATAGACCGCCGAAAGGGCCACAAGAATGCCTGCAAGAGCTCCGCCGGCAATGTACCCTGAAGCCAAGAGCACGCCCGAACTCTTGTCAGTCTCGGCGACGAACTCCTCTTCGGTCAGGTCCTTTTCGGCAAACTTCCGCTTCAAATACTTATCGACCGCCCAGCGGACCATGCCGCCGACAAAGATCGGCGACGAGGCTGAGATAGGCAAATAGAGCCCGACGGCGAACGCGAGCGAAGAGATTCCGCATAGCTCGAGCGTAACGGAAATCATCACGCCGAGAATAACGAGAGCCCACGGAAGCTGCTGGCTAAGGATTCCCTGGATGATATAGCTCATCAGCGTCGCCTTCGGCGCTCGGTATTTCTCGACGGATTGCATTACCGGATCACCATTGGCATCAACTCCGGTCTGCACTTCGGTGATGACGCCGTTGATGCCGGGATCAACAAGGTACGCCGGCCTGCCCGTCATCCCGACGAGGTATTTACCGGCCGGGCCGCGGCTTGTGTCCGTGTTGTGCCATACACGGTAGTTCGCCGTGTCTCGCTCACCATAAAAGCCACCTGCTCGTTCGGCACGCAGTTCACCGCCCTCGCGGACGAGTTCCTGCTCCGGTACTTGAAATCCCGCGGCGAAGGTGTTCGGTGCAACAGGCATATAGACCGACGATGATTCGTTGAGCTGGATCAGAATAGGCCCGAGAAGAAGCGCCGACGAAAGTGCCCCAACGAGGATAGCCGTCTGTTGCTTCCAAGGCGTGCCGCCGACCCAGAAGCCGGTCTTGAGGTCCTGCGAGGTCGTGCCGCCATTCGATGCAGCGATGCAGACGATGCCGCCGACCGACAAGGCGGTGACGAAGTACGGATCCGGATTCGTCCAACCGAGCACCAGAAACGCAAGCGACGTAAAGAGCAACGTCGCCACGGTCATTCCGGATATCGGGTTCGAGGAAGAGCCGATCTCGCCGGTGAGTCTTGACGAAACCGTAACGAAAAGGAAGCCGAGAATGATGATCAGAACCGCCCCGAGGATGTTCATCTTCAGCGTCGGGAGCAGTGTGATGACGACGATCAGGGCCAGAATGCCGACGACCACCCATTTGAGCGAGATGTCCTGCTCGGTCCGCGGCGGAGCAGAATCGTCGCCGTTCTTGTTATTCGCCCGCTTTGCCTGAAAGTCCACAATGCCGCCTCGTATGCCGCCCCAAATGGTCGGCAGCGAGCGGATCAGCGAGATGATGCCGCCCGCGGTGACCGCTCCGGCACCGATATAGAGAATGTATTCGCTCTGAATGCTGCCGGCACCTTCGATCGGCATATCTTTGATCAGCGTCGTCGCCGGTGCGAGCGGTTCCGAAAGGCTATCGCCGAAGAAACGGATCATCGGGATGAGCACCCAATATGCCAAAGCTCCGCCCGCGAACATTATCCCTGCGATCCGCGGACCGATGATGTAGCCGACGCCGAGCAGTGCGGGATTGTTCTCAAGCGAGACGCTGCCGCCGCGGAAAGGCTCGCCGAAAAGCTTCTCGGGATATTCCTTCCACCCGCTGAAGACCTTCATCACCGTGTTGTAAAGAAAGCCGATGCCGAAGCCGGCGGCGATGATCAGCCCGCCCTTTGCCGCGGTCGAATCGCCAGCCTTTGCGATCTCGGAGTGTTGTTTTGATTCTTCGCTGGCCGAAGCGATGAGCACCTGTGCGCAGGCCGTGCCCTCGGGATATTTGAGCAGGCCGTGCTGGTCGCGGATGAGAGCACGGCGGAGCGGGATCATCATCAGAATGCCGAGCAGCCCGCCGAGCACGGCGACCATCGTCACCCGCCAGACCTCGAGATCAAAGCCGAGAATCAGTATCGCGGGCATCGTTACTCCGATACCGAAAGCGATGGATTCGCCCGCCGAGCCGGTCGTCTGGACGATATTGTGCTCGAGGATCGTCGCGTCTCTCGCACCTAGCTTCGAAAGCAGCCGGAAAAGCGTTACCGAGATGACCGCGACCGGGATCGACGCCGAGACCGTCAGCCCGACCTTGAGCACCAGATAAAGCGACGACGCGCCAAACAAAATGCCCAGCAGAACACCGACGACGAGCGGCCCCGGCGTCAGTTCACGCAGCGTGGTGACCGAATCCGGAATATACGGGCGAAAGTTTTCGAGAAATGGGTTTTTCATAGGCGGCCTTGATGGGAGTTGCACAGAATTTACGCCCAAATACCCGAAAATGCAACGATTCCGCGACCTGTTGGAACGATTTCAACGCCCTCTGGAACGATTCCAACGCCCTCTGGAACGATTCCAACGCCCTCTGGAACGATTCCAACGCCCTCTGGAACGATTCCAACGCCCTCTGGAACGATTCCAACGCCCTCTGGAACGATTCCAACGCCCGTTAAACCATTCCAACAGCCTCTGGAATCGTTCCCACATCCGTTGAAATCTTTCAAAACCCACGAAAATCCACTAAACTAGCCGATATTTCCTCAGCGGAGCAAAAAACATCCTATGAATAACATCTCTGCGTCTCTGCATCTCTGCGGCAAAAATGCTCCCCTCCTTACGAAGGAGGGGTGGCAGCCGCTTCGGCTGACGGGGTGGTTCTCTCTCGCTCTGTTGTTATTCGTTTCATCGCTTTCTGCTCAGGTCCCGACGCCGAAGGACGTTCTCGGCTTCACGCCCGGCGACGACCGGAAGCTCGCAAGCTGGGCACAGGTCGTCGATTACTTCAAAAAGCTTGACGCGGCCAGCGACCGAATGCTCTTCGAAGAGATCGGCAAGAGCACGATGGGCGCTCCGTTCGTTTACGCGACCGTCAGCTCGCCGGAGAATCTCAAGAAGCTCGATCACTACCGTGAGATCAACGACAAACTCGCCGATCCGCGAAAGCTGACTGGAACGCAGGCGTCCTCGCCTGCACCGAGCGTAAGCTCGGCGGTCGTACAGCGGCTCATAAAAGAAGGCAAGACCATCGTCCTCATCACCTTCGGCATCCATTCGACCGAGGTCGGTTCGACGCTTTCATCGATGCTGATCGCGCACGAACTCGTGAGCAGCAACGACTTCCGCATTAAGAACATTCTCGACAACACGATCATCCTGCTCGTGCCGTCGCTCAATCCCGACGGCGTCGATATCGTCAAAAATTGGTACGACAAAACGCTCGGCACGCCCTACGAGGGCACAAACCCGCCGGAGCTTTATCACAAATACGTCGGGCACGATAACAACCGTGACTGGTACGCCTTTACGCAGGTCGAGACGCAGCTCACAGTCGATAAGATCCACAATGTCTGGCATCCGCAGATCGTGCTCGACGTTCATCAGCAGGGCATCTACGGTGCCCGGCAATTTCTGCCGCCCTACATGCCGCCGGTCGAGCCCAACGTGCCGAAACAGATCGTCGAGGGCTACACCGAGCTTGGGCTTTACATCGCCGGCGATATGCGAAAGAAAGGCTTTCAGGGCCTGACGACCGGCACGACCTACGACGCCTGGACGCCTGGACGCGCCTATTCGCATTACCACGGCGGCGTGCGAATACTGAGCGAGACCGCCTCCGCCCGGCTCGCGACGCCTGTGAACGTTAAGTTTGAGGAACTTCGCGGCGGCCGCGGCGTCAACCCGCACAAAGACGACGCCAACAACGGCCCCGCCTGGAAAGGCGGCGACTGGCGCCTCCGCAACATCACCGACTACATGACCGCCACCGCCTTCAGCCTACTAGACCACGCCGCCAACAACCGCGAAAAATGGCTGTCGAGGTTTTATGAGATTGGAAAAGAAGCCGTCCGGCCGAGGAAGGATGGCGAGCTCAATGCGTTTATTATCGACCATTATAAAAGTCGCTACGATTCAACATTGAGTTCGATCTTAAAGCGCGCGGGCGTCGAAAGTCATAGTTATGACTCTCCGACTATCAATGGCACAAAGTATGTAAGCGGAGTGACCATAATTCCAATGGACCAGCCGTATGGCGGTTTTGCAAAAGCCTTGCTTGAAAACCAACAATACCCGAATTTGCTCGATAATGAGGGACAGCCAATCGCGCCTTACGATGTGACGGCACATACATTATCGTTGCTGTTGTCAGTTGATGCGACCCCCGTGTTCACCAAGCTAGACATCACTAATGGAAAGGGTCGCGGTTATGGCACTGGGACCGGAGATGGCCCAAACCGCTGCGCTAGTGACTTTCGGTTCGGATTGTACAAATCGGATCAAGCGTCGATGGACGAGGGATGGTCGCGATGGATTTTTGAAGATAATAAGAGCTTCTTCGGAAAATTTGGGCCGAACGAAAAATATTGCTCTTCTGAACTTGTTTCAGTTACCAAATCAACTGTTCAGATTAGTTCCAGCCTCGAGAAGTTACACACTATTGTTTTCCCCGACCAATCCGCTAATCAGATCCTCAACGGCTATTCGAAAGGCTCGATACCGGATGAGTATACGGGCGGTGTTGGGCAAGAGGGCGTTGAGAATCTGAAGAAGTTTGTCGAGGCTGGCGGGACGCTCGTGTTCCTGAACGAATCGTCGAATTTTGCGATCGAGCAGTTCAACTTGCCCGTAAAGAACATCACGAAGGGCCTCAACCGGAAGGATTTCTACATCCCCGGCTCGATCCTCCGCACCGAACTAGACCTCTCGCACCCGATCGCCAAAGGCATGCCGCAGCAATCCATCGCCTGGTTCGAGGACTCGCCTACTTTCGAGATCGAATCGGCAGCTATGTGCTCGGCGGGATCGACGGCTCTTAACTCCCCTCCTTACGAAGGAGGGGTGGCAGCCGTTTCGGCTGACGGGGTGGTTCTCCCGTCGGTCGTGCGCGGGCCTTCAGAGAACCACCCCCCGGCTGAAGCCGTACCCCTCCTTCGTAAGGAGGGGAGCGCCTGTGCTCGCGTTATCGCCCGATACCCGTCCGATCCGAAGCAGATACTGCTTTCCGGCTGGGCGCTCGGGCAGGACAAGATCGCCGGCAAGGCGGCACTTGTCGAGGTCACGATGGGCAAAGGCAAGATCATCCTCTTCGGGTTCCGTCCGCAATACCGCGGGCAGAGCGTGGCGACCTTCCCGCTGCTTTTCAACGCCATCTCGCAATAGAGCATAAAAGGCCCGGCGGCGAACCCGGGCCTTTCAATTTTCATCTCATTGTCGTAAACTGGCGTTCCGCCGATGCGTTCGGCGGGCCATTTCGGCTCCACAAAGTTTTGGGGGCGACAGGCTTCGACAGGGGCTTGTATAGATCTTTGAGTGCACGCCGGGCTTGCTTGTTAGCTCGTTAAAAAAACACGCAAAACACAAATGCTAATCAAGAATTAGCTCTCGCTGCCTAATTAACTTTAGCTACAGCGATGTCCCGCGGGAAGTTCGCCTGATGCGACCCGTTGGGGCATAACCCAGTTCAGGCTCGGGCACGTCCTCCGCCTGCGGACGAGTCTTAAATTTAGTCGGGTATGCCATTGGGGAGGTCTTGTCGGCTCACCTGCTCTCCGGTGGCGAGATGAAGTGAACCGACTAAGCGTGTAGATCTCACTGGTCGCAACCTTTGGATGCGGGTTCGATTCCCGCCGCCTCCACCATCTCTTTTTCAATTTGATCTATAATATCGGCGATGGTCGTTTTCTTTATCGGAAAGCGGTTTTTTGCCGTGGCCGCAACAGCGGTCGTCTTTTTCGCAGCTCAGCAATTCGCCGGGCAGTCGACCGCGGATAAACTTCGTTCGCAGCTTGTCCGATATGCGGATCTTTCCGAGGCAGAGGTCGCGGCGATGGAGAAGGGCGAGATTGTGGTCAAGCGTGTAAAGACCGCTGAGGACCAGGACGTTGCCATCTTCGGGATGGTAAAGATCGCCGAGCGTCGGCCGATTACGATGGCCGAGTTTCGCGAGAGCTTTTCGCAGCGGGGAAATAAAGAGATGGAAGGCAAGGGCCGGTTTTCCGATCCGCCGAACATCTCCGACCTCGCGACGCTTGAGCTCGAGGATCGTGATTTTGACGAACTACGGAGATGCCGCATCGGCGATTGCGACATCAATATGTCAGCAAAATGGATCGGGCGGTTCAGTACGGAGATCGACTGGAACAAAGCGGATCATCGTCCAAAAGCGACTGAACTTTTCCGGTCGATGATGCTGGAGTATGCCTCGGAATATTCCTCGAAGGGAGCTTTTTCGCTTAGCAAGAATGTCAATCGCAGAGAACCGCTCGACCTCTCCGAAGCTCATCGCGAACTGCTCAAGGAGCTTCCGTTGCTGGATGATTTCGGCCGCGGCCTTCGTCAATATCTTTACGAATTCCCAGCGGGAACCCTCTCTGGGGTTAGAAATGAACTGCACTGGTCGGCGGTCGATTTCGGCCTGAACCCGACAGTTGTATTGACCCACGCCGCAACCTTTACGAGCGGAAAAGCTGGAAACGACTCACATTTCGTCCTGACGCGTCAGTTCTACTCTTCGCGTTATCTTGACGCCTCGATCTCACTGACAGCGCTTCTCCGAATTCCGAACGGCGAGGCAGTTGAAAGCTATATCGTCTTTACAGACCGTTCGAGGTCAGATGCCGTCGGCGGAGTACTCGGCGGGGTTGCCCGCACGGCGGTCGAAGCCGAGGCCGTTGATCGTGTCCGTCGTTTATTTGAAACATCGTCTGCTCGGCTCGCTAAGCCGGAAGCAGAGCAGCGGCCGTTCGATGTTGTTGTCGAAGAAGAACCGCAAAGTTGGGCCGGCTGGCTTCGGTCGAATTGTTTGCTCGCGACCTGGGCCATGCTTGTGCTTCTGGGACTCGGGAGTTATTTGCTTTCCCCGAAACGACCCGGACGTTACCCCATCGGTCGTGATAAATGACTCATCTTGCTTATACCGGTATCGTGCGACGGTTACTCTTCGATCAGGTCGATGACGTTAAGATCATTCTCGGTCGTTACAACACGGCCGGAGAAGCTCATTGATTTTGCCCGTGCGGACAAGACGTAGTTCTGGCCTGCCGTAAGTTCTTCGATCCGGTAGTACCCAAACGAATTGGAGACCGCTGAAAAGACAGATCCGTTCGCATCAACAGCAGTTACCATTGCGCCGCGAACGCTCCGACCCCCTCGATCGAGAACGCGGCCGGCGATTGAAGCTGCGGACGATGAGGGTGCCAGCGAGATGGTAAAGTTCGATGACGAAACGCCGGCAAGGTCGATGAACCCCGCCTCTCGAACACGGATCCTCCCTTGTGTCGTCGGCGTTGATGGTACCGTCCAGGAATAGGAACCGGTGTTGGCAATGTTGGTGGCAATTGCAGAATAAGTCGTTCCCCCATTGGTCGAGAGTTCGATGGTCACGTTGCGATTGAAACCGCCCGTGTTGGTCCAGATAATATTTACGTTCGAACCGAACGTTACAACGTTCCCGCTCGGGAAAACGCCCGTGATTTGATCAGGAACATTGTCCGAGGTAGTGTCGCGAAACCAGCCGATATCACGCATCTGCTGACGCGTTAGGTCAAGATCGATCGGAAGCCCGACGTTGATACTCGGCTCCATTAACAGATTCGGCGAGGCCGCCGTGCTGAAGTGGGAGAGTGATGACCCGCCTTGGAACGGATTCGGTGTGAAAAGCTGGACCCTGCCAGTTGCGGCATCACGGCCCGCCGTTAGAAACCCCGATGCGATGTTCACATTTGGACCGTCCCAGAGGACATTGTTGGTGTTCAGTGCCGATGCCTGTCGCTGGACGTCGGTCATTTGGTGCCAGTAAAGGCCTGAACTTTGGTCAAACATCCTGCGAAGATAGATGTCCGGAAATCCGTTGAATAGGGTGCCAGATGTTCCGTTCGCAAAGGTCTGAAATCCCATCCCGTGCCCGATCTCATGGAGAACAACGACCAGTAAATTGATCCGATTCGCCGGGACGGCATTGTCCAAACCATAGTAGAATCGGGTCCCCGCGCCAAGACAGCCGCTGTCAATGTTCACGTTGAAGGTGGCATTGATATCCGGGTTTGCCGGTGAAAGATCGGACCCGGCCCGCTTATTTGCAAGTGCTTGGGAATACCAAGTTCCCGAAAACTCGGCGCCTGAAAAATCCCGGTGTACGGTGGTCGCACCTGCGGAGCCGAGAACGCCGCCCGAGGTCGAACAAGGCGAAAGTGGATTGAACTGCGATCCGACCGTTATCGTAACGGGCGAATCAAGAAAACCGCTCCAGATCGCGGCCGCAAAATTGAAGACATTCAATCGCTGGGCTCCGCGGGTTGTTCCGGAGTTTCCCCCCTCACCTACAACAAATGCCGCAGAGGAATCGTTGAAGCCCTCATTCATGCCGTCATTGTTCTGTATGATTATCGATGAACTGGCAGGAGCAGCAAGGGCATCGGCGATGGAGGCGTCGCTAAGCATCTTGCGGTAGAATCGGAATTCGTCCACCGACATTCCGTGCTTAGCGGCAATATCCTCGATCGATTCGGTAGCATACGGCCCTCGCTCAACGAGCCTACCGGTAAGCAGATCCCTGCCAAAGAAAGCGTTTGCTTCTTCGAGGCTCGACACGCACCCCGCTTCGAGGCGACCACCGTCTACTACTCGCCCTAACGCGACGTTTTGGAATCGCCCTTCAAGCCCAGTCTCAGTCCCGTCAAGCCCTCGAATGCTCTCGAGGCCATCTGACGAACGATCTGTTAAGGCCCTGATGAGAGCGGCAAGCTGCTTATCGGAAGAAAGGCCGTTTGGCGACGAATCGGCTCGCTCCACAACTTTCTGAGCAGTTGACGGGATCGGGAGCGGTCCAAAGTAACAAAAGAAGAGAACAAGCAACGCGGCGGACAAGCAAGTTAGACGTCTCATGGGTCAGCTCCGTGAATTCGGAATGACGGGAGGTTCGAAGGAATAATGAAGGCCGACTGTAGAGCCGAGCCCGCTTTCCTAGTCTAGCTGACCGCGAATGAACTTTTCAATGTTTTTTTTCGCCGCGAATTCGTCAAACTCATCGGCGAGGCTAACCGGTTAATGGTTAAGAACGAAATTGACAGAGAAATTATCGTCGGTCGGTGAGACCACCTGTGACGTGATAACTCCGTTCTTGCTTGCAATCGAAAGAATGTAGGTTTGGCCGGCGGGCACTTCGTCGAATATAAAAAAGCCGAACGAGTTAGTTCTTGAAACGAAACCTACGCCTTCAGCGTTTAGGATCGTCACGAGAAGTCCTTCGATCCCACGACCACTCGGGTCAGATACTCGACCGCCGATTCGAACGCCGGCAGAGGTCGGAGCGAGCCCGATCGTGAAGTCGGTCGCCGAAATCGTTTCGGCACCGGTGAAACCGGACTCTCGTACTCGAATTCGGCCGCTATATGTTGGCAGATATGGGACGCTCCAATCGTATGAACCGGTGTTTGCGACGCCGGAGGCGATGACCGTGTCGAACGAGACTCCACCGTTGGTCGAAAGCTCGATCGTGACGTTGCTATTAAAGTCTCCGCCGTTCGACCAGGTTATCGGCTGCGTAGAGCCAACGACAACATAACCGCCGCTTGGAAGCGCATTGAACAGGAGCGAATCGTCGTCGTCAGGAAGCACGGTGTAGAGCAGCCGGTTCGGGCTTCCCTCGCCTGCGTTTTGAACGAGGTCCGGCGACGAACGTTCGACGAGCGAGTCCGTAACGGTCGAAGGCGTAAGCCACGCCTGCGTGCCGAGCAAACGTGCGGCGTGGCCGGCGACGTGCGGAGCCGCCATCGACGTACCATTTTTATAAACGGCAGCATTGTCGTCGCTGATACCCGCGGAAAGTATCAGATGTCCCGGTGCAAATATATCCACGCACGGGCCATAGTTCGAGTAGCTAGGGCGGACATCGCCGCTAGTCGTTGCTCCGACGGTAATGGCCGCCGAGGCCCTTGCCGGCGAGTAGTTGCAGGCGTCCGCACCGTTGTTAGAGGCCGATACGACGTAGGTGATTCCAGAGGCCACGGAAGCGTTGATCGCTTCGTCAAGGACGTTCACAAGGGCGTTGGTCGTAACGCTGATGTTGACTACCGCTGGGTCGATCCGGTTCGTCGTCAGCCATTCGACAGCGTCCATCAAGCCGATAACAGAGCCACCACCGCTGCAATTGAGAACGCGCACCGAATGGAGTTGAACGCCCTTTGCAACGCCATAGTTCGCTCCGCCGACAGTGCCGGCAACGTGCGAGCCGTGCCCAAAGCAATCGTTCCCATTCTGTCCGTCGCCGATGGCGTCGAAGGCGAAGCTTGTCCGGCCGATGAATTCCGAATGTGTGTACCGTATGCCGCTGTCAACTACGTAAACGTTTACGCCGGCGCCGGTCGCCGAGTAGTGGTAGTTTCCTCGAAGCGGCAAAAGGCGTTGGTCGATCCGGTCCAAGCCCCAGGGCGCATTCGTTTGGGTGAAGGAAGCGTAGATCGGAACATCAGGCTGAATGGACTTGATCCGTGGATCACCAGCAAGAGCTTTAAGATCGATCCTAGCTCCTTCGATAACGACGGCCTTGACGGTTCGCGAATAGGTGTGTAAAAGTCTTCCGCCTGAAAGGCCGGCGATCTCCTGGCCGAGCGATACGACTTCAGCCTGATCGAACTCGCCCGAAAACTGCGTCGGCTCCAATTGGATAATGTAGCGGTCGTTCGCGTCAACGGCCAAAGCCGCGCTGGCGGACGCAAGCGTCACCAACGCGGCGATCAGGCCACAACTAAGGAGAACAAACGAGTGGGAGAGTATTTGTGGGAGTCTCATATTCCGGAATGGTGGGAGTCAGTCCAGATCTACGAATATCGGCGGAGGTCTCCGCAGACGCTCTCTAGTAGTTCAATCAGCGTGCCAAAATAAAAACACGGAAAAACAAGGAAAACTCGATTCCATGGCCGGCCAAATGGGGGAAATAGGGACAGACCGGCGAATGCGATGGGGAAATTTTGGACACTTGAGCCTCCATGACCTCGCAGCCGATTTGAAAATCAAGATTCAAGTAATATGCTTTTCATTCGCAGAAGCGGTGAGCAAAATGCCCGTCGACATCGAGCACTTAAATTCTGAACTTCCGATCGGGATCTTCGATTCCGGCGTCGGTGGGTTGACCGTTTATCGCGCCTTGCATTACCGCCTGCCGAACGAACACTTTGTTTACCTCGGCGACACGGCGCGTGTTCCTTACGGGACGAAATCGCTCGCGACGGTTGAAAAGTACGCGCTAGAGAATGCCCAGTTTTTGGCGGACCAGGGGATTAAGGTACTCGTAGTCGCATGCAATACGGCTTCGGCATTGGCGCTTCCGGCAATTCGAGCAAGGATCGGCATTGACGTCGTTGGCGTAATCGGTCCCGGCGGTCGGCGTGCGATAGATGTTGCCGATCGTGAGGCCCCAAAGATAGGCGTGATCGCGACCGAGGCTACCGTGAAAAGCGGTGCATATGTCGAGGCGATCCATCGATACTGCGGCGAGGCCACGGTCTTCCAGACCGCTTGTCCGCTCTTCGTTCCGCTTGCCGAGGAGGGTTGGGCGAACGAAGCTGAAACTGCGTCGATCGCCGAACGCTACCTCGCAGATATGCTCGAGTATGCGCCGGACGCACTCGTGCTCGGATGCACACATTACCCGATCCTTCGCGACGTGATTCAGCGAACTGTCGGCGCGAATGTTAAGCTTGTTGATTCGGGCGAAGCGACGGCGAAAGAGGTTGCAGACCTGCTTGTTTCCAGCGGACTTGCGAGCGAACGAACGATCGAGAGAGCTCGATCGCTTTGCGATGACCTTGACCATTTTTTTGTGACCGATGCCGCCGAACGTTTCGCGAGCGTTGCGGAACGCTTTCTCGGTGTAAAGCCCGCGAAACTCGAGGCGATCGAGGTTCCGGCATTGAGTTAAACCAAAATGACATTTCAACGACACGATTCAAGGGCCTTCGACCAGCTTCGGAACACGAAGATAACGCCTAACATCTCGCCCTACGCTGAAGGTTCGGCGCTTATCGAGGTCGGCGGGACGAAGGTCATCTGCACGGCCTCGGTCGAGGATAAAGTGCCGCTTTTTCTGAGGAACAAAGGGCTCGGCTGGGTTACGGCGGAGTATGCAATGCTGCCGCGGGCGACCAACACGCGAACCCAACGCGAGACCCAGCGGCCGAGCGGACGGACGCAGGAGATACAGAGATTGATCGGGCGGAGCCTTCGCGCCGTCGTCGACACAAAGCTGCTTGGCGAGCGGCAGATCTATCTCGATTGCGACGTGATACAGGCCGATGGAGGAACGCGCTGTGCTTCGATCACGGGAGCGTACGTCGCTCTTGCCCTTGCCTGCCGCCGACTCGTAAAACAAGGGATCATCAGGACGAATCCGATCCTAAGCGAAGTTGCTGCGGTTAGCGTTGGGATCATCGAAGCAACTCCGATCCTGGACCTGGCCTATACCGAGGACTCGGAGGCCGATGTGGATATGAACATCGTCTGCACCGGCTCCGGAAAATTCATTGAGCTACAGGGCACGGCTGAGCGTGAACCCTTTTCACGCGAACAGATGGACGAGATGCTGATCCTTGCCGAAAAAGGCATACATCAATTATTCGAGATACAGCGGCGAGTGCTTGCAGCCTAGTTTAGCGGCCTTTGAGGATCTCTCCGGGAAGTTGCCCGGTCGTCCCAGTACCATCCCAGACCTCGACCCCATTGACAAAGACTGCCTTGATGCCTTCGGCAAAAAGTTGTGGCTCGGTGAACGTTGCCCTGTCGATGACCGTTTTCGGGTCGAAAAGAACTAGATCCGCCCTAAGGCCTTTCCTAACCCTTCCGCGGTCGCGAAGTCCGAGCCTCTCGGCCGGCATCAGCGACATTTTCTTTATCGCCTCTTCAAGCCCAAGCCATTTGTTTTCGCGGACGAACAGTCCGAGAACACGCGGGAAGGTTCCCGTTCCGCGCGGATGGCGACCGCCGATCCCGCCATCGCTCGAGACCATTACCCAAGGCGTTTGATAAAAGGTCTTGACGTCGTTCTCATTCATTCCGAACCCGACCACTCCCGCGCCTCCGTTCTTCACGATCTCAATGTAGGTTTCTACCGTGGTCTTCTTGGCAAAGGCCGCAGCCTGCTCGAGTGTTTTGCCTTCATAGTCTGGAAACGCCCTACACGAGGTTATGAGCACCTTGTCCGGGCCTCCAAGAGCGTCGATGCCATTTTGCACTTCGGCCGGGTCTTCGTGCTTCCGGCTCGGCACGAGCACCGTAATGGTGGATGCCCAGGCGACATAAGGATATGCATCGGCAGTGATATCGAGACCGTTTTTGCGGGCCTCGTTGACCAACGCGACCGCATCGGCCGACCTGCCCCAGACGCTCTTGTTGCCCATCTTAATATGCGAGATCTGTACCGGGATCTTCGCCTCGCGCCCGATTCGGATCGCCTCACGAATGGCGTTTAGTACGCCTTCCTCTTCATCGCGCATATGGGTCATATAGATTCCGCCGTGTTTTGCAGCAACCCGCGAAAGTTGGATCAACTCTTCGGTCGTGGCCGAAAAGCCCGCGTCGTACTCAAGCCCGGACGAAAGCCCAAACGCTCCGTCTTTCATCGCTCTCTCAAGCAGAGTGGACATCGCGGCGATCTCGGCCGCGGTTGCGGGCCGGCGAAGATCCTCTTTCATGACAAGCGTTCGAAGCGTGCCGTGGCCGATGAAAGCACCAACGTTAACTGCGGTCTTGCCGCGAAGGCTTGCGAAGTACTCGCCGATCGAATCGGGTGAACCGCCGTCCGGGCCGACAATCAGAGTTGTTATTCCCTGCGAGACTTGATTCGCCGCTGTTCCTTCGCGCAGGAGGCCGGATTCGCTGTGGTTGTGGATATCTATGAATCCCGGAGCCAAAATAAGGCCGCGGCCTTCGATCACACGGTCGCCTTCCCGCGTCTTCGCCGAGCCGGGCTTGCCGATCCTGGCTATACGGTCGCCGAGAATCGTCACATCGGCGACGTAACGTGGCGAACCGGTGCCATCGATAACCGTCACTTCGCGAAAATGCGTTGCACCTTGCCGGGCGAAGACAGCGGTCGAAAGCATCGAAATGAACAGGACAAAGCAGGCGAGACGTTTAAGCAAAAGTGCGGATCTCATAATCGGTTTTCCCTCGAATCATAAGCGAAACCAGGCGTTGAGCACAAAGGCAGAGGAACGTTGCTTTGACGATGCAGGACGCAGAATCTAGAATCGAGGTTTACTTCGAAGGAGAAAGAAGATCTTGAGTAACAAACAGTTTGAGGGCCGGTCCGCCATAGTGACCGGCGGAACACGAGGCATCGGGAAAGCGATCGCACTTGAATTGGCAAGGCGGGGCTGTAACGTAGCGTTCAACTATGCCCGTAGCGCAGAAGAGGCCGAAAAGCTGAAGGCGGAGATCGAAGGGCTCGGTGTAAGGGCCTTCGCGGCCCAGTGCGACGTGGCGAACACTGAAGCTTCCGCAGAGTTCGTAAAGGCGGCAGCGGCCGAGTTCGGTACGATCGACTTCCTTGTCAACAATGCCGGCATCACCCGCGACCAACTGATACTTCGGATGAAGGAAGACGATTGGGATTCGGTCATCGACACAAACCTGAAAGGTGCCTGGAACTTCTCAAAGGCCGTGCTTCGGCCGATGATTAAGAATGAGAACGGCGGTTCGATAGTTAACATCACGTCAGTGTCCGGTGTCGTCGGAATGCTCGGGCAGACGAATTACTCGGCTTCCAAAGCAGGGCTGATCGGCCTGACGAAAGCACTCGCAAAAGAGGTCGCGAGCCGAATGATCACCGTCAATGCACTCGCGCTCGGGCTAGTCGAGACCGAGATGGCCAGCGAGATGAACGCCGAGTACCGCGAAAAGATCCTCTCGCAGATACCGCTTGGACGGCTCGGAAGTGTTCAGGAAACCGCCGAGATCGTTTGCTTTTTGCTTTCGCCCGCCGCCGCTTGTATTACGGGCGAGGTGATCAACGCAAACGGCGGCCTTGCGATGTAATGCCCCGAGTTCGCGTTCATCAGCATGTAAACCCACTCTCGCCGTTTTATCGGCAAGAGCCCGTGCCGCTTGGCTATAAAGGACTGTTTGCAGATACGAGTAAGCCGTTGCTTCTGGACATTGGGTGCGCGCGCGGGCGCTTTCTGCTCCGGATGGCCGAGGCCGATCCGAGCCGAAACTATCTTGGTGTCGAGATCCGCGAGCCGCTTGTTGCCGAAGCCAATCGGTTAGCTGAAGAAGCCGGCCTTTCGAACCTGCATTACTCGTTCTGCAATGCGATGCTCTGGCTCGAGCGGCTGCTTGAAGGACTTCCCGAAGCCATTCTCGAAGTTGTTACTATTCAGTTCCCCGATCCGTGGTTCAAGAAAAAGCACGCGAAGCGGCGGATGGTAAATCCGGAAATGGTCGAGACCGTGGCCTCGCACCTTAGGCAGGGCGGCCGGGTTTTTGTCCAAACGGACATCGAATTCCTCGCCGAGGAGATGTTCGAACATTTCAGGACTAGTGGAAAATTCATCGAGCAAACGACGGCCGAGAATCCGTTTCCGATAAAGACCGAGCGCGAAAAAGCCGTCGAAGACAAGCAATTGCCGGTCTATCGGCGGCTGTTTGTGCGAAAGTAATTACCCGAGGCTTGTTCCGAGAAGCCATTGACCGCCGTCAACCACGAGCGTTACTCCGTTCACATAACTCGCAGCGTCCGAGGTCAAAAAGAGAGCAGCATTCTCTATATCCTTGATCCGGCCGAAGCGGCCCACCGGGATCTTCCGTGTGATCTTCTCTTTGAGAGGTTCGGGCAATAGCCGTTTCATCCCTTCTGTATCCTCGATAGGCCCCGGCGCGATGCCGTTCACACGTATCCCGTGGCGGCCCCATTCTACCGATAGATTTCGGGTGATCGCATCAACACCGGCTTTCGCCGCCGAGACGTGGATCTGCATCGGCGTCGCCAAATAATGAAGCGTCGCCGAAATATTCAGGATCTGCCCCTGCGTTTTCTTAAGTTCCTCGAACGCCGCACGGCAAACGTTGAATGTGCCTTTTGTGTCAATATCAACGACCGTCCCGAATCCATTAGGCGAAAGCTGCTCAGCGGCACAAAGAAAGTTACCCGCGGCACCGTTGACCACAATATCGATCTTACCGAAATGCTCGACCGTTTTCGCGATAGCGTTTTCAACGGCTTCAAAATCACGCACGTCTGCCGCAACTGCAAAGCACTCGCCGCCGCCATCCTCGATCAGCTTTTTCATCGCCTCAAGGTTCTCTTCCTTTCGGCTTGTGATCGCCACACGGGCGCCATGTTCGGCCATCGCCCGAGCCACGCCGCCGGTTATCCCGGTTCCTCCGCCTGTTACAAATGCAACTTTCCCTTGTAAAATGTCCTTTGCAAATACGCTGTCGCTCATGGAAATGAATCTTACCACAAAGAATGGCTCTGACCCGCCACCCGGCCGAGGAACGAGTCTCATTCGCATGTGTCGGCTGGCAGTTCTGCTCGTCGCCTTCAGTTTGGCGGTTGCGTCGTGCGGTTCGCCGCCTACCGACCCGCGGACGGCGATTCCCGAGGATGCTCTGATATTCATCGAAACCCGCGACCTCGGGCGGTTGATCCGTGCAGTGACAGAAAGCCCGCGTTTTGCCGAGGCAGCCGAGAGCAAACCCGATCTCCGCGCAATAGACGGCATTGAAATGGCAGTCGCGGTAACCGGATTTGAGACGATCGAACAGCCCGTTACGGATTCGAACTCGGTTCTGAACTTCCGGCCGCGATTCGTTGCGGTTGCCGAAACCCGGCTATGGAATTTCCAAGTGCTCGGATTCGTTGAAAATGAACTCGGGCTTTTTATCAGCGAAGCATACGGCGGCGAGGCGAAGCTTGAGATCTCAGAAAAGCACAGTGGTCGATATTTCATTTGGCTCGGACAAGATGGGCAAAAGGCATATGCACTCGTCCTCGGCAGCCTCATCATCTTTGGCAATGACGAATCCGCACTCGAACGTGCTCTTGCCGCCAAGAATGGCGAGCTTGCCTCGATCGCAAGAAGAAAGGAATTTACCGAACAAGCGGGCCTGGTCTCAGGTTACATTTCGAAAGAAGGTATAGCCCAGCTCGCGAACATCTCAGGCGTTTCGATGGCGAACCGTGCAAGCGACGACGCAGAGGTGCAGAGCTTTGTCGCGAGAGTGTTGCCCGAGGTGCTGCGAAATACCGTGACAGAGGTTCGATGGTCGTCGCAGTCCGTTGATGCCGGGATCGAGGACCGGCTAACGATCTCGACCGTCAGCGAAACAGGCACCGTGCTTGGCGAATCGATGGCCGCGGCCGAAGGTGGTTCGCTCGGACTTGAGCGCTTTATTCCGGACAAAATCGTTTCAGCCACTCGGTACAACCTAAAGGACCCTCGCGTCGCTTGGCGAGCGGCCCTATTGACCGCGCAACGGCAAACCGACGAGCTTTCCAGGAAGCTGCTTCTCGCATTTTCCGATAGCCTTTTCGAGCCTTATGGCATCGACAACGCGGAACTGTTTCTCAGTTCGGTTGGCACGCAGTTCATCACCGCGAGATTCGATGGTGAAGGCGAAAGGCAGGTCGTAATCGCGAGGGTAAAAGACCGTGCAACGCTCCTGAGCTCCGTCGCTCAAGAACTCCGCTCAGAGAAGCCTACCGAGCCTGAAAGCGGCACTAACCTCTGGCGGTCGGCCGACGGCGACATCGCGATGGCAATTGCCGGTGACGTTGTGATCATTGGGTATCCGGACGCGGTCCAACTCTCGATCGACGCCGGAAAGCGGACTGGCGGAACGGAACTGCCGGCTAGCATCAAGGCCATCGCGGCATCTACCGCCGCGGCGACCACGATCGGCGGTGACTCGGAAATTCCGGGAAGGATCGCCGACGTGCTGTCGGCAAAGAGATCGACAGAGGATCCCGTCGTCGCAAGGTACACGACCGAAACCCGCATCAATCAGAAAGCGATCGAACGGACAAGCGTTTCCGACTTCGGAATCATCGGAAGCATCATCGCACAATTCGCCTCAGAATAGACTGCCCCTTTTTCACATTGCGTTTTAGTTTTCGGGCATTGGTCTCTATCCAAATGTCCGCTTCTTCAAACTTCTCAAAGCGTTCCTCGTCGCGGCGAAATTCGGGCGTGTGGTTATACCGCCGACCGTTGTGGTGTACCGTCGGGTGAAAAACGTGAAGCATCTCATGGTACATTACGTATTCAATCACGTAGCGAGGCACATCACCCGAGTCGAGAGAGCGGCTGATTACGATCGTGTCGTGGTGCGAATCAAAATGGCCAAGTATTCTGAATGTAGGCTTCGCGGACCATGTCAGTTTCGGTTTTCGCAGTGTTCCCCAGAAATATTTCGTGTTGAGATCTGAAAAAAGCTCCTCAAGGTCATAAAAGGACCCATCGGTTCCGGTTATCACCTTCCGGCCTCGGTCGCGGCGGCTAGCAGCTGCGCGATCGCGCATTTGTGGAGAAGAAATATATTCGGCGTAGAGCTCGCGAGCGCGTTTCGGCACCCGGCGGCGAAAGAGTTTCGCTACCAGAACATGAGCCAATGCCTGATGGACATCGATCGGCATATCCCGGCAAACCTCCGCGATCCGTACGTAAACGCTTCCGTCACGAACGCGAATAGTTTGGTTGATCCCGACGTAGGGATAGAACGAAACATGGACCGAAACGCCGCTTCGCTCGGGGTCATAATGCCCGATCACGTCGCGGTAAACCTCAGCGATCTCATCAATTACGGGATCTAAAGACACCTTGTTAATACAGGTTTAACGATTAATCGTTGACACATATCACGTGTCGATGCTATTTCTATTAAGTGGAGAGAAAACTTCTCTCCAACTGCGGTTCTCCCTCCAACGTGACAAATGGCGGTTCGCGAGTCAAATGGAGACATCAAATCCGTCCGTCCCGACCCTGACAAGCGTGGGCAAGCGGTGCTTGCTGCCGTCATCGACGAACACTTTGTCACCGGTGAGCCGGTTGGCTCGAAGAAGGTGGCAGAACGTTTTGCGAGTTCCTCTCGCGTAAGTTCGGCGACCATTCGCAGTGTCATGAGCGAGCTTGAGGAGCTTGGTTTTCTCGAGCAACCCCACACCTCAGCCGGTCGCGTGCCGACCGACCACGGGTATCGCTTCTATGTTGATAATCTGCTCGGTGTTCTGAAGGTCTCTGACGTGGACCTGAAGCGGATAGCAGAAGAATTCGGATCCTTTGATGATACGATCATTGAAGCACCGGATCGGCTGCTCGAGCGGACCTCACAACTCCTATCTGATCTTTCAAATAATGTTGGGATAGTGGTCTCGCCAAGCCTGGCGAACGACCGGCTCCAGCACATCGAATTCATCAGCGTTGCTGAGAACCGTGTGCTGGTCGTAATGGTCTCTCCGCCAAATATCGTCCACAATCGCCTGATCCGGCTTTCGGCCCCGCTAACGCGAGAGGAACTCGAGAAGTGTTCGAATTACCTCAATGTGGAGTTTGCGGGCAAGAGCCTTTCGGAGATCAGGGACGAGATACTCCGGCGGATGCACGAAGAGCGGGCTTTGTTCGACCGGCTTCTGCAAACGGCCGTTATTCTTTGCTCACAGAGCATCGAGGGCGAGAGTGAAAGCCTGGGCGAAGTTTACGTTGAAGGAACCACGAATATCCTTTCAAAGCGTGACTTTGCTGACCTCGAAAGGCTTCGCGAGCTTCTTGCCACCATCGGCGAGAAATCGAAGCTGCTGCACATCCTCAATGAGTGCGTCTCAAAAGAGGAGACGGGCAAAGGAGAGGTCAAGATCGTTATCGGAAGCGAAAATTCGGTAACACCCCTTCAGGATTGTTCGCTGATCTCAGCTCCATACCGGATCGGCGACAGTACCGCGGTCGGAACCTTGAGCGTTCTTGGCCCGACCCGGATCGAATACGCACGAATGATCGCAGTCGTGTCCTATCTTGCAAAGGTCCTAGAACGATTGCTTGCAAAGCAATCAGTCTAGGGCCGCCAGCTTACGCAGAGCTTCCTGCGTACAAACAATGAACGAAAACGAGGAAATAAAGGATCTCGAACCTTTGTCCGAGAGCATGCTCGATGCAGACAGCGAGTCGGTCGATGATTTTATTCGCCAGCTCGAGGAGAAGGAAAAGGACCTGCACATTACGCTTGAGACGACCGTTATCGAGATCGAAGAGGGCTTCGATGACGGTAACCCGTCCGTGTTCTTTGTCGAACCTCAGCCGGCAGGGGCCGAACCGGTGACCGTCAAGCCGGCGTCACCCGAGCCGACCGCCGCGGTTCAGGTACGGGAAGAGCCCGACGAAACCGACGAAGCGGATGATGAGATCGCCGAGCTTGAGGAGCGCATCGGCGATCTTGAGGATTTCAATTCTGCACTCAAGGAAAACGTCCGCCGGCTTGAGGCCGAACGTGCCGAACTCCTTGAAAACTCGCTCCGAAGAAACAAAGACTTTGAGGCCTACAAGGCCCGCAATGAACGCGACCGGTCGGATCACCTTCGCAACCAGACCGTCTCCCTTGTGGAGAAATTTCTGCCGGTGCTCGACAACCTAGAACGGGCTTTGGACTCCGCGAACCAACTATCGGATGAGCAGGGTCCTGAGTTTGGCCACTTCTTTGAAGGCATCCAGATGGTCAACGAGCAGTTCAATGCCGCCCTTTCGGAATTGGGTGTTGAGCCGATCCCGGCGACCGGAAACGAATTCGACCCGCACCTGCATGAAGCGGTCGCGACAGTCGAAACTGAGGAATTTGCGAATAACTTCGTTTGCGAAGAAATGCTTCGCGGATTCCGCTTTGGCGATCGCATCATGCGCCACGCTATGGTGAAAGTTGCAGTGAACTCTAACCATCCCGAAGATGATGGACGTCCCGAACCGGAGAACGATTCGCCATAAGAGCTCTGTAAGTCTTGTCCTCACGCCCCTTGCCCTCCTCCCTCCACACCTTTGAGGTAACTGAATATGAGTAAAGTCATCGGAATTGACCTTGGAACAACAAACTGCTGTGTATCCGTACTTGAGAACGGAACTGTGCAGATCATCTCAAATAAAGAAGGCGGCCGGACGACCCCCTCGGTCGTCGGCTTCACGGATAAGGACGAACGGCTGGTCGGCCAGATCGCCAAGCGGCAGGCCGTAACTAATTCCGCTAACACGCTTTATGCGGTAAAGCGGCTGATCGGACGGAAGTTCAGTTCGCCCGAGGTTGAAAAAATGCGATCGACGGTTCCCTTTGAGATCGTCGAAGCTCCGAACGGCGACGCTCATATTCGAGTTCTCGGCCGGGTTTACAGCCCGCCCGAGATCTCCGCGATCCTGCTTCAGCGCTTGAAGCAGGCAGCTGAAGAGTTTCTCGGAGACCGGATCACCGAGGCGATCGTCACCGTCCCGGCATATTTTGACGACATGCAGCGGCAGGCGACCCGCGACGCGGCGAAGATCGCCGGGCTTGAGGTCGAGCGGATCATCAATGAGCCGACCGCCGCAGCACTAGCCTACGGATTTGGCAAAAACAAAACCGAGAAGGTCGCGGTCTATGACCTTGGCGGCGGAACCTTCGACATCTCGATCCTAGAAATAAAGGACGGTGTTTTCGATGTTCTTTCGACCTCGGGAAACACATTTCTTGGCGGCGAAGATTTTGACCAAAGGATCATCGAATGGCTGCTCGAGGTCTTCAAGGGCGAATCGGGTATCGACCTTTCGGATGACCGGCTTGCACTCCAGCGTCTGAAGGAAGCAGCCGAGCGAGCAAAGTGCGAGCTCTCGAGTGTGACGGAGACGAACATTAGCCTTCCGTTCATCGCGGCGGACGCGACGGGCCCGAAGCATATCAACGCCACACTCTCTCGTGAAAAGCTCGACGAGCTTATCCTTGACCTGGTCGAATCGACCGTCGAGCCCTGCCAAAAGGCGCTCTGGGACGCGAAGCTGAAACCCGAAGACATCGACAAGGTAATACTCGTCGGCGGCCAGACCCGATCTCCGATCATTTCGCGGACAGTGACAGAGGTCTTTGGCAAAGAGCCCTCTTCAGAGATCAATCCGGACGAGGTCGTTGCGATGGGCGCCGCGATCCAGGGCGGCGTTTTCACCGGCGACGTAAAGGACATTGTTCTGCTTGACGTACTGCCGCTTAGCCTTGGCCTTGAGACCCGCGGCGGTCTTTTTGTTAAGCTCATCAACCGAAACTCGACGATCCCGCTCCGCAATACGATGACCTTTACGACGGTCGTCGATAATCAGCAGACGGTCCAGATCCACATTCTGCAGGGTGAACGCGAGATCGCTCGAGAGAACCGAAGCCTCGCAAAGTTCGAACTTGTCGGCATTCCTCCGGCGGCCCGCGGTGTTCCGCAGATCGACGTGACATTCGAGATAGATGCGAACGGGCAGGTGAACGTCTCAGCCCAGGACAAGATGACCGGACTCGAACAGGCGATGCAGGTCATGCCGTCTTCCGGGCTTTCACCTGAAGAGATCGAACGGCTGATACTCGAGGCGGAGACCTCGGTCGAACGGGACAAAGAAGAACGTGAACTTATCCTGCTCCGAAACAAGGTCGAGAGCATGATCAAGACAGCCCGCAAAGCAATGGCAGAATTCGGCCGTTCTTTCCCGCTTGAAGAACAACAGGCAATCAATGGCACGCTAAATTCAGCGGAAGACGACCTGAACGAAGCCGGCAAAGATGAACTCACGGCCCTCGTGACAAAGGTCGAGGAAACAGCGGCCAAGATCACCGAGGCGATGCTGGCGGCAGTTTGATCGCCTTCGCAACTTGAGAAAAGAACCCGGGATTGGTGATAATCAGAAAGCGTCAGCTTGAGAGATCAGGCTGGCGTTTTCTCGATGAGGTATGAGCAAGCGCGATTACTACGAAATTCTTGGGGTTCAACGAAACGCGAGCGACGGCGAGATAAAGCGGGCTTACCGTTCGCTCGCCGTAAAATATCACCCGGACAAGAACCCGGACGACCCTCAAGCGGAAGAGCGTTTCAAGGAATGTGCTGAGGCCTATGCGGTGCTGTCGGATGCTCAGAAGCGGGCGGCATATGACCGGTTCGGCCATTCCGGCGTTGGTGCCGGCGGCCCGGGATTCGACCCAGGCTTCTCGAACTTCGAAGACATCTTCGATATGTTCGGCTTCGGCGATATGTTCGGTTCGCGAGGCGGACGGCGGAGCCGCGTTCAGCGCGGTGCGGACCTGAGATATGACCTCGAAATAACGCTTGAGGACGCAGCAATCGGGAAAGAAGAGCGTCTTAAGATACCGAGGCTTGAACGGTGCGAGGAATGTAACGGCATCGGAGCCGAAAAAGGCACTCACCCTGAAGATTGCGTCGCTTGCGGCGGCAGCGGCCAAACCCGCTATCAACAGGGCTTTTTCAGCGTGATGCGGACCTGCCCGAACTGCGCCGGCAAAGGCCAGGTCATTAAGACGCCATGCAAGGAGTGCCGCGGTCAAGGCAGGGTCGAAAAAGAAAAGACGCTTGAGATCAAGATACCCGCAGGAGTGGAAACGGGCTCTCGTTTGCGTGTTTCAGGCGAGGGCGAAGCCGGTTCCAACGGCGGGCAGACCGGCGACCTCTATGTGATCATCCACGTAAAGGAACACGAGGTCTTCGAGCGGCAGGGTGAGAACCTATACGCGGCGGTACCGGTCTCTTTCGCTCAGGCTGCACTTGGTGCAGAGATAAATGTGCCAACCCTTGACGGTGAAGAGTCGCTTTCTGTTCCCGCCGGGACTCAAACCGGCACGGTCTTTAGGATCAGATCGAAGGGAATGCCGGTTCTTGGCGGACGCGGCCGCGGCGACCTTTTCGTTGCGGTTACATTGATAACCCCAAAGTCGCTTTCAAAGGACCAGCGGAAACTCTTCGAGCAGCTCGCTGAGATCGAGGATACTGAATTCACCGACGCATCCTTCATGGACAAGGTGCGAAACATTTTCGGATAGATCCGCGAAAACACGGAACCATCAGCCGTTCAGCTTGGCTTTTACTGCCTCGCTGACGGCTTTTCCGTCTGCGTTCTTGCCCGCGAGGTTTGCGAGAGCCGCCTTCATTACGAGGCCCATGTCTTTCATCGAGGTCGCACCGGTTGCCGTAACTGCATCTCCTACAGCCTTTTCGATCTCCTCGGGAGATGCGGCACCAGGAAGATACTCTTCAATTACAGCAACCTCGGCCGCCTCCTTCGCAGCAAGCTCGGCACGGCCAGCTTTCTCGTACTGCTCTATCGAGTCCTTCCGCTGCTTCACGAGTGATTGAAGTGCCTTTTGCACTTCCTCGTCGGTAAGCTCGCTCCCCTTCTCTATCTTTCGATTCATCAGGTTGGCCTTCACCATCCTGAGTGTCGAGAGCCGGTCAGCGTCCTTCGCCTTCATGGCAGTAGTTATATCTGCGACAATTTGGTCAACTAAGGTCATCTCCTCAAGTCTATTCGAGCCGGGCCCGGTGTTCAATTCCCGAAGATTTCTATTGTTTATTGGTTACCGTTGTGTTAAAACATTTCCAAGACACGTAAGTGATCCAAGTTCGCGTAAATCACGAAAGGACAACAAGTTAAACATGACCGAAGTCAGCAGCCAAGTGCTCTCCGACTCGCAGGGCACAGCTACGGTTTTTGCAGGTGACTACCTGAACAAGCTTTCCGGCGAGCGGATCGAACGCGAGTGCCGAGCGAAGTTGAACGCGGGCTACCGCGAGATAATCGTCGATTTCTCCGGAACGGAGCTTGTGAACAGCATCGGTATTTCGATCCTGATGGGCGTTATCGACGCGGCATCGGGCATCGGTGCCAAGGTGGTTTTTGCCGAACCCAATCCGATGACGACGGAACTATTCGATATGCTGGGCCTTACGCGGCACGTTGAGATCAGGGCTTGAGATGAAACTTCAGGAAATGCGATCCACGAACTTCAGCCGATTTGCGGCCGAGCGAAACAAGCTCGTTCATACCTTCGGTGCGCTTGCCGAGATCGGGCAGGAAGTTTCGAACAAGCATAATTTTCAGGAAACGGTCCGAACGTCGCTCCACCTCGTGCTTGGCTCCCTGGGGATAATGCGGGGCGGAGTTGTCCGTTACACTCGCTTCGAGCACGAATTGAACATGGTATCGGCTAGAGGGCTCGGCGACGATTTTCCGTTCGGGATGTCACTTTGTTATGAGGACGAGCGACAATTTCTTGCTAACGGCCTTTACCCGATCGAGTGTGACCAAGCCCGAGTGCTTCCCTTTTTTCAGGTCTATGACCGAAGCCTTGAAAGAGCGAAGATCGAGCTTTTTGTCCCATTAGTTGTTCGGGACGAACTTCTCGGCGGCATATTCCTCGGTGAGAAGGCGAGCGGAGAGCAATACACCTCGCATGACAAAGAGATCATCTGTGCGATGGGACGTCACATCGGGGTCGCCATTTCCCAGCGAAACTTGATGGCAGAGCTCGAGCGGCGGGCCGATGAGAACCGCCGACTTTACGATGACCTCAAGATGACCTACAAGGACACCGTGAAGGCATTTGCCGCCGCTATCGACCGAAAGGACAAATACACGGAGGGCCACTCGGTCCGGGTCGGCAAGTATTCAGAAGCGATCGCAAGGGAGCTTGGATGGGGCGAGGAAGAGATCGAAGGTGCCGCATTTGCCGGATACTTGCACGACATTGGAAAGATCACGGTCGAACGAAAGATAATTAACGCTCCGTACCGCATAAACGCGAAAGAATCGACAGAGCTCAACAAGCATCCGGGAGCCGGATACGAGATCCTTCAGCCGATTCGCCATCCTTACGCCGGAGTTCCACTTGCTGCGAAATATCACCATGAACGTCTCGATGGCCGCGGCTATCCGGACGGGCTTTACGACCGCGAGATCCCTTACATTGCGAAGGTCGTCAATCTCGCCGATGCATTCGACGCAATGACCTCAGACCGGCCGTATCGTCGAAGGCGGTCGGCTCAAGAGGTATTTGAGGACTTACAGCGAAACAGCGGCAAGCAGTTCGCACCCGAACTAGTGACCGCTCTTCTACGCGGGGTGATAAGGGAACTTTCAGGCGAATCGAAGGATAAAACCTTCAGGAAAATGCTTGGCCGTGAGTATATGGAAAGTGAGGGTTTGATGCCGATGGTAAGAACCGCACTGAACGAACTCGCCCCGACCACACCGCTCACCTTCGTCGCCCATAAGTAGGAGTGGAGTTGAGAGCCCTTCCCGGTCGCGGACTTACAGCGAGAAATTGAAGTTCACAAAACCGGTCGCCCGCACCGGCTGACCATCGCGTTTGAAGGGCCGAAACTTCCATTTCATGATCGCGTCGCGAGCTGCCGCCTGAAGCATTGTGTGGCCAACGGTATTCTGTACCGCCGCGACCTGCCCGTCCTCGTCGATCACCACCTCGACCCTGACGACTCCGGCCGCCCGGACCTGCCTAGCGGCTGCAGGATAGACCGGTTGCGGTTTATTCGTCGCAAACGGAACCAGCGAGCCGACCTCGATCGGGCCGTTCGCCGACGCCGAAGAGGCCTCCGCAACCGGCGGCGCATCCGCCTGCTTTGCCCCCTCGGCTACTTTCGTCGGTTCGGTCGCGTCGGGCTTGGGCGAAGCCGGCCGGCTTGCAACTGCTTGTTGGACTGGCGGCGCGGCTTTCGGAGCTGCAGCATTCGAGGCAACTGTCTGAACCGGAACAAGCTCAACCGACTGGGGTTGCGATGGCGAACCGGCAACGGCCGTCATCACGGTGCTGCGTTGGGCGGCAAGTTGCTCGCGGGCGTCTGCAAGTTCATCGCGCCAACGGCGGGCGTCGTATTCGTCTCGCGAATAGAGACTCCGGGCAGAGGTCGCCTCCTCGAGAAGCGGCAATGCCAGTGGCGCACAGGTTTCGTCCTTACTCGTCTCCTTTGCCTGTTCAACAACGAGTTCAAGAAGGGACCGCATCTGCTCAACGTCTTTCAGTGCGTCCGCCGGAAGATTGCGATCTGCGATCTGCAGGCCGAGTGCACGGTAGCGTTCCGCTTGCGAGCGAGCCCCCTTGATCACCTGCCCGGCAATTGGCGGATACAGGGTCGATGCCGCCTCATTCTTATTCCGGTATTCGGTAAAGTGGGCTTCGAGAAACTCCTTCGCCTTCCGGTAGTTTCCCTGTTCGAGGTAACCGTGCATCAACATCACGTTGACCACGGAATGAATAGCGAGATCTCCGGTCTCTTTTCGGATATTCTCGAGCTCAAAGATCGCGGATGTATGATTGCGGACGGCAAGTTGAGCACGTGCGTTTGCAATACGATCGCGTATCACCTCGGCGGGCGTCTTGCTCGCAGGCTGATTCGTCGGTTTTGGCTCTCCTGCCGGTTCGGCTGGCTGCGGTGACTGGGCAAATATTATGGCGCTAAAAAATAGAATGTTCACCGCGGCCGAAAGCAATACCCTGTTGACGTTTAACGGCATTTCAGTCCTCCTTTCTGACTTACGTCTCCGTATAAAGGCCAAGCGAACTACGGGGATGCTCACTTTCAACGACCTATGCACTCGATACCCCAAAAATGACGAAGCGGGCAACGAAATGCCCGCAGGCTAATTTTTCAAGCTCTCGACGATCTTTTTGCGATATGCGATTGCTTCAGTCTTTATAGCATTTTCGTTTAACGTGAGCAAACGACGGTCCTGCATCACAACTCGGCCATTGATGACGACCGTTCGAACGTCAAACGATTTGGTCGCGTAAACAAGGTGCGAATAGATGTTGAACATCGGCGTCTGGTGCAGGCCATCAATGTCAACGATGACGATGTCGGCAAGCTTTCCTGCCTCGATCGAACCGATCTTGTCTCCCATATGAAGAGCCCTTGCCCCGCCGATGGTCGCCATAGCGAATACCTGCTCAGCTGACACGACCTTCGGGTCGCCGGAGAAGACCTTGTGGAGTTTTGCCGCCGTATCCATCTCTTCCCATAGCGATAGGTCATTGTTCGAGGCCGGCCCGTCCGTGCCGAGACCGACGTTCAATTCCTTGGCCAACATCATCGGCACCGGAGCGACACCCGCAGCCAGCTTCATGTTCGACTGCGGATTATGCGCAATGCCGACATTGTTGCGCTTGAGAACGTCAAGCTCCGCGGCATTTGCTTGGATCACGTGGGCGGCGATGGTCCGGCCATTGAAGAAATTGATCTTTTCCATAAACTCGATCGGCCGCATCCCTTCGTGTTTTTGCTGGATGAATTCGGTCTCAGTATTCGCTTCGGCAAGGTGAATAACAAGCGGAGCCCCAAGCCTGTCTGAAAGCGCCCGAGCATCTGTGAGGTTATTCTCCGAAACCGTATATGGAGCGTGCGGAGCAACCGCCGGAACGATCAGCGGATGGCCCTGCCACTTTTTAATGAACCGCTCGGTCAACTCAAGTCCATCGGCAAAGGTCTTTGCATCGGGGACAGGAAAATCGATTATCGTTTGCCCGAGCACACCTCGGACACCTGCCTTCGAGGTCTCGTCGGCGATGGCGTCCTCAAAGTAGTACATGTCGCAATACGTGGTCGTCCCTCCGCGAATCATTTCCGCGAGGCCAAGCCGAGTTCCGGCCCGGACGAACGGTTCATCGACATTTTTAGCCTCAGCCGGAAAGATGAACTTGGTCAGCCATTCCTGCAGGTCCATGTCATCCGCGATCCCGCGAAAGAGCGTCATCGGGACGTGCGTGTGCGTGTTGATAAGGCCGGGAATGACCACCTTACCTGCAGCGTTGATCGTTCGCCGGGCACGAAAGCCCCGCGCCACCTCTGCCCTCGTGCCGACCGCAATGATCTTGCCGTCGCGAATAGCAACGGCGCCGTCTTCGATCACACGGCGGCCTGCATCCATCGTCACAAGAGTCCCACCGACGATCAAAAGATCGATATTCGTCGTTTGATACGCGGCATCGATAGCCGAATGAGCTCGAACGGGTATGGCAAAGAAGAGAGATATGGTTAAAACAAAACTGACAAGGATCTTTTTCATTGCTTACATTTTCTCCAATCGTTCCCAAACGGCGGTCTCGGAGCGGCTTGGGCTACCAGTTCCAAACTTGATGCCGTCCGCAAACCTCATTATCTCCATTCCTATGAAGTTGACCCATTCTAGACGATGCGTTTCTCGTCGGAAATGTTCGACCGGCGAGCACCGCGGGTGGAACGGTGTGGAACATATATCGGCGTTTTTGATGATTTCCCAGGAAACTGGGTAATAATTCCCCATATCGGGTCGCTTTGTTTCATTTTTCCAAGAGAGTGTGCGTTTCTGAAACACCTGAAACGCCTGAAACACCTGAAACGAATGAAACAAATGAAACACGTGAAACAAACGGCAGAGTCGACCGAGCAAAAGAGCCAAGCCCGTCGCAACCGCGACCGATCGCTGAAAGCCCATAAATTCAACATCCGAGGAAATCATACTTCGTCCTCGGCCGCAGATCCTTAAATATTGGCCCTCGCTCATCACCGAAACAACTGTAGCACATTTGCAATATGATTACCACAACAAATTTTACAAAAATGCATTCATTTCAAGTATGTGGAATCAAAGGCCTTGGGAAGAAGTTCGCTCATCCGGATAGTTTCGGTTTTGCGATTGAGGTTCGATAATGTTACCGGAATATCGCCGCCGAACTCCCAGATCACCTGGCGACAGGCCCCGCATGGCGCCGTTAGTTCGTCGCTCTCGGCAACGACCGAAATCCGTTTGATGCGTTTGCGGCCCGCGGCGACCGCCGAAAAGATCGCCACACGCTCTGCGCACATCGTGAGCCCGTAGCTCGCCGATTCGACATTGCAGCCCGCGAAGATCGAACCGTCATCAGCCTCGACCGCGGCACCGACCCGGAAACCGGAGAACGGGGCAAAGGCCCTTTCCCTGCATTCGTGGGCAGCGGAGAGCAATCTTTCAGCGGTTTCGTCCATTTAAGTTGCGGTCACGGTCGTTTCCTTCTTGAGTTCTTCCCTCACCAGGCTGCAAAGAAGTTCGACACTTATCCCGGTGTTCGATCCCTCGGGAATGATGATATCGGCATGCCGTTTTGAGGGCTCGACGAACTCAAAATGCATCGGCCGGACCGTCCGGTAGTATTGGTCGATGACCGAGTCAACGGTCCGCCCGCGTTCGGCGATATCCCTTCGCAGCCGGCGGATGAAACGGATGTCATCCGGTGTATCGACATAAACCCGCATATCTAGCAGGTCCAACACACGCGGCTCGGCAAAGATCAATATGCCCTCGACGATCACGACCTGCTTGGGCCGAATGATCTCTATCTCGTCGCTCCGCGTGTGGCTCTTAAAATCGTACAACGGCATCTCGACCACGAGGCCTTGTTTTAGCCGAATTAGATGATTAACCAACATATCGCTGTCGATCGAATCCGGATGGTCGAAGTTCGCCTGGTGCCGCTCATCGAGAGGCATGTCAGCAAGATTGCGATAGTAACTGTCCTGTTCGACGAGGACGACATTTTCACGGCCGACAGCATCGACTATCGCCCGAGCGATGGTCGTCTTTCCTGAGCCTGTTCCTCCACAGATTCCGATGATCATATACGCTTGATGACCCGACGCAGCAACTCCTTGAATACCTCAGAAACGCGAGCTCCGACTTCCATTACCTCATCGTGATGAATTATGTCGTCCGTCATTCCCGCCGCAAAGTTGGTGATGCACGAAATGCCGGCGACCCGCGTGCCTTGGTGCCGGGCAGCGATCGCCTCCGGAACCGTCGACATTCCAACCGCATCTGCCCCAAGTGTGCGATAGAGCCTGATCTCCGCCGGTGTTTCGTAGGTCGGGCCGGAGAGCGCACAATAGACGCCGCGGTGAAGAAAATCCTTGAAAGTCTTGTCCTTCCCCGCCTCGACGCGCTCCTTCGCAATGCCGTTGGCTTCTTCGTCGATCAAGCGCTGCAGCTCCCGATCGTAAACCTGCGTCATATCCGGAAACCGCGGGCCGAGCCTTTCATCATTCGGGCCGCGAAGCGGATTAACGCCCATCATGTTGATGTGGTCCGCGATCAGCATCAGGTCACCCGGCCGCATTCCAGCCTTTAAGCTCCCGGCCGCATTGGTCAGGATCACGGCCTCAACACCCATCCGCCCAAAGACCCGCATCGGGAACATTACCTGTTCCATCGAATAGCCCTCATAGAAATGGAAACGCCCCTGCTGTACGGCCACAGGGACACCGCCACAGGTTCCGATGACCAACCGACCCGCGTGCCCCTCAACAGTGGAACGAACAAAGTGCGGAATCCTTTCGTAGGGGATCGAAACTGCGTCCTCCAATTCGTCCGCAAATGCCCCCAATCCGCTGCCAAGGACGATCGCGATACGCGGGCGGAGTTCAGTTTTGCTGTGAATGAGATCGGCGGCCTCCGCCGCATTTTCTAGCGTCATCTTTGCTATGTCTGCTACTTCTCTTTCCTGTACGGTTGCCCCAGAGCCTTTGGTGCACGGCTCAATCCGATGAAGCCGGCCAGCACAATGATCGTGAGGACATAAGGGATCATTTCAATGAACTGGATCGGGATCGGTTCTCCGTTGATCTTTGCCCATGGCGCCCCTTGTATCTGTATCGTAAGGGCCTCCGTGAACCCGAAGAACAAACACGCGAACAATACCGGCACCGGTTTCCACTTCGCCAGGATCAATGCTGCCAAAGCGATGAAGCCGCGGCCCGCCGACATGCCGCGGGTGAACAGCGACGATTGGCCGGTGGCAAGGAATGCCCCGCCGATCGCTGCGAGAACGCCCGAAATGATGACCGCCGAGTACCGAAGCAGCTTCACATTAATACCCGCCGCGTCGGCCGCTTCCGGATTTTCACCGGCGGCTCGGAGCCGCAAACCGAACGGTGTTTTGTAGAGGGCATACCACGCTACGGCGACCGTGAAAAGAGCAAGTATCGTCGCATACGAAAGGCCGCCGAAGATGACCGGTATCTTCTGTGCTTTATCGATCTGCGGCGTTGAACCCGTTGAGTCGTAGATCACGCCGCTGATCAATGCGGGCAGCCCAAGCATCAAGAAGTTTATCGCCATACCGGCGACAACCTGATCCGCCTCAAATTCCAACACTGCGATCGCATAAACGGCTGCAGTGACAATACCCGCACCAATACCACAGAGCAGGCCGAGATACGGATTCCCAGTCTGGTACGTTACCACAGCAGCGGTGAATGCACCGGAAAGCAGGAGCCCTTCAAGTGCAATGTTGATCACGCCCGACCGCTCCGAAAAAAGCCCACCGAGCGCAGCAAAGATCAGCGGCGTCGCCGCCGTCAGTCCCGAGAAAAAGAAACCCCAATTCAGGATATCCTGCATAGCTCAAGCCCCTATCGGCGTGTGTACCTCTGAAAACAAGCGACAAAAAGGATCATGATCGCCTGCAGGACAAAACCAAGATCCTTTGAAACATATCTAGTGAACGCATCGACGAAGATCTCTCCGCGGAGCAGCACGCCGAAAAAGATCGCCGCGATGAGAACACCAAGCGGATGATTGCGTCCGAGCAGGGCGACCGCAATACCGAGAAAACCCCATTGCGCCGAAAAGTCGTGATAGTAGTTGTAGCGCGTGCCCATTACTTCACCGATCGCGACCATTCCCGCAAGAGTTCCCGAGATGGTCATTGCCAAAACGATCTGCTTTTTCGGCGAGATGCCGCCATACTCCGCTGCCGAAGGATTTTCGCCGACGGCTCGCAGTTCATAGCCCCACTTGGTTTTCCAAAGAAAGACGTATACAAGAACGCACATCAAAAGTGCGATGAAGAATGCGATATTGAGCGGAACGTCCGGGGAAATGAAACCGAAGATCTCGTTGAGACGCGGGATCGTCGCGGCCTCGCCGATCGGCGGTGTTTCAAGGATCGGACCGGGGTTCTTGTAGTGATATTGGGTAAGGTAACTGACCAGAGCGATCGCGATGAAATTGAGCATGATCGTATTGATCACCTCATGCGAACCGAATCGGGCCTTGAGAAATCCCGGGATCGCTCCCCAAAAACCTCCGACCAATACCGCCGCCAAAACGCACAACGGCACCAACAGAAACCCGGGCAAGCTTGTCCAAGCCCAGCTCTCGCCCGCGACCGACGTTCCGCCCAGCGTTATGCCGACCCAAGCGGTCGCAAACGCAGCAATATAGAGCTGCCCTTCAGCGCCGATGTTCAGCAGCCCGCATCGGAAAGCGACAGCAACCGCGAGCCCGGTGAAGATAAGCGGGGTTGCATAATGGAGCGTCCAGCCGATATCGCGGATAGACCCGAACGAGGATGAAAGCAGCCATGCATACGCGTTGATCGGGTCATCACCGAGGAGCAAGATGATCACACCACCAACGGCAAACGCCAGGATGACGGCAAGCAGCGGCCAAAGGACCTCACGAAAAATGTTCATATGCGCCGGCTGGTCCGAAAAATTGGGCGAGGAGAAACGAGAATTCCCGTCTTTCGGTTGTTATAGAACGTTCCTAAATATAACCGAGAAAAGGCGGTTGTGTCATCTATTCGACAATGGAAATATGCAAATTCTCTCAGGCCCGTGGACGTACAAAATACACTTGACATTATAACACTCAGATTTTATTATTTTCCTAGACTAATTATTTAGTCATTGAACCCAATCAACCAGTAACTTTTTGGAGGAAATGATTATGAGCATGATCAAATTTGACCCCTTTCGCGAACTTCGGACGCTTAACGACGAAATGAACCGGCTTTTTAGCGCAGTGCCGGCCTCAGTTGACCGCGGCGAATTTGCTCGCGGCTCGTGGAGCCCTAACGTGGATATTTATGAAGACGAGAACCGGCTCATCGTTGAAGCCGAGCTTCCGGGAATGAACCGCGAAGACTTTGAGGTTTCGGTCGAGAACAATGTGCTGACCCTAAAGGGCGAACGCAAGTTCGAGAAGAAGACCGAGGGCGACAACTACCATCGCGTTGAGCGAGCTTACGGTTCGTTCACGAGACAGTTCACGCTTCCGCAGACGATCACCGCCGAAGGAGCTACGGCGGACTTTGAGAATGGAGTTCTCCGCGTTGCTCTTCCGAAGCGAGAAGAGACCAAGGCCCGGAAGATCGAGATCACCGCTTCCGGAACCGGAGCGAAGGCGATCGAAGCAGAAAGCAAGTCAGCGAACGCTTAGTTCTCCGATTTGCAGGAACCGACGGAACGGCGCAGAGAGCCCTGCACAACAAGCTCTCTGCGTCGCGCCGTCTTTAGGATAAAATAAGGACATGAGATTCGATAGATTTACGATCCGCGGGCAAGAGGCAGTTCAGGCGGCGATCGGAGTTGCGGAAAAGGCACAAAACCAGCAGGTGGAGCCGGAGCATATTCTGGCCGCGATGCTTGAGCAAAAGGAAGGCGTGCTGAAGCCGATCCTCGGAAAGATCGGTGCAAATGCGACGGCCATCGCAGCCGACATTCAGGCCTCGATCGACAAGATGCCGAAGGTCACCGGCGGGCAGCAGTATTTCAGCTCGCGCACGAACACGCTCTTTCAGGAAGTTCAGAAAATCGCGGAGAAGATGCAGGACGAGTACGTCTCGACCGAGCACCTGCTGCTTTCGATCGCCTCGGAAAAAGATGGAGACGCAGGCCGCATCCTCCGCTCGAACGGCGTGACCCGCGAAGACCTTGAAACGGTGATCACAGAAATGCGGGGCGGATCGCGGATCACGGACCAAAACGCCGAGGAAAATTTCCAGGCACTCGAAAAATACGCTCAGGACCTGACCGAGCGAGCGCGGAAAGGCAAGCTCGACCCCGTTATTGGCCGCGACGATGAGATCAGGCGGACGATCCAGATACTCTCTCGGAGGACAAAGAACAACCCTGTGCTGATCGGCGAACCCGGTGTCGGTAAAACAGCGATCGTCGAGGGACTTGCCCAGCGGATCGTGTCAGGCGACGTGCCGGAAACGCTCAAGAACAAGCGGCTTGTCTCGCTCGACCTTGGTGCGATGCTCGCCGGAGCGAAGTATCGCGGCGAGTTCGAAGACCGACTAAAGGCAGTACTCAAGGAGATCGAGAAAGCCGAGGGCCAAATAATTCTCTTCATCGATGAGCTTCATACACTTGTTGGAGCCGGAGCTTCGGAAGGCGCCATCGATGCTTCGAACATGCTAAAGCCGGCTCTTGCCCGCGGCACATTGCGGGCTGTCGGTGCGACGACGCTGAACGAATATCAGAAGTACATCGAAAAAGATAAAGCCCTCGAGCGACGCTTCCAGCAGGTTTACATCGGCGAGCCGAACGTTGAGGACACCATCGCAATACTCAGAGGCTTGAAGGAACGCTACGAGGTCCACCACGGTGTTCGCATTAAAGATGCCGCGATCGTTGCGGCGGCGATGCTCTCGAACCGCTACATTACTGATCGATTCCTCCCGGATAAAGCCATCGACCTGATAGACGAGGCGGCATCGCGGATCCGAATCGAGATCGATTCGCTTCCGCAGGAGATCGATGAACTCGAGCGCGAGATCCTGCAACTTGAGATCGAGCGGCAAGCACTCGGACGCGAGACCGACGAAAAATCGAAGGAACGGCTCGGCGATATTGAGAAGCGGATCGCGGATCTTAAAGAACGATCCTCGGCGATGAAGGCCAAGTGGCAGTCGGAAAAAGAAGAGATCGAGAAGATGCGTACCGGCAAAGAGCAGCTTGAAGAAGCAAAGCTTGAGCTTGAGCACGCCCGCCAGGCCGGCGACCTAAATAAGGCCGCAGAGCTACAGTACGGCCGCATACCCGAACTCGAAAAGCAGCTTGAGACCGAGCAGGCGAGGCTTGAAGACCTGCAGAAAGAAGGTGTCTTCTTAAAAGAAGAGGTCGATGAGGAAGACGTCGCGGAGGTCGTCGCAAAATGGACCGGCGTGCCGGTTTCAAAGATGCTCCAAAGCGAAATGCAGAAGCTTGTTTCGATGGAGGACAACCTTCGCCATCGCGTCATCGGGCAAGACGAGGCACTTTCGGCAGTGGCAAACGCCGTTCGCCGTGCGAGGGCTGGTCTTCAGGACCCGAATCGACCGGTCGGCTCGTTCATCTTTCTTGGCCCGACTGGCGTTGGTAAGACGGAAACTGCCCGCGCTCTCGCGGAATTTCTTTTCGATGACGAGCGGGCCATGGTCCGGCTCGATATGTCCGAATACATGGAGAAGCACGCTGTCGCCCGGATGATCGGCGCTCCTCCGGGTTATGTCGGTTACGAGGAAGGCGGCCAACTGACCGAGGCTGTCCGGCGCCGGCCGTATTCGGTTGTGCTTTTCGACGAGATCGAAAAGGCTCACCCTGATGTGTTCAATGTCCTTCTCCAGATCCTTGATGACGGCCGTTTGACCGACAGCAAGGGCCGGGTGGTGGATTTCAAGAATACGGTCCTGATAATGACCTCGAACCTCGGTTCGCGTGAGATACAGGCCTCGGCCGAGAACCCGCTCGCCGACCGCGATATTCGTGCGAATGTGCTTCAGGTACTTCGCGACCATTTCAAGCCGGAGTTCCTGAACAGGATCGACGACATCGTCGTCTTCCATCAACTCGGGAAAGAAGAGATCGCTTCGATCATCGACATTCAGCTTGCGAAGCTCAAAACGATGCTTGCCGAACGAAACGTCGCGATTGAGCTTGACGCATCTGCCCGTGATCTTCTGATCACCGAGGGTTACGACCCGGTTTACGGTGCTCGGCCGCTTAAGCGGGCGATTCAATCGCTGGTGCAAAATCCGCTTGCGGTCAAGCTGCTTAATGGTGAGATCGCCGCGGGCCAGACCGTAAACGTGACTGCAAAGAACGGCGAACTTATATTTTCCCCGAGCGAGGGGGAAAAGGCGGCGGGACAAAATTGAACGCCTGACAGAAACTACGCCGTGAGGGCCTTTGCTACTTGGATGAGAGCGACAGCGGCCCTTTAGGTCATAAACGTGCTCCGGCGATGTTTGGTCCGGGGCTTTCAATCGTAGGTCCGAACGCTTAGAATTTTGTATTGTGTTCAGAAGACAGAAAATGAAAGATCGAGAGACTGAAGAACTTGAATCCCAAGAGGGTGAAGATTTGAAGATACCGATAAACGACAAACGCCGGTTCGACGAGAGCGGGGAGCGCAAGACGCCCGAAGCGGCCGAAGAAAACCCTTCACCGAATGAACGGCAGAAGTCTCCAAGGGAGATCGAACTTGAGTCCCGGCTTAAAGCTGAAACCGATCGACGCGAAGCTGCCGAATCTAAGCTTGTCGGCGTTCAGGCAAAGTTCGAGCAGGCGAAGGCTGACCTTGAAAAAGAGACATCGGAAATGCGTGCCCGGCTGATGAAGACCCTTGAGGACCGGGCAAGCCAGAGCAAGTTCAATTTCCTGCAGGCGCTTTTGCCGGTTCTCGATAACTTGAACCTGGCGGTTACGGCGAGTGAGACCGATGCGTCGGTCGAGAACTTAAGGGATGGCGTTCGCGGTGTTGCTCGTTCGTTCGAGCAGGCCTTGGTAAGCGTCGGCGTTGAGCCGGTCGCTTCCGTCGGTGTGGATTTCGATCCGGAGATACATGAAGCAGTCGATATGCTTCCGGTCGAAGGTGATCAGGACGGAAAGGTGACCGCTGAGTACCAGAAAGGCTATCGGTTTGGCGACAGATTACTTCGTCCGGCGAGGGTGCAGGTCGGAAAATCGATAGCTCGCGAGGCCGGCAAATAGGCTTTTCAGGAAAGGGCTCAGAAATTTCTTCGCCTGAACCGCCCGCGGGTGATATCATGGGGTTGGCTTTTCCGCCAAAGCTCGCCCCCGAAACGTCTCATCGAGAGTGTAATTAATATGGCAGACATAGACGCTTATAAAGATAAATTCAGCGAAGCCGGCCGCAGGATACTTGAATCCGCCCTGGATGCATCGCGGAGGCGGGATCAGAACTACGTTGCGGTCGAGCACGTTCTTCACGCGCTCTCGAACGAAGAGGAAGAGCTTTTCACTGCAACGATGCGTGACCTCGCGGTCGATCCGAGGTCGGTGAAGCTTCTGATCGAGCGTCGGCTGGAGAATGGCCGGCAACACACGGGAAATGGCTTCCGCATCGCTCCGGAGACAACCGAACTCTTCAAGCGGGCTATGGACCGTGCCCGTTCGCAAGGCCGGAGGGTTATTGACGGCACCGACCTTTTTTACGTTCTATCGAATGACGACCGAAGTGTTTTGGTGGACCTCTTGCAGAACCTTGGAGTTCCCGGCGAGGAAGTTGCCCAGACTGCCCGTACCCGCATTCGAAAGCGTGAAAAGGAAGAGGAAAGAGTACGGCAGAAATACGAACTTCCGAACTTTCTCCGGCACTTCGGAGTCTCAATGAACAAACTCGCCCGGCAGGATAAGATCCCGCCGACGATCGGTCGCGAGAAAGAGATCCGGCAGATGATCGAGATCCTTGCCCACCGCGAGCGCTCGAATTCACCAATGCTCGTCGGTGAGCCCGGAGTCGGCAAAACAGCCGTCGTTGAGGGACTCGCTCGTTTGATCGAACTCGAACCTGACAAGGTGCCGGCGAGGCTTCGCGATTCGCATATCGTTCAGCTTCAGATGGGCGGTATCGTTGCCGGGACCATGCTCCGCGGCATGTTTGAGGAGCGGATCAAGGGAATCATCGACGAGGTCAAAGAGAAGGACAATATCATTCTTTTCATCGACGAGGCTCATACCATCATCGGTGCCGGAGCGGCAATGGGTACGACCTCCGATGCGGCGAATATGTTCAAGTCGGCCCTTGCCCGCGGCGAACTCCGGATAATCGGGGCAACGACGATGACCGAATACAAGGAGTTTATTGCCGAGGACGAGGCCCTTTCGCGGCGTTTCCGGTTGGTCAAGGTCGAGGAACCAACGATCGATGAAACGCGTAGAATTTTGATGGGCATTAAGCCGCGGCTCGAGAAGAACTACTCGGTCACCATCTCGGAAGAGGCGATCAACACTGCTCTTGAGATGTCGCCGCGTTACATCCGTCACCTCCATTTGCCGGATAAGGCGATCGGCTGGCTCGATACCGCTTCCGTAAAGGTCGAGATAAATGAATCAGACGACCACGTCGTCCAGCCCGAGCACATCATTGATGTCATCTCGCAGGAATCGCGGATCCCGAAGGACATGATCTACCGCGATACCTCGGACCGTTTCTCTGCAATGGAGGCGGAGCTCGGAAAGCGTGTCATCGGACAAAAAGAAGCTGTTCAGGCTGTCGCCGAGAGGCTCCGGCTTAACAAAGGGCCGCTTAAGGAGAATTTTTACGCACCGGACGGCGTGCTGCTTTTCCTTGGCCCGACCGGTGTCGGGAAAACCGAGCTTGCCAAAGCCGTCGCCGAGTTCATGTTCGGCGATGAGGGCAAGATGATCAGGATCGATCTCTCAGAATACGGCGACGGAACCGTTGGGATCGAGAAATTGATCGGAATGCCTCGTGGGATTGTAGGTTCGGAACGCGGTGGAATCCTGACCGAGCAACTTAGGGACAACCCCTACACTGTCCTTCTTCTTGACGAGGTCGAGAAGGCATCGCCTTACTTGATGAATCTGTTCCTTCAGGCATTTGATGAAGGATGGATAACCGATGGCCGCGGAAAGAAGGTCTATCTTTCGGACGCGATCGTCATAATGACCTCGAACCTTGGGTCAGAGAACTTCAAGAAATACGAGAAACCCCTCGGCTTCGGCACGAAGTCGGTCGGCGAGGTCAAGGCGATCAAAGGCGAGGTAATGAAGGCAGCCGAAACACGGTTCACCCCGGAATTCAGAAATCGCATCGATGAGATAATTGTCTTCTCGCCACTGACGATGGATGAAGTGCGTGAGATCGCCCGTCTTTATCTGAGCAAGATGCAGCGACACATGGAGCGGCAGGGAAAATTGATCGAGGTGACCGAGGCCGCGGTTGACCTGCTCACCGAGAACGGTTACAGCCCGGCATATGGTGCTCGCTTCCTGAAGCGGCACATCGATCAGAAGGTCAAACTTCCGATCACGAACATCTGGAAGACAGGTATGCGTTTCCGGGTCGATGCCGAAAACGGCGAGATCGCAGTGCGTGCTACCGACGGGTTCAGCCTGAACTGATCGGAACACAGTTTCGATATAAAGCGGCCCTGATGGTAACATTCCGTCAGGGCCGTTACTTTTTTCGGAGGTTTTTCCCTCACTTTTATGCCTATCAGATCTATTTTGCTCATTGCACTCGGAGTTTTGTTCGCGTTCAGCGTCGTTCTTGAAGTTGACGCCCAGGCTCCGTCAGCGACCGGTCCACGGATACGCGAGCATCAGATCCTCGACACCCCGCGGGCTCCTTATACATTTCAGGCTCGTGAGAATGAGGTGCAGGGCGTCGTTAGCCTTCAGGTCGAACTCAAGGCGAATGGAACCATTGGCGAGGTCACGCCGCTCTCGACCCTTCCGCATGGATTGACGGAACAGGCCATTTCATCGGCTCGCAGGCTTCGCTTCCGGCCGAAGACGATCGACGGGGTACCGGTGGACGTCACTGTAACGGTCAGCTATCGCTTCTCGCTTTACTACGCCAATTCCGATCCGGACATCGAGACCCGAGCACAGATCACCTCAATGCCGCGGCCGGCCATCAAGCGGAGCGAACTCCCGCAAGCAGCAAATGGCCGGGTGAAAGTCGAACTTTTTCTCGGACCCGAGGGGCAAGTTTATGTTTTTCAATACTTGACGGAGCTGCCCGCCGACCTCAAGCGAAAACTCGATGCCGCCGTCAGCGAGGTAAAGTTCAAGCCTGCGGTGCTCAAGAATGGCCGCCGAACGGGCGTTACAATGGTGATCGAATACGTCATTTAGAAAGTTATGTTCGCAGTTAGAACTCGCTTACTCTTCATTGCTCTTTCTAGCTTGTTGCTTATTCCGGCCCAAACACTTGGGCAGTCGCCCGAGGCCACCGACCCGGAAACTATACTTCGTAAGGCGATCAACTTCGTCGGCGGCGAGAAGTATCTTAGTGCTAAGAACCAAGTGGGACGGGGCAAGTTCAGCGTTCTTCGGGATGGGGCGGTTATCTCTTTCCAATCCTTCCATGACGTCATCGTTTTTCCGGATACCGAACGCACAGAGTTCAAGGCGGGCAAGGTCGTGACCGTCCAGACCAATGTCGGTAATTCCGGCTGGCTTTATGACGGGAATATGGAGGCGATCCGTGACCAGAACGAGGTTCAGATCGCCAACTTCAAACGCGGAATGCGCGTCAGCCTTGATGGCTTGCTCCGCGGGCACTGGCGGGGGAAAGCAACGCTCAAGTACGCGGGCCGGCGGCCGGCATCGCTCGGCAAACGCAATGATGTGCTTAGGCTGACATACGATGACGGGTTTGTCGTCGAGTTTGAGATCGCTGACGACGGCACGCCGATGAAGGCGATCTCAAAACGCCTGAACCCGGACGGCGAGGAGGTTGTGGAAGAAGACCGATACGCCCAGTTCATCGAAAACGGCGGAATACGTTCGCCCTTCATCATCGACCGTGTAACAAACGGCGTGCAAACCTCGCGTATCAACTATGAATCCGTCGAGTTCAATACCCGAATCCCCGACGATTACTTCAACAAACCCGCAGCAGCAAAAGACCTGAGGAAGAGCCTTCAACTTTGATGAGCCGTTAAATTTGATGTCAAGGAATGCTGAGGAAAGGACGTGTAAAAAAGCGGCCGCAACGGGCCGCTCTTTCTTTGATCAGTTGCTTTCGTGACGCGATCAAATGAACGCAAAATCGAACTGTGCCTGATGGACGTGCGGGTCTGAGGTCAGATCGACGTAGCCAAGATAAGCTTCGATCTCTTCAAGCACCGAACGCTCGGTCGTGCGAAGAGCGCTTGCAACCTCGGGGTGAACGCGAAGGGCAGTTTCCCGAACGTCTTCCATTTCTTTCGAGAGCCGGCGAGCCTCAGCGAGTATTTCGTAACAGACCGTTTGCGGCGATTTCACCCATCCCGCACCTTCGCAATATTCGCATGGCGAACACATCGTCCGCTCGAGCGATTGCTTGACGCGTTTCCGGGTCATAATTATCAACCCGAAATCGTTGAACGAGAGCACCTTCGTCGGTGACTTGTCGCTTGCCAATGCCGCCTGCAGTGCCTGCGAGACCTTGTGCCGGTTGCGGCGATCCTCCATATCGATCAGGTCTAGGACGATGATCCCGCCGAGGTCGCGAAGCCTTATTTGCCTGGCGATCTCATCGACGGCCTCCATGTTCGTCTTCGTGATCGTGTCCTCAAGCCGGGCATTGCCCTTGCCAACAAATTTGCCGGTATTGACGTCAATCGCAACGAGCGCCTCGGTTTGGTTGATCACAAGATATCCGCCCGATTTGAGCCACACACGCGGCTTGAGCGCCTTGTCGATCTCTTCCTGAACGCCATATGCCTCGAGGATCGGTTGGTCCCGCGTGTAGAGCTTGACGCGATTGACCATTTTCGGCTGGATCCGGTTAATGAACTCGACCGTCCGCAGATATTCTTCCTCGCTATCAACACGGATCGCTGTGAAATCGTCCGAAAGCTGATCGCGAAGCAGCCGCTGGATGATATCGAGGTCCTGATGGACCATTGCCGGCGACTTTGCCTTTTCAGACGCTTTCTTGATGTCAAGCCAGGTTCGCACCAGGTAACGAGCATCCTGCCGCAGGTCTTCTTCGGAAATACCAATGCCGGCTGTTCGAACGATAAATCCGCCTGACGGGACATCTTCCTCAGCCTTGATACGCTGGATCAGCGTACGTAAGCGGCCCCGTTCGCTTGATGACTCGATCTTACGCGAAACACCAAGATGTTCGACCGTCGGCATATAGACCAGAAACCGGCCTGGAAGCGCGATATGGGACGTGATGCGAGCACCTTTCTTGGCGATCGGCTCCTTCGCGATCTGGACCAAAACTTCTTGCCCTTCGCGAAGAAGGTCCGAGATCGTCGGCTGCCTGCGGTCGCCCCTGTCACCTCGGTCACCGCGATTTCCCCTATCGGATCGTTCTGAACGCTCGGGCCGTGAAGGCCGCGAATCGGAGGCTCCGTCCTGCTGTCCATCCTCACGCTGCTGTCCGCGCCCGCGACCGCGCCGACGTCGGCTACGACCGTTCCGTTCTTGTCCTGCTGATGCATCGCCCTGCTCGCCGTCAGCCGGTACATCGTTCGATTTTCGCTCGGGCGTTTCAACGGCCGGAGCCTCGTCGGGAGCAACCTCGGCCGCCTCGGCAGTGTTCTCGGCCGGTGCTTCGCGTTCCGGATCAACGTCCTCAAAGCCAAGAAGGTCTGACGACTTGCCCTCGCCGTCCTGCGACTTCGATTTGCCGCCGCGGCGGCGTCCGCGTCCTCCCCGGCGAACAGCCATCTCAGCCTTCTCCTCGGGAGCTTTTACGCTTGCTTCCGCATCCTTGAGCGGCTCATCAGATGTGCTAGCCTTTTTCTTCGAGCGGGTCGATCGTGCCTTTGCGGGTTTTTCCTTTTCGTCCTTGGTCTTCGCCGTCTTGGCCGAACGGGAACTCCGCTTCTTCGGCTTTTCGTCCGTCTCTTCCGATAAGGATTCACTTTCTGTATCGGACTCGGCTTTCTTTCCGCCCTTCTTCGATCGGGATCGAGCGGCCGGCTTTGACTTTACTGCCGGAGTTTCCTCTTCCTCCTCATCGGCGATCCGCTCAAAACCCGGTGCATCCGTCGCCAGATCGTCGAGGAGAGAACCAACTTCCGCTTCATCGGTTGATTCCATGTCGAACTCGACCGCCCGGACGCGATCAACGATCGCCTCCTGCATATACGCGTCTTTGAACATCTCGCCGGTTTCGGCATCTTCATCAACGATCCGCTCGAAGCCAGTATCGTCAAGTTCGATCTCCACCTCCGAAGCATCCACATAGCCAAGATCCTCGTCGTGAGTACCGGAATCATCGGCCTCCTGGACTTCGATCGGCTTCTCATCGCGACCCTTCCGATCGCGGCGGCCGCGGCCTTTTCGTTCCGCGGGCTCGGACGCCTCGCCGTCTTTCGCTTCGGCCGTTTCGCCAAGCGGCTCGGCGATCTCCTGAGCAGACTCCATTTGCTTTTCACGTTCGGCCCGTGCCCGCTCGATGCGGTCATTCGCCTCGCGTTTTGCCTCGTCCTGTGAGCCCTTCTTGCCCTTTTCCATCACGATGCGCTCGATCTCTTCTTCTTCATCAAAGAAGTCTGACACGTAGAGAAAAGCGTCTCGTTCAAGGCCGATGGCGACGAACGCCGATTGCATGCCGGGCAGCACACGCTGGACCCTGCCTTTGTAAATATTTCCCGCGATCCCGGAGTTCTCCTCCCCGCGTTCGATGTAGTACTCGGAGACCTTGCCGTTCTCGATAATGGCGATCTTCCGTTCGCGCCCATTGACGCTGATGATCATCTCTTTAGCCATAGATTTTCCTTTCGTTGGTGCCGAGTGCGGTCAACGGACAAAGGATGAAAGAAGGTCTGGGTGTTTCGAATGAGTTGGAAAGGCCCTTCGCCGGGGCAAAGGAATCTGGATAGACCGGTGTTCTGCTGCAGGCTCGGTTGAGACCCGAGCGGTAGCAAATAATGAGATCTTCCACTGAGAAACTCGTTCAATTGCCGGGGCTAGCCGCGGCCGCCGGGAGCGACTTTGCCATTTTCAGGAAGCGCTCTACCGAAACTTTCGATCCTTTTGGGTGTCCGCAAAGGGGCACAAAATAAGAACTTGTGCTGTTCGAAAACGACCAGGATCGGTCCCGGTTCTTCGAACATACGAGAAGAGTATAGACGAAATGGGCTGATTGGTAAATCGACAAATAAGGTTTACCTCGGGTCATTTGAAATTGGACGAGCGGCAGATAGAATTGGTGTGCAACGACAAAGCGATATGGAAGTCTTTTTTGAACTCATTGGGGACGCGGAGAGCCTGCGAACTGTCTGTGAACAGCTTTCGAAAGAGCCGGTACTCGGCTTTGACACTGAAACCACCGAACTCGACCCTTACTTAGGCGAACTTCGACTCGTCCAATTCAGTACCGGTAAGCGGTCGGTCATCATCGACATTCGCCGATTTGGCAGCGATCCTAGGGCGAACCGTGACCTTGAGCCGCTCCGCGAGTTGATCGAGTCAGAGAGGACGGTAAAGGTTGCCCATAACTCGAAATTCGACGCGAAATGGGTACGTCACCACCTTGGCTGTGAGGTCGGAGGTATTTTCGATTCATACCTGGCAAGCCAGTTGATCGCCGCCGGCGAGTCCGACCGCCGTCATTCACTTGCCGATGTGGTTCAGTTCTTCATCGGCACCGAACTCGACAAGACCCAGCAGGTGAGCGATTGGTCGGCCGATGAACTTTCGCAGTTGCAGCTTGAGTACGCCGCTCGGGATGCCGCGATCCTTGTTCCGCTGTACACACAACTAAAGGAGAGGCTTGAGGCCGACGGCCTGACACGTGTAGCCGAACTCGAGTTCAATGCCGTGATGCCGGTTACAGACATGGAACTGACCGGCTTCTACCTCGATGCGGCCCGTTGGAGAGAGAACATCGAAGCGATCCGGCAAGAGCGCGATAGGGTGGCGGACGAACTTCAGGAAATGCTCTCTGCCGGAGTCTCGCAATCGTCATTATTCGGGCGACCGGAGATCAATTTGGACTCGCAGGCCCAGGTACACGATGCACTTTCGAATCTTGGCATTCCGGTGCCGGAATCGACGCGTGCGTCCGTGCTCGAACCGCTTGCCGAGGAGCATCCGCCGGTCGCAAAGCTGCTCGAATACAGGGGGCTGCAGAAATCGCTAACCAGCTTCGGTGAGAATTTCCTCGAGTTCATTCATCCGAAAACGGGCCGAGTTCACTCGGATTTCCGACAGATCGGAGCGCCGACGGGCAGATTTTCTTGCTCGAACCCCAATCTTCAGCAGATCCCGCACGAGACCGCCTACCGCCGATGCTTCCACGCCGGAGCGGGGAAAACGCTTATTGTCGCGGACTATTCTCAGATCGAGCTTCGGATTCTCGCCGAGTTCTCCGGGGACACGAATTTCATAGGCGCGTTCCAGAGTGGCGTGGACTTCCATGCCGCCGCAGCCGCCCAGGTCTTTAATGTACGGGCGGAAGACGTCTCGCCGGACCAGCGGTCGTTTGCCAAGCGGCTTAATTTCGGCGTTGTTTATGGCCTCGGTGCCGCTCGTTTCGCAGCGATGACAGGTCTCTCGCAGGCCGAGGCCGAGGGCACGCTTCGCAAATATTTTGCTACCTATCCGGACCTTGACGGTTATCTCCGCAAGAGCGGCGACTCGGCTCTCCGGACGCGGCTTGCCCGTACAGCCTCGGGACGCCTCCTGAAACTGCGATACGATGAGAATGATCGCGCAGCGGCCGGAGCGGCGAGAAGATTTGCAACGAACATGCCGATTCAGGGCACCTCTGCTGATATTCTCAAGCGAGCCCTCCGCCTTATTCATGACGAGCTCCGCGGGACCAGCGGGAAATTGGTCAACATTGTTCACGATGAGATCGTGCTCGAGTGCGACGAGGCCGACTCGACATCCGTTTCTGAGAAACTAAAGACCGCGATGGTCTCCGCCGCGCGTGAGTTCGTTAAGGCAGTACCGATCGACGTTGACGTTGCGATCAGCCCTGATTGGACAAAATAGCTCATGGTAGGCCACCGGCTCTGTACGTGCCTTGCTCCGATCGGCGAGTCTTTCTGCCAATGAGAAAGCTTCTGCTAAATTGACATTCGGATCAAATCCGCAAACAATGCCGTTGTTTCACCAAATTCAAAAATAAGCCCAGGCGGCGCGCTCATGCTCCGTTCGGCAGCTTGCCGATTCACCCGATAAAATTATGTCACTTCGCAGAACGCTATCCTTTTCGTTTTCAATCCTCTTACTCTCGCTGACCCTAACGGCCCAAACTGCAAAACGGCCGATGAGTCTCAACGACATATTCAAAATTAAGAATGTGTCCGACCCTCAAATCTCGCCGGACGGGGAATGGGTTGCTTACGTCGTCTCATCGATAGACGAGAAAGCCGACCGTTCGAGCTCGGACATTTGGATGGTGAGCTACGATGGAACAATAACCCGGCAGATCACATTCACACCGGCCGATAGCGAGAGCCAGCCGCGTTGGAGCCCGGATGGCAAATTTCTTTCGTTCATCTCGTCACGTCCGGGCCCAAATCGAGGCAGCCAGATATGGCTCCTGGACGTTCGGGGCGGCGAAGCTAGGCAGCTTACTGACACGAAAGGCGGCATACAGGGCTACGATTGGTCGCCGGATTCCAAACGCCTTGCAATGGTGATTCGCGACCCGGACCCGGACGCACCTGCTCCGGAGGCCACACCATCAACCGCCAGGCCGCCGAAACCGATCGTCATCGACCGCTATAAGTTCAAGCAGGATGGCCAAGGCTACCTGACATCGAACCGCAAGAGTTTTGTGAATATCTTTGACATCGAGTCGAAGAAGTTCGAACGGCTGACAAAAGGCAATTGGGACGAGTCGGCTCCGCGATGGTCGCCGGACGGAACGCGGATCGCGTTTCTGAGCAACCGCAAAGCCGATCCCGACCGCGATCCGGCCCAGCAGATCTATGTTGCGGATGCGAAACCGGGCTCGACCGAAAAGGCCGTAACCCCGGACGCGAACCGAGTAAGAGGCGGGACGCTTGAATGGAGCCCGGACGGCCGGTGGCTTGCGTATCTTGAGAACGACGAGATTCGCTACGATGCCTATCAAACGCCGCATCTTGCTATGGTTCGGTCGGACGGCTCGGCGGCTCCGTCGCGACTAAAGGCGGTGCAGGACATCGACCGCGGTGTCAGCGATATTAGATTCAGCGATGACGGCTCTCGGATACATTTTTTCGTTATCGATGACCGTTCTGTAATACCTGCCTCCGCCAGGCTCGAAGGCGGTTCGGTCGAGCGCATGGCATCGCCGCCATTCGTCGGCAGTTCATGGAGCTGGTCGAAAGGCCGCGTCGTAATGCTCGTTGGTCGAACCGACCGTCCCAACGAAGTGTTTGCGTTCGAGCGTGGTTCGCCCCGCCAGCTTACGAAACACAATGATGAGCTTTTTGCCGGATTGGATATCCCGCTAACCGAGGGTGTCGAATTTGACAGCCCAGACGGCACCCGAGTTGGGGCTCTGCTTACCTATCCCGTCGGATACAAACGCGGCACGAAGGTTCCGTTCTTGTTGCGGATCCACGGCGGACCGAACGCTCAGGACCAATACAACTTCAGCGCAGAACGTCATTTTTTCGCGGCGAACGGCTATGCAGTGATGGCCGTGAACTATCGCGGAAGCTCGGGACGCGGCAAGGCATTTTCGCGGGCGATCGCAGCGGATTGGGGAAACTACGAGGTAGTTGATCTGCTTGCAGGCGTCGACCATGCGATCAAGATCGGTATAGCGGACCCGGACAAGCTCGGGATCGGCGGCTGGAGCTACGGAGGCATTCTCACCAATTATCTGATCGCCAGCGACACGCGGTTCAAAGCCGGAACAAGCGGTGCGGGTACGGCCTTTACCGTTTCTTACTATGGAGCGGACCAATACATCATTCAGTATGACAATGAGATCGGCCCACCATGGGAGCCGAGATCCTGGGAAACATACCAAAAGCTCAGCTATCCGTTTCTGAAGGCAAACAAGATCAAAACGCCGACGCTGTATCTCGGCGGTGAACGCGATTTTAACGTGCCCATCTCAGGGAGCGAACAGATGTATCAGGCTCTGAAGAGCCTCGGAGTCGACACGCAGCTGATCATCTATCCCAACGAGAATCACGGCATCCAAAGGCCAAGCTACGCGCGGGACCGTTATGAGCGATATCTTGCCTGGTACGACAAATATGTGAGGAATTTGCCGGTTGAGCCAAAGCCGATGATCGCGAAATGGGAGGGCACATGGAAGGGCCAGCTTAAGCTGCTCCCATCCAAGCCGGATGCCCCGACGACTGACGTGACAATGGAGATCGGGGCCTTTCCATCGACCGATGGCCAATGCACTAGGTGGAAGACCACCTACATGGAGGGCAGCACGATCAAGAGCCTAAAGGACTACAAACTCTGCCGTGGAAACGGAGCGAACGATCTCTTCATAGACGAAGGCAATGGCGTGCGACTGCCGGGACGCGTGTTAGGCGATGCGTTCGTGGTGACCTTTAAGAACGACGAGACGGTCATGGTCTTCACATTGAAGCTTCGCGGCGAGGTACTCGAACAAGAGATCCTAATTGTAGATGACAAGCCGGCAGCAAAGGGTGTCGTCACAATGGAGCCAAAAGGCGTACAGAGGATCGAATTCCGGCGAACGCCGTAGGCTCTTGGATTTCACAATAAGAGGCCTGCGGAGACCAATGGCTCTCCGCAGGCCCGCTTTGTGAGGAACTTTCGAGGCCTTTCAGGCAGCGGCCTCGCTTTGCTCTAGTTTTGCCCGGACGTAAAGAATCCGCGTACAGTTCTCGCAAGTAATAATGCTGTCCATTCGCCGCACTTCGACCTGGACCTGCGGACGAAGTGAGATGAAGCACGCACTGCACGAGCCATTGACGACCTCTGCGACCGCAATGCCATCTCGGCTCCGCTGTACAAGCCGGTTATAAACGGACGCAAGATTTGCGGGGAGGGTATCGAAAACCCCGCCTCTCTTCGCTTCGGCCTCGGCGAGCTCGGCACGAGCCTTTTCGATCTCTTGGTCGAATGCCGCCAAGGCCTCGTCCCGCTTCGCGTCGAGCGAGTTTATCTCATCGGCTCGTTCGGAAAGCTCCTTTTCGACCTCCTCAATGGCTCCCTGCTTTTCAAGGATCTCGGTCTCGAATGTCGTTATCTGCTTTTGAAGAGAATCCATTTCCCGCATCGCCGTCTCATACTCTTTTTGGTTCTGAGCATGCTTGAGGTTGCGATCCGCACGTTCAAGGTACGTTCGGTTCTCGGCAATGTTCTTCTCAAGGGTCGCCTGTTCAGCCTTCAATCCGGCATGTACATTCTGTCGCTCGCGAATAGAAAAAGCGTGCTGTTCGAACTCTTGTTCAAGCTCAGCACGCCGGGTTTCCGCATTTCCTAAAGTGTTACGCAAATTTCGGATTGTCGTATCGGTGATCTGCAATTCGATCAACTTCTCTAACTCTGATCTCACTATTAAATATCTCCCACAATTATGATCGCAATCTCTTATTGTAATACGAAGTTCGTGAAAATTAAACCTTTCGCCGCAGTTATCCGGATAGAAGCCCAAAATGGCGTTGGATCGCGTCGGCATCAAGCCTTGTCACCACACTTCGTTCATCCATCGCGGTCCAGACCAGCGATTCTTCTCTGCGGATCAGGGCAAGCTCTGCGTTCGATTTCGGAAACCCAAAGTGCGTGATCCGGCCAAGAGCCAGTGCACCGCCGCGCATAATGCCGTCGCCCGGAGCCCGCGTCCAACCGGCCTCCACCTTGATGCATCTAACGCCGTGTTTGATCTCGACAAGAATTCCGGTCAAGTTCGTAAGTCCTAGTGCAAATTTATGGCCATCAAGGCGTTCGACGGCGATGCCGGCCGACTCACTTTCACGGGTGGTGGCAAGCCGGATAAACGAATCGGTCAGCCAGCCGATCCCTTCGCGCCGAACCGCGTCGTTAGCACTCCGGAGGCGAAGGTAATCCGCGATCTCTTCGCGACCGGCATTTTGGGCAGCGGCAAGAGCGGAGGCGATCCGGTTTTCCCATTCGATGTCGAGTTCGTTCACGCTAACCTGAGGATAAGACTCTCCGGGTACAAAGGCAATTTCGTGTTATTATCAGAACTTCGGGCAACGGGTTTTATGAAACGGATCTTGGTATTTCTTTTTCTTCTGACGATCGTCGGGCCGGCGGCCGCCCAATCGAAAAAATCACCGAAAAGTGTAAGCAAGACGGCAAAGCCTGCCGCTGAATCAAAAGCGACGCCGACTCCCGGCCCAACACCGACACCATCGCCCACGCCCACAACAGCTGAACGATTTAATGCGATAGCGGCAGATCCAGATCTAAGATCGCGGATCGAGGCTCTTATTGCCTTTGCAAAGGATGAAGGGATCACCCCGGAACTCAGCGGCCAGGCCCTCGAGCTTGCGTCGGCCTCGCGGGCCGCACTTGCCGATCAAATGTATGAGGCAGGCGAGAAGGAAGCTGCGATCGGGCTGTTCCGCGAGGCCATCACCAACGCCCCGTCTCCGGCCTCGGACCGATTGTTTGCCGAGATCCTAATTCGAATCCCGGGTAGCCTTTTGCTGAAAAGCGAAGGCAAGGCTGCGGTCGAGGCCGCCCGAGACCTTGAGCCCCATGCGGCCGGAAAGGTGGATCGGCTACTGGCTTTGGTCACATTCCACACATCTATCGAGAATGGGACAGATGTAGTTCGGCTTTCGGAAGCCGCTTCCCTGATCGAACCGCCGGCCGCAGCGGCATTTCGGGCGCTTGCACTTGCCCACCGGCTGAACTTTGATATCGAAGCGGCCGAAGCCGCCCAGCGAAAAGCCCTTGAGATCGAGCCCGGTTCGGTTGATATCAAGCGAGAGCTAGCAGACCTTTTGCGGGCCAATGGAAAGTCGAAGGATGCCATTCCGCTTTATCAGAGCATCATTGAAGCTGACGAGAACAACGCTCAGGCCCGAGCGGGTTTGGCGATGGCTCTTTACGAGACTGGCGAACGAGCGGCCGCCGAAGCCGAACTCGACCGGGCCATCAAGCTCTCGCCGGAAAACTTCATGCTGATGACGGCCGCTGCCTATTGGTACGCAGCTAACGGCTTTGGCGATAAGGCGATCGAGTTTGCCGAGGATTCGATCGAAATGCAGCCGCGATATGTTTGGAGCTACATCGCTCTCGCCCGCGGCCATTCGATCCAGAATAAACCGGTCGAGGCTGAAAAGGCTCTCGCCCGGGCGAAACAATACGGCAACTTCCCTTCGCTCAACTACGAGATCGCCCTGGTCCGGATGGACGCAGGATTTTTTCGCGAGGCAGCAGAAGAGATGAACGGTGTTGTCGAGGTGGCGGACGGAAACATCTCAGCCCGATTGGGCGGCAGAGTGCAACGTTCCGCAGCTAGTCTGCCCGAGCTTTTGAGGGACGAGCGCCGTGCAAGCATTTTTGCCCCTGGTTCGCCGGCGGACGCAGAACGGGCCGCAAGGCTCGCAGCCCTGACAGCCTTTTTCGATGGTCTCAATACCGAGGGTGAAGAAACGCTCAATGACGAAGCTCTCGGGCGGTTCATCGCGGGCGACGACAAGATGCGTGTTCACCGCGAACTTTTCGCCGCGACGCTACTGCTCGAAAAGGGCGTCGGAACGGAAAAGGCCCTTGAGCTGATCGCCTCGGCAACCGATCAAACCGATGCCGCACTCGGCGTTTCCAATCCATCGGCAGCCGTCATGGCGAGCGAACTTTACGAGAGCCGGCGGATCGCGTTCATACGAAACGAGTATCTGCTTGTGCCCGATGTTCCGCGGCAGACTCTTTCGGCGATCATGCGTGGACGCATTGAGGAATTAGCGGGCTGGGCCCTTTATCGCGAAGGTAAGTTTGCCGATGCCGCGGTTCGGCTGCAACGCGCGATCAGTGTTCTCCCGCCTGACAGTGCCTGGTGGCGTTCGAGCAAGTGGCGGCTTGGAGAAGCACTTTTCGCTGTCGGCAAGCCGGACGAGGCTCTGGATCAATTCATCGCGGGCTACGATCGGAATCGTCCGGATTATTTCAAATACACGTCGATCAAGAGCGTTTACCAACAGGTCAAGGGTTCGATCGAAGGGCTCGAAGACCGTATTGGTCCGAATCCGTTTCCCGAAGCCGCGCCTGAAACAAAGGACGTAGCGGTAAGCGTTGCACCAGAGAACGAAGATCCAAAGCCGGAAGAAAAGAAAGCCGCTCAGGTTGTAGAACCGGAAATGCGTTCGGACACAACAGAGAAAAAGCCCGAAGTACCCTCAGAGCCCGAGACGAAAAAGGAGATCCCGGCCGACGATAAGCCAGCTGAAAAGATCCCAACTTCTGCGGCAGAAACGGCGGAAAGCAAACCAGTAGTTCCCGTGGAGGCCAAGCCGGAGGAAAAGGCGGAAGCTCCGAAGCCCGAGACTTCTGAAGCAGCATCGGCAAAAAAGACAGACGACACTAATGTCGCGGCAAACGATCAGCCCGAGACGAAGCCCGCAGATGCAGTAACGAAACCCGTCACCGGAGAAGCGAAGCCCACCGCTGATGAAGCTAGTCGGTCGAAAAAGATCTTCGAACCGATCGTGATCGAGATTGGCCGAAATAGAAGTGATCAGGAGAGTACTCCCGTACCGAAGGCTGAAGAAAAGACGGCGGAAGTAAAGTCGGAGGCCACTGCCGGTGCCCCAGCAAAGACTGAGGCCGCACCGAGTGAAAAGGTCGATGAGCCGGTTTTACCAAAGTCTGAAAGAACTGAGGAAAAAGCACCGCCGGCTACCGAGGCGACTGAGAAGCCAAGATCGGCGGCCCCTGCTCAGGAAGGACAATCGAAAGATCCTGACGCAGAAAAGCCCACGAGCGAATCAGCCCCGGTCGGCAGGCCGCGGATCGTTCCGGGCCAAGCGATCGCCGAAGATACCGCACGGTGCTCGATCGCAGTCAGCCAGGAGACCGTCACGCTGATGAATAACGGCGGAAATATTGGCTTGCTCGTCTCGTTCGATGGCGGCGATGGCTCAATCGAAGCCCGCTCAAGCAATCCGGATGATGTCGAGGTCCGCCGCGAGGCCGCAATAGCCGGTCTGACCGGGCGTGCCTATTTCGTCATCCGTTCACTTACGGATCGGAAGGGTATATTTCAGGTTCTGTTTTCGACCTCGTGCGGAGATAAGCTGATCAGCGTCAACGTCCGCTAGTTCGCCGGTGCCGGGTATCAGCATTCGTTGATGAAACGGCCCCGGCGGCGATCATCACCGCGATAAGTAAAAAGAAGTTGTAAGCATTAGAGGTCGTTCGGAGCGGAAAATCGACAACGCTGTGTGCGAGGATGCCTACGATACCCGCCGCTGCACCGATAGCTACTGAACGCTCGAAGCCTTCGGCCGCTGAGCGGATGCTCCGGATACAGGCGCCCGCAAGCATCACCACGAACACTAAAACGAGCCCGAAACCGATCATCCCGCCATCCGCCAGCATCTGAAGATAATCATTGTGGGCCTGCTCGACCCTGAATGCGCCGTTCCGTGTATCGTAGAGGGGAAATGCATTGCCAAACGCATCGAGGCCGGCGCCGACCAGCGGATTCGCCTTGAAGATCTCGATCGCAACACTCCAATAATGTAACCGGCCGCTTGTCGGATCGTCAGACGCCGTCCCAAAGCCAACGCCGCGAAGAAGATTATCAACTCCGCCCAAACTGATAACGAGAACCAGCAGCAAAACTGCTCCGGCAGAAACTCCGATCAACCCATAAAGAATACCTCTGCCGGCGGGGGCGGCACCAGCTTTCGATCGGGCCCTTCCGCCGGCGAAGTAAGTTGCAGCAAAAGCCGTTATGACGACCGCACCAAGGCTCAGGATCCCGCCGCGAGAGCCGGTCAGAATTACGGCGATCATCATCAGTACCAAGGCAGTGATGAGCAACGGCAGCATGCTTCTCTTCAGCCCACTCCCGAGTGCAATGCCGAGCCCAAGGCCGATGGTCATCTCCATAAAGGCGGCAAAATGATGCTGATTTACGAATGAGCCAAACGGGATCGCCTGCGGTGTCGGTCGAAGCCCGTAGATCGCTTCGGGCTTTGCCAGCCACTGAAGTGTGCCGACGAATGCCATTAGCGCCCCGAAACCAACAAGGGCAACGGCTGCGGCCCGAACCCGCTTTGACCCGCGAATAAAGACAAGCGCCGCCGCAAAGAAGATGAGCATTGCGACAAGCCGGACGATGAACATCCGGGTAGCGAAAGGGTCGTAGGAAAGAGCCGACGATGGAGCGACTCCCAGAACACCGGGGGGAGCACCGGAATTACCGAGCGGCAACAACTGCACGGGGCCAAGGAGAATCATCGCCGCCAACGGGGCCTGGAGAAGTTCAAGCGAGACCTCGGCACTGCCGCGTTTGAGACTATCGAGCGCCCACAAAGTGAGGATGAGCATCGCCGAAACCGCGAGCAGGCCTTGAGCGGCGGGATCGACCGCTCCGTAGAAAACCGTCGCCAGCATCGGCACAGCGAGCAGCAATACGAAAGCGGCCTGCGAGTACCGAGATACGGAAGCCTGAGGTTTGGACGTTGGGTTCATTTCTCGACCGGTTTAGTTTTCACGGACCAGCTCAAGGTCGTCGAGCCAGAGATTGCCATCGGTCCTGCACGGCGTCCGGGTGCATGCATCGCGGCGTAGCGTTATCAAAATGCCATCCGTTTCTGGCGGAACGACGAAGGTAAATGACTCTTCGGTCCACTCGGAATCGGCTTTCAGCGGCGGCCCGTCAGCAAGTGCTTCCTTTGATCTTATTGCAGCGACCGACCAGCGAATATCCGGACTCGTCGTAAGCTCCGCACGATAGCGGTAAACGAATCGGTACGTTGCTCCGGGCTCTACCGCAACGGCCTGCGAGAGTTGTCTGAGCGATTGCTGGTCGCCAGCTCCGGCAAATCTCAAAAACAAGCTGTATTTCCCCGACCGCTTGACCGTATCGAAAAGGTTCATCGAAGGATTCGTTCCGCCGCCAAGCTTCCAGTCAAACAGTCCCGTATTTTTTGTCGCGATCGGCTCCTCAAATCCCGGATCCCTGAACGACCCCACTGAAGATGCTTTACCCAGAGATCCCGCCTCAACATCCAGGGCATCGCGGTACCGCCCACCTTCGAAGAAAAGACGGGCGAGTTGGAGGCCCATATCCTTCAGGTCGGTCTTGCGGAGGTCTCCCGGAACGCCGCGCCATAACTCCATCGCCCGATCCAGATCGCCCGCTCGTGCCAAAACAAGCGCAAGTGCTGCGGCCAGCGACGGATCGTTTCCGGCAAATTGAACAGCACGCTCCGCATTAAGTCCGGAGCTGACCCATGCAAGTTGTGCGGCGGCCGCAGCATACGACGGAGTGCCTTTGATCGCTCGGCGGATCTCTATAAAACCGGCATCAACTCTACCCTGCCGCACGAGAAAATTCCCACGTGCCCACGCTACGGATGAATAATTTGGTGCAAGCTCCGATGCCTGATCGAACGCGAGTGTGGCTCGGTCGGTCTCCCCGGCACGCTCAAGGGCACGGCCGTATTCGGTCCAGATCAAATAGTTACGCGGAGCAAGTGCAACGGCCGTTTCGAATCCGGCGAGCGAGGCCTTTCGCGCCTCGTCATTCTGATCACGGGCCGCAAAAACGGCCGCGGCGTAATGAGTTTGCGGGTCCGAAGGCGACCAGCCGACGAGTGCCTCAGCGAGCTCCCGGCTGTCCGCCCGGGTCGCCGCTGAATTGCTTATGCCCCAGTTCAGCCCGAATAAAAGAAAGGCCGAAATGAACAAAACGCCCGCCACAACCGCGAGCTTATTAAGTAGTGTATTTAGGGGCAGTGAGAACATCGGGCTATTCGAATTCAACCGGATCAATGCGGATATGAGCTCGCTTTAACGCGATATTGTTGTCGCGACAAAATTCGCGGATAGAGGTCATCGTCTCCGGCTCGAACTCGCGGAAGGATATAACGATCTCATCAACATTAAGTTCTTCGCAGATATCCGGCAGAGAGCCGTTCGCGTCGAAGACCTTCAACGAACTGATGACCTTACCGTGCTTCCGGGCATCATCGTCAATGAAACCGACCGGGATATACTGTAGCTCCGCGTTGTTTCGGAACTCCCGGAGGACCATTTCTCCACCGTCGCCTGCCCCATAGATCAGTGCCCTGCGCCCTTCGCTCGCATGCGGTACCGGGAGCATTTCACGAATGAGGCGAAACGCCAGCCTGCTTCCAACAAGAGCAAAAAGCAGGATCATTGCATCGAGCACGAAAACAGCCCGCGAATACCCCTCGAACCTGTAAAGCAGGAGCACGCCAAGAACGCTGAGAACCGAGCCGGCAAATACCCCTTTCGTGAACGTGAAGAGATCTGAGATGCTCGTGTACCGCCAAAGCCCGCGATACACACCAGCGGCCAGAAAGGCGAAGAGTTTGAGCACGACCAGCAAAGGTACTGACTTAATGAAAAGATCCCAGTTGCCGCTGGTTTCAAAGCTCCCGAAAAGAAAAACGTATGCCGCGTAATAAGAGAGCGTTATTAGGATCGCATCCAGAAAGACCTCAAAGACCCGCCGCTTGTACGACACATCGACCAAGAATGCGAAGACCGCATTGTTCTGCGAGGCAAGCTCTTCCTGCCGCTCGTCATAGACCTTTACATTCGAAAGATAGACGCCGATTATGGTAAGGACGATCGTGAAAACGGCGATCAAGGCAAGGCTCTGTGTGGTGCTGAGTTGGCTAACGAAATAAGCCAAAACGCCGGCCGCCACGGCAAACCCCCAAAGCATCAGCACTGCTGTTCGCTCGGAAAGGCCGAGAGCGACCAGGCGATGCGAAGTATGGTCTCGGCCGCCCTGCGACGCCTTGCGTCCCCAAAGTTTCCGGAGCAGCGTTACGAATGTCGTATCAAAGATCGGGACAAAAAGAATTAGTACCGGCACCGCGAGGATCGAAAGTATACCACGTGAGCGGCCGCCCGTTTCGCTCAAGAGCACTGAGCTCGCGAGGAAGAACCCGACGAACATTGACCCTGCATCGCCCATAAAGATCGATGCCGGATTGAAATTAAAGACGAGAAAGCCCGCCAAAGCCCCGACGAATACCGCTACCAAGGCCGCCTCAGCCGTTTGCCCGTTTGCCGCAAGCCCGTAGGTCAGTGAAACGGCAGCAATGGCCGCGATCCCGGCCGCAAGGCCGTCCATGTTGTCCAATAGATTGATCGCATTCGTGATCCCGACCAACCAAAAGACGGTGATCCAAATATCGACAAGCTCCATTCCCGTCAGTGGTAGGCTCATGCCGAACCCAACAATGATAGAGGCTCCGATCAATTGGCCGATGAGCTTTTGGTACGGTTTGATGTTTAGTTGATCATCGAGAAACCCGACCAGAAACAAGAATGCGCTGGCTCCCATCACGACCAGCGATTCGGCCGAGAACGGGACAACGAGCAAATAGATCAGCGCGACCGCGGCAAAGATCGCCACGCCGCCGAGCATTGCCGTCGGCCGCTTGTGCCAGCGGTCAGACTTCGGCTTTGCAACGTAGCCGAACCGCCAGGCGAACGATCGAACCCCGGCCGTAAAAAACACAGCGCACAGAAAACCGGCAAACCCGGCCGCAAATGGATTCTTAAGTATTTCGAGCACTTTAAAGAGAACGCACCTGAACGCCGAACTAATCAGAATAGCTCACGATAGAGGGCCTTTATGTCTTCGACCAACCGTTCTTTCGAAAAGCTGCCGCGGACGAACTCATTGCCCTTTTCGCCAAGCTCATTTCGTAATTTTTCATTATTCGCCAAATAGGTCAAGCCCTTTTGCAACCCGCCAGCATCGCCGGATGCAAAACCGAGCCCGCGCTCATATATTTGAAAGCCATCGCGTTCTTCCTGAGCCGCACCGAAAAGGTCACCGACGCCACCGACCACTGACGAGACAACCGGCTTCCCGGCAGCCATCGCCTCGATCAATGACAAGGGCGTCCCCTCGTTCAGCGAAGTAAGTACAACCCCATCAAGGGCAGAATAAACTGACGGTATGTCGGTTCGATTTCCTGCGAAGAAAAGCGCCTCCCCAACTCCCATTTTCGCGGCGAGCGATTCCAACTCCGGACGCAGATGGCCATCTCCAACGATCACGAACTTCATCCTTGCGGCGGAAACCGGATCTGCTTTGATCAACCCGCTGACAGCTTCGATAAATAGCGGAATGTTCTTGATCTCGGTCAAGCGGCCGACAAAACCAAACAGAAGCTGGCCATCCGCAACACTCCATTCCGCCCGTAGCCTTTGCCGGTCTGCCGAAGCGTTCGCGAAGGGCTCAAGGTCGATGCCCAATGGAACTACCCGAAACTGCTCCGCCCGGCCGACCCCAAACTTCCCGTTGATCTCATCAAGCTGCTGCCGGCTGATGACAATAATGCGGTCGGTCACAAGCCGGGCCAGAACACGCTCGATGAAGAGAAAGAGCGACGTCTTTGCCGCTCCATAGTAACTGTGAAAAACGTGTCCATGAAAGGTATGAACGACCCTGAGACGCCGTGGCCTTCCGATCAGAATGGAAGGCGTCAGCCACCGGTATACGAAAGCGGCGGCCCGTCCAATGGTTCCGGCCTTGGCTGTGTGGGTATGGATGACGTCCGGCCGGAAACTACGGATTTCCCGATATACCTTCCAAAGCGAGACGACATCACGCGGCGAGAGTTCGCGGCTCATCTCGCGTATATAGACCGGCTCAACGCCGTGTTCCTCCGCGAAATACTCCATGCTCTCTTCGCCCTCAGGGACGCTGCCGGCGATCAATCGAGACTCGAATTCATCATCGGTGAGCGCTCGGGTCAGCCAGACGACGTGTCTGGCTGGTCCGCCAACATTTAGCCTGGCAATGATTCGGAGTATTTTCATTAGGCAGCGAATCGATAGATCGCTTATGGAGGGCTCGGCAGCCGGCAGCCGCATCGCGGCTTTGTTCTCGCAGGCGGTGCGGCAAGACGTTCGTGTAGGGATGACGCAGCCGGCTGCCGAAACTTAATCCATCCGATAGGGCGTTGCGGGGTCGTCCTCGTGGCGAATCTCGTCGATCGGCTCCTTTTTCCCCTCGCCCATGTAAAGGCGGTTCGGGCAATTGATGACCATTCCGTCCGTATCGCCGATGTTCTTATAGCCATGAACAACACCTTTCGGCACGACAACGGCCAAAGGCTCGTCAATGCCTGCGTTGAAGGACATCATATGATTGAACGTCGGCGAATCCGGCCGATTGTCCCACATCCTCATGTTGAATGTCGAAGGGCCGATAAAGCAGAATAGGTCGGCCTGATCGACGTGTTCGTGCGGACCGCGGGCGATGCCGGGTTTCGTGAATGAAATATACGACATCACCGGGAAAAATTCCTCGGCCAATTCATCGTGCCGGAAAAGTTCGGCAAGCCAGCCTCGATCGTCGTGATACTTCTTGAGCTGATACACGACCACATCCTTGATCTCACCCTCGGTAAACTCTATCGTTGATTTCTGTGTCTCTGCCATATTTGACCTTGCTCTGATCTTTTAACCCGCCGATCCTTGACCGAGGTTGTTTGCTCCGGTCTCTGAGACTAGGTTCGATGCCCGCAAAAGGCTTTCGAAGGTGCCGGCATCGGTCCACCATCCATCAAGTTCGTTCCACGTCATCTCGCCCCGCCCGATGTAGTGGTTATTCACGTCGGTTATCTCAAGCTCACCGCGGTTGGACGGTACAAGTGTCTTGATGACGTCAAACACGGTGTTGTCGTAAAAATAGATGCCGATAACAGCGTAGTTCGATTTCGGCTCCGCCGGTTTCTCTTCTATCCTGAGCACCTTATCGCCATCGAGTTCCGGCACGCCGAAACGCTGCGGGTCGTGAACCTCCTTGAGCATTATCTTAGCTCCGCGGCCTTGTGCACGGTATTCATCTGCCGCCTGCCGGATGTTCCGCTCGATGATGTTATCACCAAGCACAACGCAGATCGGCTCATCGTCGGCAAAATGCTCAACGAGCGAAAGTGCATCGGCTATTCCGCCCTCGCCTTCCTGATAGGTGTAGTTGAGATGCTTGAGGCCGAAGTCCTTTCCGTTGCCTAGAAGCTTCAAGAAATCGCCTGCCGAGTTTCCGCCCGTGACGATCATAATGTCGTCAATGCCGGCGTTGATCAATGTCCGGATCGGATAGTAGATCATCGGCTGGTCATAGACCGGCAACAGATGCTTGTTCGTTATCTTCGTTAGCGGAAAAAGCCGAGATCCAAGCCCGCCCGCAAGTATTACACCTTTCATAAGAACTTTATTTCAACGACCCAAGTTGTCGATGAACCGCTGGAACCAAAGCTCCAGCATCAGCAATGTCCAGATCTGAAATGCATGATCGCGTTCGCCATTGGTATGTTCATCAACATACCTGCGGATCATCTCCGGCTTAATGATGCCACGGCCGAGTGACCTTTCCGAAAGAAGTGCCTCGCGAACAAACTCCTTCATCTCACCGCGAAACCACTTTCCGACCGGGACACCGAAACCCATCTTTCGCCGGTAGATCACCTCTTTGGGAACAAGCCGCTCGGCGACCTTCTTGAGCAAGTATTTAGGCCGAAGTCGCGACATTTTAAGCCCTTCGGGCAGGTTCGCGGCAAACTCGATCAGGTTATGATCGAGAAACGGCGACCGAGCTTCCAGTGAATTTGCCATTGTCGCAATATCCACCTTTACGAGCAAATCGTTTGGCAGATATGTCATCTGGTCCGTCAGCAACGCCGCATCCAAAAGCCCCGAGCCACCGGCAGACGCGAACCAATGATCCAGAGTGTCTGACGCTCGTGTCCCATTCAGCGATTCGGCAAATTCGCGGGTATAGAGTCCGGGCTTCGTCTCACGGTCAAAGGTAGACATCCAGCGGAAATAACGTTCATTTCGCGGAAGAACAGCAGCCTTGAGAAAACGCTTAACGTCACGAGCCCGCGACTTTTTGATCTCCGAGGTCGGATAAAGGCCGATCGGGAACTCGATCAACGCTTTTCTCAAGGCTCCGGGTATCTTCGAATATTGCTCGGCAGCAAGCATCGCCGCATATCGCTCATAGCCCGCAAAGCTCTCGTCCCCGCCATCGCCATTTAGGGCGACGGTTACATGTTTGCGGGTTTCCTTCGCGACGTAGTAGGTCGGGATCGCGGATGAATCGGCATAGGGCTCGCCGTAGTGCTCGACCAGGGTCGGGATTACGTCCAGAGCGTTCGGCCGGACAATGAATTCGTTATACTCGGCGCCTACATGCTCGGCGACCCGACGAGCATACTTCAGCTCGCTGAAATCCTGTTCCTCAAATCCTATCGAAAAGGTCTTGACCGGCTGCGAACTTTCCTCGGCCATCAGTGCAACGACGGTCGATGAATCTACACCTCCCGAAAGAAAGGCACCGAGCGGAACCTCCGATATCATTCGGAGCTTTGTCGATTCGCGAAGTATCCGCGTGGTCTCGTCGATCGCTTCGCCCTCAGTGATCTTGATCTTCTTCGAAAAGTCCGGCAGCCAATACCGCGAGGTTTCGACCTTTCCCGCCCGCCATTTCATCCAATGGCCGGGCTCGAGTTTTCGAATTTCCTTGAATGCGGTAAGCGGGGCCGGAACGCAAAGATAAGATAGATATGCATCGATTGCAGAATGATCGACCTCGCGGGATATCTCGGGATGCTCGAGCATCGCGGTAAACTCTGAACCAAAGATCAGATTTCCATTCGGCCGATGAGTATATAGCAGCGGCTTTTTACCGACGCGGTCGCGGGCGATGAATAGCTCCTTTTCAGCTTCGTCCCAAATGGCGAAAGCGAACATACCGCGCAAGCGCTTCACGCAGTCCACGCCGTACTTTGCATAAAGATTGACGATCGCCTCGGTGTCCGAATTCGTATAAAGCCGAACGCCGTCCGCCTCAAGCTCTTTTCTCAGGTCCTGATAGTTATAGATTTCGCCGTTGAAAACGATCCATTTTGTTCCGTCAGAGCTATGTATCGGCTGCTTGCCCGATGCAAGATCGATGATCGAGAGCCGCCGCATTGCGAGGCCAACATTTCCATTCAAGTAGAAGCCATCATCGTCCGGGCCGCGATGTAGAATGGCGCGGTTCATCCGCTCGAGAACGTCGCCGCTTACAGCACGTTCGCCATTATTTACGATTCCAACGATCCCGCACATTTCGTTAGCTAACTCGGACGATATTGAGGTCTTTTCTGCGACGGCGGCTTCGGCCCGTGATCGCATCCCAGCCGACGTGCCGCTGAGTAATTCCAACCGCAACCAGCATAAAAAAGAGCGGCATCACGGTCTGCTTGTGCCGCCAGGCCAACCCGACATTTGAAAGCCCCCAAATATGCATTCCGGCATAAAGTACACAAAAAGCAAATATAGGCGCCATCTCAACGAACTTTGCCTTGAAAACGATCTTGAGCGCAGGAAAGCCGATGATCAGTATGGCGATGATAAAGATGTTTTCGGCGGCACCGAAAGCATTGCGGGCAGACCCGCTAAAGGCTTCCCACGGGAAAGGAGCGAAAAAGAAATAAACGGTCGCAACCGGGATCGCCAGCGTAGGCGACTCGATTTCTGAATAAACCTCCACCCCCGAACCGGTTTCACGAGCAACCCCCTCACGCCATGAATCGACGCGTTGATTTAACCTGTCAATCCGCTCGAAGTCTCTTTGAATTGCACCGCCAGCGGCCAGAAAGATCATTAGTGCCGCGACGATAACCGAGCCAAAGATCGCATTGCGGATAATATTCTGCCGACTCGCGACCAGAAACCTAAAGAACGCCGCCGCGGCAAGCAGATAGACCGCGTAGAAGCGCATGATGAAGACCGCGAGAAATGCCGGAACCGAGGCAAAGGCGTCCTTTGGCGAAAAGCCCCTTGCATTCCGGATCAGCATGTAGAGCACAAACCATTCCCCGAGAATGACCAATATCTCTTTCGCGGTCGTCGCCGAAAGGAGGATGTGCGACATCCAGTAGGTAACGAGGATCGCAGCGATTCGAGCAGTTTCCGAATCAAAAACCCGCCGTGTCATCCGGAAAACGACTATGACAAGCAAAGCTCCGGCAAAGCTGTTTACCGTGGAAACGATCATCCGGCTCTCGCCGCCCGCTATAAATGTCGGGATCGCCCATATCAACGCCTGGCCTTCATTCTGCCGTTCAAAGAACACCCGGACGAGGTCTGCCGCAAATCCATCGAAGCCATTCTGATACCAGTTTTTGGCAATCGACCAACCGCCAACATAGCCGGATGCGTCCTCATCGCCAAAGAGGTCTTTCAGGCCCCAGCCATACATCACCATTCCCATCCAGAGTCGAAGGGAATACGCCCAAAAGAAGATGTCCGATTGAAAAACCGCGTCCGGATCGCGGCCGCGTTCGCGAAGAAGATAGCCCGCAATACCGGCAAGGATCAAAACAAGCGGAAGGAACGTAAGCTCATCGGGATCGTCGATGAAAAAGATCAGCCCCTGCACCACAAGTGCAAAGAAGGTGATCAAAAAGACGATCTTTCCCGCGGCTATCATCTAAAACTACTGCTGGCGGACAACGAGGTTATTCTCAAGAACCAGCGCGTCGAAGTTCGCGTTCCGGAACGTATTTATCGCGTTCTCCGGCGTGCAGACTATCGGCTCCTGGACGTTGAAAGATGTGTTCAACAGCATCGGAATTCCGGTCAGCTTTTTGAATTCGTTGATCAGGTTCCAGTAACGCGGATTCGTTTCGCGGCTGACCATTTGCGGCCGGGCGGTTCCGTCAACGTGGACCACGGCCGGTATTTTCGACTTATATTCCTCCGCAACCTCAATAACGGTGATCATAAAGGGGTCATGGTGTTCAACCCCAAAGACCTCGGTTCCATGCTCTTCGTGCATTGAAGGAGCAAGCGGGCGAAACCATTCACGAAGCTTCACCTTGTGGTTCAATATTTCGCGCATATCCGCCCGCCGCGGATCGGCAAGGAAACTTCTCGCACCGAGAGCCCGCGGCCCGAGTTCCATCCGCCCATTGAACCAGCCGATGATCGCCCCTTCGCTGAGCATCTTGGCAAGCCGCGGGAGCAACTCCTCATCAGGCAAGGCCTCGTAACCCAATCCGGCTGCATCGAGAGCCGCACGGCACTCCTCGTTAGAGAAACCGGGGCCCCAATAAGCATGCCGCATTACAAAATCACGCGGCCGCCCAAGCTTCTGGTTCCAAACATAATATGCCGCGCCGAGCGAACACCCGGCATCGCCCGCGGCGGGCTGAACAAAGAATCGCTTGAACGGCGTCTCGTGAAAGATGCGCCCGTTCATAACAGAGTTAAAAGCAACACCGCCGGCCAAGCAGAGGTTCTCTTCGCCGGTCATCTCGTGGAGCTTTTTGACGAGATAGATGGCCGTATCTTCGAGCGCCTTCTGCGCCGAGCAGGCAATGTCCCAATGATGTTCGGTAAGTTCCTCGCCGGGCTTTCTTCCGGGGCCAAGTTCTTTAACTATCGCCTCCGGAAACTGATAGTGCTTTGCGAGGTGGTGGTCGAGCACCTTGATATTGAACCGGAAGTCGCCGCTGCCGTTCGTCGTTAGCACTTTCTCGCGGAAAAAGTCGTAATGCTTCGGCTTGCCGTAAGCCGCGAGGCCCATAACCTTCCATTCATCGCCGGCGAACATATCAAAGCCGATAAAGTTCGTCACCGCCGAATAAAATTGCCCGAGGCTGTGCGGCAGCTTGATACGTTTCAGGACTTCAAGCTTATTGTCCTTTCCCTTACAGAAAAGCGTGGTCGTATCCTCGCCCGTTCCGTCCCAGGTAAGGATAGCCGCCGAATCAAATGGCGAAACAAAGAATGCAGAAGCTGCGTGTGTCTGGTGATGCTCAAGAAAATGGAACTTAAAATTGCTCTCGCCAAAATGCTCGCGAAGCCGCTTCGGATGCTTGAACATCCCCAGATAACTATCGCTAACTTGTGCAACTCCGCGGTCGGCCCTTGCCTTGAACATTGCCGGCGAAATAAAAGCGGCCTTTGCCGCCTGCATCGCTTTATGGCGGAGAATCCAGGGCTTCCAATAATGCCCGACGTGCTCTACCTCGGCAAGCGTTATCCCGGCCTGCTTCAAACAAAATTCGATCGCGTAATACGGGAAACCGCTGTGGTGCTTCCGCCGCGAGAAACGCTCTTCCTCGACCGATGCGATCAACTTCCCATCCTTAATGATCGCCGCCGCAGAATCGCCAAGAGTTGTTAAACCTAAAATATACATCAAGAAAAATCACTGTTCCGAAAGCGGCAGTCCGCCTTCATAGAGAGCTTCGGGATCGAAATCAATGTCGTTGTCCCAAGCGACAGTATTGAAACTCACACGCGCACTTCGAAAAACCTCTTTATCCTTTAACAATCGAAAAACCCCTGTCTCAAGAAAGGGCTTCATATCAAACCGCTTCCGCTTACCGTCCTCAAATGTGAGAATCAGCGTGTAATCGCTCTGTGGCTCGACCTGTTTTACTGAAAAATACATGTCTATCGCAATGGTTCGATCTTGAACGGCGGTTCACCGTTTTGGCAGAGTTCCCAGTTGGCAAGCAGTTCCTCTCGATGAATCTCGATCCAAGCCTCGACCAACCTTTGTTGTTTCGCCGGCAACTGACCGGCGGTCATATCGCCTGAGCTTATTTCGAAGACGCCTTCAAGTTCATTATACACCGCATGAATGTGCGGCGGATTGTGCTCCTTCGGTGCGTAATACATCCGAATGATGATCCCAAAGAACATTGACAGTGTGGGCATACTATCCTCTACGCGAATGGTCAACCGCAACCATCTTGAACAAGCTTGAGAGCTTATCTGCCTGTTTTTCGACCGTATAGTTCGCCAGCGAATGTTCCCGGCCGCTTTTTCCCATCTTTTGGCGAAGAGCCGCGTCGCCGAGCAGTATATCAAGCGAATTATACCAATCTTCCGCCGATTCGGCATTGAAGTGCGTTTCGCCCTGCCTCCCGATCTCGGCACAGATGCCGACCGGAGACATAACGAACGGCACACCGACGGCAAGATATTGAATAGCCTTGAACCCGGACTTTCCTTTCAGCCACTCCTCGTTTGCCGAGCTGCTTACGACTATCGGATAAAGCCCGACGTCCAGCGTGCAAAAATCCTCGACCTCGCGCTCAAGCGACCATTTTAAAACCTCGGACCGAACGCCCGGAATCTCGATCGCATGACGACCCGAACCGACGACCCTTAAGACAAAATCATGCTTCGCCGTAAGCTTTTCAAGGACAGGAAAAAGAGATTCAAGAGAAGGAAATGTGGAGTGTGTGCCGACCCAGCCAACAACAGGGATCTTGTTATCTTTCTCAAAAGGGCGAAAAACTTTAGTATCGACAACGGTGGGAACAACCTCGGCACTAGTTCCCAACCTGGAAACATATTCAGCAATGAACCGATTTCCGCAAGTGGCGGCAGCCGAGCGGCGGATAAGCCTATCGGCCTTGCCAAAAAACTTTAAGGCACTTCCGAGCTTTCCATATGTAGGGCTCGCATATGGAACGTAGGTCGCGTCATCAAGGTCAAGAACCATCGGAACCCGCCCGGCCATCCGAAAAAGCCATTCAAATATCTCCGGCCCGAAGAACATCGCCTCCCGCTGGACGAAGAGAAGATCATATTTACCGACCCTCGCGGACTCTGCAACTCTTCCAAAAAAACTCCGGGCGATCCCCGCTGCTTTTTTCAGCGAACCGCCCGGCTTATACATTTCAGCAAATTGCTCCGCGGAAAGAAACGGGCTCAGCTCAAGCTCGATTCCCCGCTCCCGAAGCGGCCCAATGAACTGCTCGACCCGAAACCGCGTCGCCGCCGCCTCCTTTGGATATGAGGAAACTGCGAGAACTTTCATTACTTCGTTTCAGCAAAGATCTTCAAAGAGTCTCCGAAATGGGAAATGTTTAGCACTTCGTTCAACACATCCTTAACAAGCCGGCGTGCCCGACTTTGCGTCAAACTTTGATTTAACTCGTATGCAGAGCAGACACGGGAAAATTCATTTTTATCGCCACCGCGTTTAGAGTAATGGTTCTTTATTTCTGCCGGATTCACCCCGTATGTTTTGAAACGAATCTCTCCGAAGCCCGCATTTCGCAGCATCAGTTTGGCCCCGTCCCGCGAGTAAAGCTGAATATGTTCAGGCGGAGAAAGAACACTCCAATCCAGCCCCAATAGGCGAAATGAGATGCTTCTGGCCGATGGTGTAGTTCCCCAGAAAAGCCCGCCGGGCCTTAGGATCCGTACGATCTCTTTGAGGTCTGCTTCAGGCTCGGGCAAATGCTCCAAGATCTCGCTCGCAGTCACAACGTCGAAAAAATGCATCTGATAGTCAGATTCCTGAATCGAACCGTGAAAAACATTCAGCCCCTTTGCGAGTGCCTGATCCACAGCCGGCTTTGAAACTTCCAGGCCCCATACTTCCCAACCGAGTTCGAGAGCTGTTTCAAGAAGCGTCCCCGCTCCAAAACCTATGTCAAGGATGCGGTTTGTCTTTCGATAGGATTCAAAACCCCCGATGATCTCTCGAAGCCGTGTCCTGATAAAAGGTGGGACCGAAAGGTTCGCTTCCGAATAGTAACCATCATAATCCTCTTGCTCATCATTTTCAGGGACGCGATCAGTAAAGATCGAGGAGCAAGACCTGCAGACAAAGATCTCGAATCCGCCTTTTGCCCCGATATGTCGCGCATCTTGCCCATGGCAGGCAGGACAATTACGATGTTCTCTTTCACTTTCCATCAATATCGGTTAATGAAACATACAGTCGTCGATACCTAGCGCCGCCGACGGTTTTCAGATCAAACTCATCGCCGGCGACCTCGCGACACTTCGCGGAAATATTTCCCAAGCTTTCCACTCTATCAAATGCCCGGAGGTACGACTTGAGGTTAAATTCTTCGATCAATGCCCCGACGCCGTGGCCCTCGATCAAAAGGTCCACATCCCCGACACCCGAATTTGCGATCAAGGGCAGGCCGCAGGCAAGGTATTCCGGGATCTTTGTCGGCGAGCGAGAAGCGGTGGCAAAAGTAGCCTTAACAAATGAAAGTCCGACATCAGATGCAGAAAGATATCCCTCTATCTCGTCGGGCCGAGCCCTGCCCACGAAATAGTCTGATGCACCAAAACCTCTGGCTTGCAGTTCATTTTCAATAAGCATTGGATCGCTCTGCGTCAGAAAGAGTGCAAAGACGCTCGGATTCTTTTCCCGAAATGCCGCAAGCACTTCCGCCATTTCCCGGGTCAAGTATAACCCGCCAAGAGCTCCTATATGGACAAACACTTTTCGGCCGCCGATGCCAAGCTTTTCACTGTACACTTGCCGCAACACTTCTCTATCACCCGCAAAGCGTTTCTCAAGATCTACACAGCAGGGTATGACCTCGACCGGCCGGCCGTGCTTATCATAGCCCGTTTCTTTTGACTCGGGAAAGAGTATCTCTCTCGCTTTTTCGGTCAGGACGACGAAGGCGTCCGATTCTTTCATCAGCCACCGCTCCACACGTTTCGCTCCGCGATAAAGCAACCCGCCCTCGGGCCAAATGCCCGCATCGGTATATTCCTCGGGCATAAATCCCCGTATATCAAAGAGCAATTTAGGTTTCCGCAGCGAGAACTTCCTCGCCAAAGCTCCCATCAGCGTCGGGACATGGACACGCCCATGCAATACATCGAACCGCCCGATCCTCCGCCAAATATAATAAGCCCCGCGAAAGATATCCCACGCCGTCGCCACCGCCGAGGGCCGCTTATGATATGGCAGCCAATCCCACTCAATTCCCTTCGCCCGAAGCTCCGCCCTTATCCTTTCAAATTCCTCAAGATCCGCCGCCGCCCGGCTTGGCTCAAACGTCAAAAGCGAAACCTCGATCGGGACAAAAGCTTCTCCGCCCTCAGTCCCCGCGTCCGGCTCCCCTCCTTGATAAGGAGGGGTGGCAGCGGCTTCCGCTGACGGGGTGGTAGCAATTACTTCTTCTCCGCGACTCCGCGTCTCTGCGGTAAAGATCCCCTTCCCAAGTTCGCGCAAATACGGCAAAACCTGCGTCTGAACCAGCGGCTCCCGCACCCCGAAGTAACAAATGTAGAGCGTCCTGGACATCTACCTAGTCCTTTGAACCAACCAGGTTAAGCCCGTTTTGCGTTGTTCGGGTCACTGTGATGCCCGAGCCGTCAAGGGATTCAACAGCCTCTCTTTCGGTCATCGGCTGGTCGTAATAAGGAGAAAGCATATCGAACGTGTCGAGAATGGCCCAAGCGTATCTCTGCTCGCGAGTCAATTGGGTTTCATGGACGTAGTTTGCAATGGGAATGGTGAACATAAATAGCTTACCTAATAGTGGTAACTTGAAGAGCACATTGGTCAGAGGAAAGGCTACGGGCATTACCCCTTCGACCAGTTTCAAGAGCGTTTCTTTCCTCAACCTTTTTGTAAAAGGGCGGAACCAGTATTTTGAGAAAAGCTTTGTCCACGCTTTTCGTGGATAGATCGTTACCGCCAACTTACCCCCAGGTTTCACGATTTTGGCAATAGCCCGAAGCGAAGCCCTTGTATCCGGAGTATGCTGAATAACACCTATGCAGTAACAGTAATCGATCGTTCCCTCCCTAAAGGGAAGCTCATAGATGCTTGCCTGCACGAAGTGGACATTTTCTCGGCCCTCAAGACTTTCCTTCGCGGCGTCAATTGCACTACTAATATCGACTCCAATTATCTCTGCCTCTGAACTCGAAGCAGCGTCAAGAAAGCGCCCGGCACCGCAGCCGGCATCTACGACCCAACGTCCTTTAAGTTCTTTTTTATTCCAACCTGTTTCTCCCCAAAATCGGTCCGCCGAAAGCGTTGTGCCATTATAAGAATCAAGCTGTTCTTTTCGGAACCGGTTCCACTGATATCCGAACGAAGATGCATAATTCTCCATCGGTACGAACCGCGGAATTCCGTTCGAGATAGGGAAGCGGGAATTACAACCAGTGCATTCTAGCTCGCCCTCGATGATTTCATCGCTCGTGTCAAGAGTTGCAAGTACATCCTTACATTTCGGACACACGAGTTTTTCTAACAATGTTTGTCTCATTCAATCCCGCAGTTCGGCTCTGCCCCGCCTGCTAATTTGTGCAAAATAGAATCCCAGGTAGCTCGGCCTGTACCAAAGGCTCTTTAAAACGTTTCGCAGAAAGCCCGCGTAATCGCCCTGATGAAGATATGAACCTGCGAGAACTTTGTGTAGATTTCCGTATGATCTCGCTCGTAGTCGTTCTATTTCCGGATCACTACCGTCAAAAACCTTGCTCCAAGCAATTAAAGTAGAACGCTCCATCTCTTTGACATTCTTATGAGAGTTTGCCCCGTGCATCCGATAATTGACTAGTGGCTCTGCAACAAACCCAACCTTTGCTTGTTTCGCAACGCGGAAACAGAATTCCCAGTCCTCGCCATTGCGCAAATTCGTATCGTATCCGCCGACTTCTTCAAAGATTTCACGTCGGACGACTATCGTTCCACCTGGACCTACAATGACAGGACCTTCCCACAACGCGATATTCTCAGCCACCCATCCATCGGCGCCGATCAAATGAACTGCAATGGTCTTACCGGTCGCCGAATCAAACTCACGCATCCCGCAATGGACAAGTCCGACTTCCGGATCCTCCGCAAATTTTGCGGACTGTTTGTCCAACTTCGACGGTTCCCAGCTGTCGTCTGCATCGAGAAAGGCGAGAAAGTCCCCGGTCGATGCCGCTACGCCCCGATTGCGTGCGGCACAGACCCCTGCATTATCCTGCCAGATGTATCGGACCCGATCGCCAAACCCACGAACGACGTTTTCCGTATCGTCCGTTGAACCATCATCCACAACAATTATTTCAAAAGGCCTCAGCGTTTGCGCTAAGGCACTGCCGATCGCAGCAGAAATATACCGAGCATGATTAAACGTTGGAATAATTACTGAGATTTTTGATAATCCATTGGACTTAGTCATGCAAACTTAGCACATTCTTTCTAAAGCGTAACCAAACGATAAGACTTCTCAAGAACAAAGCCCTCTTGGTTGAAAATGGTAAGTAGCGCCTGTATTTCATTACTTCATCATAGCTTGACTTAAACAGAGCATTTTCTCCTTGTTCGTAATAAACAAAAGCAACATCAGCTTTTAGCCTAGACAGATACATTTCAAACTCATCTCGCCAAAATGGACTAAAATGGTCTCTAGTCTTGCTTATTGCCTCACGTACAAAGTTCAGCTGTTTGATTCGATTGACAGAACTCGTATAGTTTCCGGAATGCACCCTGTAGACAGACATTTCTTCTTCAAAGCATTTGAATTTTCCGGTTCCGGCAATGATCAAATAAACGACAATATCGATCGCATATTCCTTTAATGGACTGGGGAATTCTACAGGAACCTCATTTCGGAAAACGGTCGACGCAGTCGGAATATGATGACCCGGCAGCGTAAGCAAATCGGAAAAGCAGGTCGGCACCTTCTTTCGCTGATAAAGATGAGGAGAGTGTTTTCCATCCTCGTCTATTGCCTTGGCTCGGTGATAACACAACGAATAAGCCGGATTGTCCTTCAGAAAGTCTACCTGTTTCTGAAGCTTTTGGGGCGATGTCCAGTAGTCGTCGCCGTCACAAAAAGCGATGAACTCGCCATTGCAGTTTTCAAGGGTATCCAGAAAATTAGCTGACATGCCAAGATTCTTAGATCTTGACAGCAGTCGGATCTTATCAGGAAATCGTTTGGCGTAGTCTTCGCAGATCTTCCGTGTGTTATCGGTCGAGCAATCCTCGCCGATGACGAGTTCAACGGGAAAATCGGTTTCCTGCATCAGAACGCCTTCTATCGCCTGAGCGATGTAGGGTTCGTGATTGTAGGTGATCATGCAAACACTGACCTTTGGAACTGCATTCTCCACCATAAACACTCGATCACCGGGCCGGAATTCCCTTTACGGTCGCCCAGCTTGGCACATCTTTTGTCACAACCGCCCCTGCGCCGACCGTAACGCTAGTTCCGAGTTCGACCTTTGGAAGGATCACAGCCCCGGTGCCTAGATTGCATGCATCGCCAAGGTGAACATTTCCGGAGATATGTACGCCGGGGCTCATCTCACAGAAATTCCCAATAATGGAGTCGTGCCCGATCGTTACGTTTAAATTTATGAGGCAGCCTTTTCCTATCGAGACGTCATTCGTAATCTTTGTACCCGCCATTATGCAGGTTCCATCTCCAATACTAGTGCCGAAAGAACCAATACTTGCATCTGGGTCGACGATAGTTTCGGGAATACCTCCTATGTCAATCAGCTCTTTGAAGAAACGTTGACGAAGGCTCGGACTGCCGACTCCGAGGGCAAAATTACGACCGCTGGACGTAAAGTAATCGGAGATCAGTTCAAAACTTCGAATGACCTCAAACCGACCGTAAAGGCGATCAGGCAAATCGGTAGAAACATCGTCAAAGAATGAGATCTTCCTATCTGGACAAAGCTTAAGTGCCGATTCAAGCAACTCCTTAGCGAAACCTTTAGCACCGACGATCAATAAACTGGACATTATCTCAGGACCTCAGAAACCCGTTCCGCATCGGCTGGTGTAAACGAATCGGAAAGCGGAAGGCAAAGCACCCTTCGGCTGATGTCTTCGGCGACCGGCAACTCGCCATAAGGAAGATAAGGCAACCTGTTCAGCGAAGGATAAAAGTATCGCCGGGGAAAGATATCCTTTTTGTTCATTTCATTTTTCACGTCGAGAAGGAGTTCCTCGCTCTCAAAGATCACCGGATAGTAACTAAAATTCCACTCCGTGCCCTCGCGAAGGTTGATCAAGGCCACGCCGTTGTCCGCGAGTGCTGCATTGTATGCCTCGCGGACCGATCTTCTCCGCGCGATTATATCATCTATATATTCAAGCACCGCGAGACCCATCGCTGCATTGATCTCGGACATTTTGCCGTTGACACCAAGCCCGAAAAACTCTTCCGGCCCATTGTGACCAAAATTGTGGTGGTCAAAGATGGTCTTCCGGATTTCTTCGTTTGCCGTAACGATGCCGCCGCCTTCGCCCGTATGAAAAAGCTTTGTAGCGTGAAAACTGAGTGTTGAGACGTCTCCATGCTCAAGTATCGAACGGCCTTTGTATTTCACCCCAAAGCAATGGGCCGCATCGTAGATAACTTTCAGGCCGTTCCGAGATGCAATTTCCTCGATCGCTTCAACGTTACAGGGGTTTCCATAAACATGGGTGGCAAGGATGGCCGAGGTCTTGTCCGTTATCGCTTCTTCTATCTTGTTTTCATCTATCGTTAAATGGATTGGGTCGATATCCACGAACACAGGTATGCAACCCTCCCAGACAATGCTGCTTACCGTTGCGACATAAGAGAAGGGAGTTGTGATGATCTCGCCCTTGAGCCCCAAGGCCTTAATGGCGATCTGGAGTGCAATTGTGCCATTAGCTACCGCTAGCAAGTTTGGAACCTCAAGATAGCGGCATAACCTTTCTTCCAGTTCGCAGACCAGCTTCCCTCGGTTTGTGAGCCACTTTGATTCCCAAACAGGTTCGAGCAGCTTTGCGTATTCTTCGAGCGGCGGAAGAAAGGTTTGGGTTACGTTAAGCATTTCTAAGCGACCGGAGGCGATCGGTTACCTCGAGCATTCCGGGCAAACTAAATTTATAGCAGATAGCCAAATAAATTGCCGAGAAAACAACGGAGGCAACGGCAAAATGAAGATAGATATTATCAATAAAAAGTCCGGCTCCGTAACCTGAGAAACCCGCTACCAGTCCGGGAAGCGAATACGTCGCGATGGCCCAAAGCTGTTCGCCGATTGGAATGCCGATCTCGCGGCGGATAAACTCGGCATTCAAAGCCAGAGCCAGAAGGTAAACAAAGCCAAGCATAATAAGAAACACCATCACACCACCGAAAAAGAACGAAAGATAAGCCGGAAAGAGCACAGCTTTTTTCAAAATCTCAAGTTTCAGGAAAGCTCCGGAGTTTCCGCGGGCAGCGATCAGATTTACCATAAGTGCACTTGCGGGATATACGAATGCCGTAAGCGCCATGATCCTGAAATAGTACCCGACATCGATCCATTTCTCTGTAAACAAAATAATGACGATATCAAAACACGTTAAGAATAAGACCCCGATAAGCAAAAATGAAAGAAAAGAAATAACGTTCAGGCAGCGAAGATAGAAACTCTTTACATTCTCCAGCTCATCGGCCATTCGAGCAATGACCGGAAAGGCGACCGATGTCGTTGTACTTGCGGCAAAGTTCTTGATCAGATTATCGAGCGATTGGGCCCGGTTATAAAAGCCGAGTGTCTGAACCGGAAAGAGCTTCCCGATGATGAAGACGTCAAGGCGTGTGAAGACCGAATCTGAAAGCCCCGCGAGAAACAATTTAATCCCGTAACTCCATAGCGGAATTATCGATCGAGGATCGATCAAGAAACTCGGCCTCCATTTTGACGCGGCAAACGAGCCGAAACACGTTATTGCCGCAAGGATCAATTGCTGGGTTACCAGCGACCAAACCCCGAAGCCGTAAACCGCCATAAGGATCGCGATTGTTCCGGAGATCGCCGCTGCGATGGTCGTGATAACAGAAAGGGCCTTCAGCCGCAGTTCCTTTTGCAGTAATCCACCGGGAACTAACGATAAGGAATTAAGAACGAATATCGCCGATGCTGCCTTGATGTAACTCTCAAGGCCATTAATTGCGTAAAACTGCTCGATAACACCCGAAACCAAGAACAAGCCCGCAAAAAGGAGGATGCCGATTGCGACATTTAGGAAGAAAACGGTCGAAAGCTGCTCTTTCGAGGTATCTTGCCGCTGAACAATGGCTGAACGAAAGCCAAGATCGATAAATATCGAGCTAAAGGCAATGATCGCGAGCACGACCGCAAACGCCCCAAACTCAGCCGGAGAGAGAAGCCGCGTAAGTAACACGCTGACAACAAAAAGTACGCCAAAACTCGCCAATCGCCCGCCGAAGTCCCAAACCGCAAGTCCGGCGATAGAACTTCTTTTGGCCGTCGGTTTTGTGTCGTTTGTCGGGTTTTCGCTGGAACTTTCGTCGGCTGGAGACATCCGCTCGCAAGTTTAAGCGGTTCGGGGCGGGCGGGGCAAGTTGTTTTTGCAGTGAACCGGTCAAAATGGCAGAAATTGGGGAAATTTGGGACTTTGGAACGAAATATTGCGAGCTGGGAATGAATTATTGAGAGCTAGAAATGAATTCTACAAAGCTAGAAATCATTTCTGAACGTTCAGGAATGAATTATTGAAAGCTGGAAATGAATTCTACAATGCTAGAAATGATTTATGGAAAGCTATATTTCATTTCTACAAAGCTAGAATTCATTTCTGAGCTTGTAGGAATGAAATATTGAGACCAATAATTCATTCGCGCAAGGTGATAATTCATTTCTGCGGGCCCGGAAAAGAAAAATCATTAACCACAGAGAACACGGAGATTGGCTACAGAGGGCACAGAGGTCTTTGAGGTGGAATTTTGGGGCCAAGATTCAAGATCTTAAAAACTCTCCGTGATCTCTGTGTGCTCTGTGGTAAGAATTCTTTTGCCACAGAGGGCACGGAGGTTTGCCACAGAGAGCACAGAGGTTATTGAGCAAGATTCTTAAGCGATGCGCGGGTTTTCGGAAGCTGGGAAATCCGGATCTGCCATTACTTCCTGTTCTCTGTGTGCTCTGTGGCGAAAATTGCCTGAAAGATCCCGGTCAAGCGGTGCGGCGAGCGAGTTTTGAGATGCGGGCGGTGAGCCAGGAGCGTTCTTCGGCGTCGAGGAGCGTTCGGAAGGTCATCGTGGCGTAGATGATCAGGCCGGCAAGGACGGCGAGGATGGGAAAGAGCGTGTGGGAATCTGTATAGAGCATGAAAACCGCGGGCAGGGCGGCGGCGGCGACCCCGGCGAGGTAGCCGAGCGGAAATCGCGGGCGGAAAGTGATCCCGCCAAGGCGAATGGCGAGATAAAACTGCAGGAAAGTGTCCACGATGACGCGAAGGCTCCAGGCGGCGGCCGCACCGGCGGCTCCGTATCGCGAGGCGAGAAGCCAGACGGCGGCGGCATAGGGCACAAGCTCTATCCAGTAAAGTTTGGCGAGCGCATCGCTCCTTCCGGCGGCGAGAATTGCGGCGTGCGGCAGATAAGCGATTATGTTAAAAAGTAATCCGCCCAAAAGAAGATAAAGCGGCAAGGTGCTCTCGCGGCCAAACTCTTCCCCGGCCCAGATGGTGAAAAATGGCTTTGCCGTAACCCCTAAGAAGACCATCGCCGGAACTGCCCAGATCATTGAGAGCCGCACGCCCCGCTCAAAAAGCCCATTGAGCCGCTCGCGGGCCTCCTCACCCTGCAATTGTGAAAATGCCGGTATCAATGATTGGATCATCGCTCCGGCGAAAAGGGTCATCATCGACGCGGCCGTAAATGCGACTGTGTAATGGGCAAGAGCGGAGGCCGAAACTACGGCCGCAAGTATGCCTTTTTCGGCATTCGTCAGCGCGATGGCCGCGATCGAGCTTATGACCAACCCGCCGCCAAAGATCAAAAGCGGACGGAGCTTCTCGCGGCTTATACCGAGCCCGAAAAGCTCAGGCAGGAGACGCCCGGAAAAGAAAACATGGCCCGCAAGGTTGAGCAGCATCGCCCCGAGCAGAACCGCGGCCGCACCGACGATCCCAAAGCCGAGATAAATGGCGACGGGCGTTGCGATGAGGCCGGCGATCCGCGTCCCGGCATTTATCAGCGTGTTGAGGTCCATCCGGAGCCGGGCGAGCTGCGGTGTGTTGAGGATCGAACAAAGAATGTTGACGACGAAAGTTACCGCCGTTATGCGAAGTGCGGCCGCGGCCTCGGCGAAGAGGTTTTCGGGAACCGCAAAGAGCGAGATGATCTGCGGAGCAAAGATAAAGAGGCCGAGAGCTACGGGGACGCTTACGGAAAGTGCGACCGCAACGGCCGTACGGATGACCGCGGCCTCTTCTTTACGGTCGCCGCGGCCGAAAGCTTCGCTCGCGAACCGCGTAGAGGCGAGCGACATCCCGAAATCTGCAAATGCGAGATACGCAGGGATCAGCCCGACGAGAATAAGTACGCCGTAGCCCTCGGCACCGAGCAGGCGGATGGTGAAAGGAGTTGCGGCAAGAGAAACGGCAAGCGGTGCGACCTGGCCGAGAAGGGTCCAGAGCGAACCTTTCACGACGCGGGTCGTCATTCCTGCGGCCGAGTGCTGCGGATCAGATACCTCGGCCGCGATCTGCTTTTCATCCGTCGCCACGTTGGGAGTTTAAGCCGAAGCCAAAGGGCGGTCAATGATGGTCCTTTGTTCCGCTCGGCACATTTCCATGATAGATCTCCGAGCCGGTGGCTTTGAATTCGGCGGCCTTTTCGCTCATGCCGACGGCCAATGCCTTTTCGGCTTCGAGGCCCTGTTTCTCGGCATATTCGCGGACATCCTGCGTGATCTTCATTGAGCAGAAATGCGGGCCGCACATTGAGCAAAAATGGGCGAGTTTTGCACCTTCGGCGGGAAGTGTTTCGTCGTGAAACTCTTTTGCCTTTTCCGGATCAAGCCCGAGGTTGAACTGATCTTCCCAGCGGAACTCGAAACGGGCTTTTGAAAGAGCATTATCTCTGTACTGTGCGCCCGGATGGCCTTTTGCAAGGTCAGCGGCGTGAGCTGCAAGCTTGTAGGTGATAACTCCTTCCTTTACGTCTTGTTTATTCGGCAGGCCGAGGTGTTCTTTGGGTGTAACATAGCAAAGCATCGCCGTACCAAACCATCCTATCATCGCGGCTCCTATTCCGCTGGTGATGTGGTCGTAGCCCGGAGCGATATCTGTCGTCAGCGGGCCCAAAGTGTAGAACGGAGCCTCGCCGCAAACTTCCAATTGCTTGTCCATGTTCTCTTTGATCAAATGCATCGGAACGTGGCCCGGGCCTTCGATCATTGTCTGGCAATCCATTTCCCACGCGATCTTTGTGAGCTCACCAAGCGTTTCGAGTTCGGCAAACTGAGCCTCATCATTTGCATCGGCAATGCTTCCGGGGCGCAATCCATCTCCGAGAGAGAAACTGACGTCGTAGGCACGCATTATCTCGCAGATCTCGCGGAAACGGGTGTAAAGAAAGCTCTCTTCATGATGCGCAAGGCACCATTTCGCCATGATAGAACCGCCGCGGCTGACTATTCCCGTGGTGCGCTTCGCCGTCATTGGAATATAGGGCAGCCGAACTCCGGCGTGGATGGTGAAATAGTCAACGCCCTGCTCGGCCTGCTCGATCAAAGTGTCGCGATAGATCTCCCAGGTCAGATCCTCGGCCTTTCCGTTCACTTTCTCGAGAGCCTGATAGATCGGAACCGTCCCGATCGGCACGGGCGAATTTCTCAAGATCCATTCTCGCGTTGCGTGGATGTTCTTGCCGGTCGAGAGGTCCATTACCGTGTCCGCACCCCAAAGCGTTGCCCACCGCATCTTTTCGACCTCTTCCTCAATAGATGAGGCAACGGCCGAGTTGCCGATGTTTGCGTTTATCTTTACAAGGAAGTTGCGGCCGATGATCATCGGTTCGCTTTCGGGATGATTAATGTTCGCCGGGATGATCGCACGGCCGCGGGCGACCTCATCACGGACAAATTCCGGCGTGACGAATTCCGGAATGGCAGCACCGAAAGATTCGCCCTTGTGCTGATGGTTCAACGAACTTCTGTCGCTTCGTTCGGAAAGCTCAAGGTGTTCGCGGGCGACTTGGCGGCCGAGGTTCTCACGGATCGCCACGTATTCCATCTCCGGTGTGATGATTCCCTTGCGTGCGTAGTGCATCTGCGTAACGCAGGCACCAGTTTTTGCCCGAAGCGGAGCTCTTCGGAGTCCGGGGAATTCTTCGAGCGCGCCGTTTTCTTTAACGCGGGCAATTTCCTCCGCACCTTTTGTTAGGTAGCCGTTATCTTGCGGTTGCACCTCGCGGCCTTCGTATTCCTCTACGTCGCCGCGACCGATTATCCATTCCCGGCGAAGTGCCGAGAGCCCTTCGCGGATGTCGTGCTTTTGTGCGGGATCGGTCCACGGGCCGCTGGTGTCGTAAACACGAACGGGCGCGTTCTCAACCATCGTCCCGTCCATCTCACGCGATGGCGAGAGCGATATCTCCCGAAACGGAACGCGAAGATCGCCCGTCTCAACATAAACTTTTCGCGATGCCGGCAAATGCACCTGGCCATTCGAATCTACTTCTGACTTCTGACTTCTGACTTCTGTATTCTCTCTCATCGTTTTTCTCCCTTCGTCGGTATTATCCGCATCAGGTTTTTAGGGTAATATGCAGACCGATGCATAACTCTCAGCCGAAAACGGCTCCCCTGAAAACTTTTGCATGAGTCTTCATTCTAACGCTTTGAGCGAAGCAAGACCATGTCTAGACGTCTCGGCTCTTTGTAGATTCAGTTTGACGAGGGATAGAAATGGCCAAATGTTCAATATTCTGCGGAGTCAGTCTTGATGGGTTCATTGCCCGGCCGAACGGCGAACTCGATTGGTTATCGGGCGGAGGCCCGCCGGATGATCACGGTTACGACGATTTTGTTGCGACGGTTGACGCCTTGGTCATCGGCCGAAAGACATACGAAACGGTTCTTGGCTTCGGCGGTTGGTTTTATGGCGAAATGCCTGTAGTTGTTTTAAGCACAAAAGAACTTGAAAAGCTTCCAGAAGGCGGAAACGTCGAACGGATGTCTGGCGATCCGGCCGCGATCGTAGCTGAACTCGAATCGCGTGGGCGAAATCATCTCTACATCGACGGCGGCCTCACGATACAAGGGTTTCTGCGGGCGGGCTTGATCGACCGAATGATCATTTCGCGGCTGCCCGTTCTTATAGGCGAGGGTATTCCACTCTTCGGACCAACCGAGAAGGACATTCGCTGGAAACTGGAACGCGTCCGTGAATTTCCAAGCGGGATGGTTCAATGTGAGTACTGCCGAAGCGTTTGAAGCAGACGTTGAGGACCGCAAAGATCATCGCTCGCGATCCAGGCTCTTTGTCGTATGCTCGGTAACGGAAGGAAAAAGGGCCTTCGCTTCAGGAAAATTCAAATCCGATGGCGGATCATTTTCGGAATCGAGTTCAGGTTGACTTTCATTACTACTTGATCCGTCGGGCAAAGATGTACGCGGCAAGGTAAGGTACATTCCGTTCAGTATGAACCCGAGGCCGAGAAAGAAGCAGACGATCCCAAGGCCGGCGATGATCAAGAGGTCCCATTCACCCAAGAAAATGGTTACCAAAGAAATGCCAAAAGCTGCGCCGGCACCTATCGAGGAGAGGATCATTCCGACCCGGATCCGCCGAAGTCGCCGTTCGGCGGGCGACTCGAGAAATTTCTCTATTTGAGGGAGAACCTCTTCGGCAACGGTCGATAGGTCTTCCGCCGAGCTCATCGCCCGTATTCGGTCCGCAATGGCCAAGCTAATGTCGCGGCGAGCGATCGCACCGGCCTCAGTGATCTGATCAGGGCGCGAGAGAGCCGTTCTGACCGTGCGGAGATCGGTACCGCACGACCGGCAGAACTGGTTAGCCTGAGTCTCTTCAATGCCACATCCCGGACAATACATTTGATCAACTTAACGATAACCGTAATCGCCTAGTTTCAATAATTCAAGTGTTGGATCCCTTGACCCTCGCATTCTTGGTATGGCGTGCGAACCAAAAATGGGTGGGAATTGGGCGAAATCCTCAACGGAACATTAAGATGCCGGACAAAGCAACGGACCGATGGTTTGACGCATCTTTCCGGCATGCAAAAACGAGCTCTTCCCGTATTATTCCTTCTTCTCTGCATTTCTTCTGCCTTCGGCCAAGCGAAAACTTCGCACAAGGTGACCGGAACATTGGCGGATAACTCCGGAATGCCGATCGTCGGTGCTTTTGTCCGAGTGTCTGCGATCGGTGAGGACGCGAAAACAGATATCAGAACCCCGGTGACAGACAACAAAGGCAATTTCGCGGTAAAATTGCCGCCCGGCGATTATGTCTTGAATGTTGACGAGCATCTATCGCCGGATGCCCGCTTGGTTTTGAAAGTCCCAGAATATGGGCCAATTCCTGGCGAAATAACTTTCACCGTGAACGCCGAGAAATACTGTTGCTCGGACAAGCAAGGAAAGAAATATCCGACCCTAACCGTACTGCCAAAACCGCCTTATCCGGCTGCAGCTCGTGCCGTTAGAGCGAGGGGAGAAGTTGTCGTAAGGATTGAGCTCAATGATGATGGTTCCGTGAAAGCCGCACAGGCAGTTAGCGGGCATCCATTGCTCCGGGTCGCATCGGTCAATGCAGCCAAGGGCTCGAAATTCGCCGCCCCGGATGAAGCATCCACGCGATCGGTTTCGCTAGTTTACGTGTTCATTGTGGACGGCGAGGACTTGTTGGCCTATCGCCATTCGAATCCTTATCGAATTGAAGTGATTTCGGCTGTTGAGATCATCTCCCATTGATCCGTACGGCCAATTGCCGAATGCCTACTTTTCGGCTTCGAGCGTATTCTTCGCAGCGGCGAGGTTTGCTAGTTGCTCCTCGGTGACCTTCGGATAATGAAGGTTCATTGATTCGAGCTTCTTGACGATGATCTCTGAGACGGCGAGGCGGGTGAACCATTTCTTGTCCGCGGGGATAACGTACCAGGGGGCGTGATCGGTGGAGGTGTTCTCCATCGCGTCCTCGTAGGCATTCATATAGTCATACCAAAACCCTCGCTCCTTGATGTCAGCGGCGGAGAACTTCCAGTTCTTCTCGGGCTCATTGATGCGCGCGAGGAATCGCTTTTTTTGCTCCTCGCGTGAGACGTTTAGGAAGAATTTCAGGACGTGCGTACCGTTTTCGACGAGGTGCTGTTCCCAGTCGCGTATCTGCCGAAATCTTTTCTTCCAGATGTTCTTGTCACCCTTGACCTCGGCCGGAAGCTGCTGGAGCTGCAAGATGCCGGAGTGAACGCGGACGACAAGCACTTCCTCGTAATGCGAGCGGTTAAAGATTCCGATCTTTCCGCGCTCAGGCAGGGCTTTCTGATGCCGCCAGAGGAAGTCATGGTCTCGCTCCTCGGCCGAAGGAGCCTTGAACGAAGCGACCGAAACGCCCTGCGGGTTAACGCCGCTCATTACATGCTTTATCGCTCCGTCCTTGCCCGCGGCGTCCATCGCCTGAAAGACGACGAGCAGCGAATGAACATCCTGTGCATAAAGCATGTCCTGCAGCTCCGTCATCCGCTCGATGTTCTTCGCAAGATCGTCCTTGGCCTGATCCTTGTCCGTGTAGCCGTCGGTGAAATCGGCGGAGTGTTTTGATAGATCGACATTCTTGCCGGCCTTTATCCTGAATTGATCGATGTTCATTTTGTTTTCGTGCGGCGACTAAAGTTTTGCCATTACGCTCTCAAGCTCGGTGATAAGCTTCAGGTCCACCTCCGGCAGCGAATTCTCGACTTTCAGGCCGTTCAGAATATCAACGGCCAGCCGGTAATGCTCGCGGGCCTGCTGTTTTTCGCCGAGTTTCGTTAGGTTCTCGGCCAGATAGCGATGCGAGAGCGCAATATCCCGGCGAGCGTTCTTATTTCCCGGATCGGCCTCGGCGACCTGTCGCCAGAGATCCAGCGATCGAATGAGATCGGAATTTGAACCCGCCAGATCGTTCGACAGGCGCCGTGCGAGTCCGGCCCGCGTATAAATACGGCCAAGGTCTGTGCGGTAGAACCGGTTTCGCGGCTCGCGCTCGATCAGAGCAAGGAACTGCGTCTCGGCGACCTTGAGCGCATTCAACGCTTCTCTACTTTGCTTGAGGTTTGCGGCGGCGACCGCGACCCGATAATTCGTCCGAGCGAGGTTATGACGGAACTGGATATCGGCCGGATCGATCTCTACGCCCTTTTGAGCCGTCGCTCGAGCCTTTTCCGCAAACTCCAGCGAACGCTCGTTGACGATGTCCTCGAAGATCCCGCTGGCGAGCATATAAACGCGCCACATTAAATGCCGCGTCCGGGCGTCGTTAGGCTTTTCGGCTAGGAGTTTCTCCATTCCTCCAACCGCGACGGCCATCATCGCCTCCGCCCGCTCCTGCTCGCCGTTCCATGATAGCGAATTGCCGAGGTCGGCGTGCGTTACGAAAAAGACCTCGCGGGTTTCGCGTGCGTCGGCAGAAAGTTCTTGAGTTCCGGCGATCGCTTTCTCGGCGAACGCGATCGCCTCCGGATACTGATTATTAGCCTGATGATACTGCGAAAGCTCGGTCAAGATCCGCAAATACGCCAGCCTGAGCGAAACATCGCCGGGATGAGCGCTCACGAGCCCCTCATAGATCTGCCGCGACCGCTCAAGCGCGCCAAGAGTTCCCTGAGTATCTCCCTGCCAGTAACGGGCATCGGACAAATGCCGAAAGTTTTCGGCAAGAAGGCGAAGGTTTTCCGTCGTCTCAGGCTGGGCGAGCCTGATGGCGTTAGCCTTCTCGTAGCTCGAAAGAGCTCCGGCAAGATCGCCAAGATTCGGTTTGCTCGGATGACCCTGAAGTTCTCCGATCTTCTCGTAAGCGGCCGCAAGCTCCTTTTGAAGCTCGCTATCGCCGGCGGCTTCCGAAGCGAGACTATCGAGATACTCCAGAGCACGCTTGACCAGGATCTCACGTGCCTCGGTCGAGCCTTCAAGTGTCTCGATCTTTGGTGTGATCTCGAAAAGAAGCGAGTTCGAGAGCTTTCTTACGTCCTGAAAACGTTGCTCTGCCCGGTCGCGCTCGGCCCGGGCGACTTCCGCCTGCCAGATAGAAACCCCAAGCCCGACAAGCAAGCTGGCCGCCGCAAGCGTCCCCGCCGCGACCGATTTCCAGTTTCGCCGGACGAATTTCGAAGCACGGTAAGAGAAAGTGCTCGGACGGGCAAGGATCGGCAAACCGTCGAGAAACCGCCGAATATCAGCGGCGAGATCGGCCGCCGTCGCATAACGCCGCGCGGGCTCCTTCTCAAGGCATTTCATCGCGATCGTATCAAGATCGGACGCGATGCCCGGTCGCAATGCCGCAGATGAGCTTCCCCTTCGGTTTACGGAACTTGGACGAACCGGATCCGAACCGGTGATCGTCCGAACGATCTCCTCAAGGCTCATTCCGTCAAAGACGAAGGGCTTCGAATCGGTCAGGAGTTCGTAAAAGATCACACCGAGGCTATAAATGTCCGAAGCTATCGTCACCCGTTTGCCAAGGATCTGCTCCGGCGATGCATATGCCGGCGTGAATGCGCGGAACATCGTCGCGGTCTGATCTTTTTCGCCGCCCTGTTCATCTAACAGCTTCGCCAAGCCAAAATCGAGGAGCTTGGGTTCACCCTCGGGTGTTATGAGAATATTGCCCGGCTTGAGGTCGCGGTGGACCGTAAGGTTCCGGTGAGCATAATCCACGGCTGAACAGATCTTGAAGAAGAGATCAAGCCGGTCGTTCAACGGACTGTTGGCCGTTCGGAAATACTCGTTAAGAGGACGGCCTTCTATGTGTTCCATCACAAAGAAAGGCTCACCGTTTTCAGAGACGCCTCCGTCGTAAAGCTGAGCAATATTTGGGTGATGGAGCCCCGCAAGGATCTCGCGTTCTGTGCGAAAGCGGCGCTCGGTTTCGGCATCCGCAAGGGTGTTTCGAATCAATTTCAAGGCCGCGGTCTGCTTGAATTCGCCATCGCTCCGTTCGACCAGGAAAACAGCACCCATGCCGCCGCTTCCGAGTTCGCAGACGATACGATAGCTGCCGAAGGTGCGGCCGGCCTTGGGGGTTTGGTCCGCAAAAACGCCTTTTGACAGGTCGAAAGCATTCGCTTCGAGTATGTTCGCCGTTTCGTCACGCGAGCTAAGAAGTGACATTACCTCCGCCGCGAGCTCTGCATCACCTTCGGCAGCTTCGTTGACGAAGGCTTCGCGCTCACCGGGCTCCAGAGCCTCGGCCTGTGCAAAGATCTCCTTAAGTTTTGACCATCTTTCCGAATCCATCTTGGCCTTCAATTTCTGGTTAGCTCTCGTTGCAGCCACGCTTTAGCAAAGCTCCATTCTCGCTTGACGGTAGTCGCCGATACATCAAGCAAATACGCCGTTTCTTCGATAGATAAACCGCCAAAGAACCGAAGCTCGACAACCTTAGCCTGCCGCGGATCGAGCTTCTCGAGCGCCACCAAGGCATACTCGAGATTCAACAGATCGATCGGCTTATTTGCCGCAAGGCTGACCGTCTCTTCGAGTAGAATGCGTTCGCCGCCATCTCGTTTTGCGGCCTTTCGGGCCCGAGCGTGGTCGATCAAGACCTTTCGCATCACTTCGGCAGCGACCGCAAAAAAATGAGCCCGATTCTGCCAGCTAACCTGCTCCCAGTTAACCAAACGGATGTACGCCTCATGGACCAAAGCGGTCGCCTGAAGCGTGTGCTCCGGCCGTTCATTGGTGAAATAGGCACGAGCAAGCCGCCTAAGGTCCTCATAAACGACCGGCAAGAGCTCATCCGGAGCATGCTTGTCGCCGCTTCCGATCCGGCTTAGAAGTTCGGTTACTTCGTTAGGCTCCGCCATAAGATGAGGAATCTCCAGATTATACAGCCAATTTCCGCAGAACCGGAAATATTTTCGTTTTCTGGTCCGAATCTCCGCTTAGTTCCGCCTTATTGCCCAGAGACACAAATATTTAGGAGAAAGCCAAATGAGATCCCCCAGGAATCGTCGTTTTCGTCCCACGCTTCGCTATGCTGCACTGTCAATACTCGCGGCCGCATCGCTTTCGCTTGTCGTTTTGGGCATCGTCCGCTTCGGCGTCAGTGCGAGTGTTGCCACCGTGGTCGGAAGCAACAGTGCGTCGGTAGCGGACCCCTCGTCACCTGCAAGTGAAAAGAAGGTAGGCGAACAAGAAAAGCTACAGAACGTCTCCGGGCTTTTCCTGTTCGAGCTGGACAATACTCTACAGAAGCTTGAGAACATCGGAACATCGAACAATGTTTCTAACTTCACCTATCTCGCCGATTCCGAACCCGTATTCTCACCTGACGGTTCAAAAGTCTTATTCCGAACGCAGCGGATGCGCGACTTCCATCCCGTCGATCCGGGCGAGCTATGGATAATGGACCCAACCGGGTTCAATCAACGCCGTCTGACCTTCAATTTATCGACTGAAGGAAACTTCTCATTCTCTCGCGACGGCCAGAAAGTCACATTCCAGCACCTTTTCGAGGATAAAATCTGGGTCATCAACTCCGACGGGACTGGCTTGACCGAGATCCCGAATCCTTCAGATGATTCCACCTCACGTCCGGCTCTTTCGCCTGATGGTTCGAAGGTTGTCTTCGAACGGAACTTTACGATTTGGATCGCCAATTCTGACGGCACCGGCCTTCAAGTGTTGACGCAAGGCGGCGGCGAGTATCCGTTCTTTTCTCACAACGGTCAAAAGGTCTATTGGACCAGCGGCGCCGCGATATACCGCGCAAATCCGGATGGCACCGGTGAAGAGACGGTCGTTGACGGAAACGGCGATTTCTACGACTCCTTCCGAGGAGCGGCGCTTTCGCCTGACGGGCAGAAACTGCTTTTTGAGTGCGACCGCTTTTCTTCGGTCGGTATTTGCGTTGCCCCAACGGACGGCTCAAACACGATCGATCGGATCGAAGAGCCGGAGGAATCTCTTGAGAAGCCGGTTTGGTCGCCGAACGGCTCTCAGATCGCTTATGTTCGAACCGGTCAAGACGGGCACCAACGGATCACCATTGCGAGTTCGAACGGCACCAATCGCTTCGAGACGTTTAACACCGGAAGCCCTTCGCGGTTTATCGGAAGGCTTGCTTGGCAGCCCGAATGCGACGGAACCGGAGGTCCGGGCGGTCCACAGATCGACACCAACGGGCTTGTCTCCTGGTGGCGCGGAGAGTTTACCGCAGAGGATTCTTTTGGAAACAACGACGGAGACTTTACCGATCCGGCTTACGTTACTGGCGGACGAGTTGGGAATGCCTTTTACTTCAACGGTAACGGAGAGGACAACTTCGTTGAGGTCCCGGATAACAGTTCCCTGGATATTCAAAACGCTAACTACACATTGGCAGGTTGGGTGAACATTCAAGCTGATCAACGCGAGCATTATTTCTTTGGGAAAGGAGCTTGCTGCACCGGCTCTAACTTCTATGTTGGCGTCGACTTGGACAACCGCCCGTTCATCGACATCAGCCACGAATCCGGAGGCTCTCGAGTGGCGGCCTTTGGCCACGAACTTGATCTCTACACCTGGACGCATCTCGCTCTTCGGAGAGAGGGAAACGAGTTCAGGCTCTACAAGAACGGACAGCTTGTTGTTACGCATACGGAAAACCAGACCATCAGCACCAATGACGCGCCTTTCACGATAGGAAAGGGCGACGGCGTTACGGCTCCTGAACTGACTGCCTTCGGAATGGCAGACGAGGTTGTGCTCTACAACCGAGCTCTTTCGGCCGCCGAAATCCAGACTCTTGCCAACATGACCGGAGCGATGCTCGGTTCGACAAATTGTCCGCCGGTTGAAAAATCCCGCATATCGCTTGGCGGCCCGTTCCTCTTTCCGGTCGCACAAGGCCGTTCGGTTCAGGTCGAGATCCGTTTGTCCGACCCCGCACCGGCCGGCGGTGCGACCATTTCGTTGACATCCACCGATCCTGCGGCATTGACCGTTCCCGCCAGCGTTTTTATCCCAGAGGGTTCGGTAAACACTTTTTTTGACGCAACTACCATCCTTTCGGTCCCGCCATCCACGATATTTTTCAGCGCCGATATCATCGCTACAGAAGGTTCGGACACGGCGAGAACGACGGTCGTTATAGCTCCGGCATCCGCAGATCTTGCTGCATCGAACCTGGTTGCACCGCCGACGGTCAATATTCTTCAAAACTTTAGTGCGGACATCACGGTTACAAATAACGGCCAGGTCGCGACCGGCAGTTACCGCGAAGACGAGATCTGGATATCGCAGGACCCGATTCTTTTCAATGACCCGGGTGACAACTTCGTCGGGCTGAAATTTGACAACGCCGGCGTACTCGCTCCAGGCCAGTCGAAGGTATTCACGGCAACTAATATCAACATCCCATCGATCGCGATCCCGACCGACGGAACCTACTATCTTTTCTACCGGGTTGGGCGAAATGTTCCGGAGCGGAACGGCAACTTTCAGGATAACTACGCGTTCGTTCCGATCCAGGTGAACCGCAACCTCCCAGACCTGATCGCAGAGAACGTCCAGATCCCGGCGGAGATCGAACCCGGAGTTCAGTTCACTATCAACTGGGACGTGCGGAACGCAGGAAGCGCGGCAACACAAAGCGGCTTCGGTCACAACGTTTACGTCTCTTTCGATCAAACGATCGGAAATGCCGATGACATCCTGATAACTCAGCGGGTCAGTCCCGCCTTCGCAGTTGGTCAATCGCAATCTTTTTCTCAGCAGTACACCGTGCCAACATTGCCGGTTCGTGATTCTAGCGATGCATTGATCTATGTTGTCGTCGATCCCGCCAATCAGGTTTTCGAGGATAATCCCGGCGGGCCGGCCGAAACGAACAACACGACGAGCGTCCCGACCCGATTCGAATACCGCGTTCCAGACCTTCAGGTGCAGAGTGTGACGCCACCGGCGGAAGTCGATTCGGACACACCATTTGCTTTGCAATGGACGACCACCAACGCCGGGCTCCGCGCCTCGAACCCAATGTGGGAACGCGTCTTTTTCTCGACCGATAACCAGGTTGGCGGCGATGTCCTGCTCGGTGAGTTCTTGCTGAACCAGCCTATCGCTGCTGGCGAACCCATCAACCGCGTCCAGAACGTGACGATCCCGACCAATTCGATCTCTGCGACCGGAGATTACTTTGTTTACGTCCAGACCGACGCCTTTAGCAATGTGAATGAAGGTGCCAATGAGAATAACAACGTCACATTCTCGCCGCTTCGGGTACGCAGGCTTCTCCGGCCTGACCTTGCGGTGACCAACATTACCGCTCCTCCGACGGCTTTCTTCGACCAGGAAATACAGGTCCAGTGGACGGTTTCCAACAACGGTACCGGCCCGACCAACGCACCGAACTGGACCGATAGGCTTTACATCGGCCCAAATCCGTCGCTCAACGCCGCAACGCCGCTTGCAACGACATCTAACATCAGCTTTCTCGATGCTGGCGAGAGTTATGTCGCATCGGCGACCGTGCGCGTTCCACGGGGCATCTCCGGAAACTATCATTTGATCGTAAATACCGACATCAACAATGCGGTCAATGAAGAGAACGAGAATAACAACCTGAGCACGCGTTCGATCACCATCAACGTGCCCTTGCTTCCCGATCTTAGAGTTTCGAATGTGCAAGCCCCCGATGAAGGATTTGGCGGAGCTCCGATCCTTGTTTCGTGGACGGTGACGAACAACGGCGACGGCCCGGTGCCGGCGAACGAATTGAACTGGACCGATACCGTCATTCTTTCTCGCGATGCCGTGCTTGACGGCGGTGATCCGGTCATCGGCAGCCGGCCGCGAAATGGCTCGCTCACATCGGGCGGAAACTACACTGTCTCGAACTTCAGTGTCACGCTTCCTCAGAATGCATTTGGCGAGTACTACGTATTCGTCGTCACCGATGCGTTCGGCCAGGTTTACGAATTCAACGACGAAAACAACAACAGTGAATATGACCGGATCGAGCCCGGCTCTCCATTGAATGTGCTTGGCACGCCGCCGGACCTTACCATTCCGGCACCGATAAATGCCCCAAGCTCTATAGTTGCCGGCCAAGGGCTCACGGCTTCTTTCACCGTGCTTAACCAAGGTGCGTTCGATGCGGTTGGGAATTGGCGTGAGGCTCTCTATATCTCGGCAGATCAGACCCTTGACCCACTGAACGACATTCTCCTTGGCACAACAGCGAGAACAAGCCTCGGAGCAGGGCAAAGCTACGGCCCGTCGATGAACGTTACCATTCCGACCTGCCTTAACGGGACATACTATTTGATCGCCGCGACCGATGCATACAATTCCCTTTTCGAATTCGACCCGAAGGGCGACGGTGAAGCAAACAACCGGAGCCTGCCGAAGGCGATCGATATCAGCAGCTTTGCGCCGGACCTGCGGGTTACGGACATAACGGTGCCACCGGTGGTCATAAACGGTGCGATGCCGATCTCTTGGACGGTCAAAAACTTCGGTACGGGAGCAACCGTCCAAACTAGCTGGGCAGACCGCGTTTACCTGATCAACAATAACCAACTCTTTAACCTCGGCACCTTCCCACGGCAGGGCGGCCTTGCCATTGACGGCGAATACACGCAGAACCAGGTCGTGAATATACCGCTGTTTTTGCAGGGTGACGTGATCATTTTCGTAGAGACCGATTTCTACAACGCGGTTCCGGAATGCTCGTTTGAAGAGAACAATCAGGACTCTGCACAAACTCAGCTTCAAAGCGACCTTCCGGATCTTCGCGTCAATTCGATCCAATCTACAGCCTCGGCCTCGCTTGGCTCGCAGATCACGGTCGATTGGGCAGCGCAGAACTTCGGTTCTCCGATCAATTCGCAGAGCTGGGTCGATCGCGTCTATCTTTCTTCGGACGCAACGTTCAGCTTTGGCGACGTCCCAATCAGTGGATCGCTGCTTAACCAGTCGCTCGGAACCAACGGCGCATATTCCCGACAAGTGACCGCTACGATACCAAACCTGCCGGTCGGGAACTACTACCTGATCGTCGTCTCCGACGCTGACGGAAACGTCGCCGAAGGGATCAACGACAATAATAACGCCACGGCAGTCCCGATAACGCTCACCGCTCCGGCCGTCGATCTTCAGGTAACGACGGTGAATGTCGATCCTGTGATCTACTCGGGACAGTTCGCCAACATTTCGTGGACCGTCACAAATACCGGTTCGCAGGCGACCGCCTCCAGCACTTGGTCGGATTGGGTCGTGCTCTCCCGAGACGCGATCTTCGACCCAAGCGATACGCTTCTCGAGTTCCGCCGTCGCAGTGAGGGGCTCGCCGCCGGCGGCTCTTATACCGAGAATCGCCAGATCGCGATTCCCGCAGGGCTTACGGGTGACTACCGAATCCTGATCATCACCGACCGGCACAACGAAGTTGTCGAAACCAACAACGGCAATAATCTCGGCTCTGCAAACACTGAACTTCAATTGCCGCCGCCAGCCGAACTCAACGTCACGAACATAACGCCGCCCTCGAGTATCGTTCTCGGCGAAGCGGCGACGTTCGAATGGACGGTCCAGAACTCGAGCTCGAATTCCGCCTCCGGCATTTGGCAGGATACGCTCTATCTTTCGACCGACACTACCTGGGACAGCGGCGATATTGTAATTGGTTCCAAACAACGAAGCGGAACTCTTGCCGGCTTCGCGAGCTATACGGAAACGCTCGAAACGGTCATCCCGCCGGTCGATCCCGGCAGCTACTACGTGATCGTTCGGACGGATTCCCGCAATTCGGTTCGCGAGTCGAACGAGACGAACAACGTCGCCGCCTCGGTCGGGCAGACTCAGGTGAATGTACAGAACCTGACGCTCGGCGTTCCGGTCAATACCACACTCATCACCGGACAAGAACGATTCTTCAGCGTGCTCAACACGCCGGCCGATGAAGTAATGCTCATCAATCTCGACGGTGAAACGGGCTCGAGCAACGAACTCTATACTCGCTATGGTTCGATGGTCTCGCGGGCGAACTATGAGCTGCAGGGCTTCCGTTCGGGCGAGCCCGATCAGGAGAACGTGGTTTCGAACACGCAAGCCGGTTCGTACTTCACGATGATCCGGGGCGATGTCGTTCCCGGATCGTTCGCCGAACAGCTTCGCGAAGGCAACAAGGCCGCCGCCGAGAAGAAGGAACAGGGTTCTAACCTTGCACCGCAGAACGTGACGCTCCGCGCCGAACTGCTTCCTTTCACTATTCGACGCGTATCGCCGGAGTCGGCCGGCAACGCCGGAATTGCGTCGCTCCAAGTCGACGGAGCAAAGTTTGACGCCAACGCAAGCCTTAAGCTCGTAGGCTCGGGCGGCCTTGAGATCACACCCGCTCAAATGGCAGCCGGGCCAACGCGGATCGCCGCCATCTTTGACCTCACCGGTAAACCGGCGGGATCGTATGACGTCGTGGTCACCAACCCAAATAGCCAATCCACGACACTCGAAGATGGCTTTGAGATCGTTGAAGGCGGTGGATACTCGCTTCGAGTATCGATCGTACCTCCCACGGCGACGCGAGGTGGCATAACCAAGCGCGTCACTGTTTCCGTTGCGAACGATGGATCCAATGACGCATTGAACGTGCCGGTCTTCATTCAAATGCCGATCTATAACTACTCATTGGATCGGACGAACTATGTAGACTTCCCCCAAGAACAACTTCCGCCGGAAATTCAGACGGGACAGGTCCCGCTTCACGTGGATAGAGACGGCGTGCGTACCATAATGCTCTACGCGCCTATCTTACGAGGCCGCAGTTCGACTCTGATAAACCTCGATGTGGAGATCCCGATAAACTATGGCGAGTTTCCCTTTGCAGCTCAGATCTTACGGCCGATGAGTGAATTGGCTGACGGGCTGGATCCAAGGCCTGGAGAGATACCCAATGGAGTTATCGCCTCTAGTGCTTTCCTCAACCCGAATTCGCCAGACCGAACCGCGTGTTACGCTGAGCTTTTCAGGCAGATATTTTTTGCGATATTGAGTGACGTCCTCGGACGGGATTGTTTGAAGGCGGGTTGGCTTGCTGTGACGGGACTTGCAGACGCAGCTTCAGGGATCTTCCTTGGTGCCGTAACAGGTAATTTGAATACGTGGGGTATCATTTCTGCTTTCGCTTCAAAATTCGCCTCTGCAGGGATAAGCGCAGTCGAATGCGCAGGAAAACAAATACCATGGATCAAGGCTATCTCATTAGCCCTTACACTTGTTCAAATACTGTCACAACTTGATGATTGTCTGTTGGATGGAAACTATAAGAATGTTGTCGTCTTCCGACAGCCGTTCTCCATCGATCCAAATGAAAAACTCGGGCCGGCCGGGTATGGTGCTGAGAAGTTCGTTGGAGTCCAGCAGCCGATCGAGTATCGGATCAACTTTGAGAATCTGGCGACCGCGGAGGCTCCGGCACAGGTAGTGAGAATCGTCGATCAACTTCCGCCGACGCTCGACCCGCGGACGTTCCGGCTCAAAGAGATCGGCTTTAAGCAATACAGCGTTGCGGTTCCGGACAATCGAGCTTTCTTCCAAACCCGAATGCAGCTTGGCGAAGACCTCGGCAACATTCAGGCCGAGATCTCGGCCGGGCTTAACATCCAGAATGGAACGGTCACCTGGACATTGACCGCCATTGACCCGCAGACCAACGAGCGGCCGCTTAGCCCGCTTGTCGGCTTGCTCCCGCCCAACAACGAGGACCGCGACGGCGAGGGCTTTGTGACCTTTACGGTCCAGCCGAAGGCCACGCAACCGACCGGCACCGAGATCGCGAACTTTGCGACGATCTTCTTCGATGAAAACGAGCCGATCGTCACAAACGCGACCTCGAACACACTCGATGCGGACATCCCAACGAGCAGCGTCGCCCCGCTGCCGCCAACGCTCGATACGCCCGAGATCAATCTCACATGGGATGGCAACGACGCCATTGGCGGTTCGGGAATGAAAGGCGTCACTGTATATTTTTCTGAGAACGGCGGGCAGTACCAACCGTTGCTGAGTGCCGAAGGCCCGGGTTCGGCCGTGTTCCTCGGTAACTGGGGCCGGACGTATCGCTTCTTCTCTGTTGCCACCGACAATGCCGGTAACATCGAGGCGATACCCGCCACGCCCGACGCTGTTGTCTCGATCCTCGGCGGAGCGACCGAGAGCGACCTTGCCCCGCGGCCAAATGGCAACAACGACGGCACTGTCTCTATCGCTGATCTGACGCAGGTGCGGCGTTTCGTCTCCGGGCTCGACGCCGACTTCCAATACAACGAGTTCCAGCGGGCCGATACCGCGCCGCTCGCGACCAGCGGAGACGGTGTGCTCTCGGTCGGCGATATCGTCCAATCCCGCCGCTATGTCGCCGGGCTTGACGAGGTCAAGAACGCGGCCGGCCCCAATTCGGCCACTGGCGGAGCCTCGGTCAAGACCGTTGCGGGCCGCGAATCTGCTATGGGCTCGCGGGAGATCAGGCCCGTTCGGCTTACCCGGAACGGCGATCAGGTCGGCGTTGCCATCGAACTCGCGGCCCAGGGCGATGAGGTTGCAGTCGGCTTTACGCTTAACTTCGACCCGCAGGTCATCTCGAACCCGGCGAACATCTCGCTCGGGACCGGTGCCGCCGGAATGAGCCTGACCGTCAACTCGTCGCAGGCGGCCGCGGGACGGCTCGGCATCGTGCTCGATAAGGACCCGACGCAGCCACTCCCGGCCGGTACGCAGCAGCTTGTGACGATGACCTTCACAGTTGCTCCGACCAACCCGGCCTCGGCTCTCATCGCGTTTGGGAATTCGCCGGTCCGCCGCGAAGCCGTCAACGGTCTGGCCGAAAGCCTTTCGGTCACCTTCACCGATGCCGCGATCTCGCTGCTCGCTCCGACCTCGGCGCCGGCCACGCTCGCCGGCCGTGTGACGGACGCTGCGGGAAGCGGCATACCGCTCGCCTCGATCACCGTGACCGATGGTGAAGGCAACACCTGGCAGACCATCACCAGTAGCTTCGGTAATTACCGCATTGAGGGGCTCGGCTCGGGCCGGCTTTATTTCATAACGGTCGAGCGACGGCAGTATCAGTTCGCTGTTCCCACCCGATCCGTCCAACTCAATGAAGACCTCTTTGATGTCGATTTCCGTGCGGTCAATTGAACCTGGGGAGACGCACCGCTGATCGACACTTGCCGCCGGACTCGCTCCGGCGGCTTTTTTGCTTTTTCGCACCGCCGAGCGATACGATTGAGGTTTATGCTGCGGCGGTATATGCACAACCGGGAGCGATACTTCGCGATGCTCAATGACAATCGCGAGGTCCGGCCTTTTGAATGGGGCCTCGAGTTTATTGCGCCCGAGGCCAGTGGCGACGACCTGGCCGCTGAGTTTGCCGCCGCGGCCAAGCGGATCGTGGAAACAAGCGACGAGTATTTTTCGCTGCCCGCGGAGATCGATTTCAGCATCGAGCAGCGGCTTTATCCTTCGGCTGCATCGCTGAGCGCCGCCGAGCTCTCCGGGCCGGTGAAGCAGGTCGAGATGCCGATCCTCACCTGGCCGAGTGCTCTCGAGACGCCGTCGGCCGAGAACAACACCGCCTTTGGTGCTTACTTTCCGCATCCGGATAAGCGGGCGGCTGTCGTCGTGCTTCCGCATTGGAACGCAAAGGCCGGCACTTACTTCGACCTCTGCAAGTTCTTTAACCGCGTCGGGCTTTCGGCTCTCCGGCTGACTTTGCCCTATCACGAAGAGCGGATGCCGCCCGAGCTTGAGCGTGCCGATCATCTCGTCTCGCCAAACATTGGCCGCTCGCTGCAATCGATCCGGCAGGCGGTGCTCGATACTCGTGCGGCGGTCAAGTGGCTCCGCGGGCAGGGCTACGAACGTGTTGGCGTTGTCGGCACAAGTATCGGTTCGTGCGTTGCGTTTCTCGCTTTTGTCCACGATCTTGATATCGATGCGGCCGTCTTCAACCACGTCTCGGGCTACATGGCGGACGTCGTCTGGCACGGGCTTTCGACCTACCACGTCCGCGAGGGCATCGGCGACAACATTTCGCTCGACGAGCTTCGCGACTTTTGGCTGCCGGTCTCGCCGATGGCTTATCTCGAGAAGCTCGCCCGCCTGCCGCACCGGCCGCAGAGGTATATCTACACGCTCTACGACCTCAGCTTCCCGGTCCACCTCTCCCGCGACACGATGAACGCCCTCCGCCGCCACCGCATCCGCCACAGCAAGGCGGCGATCCCTTGCGGCCACTACACGCTCGGCGAAAAGCCCTGGGTCTATATCGATGGCTACAAGATCATCCGCTTTCTGCATAAACACCTCCGTTAACTTCCAGGTCCGTTTCATTTTTTCCAAAGTCCGTTGCTTGCTGAAACGGTTGAAACGAATGAAAGAAATGAAACGCATGAAACAACTGAAACACGTGAAACGGGATCGAGTTTTGAGTCCGGGTTGCGAGAATTCCGCATTCGAAGATAAGCCCTTGCTGACGCGCGGGCATCCGACACGGCATTCCGCATTTCTTGGTGTTCTGTTTTTTTTTCGCGCATCGCGCGTTCGCGGAAACATCGCGAACATCGCGAACGACGGAAACACAGCGAACACCGTGAACATTGGAAACATCGCGAACATCTGTGACGGATAGGACAAATGGGACAAATGGGACGTACGGCCGGGCCCGGAGATCTGTGATGTGGGATTTGGGACTTGGGATCTGCATCGTCGCATTGTCAATTGTTAATTGGACCATTGTTAATTGGTTGGAAATGGACTTTGGTCCTGGGTCTTGGACGTTAGGCATTTGGCTAACAGCTAACGGCTAATGGCTTAGAGCTAATCGCTAAAAACATCCGGCCTCTACTCACCGCTCACTCTTCCCGCTGTCCATTCTCCTAGGTCCCAAAGCCAAACCGAACGGCGATCCGTGAGGAATGAAAGATATGGATGAAATGGAAGGTTTGGAGAGTTGCGAGAGTTGCGAAGTTTCGAAAGTTGCGGATTTACTGAGTGCGGGCTTTAGCCCGTCGATTTAAGTCCCGGCTTGAGCCGGCCGTAGAAGTTACGCTTTCAGGCGTGACGGAATGCGGAGGCCCGCGCGTCAGCAAGGGCTTAACATCCGATATGAACTGCCGAAGTCGTCGAAGACGGTGGCATTCTTCTCATCAACTGTCTTTTAAAACCACGAAAGAAGAAAAAAAGAAAACCGAATTCTGATTTACTTTCTCCCTTCTCCTTTATCCTTTCGCCTTTCACACGACACCCTCCCAACGGGTCGGGTTTCTGCCTGTGAGTTCCGCATTCATCGTTCATCATTCATCATTCGATTCCGCCCCTGACGGGGCTCGGCGCCATTTTTTCGGTGTCCGTTCTATAAACATTTGGCTCCTAACGGAGCCCATTGAGGTATCTCTTTAGTGCGGATCGCGGGATCGGGGAACCGCGGCGAAGACTTTCGCAACCACGAATAAGGAAAGATCGGAAACCAAAGCTCCGACTTTCTCCCTTCCCCTTTATCCTTTCGCCTTTCACACGACATCCTCCGTACGGGTCGGGTTTCTGCCTGTGTGATGGCTATCGTTTCCGAGTTTCAAGAAACGTTTTGGCCGCGGCTCTGAGCAATTCTGCTGAGAGGTCCGCGGCCGGTTGGGTTGGTTTGATCGTATTTCCGCTAGGCGGCGACGGCGTAGTTCTCGCCGAGTTTGGCCTCATCGCCTTCGGCAAGGTTGGTTACAAGCTCGTAGTGGAAATAATCGAACTTCGAGCTGACGGTGTCGTCCACGCGTTTTTCATACATCTCACGCGAGCGGTCGATCGCTTCGCGGAGACGGTCGTAGAGGTCGGCCGACTCGCGGCCCTCGAGCACTTTCTGCTCGTTGTAGAGCTTTATCTCCGAGACAAGCAGGCGAGCAAAGCGGCGTGCTTTATTGTGCCGGTCGCGTTCGTCCTCGGGCACGTCGATCGGCAGGTCGATGGTCTTGCGGTCGAGCCGCTGCCGGCTTTCATCGGCGGTCGGCGGCGTAAGGACGGGCTCTTCGGCGACTGCCGGCGGAGCTTCGGCAACCGGCTCATAAGGCGGCTGCTCGATCTCATCGGAAGCCGATGGCGTGTATGTCGGTATGACCTCGGGCGGAGCCTCAATCGGCTGCACCGGTGCAAAGGTCTCGACCTCAGGCAGTTCTACCGACTGAGCGGTCGGCTCAAAGGCGTAATCGGCAAATGCCGGCGGGGCATCCCGAACGGGTTCGGGCTCGTAGGTGAGCGGGGTCTCGGGAACGTATTCAGCAACCGCAGGGGTTTCCTCGGCGGCGTAGTACGGTGCCGGTTCTTCGGGCGCCGGTTCCTGAACGGGTTCGGCCTCGACCGGGCTGGTGAAGGCAAAGCCGGAATGGTCCTCAGCGACCGGAGCAACTGGCTCGACCGGCTCTGCATAATCCGCCACTACAGGCGCCTGATATTGATCGACGGACGGCGTGTAGTCCTGATGAACGGGCTCGGGCGTTACGTCCGGGGCTTCGTAGGCAGCCGGGGCTTCGTATGCGGCCGGGGCGTCGTAGGCAGCCGGTTCGGGCGGAGCGGAATATGCCGGCGCCGGTTCCGCTGCCTGCGGAGCTTCGTGAACTTCCGCGTGTGCAGCGGGCTGAACAGTGGCTCGAAGCTCAACGGTCAAAGCCGCGACCGAGACGAGCGATTCGAGTGCTTCGCGGTTGATCCGAGTGCCCTCGATGCCATAATCGACGTAAAGCACCGCGACCGCACGGCCGCGAACGACGAGCGGAATGGCATACATCCGGTCCGGCCGGCCAAAGCCGAGCGGCTCAAGAAACTGATCGTCGTCGGCATAGGCACCGTAAGCGCCTTCGGCCGTTGCGAGCGTTTCGGAAGCACGGCTAAGGAGGCTTGCCGAGTGCTCGGCAAGGCGGACGTTCTGGAACGAATCTTCGGGAACGATGCCCTGTTCATTGAAAGCCTTCCAGCACACGAACGTGCCGCTCTTAACGATAAAGAAAGCTCCCCGCGGAGCGAATTGGTGGCTGTGTTCGACCAGCGAACGAAGGATCGCGGCCTGGGTCAATTGGCCGCCGATGTCGCGGATGGAATCGCGGAGTTCAGAGTAGCGGTCCTCAACGGCCGTATCGGTCCGGAGCTTTTCCGCTTCAGAAAACGCCTCGGCGGCGAGCTTGGCGCCGCCATCGCGGGCGAGCCGGAGATGTTCGGTGAGCGACTCGGAAAGGCCGCGGTCAACCTCGACGCCCTGTTCGAACTTCCCGGCCAAAAGCCTGATCGCCTCGTCCATCTGGGCGCGATGCTTGGAGAATTCCGCTTCAAAATTCTGCTGAAAGGCGTCAACTTCCTGACGCATTGAGGCGGCAACGCCCTTCAAATAATTCTCGAATTCAGATCGGAGACTAAGTTCGAGTTCTTCGTTGGTCACTATTCAAGATCCTCCAAAAGCAATTAAAAGGCCGGTTCACAACATTTTAAAGGCAGTTATGAAAGTACGGAAGGTGATTTCTGAGGCTGGAACGACAGCTGCCCGGTGAACCGACGCCCAAAGAGGATTATGGCGAAGGAAGAGCCCAAATGTCAAGAAATTATTGAAAGGTAAAGACTTGGGGGAGACTTTGAGTCCTTTTAGACGGCGATGACCTCGATGTTCGGGTCGATCTCTTCGCGGATCATATTTTCGATCGCCATCAAGGTTCCGGTCAGCGAACTCGGGCAGCTGCCGCAGGCTCCCTGATAGCGGATCTTAAGCGTTGATTCCTCAAGGCCGACGATCTCAAGCCAGCCGCCGTCGCTTGCCAGATAGGGGCGAATGCGGTCGTCGAGCAGGGCGTCGATCTCGCGAATGACCGGGTCGTCATCGAGAGCCGCAGCGATCGCACCGCCGACCGCCTTTGCCGCACTTCCGTTGCCGTTCCCGTTCGCGACCGGCTCGGCCGCACGGATCGGCACGGCAAGCTCGGGCAGTATCTCGTCCCATTCGGCGTCATCGGTCTTTTCGACCGTCACCATCTTGTCCATGTAAAAAACGGAAACGACGTTGCCGACCTCAAAGATCGAGGCGGCGAACTGGTCGTCCTTGGCCGTTTCGGCGTTCTTAAAGGAATGGGAAGTGCCGAACGAGACCGGCTCTTTCAAAATGAACTTAACGGCGTTCGGGTTCGGTGTTTCCTGGATGTCGGCGATCTTTGGCATTTCTCAACTTATCTGCTTCAAATATAAGTTTACTAATCCTTACCTTTTTGTCAACATTCGCGGCGGGCCCGAAACCGCGATAAACGAATTTCCGATGGCGTGCGAAAGTCAAAAGGCAGGCGCTAACAGAAAACGCCTGCCATTCTCATTTGACCGTAATGCGAACCGACGGCCCGCTATTCGGTGATGTGAATATCCTCGGTCTTATTCACCCGACCCGAGAAGAACACCGCCCCGAAAATTACCGTGGCGGCAACGAAAACAAAGGTCAGAATGATGTAGAGTGTGCTCGCCGTTTGAACATACTGATAGAGCGAAACTGCGGCGATCAGCATCGAGACGATCGCTAATAGAACGTAAAGCATCTTCGTAACCTCCAAGTAAAGATCTGTCAGGGCCTCTCAAAACAAATGATCGCGTCCAGATCGTCGATCAACAGTTGAGGCTTCTAAAATACAGGCCGCGAAGCCCGCAACTAATGTTTGAGGAACTGCCTAATAGTAACCCCAAAACGCAAAAAAAGGCAAGTAATTCAATTGTGATGAGGCGATCAGAGCGAAATAAGGGTGGCTTCGAGGATCCGGGGAATGCCCTGCAGGTCGTTGTGAAACGCGTGTTCGGGCCACATGGAGGTGTCGATCATCGCCGCGACGCTCTCGGATTGACCGAAGCCGATCTCGACGAGGAGCTTTCCGCCGGGTTTCAGGTGCTGCGGGGCTCGGGATACGATCTCCCGAATTATCGCAAGCCCGTCGCCTTCATCGGTCAAGGCAGACCGCGGCTCGAACTCGCGAACCTCGGGCTCGAGCACACGAAACTCTTCGAGCGGAATGTAGGGCGGATTGGACGCGATGAGGTCAAATTCCGCACCGCCGGCCGGGCCGAAGAGGTCGGCCTCGGTAAAGCTGACACGATCTGCAACGCCATGGGTTTCGGCATTCTCGCGGGCGACGGCGAGAGCCGCAGGCGAGATATCCGTGGCCAGGCCGCGGGCCGCGGGAAGCTCGGCGGCGACGGAAACGGCGATGCAGCCGGAACCGGTGCCGATATCGAGAAAGCGAGGCTCAGGCCGATCGGCGAGAAAGCGGACGGCGAGTTCGACGATCGCTTCGGTTTCCGGCCGCGGGATCAGCACATCGGGCGAGACACGGAAATCGCGTCCGTAAAACTCCTGCCGGCCGAGAATATGCTGAAGCGGTTCGCGGCCGGCACGCCGCTCGGTAACCGTGCTGAACCGGTCTTGCTGCTCGTCCGTCAGATCGAACTCAGGATATGCGATAAGGAACGTCTTCTGCTTGCCGAGCGAATGGGCGAGAAGGACCTTGGCGTCGCGGGCGGGTTCAGGCGTTCCCGCCGTCCGCAATGCTTCCGTTGCAAAAGTTATCGCGTCGGCAACGTTCATCGCTCGGTTCGCTCTCCATCGCCGCGGAAAATTGCGGGCAGCGTCAGGAAAATGATCTTCAGGTCGAGCCAGACGGACCAGTTCTCAATGTAGAAGATATCAAGGCCGACCATTTCCTCAAAGGTCAGGCGATTGCGGCCGGAGACCTGCCAGAGCCCGGTGATGCCGGGCTTCATATCGAGCCGCTTGCGGTGGCGGATGTCGTATTCCTCGACCTCATAGGGTATCGGCGGCCGCGGCCCGACGATGCTCATCTCGCCGCGGAGAACGTTAAAAAGCTGCGGAAGTTCGTCGAGGCTCCAGCGTCTTATCCATCGGCCCGCGGGTGTGATTCGCGGGTCATTGGCGACCTTGCCGTAGATCTCGCCCTCGCCTGCGGCCTCGCCGGAAATGTTCTTGCGATACGCCTCACGGTGAAGTTCGACGTCCGCATCTGCAAACATCGTCCGAAACTTCAGGCAAAGAAAAACGCGGCCGTCCATGCCGACGCGTTCCTGCCGGAAGAATATCGGGCCGCTCGAGCTTAGCCGGACGGCGAGTGCGACGAAGGCTAGAACGGGCGAAAGCACGATGATCGCGGCGAGTGAGATAATGATGTCCGATACACGCTTGACGAGTCGGCCGGCATCGGAAAGCGGCTCGCGAAAAAGCCGAACCATCGGCAGCACGCCGATCTGTTCGACGGCCGTTTTCTGCGGCAGCAGGTCGAAGAGCTTCGGTGCAAAACGGAACTCGACGCGATGGTCGCGGCCGACCTCCATCATCGAATCAAAAAGCCGCTCGCTGCCAATGGCGGGCTCGGTGATGATCACCTCCTGGATGCCGTAGCGGCGGATGAGCTCGGGCAATTCGGCAAAGCTGCCGACGATCGGGACTCCGGCAAATTCGCTTTCGGAATTATCGCCGGTCGCAACAACGCCGGCGACCCGATAACCGAGCCCGAGCCGATCGCGAAGTTCGGCGATGGTGCCGGCGGCTTCGGCGTTCGTGCCGACAATAAGCGTCGGGAGCAGGTTCACGCCGCGGCTGCGGATACGAGCCTGCGCCCAACGGACAAGCAGGTGAAACGCCAAGAAGAATGCAAGTGCGAATGCAAAATCGAGAAGGAAAACGCCGCGAGAATATGAGAACTCGCGAAAGGCATAACCGCCGCGGAAGAGGAACGCCCACGCGACGATCAGAAGCGAGCCAATGGCAACGGCCTTGACGACTTTCGCGGCCTCACGCGAATAAGAGAACGCTCCCTTGAAGCGATAGACGCCCTCATAGGCGAGAAGCGCGACGCGAACCACCATCGCAAACCAAAAGACGCCCGCATAGGGCACGAACTCCTGCGACCATGCCCACGCGGTTTCCGAAAGCACGGGCAGGCCTTCGCGAACAACGAACGCCGCGATCAGCGCTCCGCCGGCAAGAGCGGCATCGGCCGCACCGATAAGCACGGTGAACAGCGGCATCACAAATGCCGGCACAATTCGCGGGGTTTCGGTTGTCGTTAGGTCCTCTTTCAGAGTCTTATTATCTCTTCAATTTCTCGATATCCGCGGCGGCTCGGCAAAGCCGAGGCCTTCGCCTTCGGCCGTCAGGTTCGGATTGTAATACGGATCGCGGTCGAAATACTCCTGCCATCGGGCGCGGAGCCCGGCAATACTTTCTTCCACGACATTGTTCGACGCATTTGCCCACGTCGCCTCGGCACATGGCGTCCAGACGTTTCGCTTCCCGCCCGCGTGAAACCGCAGGCAAAGGTCGATGCCGGACGAAACCGGGTCGCCGAAACTATCATCGAGCCCGCCCGCTTCGGCGAACGTTTTCCGCTCGACCGCCATCGCAGCAAGCGTAAGTGCCAAGACGTTGCGATCCGCCGCGAGGCCGACGAACGGCCCAAGGTCAGCACGCCGCATGCCGCGATGCGGCCGGCCGATTCCGTTGATTATGCCTAAAACGAAACCGGCGTTCGCGATCTTCCCGTTCGCGTCAAGCAGCTTCGGCCCGACCGCACCGACACCTTTGATCGCGGATCGGTGAGCAAGCTCCGCAAAAAAGTTCGCTGAAAGCTCGCCGCTATCGCGATGGAGAAAAACGAAAACATCCCCCGTGGCTTCGGCGGATTCACGAAGAATCGAGGCGACATCGCCTGCGGCTTCGCGAACCTCATGAACGCGTCCAAGTTCGATATCAGAACTCCCCTCGCCCCAAAGTATCACCGAAACCGTCGGCGGCTCGGTAAGAAACTCCGGCCGGTGCAGCTCGCCGCGGCCGCGGACGGCACGGGCCGCGATGCCGTTGCGGCGGTAGTGTTCCGTGAGTGCGGTGCGTGCCCGCTCGTGGGCATAGGTCTTTTCGCCGCTATCAAGTGCGACCGAGCCGGGGATCGCCCGCCAATGGTAAAGCACGTGCGGAACGTGGATGATCGTCTCCGGCGAGATGCGGTCAATAAACCGCAGCGAAAGGTCGTAATCTTGGCTGCCCTCAAAGCCAACGCGAAAGCCGCCGATCGCCCGGAGGACCTCGGTCCGAAAAACGCACAGGTGCGTGATGAGGTTGAGAGAACGCATCAGCTCGGGGCTCCAATCGGGCTTGAACATCGGCTGGAACCGCACGCCGTTTGCGTCGATCTTGTCCTCGTCGCTGTATATCAGATTCACTTCCGGCCGCGAGGTGATGACACGCGCCGCCTGCAAAAGCGCGTCCTCGGTGAGGAGGTCGTCGTGGTCCATCAGGGCGGTGAACTCGCCGCGGACCATTTCGAGTGCGGTGTTTGAGGCGGCGGAGATGTGGCCGTTCTTTTCGCGAAACGTGATGCGAATTCGAGCATCCTGTGCGGCAAGTTCTTCGAGCACACGGCGGACGTGCGGTTCGGTCGAGGCGTCGTCGGCGATGCATAGCTCCCAATTCGGGTAGATCTGTGCCCGGACGGAGCCGATCGCATCGCGGAGGAAACGCTCCTCGACGTTATAGACCGGCATCAGCACGGAGATCAGCGGCGCGTCTTTCAGTTCGGCGGCGATCCCGCGAAGCCGTTCGCGGCCGGCATCGTCGAGCGTATCGTACCGCTCGGCCCAGGTGCGGTATTCGCGGTCGCGGCGGCCTTTATCTATCTGCCGGAGAAAGGCCGAGTAGCCGGCCGAGATGCCTTCCCGCCGAATGGTCCGCAAAGCCTTTTTTATCCGGCTGATCATTTCCTCGCGGCGAGCTTTTCGAAGAGTGCTTCGTAGCGGTCAGTTATCGAGTCCCAACTGTATTCGGCCTCGACGCGTTGCTGTGCTTTTGCCCTGTACTCCGCAACCCGAGAGGAGTCGGCGTCGAGTTCGCCGATGAGCCGCGAAAGTTCCTCGGCGGTCTCGTACGGCAGGGCCGCGTCGCCGACGACCTCGATATTCTCAACCGTTGAATACGCCAATACACAGTTTCCGTAGCCCATCGCCTCTATCAACGCCGGGTGCGTTCCGCCGACCTCGGTGGCGTGGATGTAAACGTAGGCGTTCTGCTGGAGCGACTTATACCCCGAGCCAAAGACGAAGCCTGTGAAGATGATTCGCGGGTCGTCGCCGGCAAGTTCGCGAAGGTGCTTTTTGTAGTCCTCGGCATACGGCGCATCGCCGACAATGACAAGCTTTCGCTTGGTCTCGGTCCGGCGAAAAGCCTCGATGACCATCGCGGCATTGTTCTCGGGCTCAAGCCGCGAAACATAGAGAAAATAATCCTCGGGCTGAGCTCCAAACTCCTTGATGGCTTCGGCGTCAAGCTTTCGCTCAACGTCGGCACCATAGGCGATCATCGTCGAATCAACTCCATATTCGGCCAGATAATAGTCGTAGATCGCCTTCGCATCGGTCACGACCTCGGTCGCGAACCAGACCGACGCCCGCTCGCCGAGCGCATAGTACATCTGCCCGAGCTTGTTCCACTTTTTCCGCTTCCGCTCAAGGCCATCAACATTGATCGCGACGGGCGTGCCGGTCCACGTCAGCTTCGGGATAAAAATGGCATTTGCGGCATTGCAGATCAGTACGGCATCGAACCGCTGAAATATCGCGTGCATCACCGAAAGATAGCTGTGCACGACCGTATCCAGATATTTATGCTTGAGCGTCGGCAAAACGACAAGCCGGACGCCGCGATACTCCTTCATCTCCTTCGGGACGTGGTGCGAGCGGCAATAGACGGTCACCTGGTGGCCGCGGGAGACAAGCCGGGTCGCGAGCTGCTCGGCAAATGTCTCAAAGCCGCCATAGTTTGCCGGTATTCCGCGGGTTCCGAGTATAGCGATGCGCATAAAGTGGCCGAGCGAGGGCGAAAAAAGAATCGTATCGCGAAAGTTTGGGAAACCGAAACCTGATGGCATATCCTGTCGGCGGATGATCGACATCCTGATGTCAACATTTAACGGCGAGCGTTACCTCGGCGAGCAGGTCCGCTCGATACTCGGGCAGACCTTTTCCGAATTTCGGCTTGTTGTCCGCGACGACGGTTCGTCCGACCATACGCTTGCGCTGATCGAGGAGTTTTGCCGCGAGGACGAGCGGGTCAGGCTGCTTGGCGACGGCGAAGGCAACCTCGGCCTGCGGCGTTCTTTTATGCGGCTGCTCGAAGCGAGCGAAGGCGAGTATTTTATGTTCGCCGATCAGGACGACGTTTGGCTGCCGGAGAAGATCGAGCGTTCGATAGAGGCGATCAAGAAGCTTGAGAGTTCGTCAACTAAGACCGAACCGCTGCTCGTTTTTTCGGATCTCAGGGTTGTGAACGAGCAACTTGAGACGATCGACGATTCGCTCTGGCATTATCAGCGGCTGCGGCCGGAGGTCTCGCAGGATTGGAAGCGCTTGCTGGCGCAGAATGTCGTAACCGGCTGCACGATCCTCGCAAACCGTGCCGCGGCTCGGGCTTCGCTTCCCTTTGCACTTCCGGAAATGATGCACGACCATTGGGTCGCCGTTAACGCGGCAAAGTTGGGCAAGATCGGCTACATCAATGAGCCGACCGTGCTCTACAGGCAGCATGCGGCAAATGCCGAAGGCAGCCGTGACTTCGGCCTGAAATACGCTGCAGGAAAGTCGCTCGGGCTCGGCGAACGGACCGAGTTCTACAAAAAGGCGGCCGTCCACTTCGGCGAAGTGACCGCCCTTGGACTTCTCCGGCTTAAAGCTGCCGAAAACCTGAAACGGCTTTTCGGTTAGAGACGCGGGCCTTTTGCCCTTTCACCGTAAAATCGAGATAATACGGTTTCGTTGTTCTAATTTACGGAAATGAAGTTTTTCTCCGATATTCGCCTGCTTTTGACTGCGATCTGGCTCGGTGCGGCGGTGTTTTTCATATTCGTTGCGCAGAGTGCCTTCGCGGTGCTGCCTGAGCGTGAGTTGGCCGGGGCAATGGTCAACCGGACGCTGGCGATCGTGAACTACAGCGGCCTTGTGATCGCCCTGATCTTGCTGGCAACTTCGCTCGTCGGTCAGGCCTCGGTGAACCGCTTCTGGCTCTGGACGGAACGCATCGTTCTGCTGGTCCTCGCGGTTGCGACCGCTATCGGGCAGTTCGTCATCGGCTGGTGGCTTATGCTGCTCCGCAACGAAATGGGCAAGCCGATCGACCAGGTGGCCGTTGACGACCCGCTCCGCGTTCAATTTAACCAGATGCACGAATATTCGGTCTGGGTGCTGATGGCGGCGATGGCGGCGGCGTTGATCGTCTTTTTCATCATCGCCAACCGAAAATTCAGCGCAAAGAAAAAGGACAACGTGGTCGATTTCGATCCGCTCAAGGACTTTAAGGTCTAGGAAAATATGGAACTCATTGAAAACGCCGATTTTTTTGAATCGATGCTTGCCCGCTGGTCGCCGAACGAGGAGCTCCGCGGTTATACCTTTGTCGAGAACCAGGCCGCTCCTTTTGTTCCCGTACGCCGGGCGTTGCCGATGCTAAACCTTGCGCTCATCAGCTCGGCCGGTGCCTACATCGAAGGTACCGAGCCATTTGACCTTGAGGCTAAGGACGGCGACCTTGAGTTTCGTGAATTTCCGAAGGAACTTGCGGCCGAGGATATGCGTTACGCGGCCAAGGGCTACGACCCGAAGGCAGTTCAGCTCGACCGCAATGCCCAGATACCGATCGACCGGCTAAACGAATACGATGCGAACAATGTGATAGGCAGCCTCAATCCGGTCTGGTGGAGCATCAGCCCGTGGATACCGAATGCGGTTCGGGTCGCCGATGAAATGGCACCGCGGCTTGCCGAGCGGCTCCATCGCTACGAGGTGCAGGCGGCTCTGCTCATCCCGGCCTCGCGGCTTTGCCATCAGACGCTCGGCGTGCTTGCCCGCGGGATCGAAGCGAGCGGCATTCCGACGATGCTTCTCTCGGTTGACCGCAAGCTGGCGGACAAGATCCGTGCTCCGCGAACGGCATATTACAGCGGTGAGTTCGGCTCGGTCGCCGGACAAGCGGGATGGCGAGAGTATCAGCTCAGGGTTTTGGATGAATCGCTCCGGTGGATCGAGACCTTTGACCAGCCGGGCTCGCGGAAGCTTGCCGTTGACCTGGAAACACAGGTCGAAGCCGCCCGCGGGGAAAGGTAGTTTTTTGCTCTAAGAAAAAACGCGGATCGGGCAGATCCGGCGGATTGATCGGATCATTTCTGCGTAGTTTGGTTTCGTGAGCTTACGTCTGTGTATTCTGTGTTTTTGCCTGTGTGTTCTGTGGTTGTGTTACGAGGTTCTTACCACAGAATTCACAGAACGCGGACACAGAAAGCCCACAGCCTTTTTCAGTTCTGCCAATTTGCATTCAAGTTTAGCCCCCTAGCTGCCAAGTCTTAACTCCATCGAGCGGATAGATGATCATCAGGATATTCAGTAAAAGGTTATCTCTTATCCAGACGATCATCAGCACCTCGACGGCAATGAATACGGCGAACGAAATGCCGAACCCGACCGCTCGGGCGACGAAGAACCCGAGTCCGCACGCCACGATATCCATGAACGAATTGACGACCGCGTCGCCGACATAATCGGCCGAGGCGGTGACCATCCGATAACGGTCGATGACGAACGAGGAGTTCTCGACCACTTCCCAACCGCACGCAAAAAGAATTGCCAAAAAAAATTGCCGGCGAACCGGCAACTGTGGCAGTGTGAGCTTTATCAGCCAAAAGCACAAGACCCCGTGGAGCATGTGCGTAAGCGTGTAGGGGTCGATCGGGTGCTGCGAGTTTTGCCTGCTCCAGACCTCGGCCGAGAGCGGCCAGTAAAGGTTCGTTTCGCCCCAGACCTCGCCGCCCGAACCAATGAGCCAGGCGATGGTCAGCAGCACGAGAAGTGCGGCCGTGTTCCAGGAACTAGGACGAAGGTAAAACGAAAAGGAATCCGATCGTGGCGATGTTTGATATGTTGCTTCGCTCATAGCCGGCTCTTGACCTCGCACTAAGTCTTGCGTATGTCAATAGTGCGGACAACAATATCTTGTTGTTGCGTAAGCTTCGGTTAACTTTCAGGCGAGATTTAAGGACGAGTTAAGGTCAGACGGACATCTGCCAGCTCTTCACACCATCGAGCGGATAAACGAGCATCAGGATATTGAGAAGCAGGCTGTCGCGGATCCAGATGAGCAGAAAGATCTCGACAACGAGGAAAAAGACGAGCGACCGCCACATTCCGAACTTCATCGCTACGAGGAAGCCGACGGCGCAGGCGGCGAGATCGCCGAAAGAGTTTGCGATCGAATCGCCGAAATAATCGAGCGAGGCCGTGTTCTCGCGGTATTTCTCGATGATGAAGTTCGTGTTCTCAAGAACTTCCCAGCCCGCCTCGGCGACGATAGCGGCCGTGAACTGCCAGAATGTCCCAAACTTGGAAAGCAGCAGCCCGGCGATCCAGAAGAAAAGCACACCATGGAGAATGTGCGTAAAGGTGTAGGGGTCGAGAAAGTGCTGCGAAGTGTGGCTGCTGTTCCAGGCCTGGTTGACATAGATCGCACCGTCGCCGAGTTTGCACCACCATAGCCGGCCGAGCGCCCAGAGGACGGCGGTCATTACTATCGCTGTCACCGAAAATACGGCTGCGTAGCAATACCAGTTTTCTGCCAGGTTTGGCTGGTCGTCCATCTGCGGCATTGGCTATTCCGTCGAGATCTCGCCAGCGTCGTGGAGAGCGGCGTTCAGGGTGTGCCAGCTCAGCGAGGCGCACTTTACGCGGGCCGGAAACTCAAGCACACCGGCGAATGCGCGAAGCTTGCCGAGGTGATTCTCTTCGGTTTCGATGTCCATTTCGCCGGTGACCATTTTGTGAAATTCGTCGAAAAGCTGGTCGGCCTCTTCGCGAGTCTTGCCTTTAACAGCCTGGGTCATCATCGAGGCTGATGCCTTTGAGATGGCGCAGCCCGACCCCTTGAACGCGACGTCGCCGACCGTGTCGCCGTCCATCTTGACAAAGACCTGCAGGGCATCGCCGCAAAGCGGATTATTGCCCAAGGCCGTCTTGTCCGCGTCCTCGATCTCGCGGAAATTCCGCGGGTTCTTATTGTGTTCGAGAATGGTCTCTTGATAAAGCTCGTTAAGTTCTGACATCTAAAACAATCCTACAACATTCCCGTTCTCGTCGATATCCACGTGCTCGGCGGCGGGGTGTTCGGGGAGTGCGGGCATCGTCCGCATATCACCGCAGATCGGGTAGATAAATCCGGCACCGACGCTCGCCCGGACCTCGCGGATCGGCAGAGTGAAGCCGGTCGGCGCCCCCTTCAGCGTCGGGTCGTGGCTCAAGCTCAAATGCGTTTTTGCCATGCAGATCGGCAGGTTGCCGAAGCCGTTCGCTTCGTAGCTCGCGATCTGTTGGGCCGCGAAAGGCTCGAAAAAGACATCATCCGCTCCGTAGATCTTCTTTGCGATGGTCTCGATCTTCGCCTTGATCGGCTGGTCGAGGTCGTAAAGGAACTTGAATTCGCTCGGCTCTTCGGCGGCGGCGATCACCATTTCGGCGAGTTCCATGGCACCCTTGCCGCCATCGGCCCAATGGGTCGAAACAGCAGCACCGAGCGCACCGCTCTCGATGGCGATCCGCTTGACGGCCTCGATCTCCTCTGGGTGGTCGGTCGCGAACGCATTTATCGCGACGACCGGCGTGACACCGTGGAGCTTTACATTCTCGATCTGCTTGCGAAGGTTGGCGGCCCCTGCCTCAACGTCGGCGACGTTATTCTCGAGCATCTCGTGCGGCAGCGGCTTGCCGGCGACGATCTTGTACTTTCCGCTGTGCGATTTAAGCGCACGGATGGTCGCGACGATTACGGCCGCATCGGGTTTGAGGCCCGAGTAGCGGCATTTGATGTTAAAGAATTTCTCGGCACCAATGTCGGCACCGAAACCAGACTCGGTCATCAAGTAATCGGCCGTCTTGATGCCGATCATGTCCGCCAGAATGCTGCTGTTGCCATGGGCGACGTTGGCGAACGGGCCGGCGTGGACGAGTGCGGGCGTGTTCTCGAGCGTCTGCATTATCGTCGGGCGGATGGCGTCGCGCATCAGCACGGCCATCGCACCGGCGGCTCCGATCTCCTCGGCCGTTACGGGCTTTTTGTCGTGCGTCAGTCCAACGACGATCCGGCCGAACCGCTTCCGCATATCCTGCAGCGAAGTCGTCAGGGCAAGTATCGCCATCACCTCGGACGCGACGGTGATGTCAAAGCCGGTCTCGCGCGGAATGCCGCCTTCCATCCGGCCGCCGAGGCCCACGATGATCTTGCGAAGCGCCCGGTCGTTGGTATCGACAACGCGTTTCCACGTGATGCTGTGCGGGTTGATGTTGAGCGGATTGCCGCGAAGCAGCTTGTTGTCGATCATCGCGGCGAGCAGATTGTTTGCCGCGGTCACGGCGTGGATGTCGCCCGTCAGGTTCAGGTTGAACGTCTCCATCGGGACGACCTGTGCATAGCCGCCGCCGGCCGCTCCGCCCTTGATGCCAAAGGTCGGCCCCTGCGAGGGTTGCCGGAGCGTGATGACGGAGCGCTTGCCGAGGTGCTTCATCGCCTCGCCGAGGCCGATCAACGTGGTCGATTTGCCCTCGCCGAGCGGCGTCGGCGTGATCGCCGAGATGTCGATGTATTTTGCGTTCGGGCGGTCCTTGAACTTTTCGATCACATCAAGCCGAACCTTGCCAATATATGGGCTGCCGTAAAGATCGATGTCATCCGGCCCGAGCCCGAGTTGCTCGGCGATCTCGACAACAGGACGAAGTTTTGCGCTTTGGGCTATCTGGAGGTCTGATCTCATAGGGCGATTATCCGCGATTCCGGGTTTGTGATTTGTGACGGTACTCACATTCTACAACTCGGCCCGTGTAGCGGTGAATTTTTCATCAACGACGTTCCCGGTATTTCGGACATTAGCGGGCTCGAAAAGCAAAACCTCGACCTCCTCATCCGCTACCGGCCGATGCTCGACGCCCTGCGGTACAATGACGAACTCACCCGGCGAAAGCTCAACCGAGCGGTCGCGAAACTCTATTCGAAAACTGCCCTTTATCGCCATGAAAAGCTCATCTTCCTTCTCATGATGATGCCACGGAAAATCGCCCTTGAACTTAACGAGCTTCACCTCCTGCCCGTTCAACTCACCAACGACCTTCGGCCGCCAGTGTTCGGAGATCAGAGCAAAGTTCTCGGCGAGATTGATCCTATTCATCATCGACTTCAAGACTAGAAACGAAAACGATCTGATGCCCTATATGGGCTTGCCGTCCTCGAGCGTGTAGATATCTTCTCCGTGGTCCGCAAGAAACGCTAATGATTCGTTACCAGCGGCCGAACGAAGCCATTCCCTTTCGTCATGATCTTCTTTACCGTTCTCGTCAATCATTACGATCACCCGAACACGTGAGCTTTCACTCAAAGGAAGACCTTCATCGAGGAGCAGGCGATTCTCTCCTATGACTGTTCCGATAGTGTCAATGGCTGCGACCACTATGCAAAAACCTCGATCACCTTCTGTATCGCGTCGGCGAGCTTATCGACCTCTTCGCGGGTGTTGTAAAAAGCGAACGAGGCACGGGCGGTCGCGGGCACATCGAAGAAGTTCATCACCGGCTGGGCACAGTGGTGTCCGGCGCGGATGGCGATACCCTGCTGGTCGAGTATCGTGCCGATGTCGTGCGGGTGAATTCCCTCGATGGTGAATGACAAAACGCTCGCCTTCTCCGCTGCCGTTCCGATAATAGTCACCTCGGGGATGTCAGCCAACCGCTTGGTCGCATATTCAAGCAGCGAGTGCTCGTATTCGGCCGCGGCGTTGAAGTCGAGCCCGTTTATGTAATCGATAGCGGCTCCGAGCCCGATAGCATTTGCGATGGCCGGTGTGCCCGCCTCGAACTTTTCCGGTATCGGCGCGTAGGTCGTCTTCTCAAAACTGACGGTCCGGATCATTCCGCCGCCGGTCTGATAGGGCGGCATTTTGTCGAGCCATTCGCGCTTGCCGTAGGCGACTCCGCTGCCGGTCGGGGCAAACATCTTGTGGCCGGAGAAGACGAAGAAATCGGCATCGAGGTCCTGAACATCGACCGGAAAATGCGGCACGCTCTGGGCGGCATCAACGCAGACCGGCACGCCGAACTTGTGCGCCGTTGCCGTCATTTCCTTGATCGGATTAACGGTCCCGAGCGAGTTTGAAACGTGCGAGACGGCGACGATCCGTGTCCGCTCATTTAGCATCGCTTCGTATTCTTCGATGATGATCTCGCCGCGGGTATTGATCGGGATCATCCGCACGCGGGCTCCGCGTTCCTCGGCGATGACCTGCCAGGGAACGATGTTCGAATGGTGCTCCATCTGCGAAACGAGGATCTCGTCGCCCTCATTGATGAATCGCCGGCCGTAACTCGAGGCGACAAGGTTGACGCCTTCAGTGCATCCCCGGACGAAAATACACTCGGCCGCTTCGCGGGCATTGATGAACCGCTTTACCTTTTCGCGGGCCGCTTCATAGGCATTGGTCGCGTGCTGCGAGAGGTAGTGAACGCCGCGATGGACGTTCGAATGCTCCTCGGCCAGGTACTTCGACCCGCGGTCGATGACCATCTGCGGCACCTGCGACGACGCCGCGTTGTCGAGATAGACAAGCGGCTTGCCGTTCACCTCGCGGTGGAGCACCGGAAAATCTTTTCTTACTGATTCAACGTCCCAATTTTTCATTTCTTTTACTGCTTTCATCGAATTCACCACAGAGAGCACGGAGAACACAGAGTTTTAGTTCATTAGTCTCTTAATCCCACTTTTCAACATCTTTACGTTAAAGTTGATTAACAATCCTACCTTAAGATTGCTCAACTTCAGATAAGAAATGAGCTGAGCTTCATGAATAGGGTGAAACTGTTCCACCGTTTTCAACTCAACGATGACCCGTTCTTCTACCAGGAGATCGATCCTATACCCGGCATCAAGCCTCAAACCATCATAGACAACCGGTAATTCAACCTGTCGGCGAACAACGAGTCCCTCCTTCACGATCTCATGTGCCAAGCAAACCTCGTAGGTCTTTTCGAGAAGTCCCGGCCCAAGAGCACGGTGTACTTTTATTGCACAGCCAATGATCTTCTCGGTAATCGAATTTACTTCCATAAAAATCTCTGTGCTCTCTGTGCTCTCTGTGGTTCAAATCCTCAGATCTCGGCATGGAGCCGGTTCAGCACCGTTGCATCCAAGTCGCTCTTGATCGCTTCGATCTCGATCTTGTTTATCACCTCCTCGGCAAAGCCGTAGGTCAGGAGGTTCCGGGCGAGCGACTCCGGAAGCCCTCGTGTCAGCAAATAGAACAGCTCCTCATCTTCAAGCTGGCCAACGGTCGCTCCGTGTGAGCACTTAACGTCGTCATTAAATATCTCGAGCTGCGGCTTGGTATCGACGCGTGCATCGTTCGAGAGAAGCAAATTCTTGTTCTGCTGCTGGGCGTCGGTGCCGTGGGCATTTTCGCGGACAAAGACCTTGCCGTTAAAAACGCCACGCGAGCGCCCGTTGAGCACGCCCTTGTACGTTTGGTGCGAAAGGCAGTTCGGCACAGTGTGATCGATGGTCGAGTGCGTATCGCTGTGCTGTTCGCCGTCGAGCATATAAAGCCCATCGACCCACGCCTCGCCGCCCTCGGCCGTGAACTTCAGCTCGATATCATGCCGCGAAATCGCCCCGCCGAGATTGATGTTGGTCGAGTCGTAACTGCCCTTGCCGAGCGTGACCTCAGTAACGCCGTAATTGAAAGCCTCGGCCGAGTCCTTTTGTACGCGGTAGTGTGTCAGCTTCGCGTTGTCTTCGACCAAAATTTGCACCGCCGCGTTGGTGAACGACCGAGCTTGAGACGAATAGCTCTCGACAATCGTCGCCTTGCTGCCCGATTCGGCAATGACGACCACATGCGGGAAGATCGCCTTGCCCTCGGCCGCGGCAAAGTTCAGCTCGATCGGCTCGTCAACGACCGTGTCCTTCGCGATCTTGATGATAGCGATCTCCGCCATTGCAAGATTCAATGCGGTAAACCCGTTGCGGTCATACCTAAATCGCTCGAGAAGCTCATGGGCACGAATGCCGGCGTCTTCGTGTTCGAGTTCGATGCCGGCCGCAGCCGTCTGCCACCTCTCTTTCGCGATCGGCGATACGTTGGTGTATTTCCAATCCTCGTCCTTGAGGCTCGGGAAGCCCTTTTCGATGAACGCGGCAAATGCCCGCTCACGCAGGGCCCTGATCGCCGCGTCGTCCTCGGCCGCAAGCCTCGCCTTGAAGCTCTCGTCAAATTGCGTTTCCATTACTGCACTTGTTAATGCCATTTCTAAAATACCTTTACCAAACTGAATCGCGCGTCTGCCTTGACCGTTCGGGCCGGGTCGAGCAAAAGTTCGCGTGCCATCTTTAACTTCGCCTCGTTCTCGGCCCTCGGTTTCGTGTCGTCGACGATCGGCGAGCGGTCGTAATCAAAAAGAAAGTCGTGGCGGGCAAGAACGTACTGGATGTTCATCGCCGCCGCTCGTGCCTTAAGCTCCGGGGCGGAGCGAGTTTCCCAAACGAGCCGCCGGAGCGTCCAATCCTCGAAAAGATAGTCCGAAAAATACGGCCGTTCGAGGTTATAAGTGTCCCGCCGCATATTGATCAGCCAGACCCGATGGCCGGCGTCCGCTTCCGTGTTGAGCCAGCGGTAATACGGATAATAGTCCAGGTTCCGCGTCAGATACTCCGCCTTGCTCTCGCCGCCGAGCACGACCCGTAGCGGCGCCTTCTGCAGAAACCACGCCGTTCCCGTGAGCAGGCCCGCGATCGCAGCCGCGGCGAACGATAATTGCCCGATGGGTTTGAGGCCATCGACGCCTTCACCGAGCCGCTCAAATGCCGCGGCGATCCCGATGGCAAGCAGTGGAACGATCGGCAGCAGATAGCGTAGCTGCTGGCTCGAAAAAAGCCAGAAGAGGAACATCACCGCGGCGACCGCCGAGCCGATCTTCGCCTCGACGGGCATCTCAAACTTCCAAAGCGCCCAGATCAGGAACGGTAGCCCAAGCAAAAACGCCACGCCGAGAACGCCGTCAAAGTGCGTCGCAAGCTCGGGCTGTGCCGTTACCGAAATGTTCCACGGGGCAGCCAAATAATCGAGCGGCGATTTAACATACCCGCCGTGTTGCGCGTTAATCGCCTGAAAGAGATTCGAACGCTCGACGTCCCAGCCCGCAGCCTCGCCCGGCCAGATGCTCATATAGAACGGAAAGATCGGGCTGCCCGTTTCCGCCCACGTCCGCAGATACCACGGCGACGCGAAGACGCCGGCAAGCAACAACGCCGCCAGGCCGAGCCCCGCGGCCTTTCCCGCTCGATCAGCCTCGGACCTTGCCCGCATCATTATCACAAGCGCGAACGCTGCGATGACAAAGAGCGTCGTCAGCTTTGAGGCAAGTGCCGCTCCGAGAAAGATCGCGACAAGGATCAGCCAACGGCTCTCGAGCGACCGCCACCAACGCGTTAATGCGAAAACGGCGAGGAGAACGTAAAGCGCGAGGGCAAGATCGATATAGGCACTTGCCGCAACGTGATACGCCGTCGGGACGGTCGCGACCATCAGCACGGCTATCAGCGACCAACGCCGCGTGATGCCGGCCGACCGGGCAAAGCCAAAGACCGCCGCAAGCAGCAGCGGAAAGAAAAGCCAAACTACCGCACCTGCCGCCGCTTCACCGGCACGCTCGCCGAAAGGCCCTCCGAGCAGCATCGCCCAAACGACGTGCATCTCCGTCCCGAGTGCCAGATAGCTCGCGATGTTGCCCTCGATGAAGGCACTGCCGCCCTGAGCAATGAATGCCTTCGGTACCGAAAAATGATAAAGCAGCGTGTCTTTCGCGGTCGGCGGTGCAAGCGAAGCGATGAGCGAAAGCAGAACAGGGACGGCTGCGAGCACCAGGAGGAGTTTGTCGAAAACTCCGCCCGGCTGAGGCTCACTGTCAGCTTTCGCAGCGCTTCTGAACTTCAATAGGCCGACGATGGCAGGGAGAAGCCCAAGTACGAGTGCAACGACTGCAACCGGCCGCGAGTAAAGCCCGGCGAGCCCGAGCAGAAACCAGACAAGCGACCAAACGGCTGCCCCGACAGCAAGGCTCAAAATTACGTTGAGAAGATGCGAGTTCTCGTCGGCAACCTCGGGACCAATAGCCCGCGAAACGATCAGGTTGCCGATCCCGAACCATGCCGCGGCTATCGCTCCCGCAACTAGAACGCCAAGCAGGCTGTTAAAGATCCCCGCACCAACCAATGGCCCGCCGCCGAGATTTCCGACGAACAAGCCGAGCTTGCCTACATCCTCGCCGCGGTTCGCGAAAAAGGCGACAAGCAAAACACCGGCCCACGCCGCGACGGCCACCGCCGCGAGTGAGAAGTTGTTTGCCTTTGCCTCCGACTTTGCCAAATCGTTACTTTCCCTCCGTCTCTGCCAGTATCGCCGCGAGGTCGTCCGGGATCGGCATTGACTTCAGCGGATTGACGTTCGCTCCGCCGGTGTTGCCTTTTGGGTAAATGCCGAGCGGCGTCTTCGTTGCCGCACCGCCGATGCGTAAAACCTGTCCGGCGATCTCTTTCGCATCGCGTTCGCGAAAACCATGCTTGAGCATTAGCCAATGCACGCGGGTGTGCTGATATGTGCTCGCCTGCCCAAGCACATGCGCCCGCTCCAGGTGCCGAAATGCACCCGCGGAATCGCCCGCCGCCGAGAGCCGTTCAGCCTCGGCGATCTCGCGGTCAATGCTTTCCTCGAGAAAGCTCTTCCCCACTCAGTTCGCCGCTCCTTTGACCCAATCGTAGCCTTTTTCCTCAAGTTCCAGGGCAAGTTCCTTTCCGCCTTCCTTGACGATCTTTCCGCCGGCGAGGACGTGGACAAAATCGGGCTGGATGTAGTTCAGCAACCGCTGGTAATGCGTTACGAGGATGATCGCGTTCTTCTCGCTGCGGAGCTTGTTAACGCCCTCGGCGACGATGCGAAGAGCGTCGATATCGAGCCCCGAATCGGTCTCGTCCAGGATTGCGAGCTTCGGTTCGAGCACTGCCATCTGCAGGATCTCGTTACGCTTTTTCTCGCCGCCCGAAAAGCCTTCGTTGACCGACCGCTTGAAGAACTGCGGGTCCATCTCGACGATCTTCGCCTTCTCTTTCAGGTAATCGTTGAACTCGAGCGGGTCGAGCTCTTCCTCGCCGAGGTGCTTCATCTTTTCGTTATAGGCGAGCCGGAGGAACTGCGAATTTGAAACTCCCGGAACCTCGACCGGATACTGGAACGCCATGAAGACGCCGTCGCGAGCACGTTCGTCGGGTTCCATGTCGAGCAGGTTTTTGCCGTCGTAGAGCACTTCGCCGGACATCACCTCATAGTTCGGGTGGCCCGCAAGCACCTTCGACAACGTCGATTTACCCGAACCGTTCGGCCCCATGATGGCGTGGACCTCGCCCTTGCGGACCTGAAGATTCAGGCCCTTCAAGATCTCTTTGCCTTCGATCCCTGCGTGAAGGTCTTTAACTTCTAGCAACATATTTATTGATTCCACACTTCTCGCAAAGTCTCTCGAAATAAATCATCGAGGGTTTCCGTTTGCGGTTTATCTACCGTGTCTATCTCACCAACGAGTTCTGAAAAGTACTTTATCTTCGCCGCGAGTAATTCATTCAAAACATCGATCTTCGGTTCTTCGCGTAGCTCTTCACCGGCCATTTTGCGTTCAAGCAAATTGTCGATTGCCGTGCGTACCTGCGGATCCTTTACTTGTGAATCGACCAATCGATCAAACTCCATCGGCGGAAAACTCTTTTCGTTCAATATCCATTCACAGGCGAGAACCGGCCGAAGAACATAAAAATATTTCTTAATCTTTACTAACTCGCGATCCGTCAAAAACTCATTGAAATTGCCCTTCGCCATGCTTAGGTAGTGGTACATGCACGACCGGGGATTGTAATACTTCTCACTTAGTTCCCTTAGTTTCTCTGCTGTTGAGAACTGCTCGCGATAAATGATCGGGCTCCGCAGCCATTCGAGCATCGGCGGATTCGATTTTCGAAACAGCCTGAAGGCCTTCCGCAATTCCCAGCCCGACAGGTCGATATCGTTCGGCAGGATCTCCTCTTGCGAATCCTTGTATTGATCAATTCTCAAATACCAATCGAGCTTGTGAATGTAAATGTAGCGAACATCCCAATCGCTATCCTGCGAAGCGAATCCCCAAGCCCGGCTACCGCTTTCAACCGCGAGCAGAATCTTGATGTCGTGCTCCGTCTCGAGCCGAGCTAACTCACTCTTTATTTCGTCGATCATTAGGAACCGCTCTGCGCTCTCTGTGAGCTCTGTGGCGAAACTTCCAGATAGATCTCGCCTTTCATGAACGTTACCGCATTGCCGCCTATCTTTACGCGGTCGCCGGCGAGTTCGCAGAAAAGCTCGCCGCCGCGGGGCGAGACCTGCCGAGCGAAGAGCTCCGTTTTCCCGAGCTCGCCGGCCCAGTAAGGGATCAGCGAGCAATGGATCGCTCCCGTTACCGGGTCTTCCGGAATGCCGATCCGCGGTGCGAACATCCGCGACGCGAAATCGCAATCATCGCCGCGGGCAGTCACGATCACTTCGTCGTACCTCTGCTTCATCAGCTCGGACATATCAGGCTTTAGTGCCCGGATCTGGTCAACGCTGTCGACCAGCATAAAGACCATGTTTCCCTGCGATTCCCACGTCCGCCGCGGCCGGGCACCGACGGCCTCGGCAAGCCCCGCGGGCGTTTCGATCTCCGTCATCGGGTACGCCGGAAAATCGAGGACGAGCCTTTCGCCGCTCTTCTTTACACCGAGCTCGCCGCTGCGGTTTGAGTGGAACTTTATTTCTTCCGTCTCAAGCCCGAGCTCGTTAAAGATCACGTGAGACGTCGCGAGCGTTGCGTGCCCACACAAATTTACCTCGACCGCCGGCGTGAACCAGCGAATGTGATACCGGTCGCCCTCTTTGACGAAGAACGCCGTTTCCGAAAGATTGTTCTCCGCCGCGATCTTGAGCATTACGTCATCCGCGAGCCAGCTTTCGAGCGGCACGACCGCCGCCGGATTACCGCCGAAAGGCTCGGACGTAAATGCGTCAACCTGAAATATCTTCAAACTCATTTCGCCACCGTTATGTGCACCGCTTCCATCGCGTTCCGCTCCTCACGCCGCCAGGCAAGAAAGCCGCGGACGTGCAGGCTGAAGAAGACGATGCTGCCGAGGATCAACGCAACGCTGTTTATCAAGAACCCGACCGTCATCCAGCTCAGGCTTGCGACCATCATCACCAAAAAGCCGATGCGGTTGCGGTTGCCCAGAAGATAAACCCCGGAAAGCCCCGCGGCCGTCGCCAGCCAATCTATGCCGTAATATTGCATTTCCATTTCCCGCCACAGAGAACACCGAGAGTATTGAACAACTGTCACAACCGTCTACGTGTTCTCCGTGATCTCTGTGGCTAGTCCTTTTTGCTCATGATCGCCACTACCTCTATCTCTATCCGTGCGTCTCGCGGCAAACGGGCGACCTGTACGGTCGAGCGGGCCGGATAGGGCTCGCCCATCCATTTGCCATAGATCGCGTTCATCTTGGCAAAGTCGTTCATATCCGCGAGAAAGACCGTCGCCTTGACCACATCTTTCATACTGCTTCCCGCGGCCTTGAGCACGGCCTCGATGTTCTTCAAGGCTTGTTCGGTTTCGGCCTCGATGCCGCCCTCGACCAGCGTTCCGGTCTTCGGGTCCGAGCCTATCTGCCCCGCGGCAAAGACAAAGCCATTGGCGACAATGGCCTGCGAATAAGGCCCGATCGCCTTCGGCGCATCAGCACTCTCAACCACTCGCTTCTGTGCATCAACACCGACCACAAGAAACGAAAACAGGACGACAGTAAAACTGAATATCTTCATTAGAAATCTCCGTGCTCTCTGTGCCCTCTGTGTTTAATCTTCCTTCTTTGCCGCAATTGCCTGAATCTCGATCTGCGTCCCGAAGTGCAGCTCCTTGACCGGGACGATCGCCCTCGCCGGCCGATGGTCGCCCATTACCCGTGCGTATGCCCGGTTGACGGCGTCCCAAAGCTCCATCTCGGAAACGTAAATCGTCATCTGCACGACGCGGCCGAGATCGCTGCCGCCCGCTTTCAGAACCGCCTCGACGTTTCTTAACGCGAGTTCGGTCTGCATTTCTATATCACCCGTGAACGGCTCGCGGGTCGCAAGGTCAAGCGGCAACTGCCCCGAGACATAGATCAAACCGCCGTGCTCAACTCCCGGCGAATAATGGCCTTTCGGCTCCGGAATTCCTTCAACTGATATTCTTCGCATTTTTTCTCACCACCGCCGCGACGGCCACTACGCCGATAACGGCCCAGACCGCGTTTACAAAGCTCGACGGATAAGCCCCGTAATACATCGTATTGATCAGGAGCAAAACGCTTGCCGAGATGTTCAGCCCCTGATACGTGTAAGAATCCGGAGCGATCTTTCGGAACGAGACAAGCAAATATCCCGTAAGGATAAACGCAGCCCCGATCCACCCAAGGCCATCAAGCACCGCTGCCGTAGCATTTTCCATAGCCTTATCCTAACCCTATTTCGGCCGATCCCGGCAACATCGGGCCGTCTGCCAAAGAAAACACAGGCCCGCTTGAGCTTTCCCGCTCAGCAAGGCCTGTGTTAGCTGTTTCTACAGTTGTTTTCCGGCTTAGCCGATGAACTCGACCTTTCCGGTCTCGAGGTCATAAATGCCGCCGACAAGGATGATCTGCCCCTTTTCGATCATTTCCTTGAGGATCGGGCTTTCCTTCTTGATGTTTTGCATCACGAGTTCGACGTTCTTGCGGCCAACGGCCTCGACGAACTTCGCGTTCGAGGAATTCTTGAGGCCGTCTTTCCAGTCTGTGGAAACAAGATCGACCGCCGGTTCGATGCGATCAAGCAGCCCGGTCAGGTTACCCATTTCGGCACGGTCGCAGGCCCCCTTGACCGCTCCGCACTTCGTGTGCCCAAGGACCATCACGACCTTTGCACCGGCGAGCTTCGTCGCAAACTCAAAGCTGCCGAGCATGTCCGGGTTCATCACGTTTCCGGCAACGCGGCCGTTGAACGAATCGCCATTGTTGAGGTCGAAGATCTCTTCGACGGCAACACGCGAATCAAGGCAGCTCAGGATCGCGGCATAGGGAAACTGCCCCTGGGCCGTAAAGGTTACCTGTTTGCGATAGTTCTTTTGATTCTTGGGCTTGCCGGCAACGAATCTCCCGTTTCCGTCCTTGAGCAGCTGGAGTGCCTGCTGCGGGGTGATCGCGGCCTGCGAAGCCTTTGTCTGGACTCCATAGCCGGCGGACTTCTGGGCAATTGCCGGAACCACCGAGATACTGAACACCAACGTAAAAATTAGTAGTTTGATCGTTTTCATTGATTTCCTTCCTTATGCTCGTTTTTTATCTGACAGTGAACCGGAGGCTTGTCCCGAGGGCGTTTATTGCCTGCGGGCTTCCTCCACGAAGCTCGTCTTGGCGAAGATAAAAGACACTTGCCGAGACCGTTTTGTTGAACTTATGCGAAACTCCCAACTGAGAACGGATCCGCGTCACCTCCCGGGCGTTTGCGTCAAGCGTAAACTCGATCGTGCCAAATGGTTCGAATTTACGTTTTGCGAACGTAACCTCGCGTTCAAGGCCGACCCGGCTGCGTATCGTCCTACGGTCAGAACGAGAATGCCTATTCTCGTACTGGAACATATTCCGATTCACGAAGGTCCACTTTTCGTTCAGCGGTACGTTCACCGATGCGATGCCCAAATAACGGGTCTCGTACCGATCAACACCCGCCGCCGGGCTCGTGTACCGGTAAATGTAAGCCCCGCCCAACGAAAGGTACTTGTTCATCTTTCGGGTCAGCGTGAAGCCTACCCGGACATCATTGGCCCGGGACATGTTGTCGCCGAAGCGGCCAACGGTCGAGAACGCCGCCGACCATTCCCGCTTCTTGCCGAAAGGCACAACGACCTGGGTCTCATTCCAGAATTGGACATCTGTATCGTCATCGTCCTGTGCGAGCGACGGACAAACAGCAATCGCGAGAACCGCGATCATTAACAGCAGGTTTTTCATACTTCCCCTCGTTCGTTAGGGCAAAAGAAAAAGACCTCTCGCAGAAATTGTTCTTACGACAATCCTGCGAAAGGTCTCGAAGCTTTACTGACAGGCCGGAACACTTTTGCGTGTTCGTAGTGACGGCACTGTCAACCCGAAGGCGATCTACTCCCCTTTCACCTAGCGAAACCTTACCAAAAAGTAAGGAAGGATGTCAAGAAACAGCGATTTAGTTTTCAAAGATCTGAAGTAAGCGTGAGTGCACGCAAAAGACCAAATTCAATTCGTTGAACCCTTATTCCTGAGCGCATCAACTTCAATCACTCATCGATCCAATCAAAGACAAACCGATCATCGAAATCTACCCTGAATCGGTCGAGATAGGCCAAATACTCCTGCTTGAAGGTCCGCTCTTCATGATGCGACTCCTGACGCCGGATGTAGTCGATAACATCATCCAACTGTGAGATCGAATACGAAAATGCCCCGAAGCCCTCTTGCCATTGAAATTTTCCGCGTACGAGTTTCCTTTCATTTATCCATCTGCTGGAGTTCGCCTTGATGTCTCGAACCAGGTCAGATAGAGCGATATTTGGCTTAATATTCAAAAGAATGTGAACGTGATCCGCGACGCCATTTATCGCCAACAATTTTTGGCCGTGATTGGTGACGATTCCGGTAATGTACTTGTAGAGCTCGGCCTTCCATTCCTTCGCGATCAAATTCTCCCGACCGCTAACAGCGAACACTATCTGAATATAGATTTGAGAATACGTGTTCGCCATCCTTCCCTATTCCTTAGCTCCGAAGGAGCGGAATATTTATAGCACTTAAGCCGACTCGGATTATCAGAGCTCCGGAGGAGCGACATACTCAATCATCGAACCTATATGCCGTTCCTACGGAACTCGCTCGCTTCGATTCATCAATCATCTATAAATATTCCACGCCTAACGGCGTTGCAAACCTTTAACCAACGCTTCCCTCAAGCTTTAGGCCCAGCAGTTTCTGAGCTTCGACGGCGTATTCCATCGGGAGTTCGCGGAATACCTCTTTGCAGAAGCCGTTGATGATCAGCGACACGGCGTCTTCCTGCGAGAGCCCTCGCTGCTGCAGGTAAAAGAGCTGTTCCTCGCTGATCTTTGAGGTCGTTGCTTCGTGTTCGACGCGAGCGGAGTTGTTCATCACCTCGATGTACGGGAACGTATTCGCCTCGCAGCGGCCGCCGATCAGCATAGAGTCACATTGCGTGTAGTTGCGTGCTCCCTCGGCCTTTGGCATCACCTTAACAAGGCCGCGATACGAATTGTTCGAATGCCCGGCCGAGATGCCCTTTGAGACGATCGTTGACTTGGTGTTCTTGCCAAGGTGGATCATCTTCGTGCCGGTATCGGCGATCTGGGCGTTATTGGTCAACGCGACCGAATAGAACTCTCCGATCGAGTTGTCACCCTGCAGGATCACGCTCGGGTATTTCCACGTGATCGCCGAGCCGGTCTCGACCTGCGTCCACGAGATCTTCGAGTTTCGCCCGCGGCAAGCACCGCGCTTTGTAACAAAGTTGTAAATGCCGCCCTTGCCTGTCTCGTCGCCGGCGTACCAGTTCTGGACGGTCGAATACTTGATCTCCGCGTCGTCCAGCGCGACAAGCTCGACGACAGCCGCATGAAGCTGGTTCGTGTCGAACTGCGGTGCCGTACAGCCTTCGTTATATGCGACGTAGCCGCCTTCTTCGGCGACGATCAGCGTCCGCTCGAACTGGCCGGACTCCTGCGTGTTGATGCGGAAATAGGTCGAAAGCTCCATCGGGCAGCGAACGCCCTTCGGAATGAAAACGAACGAGCCGTCAGAGAACACGGCCGAGTTCAACGCCGCGTAATAGTTGTCGCCGACCGGCACGACCGAGCCGAGATATTTCTGTATCAGCTCCGGATATTCCTCGACCGCTTCGGTAAACGAGCAAAAGATAACGCCGGCCTTCTTGAGCTTCTCTTTATAGGTGGTCGCAACCGAGACCGAGTCGAAAACCGCATCGACCGCCACGTTCGCCAGCAGCTTTTGCTCCGAGAGCGGGATGCCGAGCTTCTCAAACGTCTTGATCAACTCCGGGTCGACCTCGTCCATTGAGGCCTTTTTCGGCTTCTGCTTTGGTGCGGCGTAGTAGGAAATGCCCTGAAAATCTATCTCGGGATAGGCGAAGTTCGGCCAGTGCTTCGGCTGCTCCATTTTCAGCCATTGGCGAAACGCCTTGAGCCGAAACTCGAGCAGCCATTCGGGCTCGTTCTTCTTCGACGAAATAAGGCGGACCGTGTCCTCAGACAAACCCTTCGGGATGATGTCCGATTCGATATCGGTAACGAAGCCGTATTTGTATTCCCTGTTTGTAAGTAGTTCTGCTGCTGTCGACATACTAACTCTATATTCGCCACCGAGGTCACCGAGGACTCAGAGTTTTTGTACCTAGGTCCTAGCGTGTCCTGTTTTATTCGATCAAGTCGTCAAAAATCTCTGTGCCCTCTGTGGCTGATCTCTTTCTTAAACTCTCTGCGGCTCGATCGTCCGGTGAATTCCCTGTATCTGGTGGAACATCGCGTCAACCGATTTCTCATTGCCGACGAGCGAGGCCAGCGTTATCCGCGAGAGCGCGTTCTCGACGATCTCATGGAGCCCGACGATGACCGGCCGGATGCCGCAATCGCCCGTGTGAACGCACTTATCAAGAACGCCCGTGTAGCTGTCGCAATGCGAACTCAGCACGTCCTCATCGAGCACCTTTATGATCTCGTTCAGGTAAATGTCCTCGGCCGGCCGGGCGAGAAAATAGCCGCCCTTCGTCCCGCGGGTCGAATTTACGAACCCGGCCTTGTTCAAAAGCCACATAAGCTTGCCGGCATTTGCCGTCGAGATGCCCTCGCGTTCCGCGATCTGCGGCAAGGTAAGGCTCTCGCCCTCGGGTAGATTTGCGAGCTGCACAAGGCATCGCAGGCCGTATTCTTCTTGTGCTGAGATCTTCATTTCGAACCGTCGTTGAAAGGCTTTCGCGTTTCTCTATGGCTCGATTGTCTCAAATCATTACTTTTTGGTCAAGATTGGAGGTAGGCCGATCCGGAGGTTTATTTTGCCTATGTCGGCGGGCCAAAGCGGCTACCTATGACCGAAGGACCCGAAGCAACTCGGCGACGCTCCAGGCCTGCGCCGAGCAGCCTCGCGGAGCGTGCGGCGGCTCGGCGTCAAAGATCTCGGAGACCTGCCCGAGCCCGGCTTCGCGGAGGTGGGATTCAAAGCCCGAAAGCATCGCAGCAACCTCGGATCCCTCTTCGGCATAGGCTTTCCGAAACGCATCGATGAAGGGCCCGATCAGCCAACCCCAGACAGTTCCCTGATGGTATGCCGAGTCGCGGGCAAAGGGCGAGCCCAGATAATGCGGAACGTATGCCGGGTCATCTGGCGAGAGCGACCGAAGCCCGACCGGCGTCAAGAGTTCCTCGCGGACCTTATCGACGACCGGCTTCCAACGCCGCCGCTCAAGGATCGGATGGGCAAGCGAGACGGCAAATATTTGATTCGGCCTGATGGCCGCATCGCCGGTGCCATCGGCGATCACATCATAAAGGCACTGTTCGTCCTCGTTCCAAAAAAGCCCATTGAAGCTCAGCTTCGCAAGGTCGGCCATCGCGACGAACCGCTGCTTGTCCTCGTCGTGGCCAAAGCGGTCGGCGAGGTCGGCCATTATCCGCAAGGCGTTGTACCAGAGTGCCTGTATCTCGACCGGCTTGCCGATCCGCGGCGTGATCACAAGGTCGCCGATCTTTGCGTCCATCCAGGTAAGCTGATGGCCCGGTTCGCCGGCAAATAGCAGTCCGTCGGTATCGAGATGGATCGCGTAACGCGTTCCGCGGAGGTGCCAGGCGATGATGTCCGCGAGCTTTGCGTAAAGCTCCTCTTCGACAAGGTCGTAGTCGCCCGTCTCCTCGGCATAGGCACGGATCGCCTCAAAATACCAGAGCGTCGCATCGACCGTATTGTATTCGGCCGTATCGCCGGCATCGGGAAAGCGGTTCGGCAGCATTCCCTCCGAAATGTGGTTTGCGAACTCGAGAAGGATGCTCTTTGCCACCTCGGGCCTTCCGGTGGAAAGGGTCAAGCCGGGCAACGCGATCATCGTGTCGCGGCCCCAATCGGAGAACCACGGATAACCGGCGATGATCGTGCGGCCCGAGCCGCGGGCGACGATGAACTGGTCCGCCGCAAGGACAAGCTGCATTTCAATGTCGGTTTCGGCTCCGGCCTTTGCTATTAGACCGGCCCTGCGTTTTCTTTCGGCGGCCTCAAGCTTTGCTGCCTTTTTGCTCTCAATCGGCTCGGTCGCGGCAATGGCGACCGCGGGCTTTGAGAGGTCGAACCTCATCGCGAACGGCTGAAAAAGGTCCTCGCGGAAATCGAAACCGCGTTCCTCTTCGATGGCAAGTTCAAAGTCGTGGTACCAGTAGCCGGTCTTCTCGACCGCCAAGGCGTTGTGGCCGATGTGGAGCTCGGGAAGGTCGCCGTATGGACGAAGACGGATGCTGCCTTTTGCTTCTTCAAAAGCGGTTTCAAAGCTCGGGTCAGCGTGCTGCAAGTGGTGATAATCGACGAAAGAAATAAGCGGTCGAAGCTCGAGCGAGACGTTCTTCGCTTTGCCCTTCAGCTCCCAGATGCAGACGACGGCGTTCTGCCCGTGCGGCATGAAGAGGCGTTTTTCAATTACGACGCCGCCAACTTCAAACGTCCAGACCGGGAATGGGTCGAGCCGAAAAGACGTCAGGTAACGGAATCCCTCGGGGTGGATCTTTCCCGGGTAGCGGTTCGCCGAAAGCTCGAAACGCTCGCCGCCGACGATCAGCGTTTCTTCAAACTTCGAAAGGGTCGAGACGCGTCCAAGCGGCGGCTTAGTCGCTGCTGTTAAAAGAGCGTGATAGCGCCGCGTTCGGATGCCGGAAACGGTTCCCGAGGCAAAGCCGCCGATGCCGTTCGTTTCAAGCCATTCACGTGAGGAAGCCTCGGCGGCGTCGCTGCATATCTTTCTGTCGAGATCTATCATCGAGTGTGAATTCACAAACTGCCCGTGGCTATTCCATCCCGGGCATCAGGCCTTTTCGGCAAGTATCTCGCGATAAAGGGCCTCGGTCGCATCGAGCATTCTAACGAGCGAGTATTTTTGCTCTGCGCGGAGTTTCGCGGCCGCGGCGGCCTCCATCCGCTCGAGGTCGCCGGTGAGAAATCGCACGATCGCACGAGACATCTTGAGCGGATCGCGAACCGGAACGAGTTGCTCGGTCTCGCCGAGAAGCTCCTTAGCTCCTTCGGTTTCGGTCGCGACGACGGCCACGCCAAAAGCCATCGCCTCAAGGATCGCGAGGCCAAAGCTCTCGCTGTGCGAGGGCGATACAAAAAGATCGATGGCGGCGAAGAATTCGGACGTGTCCTCAAGCCAATCGAGCCAGAGAAAATGCTCCTCCATTCCCATGACGGAAGCCAGACGCTTGAGCTCGCGGCGAAAGCGGCCATCGAGCGAATGGTCCTGCCCGACGATGACGAAATAAGCCTCGGGCACCTCTTTCAGCACTTCGTGGGCGGCAAGGATAAGGTCCCGCTGGCCCTTTTGCTCTTTCAGCTCGCCAAGTGTGCCGACCAAGGGAGCATCGGCCGGGATGCTGTGAAACTCGCGAAACTCGGCTCGCTTCTCTTGACCGGATTCGGCCTTGTAGCGAGCAAGGTCGATGCCGTTCGGGATGACACGCACCCGCTCCTTCGCAAAAAGCTTCCGCAACTCGACACCGACAGCGTCCGAAACGCCGATAAAACGGGCACAGTTTCGCAAAGCAAACTTGTTGAAGGGCTTGAGCGGAAACATCACATGCCGCGTTACCAGGTACCGCGAGCTTTTTGCGGCCATGCAGGCGATGCTTGCCGGGACGTAGTCGCGGGCGACGTGGGCGTGGATCAATTCGATATCATTGTCGCGGACGAACTCGGCGATCCGCATCGCGCTCAAAACGCCAAAAGAATTGCGGATAGAGACCTCGAAAACATGCTCCTCAGGCAGAAAATCAAGCCGCTTTCGCCAGGTGCACGTTGGGCGGACAGCCGCAAAGACCTCGTGGCCACGCTCCAGAAGGCCGCGGCTGAGGTCGATAACGTGCCGCTCGCCGCCGCCATAGGTTTTTGCGGATGATATTTGAAGAACTCGCATCGAAGTGATCACCTTATTCTAGGTTCGAGCCACAGCGATAGCAAAAGCGGCCGACTGTCGCCTGAAACTTTGAAGGGCAACTCGAAACGAAAATGCCCTCCGGGCGAACCCGGAGGGCTATTGTAGTTCCGCGAACTAGCGTTGGCTGCCAACGTTAGTCGAAGATGTAACGGAAGGTCAGCTGAACGCGGTAAACGTCGCCAAGCCCTGCCGAGGGAGTGTACGGCGAGGAAACAAGGCTGGTGCCAATGTTCCGCAAACGATAAAGAGCACGTCCGTTGGCATCGGCACCACGCGCGATAAGCGGCTGGGTCGAGGTGAAGTTGTTGCCAACACCCCAGTTCTCATTCAACAGGTTTCCGAAGTTGAGAACGTCGCCGCGGACCTGGAAGCGGTGCGTACGGCCGAAGGCCTTCAAAAAGACCTCTTGGGTAACGCTCAGGTCAACCTTGGTTTCGAACGGCAAGAATGCAGCACCACGCTGAGCGTAGCCACCGCGGTTCTTCGAGAGGTACTTATCCTGCTGAATAAAGCTCTCCCATGCAGCCTGCTGCTGAGCAACAGTGAAGGTCGTTCCGCTTGACGTGAACTGTTCGAAATTCATTTCCGAAGCGTCACGCGGAATGTAGATCAGGTCGTTGCTCGTACCGCCGTCGCCGTTGAGGTCGCCGCTGAACGTGTAGCTGCTGTTACCGCCATTCCGGGTCTCCCAGAACATCGAGAACGAGGTAGCTCCGAACTTGAAGTACTCCTTCCTGTACGAAACTACGCCAAAGATCCGGTGTCCCGGCGAGGCAAAGCTGTAACCGAGGCCCGGGTTGTTCGGGTCGGCCGGATGTGGGTTGTTATTCCACGAACCGAAAGCGATCGAACCCGGATCAACAGTGTTCTTCGATTCGCCGTAGCTGTAAGCAGCCTTGGCATAGAGGCCATTCGAGAACGGCCGCTCGAGCGTGAACGCGAGGTTCCACGATCTGCCTACGTCCTGGTTCTTGAGAACGATGGCACTCGTGATGTTGCTGTTGATGCGGTTGCTCGTGGTCCACCGCGGACGGTTGTCAACGCCCGAAAACGCCGTGTTTGCCGGAGCAAGGTTGGCGTTGATGTAGTAAACGCCGTTGACGTCGCGGGTGTAGAGATACTCCGCACCGCCGATGAAGCCGAACGGAAGCCGTGCATCGAAACCAAAGGTCGACCGCCAGATCTGCGGGAAGCGGAAGTCCGGATTGGTGATCGCCAGGCCGTAGCTCGATGCCGGAAGTCCGGTTGCCGGCTGCTTGTAGCGGTCCGGATTCGGATTGAACGGACGTGTCGTGGTGTTATCAAGTTGCTGGAAGCCGGTGAGAATACCGTTCTCGCCGATCTGGTTCGAGATCCAAACGTATGCCGGACGGCCGGTGAAGATACCGGTTCCGCCGCGAACCTGAAGCCAAGCACTCTTGAACGGCGTCCAGTTGAAACCGGCACGCGGCGACCAGAGGATGTTCGCCTCGGGCAACTGCTGGGTCTGGTACTGAACGGTTGCACCGGTCTCATCACGGAAGCTCAGGGCATTTGCCTGAGCATTGGTGAATCCGGTCTCGCCAAAGAACGGAACGTCCATGCGAAGGCCGTAGGTAAGCGAGAAGTTATCGCGAATTCTCCAAACGTCCTGCCCATAGAAGCCCACATACTGAACTTCAAGCGGCTGGATCGGCTTTTCGAGTCCCGGAATGTTCGACCAGCGAACCTGGAACCTGCGAAGGTTGATCGGCGAAGTGGTCCGGTTCGGATTTGCAAGGTAGTCGTTAGCGTCGGCATAGAAATCAGCCAACGAGTTGAAAACATAGGCACTCTGCGAACCCGGGAAGAAAACGTTCTCAGATTCGTAATTCTCGTAGCTCAAGCCGGCCGTCAGCGTGTGCCGACCGAGGAAGAACGAGGTGTTGTTCTGAAGCTGGAACGAGTTGTAACGCAGTTCGTTGTTCGGGGTGAACGGTTCGAAACCGAAAGAGATATAGGTCGATCCGCCCTCCAGGATGTCAACGAACGGGAAGAAGGTGCCAACCGAGTCACGGCTCTCATCCTGCTTCGTATAGCCGACAAGAAGGCTGTTCGAGACGGTCGGAGTGATCACGCTCGACCACTCGCCGACGAGCGAACGAATGTTCTCAAGGATCTTGTAGTTCGAGTTCTGGTAGCTCAACGCACCGCTGAAAGCACGCGAACGGCCAAACCCGAGCGACGAAGACGTCGAAAGCGGCACGTCGGTGTTCGAGTCAAGCTGAATATAGCGGAAGTTCAACTTGTTGTTGTTGTTGATGTTATAGTCGCCACGGAAAAGGTACTTCTTACCGACCGTGTCGCTGTTGTAACCCTGGAACGGGCCGGTTTCGTAGCCGAAATTCGTGCTTAGGAAGCCGCTGAGTTGCTGGAGGTCTGACGCCAGAACACGCGAGACGCTTCCACCCGGCGTTTCGCCGGCGTTACGGGCGCGAATGGTCGAGTTGGGCTGCGAGAGGCTTTCATCTTCGTAGCTAAAGAAAAAGAACAACTTGTCTTTTCCGGTGATGAAACCCGGGCCGCCCTCACCGAACCGGAAGAACGGCATCGGGCCGCCAACGCGGAAGCCCCACGTACGGTAATCAAAGTCGCCAACGTTTACCCTGTTGTCGCCTGCTTGCTTACCGGTCAAGCCCGGCGTGCGGTAGATGTAATAGACCGAACCCTTGTAGTCGTTCGTACCGCTGCGGGTAACGGTGTTAACACCGGCGCCGACGAAGTTGCCCTGGCGAACGTCATACGGAGCGACGTTGACCTGAAACTCTTCGATCGCATCGAGCGAGATCGGCGAAACGCCGGTCCGCTGTCCGGGCTGGCCGGCGAGTCCGAACGAATTGTTGAAGTAGGAACCGTCAACCGTGATGTTGTTCAGGCGGTTATCCTGGCCTGCGAACGTTCCGCCGCCGCCTGCCTGCGGGGTGAGACGGGTAAAGTCGTTGATCGAGCGTGCGATAGTCGGAAGCTCGTTGACAACCTCACGGTTAATGTTGGTCGCGGGGCCGGTACGGACCTCGTTGAAAATGTCGTCCGCTTCAACCGTTACCTCGACGTCGATCGCGCCACTGAGGTCGAAATTGACCGTGCCGGTCGTGCCAAGGCCAAGCTGTATGTTCTCTCTGGTCTGTTCGTTAAAGCCGGCTGCCGTAGCCTTGATGGTGTAGGGACCGCCAACGCGTACTGCCGGGATGTTATAAAAGCCCGAGGAATTCGTCGTGGTAGTGTAGGTCGAACCCGACGGCACGTGTACCGCTTCGATGGTGACTCCGGCGACCGGGTTTCCGCTGCCGTCAGTGGCACGGCCCGCGATCGCAGACGTTGTTACCTGAGCGAAAACAGCACCCGATTGAATAAGGACGGCTGCGATCACAAATGCGACGCCGATGCCGAGCCTTGAAAGCGTTTTGATCGTTCTGTTTTGTTCCATTTTTATTTGTTCCTATTATCTCTTCACCCAGCGAACGTGAGGATCCTTAGGGTCGCAAACCCCGCTGAATGAAACTTAAAAGCCTAATTCTCGAATGTGAATTCGAAGTTAAATCATCGCAATTCTCGGCTTTTCGAGCCAAGAAACTCGAAGCTGTCAAACTCCGACCGCCTCCGTGACCGATTGCAATTGCTGCTTTTCGGGCCGCAAACCGAAACCAAGTCGAAAAACAACTCCCAAATTGCCCCTTTTCCGGTTACAAAGATCGCGGATCAAACCCATTCGAACTAAAATTGCAGAATAAATTCTCGAATTTTTGGATTTTTTTCCTATTTTTTGAATTTCTTCCCGAGGGTCATTTGCCGCTCTGCGGCTTCAGTTCCCCGGGCCGAAATTCCGTTAACATTGCATTTGCAGACCTTTAGCGTCTCTGTCCTCGGCCTTGTTGCTAGCGGCCGGGATAAAGCGGGACTGCCGATCTGTAACTGCACCCACTGTTAAGGCAATTCGAGTTCCGCAAAACCGGCGGCGGAGCCGTTTGGTCAAGCGAACTTAAGAGCTTATCTGGCTTAAGTTACGGGGACGTTAACAAAACCGGTAATTTGTCTTTAATCGGGTTGAATCTGCCGGCCCGGTTTGGGCGAAAGGGATACTGCTGAAGCAGTTTTGAAATATAATTTTTCGGCGGAAAACCTTTATGCGAATTTGGTGCATCAAAGGCGTTCGGTAAAGTTTTTTCAAGTTCGCGGGGCGGGGCGAATTGAAAGTTGACTTTTTTGTAAAAATGCCATAGATTTGTCCGGCATTTTTAACCTGCAGGGAATTTGCAGATCGAAAAAGGGGATAAAAAACAAGGGGGCTTTAATCTGATATGGCACAAATAGAATACGCAACTTCGTCTTATAAGACGCCCCTTCATCATCGCATATTGGCGAATATGCCGGTAAAGGTCACTTGGACCGATGGTGAAACCGGGAAAAGGATCAGCGTCACGGGCACGACCGAGAACATCGGCGAATCTAGCGCGTTGGTCAATTTAGAGGTGCTTCCGCCCGTCGGAAGCGAGGTCCGGCTTCGGGTAATGGAAGAGGATAAAGCGATCATCGACGTCACGACGCGTGTGATACGCGTTGAGCGCGATCCGAGCAAGCCGCTCGCCGCACTGTCCGTTCTCCAGAACCTCAAGAAGTGGAAAACGACTGCAATGGAAGCCGCCGAGCGTTGGGTAACCCGGCACTGGCAGCTCAACTACGAAGAAGAATGGGTCAACTAAGCTGACTGCGGTATCTACGTTATAATATTGAGGCGGAGCGTTCTTTTGAGGCTCCGCCTGTTTTATTGCCCAAGCGCTTTTTGGCAAAGGGGCGAACCGCCGCCCTGCCGGCGGCATCACAACATCCGATGAAGTTCATTACAGCTCTCTCGCTGGCATTGCTCTTTGCCCTGCCGGCCGCGGCACAGGAAAAGCCGCTCACACAGCAGGAATTCGTCCGAATGCTCTACGCGCTCGAGGCGAGGACCGGCGATCGCGCCGAGGTCCTTGATGCATTGCGGGTCCGCGGTATCGCTTTTACGGTAACGGATGGGCTTCGCTCGCTGACGCGTTCGAAGAGCCGCAACGACCTCGAACTCCGCCGCGCCCTCGATGAGGCCGAACGCCGCCGGCAGAACCCATCCGCAGCGAAACGGCCAAATGTTGCCGAAGCAGACGCACTTTTAAGTGAGACGCGAACGAATACGCTCCAGGCTGTCGATCAAATGCCGGACTTTGTGGTCAAGCAATTGATCCAGCGTTCGGCCGGATTTGCCGGGACGGGAAGTTTTCGTAATCTTGACCGGCTCGTGGTCGGAGTAAGCTATCGTGCAAGCGGCGAAGAGGAATACCGCGTGCTTTCGGTAAACGGCGCCGTTCAGGCCGACCAATCGCCGAAGCGGACGTATGAAGAGGTCGGAGGCACCAGCTCGACCGGCGAGTTCGTAACGGTTCTCGCCCTGATCTTCAAGCCGGAAAGTGAAACGCGTTTTGAGCTTGTCGACACGGATGAGTTACGCGGCCGCAGGGCTGTGGTCTTTGATTTCGAGATAGATGTCGAAAAGGCCCGCCAGCAGATCCGAGCAACGGGAGCCACGACACAATCTACCGTCACCGGCGTCCGCGGCCGGATGTGGATCGACCGCGAACTAAAGCGGGTTCTTCGAATAGAAAGCGACGCCATCGGCATTCCAAAGGATTTTCCGATAACGGCCGCCCGGCGCGTCATCGACTACGACTGGACCGTGATCGCCGAGGAAAAGTACCTTCTCCCGCTTGTCTCCGATGTCCGCTTGACCATCCGTGAGGGCTCGCGTAATTATGAGACTCGCAACCTGATCCGCTTCCGCGAGTATCAGAAGTTCGGCACCGAGGTAATCATCCGCGACGAGGACGAAGAGCCGTACGTTGAGGACAAGCCGGCCGATCAATAGTCAGAAATGAAACTCATCGCGACCGCACGAGAAAAGAGACGGCTGTTTACCGCGGCCGTGCTTTTCTTTTTTGCGGGTGCGGTCGGAATATCGGCGCAGAACGGCCCGCCCAAAGAAGAAAACAAACGAGAGGCAGATTTGATCGAACTAATTAAGCTTGATCCGACCATCAAGCTCGATATCCGCTACGCGACCGACAACAATTTTGTCGGGAAAACCGTCTATCCCGAGGCCCGGGCGTTCCTTCAGCGGCCCGCGGCCGAAGCGGTCGTCCGCGTCCACAAGAAACTCGCCGCCGATGGGCTGGGTCTTGTGATCTTCGACGGTTATCGGCCGTGGGCGATAACGAAGCTTTTCTGGGAAGTGACACCCGAAGACAAACGTAAATTTGTCGCGAATCCGGAACGCGGCTCAAAGCATAACCGCGGCTGTGCGATCGACCTGAGCATTTTTGACCTCAGGACCGGCAAGCTCGTGCCGATGCCTTCCGACTACGACGAATTTACCGAGCGAGCCTCGCCCGACTACGCAGGCGGAACCGAAGAAGAACGCCGCAACCGCGACATGCTCCGAAAGCTGATGGAAGCCGAGGGGTTTACCGTCAACGCCAACGAATGGTGGCACTTTGATTACAAAGACTGGGAAAGCTACGCGATCTACGACATTTCATTCGAAGAGGCGGCAAGGAACTGATGAAACGTAGAATCTAAAAATAAGGCCGGCTTCTCAGCCGGCCTTTAGAATTTGAAAACAACCTACTGAGACGCTGCCGGTTTTGCTTCGAGCGGTTTGATCGCTTCGATCTGCAGCCAGACCTTTATCTCGTCCGAAAGCGTCGGAGTGTTCGTGCCCGGCAGGTTGCCGCCATAGTTCACGTTAAAATCACGCCGGTTGATCGTGGTTTCGGCGACGGCGCCCATCCGCGGGCCGTTACGCTGATTACCGGGAAGAAAGCCGGTCACCTTTACGGGGAAAGTGATGGTCTTGGTCACATCCTTCATCGTCAGGTTGCCGGTCACCTTGAGCGAATCGCCGCTTTTCTCGACCTTCGTGCTCTTAAAGGTCATTTCCGGATAGGTCTCGACCTCGAAGAAATCCTTCGTCCGCAGGTGGTTGTCGCGAGCATCAACGCCGGTGTCAACGCTCGTCATCTTCGCGATGAACGAGACTGACGACTTCGTCACGTCCTCGGCGTTGTAGCTGACCTCGCCCGTGAAGTCGCGAAAATAACCCGGCACATCTACCAAGCCCATGTGCTTTACGCGAAAGCCGATCGCCGAATGCGCCCGGTCAAAGGCGTACTTGCCGGTCTCGCCCGCGGCGGTCGCACCGGCCTCGGCCGAAAAGCGCTCCTCAATGTTCGGCTTGACGGCCTCGGCGCCCGAGAATGTGAATGCCGCCAATCCTAATGCCCCTGCAAATGCCAGTACAAATAGTCTTTTCATTTTTCCTCCGAATTTAAATTTCTGTGATCGCTAGTTAATCGCTAGCCGTAGAAAGAACTTTGCCTTACGGACGCTCTCGGTCGGCCGCTTTCGGACGAAGATGAGACAATCGCCCGTCGCCGGAGCCGTAAAGCTATGTTCCGAATAGCTGTCGTAGTCGGTCTCAATCTCGAAACCGTCTCCGGCAATGCGAAAATCGAACAAGTTGCCTTTCGGTTGGGATGTAACTTTCAGTTTCACGGTTTGCCCGGCTTTTGCGCTGAAAACAAAGTCCATCTCCTGATCGTTCGAAAGCGTTCCGGTTACTGTCGCCGATGCCTTTCCGCGTTCAAAGCTTATCCGCTTCGGCTCGGCCTTCTGTCCGAAAACGGCCGAACCGACAAGAAGCAATATTGACACCGACACTGAGAGCCGTTTCATAACCTTAACCAAGAGCCGCTCCGTACATCTGCCGATAATACTCACGATATTCGCCGTTGCGAATGTGTTCGACCCATGCCTGATTCTCGCGATACCAATCGATCGTCGCCGCTAAGCCCTCTTCCCAGGTAACCTGCGGCCGCCAGCCGAGTTCGGTTTCGGCTTTAATTGGGTCGATGGCGTAGCGGCGGTCGTGCCCGAGCCGGTCATCGACGTACCGGATAAGGCTCTCCGGTTTGCCGAGTGCGGCGAGTATTGACCGGACCACCTCGAGATTCCGGCGTTCGTTTCGTGCACCGATGTTGTACGCCTCGCCCGATCTGCCCTTTTCATAGGCGAGCCAGATCGCACGGCAATGGTCGTCAACGAAGATCCAGTCCCGCACGTTTTGTCCATCGCCATAAACAGGCAACGGCTCGTCGTTCATCGCGTTAGCGATCATCAGCGGAATGAGTTTCTCAGGGAACTGCCGCGGGCCGTAATTGTTGCCGCAGCGGGTAATTACGGCATCAACACCGAACGTTTCTCTCGCGGCACGTACTACGAATTCTGCCGCAGCCTTTGACGCCGCATAGGGCGAATTCGGCTTATGCGGCGAGGCTTCGGTAAAGAATGCCGAATCATCCTCGGGCAGCGAACCCATTACTTCGTCGGTCGAGACCTGCACAAACCGCCGGACGCCTTTCGCCCTTGCCGCATCGAGCAGGACCTGTGTGCCAATGATGTTCGTCCGCAAAAATTCGTCGGCCGAATGGATGCTGCGGTCAACGTGCGACTCGGCGGCGAAGTTAAAGACCGCGTCGCAGCCTTCGGGCATCGCCTCGAGCACTGCCGGCCGGTCGCAAATATCGCCTTTGATGAAGCTGTGCCTCGCGGGATCGAGCCCGGCAAGATTTTCCAGGTTGCCGGCGTAGGTCAGCGCGTCGTAGTCAACTATCTCAACGTCCGGTTGCTCCTCAAGCACCTGCCGGACGAATGCCGAGCCGATAAATCCGGCACCGCCGGTCACAAAGATCTTTCTCATATCTACTAAAACCGTTCGCCGCTCTTTTTCTGCACCTGTTCGAGCAGGATGTCGGCATACTTTCGCGGGCGGTCGATGTTTGCGAAGACGATCCGGTCGCCGTCGGTTCCGGCGTTGTCCACAATAATATCGCCAAGCCCGAGCAGCCGCTGCGTCACCGTACTTTTTACGGTAACGTCCTGCACACGGGCGAGCGGGATGCTGGTCGTTGTTCGCGAAATAAGGCCGCTGTCTATCTCAAGCTTATCCGGTGTCAGCGTATAGCGCGAGAGCTTTTGCCGAGCGTGAAAATAGACCGGTATCAGAAGCAGCAGCAGTCCGATCACAACAAAGAAGATCGGTGAGACCGCCGGCAGCAGCAACGACAGGAAGGCCACAATCAGGAATGCCGCCGCTCCGGTTAGCACATAACCGGCCCAAACGAACTTCAGCGTCGGGTTGACCGAGAAAAGAGCCGTCGCGGAATCGCGTTCGAGCGGCTTCTCGTCTCGCTTGACCACGCGGGTTTCCTCCTCGGCCTCGATGGCGGAGCCGCATCTCTTGCAGAAGACCGAATCGTCGGCGTTTTCGGTGCCGCATTTTGGGCAGAACATACCGAGAGTTTAAGGCGAACACGCCGCCGCCTGCAATCGCGGGCGCAAAAAAAGGCCGCCCGAAGGCGGCGAGTAAATAAATCTAAAAAATAAGGAGGAGTACCTACTGGGTGACCAACATCATTCTTCCGTCAGGCAAACGGACCGTGATCGGCGAGGGCTCATAGATCGAGAGCGGACGCGGGTCCTTTTGCTCGACCCCATCTGCCTTCGCGACCATCTGCTTCGGCGCAGCGGCCGAATAGCTCGGATTTGAGATCGTATTGTATCGCCCGACAATCCGCCGGACGTATTCTTGGGTTTCGCGGTAGGGCGGCACGCGTCTTCCGAATTTGAGCACTGCGCCTTCGCCTGCGTTGTAGCCCGCGAGTGCAAGCACGACATCCTGATCGAAGAAGTCGAGCAGCCAGCGCATATAGCGGACGCCGGCCTCGATGTTCTGCTTCGGGTCGTAGATGCTCGTGACACCGAAGCGGCGAGCGGTCGCCGGCATCAACTGCATCAGCCCGCTTGCGCCCTTATGCGAGGTCGCACGGATCTTGAACGCTGACTCCTGGTGCATCTGTGCATAGATCAGCATCGGGTCGATGCGATATTTCAGGCTGGCTTGGACGATATAGGAATCGTGAAGGGCGTTCCCGGTCGTGAAGCCTTTCAGGTTAGAGTTTGAGCCCATTCGCAAACGCAAAGCATTGGCCGATTCGCGGGACGCGAGGCCATCGGAGGCCGATGCGGTATTCCTTGCCCGGGACGAAGCGGTCGGCGTTACCGGAACCGTTACCCAACGGCCGTTGCGGCGAACGCGTTTTGTCTTCGGGGCCTCGGCGACGGATTTTGGCTCTTCCGGACGGTAAATGGTGACGCCTTTCGACGTATCCCAATTATCAAAAGTGCGGGTCTGCGCAGCGGCAGCGATGGGGAGAGTAAGGACAATGATGGCGAGGAGTAATGGGGTTTTCATCGATCTTGGTGGCGAAAATCAATGGGCAGAGTGCCCGAAATTCTGAGTGCCTGACGTTGGCGGCCCGCTAACGGCGGCTTGGATCTATATCGAGAAAGGGTGAATCGAATCGATGAGAGCTAAACAACGTTTAACTCGCTTGAACATCATAGCATTTCGCCCGGTGAATGTGAAGACCTTATTTCGCTGTCCGGTTTTCGTGCGGAGCGGTTTAGGTTATCTTAATCGCGTATGCTTTATCTCTCGCAGGTGCTTGGCGAACCGATAACGGACGCGCGCGGTGAGCAGATCGCTCAAATATGGGACGTTCTCGTCCGATATGGGAGCGAGGATCATCCGCCGGTCATTGGTGTTGTCGCCAAGCTTCGGCGAAGGCTCTTTTTCATCCCGCAAAGAAATATCAAAGAGTTCGGCTCGTTCGGCGTCCGGATGAGCTCTACCAAGGTCGATCTTAATCCGTTTGACCGACGCGAGGGCGAGGTAATGCTCGGCAAGGACGTCCTCGACAATCAGCTCATCGATGTCGACGGCAAGCGGGTCGTCCGCGTCAACGACGTTCAGCTCATCGGCCAGCAGAGCGACTGGCGGGTGACCGGTGCCGATATCAGCTTTCAGGGCTTTTTCCGCCGGTTGATGCCAAAGGGCTTTTTCGGCTCGGAGCGTGTGGTCGAGGTCATCGACTGGGCCGACGTCGGCTATCTTGCGACCGATACTGCAACGGCGACGGTGCAGCTTAAATCCTCAAAGAGCAAGCTCTCGCGGCTTCACCCGGTCGAGATCGCCCAGCTTGCCGAATCGCTATCACCGATCCACCGGACCGAGGTCGTCGAAAGCCTTGATGACGAGATCGCGGCCGATACGCTCGAAGAGATGTCGACCGAAGCACAGGCCCGCATCCTTGAGGTGATCGAAAAAGAGCGGGCCGCAGACATCCTTGAGGAAATGTCGCCCGATGACGCCGTTGACGTGCTCGGCGAGATGGACGAAGACAAGGCCCAGGAACTCTTCGAACTGATGGAGGACGACGAAAGGGCAGACGTCGCCGAGCTGATGCGTTTTGCTCACGACACTGCCGGCGGACTGATGACGACCGAATTCGTCACCTTTCCCAAGGATATGACCGTCGCGGAGACCATCGCCGGACTCCGTGAAATGGCCGAGACGCCGAACATGATCTATTACCTTTATGTCGTCGAGGAAAAGGAATCATGGAAATTAAAGGGCATCATCAGCCTGCGGAGCCTGATCCTTGCAGACCCCGAGGCAAAGCTCGAGGACATCATGCGGAGCGATTTTCGCTTTGCCCATCCATCGGAAAGCGCGGAAGAAGTTGCACAGACCATTTCGGAATACAACCTCTTGGCGCTCCCGGTGATCGACGATGACGGCGACCTGGCAGGCATCGTAACGGTTGACGATGCGATGGAGATCCTACTTCCCCGCAGCGTCCAACGTCGCGTCCCGCGGATCTTCAGTTAGGCAAAAGCGTCTTGAAAGGGCTTTTCGGAATTTTTATTGTGGAAAGAGTATATCTATTCGTTACGCGGTCGAATCTTTTTTCTATGGGCAGACGAAACTCTGATTCGGTATCGACGTAAAATCGATTGAACTTTTATTGTCGGGCAATGCCCCTGATTGCTACAATCAAGTGATTCTATTCATTAAGGAGTAACCAGCTATGAGGCGTAAACTTTTTCTGTTCGTTGCATTGTTCTCTCTTCTTGCTTTTAACCTGACACCTGTTTCGGCCGATGGCGGCATCGAGATCGGTCAGAAGATCGAGAACTTCACGCTTACCGGCATTGACGGCAAAGAGCATTCATTCTCGAGCCTGATGGGCACGAACGGGGCCGTTCTCGTTTGGGTCTCGGCTCAGTGCCCTGTGGTCAAGGCCTACAATGACCGCATCAACGCGATAGCTGCGGAATACGAGGCTCGCGGCATCCGCTTCATCGGTATCAATTCGAACGCGACCGAATCACTCGAGTGGGTAACTTCGGACGCCAAAGAGGTCGGCTACAAGTTCCCTGTCCTTATCGACAAAGGCAACGTCCTTGCCGATAAGCTCGGAGCGACCGTCACCCCTGAGGTTTATTTTGTGAACAAAGAAGGTGTTCTTCTCTACCACGGTGCCATCGACAACGACCGTTCGGGCAAGAACATTCAGGACCACTACCTCAAGACGGCGTTCGATGCAGCTCTCGGCGGCAAGGCGATCGAGAAAACCCGCACGAATGCCTTCGGCTGCACCATCAAGCGTGCCGGAATGGCAGGCGAATAAGCAATGAAACGACGTTTAACGTTTAGATCAATAGCAGGAGCCATCGCATTCGGGTGGCTCTTTGCTTCTCTATTTGCGGCAGACGCTCAAGGCCAGCGGCGCAATACAGCACAACCTGCACCGGCGGCGGGCCCAAAGGTCGAGAAGATCGATGAAAAGCGTTTTGCCGAACTGCTGAAGCCGAACGGCAAGCCGCTGCTGATCAACTTTTGGGCGACGTGGTGCGAGCCCTGCCGCGAAGAGTTTCCGGACCTTGTGAAGATCGACGCGGAATACAAGGGCAAGATCGACTTCATAACGATCTCGCTCGACTTTGAAGACGAGATCGCGACCACGGTCCCGAAGTTTCTAGTAGAGATGAAGGCGACGATGCCGACCTTTTTGTTGGTCACCGCCGATGAGACGGCGGCGATCCAGATGGTCTCAAAGGACTGGGCCGGGGCACTTCCCTTCACCGTAATTTACGCACCGGACGGCACGATGTCGTACTTCCGGCAGGGCATCGTCAAACACGACGTTCTGCAGGCCGAACTCTACAAGCTGCTTAAGCCGACTCGGTAAAAATTAACTCTAAATTATGACTGTCGCCCACTGGGGTTGACAGTCTTTTTTGAGAGTGATAGTTTCATCGCTGCAACACATTTGCGCAGGAGGTTTACGATGTTCAGACAAGTTAGCGATTTTCAGAAGGCTTGGGAATACGAGGCAGAGATGACCGGAAAGGTGATCGCGGCACTTACCGATGCTTCGCTCGGGCAGCGGGTCAGCGAGGAAGGCCGGACGCTCGGTTTCCTTGCGTGGCACAATACACAAACGCTGGGCGAGATGCTCGGGCTAACCGGGCTAAAGGTCGATGCACCGGACTTTGAACAACCGTGTCCGGCAACATCGGCCGAGATCGGCGCCGCCTATGCAAAAGCGGCCGAGTCTGTAAAGGAACAGGTAGAGGCAAACTGGACCGATGAAACGCTGCTTGAGACCGACGAGATGTATGGCGAGACCTGGGCCCGCGGGATGACGCTGTTCTATCTGATCGCTCATCAAACGCACCACCGCGGCCAGATGACCGTCCTGATGCGGCAAGCCGGCCTCACCGTTCCCGGCGTTTACGGCCCGGCAAAAGAAGAGTGGGCCGCCATGGGCGCCCCGGCGATGGAGTAGATATCTGCCGCAGAAGCCGCAGAGCCGATCGAGAGATGCCCGAACAGATTCTCTGTGTTCTCTGTGGCAAAGCGTCTGAGAAATCGACATCTACGGCCTGACAGGGTAATGTGACTGTTTTGTTTTTACCCGAGGAAGTTAACCGAAGATGAACGAAGCAGCCATCACGCCGGTGATCGTCGAGCAGCACGGGCTTTCACCCGCAGAGTACGAAAAGATCGTCACGATAATGGGCCGCGAGCCCAACCTGACCGAGCTCGGCGTTTTCAGCGTGATGTGGTCGGAGCATTGTTCTTACAAGTCGTCTCGCGTCCACTTCAAGCGCCTCCCGACCCATTAGCCGATTGCGACAAAAACAAACAGCCCATGCAGGAATCTCTCGAGTCGACGGAAAATCTATGCGAACTGTGCCAAAACAACGATCGTCGAATTACACGGTGCAGAAACAGTACCAGTAGCCGTATCAGATCGGGTCGTAGCGTCAACACCAGGCGAACTGACTTGAACTATCGAGCCTGGAGGAACCGTGTAGTTGCAGTTCCCATTGCCTGGAGGCGGGCTATCGCCGCAAGCAACAATGAACATCAGAGCGAAAACAAGAACGTGTCCAACTGGTTTTCGATATGTCTTCATTGTGTCACCCCCTTTGCGTTGATTTTGTTAATTAGAAGGGTCACGTTGGGGCCACTGAGAGCAAGCGCTGCCGGAGTGCTTTGCAGATATCCGTTGTCCCCAAAAGCTTTATGCCCGCTTGGACTCGGGAAGGAGCCATGAAGTTGAACAAGTGACTGGTGAACAGCGGTCAATCGACCATTAAGTCCGACCTGGTTATGGACCAATGTGTCATCTGTAGCTACTGCGTACGCCACGAAAAGTGCCTGAATTGGCGACATATCGGTCGAATTTGCAAAGAACGCTGGTTCCGCTTCCCGTATCAGCTTCATCTTTCTATCGATCTCATTCTCAAGAGCCAATCGAATCAGATTTTGAGTGACTTTACTATCGATCTGTCCGTCCCTGAGGTTCGTCAATTCAGTTGAGAACGATGTTGCCAACATCGAGTTCATGACTCGGCCTCTAAGATGCACATAATTACGAGCATTCACGTATCCCACCGGAAGTCCAGGGGCATCAAATCCTCGAAGCGATTCCGTAATTGCCGCTATTTCAAGGTTCGATAATGTCGGAATTCGCTCGACAGCGACCTCTGTCATTGCTTCTGCTAATCCGTGCAGATTGATGATCCTGGAATCATTCCAAAACCCCTGCTCAGTGGTATTCAGCAAATTCTTGTTTGCTTGATCGATTTGAATACCTGCCCGGTAGTTCATGAAATCTGAGAGATCGGCAGTTGCTGTTGAGATCTCGGCCAGATTGTTGCTTGAAGGAAAGTCGATCTCTGCCAGAGCGTTCCTGATCTCTTGTTTATATGCCTCGTTGAGTGTCGTGCCTCGGGAACTGTCCGATTTCAGGTAAACGAAAGCAGCGATGAAGACAGCCGCATACCCCGCGGCCCATAGAATGCGTCGGCTCCAAACTTTCTTCTCTGACATTGGTTTCTCCTTGATTATGGGATTTACTGACTGAACGACCAGTAGTTCAACTCTACCTTTGTTGTTTTTTTTTTGTCAATGTTTTTCTTTGCATCGCATTTGAATTCACAAAAGTCTTCGTTTCTTAGATCGAGATGCGTAGGATTCAATCGACATCTCGGGCCTGACAGGGTAATATGACTGTTTTGTTTTTACCCGAGGAAGTTAACCGAAGATGAACGAAGCAGCCATCACGCCGGAGATCGTCGAGCAGCACGGGCTTTCACCCGCCGAGTACGAAAAGATCGTCAACATAATGGGCCGCGAGCCGAACCTGACCGAGCTCGGCGTTTTCAGTGTGATGTGGTCGGAACATTGTTCGTACAAATCTTCGCGAGTGCATCTGAAGCGGCTCCCGACCCGCGGCCCGCGTGTGATCGTCCCGCCGGGCGAGAATGCCGGCGTCGTCGATATCGGCGACGACTGGTGTGTTGCCTTCAAGGTCGAGTCGCACAACCATCCTTCGTTTATAGAGCCCTTTCAGGGAGCAGCGACCGGTGTCGGCGGCATTCTTCGCGATGTGTTTACAATGGGTGCCCGGCCCGTGGCTGCAATGAACTCGCTCCGCTTCGGCCCGCTCGATCACCCTAACCACGGGAACCGCAATCGCTCGATACTCAAAGGCTGCGTCGAGGGCATCGGCCATTATGGCAACTGCTTTGGTGTGCCGACCATCGGCGGCGAGGTCGTCTTTGACGAAAGCTATTCGCTTAATCCGCTCGTAAATGCCTTCGCACTCGGCATTGTCCGTAAGGACCAGATCTTTTTCGGAAAGGCGTCAGGCATCGGCAACCCGGTGATGTACGTCGGTGCGAAGACAGGCCGCGACGGTATACATGGAGCGACGATGGCCTCGGCCGAGTTTGACGACGAGGCGCTCGAAAAGCGCCCGACCGTCCAGGTCGGCGATCCTTTCCTTGAAAAGCTTCTGCTCGAAGCCTGCCTAGAGGCAATGCGGTCTGGGGCGATCGAGGGTATTCAGGATATGGGAGCCGCGGGCTTGACGAGCAGTTCGGTCGAGATGGCCGCACGTGCCGGCACCGGACTCGAACTCGACCTGACGCTCGTTCCGCAACGCGAGACCGGAATGACGGCCTACGAGATGATGCTTTCCGAATCGCAGGAGCGGATGCTCATCGTCGCTCGCAAGGGCCGCGAGAAAGAGGTCGTCGAGATCTTCAATAAATGGGACCTCGACGCGGTCGTCATCGGCAAGGTGGTCGAGGGCGACCGCCTTAAGATCATCCACAACGGCGAGGTCGCGGCCGACCTTCCGGTGATGGCACTTACCGACGAAGCGCCGAAATATGAACGGCCGATGGCCGAGTCGGTGCGACACGGGCACACGGAGAACGAGAGACACGGTGCGCTTCCCATCTCCGCGTCACCGCGTCAGGACGTCGCCGCGTCTCTGAAACAGCTCCTAGCTTCGCCGAACATCGCCTCAAAGCACTGGGTCTATGAGCAATACGATTCGATGGTGCGGACGAACACGGCGGTTCTGCCGGGTGCCGATGCGGCCGTTATCCGCGTAAAGGAAACCCGCCGGGCGATCGCGATGTGCCTTGACGGCCCCGGCCGGCTTGTCGCCGTCGATGCTCTCGAAGGCGCAAAGCATGCCGTCGCCGAGGCGGCTCGCAACGTCGCCTGCGTCGGCGCCCGGCCGATCGCGGTAACGAACTGCCTCAACTTCGCCTCGCCCGAGCGACCCGAGGTGATGCGTTCCTTCTCGGACGTCATCGACGGAATGGCCGAGGCCTGCGAGGCGTTTGAAACGCCGGTCGTCTCCGGCAACGTTTCCTTTTATAACGAAACCGACGGCAAGGGCATCTTGCCGACGCCGACGATCGGCATGGTCGGGCTGATCGAAGACATTCGCAAGGTAATCACGCAGGGTTTTAAGAATGACGGCGATGCGATCGCGCTTCTTGGCTCGACCGGCGACGATCTTTCCGTAAGCGAATTTGCCGCTACCATCGTCGAGGTTTCGACCGCCGATATGATCGCCTCGGGCCGCCTGCCGCGGATCGACCTCGGCCTTGAGCGAAAGCTGCAGGACGCCCTGATCGCAATGGCGGACGCGATGCTGCTTTCCTCAGCTCATGATTGCTCGGAGGGTGGGCTGGCGGTTGCGATCGCCGAATCGTGCTTTTCGTCGCTCGGCCGCGAGGCGCACGGGGCCGAGATCGAGCTTGAAACGAACGGACTTTCAGCCGAGGCCGCGCTATTTGCCGAGTCGCCGACGCGGGTCGTTATCAGCTTTGCCCCCGAGAATCTAGACCGGGTTCGCGAACTCGCCGCCGGACTTCCCTTTGCGGTCATCGGCACGGTGCGCGATGATGTTCTGAATATCTCTCTTGACGGCCAAAGTACCGTCTCCTCTCCCGTCGCCGAACTCGAGGCCATCTGGGAATCGGCGCTTGAACACGAACTTAGCTGAACCTGAGTCCGGAAACCTGCCGGGCATGAGCTGACCATGGAGAATTCTCAGATCGAACCGCCCGCCGACGCCCGGCCGGACACATTTTATTTCCGCATTCTCGACCGCATTGAACGGATCGGGAACAAGATCCCAAACCCCGCGTTCCTTTTCTTTATTCTCGCGGTGCTCGCCCTTGTGCTTTCGGCGGTCGTCTCGTGGGCCGATGTTTCGGTCGTCCATCCGGGAACGAAAGAGACGATAAAGGCCGTCAATCTCTTAACGGTCGATGGCCTTCACCGGATACTCACGGGCCTGATAACGAACTTCACGGGCTTTGCTCCGCTTGGCGTTGTGCTCGTCGGCATACTCGGCATTACGGTCGCCGAAGCGAGTGGGCTCATCGGCGCGGTGCTGCGTGTGCTGGTGATGAACTCGCCGAAGCGGCTTCTGACGGCGGTGGTCGTCTTTGCGGGCGTTATCTCGAACATGGCGAGCGACATTGGCTACGTTGTGCTGATCCCGCTCGCGGCATTGATGTTTCTCGCTGTCGGGCGACATCCGCTTGCGGGGCTCGCCGCGGCATTTGCCGGGGTTTCGGGCGGCTTCTCGGCGAATCTACTGCTTGCCCCGACCGATGCTTTGCTTGCGGGGCTGACGCAGGAAGCGGCACGGATCCTTGACGCTGCCTACATCGTAACGCCGGCGGCGAATTACTATTTCCTTGCCGCCTCGACCGTTCTGGTGACCGTGCTCGGGACATGGATAACCGAAAAGGTGGTCGTGCCCCGGCTTGGCGAATACAAGGGCGACGTTGTTGCCGATAAGCTCGAACGGCTAAATGCGGATGAAAAGCGAGGGCTGCTTTACACCGGCATCGCCGCCGTCGTTTTCGTCGGGTTGATACTTTGGGGAACGATACCCGATGACGGCTTCCTCCGCGACGCGAAGACCGGCAGCCTGATCCGCTCGCCGTTCCTTACAGGCATTATCGCCATCGTCTTTTTCGGCGGCGTTCTTTTCGGTGTGGTTTACGGTTTTGCGTCGAAGAGCTTCAAAAAGATCGACGACGTTGTCCACGCGATGGAAGGCGGCATGCGGACGATGTCGGTTTACCTTGTGCTAGCGTTCTTCGCGGCGCAGTTCGTTGCCTTTTTCAATTGGTCGAACCTCGGGCTGATCCTTGCCGTTGAAGGTGCCGAGGTGCTTCGTTCGCTTGAGCTTGGCGGCATCACGCTCATCATCTCGTTCGTCATTCTCTCGATCGTGCTCGATCTTTTCATCGGCTCCGCCTCGGCGAAATGGGCCGTGATGGCTCCGGTCTTTGTCCCGATGCTGATGTTGCTTGGCTATTCGCCCGAGCTGACGCAGGCTTGCTACCGTGTCGGCGACAGCGTCTGCAACATCATCACGCCGCTGATGTCCTACTTTCCGCTGATCGTCGCATTTGCACAGAAGTACGACCCGAAGGCGGGCATTGGCACCATAATGTCGCTGATGATCCCATACTCGATCGTCTTCTTTATCGGCTGGACGCTTTTCCTCGTCGCCTGGTACCTACTCGAACTCCCGCTCGGCCCCGGCGCCGAGATCTTCTACCAGTTCGAAGCGGCACCGCAGTAATATTTTGGGGATTTTGTTATGCAAAGATTCTTCTTCATCGCGTTAGTTGTCTTTTTATCTTGCTCGATTTCCCTCGCTCAAAGGACGGTTCCAGCAAGCGAAAAGGAACTTGCTGAAATAACGGCTCGCGGCAAGGAGTTGTTCTCCTATGACCAAGCAGCGTGGCACTCCACAGACGCCGTTCGAGAGGTGGATCCGGAATTGACGAATGTTCGGGGATATGTCGCCGGGCGAAGCGGCGATAAATGGACGGTCGTTTATGGGAGGTTGAACGACGCGAGGAACAAATATCTCGTTGCTTTCGAAGCTACACAACAGTCTTCTCCGACCGAGTTCAAGGTCACTCGTTTCGAAAAGCCGAAAGAACTCTCCGGATATTTTCTCAATGCTGCAAAAGCGATCGAGCTTACAAAAGCGAGCTTTGAACCGGCGGAGAACCGCCCTTACAATGTCGCCGTATTGCCGGCGGAGAAAGGGAACATTTTTGTTTACTATATGCCCGCACAAACTCGGTTGGGTGTATTCCCGCTCGGCGGGGACGTAAGGTTCCTTGTCTCATCCGATGGCGAGAAACTGCTGGAAACACGCCAACTGCACCGGTCGATCATCGAGTTTTCAGTTCCGGAAGGTGCAAAAGTGGAAACGGGCTTTCACACTGCGGTGTTGGACGACGTTCCAGAGGACACTGACGTTTTTCACGTGCTAGCGAGGAAGCCTAGCGTGCCGGAGATGGTCGTCACACAGAAATTTGTCTACGTGATCGCGATCGACGGCAGTATTAAGTACCTAATGACGACCGAGGCGTTTCGCAAAATTGGCCAACCAAAGCAGTAAACCTGGTCTCTATCTTCATATACCTTTCTGCAAGTCGCGGTGTTCGTACTGCGACTTCGCGACGGACGTTTATCGCGACTCGGGTGCCGTCGAGCGGTACGTCGACGCGCTTTGCCGCGAGATCCGGACGGAACCGCGTTCGTTAGCGAACAGAGAGAAAGACGCGGAGAGAGAGGGACGCGGCGACGCGGAGAACGTTACGGCAGTAATCCCCGTGTCCCCGCGTCTCAGTGTCTCTCCGTCTTACGTTAAACCCATCGACACCATCTACTTCGGCGGCGGCACGCCTTCGCTGCTCGAACCCGAACAGATAGAGAGAGTTCTAAACGCTGTGACCTCGGTGTACTCTGTGGCTGAATCGGCCGAGATCACGATGGAAATGAACCCGGCGACGGTAACGCTGGAGAAGCTCGATGCTTACAAAAGGCTCGGCATCAACCGGGCGAGTTTCGGCGTCCAGACCTTCAACGAACGCGACCTCAAGCTGCTTGCCCGCGGGCACGATGCGAACGACGCACGGCAAACCTACCGGATGCTCCGCGAGTCGGGCTTCGCGAACATCAGCTTTGACCTGATCGCCGGATTGCCGGGACAAACGGTCGAGGATTGGTCGCGAAATCTTGATGAAGCGATAGCGATGGAGCCCGAGCACCTTTCGCTTTATCTGCTCGAAATTCACGAATCGACTCCGCTCGCCGAGCAGGTCCGCAGCGGCCGCCGGACGCCGATCGAAGACGAACTCGCCGCCGAGATGTACGAGATGATGCTCGACCGGCTCGCCGCCGCGGGCTACGAGCAGTACGAGATCTCGAACTTTGCCAAGCCCGGATTTGAATCTCGCCACAACACAAAATACTGGCGGCTCGAACCGGTCGTCGGCTTTGGCGTCTCAGCCCATTCATTCGACGGCCGCGAGCGTTATGCTAACGAACGCGACACGGCCAGATACGTCGAAATGATCGAACGCACCGGATCCGCCGAGACCTACCGCGAAACCATCAACCTCGCATCGGAATTCGCCTTCCTCGGCCTTCGCATGAACCAGGGCATTAGTGTATCTGCATATGTCAACCGGTTTGGATCCGTTTTGATGGAAAGCATCTCCAGGTTAAACGAAAGTGGCCTGGTGGAGATCTCAGAAGGCCACCTTCGACTGACCCGAAAAGGAATGTTGTACTCTAACGAAGTTTTTGTCGAACTTATCTGAGGCGAAACTGGAAACTGAAAACTCGAAACTAACAACTGTTATAAAACTCAGTTCCGAGCTATCAGTTTCGGTCTTCCAGTATTCTTAGTTCAATCTAGTTATCCGACCCTCGACCTTCGGCGAGATGGTCGCGTTCGGGGAGTCCTTTATCGCCTTTTCGAAAACCTCGGAATCTTTTGGTGCCTTGTCCGCGGCGAGCAGTACTTTCGCTTCTTTGAACATCGTGTAGCCATCGCCGGACCGCGAGACGAGAAAGTCCGAGGTCGCGATGGTATAGACGGCATCGTCCACGACCCGCTTTCCGCCAACGGTCGCGTCTATAACACGCTGGCCGGGCAGTTTGCCCGCGTCAAAGGTGAACTTAAGCCCCGAGACCTGCGGGAAACGTCCGGGCTCGCTGTCTTCGGCCGAGCGGGCAACGCCGTGTTCAAGGATCGACATCAACATCTTCCCCGTAACCTCGACCTTCACGATCGGATTGTTGAAGGGCAGCATCGAGAGCACGTCGCGTTTCGTTAGCGGCCCGGGGTTGTAAGAAAGATCCGCCCGGATCGAACCGCCATTTACAAAGCCGATATCGGCACCGACCGCATTGCGATAAGCATCGGCGATGAAATTCCCGATGTCGGTTTCTTTGTTCCTCACCGAATAGGAGAGCGCATCGAGCGGGACCGAGGTCGCACCGATCCGCACCTCAAGCTGGTCGAGAAGATCTTTATACTTGGCGATCACGGGAGCGAATTCGGGAGCGTCGGCGATCTGGTCCGTAACCGGAATGACTCGCCAATCCATGCTCGCAAGCTTGCCCGTCTTTTTGTCGATGAATAGGTCGAATTTGCCGACCTCTCGAGCATCGGCCCACATTTTAAAGATCGGCACGCCGGCGGCCGATGACTGCAGAAGTGTGTGCTCGTGCCCGCCGAGTATCAGGTCGATGCCGGGCGCGCAGGCCGCGAGCTTTTTGTCCTGTGCCATGAAAAGATGCGTCACTGCAATGATGGTATTTGCACCGGCGGCCCGCATTTTCGGGATGAGCTCCTGCGCCGTTTGGCAATAATCCGCCACCTGAAGGTGCTCCTCTATCGAAGACGTTTCTTTCGTCTCCGGAAGCAGCAGGCCAATGAATCCGATCTTGACGCCGCCGATCTGGCGGATAACGAACGGCGGCATATCGGCGAAGATCTTGCCGGTTTTTGTGTCGATGACGTTCGAACCAAGCCAGGTGAACCGCGATTCCTTGATGCGGTCAAGTATTTCATTCGTCCGGATGTCGAACTCGTGGTTGCCGAGCACGCTGTAGTCGAGCCCGACCGCGTTCCAGGCATCGATCATCTGCTTGCCGCGATAGGTTCGGGTCTCGACCGAAGGCGAAAGCGTATCGCCGCCGAGCGTCATCAGAGTATTCGGATTGTCTTTCAGGGCCTCTTTGCGAAGCGTCATAACGCGGGCAAGGCCGCCCCGCTTTCCGCCATCGACAGGCGTGAATTGGTAAGTGTCGTTCAAATGCAGGATCGTAACGCGAACGGTCTCCGGCTCCTGCCCGGCAACCGCCGCTGCAAAAGAGAGACTAAACAGGAGTACGAATGCGAATTTCGAATGGATCTTTAACATGGCACTATTTCGTTTTGCTTTCGGAATAAATAAGAAGTGAAAGGTGTTAAGTGAAAAAAATGATAGATGGATGGATGGTTTAAGGAAGTCCTGGAAAATCGTCAAACGGCCCGTAACGATATCGACTCATTCGTTGCTGCACACTGATTCATCTATCAATTATCATCTATCACTTATTTTCTCTCATTTATCATCTCGTTCATCATCTCTCATCTCCCCTGATCACCTGCCAACACATCCTCCATTTTCAGATGCGTTCTCGCTTCCCAGAGTTCGGGAAAGAACTTCTTCTTGAGAGTCGTCGTCAGGTAGCCGACGCCGTCCGAGCCGCCCGTTCCGCGTTTCATGCCCAACATTCGCTCGACCATTTGGATGTGGTTGTAACGCCAGGCGATGACAAGTTCGTCGTGCTCGATCAGCAGGTCCTGCATATTGTAAAGCTCGGCATATCGCTCGGGCTTTGCGAGCATTTTTACGGTCGAGTTGACCCGCTCCTCGTAGCTTGCAGCCGCAAGGCCGTTTCTTTCGAGCAGCGACCAAAAGGCATCGGCAAGCGAGGGTGCCTCGAACCTCGCCTTCAAACGCTCATAAGCGAACTCATCGTCACTGAATGATTCGAGTATCTTCTGGTCCTTTGCGCCGGACGAAAACTCAAGCTCGCGAAACTGCATTGATTGAAATCCGCTCGCCGGGTTTAGCTTATCGCGAAACTCCAGGAACCCGATCGGAGCCATTGATTCCAAAATATGTATCTGCGTGACCAATATCCGCTCGATCGAATTCACCCCGCGGAGCGAGTGATTTGCCCGGAAAAGCCGCCCCTCATCCATCCAACCGATGCAGGCGTCAAGCTCGTGAAGTATCTGCTTGAACCAGAGTTCGTAGGTCTGATGGATGACGATGAAGAGAAGTTCATCGTGGCTTTCCGGTTCGGAGAGCGTTTGCTGCAGCCGGATAAGCTCCGGCACTTTGAGGTACTTATTATATGAAAGCGGTGCGTCGCCGCCATAAGATGTTGACATCGCGAAACCTGTATTTGGACACCGTAATCATCGGCTATCGGCAACTTTCTGTCAATTTTCAATAAATTTGTCGGTTTTCCCGAAAAAGTGCTTGACACCGGCGTTAAATATAAGTAAATTCGCCTTCATCGAAGATTATACCCGCGTAGTCTAAACAACAGGTCTTGCAATTTAAGATTTGATTGAACTTTGAGGTTCTCCCCTATCAAGGTAGGGCGGTGCTTCATCTTCGACGCTTTCCGATCAAGGGGTTACCAGGTTTGGTTCTGCCGCATGATAACGGACAGAAAGAAAATTGATTTTTGAGGTTTGTAGGAGGAATCAGAATAGTGATGTCTAAAACAGTAGGAATGGTCAAGTGGTTCAACAACGCCAAGGGCTATGGCTTTATCGAGCAACCCGGCGAACAGGACATTTTCGTGCACTACAGCGCGATACTTGGCGATGGCTATAAGACCCTTATCCAAGGACAGGAAGTTGAGTTTGAGGTGACGAACGGTCCCAAAGGCCCGCAAGCTGAGAACGTGCAGGCCCGAGCCTGAAGTTGAGAATTTGACCGTTTTCAATCACCTGCATTTGATCGAAAGCGATAATAACAAAGCGGCCGCCCAAAATGGCAGCCGCTTTTTGTTTTCTCAATGTCGCCCGAGGCTAGACCAGCTCTTCGCCTCGTGCCCGCAGCGTTCGCCGCCAGAGCTCGCGGTAAGACGTAAAGCGGGCGATAAGCCCCTGCATCTGGTACCGCTGGCCGTAGTTCAAATTCCGCTTGTCAGACAGCCGCTTCAGGTTCGCTTCAAGACGGGCGCGGGCCTCGAGAGGCGGGCGCTTGGTCGAGCCGTTGAAATAGATATCGAAATCGATCTTGAGCTTGCGGATCGCTTCTTCGATCCGGGAGATCTCCTGATCGATCATTGCCGATTCTTCAAGCCGGGACGGCATTTGACGGATGGAGGATGAGATCTTGTGTCGGTTAACCATAGGATTGAGGGGCGAGGGACGGCCCTCCGTGCAAAGGGCCTCTTTAAACAAGATTGCTATCACCCGGGCTATTCCAAAAAAATCCGCCGTATGCTATTGATGGATAATGACCGAAGCAGCCAAGCGACCAATGCCTAACCCATTGAGCCAACTTCCGTCGATCGACGAGCTGCTCCAGGCCGACGCTGTTGCGGCGATGTCAACCGAATTCGGGAGCGGCCGGGTCAAGAGCTGGGCACGGCTTGCGGTCGAGCATCTGCGGGCTGACCTGATAAACGGGAAAGGAACGGAAGCGATATCGAAGGCCGGCGTGGCTGCGCAGGCCGTTGAGCACATCGGGCAGCTTCGCGATGAGTTCTCGCGGTCGCTGCTTTCGGGTGTGATCAACGCGACCGGCGTCGTCATTCACACAAACCTTGGGCGGGCACCGCTTTCGGAAAACGCGAAAAGAGCGATCGCCGATACCGCCGCCGGCTATTGTACACTCGAATACGACATCGCCACCGGCAAACGCGGCAAGCGCGGACGCGGTGCGGAAGAGCTTATCGCATCGCTTACGGGCGCTGAGGCCGCAGTCATCGTCAACAACTGCGCCTCGGCAGCTTTTTTGACACTTACTGCTCTAGCCGCGGGCCGAGAAGTTGTAATTTCCCGCGGCGAACTGGTCGAGATAGGCGGAGATTTTCGCGTGCCCGATGTCCTCGCCCGTTCGGGCTGCATTCTGAAAGAGGTCGGCACGACCAACCGTACAAAGCTCGCCGACTATGAGAAAGCGATCGGCGAAAACACGGCGATGCTGCTTCGCGTTCATCCCTCGAATTACCGCATCATCGGCTTCACCTCTTCGCCCGGCAATGCGGAGCTTGCCGCACTCGCACGAGAGAAAGGCGTTGTGTTCTTCGAGGACGCCGGATCGGGAGCGTTGGCCGATCTGAGCCAATACGGGCTCGGCAATGAGCCGCTCATTTCACGCTCCGTCGCCGAAGGCGCGGATCTCGTTGCCTTTAGCGGCGACAAGCTTCTCGGCGGGCCGCAATCGGGCATCATCGTCGGCCGCCGAGATCTAGTCGAAACGATCTGTCGGCACCCGCTTTACCGTGCACTCCGGCCGGACAAGCTGACCTATGCAGCCCTCGAGGCAACGCTGCTTGCCTACGAACGCGGGACGCATTTCGAGGAGATTCACGTACTGAGAATGCTTTCGATGCCGGAAGCTGAGATCGAAACGCGGGCGACGGCCTTTGCAAACGAGTTACGAGGCAAGTTGCCTGAGGGCCGTTTCTTTGATGTTTACGTAATGCGGGGAGAATCTGCCATCGGTGGCGGTTCGGCTCCGGGCGTACATCCGGAAACCACGCTCGTCGCACTAACGGGCCGCAGCGTATCTGCAGACGAAATAGAACGACGACTGCGGCTAGGAAATCCCGCGGTGATCGTCCGCATCGCCGAGGACAAAGTGCTTATTGACCTTCGGACGGTGCGGCCGGAACACGAAAAAGAACTTATGGCTGCTATCGCGGCCGTCTAGCCGTTCTCATCGCGAAACTCGGACATGAAACCTACCAATTCCTCGACGCCTTCTCGCGGAAAAGCGTTGTAGATCGACGCCCTGATGCCGCCGACCGAACGGTGGCCGCGGAGGCCGCTCATCCCGTGGCGTTCGGCCTCGGCACAAAACCGTTCCTCAAGTTCTTCACTCGGTAGGCGAAATGTGACGTTCATCAGCGACCTTGCCGCCCGCTCGGCGTGGCCGCGGTAAAAGCCGTCGCTCGCATCTATCGCCTCGTAAAGCAGCTTTGCTTTTTCGCGATTCCGCTCGGCCATCGCCGCGAGCCCGCCTTGCTCCCTGAGCCAATCCGTTACCAGCCCGACGAGATATATGCCCCAGGTATTTGGCGTGTTCGGCATCGAGTCCGTACTCGCGTATGTGCGGTAATCAAGCAGCAGCGGCAGGCCATCCGGGATGCGTTCGAGCAGGTCCTCGCGGATAATGACGACCGTCACGCCGCTCGGGCCGATGTTCTTCTGGGCGCCGGCATAGATCAACGCATATTTCTCGACATCTATCGGCCGCGAGAGAATGTTTGACGAAGCATCGCAGACGACCGGAGTGCCTCCTGCATCCAGATCATACGGAAACTCAACGCCGTCGATCGTTTCGTTTGAGCAGTAGTGAACATAGGCCGCACCGGCGGAAACGACAATATCTTCATCTGCCGGCACCGAGCGGAAACCCGATCCCTTCGTCGAGAAGATCTCGTTCACCCGGCCGAAACGGCGGGCCTCCGCGATCGCCTTCTCGCTCCAGGCTCCGGTGGTGATGTAGTCGGCGTGGCCGCCGGCCAACAGGTTCATCGGCACCATCGAAAACTGCATCGTCGCTCCGCCATAGGTGAAGAGCACACGGTAATTTGCCGGCAGGCCCAAAAGTTCTCGAATTCCCGCTTCCGCCTTGTGGAGAACGCTCTCGAACTCGGGCGAGCGATGGCTCATTTCCATCACGCTCATGCCCGCTCGGCCGAGCGAGAGAAGCTCTTCCCTTGCCCGCTCAAGCACGGGTTCGGGCATTACGGCCGGCCCGGCACTGAAATTGAAAATACGGCTCGTCATCTTCGGTAAAATAAGGGCTTCAAGGTCGCCTGTTGAACCTGCGGCCCTAATTTTTGAGGTTTCCCGTCCCTTTTATCCCGATCTTCTCGAAAATCCGATAGTTTTCGGGTAAACTTTATTCCAATATAAACCCAAATCTCGGGTTCTGCATCCTAGTCCTGCGATCTGAAGGAATCAGGACCGATAGATCGGAGAAATCGCTATGTTCAAGAGAAAGATTTTTGGTTCGATGGCCGCTGCGGCCTTCGTTCTCTCGCTTGGTTTTACGGCCTTTGGCCAAACGGCACCGGTACGCGGAAAGATCGTCATCGAACAACCGGACGGCACCAAGGCCCCGGCGGTCGATGTCGTTGTAGAGGCATATCGTTCGGATATCTCGAAAGGTAAGCTTCCTTCGGCCAAGACGAATCGCCGCGGCGAATTTAGTTTCGCCGGAGTGCTTTTCGGAGCACGGCTGATCCTTGCGGTCGGCGGCCCGGGCATCTCGCCGAAGTATCTTCCGGACGTTCGACCCGGAATGGAGAATATCGAGATCGTCGTCTCGCCCGGTGACGGCCGCATTCTGACCGAGGAAGAGGTCCGTGCCGCAGCCTCACAGGCTGGCCCTGCCCCAACGGCTGAAATGAGCGCCGAGCAGCGTAAACAGCTGGAAAAGGAGCAGGCCGAGTTCGATGCAAAGCGGAAAGAGGTCGAGGCCGCGAACGAACGAGCCAAGACCGGCAATGAGGTCCGGCAGCGGACGCTGAAGGAAGGCAGCGATGCATTCTCGGCGAAGAATTACGATCTTGCGATCGCGAAGTTTGACGAAGGCTACAAGGTCGATCCGGAATTCGCCGGTGCTGCACCACTCTTCTTGAACAATAAAGCACTTTCGCTTCGCCAACGAGCGGTCGCAACTTTCAATGAGAACGCCAACAAGCCGGCCGCCGAGAAGGTCCCGGCGATGACCAAGGTCAAGCAGGATTTCTCGGATGCGATCGATTCGTATCAAAAGGCTTGGGACCTCGCCGCCAAGGCGACCGCGTCGGATGCGAACGTAGTTGCGCAGTTCAAAAAACAGACGCTCGATGGCGCTCGTGAGACAGTTAGCCTGATGGTCCGCACCGAACAGGCCATGCCCGAATCCGGCGCGTCGGTAAAGGCACTTCTCGACGCCAACCTCGCAGCCGAGGTTGACGACAAGCGTAAGCTCGAAACACAGCTGATCCTCGCCGACTATTATCGTGTTGCAGGCGATGCCGATAATGCGATAACGGCCTACAAGGTCGTGCTTGAAGCTGCTCCGGATAACGTTGATGCGATGGCCGGTGCCGGGCTTAGCCTTGTCAACGCGGGCTACCTCAACGGTAACGACGCTCAACTTCAGGAAGGAGCCAACCTGCTTCAGAAGTTTGCGGAAGCGGCTCCGGCAGGCCACCGCTATAAAGCAGACGCGGCGGGACTTATCGAGGCACTCAAGGCCGATAAGAACATCACGCCCCAGAAAACGACCCGCCCGAGCACTCGCCGCAGGAACTAGTAAAGCTGGTTTTGATCTCGCCAAAAGCCGGTCGCGATGGCCGGCTTTTTTCTTTTCTCTTGATTCCGTGTGTCACAAATCTGCGACTCTCGGTGTTTCTCCGTTGAATACCCCTTGCGGGCAATAAACATTTCATCTGGAGGCACTAATGCAGCATTTTTCTACTTATTTTGGCCGGGCGGCCGCACTATTTATCATCATCATTTTCGGCAATTGGATCATCGCCGCACAGGATACGGTTTCGGGAAACTGGACGGCGAAGGTCAAAGATGCCGCTTCCGGCAAGATCAACCTTTCTTTTGAACGAAAGGGCGAACGCGGCGGCAAGTACCAGAACGGTTCGACATACGACATTTCGGAACTCAACGGCCTAAACTCAGGTGCCCTGCAGAACGGAAGCGTTAATTTCTCGCTCGTACGCGAAGCCGGGACGATCCAATGCGAGGGTACGTTTACGGACGGCAAGGGCAGCGGTACCTATCGCTTCGCGCCCAGCTACGCGTTTGCCGATGGGCTTCGGGCACGCGGCTTCGACCTCGATTCGGACGGAAATTCGAAGCGTGAGTCGAGCCTTGAGGAAAAGCTCTTCATGGCTGCGATGCTGAATGTGACAACCGCACTTGCCGACGACCTTGCCGCGGCAAACTTCGGCAAACTGGGACTCGATGATCTTTTCAAGGCCGCTATCTTCAAGATCGACGGCAAGTTCATGGCGGAAATGAAGGCGACCGGATTCCCGAACCTCTCGATGGACGACCTCGTCAAGGCTCGCATCTTCAAGATCGATGCCGAATTCGTCCGCGGCATTAAGGACATGGGCTTTGGCGCGGACAACTTCGAGCACCTTGTGAAGTACAGCATCTTTAAGGTCACGCCCGAGTATCTCAACTCACTTCGCAACGAGGGGCTGACCAACCTTGATCCTGAAGAGGTAGTCAAACTCCGTATCTTTAAGGTCGATGCCGAGTTTGTCCGCAAGGCACGAACCGAGAACCCGAACATCAGCGTCGGCGACATCGTCAATAAGAAGATCGGCGTTTGGGTAAACTAGCAGTTTCTTCCACCGTTCCTGTAGAAAAGAGGCTCCGGCCTCTTTTTTCTTTGGCCGGACTAGAATTTTGCCCGCTATTGAACTCTTTATATAATAGGGCTTCCCCTTCATTCCCCGGTTTTTTGTTTCCCTGCCCTCGCCGAGTCTTCGAAACCTGAATATGCGTAGAACGATCTTCCTGGCATTTCTATTGTTCTTGGCGATAGCGACGTCGCACGCGGCGGTCTACGACGTTAGGCCAGATGATCCGGCCATGAACGACATTGCAGACGTGCCATGGGCAACGCTTCAGCCCGGCGACGTCGTGCGGGTACATTGGCGGCCCGAACCGTACCGAGAAAAGTGGGTGATCTGCCGCCAAGGCACCTCAGACCAACCTATCACCGTAACCGGCGTTCCGGGCCCAAATGGTGAGTTGCCGGTGATCAGCGGAGTCAACGCGACGACACCCGCGAACCTCAATTTCTGGAGCGAACAGCGGGGCGTGATCAAGATCGGCGGGGCAAATATTCCTGCCGACACGATGCCTCGGTTCATCGTAATCGAGGGCCTCGAGATACGCGGAGCACATCCCGACCATCAGTTCACAGGCCGCAACAACGTGGTGCAGAATTACGCATCGGCCGCGTCGCCGATCTTCATTGAAAAGGGCGAGAACATTATCATCCGCCACAACATCATCACCGATGGAGCGAACGGCCTCTTCGCAGCATCATCCGATTCGGCGCAGTCGCGCAATATTCTCGTTGAAGGAAACTACATTTACGGCAACGGTATCGTCGGCAGCATCTTTCAGCACAACAACTACACAGCGGCGATCAACATCACGTTTCAGTTCAACCGTTTCGGCCCGCTCAGAAGCGGTTCGCCGGGCGTGAACCTCAAGGACAGGTCGGCCGGGTTGGTCGTTCGCTACAACTGGATCGAGGGCGGCAACCGAAATATCGACATGGTCGAGGGCGAAGATACGGCAGTTATCCGAAATGACCCGGCGTACCGCAAGACGTTCGTCTACGGAAATGTATTGATCAAACAGGACGGCGGCAATAACCAGGTAGTTCACTACGGCGGTGATAACGGAAACCCCGCCACCTACCGAAAAGGTAAGCTTTATTTCTACAACAATACGGTCTATTCGCTGCGTGCAGGGACGACCGTTTTGATGCGGCTTTCGACGAATGACGAAAGTGCCGATGCCCGCAACAACATCATTTTCAATACCGCGGCCGGCACCAGCATGGCAATGCTCGCCGAGGCCGGACAACTAACGCTTGCGAACAACTGGGCAAAGGCCGGTTGGCGAAACTCGCATGAGGGCGGCGGATTTACAGGAAGCGTTTCGGGCGGCCCGACGATGATCACAGGAACGCAACCCGGTTTCGCCGATACCGCAGCCCAAAATTTTTCGCTCACCGCCGGCTCTGCCGCGATCGACTCCGGCACTTCACTTCATCCGGACACTCTGCCTGACAACGCATTGCTTTCGCAGTACGTAAAGCATCGGTCGATCATTCCGCGGCCGTCCGCAGGCCCGATGGACCTTGGTGCCTTCGAATATTCAGCATTTGCACCGGTACAGATCATCACGGCCGTCGTTGCGGATCCGATCTTTTTGAGGCCATTCAGCGCGCCCTTGACCGCCTCAGGTGGAACAGGAAGTTTTTCTTGGTCAGTGACGGCAGGAAGCCTTCCGCCGGGCGTAAGACTCGACCCGGCAACCGGGATCCTGTTCGGGCGCCCGCGGCGAACCGGGACATTTGGCTTTACGGTGACAGTTTCGGATGCAGCACAACCCGGCGAAATTGCGAGCCGCGAGTTCGAAGTGCAGGTTCGACGACATCCGTAGCTCAATCAAACTGCCGGCGAAACTCCTCGAACATCGCTTTGAATTCCGTGAATTCCTGTCGGAGTTCGGCGAGTTGCGCCTCAACTTCGGCCAAACGGTCGCCGGCGGGCGACGGCGATGCACTGCGGGTCCCGACGAAAGCTGCGGCATCGACCGGGCCGCTGAGCAAATGAGCATAGCGGGCTTCTTTTTGGCCGGGCTGGCGTTCGAGCTTTACGACCAACGGCTCATCGCGGCGTGCCAAGGCATCGAGAGTTTCCTGCACCTCGCTGATCGCACCGAATTCATGGAGCCTGTCAGCTCGCCCGCGGATCTCGCCTGCGGTCTGCGGCCCGCGGAGAAGCAGAAGCGTTATCACGGCCACACCTGCCTCGTCGAGTTCAAACACCGAGGGCAGCATATGCTTATACTTCACCGTTCGGCTCGTGCTGCCGTGAAAAAGATAAACGAGGTTCTTGTCCCGCATCGAATCAACAGCGGCAAGCACTTCCGATTCGCTGAGAGCCATCACCGGGTCGCGATTCGACTTCTGATTACAGGCCGCGACCAGCGAATTCAGCGTCAGCGGATAATACTCCGGCGTAGTCAACTGCTTCTCGACCAAGCTCCCCAAAACCCTTGCCTCAATTTCATTTATCACTGCCATACGTTCCCGCAAAAGCTCTAAATCTCAATTCTAGTCTATATAAATCATACACCGTTTCCTCAAATCCCCGCGTCTCCGCGTCTCCGCGTCACCTCTTCTTCTCCTCTTCTCCTCATCTCCCAATTGCTTCCGCCGCCACTTTCCCTGAAACTATAGCCATACTCGATGGACGTTTTCATTACGCGAACTGAGGCAGAACTAGCAGAAGCCTTCGAGCGGCTGCGGTCGGCCGCGGCGCTCGGCTGCGACACCGAGACCTCGGGGCTGAGCCCTACGTCGGGCCGGCTCTATTCGGTGCAGTTCTCTGATGGCGAATTCAATGTCCTCGTCCCGCTTAGTGAAGGCGTCGGGCTCGGGCCGCTGGCAGATATTCTGGCCGACGAAGGCATAATCAAGATCTTTCACAACGCCCGCTTTGACCTCGATTTTCTCTCCGCCGCCGGGCATCGGGTTTGCAACGTCTTCGATACGATGGTCGCTGAAAAGGTGCTGACCCGCGGTGCGAACCAATCGGCCTCACTCGCCGATACGCTTTACCGCTATTTCGCCGTCGATCTGGACAAGACGCAGCGGGCAAAATTTACGCGCAAATGGGACGGCATCTGGACCGATGAACTTGTCGATTACGCCCTCTCGGACGTCGTCCATCTCCCGCGATTAATGGCAGAGCAAAATGAGTGGCTTGAACGGTTGGGGCTATTGCCGCGATACGAGTAACTCGTCGCGACCCTTACAATGGCCTCTCAGCGAGCCCCTGTTCAACATGCCGGTGATGATGTTCGGCGTGATATATCGTGAAATAGAGCATCTCGCGGATCGTAAGCTTGCCAAGGAGCGGATGTGGAAGTACAAGAATGTCGAGCTTTTTCTCGTCAAATTTTTCGACGTTCTTGCAAAGAGCTTCTACCTGCCCGCGAAGATCATTTACAAGCTTTTCCTTTTTCTCGAATGGGACCGCTTCCGGTCTGTACGCGTCGGGAGCAACAACCCCCGGGATCGCCGCCTGATATCGAGCGACCAGTTCGTCAAAGCTGACGGATGGATGATCCGCCTTTCCGAACATCGATTTCAGGACAAACTCGGGAGCTCCGGCTCCTTTGTTGAGCGGTGCTAGAGAACGGCAAAGATGATCTGCCTGCTGGCCGGCCGTCCACTTTACACCGTCGGGCGAGTATTCAAAGTCGGCTTCGGACATCGGTTCGACGAACGCAATGAATCCGAAATATGTTCTCTTCAGTTCTTCGATGATCTTTGCTTTATCCATTTCGGTCTCGCGGGGCTCTACCAACGATGATATGCCGGGTGGCCTTCGTTGACGGCGACGAAGACGCCGCGGCAGGTGTCGCAGACCTTGCCGCCGGCGATCAGTTCGGCCTCGACCCTCGCTCGATCATTGGTCGAGTCAACCACGCGGGCTCGAAGCGAGATCGGCCCATCGACCGGTGTCGGCCGGAGCAGCTTGACGTGGAACTCGGCCGTTACGGTACACGGAGCCGCGTCCTCGCCACGCTTTTTCATAAGGTGAACGGCCGCTGCCCAGTTGGAATGGCAGTCAAGAAGGGCGCCGATGATGCCGCCGTTCAGCACGCCCGGAAATGCCTGATGGTGCGGCTCGGCGTGCCACTCGGCGACAATCTCGTCGCCCTCTTCAAAACTCCTGATATGAAGCCCTTTCTCATTCGCCGGGCCGCAGCCAAAACAGATCCCGCCCGGCGAATATATTTCCTGTACCGATCTTTCGCTGTGCATAGCTCGGCGGAATTTTAGCACAGCGTTGGCCGCGGCCTAAGGAACGCATCGTTACGGAAGCGGATCGCCGCCCAATGTTTCTTCGTACTTGCGAGGAAACATCAGCGAAGCGACGACCGAGATCGCGATGGTCGTAAGGATGAAACCGAGCGACCACGTGATCGGGAACTTGCCGCCGTAGAGGTCATTGAGCCAGACCATCTTGAGCCCAACGAAGACCAGCACGATCGAAAGCCCATATTTAAGCAAATAGAACTTTCCGACCGCGCCAGCGAGCATGAAATACATTGCCCGCAGGCCGAGGATCGCAAAGATGTTCGAGGTAAAGACGATCATCGGCTCGGCCGTGATCGCAAAGATCGCCGGCACGGAATCGACCGCGAAGATGATGTCCGTCATCTCAAGGAAGAGCAGAGCGATGAATAGCGGGGTCGCCGCCCATCGGCCGTGCTCCTTAACAAAGAAGTTCTTGCCGTGGATCTTTGGCGTAACCGGCATTATCCTCTTGAAGAGCTTGATGACCGGGTTCTTTTCCGGATCGATCGGCTTCTCCGGGCCGAACATCATCTTGAGCCCCGTCAGGATCAGGAACGCTCCGAAGAGGTAAATGACCCAGTGGAACTGCATCAGCCACGATCCCATTCCGATAAAGATCGCTCGGAAGACCAAAGCCCCGAGAATACCGTAGAAAAGCACTCGGTGCTGATACTTTGGCGGGATCGCAAAGTATGCAAAAACCACCACGAAGACGAAGATGTTATCGACCGAGAGCGATTTCTCGACGATGTAACCCGTCAGAAACTCCAGCGAGACGGTCCAGGCCGCGGCGTCCGGGACGAAGCCCGGTATCGCCATCAACCGTTCGTCCTGCGGAAACTTCCAGAGCGTGTAGCGGTAAAGAAGATAGTTAAAGACAAGAGCAAGCGTGACCCAGACAACGCTCCAGGTCGTCGCTTCCTTGAACGAGACCTCGTGTGCCTTTCGGTGAAAAACACCGAGGTCAAGTGCTAGCATCAAAAGGACGAAACCGGTGAATGCAAGATAGAACCACCAGTACTCAGCAAACGGAAATAGACTCATACGTGATCCTCATTAAACGAGCGAATTCACGTCCGCAAAAGAAAAAACCTCACACGGACATCAAACGTGACGTCGTGCAAGGTCTTGATACTTTGCCTTCGGGCCGGAGCATCGCTGCTCGTATTGACGACCTGAAGGACCGCTGGAGGGCTATCTACTCCCCTTGCCTAATTGTCAGCTAGAAAGATAACGAATCAAGAAATATTTGTCAAGATTCGCGTGGCTTGAATTAACGCCGCCGCCTCGTGTAGATTCAATCGACGCCTCACTCGCCTACGGGCGGCCCGCGAAAGCCTATGCTTACACTTCTTGCCGTCGTTTTCATCGCCTGGCTCGTCTTCGGTTATTTCGGCTACGGCCGCTGGATCGCGAACCAATTCCGGCTCGATGATACCCGCGTAACGCCGGCAAACCGGCTCGAGGATGGGCAGGATTTCGTTCCGGCGGCCCCTTTCTATCTTTTCGGCCAGCACTTTTCGGCGATCGCCGCCGCCGGACCGATCGCCGGGCCGATCATCGCCGGAATGGCCTTCGGCTGGCTGCCGTGTCTCATTTGGATCGCGTTCGGCGTTGTGCTGATCGGTGCCGTGCACGATTTTTCGGCTCTTACTTCCTCGGTTCGCCACGGTGCGGGAAGCATCGCGGAGATCACCCGCGACAAGCTTGGCGGAGCGGCGGGCCGGGCGATGATGGCATTCATTTGGCTTGCCCTTGTTTACGTTATCGTCGCCTTTACGGACATCACCGCCGGGACGTTCGTCTCCGGCGATGAGGCACTTGCCGGTTCGACTGCGTTCAATCCCGGCGGAGCGGTCGCCTTCGCCTCGCTCGCTTATCTTTGCTTATCGATCTTGCTCGGGCTCGTTGAGCGCTTCCTAAAGCCGCCGCTCTGGCTCGCGACCGTCGTCTTTGTTCCGGCGACCTTTGGCGTCGCTTATCTCGGGACAATGTTCTCTAACGTCTTCGCGTTCGGCCATCAGACGTGGGGAATGATCATCCTCCTCTATTGCATCGCCGCGTCGCTCGTTCCGGTCTGGGCTCTGCTCCAGCCGCGAGGATATCTCGGCGGCTTCGTGCTTTATTCGGCGATCGCACTCGGCATCATTGGCATCTTTTTCGGCGGTTACACGATTCAGCAGCCCGCGTTCAAATCTTTCGACGTCGGCGGAATGACCGGCCTGCTTTTCCCGTTCCTCTTCGTCACCATCGCCTGCGGAGCCTGCTCGGGTTTCCATGGACTTGTATGTTCGGGAACAACTTCGAAGCAGCTCGATAAGGAATCGCACGCCCGGCCGATCGGCTACGGTGCGATGCTTGCCGAAGGCTTCGTGGCCTTTATGGCTCTTGTCATCGTGATGATCGCCAGCAACGAATTGCTCTACGGGCCGGACGGCAAGGCATTTGCCGCAGGGAAGATCTACGGCAACGGCATCGGCGAATTCCTAACCCTTTTGATCGGAAAAGAGAATCTGCCTTTCGCGATCACGTTCGGGGCGATGGCGTTTTCGACCTTCGTTTTCGATACGCTCGATGTGGGCATGCGGCTCGGGAGATATCTGGTGCAGGAATTGATCGGAGTGCCGGGCCGGCTTGGCGCACTCATTGGTACACTTGCAACGGTCGCGCTTCCGTTCTTTTTGATCTTCTATGCAAAGCCGGGTTCGTGGGTCGAGTTTTGGACGCTTTTCGGGGCCTCCAATCAGCTGCTTGCGGCATTGACCTTGCTTTCGATCACCGCCTGGCTTTACAAGGCCCGCAAGCGGATCGCGTTCACGCTGCTGCCGATGCTGTTCGTGCTTTCGATAACGCTGTGGGCACTCGCGTCGCTTGTGATCGGGAACTTTCAGGCCTCCAGTGGTTTCGACATCAAGATGGTCAACGGCGTTGCGTCGCTCGTCCTCATCGGGCTCGCGATCTTTCTTGTGATAACCGCGTTCGTAAAACTCCGAAGCGAGGGCCGTACGCCGCCCGACCTCGAGCCCGAGGCCGCATTCTGATATTTCGCCGGCTGCGATTTCGCGTTATAAGGTGATTTGCTCCCGCGCGTTTTGGAGGACGTATGACAACTATCACCGAGATCGCACCCGACATTTTTCGCATCAACACGTTCATCCCGGAGGGAAACCTCGGCTTTAGCCAGTTTCTTGTCCGCGATGAGGAACCGCTTCTCTTTCACACAGGAATGCGGGCCTTGTTCCCGTTGGTTCGCGAAGCCGTAGCTTCGCTGATCGATCCGGCAAAGCTTCGCTGGATCGGGTTCAGCCATTTCGAAGCCGATGAATGCGGGTCTCTCAACGAATGGCAGGCGATCGCCCCGCAGGCGACAGCCGTCTGCAGCATGGTCGGGAAGATGGTCAGCGTGGATGATTTCTCGCATGTGAACCCGGCGAAGGGGATGATCGACGGCGAGGAATTCTCTACCGGCTCGCATACGTTCAGGTTCATTTCGACGCCGCACGTACCTCACAACTGGGAGGCGGGGTTACTTTTCGAGACGACGTCCGGCGTACTCTTCGCTTCTGATGTTCTGCACCAGAACGGCGACGTTCCGGCGCTCACCTCGGACAGCGTTATCGACCGCGTCCGGCAGTCGATGCTCGAGATGCAGGCTAGCCCGCTTGCCGACTACCTGCCCTACACGCCCAAGACCGAAGCCACACTTAAACGGGTCGCGGGCCTAAAGCCGCGGACGATCGCCTCGATGCATGGTTCAATTTACTCGGGCGACGGCGAGCGGGCGATACTTGAATATGCGGAGGTCCTGAAAGAGGTCTTTGGTCCGCAGGATTAGCGGCGCTCGACCGGGACCTCGTCGAGCGTTCGGGTTGTGTGCTCGGTGACGCTCGCCGGGCCGTTGAAGTCCTCGAGCGGGTTGGTAGATTTGGGCGGAAGCTGAACCAGCCGCTCCGGCTCACTGATCGTTCCTGACCCAACGCGCCCCCGGTCGGTGTGGTCACGATCGATGACTTTCGCAAGCTGCCGGGCGATCAGAAAACAAATGCCGAAAAGGGTAGCAAGATAGACGATGACGAAAGCGAAAAGTGCGCCGGTATCGCGAACCTTGTCCGAAAGGACGGCAACAAAGCCGACGAGCACTCCCAGCCCGACCACTGTTACCGCGATCAAGGCCGACAAAAGCCCGCTGAAGACCGATCTCTCCTCGTCCTTCTCTTTCTCTCTGCGGAGTTGAGCTCCGCAGCCGTTACAGAAATTAAGGCCGTCATTTACTTGCTTCCCGCACCGTTCACAATACATAGGATTAAGTCTTGAGGGGACCGATCTTTTCTTCGAGCCAATTGGTCAGGTCGTCAACCGATTCGATATGCACCGGTTTCCCCGTCCATGCCCTGATCGCAAAAATGATAAGCATTATCGTAGTGACGATGGTAAAGATGATGCTGCCGAGATCGGCGAGATCTGTAGCGTTGCCAACGATCCCGAGTATCGTAATGACGATCAGAATTCCTACATGTGCGGCCAAACCCTGAGCGGCATGGAACCGAACTTTGCTCTCTTCCTTGGGAATGATCAAGAGCAGTATCAACCCGGCGATCAGGCCTATCTTGAAAGGCAAATACGGCAGGCCGATAAGCCATTTTTCGGGCAGTCCGGTCCGCTCCTCCTTTCGGCTTGAAGCGCGGTTCATCTCAGCGGCCGGGGCCGCGTAGGCGGCTACCGGGGCCGGCCCGCCGTGAAACGAATAGGCGTTGAACTCGGCTTCGTCGAAACGGCGCGTCTCATCCTCGGTCACGCTCGGCGGTGCGGTTGGGAACTCCGCGGTCTTGTACGGACTTTGCGGCGACGTGTAACCGCCGACGTCGGCGGTCGCGGCCGCCTTTGCTTTCTCCGGAAAGTCCGGATCGAGCGGATTTGTGTCGAATTTTTTCGGCATCTTCGCCCCTGTATTACGAAATTAATAACGCGCTTGTTCAATCTTTCTCAGGCGGCCAAATCAAAAGGCACGGAGAGCCCGAACGCATCCCCGTGCCGTTTTTTGGCTACGATCCGGCTTAGCCGATGAACATTTCGTCCTCGAGGTAAACCCGATCGATGCGTTTCGGGGCCGGAGCAAAAAGCACCTCAAGCGCTTTTCGCACACCGGCCATGACCGCCGCGATCTCACGTGCCGGCTCTACGATCTTTTCCTGAACGAAATCGGTCGTCGTCGTCACCTGCCGCTGCGTCCGATCGATCGTCTGGCTGACGAGTTCGACCTTGTCGCGGGCGACGATCGCCGTTGAGCCGACGAGCTGCTTGAGCTCAGCGACCTCGTCCTTGATCAGTTCGGTCGATTCGGCCAGATATTTTGTGGCCGTCGAAAGGTTTTCCGAAACCTCGGTCAAGTGAACGGACATAACCTTGCCCTGATCGCTCATTGCGTTGACCTTTGCGATCAGCGGTTCGACCCGTTCCTCGATCCTGTTCACGGTACCGATCACCTTACGAACGATCAAGGCAATGGCGATCATTGAGAACGCCATCACCACAAAACAGACCGCGATGATGATCGAAGCGACCATCATCCAAAATTGCGGCTCATTTACATTCATAGACGATGCTTAGCTGTTGTCTCCGTCCTTTACCGGATAGCTCGGGCGGCCTTCTGTGATCGCCTTGGCTTCGGTCTTCCGCTTTTCGGCGATGTAGGCCTCTTTGCCGGCCTCGACCGCAGCGGAAAATGGATTTGCCGTGCGTGCCGCTGCCGAACGAGCCTTCTCAGCTACCTCTTCGGCCTTCTCCTGTGCGGTGTGAAGAAATTCGCCCGCTTTTTCGCGCGAAACCTCGTAATATTCCTCGGCCGTTTCCTGGAGATGATGTGCGGCCTCGCGGCCCTTTTCAATTCCCTTGCGGGTCGCATCCGCGATATCGCCGCGAAGCTCGACTCCCGACTTCGGCGCAAAAAGCAGAGCAATGATCGCCCCGATCCCGCCGCCGATAAGCAAATAGGTCAATTTCGTGCTTACGTTTGCGTCTTCCCTATCGTATTCGTTTCTCATATGTATCTCCTTATCGCAATGACTGCGATCAATAAAAACCGTCTGATATCAGGGACTTTTAAGTATAACAAAAACAAAAAGTTAGCACAATGAAATTTTTCCCGTCCGGGCGGTATTAGCAGGTATATGCGCCGGCGGAATGCACCCGGTTTGGCCATTTGATACACTTTTCGTTTCGGTTTTATATGGAACTCGGTTCGATCAGAAATTTTTCGATCATCGCACACATCGACCACGGCAAATCGACCCTGGCCGACCGCATTCTCCAGCTTACGGGCGCGGTCGCCGAGCGCGAGATGGAAGACCAGCTCTTGGACGATATGGACCTTGAGCGCGAACGCGGCATCACGATCAAGGCACACGCCGTCCGGCTCGACTACAAGGCACGCGACGGAAAGCAATACGTGCTCAACCTGATCGACACGCCCGGCCACGTCGATTTCTCATATGAGGTCTCGCGGTCGCTTTCGGCCTGCGAAGGCGCACTGCTTGTTGTCGATGCCTCTCAGGGCGTAGAGGCTCAAACGCTTGCGAACACATATCTTGCGATCGAGAACGACCTTGAGCTCGTTCCCGTGCTCAACAAGATCGACCTGCCCTCGGCTGAGCCCGACCGGATCAAAGAGCAGATCGAGAACATCGTCGGGCTTGATGCAAGCGAGGCGGTTCTCACCTCGGCAAAGACCGGCATCGGCGTTGAGGACGTGCTCGAAGCGATAATCGAGAAGATTCCGCCGCCGAAGGGTGACCGAAATGCCCCGCTCAAGGCTCTCATCTTCGACAGTTGGTACGACAGCTACCGTGGTGTGATCGTCCTTTTCCGCGTGATCGACGGCACGATCAGGAAAGGCACGAAGATCAAATTCTTCAACACCGGTCGTGAATATTTGGTCGAAACAGTTGGCGTAAACCGGCCGAAAGCGACACCGATCGGCGAGCTCGGGCCGGGCGAGGTCGGTTTCATCACCGCCTCGATCAAGACGGTCGCCGACGTGCAGATCGGCGACACGATAACCGAGGCGGCAAAGCCCACGAACGCCCCGTTTCCGGGTTTTCAAGAAGTGAAGCCGATGGTCTTTGCCGGGCTTTACCCGACCGATTCGGCGCAGTACGAAGACCTTCGCGACGCGATGGACAAGCTTCGGCTGAACGACGCTTCGTTCTTTTACGAGCCTGAGTCCTCGACCGCACTCGGCTTCGGCTTCCGCTGCGGCTTTCTTGGCCTGCTCCATATGGAGATCATTCAAGAAAGGCTCGAACGCGAGTTCAACCTCGACCTGATCACAACGGCCCCGGGCGTCCGCTATCGCGTAACGACGACCGACGGCGAGGTCCACGAGATCGATAGCCCCTCGCAAATGCCGGACACCGGGCGAATCGCCAAGATCGAAGAGCCATTTATCGAGGCGACGATCCTGACCAACGATTCGTTCCTCGGCGGCATACTTCCGCTGCTTGATGAAAAACGCGGCGTGCAGAAAAAATTTGAGTACGTTACGAAAGACCGCGTGATGCTGGTCTATGAACTGCCGCTCAATGAGATAGTGCTCGATTTCTACGATCGGCTAAAGAGTGTCTCGCGCGGGTACGCTTCGCTCGACTACCATCTATCGGGCTATCAGGAATCAAAGCTCGTAAAGCTCGACATCCTCGTCTCCGGCGAACCGGTCGATGCCCTTTCGCTCATTCTCCACTCGGAAACGGCGCAGTCAAAGGGCCGGCTGCTGACCGCAAAGATGAAGGAACTCATCCCTCGGCAGCTCTTTGAGGTGCCGATCCAGGCGGCCATCGGCAACAAGGTGATCGCCCGCGAGACCGTCAAAGCAATGGGCAAGAACGTCATCGCCAAATGTTACGGCGGAGACATCTCGCGCAAACGCAAGCTCCTTGAAAAACAGAAAGAAGGCAAACGCCGAATGAAAAAGGTCGGCCGCGTCGAGATCCCGCAAGAGGCCTTTCTCGCTGTTCTTAAGGTAAACGAAAGCTGATTCCTTATGCCTGAGCTTGCCCAGCAACCCGACTTCCTGGCTATTGTCGATCTGATTCGCGAGTCGCGAAGGAAAGCACTACGTGCGGTAAATACGCACCTGATAGACCTTTATTGGAACATTGGCGAGTACGTTAGCAAGCAAATAGCTAGTGGAAGTTGGGGCGACGCCGTAGTAACAAACCTAGCAGAGTTTATTGCGAAGACGGAACCGGGAACCAGAGGGTTTTCAGACAAGAACCTTTGGCGAATGCGTCAGTTTTACGAGACATATCGCGATGAACCAAAACTCTCACCGCTGGTGAGAGAAATTAGCTGGACGCATAACCTGATAATTTTGAACCGATGTCGAACTGTGGAAGAACGGGAGTTCTATCTAAAACTTTGCGCTAAGGAGGGTTACAGCAAACGCGAACTCGACCGCCAGATCTCGGCATCTGTTTTCGAACGAACACTTATCGGAAATCAAAAACTCTCACCACTGTTGAGAGAATTACATCCGGCGATCGATGGGGCGTTTCGCGACAGCTACGTCTTCGAATTTCTAAACTTGCCGGAGCCTCATAGCGAGGGCGACCTTCAGCGGGCATTGATCGCCCAACTTCGTGGCTTTATTCTCGAGCTCGGCAAGGATTTTCTATTTGTCGGAGATGAATATCGACTACAAGTTGGCAATAGCGATTTCTTTGCCGATCTGTTGTTTTATCATCGCGAGTTACGATGCCTCGTATTGTTTGAGCTAAAAACAGATAAGTTTCGACCAGAATTCATAGGAAAGCTGAATTTTTATCTGGAAGCACTCGACCGAGATGTGAAGAAAGAAAGTGAGAACCCTAGCATAGGAGTTCTACTTTGCCGAGACAAAGATGAAACGGTCGTCGAATATGCGCTGGCAAGAAATATGTCGCCGGCAATGATCGCAGACTACCAAACCAAGCTGCCCGACAAAAAATTGCTGGCCGCAAAGCTGAAAGAATTTACTAGCACCTTGGAAGAAGCCGCCGAGATCGAAGCATTGACATAGACGCTTAATAGCAAGCATGCTACCCGCCGAATACGTTTACGTTGATGTCTCACCTCGCCTCTATGAACTTGAACAGCAAAGCATTACGAGCAGTTTTATTGATGGCTGTTTTTGTGGCAGTTTCCGGCGTTGGTGTGTATTCGCAGTCGATGGGTGATGTGATTGAGCGGGCACTGACCGTCAAGCTTTTGGAAGCGGACCGCATCGCTGTAAGAGACACATTCTTCGATTTCACGATTGACGGATCGTACGACAACCGCGATGAGTTCACCTTCGGAGACCTGGACATTACTGTCTATTTTTCGACCGGGGAATGTGACGAGGACGAAGACGAGATTTTTCAGGCAGAGAAAGGCAAAGCCGTTAGGATCGAAATAGCTTCGTCGGTTGAAAGGACTATCGGGCAATTGGGATTTGAACTTTCAAAATTTACGAAAGAGCAGATGTACCAGTTTAGTGACTCGAGTTTCATCTATCACGACAAGAAACTTGGTCTAGCTGTTCAAATCTTGGCTGACGAGGTTGAGGAAGTAATTCTATTTCCGTCCACTACCTCTGAAGCCAAGCCTTGCGGATTCGAAAAAGCCCGAGAGTTTGTAACGTTAGAGAGCTGGTTCGGGAATACGAAACTTGAAGATCGAACCGGAACCGATTTCTTCCGGAACGGGCCTGCAAATGTTACTGTGCTTGAACTTGAACGCGACCTCATAACTGCACTCACACCAAAACAGATAAAGATAACGACCATAGCCCACGACCCTGAGAATGATCATCTCATTTACGATTATGTGGTCTCCGCCGGACGGATCATTGGCACCGGTGCGAAGGTTGTTTGGGATCTGACCGGCGTCCCGCCCGGAACCTATAAGATCACCGCAGCCGTGGACGATGGATGCGGTTTCTGCGGTCAGCCGGTCACTAAGATCGTCACGATAAAATAAAAGCCGCCCGCATTGAGATCCCGCAAGAGGCCTTCCTAGCAGTTCTACAGGTCAACGAGAGCTAAAGTTTCGCGGTGAATAGAGACGCGGTGGTAGTCTTAAAGCGACTGTTTGCCGACTGCCTTCACGGCAAGTCCGAGTCCTGAAACCTTAAGGTCATTTCAGGCCCGTAGTCGCTGACCTTTTCATTCAAACCCACATTCAGGAACGTGTAATCAAACACTATAGAGTTTCCGCCTTTCAGGACCGAACGCGGAACGGGGAAGACGACCGAAGTTTTGGGCAATAGTAAAGAGCTGGAGCCGAAATCAAACCCGAACGGGATCCACTTTCGATCTTTGTCCTGCAGTCCATGCCAGACGTAAATCTCACGATCGTCGCACAAACCAAGAACCTTACTGCCACCTGGAAACTCAAAAAAGCAATCCTTGTTCGGCAGATACATACTTTGCGTCGGAATCTTGATGGGCAGCGGAGAATCGTTGTGCAGACGCAGCCAAACAGCGTTCGACTCCGTCTCCAGCTTTTTCACTACGCTTTCCCTCATATCGTTCGACTCGATTATTCGCTTCTCACCGGGGTCACCCATGTCGCCAAAGTGGGAAAATGTGATATACACCTGAGATCGATACTTCTCCGTCTCGATCGCAGCCTCTCGGTCGCGATCAGTTTCTAACCTAAATAAAGCGGTCCGGCGCTTTTTACTTTCTTCGTCCAGTCTTGTTTCCAGTTCGCCCGGTTGGTACGAGGGAATCAACTGCCAAAGTTTTTCGCCGGTCCTCGTATTGAATAGAAAGAGATTTTGATTTCTTCCACCGACTGCCATCAGTATCCCGTCAGGACTGAAGGCGATCGCGTCATCGCCCGAAAAACCGATGTTGAACTCACGAACCGGCTTCGGACTGTTCAACTCCCATAGATAAACGTCACCGACTATGTCAGATGTCCCGAAGTGTTTCCCATCCGGGCTCATCGAAATACTCTTGATCGATCCGGTCACCTTTTCATTAAACCGAAAGACCTCGCGCCCACTACTCGAATCGAAAAGTGCGATTCGCTCATTGTCAGCCTTATTGCAGTATGCAAGGATCTTCCGACCATCTCGGCTGTATGCCGCCATGGTAACGTTTTCGCATGCCTTAAATTTCTTTAGTTGCGCTCGTTCTTGTATGCCCCAAACACGTATGGTGCCGTCATCGTAAGCTGCCACGATTCTTTTTCCGTCATTGCTGAACGCCGCGGACGAAACCGGAACTGCATCGTAGCCAAACGTCATACCACCGCTTGACTCTGCAAATTTCTCTTTAGTTCTGAAGCGGTGGGCTACTTCGAGCTTTGCGGCGTCCCAGAGTTGGATCTCGGTACTATCGGTCTTCAGTAAAAAGTACTTTCCATCCGGCGAATAGGAAACGTTCTCAAAACCAAGGCTGCTCTCCGCCTTCACCTCAATGATCGGTCTGCCTTCCTTTAAACCCCAGACTCTGGCAGCCCCAAACTTTTCAGTTGAGATCAACGTGTGACCATCGGGGCTGAACACTAGTGATTTCACGGGCCTCGTGCTCCCGTTCAAGCGGGCGGTAAGCTCACGCCTCGCGACATCAAAGATATAAATAACCTTGTCACTTCCACCGACCGCCAAGGATCGCCCGTCCGCACTAAAAGCGATGCCGCCGACAACGCTCGGATGGCCGTCAAGCCACCATGACCTTCCCGTTCTGACCTCGGTTATCCTGATTGATGCGTCGCCCCAGCTGCCACCTTCAGCGATCATTGATCCATCGTTGCTCACATCGTAAGCCGAGTTGTTTCCAAATCGCTCAATCTGCCTTCGACCAGTCACTCCCGTATCCGCGAGGGTGATCTTGTCACCGTCTTTTGTATGGGCGACCTTTTCTCTGTTTGAAACTTGGAGCGGTATACTCGGTTTAGAATCCTCAAGTGCCTGAATCTTTCCTGTTCCAATGTCCCACACCTGAAAAGTTCCGTTTTCGCTTCTTGTGAGGATCGATCTACGATCCTGACCCCAGTAAAACTCTTTGAGGTTGATCCTTTCGTCCGCTCTACGTATGAAGCCGGTCTTCGTCATCCACAGGAGACGGCCAGAACCAACGTCCCATAGGCATAAACGACCGTCTGCCGCCGAGTACGAAATGAGTTGCTTGTCGTCCGGGCTAAACTTAACCTGCAATATATCGTGCGTGTGTCCGGTCTGAAAGAAAACAGACTTCGCCGTGACCACGTACGAAAAAGTGATCAACAATAGGCAGAGTGAAATAAACCTTTTCATCGTGAAGAGATTAGAGATTGAGATTCGTTTATTGTGGCTAAAACGCTAACACAGTGATTTGATGCGGGAAATAAAAACTGGTTGGCTAGTCCACAAAGCGAACAACACGATGCTAGGCCTCGGGGTCCCATTCTGTTCCGGGGATGCGGCCGAGGAGTTGGAGGCTCTTGCCCTTGCCAAGGTAGAACGCCCGGATGAGCCAGCCGAGGCCGTCGCCGGAACGTTTGGCCCATTGCTGGTCGTAGAAGTGGTACTCGTCGTTCGCCGCCCGCACCTCGCCTTTGCCGTAGGTTTTCTCCGCCCAGCTTTTGAGGTCAAAGCCGTCCTGGAATTCGATATACATCGAATAAACCACGCCTTCGGCCGGAATTGCGGCGGCCCGAGGCCGCTTTACGGTCGCCTCGTATTCGTCGCCGCTTTCACCTGTCTTTTTGACCGTTTCTTCCGTATGCATCGCGTCGAGCTGCTCGGCGGTAAGCCCGTGGACCCGGACGCGGAGGCCGGTTATGCTGCCCTTGGCAAACGGAATGTTCAACTCGAGGTAGCTGAAGCGATGATCCGACTCGGCCTTTGTGATGTCGATCTGCTTTGCAAAGTCGCGAAGCGGCATGCCCAGATAAACCTTTCCGAGGTCCGCCGGGATGAACGCCTTCTGAGCCGAATGGGAATATGCCGGCTTTGTTTGGGCATCGACGAGGGTGACCGCTCCGGCGGCTAAAAACAAAACTGCAAATGCGAGGATGAGATTTTTCTCTTTCATTGGGCGATCTTGGGGAAAGCGTGAGTTTTAAAAATATTACCCCAAGACCGCCCGTTCGCAAACATTGCCCGGAGGCTACTCTTCCTCACGCCGATAGCACGTCTCGCCTTTCGCATCGGCAAGGCAAAGCTGCTCGTTGCCATATTCGTCTTCGCTGATGCGAAACTCGTAAGACTGTTTGACCGGCGTCTTCGTCTGCTGCCGGTTGCCGCTGGCGGCGCAGGAGTTCGTGCTCTTCCAGAGGTCTTTTGCCGGTGAAAGATCGATCCGGCCTTCGGTCACCGTATACCGCCCGGTGATCTGGTTAAAGAGCGTCGTTGTACAGTTGTACATCGTCGTCTCCATATAGCCGATGAACTCGTAGGTTCCGTTGTGGTTGAATTTGTAGGTAAAGAGGCTGCCGCGGCCGGGCTTGGTCGAACCCGTGACCCGATCCTTATATTGGATCGCACCGACACTGCCGTTCTTCCAATAACCCGTCACGGCCGACGGCTGCCCAAACGCTGATTGAACCACAACCAAGACTGCCGCAAACACCAAAACACGAATGAAAATTGACATCATGGATACACTCCTCGCTGAAATAGTTCGGACGCTTTTCGACCGTCCTGCTTTTTCAACGCGAAGTTCACGCGAGGATGATATCAACTTGATCGAAGTGAGTTTCCGGCTAGTTCCCGCTAATGCACACTCTCGTCGCATTCTCCGGGATCATGTTCGCAGGCGTGTTCCAGATCAGCGTTCCAAAAGGCTTGTTAAGCGCAACGGCTACTGCCGAATCGGCGACTATCTGCGGCCGCGGAAAACACTCTACGTAAACCGGGCCGTCGGTCTTGGCTGCGGCTTCGATCAATTGTTCGGTTGGCCGTGCCCGCTCAAGATACTGCCCGCGCTTCTTTGTCCAAAGGTAACCGATATTCGCTGCGCACATCACCAGCACGAGTGTCGCAAATGCCGCAGTGCCTTGTCTCGTCCTGACCTTTGTCCAAAGCAGTGCAAGCGCCGCTCCGACGATCAATGCGAGTCCCGCACTCGCCAGATACGTTTGCCAGCTCGGTACGCGCGTCATATACAAGAGAAACATATAAGGCACGAAGCTGATGCCGCACCAAACGAGCGACCAGAACAGCAGCTTGAGGTGTTCGCGGAAATACAAGAGAACGCCGACCGCCAAAAGGCCCCAGAACCAAAACAGCGAGAACATACTCCGCGACCAAGTGATCCAGAAAGGTGCCCCGAGGTCGAAGCTGCCATCCGAGAACCGGAAAGAACTGCGGCGGGTCTCGATTATGAAGTACGTATAGATAGCGGCAATTACAGCGAACGGCAGCAAATATAAGTATCGGCGAAGGTCGGCCCGCCCCGATAGCAGCGGCAGAACCATCAATGGGACAATGATGACGGAAGACTCCTTCGAAAGCAGGGTGAGAAGAAAGGCGACGATCGCTCCGGCGAACCAAAGCCACCGCCTTGCCCCGAGCTCCAGAAAGCGCAGCCAGCAATTCAAGGCGAGCAATCCGAAAACGAAAAGCAAAAGTTCATTGCAGGCCGAGTACCACATCACGGCTTCCTGGTGGCCTTCATAAACGGCAAAGAAGATCGCCGCCCAGGCACTCATTCGGTAACCGATCAACCGCCAAGCCCCGAGCATATAGACCAGAAGGCAATTGAGAATGTGGAGCAGGATCGAGAACGCATAGAAAGCAGGCGGGTAAAGCCCAAAGACGGATTCGATGAATGACGTCATCACCCACGTCGTCATCCGAACCCGATTGACCTCATCATCAAACGCCCCGAACCACCGGCCGACCGGACCGTGGTCCCTCGCAAGCATAATGTTGTGAAAATCGTCTTCGATGAACGGCTGGCTCAAGACCGGAAGATATGTTGCCCCCCCAATACGACCAGCAGAAGTACGATGGCAACTCGATTGGGAATATGTGGAGTAGTGTCGTTCATCATGTGCGAGAAAGGATATCCGGCGGCCGCAATCATCCCTGCCGGCGATCAGGCGATACAAAAGAATCCCGGAACAGAACCTTTCGATCGGGAGTGGCCTTGTTGAGAGTTTAGCATTTGAAACCGTGCTGATGAGAACCTCGTTTTTCTGATTTTCAAGTATCCGGTTTAGCCTTAGGCTTGAACCTGTGCTTAAATACCGTTCCTAAACCATTCCCGGAAAAGGAGAAATTGCGATGAGTTCAGATCAGGGAAAGAGCTTTCTCTCAAGCGTTGACCATTATTTTGACAAGGCCGCGTCGCTGACCAAGCACCCAAAGGGTTTGCTTGAGCAGATCCGCGTTTGCAATAGCCTTTATTCGTTTCAGTTCCCGATCCGCACGGAAGAGGGCTATAAGGTGATCCAGGCCTGGCGTGCACAGCATAGCCACCATAAGCTCCCGGTCAAGGGCGGCATTCGCTATTCGGCCGATGCGAATGAGGAAGAGGTTGTGGCTCTCGCGACGCTGATGACATATAAATGTGCCATCGTCGATGTGCCCTTCGGTGGTGCGAAAGGCGCGGTCAAGATCAACGCAAAGGATTTTGACGCCGACCAGCTCCAGCGGATCACCCGCCGCTATACGGCCGAGCTGATCAAAAAGAACTTCATCGGCCCGGCGCTCGACGTTCCGGCTCCGGATTACGGCACCGGTGCCCGCGAGATGGCATGGATCGCCGATACCTATCTCGCCTTTCACCCTGAACAGATCGATGCGCTCGGCTGCGTTACGGGCAAATCCGTCGGGCAAGGCGGCATCCGCGGCCGCACGGAGGCGACCGGCCTTGGCGTCTATTACGGCACGCGGGAGATCTGTGAAAGCTCGGAGGAGATGCAGAAGCTCGGGCTCGATAAAGGGCTTGAAGGCAAGAGCTTCGTCGTCCAGGGCCTCGGCAATGTCGGTTACCACGCGGCAAAGTTTTTTACAGAGGGCGGAGCAAAGCTGGTCGGCGTGGCCGAATATGAAGGCGCCATACATAAGCCGGACGGCATCGACCTTCCCGCATTGATGGCTCACCGCAAAGAAACGGGCTCGATCCTCGGCTTTGCAGGTGCGGCCGATCTGCCGACCCGCGAGGCCGGACTTGAGATCGAGTGCGACATTCTGATCCCGGCCGCTCTCGAAAACCAGATCACATCGGCGAATGCAGGTAATATCAATGCGAAGATGATCGTCGAGGCGGCGAACGGCCCGGTCACCTCCGATGCCGAGCCGATCCTTCACCAGAAGGGCATCCTCGTCGTCCCGGATGTTTACATAAATGCGGGCGGTGTTACGGTCTCGTACTTCGAGTGGCTGAAAAATCTTTCGCGGGTGCGTTTTGGGCGGATCGAGAAGCGGTTCGAGCAGGCAGCATATGACCGAATACTTTCGCTGGTCGAGAAAGAGACCGGCCGGCCGCTGAGTGCCGAGGAGCGGAGCATGGCCGCCCGAGGGGCCGACGAGACAGACTTGGTCTATTCGGGGCTCGAAGAAACGATGATCTCGGCCTATCATCAGCTCCGCGAAACCGCGGCCAGATATGAGATAACCGACCTTCGGACGGCCGCCTTCGTAAACGCGATCGATAAGGTCGCGGTCAGCTATATGGAACTCGGGATCTTCCCGTAAAGGCTCTAAGCGGCGGTCGCCGCGATCAACGCCGCGACCTTCGCTTCCACCTCATCCCGGATCTCGTCGAGATGGTCGGCAGTATCCGCTTCAAACCTCAAAACAAGCATCGGCTGAGTGTTTGACGCACGGACAAGCCCCCAACCGTGTTCGAATACGATGCGGGCACCGTCAATTGTGATTACTTCGTGTGTACGAGCGAACGCGTCGGAGACCCTTTCGACGACCTTGAACTTCGTTTCGTCCGGGCAATCGACCCGAAGTTCGGGCGTTGAGTGCGTTTCGGGCAGGTCGGCAAGTAAACTCGAGAACGGTTCGGAGGTTTTCGAGAGTATCTCGATCACCCGCGCTCCGGCATAGGTCGCGTCATCGAAGCCAAAATAGCGATCGGCGAAGAAGATGTGGCCGCTCATCTCGCCGGCAAGGGCCGCTTCCGTCTCCTTCATCTTTGCCTTGATAAGCGAATGGCCGGCCTTCCACATTATCTTGCGCCCGCCGTGTTTTTCAATGTCGTCGTAGAGCCTTTGTGAGCACTTTACCTCGCCGATGATCGTCGCACCGGGCCGTTCGCGAAGCACCGCCCGCGCAAATAGCACCATAAGCTCGTCGCCCCAGATTATCCGTCCCTTTTCGTCCACCACGCCGATGCGGTCGCCGTCGCCGTCAAAGGCGATACCGAGATCGGCTTCAAATTCCGTAACGGCTTGGATAAGGTGCTCCAGGTTTTCCTCGACGGTCGGGTCCGGATGATGGTTCGGAAACGTCGAATCCGGCTTCGTGAAAAGCTCGATCAAATCGACACCGAGCACCTGATATACCGGAACCGCCGTAACACCGCCCATTCCGTTTCCGGCGTCAACGACCACCTTGAGCCGACGGTCGCCCATCTTGATGTTAGAGACAACATCGAGGCAATAGGCATTGAGCACATTCCGATGCTCTATTGTTCCCGAGCCTTGGGCAAATTCGGCAGCAAGCGCAATATCGCGGATCTCGCGGATCTGCTCGCCGAAGAGCGTTCCCTTGCCGAGGCAGATCTTGAAGCCATTGTGGTCCGCCGGGTTGTGCGAGCCCGTGATCATCACGCCGCCGTCAACGTCCGCCGTGTAAACAGTGTGGTAAAGCACGGGTGTCGGCACCATTCCGATGCTTACGACATCGCAGCCCGAGGCGTTCAACTCGCGGTGCATTATCTCCGCAAAAATGGGCGAGCTCTCGCGTGCGTCGTAGCCAACGGCGATCCGCTTCGCCCCGTTTGCGGCGAAAAAGGTGCCGAGTGCCCGCGAGATGGTCGCGACGGTCGCCTCGTTAAGCTGCGGGCCGACCCGGCCGCGGATGTCGTATTCACGAAAGATGTTTAGGTCCATTGCTCTTGAAATATAAACGCGGACTTCCCGTCCGCTTCCAATCTAATACTAGATGAAATGCCCTGCCGACTCGTGTTTTGCTATACTGAAGTTTACCTAAGGGCAACAAATACGTCACCTACGGCATCATCATATCTTGAGATTTGAGACTGTAATTATGAAAAGGTTCGCGATCTCCTTTTTTGCGTTTCCGTTATTCGCTGTGTTTCTGGCCGCAACAGCCGTGGCTCAGAACCCTTCGCCGACCCCGCCGCCCGATGATCCGGACGCGGTCAAGGTCTTTGAGGTCCGGCTGCCGGTAACGGTCACGCGGAAGAAGAACGAGTTGGTTTCCGGCCTGACAAAAGACGACTTTATCGTGATCGAGGACGGCGTCGAGCAGGAAGTGACCTTCTTCAGCGACGAGCGAACGAATCCGCCGGTCTTTGTCGGCGTGTTGATGGACACCTCGCCCTCGACCGCAGGTAAGCTTGGCTTCTCGAAGGAAGCGGCAAAGAACTTCCTCTACACGGTCACACGGCTCCGTAAGGACCAGGCGGCGTTCATGACCTTTGACAACGAGATAACGCTGCATCAGGACTTCACCGATAAGCTCGACCTGCTTGACCGCTCGGTCGAAAAGATCAAGAAGACCGGCTCACAAACGGCGATGTACGACGCCATTTGGGAATTCTCCGATCAAAAACTCCGCAATGCCCCGGGCCGCCGCGTGATCGTTATCATTTCCGATGGCGACGACACCTTTAGCCGGGCGGTGCTGGCCGACGCGATCGACATTGCACAGCGAACCGAAACGACCATCTTTGCTATCTCTACAAAGGCAGGATTTCTCGGAACGGTGCCTGGCGTTGAGGCCGGGCAGGTAAAGGACGCCGGCGACAAGAACCTCGTCGAACTTTGCGAGAAAACAGGCGGGCAAGCATTTTTCACGGGAAATATGCTGGAGCTCGAACGGGCATTCAAGCGTATTTCGGAAGAACTTCGCGGGCAGTACATCCTGACCTACCGCCCGGCGAATCAGAATTATGACGGCCGTGAACGACGGATCGAAGTTCGCTTCCGCGACCGGGAGAAGGCAAAGGACTACAAGATACGCACGAAATCGAGCTATCGTGCCGTCCGCGACAATTTAAGGTAATTTGCGATGAGTTTTAGTTCATTCAAAGTGTTTCGATCGTCCCTTTTCCTCGGCATGATGTTCATGCTGTTTGCGGGGAGCGTTTTCACCGGGCAGACGATGGCACAGGCAACGCCCTCGCCGACGCCGCCTCCGATCGAGGACGAGGATGAACCGCTCCGCATCAATGTCGAAACGGTCAATGTGCTTTTCACGGCCCAGGACCGCAACCGCCGGCTTGTGCTTACGCTTCGGCCGGAAGATATTCAGATATTTGAGAATGGCCAATTGCAGGACATCGCCGGCTTTTCAAAGCAGATCGATCTTCCGCTCAGCCTTGCCATTCTGATCGACGTCAGCATCTCGCAGGAGCGGACGCTCCCTGAACTGAAACTTGCCGCTACATCGTTTCTTGATTCGGTGATCCGCCCGGTGAAGGACGAAGTAGCTGTGATCAGCTTCACCGGCGAATCAACGCTCGAGCAGGGAATGACGAGCAATATGACCCGGGTCCGAAGGGCTATCGAGAATATTCGTTTTACGCCGCCGGCGGGCTATATCGGCGGCCGCGTTGCGGCTCGAATTCCCGGCACGCCACCGATCTCCGGACGCAACCAGCAGGTTCAGGGTTCGACGGCTATCTGGGATGCAGTTTGGGTCACTTCCGAGGAGATACTTGGACCGGCACCGGAGCGAACGCGGCGTGCTATCATCCTTCTTTCGGATGGCGTGAACACATTCGGGCAGAAAAAGCTTGATGATGCCGTTCAGGCCGCCCAGCGTTCGGAAGCGGTGATCTATTCGATCGGCATCGGCGACAACTTCTACGACGGCGTGGATAAGGGTTCGCTCCGCCGTGTTTCCGAGCGAACCGGCGGCCGTGCATATTTTCCGCGGGACGAACAGGAGCTTCGCGAGGCCTTTGCACAGATCCAGGAAGAGATGCGGTCGCAATATCTCGTCGCCTACGAACCGACGGACACGCGGCTTGACGGCTCGTACCGCACTATCGAGGTGAAGGTTGTAAACCCCGAGCTTCAGAAACAGAAGGTCGAACTGACCCACCGAAAGGGCTACTTCGCAAAGAAAGAAAAGCAGTAAATGGTTTAGAGATAGAACGAAGCCTCGTGTTGTCCATCAAGGTGACACGAGGCTTTTGGTTCTAAGCGATGTTGGCCCGATCAATCTTTCCAGCCCCACGGAGCCGGCGGAGCGGCTATCGGTCTTGTCAGGTCAAACTTGACGCTAAAGAGTCGGTCCGAACCCATCCGGCGAAGGTTGTAGGTGAAATATTCGCCCGGGACCAGATCGATCCACCAAACGTTCGTCGCGGCCGCGGCGATCACCTTAACGGTCTCTTCGTCAGCCGGAAACATCTGGCGGGTCGGCATACCGACGCTGGTTGTCCAACCGCCGTACATCGTTACCTCATCGGGCTTGCCGTCCTTGTGCCGGTGGTCGTGCTTGAGCAGAATGCGGCCCTTTCCGCGGGTCAGCACCCACGTTCGCGAAAGGTCGTCGCCGACTACGAACGGAATACGAATGCGATCCTTTTGACAGGAGCGGATGTGCATCACCATCGCTTTATCCTTGAAACGCTCGTCGCCGGTCGTATCGGCAACAACGGTTCCGGCAAATGCCTTGCCGCAGAGTTGTTCGAGGTTCTTCCAAAACGTCTCGTTCGGCTGCGGCGTTTGCGCGGCCGCCGAACCGGCGGCGATCACGACGGCGATAAATGCGGTAATGAGTATTTTCATCGTCTTTCCTTTCTCAAATGCGAGGAGAGCGGTCGAGGCCTTAATAATCGAGCAACTCGACCTTCGTGACCTTTCCGTCCTTAAGGCGGATCAGCCAGATCACGGTGTATTCGCTCTCGTCCAGATTGCGGAATACCGCTTTTTTCGTGATGGCATTGGCGAGGCCCGGGATCGAATTTGAATGGCCGGCGATGACGACACGCTTCGTCTTTCCCGCAAGAACCTTTTCGATCAGCTCGTTCGGTTTCCGCGGGTCGTAAAGCTCAACCTGCTTCCCGCGTTTCGCTGCGAGCGGCGAGACAGTGTCTCGGGTCCGCTTGAAGTCGGTCGAGTAAAATGCGCCCGGACGATATTTCCCGATCACGCGGGCAAACCGCTGAGCTCGCTCAAGACCGGCAGCATTAAGCGGCGGATCGTTCGGGTCGGCGTTCTCCGAGATGTCCTTCTCCGCGTGGCGAACCAGAATTATGAGCTTACTTTGTGCCGGCACGGCGTCGGCCGCGGCGGTAACTAGGATCGCCGCCGCTACGAATAGAATTATTGCTTTCATGATTAGAAAAGGCCGGACGGCCATTCGACACCGCCCGGCCTCTCGAATGATTACCCACCGCGACTAATGTGTCAACACAAGAACAATATCGCTGATCTCCTCGGTGACATCGACAAGTAGGGACTGCGGGCTATATCCTTTGCGGCGTGCCGTTAGCAGGTGCGTCCCGATCTGTACACCTTCGAAGCGGAAAAAGCCAAACGGATTCGTCATCACAACACGTGTCTCGCCGGTCTTGATGTCGACAAGTTCTACATTCGTCATTCCGGCCGATCGCATATCATCGTAAACGACACGGCCAATAACATCGACCGGCGAAGAACTTGGCCCGAGTGTTGTTATCGTGACCGTACCGGTGTTTGAGGTCGCCCCGGCAGCATCCTTTACGGTGTAGTTGATAGAGAATGAGGTAGTAAAACCAACTCCAGGTGTAAAGGTCAAAACTCCGCCGGCAACGACGAAATCTCCCTCCGGCACCGAAAGCGTCGATTCTTCGGCAGAGGACGTAATCGTGAGATCGACCCGGTCGTTATTGATGGCTGAAGTTCCCGCGATATCGTTCGTAAGTATGTTTATCGAAACGGGTGTCATCCCGGACGCAAAGAGAATGTCGTCAACAGCGGTCGGCGGTGTTGAACCCGGGATCACGGCATTGCATTGGCTCGATGCCACGGCCTGGCCGGAACCGATGGTCGAACGCGAAGCATTCGAAACCTGTATATTGTCAAGGATAACGCGCGAGTTTCCACCGCTGCCGGTCGCGACAAATCGGATCCGGAAGACGCCTGTGACGTTCAAAGCAATGCTCGCGTTCTGAACTGCCGCATTCGAATAATCGAAGCTGTAGATCTCGGTAGGGTTGTTCAGGGAGTTCGCGGTGTTATCGGCTGCGCTGTAAAGTTCCACCCTCAGGTTCCGAGTACCATTCGCCGCACTCAGCCGATGGTCGAACGAGAGTACCGAGGCGGCTCCAACAGCTATGAATGGAAGCTGATATATGGCCGGGTTCGCCGGGTTGCTCAGTTGCGAACTCCGCGCCGAAATGTTCGTTATTGCATTGGTCGTGGAGGTCGAAAACGACGCCGATGCGTAGCAGTCGTTTGTCCGGAGGGGTACCGAAGCGTCCTCGAAATCCTGGATCACCTGAGCCGATGCCGAAATGGTAAGGAAGCAAAATAGTAAGGCCGTTAAGATCTTCATGGTAATGAGGAAGGGTGGGACACGAACGGAAGGCTCACCGTTCGAGCTTATGACGACAAAACCACCATCGGAACACGATCCGAGAGCTATTGGCGAGTAAGGTCTGAAGTGGGATTTATCGTGGAGAGGTCGTAGGAAACCTACACCTAAAGTATATCAGACCCGAAAAAGACGGGTCAATGATCTTTCACCCGGCAAAAAAACGGACGCCCGAAGACGTCCGTTCGCTTTTGAACTTGGTGGAGTCGAGGGGGATCGAACCCCTGACCTCATGAATGCCATTCATGCGCTCTCCCAGCTGAGCTACGACCCCGAATTCCGCCCAGAAGGGCAAATTCAGAATCTACCGAAATTGCCGCGACGCGTCAAGGGCTGTAAGGGAGTGAAGAGTGGTTAGGGACGAGTGGCGTGGCACAAGTAACCTCACGATCCACCATTCACCATTTACAATCATCGTCCCTTGAACTCCGGCTTTCGTTTTTCCAAAAACGCCGAGACGCCTTCCTGCTTATCCTCGGTCGAAAAGACTATCGCAAAAAGGTCGACCTCACGCCGCAGGCCTTCATCGAGGTTCGACCGCGAAGCGAACTTGACCGCTTCTTTGCAAAGCTGAAGTGCGATCGGGGCTTTCGATGCGATCTTTTCGGCAAGTTCCATCGTCTTTGCCTCGAGCTCCGCAAGCGGAAAGACGTGATTGACCAGCCCGAAGCGATGTGCGGTTTCGGCATCGATCATATCGCCCGAGAGGATCATCTCCATCGCCCTGCCTTCGCCGATCAGGCGCGTAAGCCGCTGCGTTCCGCCGCCGCCAGGCATTATGCCGAGATTGATCTCCGGCTGCGAGAACTTTGCATTGTCGCTCGCGACGCGAAGGTCACAGGCGAGTGCAAGTTCGTTTCCGCCGCCGAGGCAAAAGCCGTTGATCATCGCGATGACCGGCTTCGGGAAAAGATCGATCTGATTAAAGAGCGTCCGCTCGTAGAAGACCGCCCGCTGCGTCACCGGAGTTTTGCCCTCAAATTCGCTGATGTCCGCCCCGGCGATGAATGCCTTTTCGCCCGCACCGGTTATGACGACCACACGAACGTTGTCGTCGCGGCGAAATTCATCAAGTGCTGCAATACCCTCGGCATGCACCTCGCTCGATAGCGAGTTCAACTTCTCCGGCCGGTTTATCGTGAGCACGGCAACGTGCCCGCGGTGCTCTACGCTTATCGAATTATAGTTGCTCATAAAATACTATCGACAGGCAATTTTCGGCCTGCCGATCCTGGTATTGGATTTTCGTGCGGTCCCTATTCGGTCATGCCTTCGGCGATGTTGTCATCGGCGATCCAGGCGACAAAAAGCCGCAGCCAGCTTTCCTGATGTTCGACGATCGTAACGCCGACGCGGTGCGAGCCGTAGCTCGCCGGAGTCACGCGGACGACCTTTGCCTTTACCTCGACCGGGACTCCATCCGGCCGGTGCGACCGCAAATAAAGGCTGTCGCCGATCTCGATCTCCTGATTTAGCTGAAAAAGGGCGCCGAGCGTTGAGATATCGTCGGTTTCGGTCGGCTCGCTCCAGGCGGCTCCGTCCTCGGTCCTTCCGGAAACGACCACCGGCAGGCGAAGCGCCATCCGAAGGGCAAATCGCCTTTCTTCAAACTTGGGCTGGCTCGTTGTAACCATGTGACAAAGGAAAAAAGGAACGGACGCATCTGGCCCGAGTTTACTGCCCCCGGACGGAATAGAACCCGAAAATTCGGGAATCACTATAGGTACGGAGCGGCCCTTACGTTCGACTAACCAAATACTCGATAGTTATACTATAAAGGCCGAACCTATATCAAATAATTATTGAACTTAGGCCGACGCTTAAAACAAATGGAACCAAACAGGATTCAGAAGAAGGTCGTTATTCTCGGCTCGGGCCCGGCGGGCCTGACGGCGGCGATCTACGCCTCGCGTGCCCAGCTTGAACCGCTCGTTATCGATGGTCCTCAGCCCGGCGGCCAATTGACCATAACCACGGACGTCGAGAACTATCCAGGATTTGCCGACGGAATCATGGGCCCGGCACTAATGGACGAGTTTCGCAAACAAGCCGAGCGGTTCGGAACCGAGATCATCAATGTCTGGATCGACCGTGTCGATCTCGCGAACCGGCCGTTCACGCTTTTCGGCAAATCAAGCCAGGACGCCGAGGAGATCACCACCATCATCGAGGCCGAAACGCTTATCATCTCGACCGGAGCCTCGGCCAAGTGGCTCGGCATTCCCGGAGAAGACCCGGTTCCGAACGGCTTTGGCGGCAACGGCGTCTCGGCGTGCGCGACCTGCGATGGATTTTTCTTCCGCGGCAAGCCTATCGTGGTCGTCGGCGGGGGCGATACGGCGATGGAAGAGGCCCTTTTCCTGACCAAGTTCGCTTCGGAAGTGACGGTCATTCACCGCCGCGATGAGTTCCGAGCATCGAAGATCATGGCCGACCGCGTGCTCAACCACGAGAAGATCAAAGTGCTCTGGAACACCGAGGTCAAGGAGATCCATGGAACGAAGGAAACCGGTGTCGAGAAGATCACGCTCTTTAACAGCGAGACAAACGCGACCTACGATTACGAAACACAGGGGGTTTTCATCGCCATCGGCCACAAGCCGAACACCGATCTGTTCAAGGGCGTGCTCGAGATGGACGAAACCGGCTATCTCAGGACCGAAGGCAGATCGATGAAAACAAATATCCCGGGCGTGTTTGCCTGCGGCGACGCCCAGGATTCTTACTATCGGCAGGCGATAACCGCTGCCGGTACGGGCTGTATGGCCGCGATCGATGCCGAACGCTTTCTTGCGGAACACGAAAGCGAGGCCGGTGCGGCCGCGAGCTGAAGATCAAGAAACTACGACCTGTTCAAAACACCGCCGCGGATGGCTTCGACGCCCTGCGGCGTTTTTTCTACCCGTCCGGGATTGAACCCCATCGACTCCGCCTTTCGCAGGATCTGCTGATACGTCGCGTCGTCCATCTCGGGCTCGCGAGCCAAGATCCAGAAGTAATCGCGGCCGGGCTCGCCGATGACCGCATAGGAATAATCCGGTGCAAGGTCAATGACCCAGTAATTAGCCCAAACGAACGGCAGGAACGATATAAAACCCGGTGCAAAACGCACCTTGAGCTTAGAGTTCGTTTGCTTATCGGCGATCTTCGCCTCGCCCTTTGCGGCCTCCATCGTGCCGTCCTTTTTCAGGCACTCATTTAGCACCTCAAGCCGGCCATTCTGCTTTCGCGAATATGTCGCGGTCGTGTTGCCGACGCACTGCTTTTGAAACTTGTTCGGGTACTTAGCGATCTCATACCACTTACCGAGGTATCGGTCGAGTTCGACCTTCGGCACCGCCTCGAGCTTTGGCTGGCTTCCCTGCGCAAATGCACCGCCCGCCACCACAAAGACAAAAAGAAATCCAAGAAATAATTGCTTCATCATATTCTCCCCGAAAAGCGTTCAGACCGGGCAAAACGCTTTTCACCCAGCGATTTCGAAGTTAGAATGTTAACAGATGCGGTTCGGTTGTAAAGATTTCTAAACCCGGCCGCAACGCGATAAGAATTAAGCCCTTAGAGATTCGATTTTATTGTTATGCCGATCTACGAATACCGCTGTCGCGAGTGCGGGCAGCATATTGAAAAAAGACAAAAGGTCACAGACGAACCGCTAAAGATATGTGAGGAATGCGGCGGCTCGCTTGAAAAGCAATGGTCGCTTTCGGGGTTCCAGTTCAAGGGCGCGGGCTGGTACATAACCGATTATTCGAAAAAGCAAGGCGGCTCGGAAAAAGCTTCCGGCGAGAAAAGTTCCAGTTCGGAATCAACCTCCGGGGCCGAACCTGCATCAAAAGCGAAAAGCGAAAGTGCGGCCACTTCCGGCCCATCGAAGGATTGACCCGATGAGATCTGCCAAAAAAGCCCTGCTCATTACGGCCCTCGCAGCTTTGCTTGCGGGATTGGCCGGGGCTCAATCGCGGCACAGTTCACGCGGCGGGGACCTTGAAGGCGTTGTTGTCAATGTAACCGCCTGGCGGACGGACGATAAGAAAGAGCCGCTGACGGCTGATAGCTTCTTTCTCTATGAGAACGGGGTCGAGCAACGCATCCGCAACTTCAGCTTCGACCCCTCGCCGGCGAGGATCGTCCTGCTTGTCGATAACTCGCAAACTGTCCCTGCCGACATAGAAAAGCTGCAAAAGGCAGTAATGGAATTCGCCTACGAGATCTTCGACGGCGACCAGCTTTTCGTCGTCGCTTATGACGAAAAGCCTGAGATCATTCAGGAATGGACGGACAGTGCCGAAAAGCTTGAGGCCTCGCTCAAATCGTTCCGCAAACAGGGCAACCCGAATCTTTTTGACGCGATGAGCGCGACGGTCCGCGAGGTTCTGCTCCCGCTGATGCCCGGCTCGCGAAAAACGGTCGTTGTTGTCATCGGCGACGGGCTTGACCGCGGCAGCAAGGTCTCGTTCGAAGAGATGTTCGCCGAGGTGCAGTCGCAGAACATTACCGTTTATGCGCTTCAGGTTCCGGACCGAACCGGCGGAGCCTACCGAGGCGGAAAACCGAAAGCCGGTGCCGTTATAACACAGTTGACGGAAGGAACCGGCGGGCTCGCGTTCCCGCTTGATGAGGCCCAGCAGGCCGCGAAATTCATCTGCGACGAGCTCAGAAAGAACCGCTATCTTCTGTCCTACATCCCTGTAAATACGACCTCTTTCGATAATCGCCGCCTGCTTGTTCTTGCCAACGAGGGCATCGCGATCCGAGCCAAGAACGCCCAGCCGCCGACCCTCAAATAGTTCCAGTCCATCGACCGGTTTTTGAGCGGGTTGTGTTACAATCTGCCTAGTCAAAGTTTGGCCTTTGCCGTCCGATCGTGAGTGATTCGAACCAAAAACCGGGGCCGCCGCCCGATGATTTTTCCGAGACCGTACCTAACATCAAGGTGCCGGGCGGGAGCGGTGCGTCAGGTGGCGGGGACAATTGGAGCAAGACGAACTACAACTATCCCAAACAGCCGACCGCCGACGAATGGGGCAAGACCGTTGCCAACATCAAGCCGATCGACATCGACAACGATGATTTCGGCAAGACGATGCATCCCGGTTCCCGCAAAGCCCCCGAGGTCGATTGGGGGGCGACACAGGCAAACATCCGCGTGCCGGATACGGACTTTGGCGGCGGACGCGGCGACGAAGGCTACGGCAAGACGACGCCGTACTTCCAACTTCCCGACGACCTAAGGCAAAAATACGAGCAGGTCCCGCCAACACCCGGCGAGGTCGCAGCCGAAGAGCAGGCGGCAGCAAAGGCCCAGGGCGGAATTCCCGGCTGGGTTTGGGCGGCGGCAGGCTTGCTCGCGATGTTCATGTTCGCGGTCGTGGTACTGGTCGGTGTACTTCTCTGGAATTATTCGGGCTCGAATTACAATGCGGTCGTCCGCAACCCGCCGATCGGTGCCGACATTTTCGTTGACGGCGTTCTTTGGGGAGTCGAACAGCCCGATGGCTCAAGGTTGCTTCAGAACTTAAGGCCCGGCGGCGACCGCACGATAACCATAGTTCATCCGGCATTCGAGTGCGAAGCGGCAACGGTAAATTCGAGCAAGCGCGAGGTCGTCGCCCGCTGTCGGCAGGCGGCCGTCAAGCCCGGCGAGGATTGTTCGCGCATCGGGCTTGGCGAAGAGGATAAGGCGGAACGCTGCTACAACGCGGCCCTTGACGGGCTGCCCGATCCATTCACCGCAGAGCAGCTTAAGAACGCTCTGAACATCCTGATTATCAATTTCGAGAGCGGCAAGTTCGACATCCCCGCGAAACGGATGGAAGCCCTAAAGAAAGGTGCCGGATTCATCCAGAAGCTTCCGCCTTCGGTCGTGCTTGAGGTCGGCGGCCATACGGACAACGTTGGCAGCGACGCCTCGAACCAAACGCTTTCCGACAACCGTGCAAAGGCCGTGAAAGATGCCCTCGTCACTTTCGGCGTCCGCCCCGAAGCTCTTCAAACAAAAGGCTACGGCCCTACCCGTCCGAAAACGACCAACGACACCGACCTCGGCAAATTCTATAACCGCCGGATCGAATACTCGGTCGTCCGGCAGTAAGAGGAATAGTAATTTTAAGGATTGTTCAACTCGAAAGTGCGGTCTTGAGCCGACGGAGAAAACGCTTGTCGCTCAAAATATCTTCCTTCACGCTTTCTTGCTTCAACTTGGTAATGTCACTCTTAACGGCATCCCGAAGAGCCCGGTTCATTAGGGTCTGATAGCCGACGCCCTCGGTCTCTGCCCTTTGCTTAAAGGTCTCGATGACATCCGAATCGAAGTAGATGGTGATGCGGCTTTTCTTCTCGCCTACGGCATTGGCAAGGTGTTTCTTGTGATCGGCAAGTTCTGCGCCCGCGAGCCTTCGAAAGCGTTTGTTGAACGCCGCCTCGTCGGCGAAAACCTCGTCGTCATGTTCTCTTTCTTTGCTTTTCATACATCCTCACCATCCATCGTTCAGCACGTCTTGCCGTTATCAACCGTACATCCTCGCCGCGAAACGTATAGACCACCGCAACAATTCCATATTCAGCCGACCGACCGATAGTCAACCATCGCTCTTCGGTATCCGAATGCTCGCGGTCGCTGTTATGGATCGCATATGGATCCGAAAGAACATCCGCCAGTTTGCCGAGATCGACACCGTGGTGTTTGATCACCTGCTTTCGCTTCCTTTCGTCCCAAGTGATCATTAGTGTCTATTATACATATAGCTTATATGTATGTGCAATGAACAAATCTGGATTGAAACGGCGGTATGGCCAAGACCAAGAGTCTTCATGAATTCTTCAAACTAAACCGCGACCGGTGCTGCTATCTTCCCGTGTGACTGATAGTTATTTAATTTCAGATTCTCAAATTTGAAATCGAGCAAACCGTCGAGGCCTTTCAGGTTCTCGGCGTTCTGTATTTCGAGCGTCGGCAATTCTAAAGGTTTCCGCGAGAGGAGTTCCTCGACCTGTTCGAGGTGGTTGGAATAGATGTGCAGGTCGCCGAATGTATGTATGAACTCACCGACCTCAAGCCCGCAGACATGGGCGACCAGGTGTGTCATCAGTGCGTAGCTTGAGATATTGAACGGCACGCCCAGAAACGCATCCGCCGAACGCTGGTAAAGCTGGCAATGCAGCGTCCGTCCACCATCGACCTTGAATTGAAAGAGCGTGTGGCACGGCGGCAATGCGACGTCGTCGCATGTCTCCGGGTTCCAGCCCGTCACGATCAGCCGCCGCGAATTCGGGTTCGTCTCGATCTCGCGGATCAGCCTCGCGATCTGGTCAACGCCGTTCTGCTGCGGATAGTCACCGCCAAACGACCGCCAAAGATAGCCGTAAACCGGCCCGAGGTCGCCTTCTTCCCTGCCAAACCTCGCCGTCTGCTCCGCAGTCGCCCATTCCTGCCAGATATCGACGCCGCGGGCACGCAGATCGGCCTCATCGGTCGAACCGCTCAAGAACCAGAAAAGCTCTTCCGCGACCCAGCGAAACGGCACGCGTTTCGTCGTCACTATCGGGAAACCCGCACGCAGATCGAACCGCGTTTGATAACCGAACGCCGAGATCGTCCCGACGCCCGTCCGGTCGTCATGCCGCGTCCCGTTCGCCAAAACATGCCTTAACAGATCGTGATATTGGTGCATTCGCTTAATTGTAAATTGTTAATTGAAAAATTGTTAATTGGAAGAAGATGTCAGATTCTTTCGCTACCAATTAACAATCACCAATTAACAATTTACAATTGTCGGAGTAGTTTTTATGGCAGATAAACTTGAAATAAGTTTCAATAGCCCGCAGTGCGGATGGATGTCGATCGGATTTTTCGACGGCGTGAATGAATTTCATACGACGACTGCCCATTCGCCGCACGAGACGGCCCTGCCGGACCTGATGCGGATCCTGACGGCGATCGCCTCCAAAGGCGGAAGCCCGACCGATGGGGAGGGTGCAAGCTCGAACGAGTATTTGCTCCAATGGAACCGCGACCCGGAAGAATTCGATTTTCATTTCGTTCGAAACGGCGATGAACTGACCATCGAGATCTATCAATACCCGACCGACGAACGCGACGCAGCGACGCGCGAACTGGTCTACTCACACACCGGCCCGATCGCCGAGATAGTCCGTGCCTTCGGCGAGACTTTCGCCCGACTTTACGAAGACCGTGAAACCGACGAATTCGAATTCAACTGGCGCCAGCCGTTCCCGTATCGCGAATACGAAGAATTCAAAGCAAGAGCCAGGTGACGAGAGAAGAAATACGGCAAGCGGTCGAGTTTTTCTTGGATGTAGTGTTAGGAGACCTTCCTGTTGACGAACGCGAAGAGAATCTCTATCTCGCTCTGGATCGCCTTGCCTTGGCAATCCATTTCGCTGATTACATCTTTGACGAAACTGATTATCCCGAAGTACTCCTAAGAGATTATGCAGCACTAAGAGAGATTGTGGTCCGTAATTTCCCAAATCTAGGTTTGTATAACGTTGTTCTCGATATCAACGAAAATATTGGCGCAGGCGAGGTAGCCGTTGGCGACGCCATTGATGATATTTGCGATATCACCGGAGAAATGGAGGAAGTAATTTGGTGTTGGGAGAACACGAGTGTTGACGATGCTTTATGGCATTTCAAGGAAATGTACCGTACCCATTGGGGAAGGCATTTGCGTGACCTCCAAAGTTACCTTTTCGAGAAGTTATATTTCTAGAGAGCTGTCAAGCCGGCCCCGTTAGGGGCCACATGTTTGTAGAAGAAGGGTAAAAAACGAAGACCTAGCTCCGTAGGAGCGGCCCCATGGCGAATACCTATACACAAATCTACGTTCAGATCGTATTTGCGGTTCGCGAGCGTGACGGCCTTATTGCCCCCGAATGGAAGGAGGAACTCTTCAAATACATCGTGGGAATTATAAGGAACCGCGGCCAAAAGCTTATTGGCGGTGTTGCTGACCACATTCACATCCTGATCGCCATTAACCCCGACATCGCGCTGTCCGATTTGGTTCGAGACATCAAGACCGCGTCAGGCAAATGGATAAATGGGCGGAGGCTTGTACGCGGCCGGTTCTATTGGCAGGAAGGCTTTGGGGCTTTCTCATACTCAAGATCGCAGTTGGACGATGTGGCAAAATACGTCCTGAATCAGGAAGAAAGACATAGAAAGCAGAGCTTCAGACACGAATACACCCGGATGCTGCGCCAATTTGAAGTCGACTTCGATGAGCGGTTCGTCTTTGATTTTTTTGAATAGGGTCGCTCCTACGGAGCTTTTTATTCGTTCGCTTGGATACTTCTACAAACATTAGGCTCCTACGGAGCGCGGTCAAAGCATTTATTAATAACGGTCTTTAGAAGACGAGAACTTGCCTCGTCCATGGTCGGCAAATCCTAAAATTGTTATCATCTTCGTTCGTATCAAGCCGCGGCTGATACCTGTTATCGAGCGTTAATGAAAGAAAAATTACTAGACCTTCTGGCCTGCCCGACTTGTGGCGGTGACATTTTGCTAGCTTATGCCAGCACCTATGAAGGCAAAGAGATAATCGAAGGCGTTCTGACCTGCAAGAAGTGCGACCGCGAATATAAGGTCGTCCGCGGCGTTCCGCGCTTTGCGGACCTCGGCAAGATCGAGGCGGACAAGGCAGAAACGGCCGAGAATTTCGGCTGGCAATGGACGCATTTCACCCAGGAAGACCCTAAATATAACGAACAGTTCCTCGGCTGGCTGCAGCCCGTAAAACCCGAGTTCTTTGAAGGCAAGGTCGTGCTCGAAGGCGGCTGCGGCAAGGGCCGGCACACCAAGCTCGCAGCCCAATGGGGAGCAAAAGAGGTGGTCGGCATCGACCTCGGCGATGGCGTCGAATCGGCTTTTGCATTGACGAGAGAACTGCCGAATGCTCACATCATCCAGTGCGATATCTTTAAGCTGCCGCTCAAGCGGGCGTTTGACTACGCCTTCAGCGTCGGCGTGCTTCACCACACGCCCGACCCGAAGAAGGCATTCCTTTCGCTCGCGTCAAAAGTGCAGAAAGGCGGGCATATTTCGGCGTGGGTCTATGGTGCCGAGAACAACGAGTGGATAACGAAATACGTCAACCCCATCCGCGAGAGCTTTACTTCAAAGATGTCGCAGCCCGTGCTTTATCAGCTTTCAAAGCTGCCGACGCTCTCGCTATTTCTGACGACGAAACTCGTTTATCGCCCCGCGAATATCGCGGCAAAGCCGGTCGCGAAAAAGCTCTTCTATAACGACTATCTCAACCACCTCGGCACCTTCGGCTGGCGCGAGCAACACAACATCGTCTTCGATCACCTCGTCGCCCCAACGGCGTTCTACATCTCGAAAGAGGAGTTTGAATATTGGTGGAAAGACATCAAGGCCGAAGACGTCGAGATCATCTGGCACAACAGCAACAGCTGGTGCGGTTTCGGGCGATTATTGAACTAATTACCTGAGAGAAATCTAACAGGATCAACAGGATGGTCATGATACGACTGAGGACCCAGAGCCAATACATCCCATTTATCCTGTGTATCCTGTTAAAATTTACTTCATCTGTGAGGGCTCGAGCGGTTTTATGAAATTCGACAACGGCATTGACAGGAAGTACCGCAGATCGGTCGAGGAAGCTCTCGAGGTGATAGCCGAGCGCGGAACGGACGAGCAAAAGGTGATCGTACGCCACATTCTCGGCTCGGAGATGACGATTCGGGTAAAGCCGGTCGCGGAGATCAATGCCTCGGGCATCACGGGCCTGATCGACCCCGGTGAGACAAACGATAAGATCGCTGACGGCCGGATCGGGCTTCGCGAGGCCTTTGGCGAGGTTTATATCGCCATCGCCGAGGAGACGATCGATACAGGCGGCCAACGCGGCTGCGAGGGCACCTTCGTCCACGAGGGCCGACATGCTTACGACTTTGCCCGGACGATCGAAAGCTTTTCCAAGGCGGACGTCAACCCGCTCTCGATGTTTGACCCGACGCTTTATGAGCTCGAGCTCGAGGCTCACCGGACCTCGGGCGAGTATATGCTCTGCATCGACCGTGAAGAATATCTCCACGAAGGCTTGCACCTGATGATCCTCGGCCGCAAAGAAGAGGCAGGCCCTTGTTTCCTTGACCTTGAGGGCATCCATCGCCGCCTAAGCGAAAGCTACGGCCTCTCGCCCGACGGCAACCAAGGCCCGCACGCCAGCGAACTTTTGGGCCTCAGGCAGAAACCCGACTGGTAAGGAGGGTGCCCTGAAAACGACCGAACAAGGACGGGCACGCACGCTACTGCTCACGTCTCCTCCATTTGTGGCATAATTCTTTTTATGAGCACGGCACTTCCGCGGGAAATGCAGCAGCACACCTACGCGATAATGGATCGCGTGGAGGATAGCCATTGGTGGTTCGTCGGCCGCCGGGCGATCTTAGAGAGTTTTTTGAGAACCATCGTTGCGAATCGTTTGAGCACTCTCGCTACGCTCGATGCGGACAAGAGTGTCCGCGCTCCGCTCCGTATTTTGGATGTTGGCTGCGGGACAGGGGCGAATCTTGAAATGCTCTCGCAGTTCGGCTCGGCCGAGGGCGTTGATGTTTCGGACGAAGCTCTCGAATTCTGCCGCCGCAAGGGCTTGGCCGTTCAAAAAGGCCTTGCCGAGAAGCTACCCTATGCGGACGAGACCTTTGATATCACGACCGCCCTAGACGTCGTTGAACACCTCGATGACGACGTCGCGGGCCTCAAAGAGATGCACCGCATTACGAAGACCGGCGGCTATTCGCTGATCTTCGTCCCGGCGTTCATGTGGCTCTGGGGCGTGCAGGACGATATCTCGCACCATCGCATCCGCTACACGAGAAAAGAGATCGTCGAGCGGCTCGAAAAAGCCGGCTATACGGTCGAGCGGGCGACCTACGCAAACTTCACCTTCTTTGCCCCGATACTTGGCGGCCGCACGCTGATGAAGCTGACCGGCATCAAGCCCGACTCGGAAAACAACATAAACGTCTCGGCCCTCAACGGACTTTTCGGCAAGATTTTCTCCGCCGAGCGGCACATTCTCAAAAACCTCGACTTCCCCTTTGGTGTCTCGATCGTCATCGTCGCGAGAAAGTAAAAGCCCATGTGCTAAAATTTAGGCCGAGGAGGTTTTGAGCAAATGAACTTTTATAAAGAGACCATCAAGAATCTCCCCTCTGTTTTCCATGTCCCGGCCGAATTCCGCAACCGCGATGTCGAGGTCATCATCCTTCCGCTCGATGAGAACGAAAACGGAAAGAAGGACGACGTCGAACGCGATGAAATGGGATACCCGATCGGCTTCTTTGAGGCGACGGCCGGCGCGATCCCTGACTTTCCCGAACGCGATCAGCCTCCGATGCAGGATCGCGACCCAATTGATCAATGACGCCGAAATATCTCCTCGATACAAACGTTTGCATTGTTTACATCAAGTTTCCTAATTCGAACGTACTATCAAGAATTGCAGCCACTCCGGCCGAAGAGATCGCTGTCTGCTCGGTGGTGAAATATGAAATGTTCTTTGGGTCGATGAGGAGTTCCGACCCGGTTCGTTCGCTTCAGATACAGGAAGCATTTCTTGAGCAGTTCGAATCGCTGCCATTTGACGACACAGCGTGCAGACATGCGGCCAAGATTCGGGCTGACCTGTCCAGGACAGGCACGATCATTGGGGCTTACGACATCCTAATTGCCGCCACAGCCCTGGCAAACGACCTCACGCTTGTTACACACAACGTAAAAGAGTTTGGTCGAGTGAATGGCCTAAGAATAGAAGACTGGGAGTAAGCGCCAATGTCCGATTTCTATTGCGAAGAGGTTTTTTCGGGAAAGACGCCGGTCGAGAAGATGCTTGAGACGGAGAACGTTCTTGCCTATCACCACACTCGGCCGTTCTGGCCGGTGCATATCGTGGTTGTGCCGAAGCGGCACGTCGCCTCTGTTCTCGAGGTCGAAAGCGATCTGCTCATCGAGATCTTCGACGTCATAAAAGAGGTCGCCGCCCGGGTCTTCGAAGAATACGGTGCCGCCCGCGTCCTCACCAACCTCGGCGAATACCAGGACTCAAAGCACCTGCATTTTCACATCAACTCCGGCGACCCGAACTAGTTGGCCACAGAGGGCACAGAGAGCACCGAGGTCAAGAATCTTTCGATCACGTGGCGAATCAAAACCCGCAACAGGACGACCTTAGGAGCCACTTCTGAAAACCTCTCCGTGCCCTCTGTGTGCTTTGTGGTTAAAAATGACTTTTCGCTTGAAAGACCTTGCCATCCGGAAATTCAGCATTCGTGATAGAGAACGTAAAGCCCCTCTGAATCGCAAATGCGCCGACCTCGCCGCGGCGTGAGATGGCGACGAAACCGACCTGAAATTCCTTTGCCTTGGCCGGGTCGCGTTTGACGATTCGGCGGATGGCCTCGCGGCAAGCCTGCTCGGGCGAGCGGCCCATTCGCATTTGTTCGATAACGGTGTGCGTCCCGCAGATGCGGATGACCTCTTCGCCAACGCCCGAACTTGTCGCTGCTCCGACCTCGTCATCAACGAAAAGCCCTCCACCGATGATCGGTGAATCGCCGACGCGGCCGTGCATCTTAAATGCCATCCCGCTGGTCGTTACCATTCCGGCGAGCTTGCCTCTCGAATCGATCGCGACGGTGCCCATGGTGTCGTGGTTCGGCGAGCCTTCGCTCAAGAAATACGGGGCCGCCTGCGAGACCTTCTTGTTCTCGATGTTGATCTCCGGCTTGTAGTTCGATTTCTCGAGCCACTTTTTCCATTCCCGCTCCGCCTCGGGCGAAAGCTCGCCGCTCTCGATAGCGAATCCGTTCGCCGCGGCAAATTGCTGTGCTCCGCGGCCGGCGAGCAGGACATGCGGCGTGAGTTCCATTACTTTCCGGGCGACCGAGACCGGATGCTTGATCCGCTCAAGGTACGCGACACTGCCGCAGTCGCCGTTGCCGTTCATGATACAGGCATCGAGCGTCACCGTTCCGTCGCGGTCCGGGTTCGCACCGAGCCCGACGCAGCAGCTTTGCTCGAGCTCCGCCGCACGCCCCGCAGCCTCGACGGCATCAAGCGCCGAACCCTTGCGGGCCAACACCGGCCACGCGGCCGCATTCGCCCGGATGCCGCTGTCCCATGTGGAAACCACGACCGGCAGCTTCACTTTCATGCCCGAACGCAGAGCGGCCGTTTGAGCATCAGCCGGCGACAAATGAGCAGCAGCGGCAACCGCGGCCGGTATCCCAATAAAGGTTCTTCGATTCATGTTTTCGCCCAATCGGTGCACGAACGGTGCTAGTTCTTATGCCAACCGCTCGCGCGTGCTGTATTTTCCCGCGTGAAAGTTCTAGATTATTAGGTTTATCGGATTTACTGAAATGGATTCGGAAACTTCAAATAAACGAACCGACGCACCGGAGCTTTCGCTCTTTCTGCCCGTGCTTGACGAGGAGGACAACCTCCGCCCAATGCACGCGAAGATCAAGGCGGCTCTCGACGCGCTCGGCAAGACTGCCGAGGTGATATTCGTCGATGACGGCTCGACCGACAAGAGCCTTGCGATACTGAAAGAGATCGCCGCCGAGGACGACCGCGTCCGCGTCATCTCGCTCCGCCGTAATTACGGCCAGACCGCGGCAATGAGTGCCGGCATTGACGCCGCCCGCGGCGAGATACTGATCCCGATGGATGCCGATCTGCAGAACGACCCGGCCGACATCAAACGCCTGCTCGATAAGCTCGACGAAGGCTATGATGTCGTTTCCGGCTGGCGACGCAACCGGCAGGACAAGATGGTCTCGCGGAAGATACCTTCGATGATCGCCAACAAGATCATCTCCTGGATCGGCGATGTGCCTCTCCACGATTACGGCTGCTCGCTCAAAGCCTATCGCCGCGACGTGCTGAAGGACGTAAAGCTCTACGGCGAGATGCACCGCTTTATCCCGATCTATGCCTCGTGGGCCGGAGCACGCGTTACCGAGATCCCGGTCGATCACCACGCACGCACGGCCGGCAAATCGAAATACGGCATCTCGCGGACGATCAAAGTGATCTTCGACCTGATGACCATCAAGTTCATGGCCGAGTACCATACGAAGCCGATCTACGTTTTCGGCACATTCGGAATGCTCGCCCTTGCGGCCTCTATCTTCTCCGGCCTTTATGCTGTCTTTCTCAAGTTTGCCGGGCTCGTCGGAATGCCGCAGTATCAGGCCGACTTCGTCGAAACGCCGCTCCCCATCCTCTGCATCGTGATGTTCGCCATCTCGATACAGTTCTTTTTGATGGGGTTATTGGCCGAGTTGCTCGTCCGCACCTACCACGAATCGCAGGACAAAGCGATATATGCGGTGCGGGAGAAGATCGGATTTGCGGAATGAGCCGTAAGCAGTGAGCTGTGAGCAGTATTCATTGGTTCCAGCCTTCTGCTTACTGCTAACCGCTCACTGCTCACTTTTTATGTGTGGAATAGCGGGTTGGATAAACCTAAAACGATCTGATTCGAACGGCGGTGCCGAACAGGTGCTGCACTTGATGTGTGACACGATCGTGCATCGGGGGCCGAATTCGGAGGGGCTGTGGCTTGATGAGACGGTCGCGCTCGGCATGCGGCGGCTTTCGATCATCGATCTTGAGACCGGCGACCAGCCTGTATTCAATTGCGACCGGTCGGTCGTCGTGATGATGAACGGCGAGCTTTATAATTACCGCGAGGTTCGCGCTGAGCTCGAAAAGAAAGGCCACAAGTTTACCACCAAGTCCGACACCGAGGTCCTGCCGCACCTTTACGAAGAGTATGGCGAGGGCTTGCTCGAACACGTAAACGGTATGTACGCCTTTTCGCTGTGGGATTCGCGGCGAAAGAAGCTGGTCATCGCCCGCGACCGCTTCGGCGAAAAGCCGCTATATTACGGCGTCTTCGATGACACGCTGATCTGGGCCTCTGAGCTAAAAGCGATACTCGCCCACCCCGCCGTCAAGCCCGAACTCGACCTGAACGCGCTCCGCCACTTCGTCTCCTTCGACTACGTCCCGGCGCCGATGTCTATCTTCAAAGGCATCCACAAACTTCCGGCCGCACACGTCCTCACGGTCGAGAACGGCGAAGTAACAACCCGCCGCTATTGGGATATCTCTTGGACTAGCTCCCCTCCTTTCGAAGGAGGCGTGGCCGAAGGCCGGGGTGGTTCTCTGAGCGGAGATGGAACGCTCGTTCGTAAAGCAGAAGAACTCCGCGATCTGCTCTCCGATGCCGTCCGAATGCGGCTTGTCTCGGATGTTCCGCTCGGCATTCTGCTTTCCGGCGGAATCGACTCATCGACTGTCGCGGCCTTTGCCGTTCAGCACGCGACCGAGCGCGTAAAGACTTTCTCGATCGGGTTTGAGGAAGACAGCTTTGACGAATCGAAATACGCGAGGCAGGTCGCCCGGCACCTTAACACCGAGCATTACGAAGACAAGCTTTCCGCCGCGACCGCCGGCGACCTGATCTCGGAGATCGGCACCTGGCTCGATGAGCCGATGTCCGACGGCTCGCTGATACCGACCTTTCTGCTTGCCCGTTTTGTCCGCAAGCACGTCACGGTCGCACTCGGCGGCGACGGCGGCGACGAGCTTTTCGCCGGCTATCCGATGTATTACGCCCACACCGTGGCGGCAAAGTATCTGGCGATCCCGTCGATCCTCCGCCGCGGTTTCATTGAGCCGCTCGTCAACGCACTGCCCGTTTCGACCAAGAATATGTCGTTCGATTACAAGGCAAAGCGGTTCGTCCGTGCCTCGCATTACGACGACGTTACGCGGCACCATTCGTGGTTCGGTTCGTTCTCGGTCGACCAGCACAAGCAGCTTTTTTCGAAGGATTTTCTCGCTCAAACCGATGCCGACATTTACAGCGGCGTGCGTGAACTCGTCGGCGGTTCCGATGCAAAAAATGTCATCGAGCAGATGCAGTACGCCGACATAAACTACTATCTCGCCGAGGATATTTTGACCAAGGTCGATCGGGCCGCGATGGCAGTCAGCCTGGAGACGCGTGCACCTTTCCTTGACCCACGTGTCGGCCAGTTCGCCGCGTCTATCCCGGTCGAATACAAGCTGAAAGGCAAGAGCGGCAAGGTCATCCTGAAAGAGGCGATGCGGGACCTGCTCCCGCAGGATATCCTTCACCGCCCGAAAAAAGGCTTCGGCATCCCGATCGCCGAATGGCTCAAAGGCCGCCTCAATCCGCTGATGCACGACATGCTCGCACCCGAGAGGTTAAAGCAACAGGGCCTCTTCAACCCCGACTACGTCCAGCGTCTCATCACCGAACACGAAACCGGCCGAGCCTCGCACCACAAGGAACTCTGGACGCTGCTCGTCTTTCAGTTATGGAGTCGGAATTTTTTGTCAGCGTGATGTCACCGATATACAAATTGATCGATGCCCCTCGTCTAGTGCCTGCGGTCTTCTGGATTTCTTTAATGGGAGTGGTTCTCTTCGGTTTCTCTCCCGGATCGGCTCAGCAATCAGGTTTCGATTATTTAACCGTTCGCGGCAACAGTGTTAAGACCACGCACCAGGCAAAGTATGAGATCAAAATAGATCCTGCATTTAAACTACTCGGCGAACTTCATCACCGGCCGACGTATGACAAAAAACAATTCAATGTTTCGTTTGCTGCATTTTCCGATGGAAAGTATTTAGTTATGGTTCATGCAGAAACACACACGGACGGCAGTGGCGGGCTGGATTACAGTAACCTGACCCCGGGTAAGCTGAACGGGCTGACGTTCACATCCAGAGAACAATGCGCAAGTGCGGAAGACGAAACCGAATTGAATGGTAACCCGCAAATACAGTTTATCCGCAAAACAGGATTCAATTTTGCATTGCCTTTTTATTTGAAGCAGTATTTTACGTCTTCCGAAGATGGGAAGGCCGAGGTTGTAATCAGCTACGGGACGAGTTTATCCTCCTGCGAAAATTTGTCGGACGGTTTCAAGTCTCAAATTGAGAGGCAGATACAAGAGAGGGTCTCGGTAAGTGCATCAAAATAGTCGAAGGTCGTCTTCCTCGTGTCGATTTTTGTATACAGTCCTGCAATGAACGGTCATTTATCCAAATCAACCACTGAGATTGCTCGTCCTTCAGCCTTGGTGAGATAATCTTCGTATATGAAGCAACTTTACCCCGAAATAGTGCCCTTTGATTCGGGCATGTTGAAGGTGTCGGATATTCACGA
>JAHBSG010000039.1 GCA_019639235.1 Acidobacteriota bacterium | reverse complement strand
AGGCCTGCTCGACCCGCGTATCGGCCGCGGTTTCTTCCATACCTTTCACGCGACCATTCCGCTGCTCAAGTTTCCGCTCGATCATCTTTTCCACTCGAACCACTTCCGCCTTGTCGATTTCCGCTGCCTCGAGCGGTTCGGCTCCGACCATCTGCCCGTTTTCATAAAGCTCAGCCTCGAACACGACGCAAAGCACGTGCAGGAAGAACCCGAGCCGACCAACGGCGAGGCGGCCGAAGCCGAAGAAACGATCGCCTTCGCCGAAGAACCCGCCGAGGTCCGCAACGCCTGACCCGCCCGTTGCATTTTCGCAGCTGGTCGGAACCGCCGTGTCCGAGGCCGCTGTGTCAGAGGCCCGACCGTGAGGAAGGCGGAATCGAATGATGAATGATGAACGATGAACGATGAATGCGGAATTCCGTGTCAGAGGCCCGACCGTCGGGAAGGGCTTTTCTTGGTGACGAGGGACGAGGGCCGTATCTCGAATGCGGAAGCCCGTGCGTCAGCAAGGGCTTAACATCCGATGCGTCCTATTTGAGTCGTTGAAGACGACGTCATTAATGTAGCCCACGTCGCAAGACGTGGGTCGCGTTTCGCAAAACGAACGGAACCGTCGAAGACGGTGGCATTCTGCGGATCAAATTCTCCAAACCACGAAAGAAGAGAAAAAATCGTAACCTCGGCGGCGTAGCCGCTCTCGATATGAGCCAGCCGCCGGAAAGGCCGAGCCTTTCCGCAAATCGGAGAGCACAGCCCTTGGAACTACCGCCGCTTTGCCGGGATAAACCAGTATTCGATCCCCGACATCCAATCCTCCGGCCGATGAACGTAGTAAAAGCTGATCCGATCGGCCGGGAGTTTCGTGTAGCTTTCAAACATTTCCCGGACTCCCTTGGCCATCTGCAGCCGGGAACTTACTGTAGGGCCGGCGATGACCACCCTCGCCATCGATCCTGGATTGTCCAGAATAAGCTTGGCAAAAAGGTCAGGGGAGAACGTAGGGCAAATACCGATGCTATCATCGCTACCGTACTTGAAGGGTTTGGTCAGGTCCGGTTCCGGACGGGCAATAGGCTTAAAAGCCGGGGCTTCTGCCCCAAGAGGCACCCGCCAAAATTGGCCTTCCGAGCCCATCTCTTTGCCGACCAGCACAATGGAGATCCGTTCGCGATCAAATCGCCTCCTGAAGATACTCGCCTCAACGATACTCTGAAACGCTTTCGGATTTCGTTTCGCTTCAGAGATCAAAACATAACCACGGTCACCGGGGTTATTCTTGAGCTCCACCATAAACGCGTCCAGACGAGCTAAAAGGTCGCCGCACTGCAGAAAACCAAACTCATCGACCAAAACCGCCTTAGGCGTTTCCTGACCCAATGTCGACCCGAATAGCGATACGGCAATGATCAAAGCGAAAGCAAAACGCCGCACCATATCAGCACGCGGTTTGAGGACGTCAATAAAACACTGACCAGAAAACACAGCCCGATTATACCATTCAACTCTGATCGAACTGGAAAATGTGTCTGCACCTGTTTGGATCGATGGTGAGGCCGTGACGTTCAAACAGCTACACGCGCTTCCTACTGGTCGAATAAAGTTAAGAGCAGCCTAAAGCTCTCGCCGGGTTCTGACCCGAATGATGAATGATGAATGATGAATGATGAATGATGAATTTGGAGTCTGGAATCCGAATGCGGAAGCCCGCACGTAAGTAAGGGCGTGTCATCCAATCCAATATTCGAAATCATGAATTTTACCCTCCACAATCCTTTTTCTGTGCGGCTTCGGTCTGTGCTTTCTGTGGTGATGGTTTTCTTTTCGAACACAGAAAACACAGACGAAAGCCACAGACGCCGGAGACAAGCTTCCGGCTTTCCTATTTTCTTCTTTGGTGGTTAATAACATTTCAACTACGAATGCCACCGTCTTCGACGACTCCGGCACGCCGAATCGGATGTTAAGCCCTTGCTGACGCGCGGGCCTCCGCATTTGGTCACGCCTAAAGGCGTAACACTTGCGGCCGGCTAAAGCCGGGACTCAAAACGATGGGCTGAAGCCCGCACTCAAAACTCTGCAACTCTGCAACTCTGCAACTCACAACTCGCACCTTCCATTTCATCCATATCTCACGTTTCTCACGGATCGCCGTTCACTTTCGATCGAAGGCTTCAGAAAATGGACAGCGGAGGAAAGTGAGCGGTGAGCGGTGTGCAGCAAGCAGTGAGCAGAGGCCGGATATTTTTAGCGATCAGCTCTAATCCGTTAGCCGGTAGCTGTTAGCCGGAGACCAATGACCAAAGCCCAATTTCCATTTTGACCAATTAACAATGGTCCAATTAACAATTGACAATGCGACGATGCCAATCCCAAATCCGAAATCCCACATCACAAATCTCCGGGCCCGGCCGCGTGTTCCATCTGTCCCACGCGTCCCAAATGCTCGAAGCGTTTCACGCGTTTCAACCGTTTCAGGCGATTCACTTCTTTCATCCGTTTCAACTGTTTCAGAAACATATGCCTCCTTTAAGAAATGAAACACCCGGCGATCGGGACCCTGAACTCCGGGCGCGGTGGCCCAAACCCGCTGGGCGGACAGGTCCGGCGACACAGCACAGAGAAAGGCCCCGCGGAGCGTGTCCGCGAGGCCCTATGTGTGTGCTTTATGCTTTAAGTTACCTCCTACTTATGGTCTCTTACCGTGTCGATCGGTCCACCGGTTCGGTTCGGCCCGACGTTGGTCAGGTAGATCCCGCCCCAGCTAAATTCTTCGTTGCCCATGGTTGCCGTGATCGCCAGCATATTGCCGCGGAAGGCTTCGCGTTCGAGGCCAAATCCGAGGATCGGCAGCGTTCCGCGATAGGCTTCGGGAATGCTTGGGTCGATCAGGGCTCCGTCCATTCCGGTCTCAATGATCGTCTTGAGCGGGTCGCCAACCATCGGGTTTGCCATATACAGGCCGTCCATCGGGTTGATGTATTCCTTGTTGCCGGTCAGCTCGGAGATGCGGCCCTTGAAGACCACCCAGCCATTGTCGCCGGCGACGAATGCGGTCGAACGCCATCGCGGCGGTTCGGCATCCGGTTCATCGGGAGCGGGAACGTGGCCCGAGTAGGTCCAGTAAACAAAGTCCTTGATGTAGCCCGAATTATCGACGGCAAGATAGCCCGTTCGTGTCCACAGGTCATAAACGAAGATGCCCTGATTGCCGGGAACTCTGCCGTATTGATACCAGCTATCAGTGTTCGGGTCGTAGATGCTCTTCGGGTCAACGCCGTTGCAGAAGTTGCGGATTTCGGCATTGCCATCGACTGGACAGTTGAGGCGGATGGTGTTCCATTCATCGCCCCAAGCGGCCCAGAAGTAAACGAAGCGGCCGTCAAAGGCAAGTGCTTCGCCTATTCGGGTCAGCGGCGGCATTTTGAGCCCGTCGACCGGTTTTCCGATCTCGACGACCGGATTCAAGTCCGCGTTTGCCTTGATAAAGGCATGGTAGATACCGCCGGCATGCGGGTCGTCCTCGTTATCGAGGCCGAGGAAAACTGCGCGGTCGCCAAAGGCCGAAGGCGGAGAGGTCGAATCAAATACCGCCGGTGCAAAAGCCGAAGGCGGCAATCCGGGAATCTCGGTGTCCGAGCTAGCGATCATCTCGACGCTGGCAAAACCGCCCGCCTGCGAGCTCAGCAGCCTACGGAAGAAGATGCCCGTCTTTCCGACGCCGTCAACTGTATAGTTTGCCTTGAAGACGATGTCTCCGTCGTCGGTTATCGAAGGAGCTCCCGGGAATACGTCAAACACTAGTTGCTTGAAGCCGGGGACGCCGTAGAATTCGAAATCCGGAACGTTGCCAAGCTTCGAGGCTCCGGTAACGAGCTGATCGGTGCCAAATTTTACGTAGATGCCGTTGGTTCCCGAGCGTGTCTCGGTCCCATCGGGAAGGATAAAGCGATACACCGGCTGGTGAAGGCCAAGCGTCGCCATCAAAAGCGAATTGGGAGCGATCCTCGGAAATGCCGAGAACTCGCGGAACTTGCTGTTCAGGTTGTTCGGATACGGAACTTCGGTCTGCAGGTCTGCAATGGTGATGATCGGCGAGTTAAGCGAGGTCCGGTAATAAATGCCGGTCGCACGCTGTCCGCCGGTGCTGCGTGCCCTAAAAACAACAGAGCCGTCGAAGTTTACCGACGGCTGGCCGTAGCTGCTGAATTTTGTATTGCCCGTTCCCGGGATCGTGAAGCCATTATTGGCTACGGTCTGCCACTGGAAGAATCGTGGGCCCGGGATGTCGGTCTCAACCGCCTTCGCGGGCTGGTCTGCTACTTCAAATGTCTTTTGTCCTCTTTTCTGGGCGTTTGATACGCCAAATATCAATGTGATCGCCAAAAATGTACAGCCGAGGATGCAGGATAATGATTTCAATGCTTGTGGCCTCATGCTCCACCTCCTCGATCTGGCCGATCATAGTGCGGTCGGTCGATCATTCAAATTGTCAAAGTGTTTACCTATTGCGTTGAAAGGAACTTTCGTAAACTTTCAAATATCGCGGATGGTCATACAGGCCATCTTACTTATTTCAGAAAGCATTTTTCGTGCCTATGCGATACAGGCGGAAAACGCCTATTTTTTGGACCGTCGGAAACGAATTGCGGGGAAATCCTCGCACCGGATGCGAAGAATTTAACGGTTCAATTTTGGCTGTGGATAGGGTACAATCTGGAGAACGGAATCAGGCATACATTTTCGAGAATTGGGAATCTAAGAACAAGGAAATATGAACGAATACACCACTTCATTTGGCGAATCGGCAGCGGATGCATTACCTGCATACCGTGCACAGTTCATCCGCAAGACCTACATGCTTCTTGCGGCGGCAATTTTAGCGTTCGTCGCGGTCGAAGCGGCGTTATTTATGACCGGAGCGGCCCAGGCGATCGTTTCGGTGATGTTCATGGGCGGAAGCATGGGCTGGTTGGTCGTGCTGGGCTTGTTCATGGCGGTTTCGTTTTTGGCAAACCGCTGGGCGATGTCGAATACGTCCACGGCGATGCAGTATCTCGGACTCGGGATATTCGTTATCGCAGAGGCCATCATCTTTGTCCCGATGATCTTTATTGCGGCCACCTATTCGGACGTAACGGTCATCCCGAAGGCGGGCATCGTGACGCTCGGGCTTTTCCTCGGCATCACGGCGACGGTATTTATTACAAAGGCAGATTTCTCGTGGCTTGGGCCGATCGTGGCTATCGGTGGTTTCGCAGCATTGGGCTTCATCGTGGCGAGCATCATCTTCGGCTTCTCGCTCGGAAGTATCTTTGCTTTTGTGATGGTAGCGTTTGCAGGCACGGCTATTCTCTACAATACGTCGCAGGTTCTGCACCAATACAACACGAGCCAACATGTAGCCGCCGCGTTGACGCTTTTTGCCGGGATAGCATTGCTATTCTGGTACATCCTGAGCATCTTCAGCTCGCGTGATTAAGCCTGTTGTTTGATTCATCAGACTATCCCGCTGAGCTATTTTAGTTGCAGCGGGATACTTAATTTGGGAGGAAATGATATGAAGATCAGGGTTGTGCTGATCGCGGCTCTCTTGTTTTCGCTTGCGGTTGCAGCTAATTCGCAGACTCCGGCCGCTCCAACGACCCACCTAAAGGTCGGAGACGCAGCACCGGATTTCGAACTGACGGACACGACAGGGAACAAGGTGAAGCTTAGCGATCTGAAGGGCAAGAAGAATGTCGTTCTGGCTTTCTATGTGCTTGCCTTTACCGGTGGCTGAACGGCCCAAATGAAAGCGTATCAGTCTGATATCGCAAAATTTGAAGCCGCAGATACACAGGTGTTCGGTATTTCGATGGACAGCTTTGCCTCGAACCGCGAATTCGCCAAACAAAACGGACTTACCTTTCCACTGCTGAGCGACTGGAAGCGGGATACAACGAAGGCGTACGGTCTCTATAACGAAACTTCAGGCTATGGGAACCGCGGGACGTTCGTGGTAGATAAGGACGGAAAGATACAGCATATTGAGATCGGCCGAACGGCCATCGACCCGACCGGAGCCTTTCAGGCCTGCGACCTGATCGAGCAGCGAAAAGCCGCGAGGGAAAAGCAACAGCAAAAGCCGTAACGAATTTAGAGAGAGGCCTTGCCGATGGTAGGGCCTTTCCTAGTCCTCATCGACGATTTCCTCAAGCTTCAGTTCGCCGTTCGATTCCTTCATCAGGACCTCGATCCGGCGTTCGGCACTGGCAAGCCGTTCTTTGCAGTCACGCGAGAGCTTCACGCCCTTTTCAAAGAGCTCGAGGCTTTCCTCAAGCGGAAGGTCGCCGTCCTCGAGCTTACGGACGATCGCTTCAAGTTGATCGAGAGATTCTTCGAAGGTCTTTGCCATACGTAATTATTCAGTTGCGGCCGTAACGGTCGCTTCAATGTTTCCTTTTTCGAGCTTTACCTGGATCTGGTCGCCGGCCTGTACCTCGGCAGCGTCACGTATTATCTGACCATCGGGCCGCTGGGTTATCGAGTAGCCCCGATGCAGAACGCGGAGCGGGGAAAGGGCATCGAGCTGTGCCATCGCCTTTTCGAGCCTTTGTGTTCCGCGTCGCGGGGCGTCAACAACTGCCGTAGAGGCCCGCTGTTCGAGCAGCCCAAGCCTTCGCTTGTTTTCCCCGAGTTTTGCACCAAGGGCGACCGGGGAAAGCCTTACGGTCACACCTCGGAGCGACTCGAGCCGTTGCCGCAGGATCTTGCCAAGAACGTCCTCGCTTCGCATCATCAACTCATCTGCCCGGTAACGAAGTTCGCGGAGACGAGCGGGGAATTCCACAAAGATCGGTGCCATCGCAAGCGACTGAACGTCGGCACGAGCGGACAAAAGTGCATTGCCGATCGATCGCCTAAGCTGAACCGAGCGATGTTCCAGCAGTTGAAGCACTTCATTTTCAGCCCTGGCGACGATCTCGGCGGCGGCTGAAGGCGTCGGGGAACGAAGATCTGCAGCGAGGTCCGCAATGGTGAAGTCGACCTCATGGCCGACCGCCGAAATTACAGGAATCTTCGATGCGCGGACCGCTCGAGCAACCACCTCTTCATTAAAGGCCCAAAGGTCTTCTGCCGAACCGCCTCCGCGACCGACGATCAGGACGTCTATCTTCTCATTCTCCGGTCTCCCTGTGTTGAATTCGCTGGCTGTCGCAATTCCGGCTGCGATCTGCTCAGCGGCAAACTCACCTTGAACCAGAGTCGGGATAACTACAACGTTTACTGATCTGGCTCGCCGTTTAAGTACGGTCAAAATATCCTGGAGAGCGGCACCGGTTCGCGAGGTGACAATACCAACTTTTCGAGGGAAAGGCGGAAGTGGCCGCTTCAACGATTCATCAAAAAGCCCTTCGCGGGCGAGCTTCATTTTGATCTGCTCGAACGCGACAGCGAGTGCACCCTCTCCGACCGGTTCAAGCGATTCGACGACGATCTGCATTTCGCCCCGGGGTTCATAGACCGCAAGACGGCCGCGAACACGTACAAGCAAGCCGTCCGAAGGCTTAAATCGGATACGGAAATTTTGACCCTTGAAGCACGCAGCCTTGATCAGGGCAGAGCCATCGGTCAGCGAGAAGTACCAATGCCCGGACGCGGCGGCATGGAAATTCGTTATCTCGCCCTCGACCCAAACCTGAGCAAAGCTTCGCTCGAGCAAAGCCTTAACCTCCGAATTCAATTCGGAAACGGTGACCGGGCGGCGTTCTTCTTCCTCGAAGAGGGCTGCGAGCAGAGGATTATCCATTCAACGGGGAAGTTTAGCACAACGGCCGAGCTATTCCTTGTAGCCGTAAATGCTTCCCTCGTAGGGTTTCGGTCGGTTGGCTTCGTAATCCGCGAGGAAGTTGCGAACGGCGTCCTCGGTACCGATAAAGACCTGCTTCGCTCCTTTGTACACGCGTATCGCTGTCGTCTGGCCCGGTAGTGCTGTCCGCTCGATCGTGAGGCCGAGCTTTTCTGTAAGGGTTTCTATATTGTCCATGGCTGTACTTTCGTATCAAACAGGCTAATGGATGTACGTTACAAGAATGTTTCGGATGCAGTTGCAGTTGCCGGCGATCTGAAAGGCGGAAAGGGCACCTAATACGTCTCCCACACCGTATTAGGCACCCTTTCCTGTTTTCGGACTACGGCCGGGAGGCTTTCATCCGAAATCGAAGTTGATAATGATCGATAAGTTCGAGGTTGCCAGTGCCGCAATTATGTTATTCGCCGACCTTTTCGTCAAGCTGCACGTGGCCAAAGGGGTTCGATTCGACTAAGCCGACCGCGAAACGTCGATGCGGGCCGAAGCAAGTGCCGCCCGTTCGCGAAGTTCCTCGGTCTCGTCCGCCGGCAGCTGTGAAGCCGCTGCGAGTTCCTTTTCGATCTCAGCTTTTTCGGACCTCGCCCTTTCCGCATCGATCTCATCCGCCGTTTCGGCGACATCAGTCAATACCGAAACCCGATTATTGCTGACCTCGACAAAACCGGTGCCAACCGCCAGGCGCTCTGCCTGTCCTTTTGTCGTTACGGTTACGATGCCCGGCTTCAGGGCCGAGATCAGCGGAGCGTGCTGCGGCATTATGCCGGCCTCGCCGGAAAGCGTCGGGACCGTTACCGAATCGACCTCGGCATCAATTACTTTCCTTTCTGGAGTTACGATCTCAAGTTTAAGCATCTAGATTTCTCAACTGAAAAAGTGTGAAGGTGAGGAGGTGGAAAGCCTTTACCACAACCGGCCAGGCTTTTCACCTCTCCACATTTTCACTCTTCGACTTTCCTAAGCTCCCGCGGCCATCTTCTTGGCTTTTTCACGAGCCTGCTCGATCGTGCCGACCATGTAGAACGACTGTTCGGGCATGTCGTCGCACTTGCCGTCGAGGATCTCGCGGAAGCCCTTGATGGTGTCTTCAACCTTTACGTACTCGCCCTTAAGGCCCGTGAACTGCTCGCCGACCGTGAAGGGCTGCGAGAAGAACCTTTGGATCTTACGAGCACGTGCAACGGTCAGCTTATCGTCTTCCGAAAGCTCGTCGAGGCCGAGGATCGCGATGATGTCCTGAAGGTCCTTATATCGCTGCAGGATCTTCTTAACTTCCTGTGCGGTGTTGTAGTGCAGATCGCCGACGATCTGCGGATCGAGGATACGCGAGTTCGAGGCAAGCGGGTCAACCGCCGGATAGATCCCGAGCTCAACGATCTGTCGCGAAAGAGCGGTAACAGCGTCGAGGTGGGCGAACGTTGTAGCCGGAGCCGGGTCAGTGTAGTCGTCCGCCGGAACGTAAACCGCTTGGATCGACGTGATGGCACCCGTCTTGGTCGAGGTGATGCGTTCCTGCATTTCGCCCATTTCGGTCGCAAGGTTCGGCTGGTATCCCACGGCCGAAGGCATACGGCCGAGAAGTGCGGACACTTCTGAGCCTGCCTGTGTAAAGCGGAAAATGTTGTCGACGAAGAAGAGCACGTCGTTGCCCTGGTCGCGGAAGTATTCGGCGACCGTCAGGCCCGAAAGTGCGACGCGGAGTCGGGCTCCGGGAGGCTCGGTCATCTGGCCGTAAACCAGCGACACTTTCGAACCCTTGATGGCTTCCATATCGACCTTTTCCAGGTCGAACGAGCCGGTTTCTTCAAAGTTGTGCGTGAATGAATCGCCGTAGGTAATGACCTTTGATTCGACCATTTCGCGAAGAAGGTCGTTGCCCTCGCGGGTACGCTCACCAACACCAGCGAACACCGAGAAGCCTTCGCGGCCCTTGGCGACGTTGTTGATCAGCTCCATGATGAGAACCGTTTTGCCGACGCCGGCACCGCCGAAGAGGCCGATCTTACCGCCGCGGAGAAAGGGCTGAACGAGGTCGATGACCTTGATGCCCGTCTCGAACATCTCAAGCTGGGTCGCCTGCTCGTCAAAGGACGGAGCGTGGCGATGGATCGGGTAACGAGTGTCGGACACGACCGGGCCGAGTTCATCGACCGGGTCGCCGATGACGTTCATCACGCGTCCAAGCGTTGCATTGCCCACCGGAACGGTGATCGGGCCGCCGAGGTCCTCAACGTTCATGCCGCGGATCATGCCGTCGGTCGGAAGCATCGAGACCGCTCGAACGCGGCCTTCGCCGAGGTGCTGCTGAACCTCCGCAACTACGTCAACCGGCGTCTCGACATCGAACCCGGTCGAGGTGATGCGAAGTGCCTGATGGATCGGCGGAAGATAATCTTCGAATTCGACGTCAACGACCGGTCCGATGACCTGTACGACCTTACCGATCTTAGCGCCTGCGTTATTAGCCATTTTTGATAGATTGCTCCTCTATTTAGATAGAAAATCGACTGATTTACAAAGGAGAAAGGATAACACAATCATCCGCTGCCAATCAAAATGGCCCGATGCAATATCGGGCCGCGTTGAGTTGTGATTCGTCTCGTTTTCCAGCTACTGGGGCATATAAGAATTCTGGACCGTGTTGTTGCCGTTGAGCGGGACCTGCAGATCGACCGCATAGGTTCCCGAACCTTCGGGCGTAATGCCTTCCATTATGAATTTCACGTAGCCGTCAGCATTTGTGCTGATCCTGCCGAGATGCAGATGCGCGCCCGTTGTGCTGGTATGAATGCCGTGCCAAATGAACTCGTATCGGTGGCCGGGCACAAAAACCTGGTTTGCTCCCAAATTCCTGAGGTTCTGGTAGATATTGCCAAAGTCGAGCCCATCGATCTTGAAATCCGCGGCCTTACCGCTTAGGTGCAGGCTCGTCGGGCTTCCGCCCGGCGGGACGGTCGTTCTGTCTCCCGACGTTACGTGGAGCGTTGCTCCAAAATAAGCAGCCATGTTGTTCAGTACGTCCTTAACAACGGAATCGGTGATGGTCTTGCCGTTCAAATCGACAGTTGACATTAATTTTGTTTCCTCCCTTTGGGTTTTGAAATAGGGTACAGCAAATGACTGACGCGCCGAATTCGTCGATAGCCGAAAAACTTGCCGATAATTCTAAGAAAATCTTAACCGGCCGCCCTGCGATGCTTTGATTCTCAATAGAGCGGCGGTAGGATAACATTCTGGAGCCAAATTTGAGTTTTTGAAGGTTTGATTTGAGAAAGCTACAACTACCGCCTCAGGGGCTGAACGTCCTATTCGGCGTTCAGGACCAAAACATCAAATATCTTGAGTCCCTGCTCGATGTAAGCATCGGCGCCCGCGGCAACGAACTGCTGATAGACGGCGACCCGAAGGACATCGAAACGGTCGAGCGCATCCTAGCCGAGTTCGGCGAACTCTTTGATGAGGGCCAGACTTTTACTGACAAGGAGCTGAAAGACGCGTTCAAGCAGATCGCCGAGGATCGTGCCTACAGCCTCCGCGATTATGTGGAAAAGGGCCGCTTCAATCCCTCGGGCAAGAAGAGCGTCGCGCCAAAGACGGCGAACCAGCGCAAATATCTCGAAGCGATCGCCGCCAACGATCTCGTCTTTGGGATTGGCGTTGCCGGCACGGGCAAGAGCTTCCTGGCCGTGGCGATGGCCGTCGATGCCCTGATGAAAAAGCAGGTCAGCCGCATAATCCTGACTCGACCGGCGGTCGAGGCCGGCGAACGGCTCGGCTTTCTGCCCGGCGATCTGCAGGACAAGGTCGATCCGTATCTTCGCCCGCTCTACGACGCGCTCTTTGACCTCGTCGATGCCGAGAAGGTGACGAAGATGCTCGAGAAGCGCATCATCGAGGTCGCTCCGCTCGCCTTTATGCGCGGCCGGACGCTCTCCGACGCCTTCATCATCCTCGACGAAGCGCAGAACACGACCAGCGAGCAGATGAAGATGTTCCTGACCCGCATCGGCTTCGGTTCAAAGGCGGTCGTCACCGGCGACAAAACGCAGATCGACCTGCCCCGCGGCCAAAAAAGCGGGCTCCGCGAAGCCGAAGACGTCCTCGGCGGCCTCGAGGGCATCGAGTTCATCTACTTCACCGACCGAGACGTCGTCCGCCACAAACTCGTCCAAATGATCGTCCAGGCCTACGAAGCCCATTCAACGAAAGCCGGGAACGACTAGCGGAGCTTGATACTCCTCATTACTTTCCTGAAAAAGTAAGGACAGTTCGTGGTAAAGTAAGGATTGAGGTGAAGACATGAACGTCGAAGCGAAAATAACCAGCAAGGGCCAGATCACGATCCCGCTTGAAGTGCGTAAAAAATTGGGCTTGCGGCCGGGCGACAAGATCGTTTTCGAAGAAATCGGCGATGAACACGGAATGACCGTTCGGCCTGTTAAGGGCGAGAGCCCGTTTGCAAAGTATCGCGGTATCGAACGAAGCGGCGGCGGAAGAAGTTTGGACGAGATCGTCGCGGAAGTTCGAGCGATGCGAGATGGGGTTATCGATTAGTGATGTCGATGTCAATTGATACGAACGTAATCGTCGCTTTATGGACTGGTACAGAGGATGGGTCCGAAAAAGCCCAAAGGGCGCTTCAGGATGCGGCGAACCGTGGCGGTCTCATCGTGTGTGGAGCGGTGTTCGCAGAACTGCTCGCTTCACCTGGTCGTTCTGAGGATTTCATCAGGCAGTTTTGTTCGGAGACCGGCATCGTGATCGACTGGCATTTCAGCGAATCGATTTGGGTTTCGGCGGGAAGAGCATTTCAGGCTTACGCGAAACGCCGTAAAAGGCAGAAAAGTGGTCTTCCGCGACGGATCCTCGCTGATTTTTTGATTGGCGCACATGCAAACGAGAAAGGTCACGAACTTTTAACTCTTGATGCTAAGTTGTTTCGATCAGCTTTTCCTGGAGTTCGAATTGTTGAGGTTTGATCAGGTGCCGTGTCGGGAGATCGGCGAGAGGCTTTCCGTACGGATTTTGGCGAAGTGAGAAGATGAGGCAACGAAATCTGAAAAACGAGGAGTGAACGCTGATGGCGATCGATTCGCTGTTTGAGCGGGGTGTTCGCGGCGACTGGGAAGAGTTCGTCGCGGCGCTTCGTAAAGACCCGCAGCTCGCCCGCGACACCCTGAAGATGTGCGAGCACCACGCGAACTTTGAATCGGCAAACCTCGCCCGCGTTCTCATCCGCCATATTTACCGCAGCGACGTGGATCTGGGTTTGGAATTATAACTACGCCTGCACGATTGCGAGAATGACCGTGGAAAACAAGGGAGAACGAACATACGAGCGGCATTTATGGGCGAGGGAAGAAGACGAGATGTCTTTACCGTTGGTGAAGCCTCAAACCGGTACCGTTTCATCAGAATCGCAAACCACCCGTTTCAACGTCTCGTATTTTGCTGACTTCGACGAACTTGCCGACGCCAGTACTAAGATCAGTCAACGCTACGCCACTTCCAGCATTACTACCTTCGTAATGGCAGTATTTCTGGTTTTCAACACCATCGTTACACCGTTGCTCCTGTTGCTCCAGGGTGCGGGAACTGCCGCTCTCATCGTTTGTTTGTTGAATGTGCTCATCGCAAGTGTTTTCATCAAGCAAACGATAAAATTGGACGCTCGCCGTTTTTTCCGACGAATGCACGAGGAGATCGGAGAGCAGATCGTAGAGGTCGAACTTTCCGAGGAAGGCATTTCGTGCCGAACTGACTTAGACCTCTTGTTTTACAGTTGGAAGAGCGTTGTTTCGATCGAGGAATCGCCCAAAGCGATCCATCTTATTTTTCGTGCTTCCGCGCTGCCGATAATGAAAAGCGGCTTTGCTTATCGCGAAGATGAGCGGGCGTTCTTCGAATTTGCTCAGGAACAGGTGCGGCATCATCAACAGCAGCAGAGGTCGTTGCCCGAATGATCGTCAATCTCCAGCGGAAGGTTAAGCTTGAGGCACGCGGGTATGCGGGCTTTTTGGCGGAGGCTTTGGCGGCGATCGAGGAGGCCGAGGGCGGCGAGGCGGCGGTCGCATTTGTCTCAGACCGGCGGATGCGCGAGCTTAACAAGCTTTTCCGCGGCAAGGACGCCACCACCGACGTTCTTTCCTTTCCCCACGAACCCGACGACTTCGAGGCCATGCCCGAAAGCGAAACACTGACCACTGACCACCGACCACCGGCCACTGACGACCGGCCACCGGCCACTGACCACCGACCACCAGCCACTGACCACCGGCCACCGGCCACTGACCACCGACCACTGACCACTGTTTTCTTAGGCGACATCGTCATCTCCGCCGAGCAGGCCGCCCGACAGGCCGCCGCCGCCCGCCTCCCGCTCGAACTCGAGATAAAACAGCTCATTCTCCATGGCCTTCTCCACCTCTGCGGCTACGATCACGAAACCGACACCGGAGAAATGAACGCCCGCGAACTCGCCCTCCGCAAGAAACTCGCCATCGAATAGCGGTTGGAAAACTCACAGCGGGTCAAGTCGTTTGTCGGCAGTTTTTCGGAAGACTTTGGAATATCACGCAGTATACCGAGCCAAGATATAAGCGAAGCAACTGGTGGAAGTAATTCGCGATTCGTTTCGCTTCGAGCAAATTGACCGAGACCTACTAAACGAGCTTGGCGGAGTACTATTCACGCAAAGTTTTCAGGTCAACTTTTACTGTCATTTGTTTGTGTTGCAGAGTTGCAAAGGTTCCGCTATTATTTCGAGCATGTATTGTTTGATTTCCCATCCAATAGTTGTATTTGGAACGGGATTGTAATCGTAGAGGTACAACTGCGGAGCACTTCCATACAGAGAAGCGTTGAATTCGAGAACGGTTAGCTAAGCTTTGCTGATTGAAAACGAGCTCCAACAAACTTCCATATATGCATCTCCTAAGAAAAATAACATCGGGCCTTTTGTGCTCGGCCGTACTGGTCGTTGCATCTTTCAACGTTGATGGACAGGTAAGCTTGTCCGCAATCAACGTACCGGTATCGGAGAATTTTGATTCGTTGGCGAGTTCGGGCTCGGATTTTCCCTTTACGAACAACGTGACTCTGCCTGGGTGGTATACAACCCGCTTTTTCTACTCCGCGGGGACTGGCTCGGCATCGGGGGGAACTCATTATTCCTTCGGGAGCACGGGCTCTTCGGAACGTGCTTTCGGTAGCGTGGCAGCAAGTGGCACTGGGACGATTCGCTATGGGATACGTTTGGTTAATAACACGGGCGTAGCGATTACCTCTTTGGACGTCAGCTTCGTTGGCGAACAATGGAGGCGGAGTGGGAACTCGAATTCGCATTCGCTGACCGTCGATTTTCAGCAAGGCCCAACAGTTACAAGTGTGACATCTGGTACGTTTACTTCAGTACCTGAGCTAACCTTCATCGGGCCCATTGCGGATTCGTCAATTGGGGCTTTGAATGGCAATCTTCCTGCAAATAGGGTTCAACTAAGCCACAGCCTTATCGTTTCGATACCGGTTGGGGAAGAGTTAATGCTCCGCTTTACTGATCTTTTCGATTCCGGGCCAAATCACGGCTTGGCTATAGATGATTTGTTGATTACTCCGCGTTTTTCATCGGGACCGAGTTCTTCGAATCTTTCGATCTCGGGGCGGGTTGTTCGGGCGGATGGACGCGGGATCGGCGGGGCGTATGTGCGGCTCAAGGGCGGCGAGGGCGGCGGGCAAATGGTGCTGACAAATCCTTTTGGGTATTACAGGTTTGCGGGGCTCGCGGCGGGCCGGACGTTCTTTCTCACCGCCGGTGCAAAACGCTTCACCTTCGCCGCCCCGACGCGGACCGTCACGCTCGATGAAGACATCGCCGGGCTGGATTTTGTCAGTGAGCAGTGAGTGGTGAGTGGTGAGCAGTTTTTGGGATGTGTTTTCTTTAAGCTGTTAGCTATTAGCTATTAGCTGTTAGCCGTAATCAGAAGTTCGAAATTCATCATTTATCATTCATCATTCATCGTTCGTAATCCGAAGAACGCCCTTGCTTATGCGCGGGCTTCTGCATTCGAAATTCATCATTCACAATTCACCATTCCCCCGTCTCGGCTTTCGGGTTTTTGGCTCGATATTGTATCCTCTGGAGTTTGCAGTTCGTATCAAAATTCAAACAAGAGGACACCTATAATAATGAGCAATTTAACATTTGGCATCATCAAGCCGGACGCTGTCCGGGCCGGCAACCACGGAAAGATCGTTGACCGCATCCTGGCGGCGGGTTTTAAGATCCGCGGAATGAAGCTGATCCACCAAACGCGGAAGCAGGCCGAGGGCTTTTACGCCGTCCACGCCGGCAAGGGCTTTTTCGACGAGCTTTGCGACTTTATGTCGAGCGGGCCGTGCGTCGTGCTGGCACTCGAAAAAGAGAACGCCGTTCCGGCATGGCGCGAGCTGATGGGTGCGACCAATCCGGCCGAGGCCACCGAGGGAACGCTCCGCAAGGAATTCGCTTCGTCGATCGGCGAGAACGCCGTCCACGGCTCGGATTCGGACGAGAATGCGGCGATCGAGATCGCTTATTTCTTCAGCAAGCTCGAACTCGTCTAAACTTCAGGGAAAAATCACTTCCGGCCGGGCGTTTCGAGGCTCGGCCGGTTACGCTTTTTCGAGTTTTCTGCTATCCTAACGGCAATTTTTGTTTAGTTCGGCCAAGAATAAAAGCTTATGAAACAACACCCCTCGCCAAAGCCGCCGGAGTGCCCGACAGAATTCGCAGAGAACCTCAATTTTTGCCAAACGTGCGGAGCGACGTTGATCGAAGCTCCCGCTGCCGCTGAGGAACCGCTCGATCCGTTCAAGACGATGATCGGGAAACCCGCGGATTTCGCCGCGGCGATACCGAAATCAGAGCCGCCTGCTCCCGAACCGAAGGCCGAGGATGTTCTCGACCTGCCCGCCGCGGACGATTCGCGGAAAACGCAGGTCGTCTCCGAAGCGGAAATGCGTGCCGAACTCGCGAATCTGAACGTCGGGCAAGAGACGGTCGTGGATATTCCGCCGCCGCCCGCTGCCGAACCGCCGCCGCCTGCTTTCATCGAACCCGAAAAGCCGGCCGCTCCGGAGCCGCCCGGCCACGATCTTGTCGGTGATCCTTTTATGCACACGACGCCGCCGATCCCGTCGCCGATGGGTCAGCCGCTCGATATGCCGAAGCCGGACGCTGAGATCAGGCCCGAGCCGACGCCCGAACCGGCAATGCCGAGCTTCGGTTCGCCATTTGCCGATCCGGCCGCCTCGGCGAATCCGTTCGAAAACGCCGCTCCTTCCGCTTCATTTGAAGAGCCGGCACCAATTTCAACCTTTGGACAACAGGAGACCTCAATGCAAGATCAACAGTTCGGACAGGGCCCCGCTGGGGCGAACATGGGCGGAGCCGTCGGCGGACAGCAGAGCAAGACGCTCGCCATCGTTTCATTGGTCGTCGGTATTTTAGGTATTACGGTCTGCTGCGGAGGAATCCTCCCAAATCTGATAGCGATTGTTTTGGGCTTTATGGCTCGCGGCAAGGCCAATAACGATCCGATCAATTACGGAGGAGCAGGACTTGCGATGGGCGGAATCATTACAGGTGTTCTCGGGTTGCTCGTTGGAATAGGGCTTTGGATCTTTGCGATCTTTTTCAACGGAATGGCTTTGATGATGCAAGGGGTGAACTAGCCTTCTCGTATGGCTGCATCGAACAAAAGGTAAGTAAGATTTAGCATGTCTATCATTTCAGACGTAATTCAATCAACGGCCGCCGTGCTCAAAGGGATGCGGCGGACCATCTCGGAGATCCCGCGGGAAAAATGGACCGTTCAGTATCCGGACGAACCCGTCACCGTTCAGCCGCGTTATCGCGGGCAGCATTTGCTCCACGTAGATGAGAACGGCAAGGAAAAATGCGTTGCGTGTTATCTCTGCGCCGCCGCTTGCCCTTCGGACTGCATCTACATCGAGGCGGAAGATGACCCGCGTCCTTATGCCGACCGCGTCGGCCGCGACGAGCGCTATGCGAAGGTCTATAACATCGACTACGGCCGCTGCATTTTCTGCGGCTTCTGCGTCGAGGCCTGCCCGAAGGATGCGATCACGCACGGCTATAACTTCGAGATCTCTGTTTACAACCGGGCCGACCTTCTTAAGACGAAGGACGACCTGCTGATAACCAAACAGAAGCAGTCGAAGAACTATCGCGTTGCCCTTTCGGGCGAAGACGTCGATTCCGAGTTCAAGGAAGTTTAGGGCTTGTAATGGCTTGAAGCCCGGAGATCGAATGGGCCGGGAGCCGATCCCGGCCCGTCGCACGTTTACGAGCGAGAACCTCGCGTCATGCCACAACGACCGTTAAGGGATGAGCCGCCGACGATCAAAGGGCGGCACCACGAAACGCGGGCCCGCGGGCTTCGGCAGTTTGCCGGATTGACGCGGGACGAACAGCCGCTCGATCCGTTTGAGCTGGCGAAATACGCGAAGCTCTTCGTCGCTCCCTTTGAGGCGGTCGAAGGGCTAGGCGATGAAACGCGTGAGCATTTGCTGGGACCAGGAAGCGAGATGTGGTCCGGCGGAGCGGCGTCAATACCTTTGCCCGATGGAAAGAAGCTAATCATCCTCAACCCAAAGCACAGTCCGCTGCGTCAGCGGGCGACGCTGATGGAAGAGATCAGCCACGTTTTTCTGGGCCACAAGCCGAGCCGGCTGGCCATCGAACAAACGGGAAGCGACGGGAAGACACGTGCCCGTGATTACAACGCGGCGATCGAAGAAGAGGCATATGGAACGGGAGCCGCGGCCCTTGTTCCATACGCCGGACTCAAGCAGTTGATAGAGAAAGGGAAGACCGCCGCCGAGATCGCCCGCCATTATGGCGTCAGCCGGCCGCTCGTCGAGTACCGCATCAAGGTCTCGCGGCTTTGGAGCACCTATTCGGAAAATATCTTCCGGGCCTCCAAATAAATGGAGAAAGAAACCGACAATCGAATCTTGAGGATCGCGGACCTGTCGCTGGTCGACAAGCTCCGGATGCTTCTCGACATCACGACCAAGATCAGCCGATCGGCGGACCTTGAAGAGGTGCTGAACCTCGTGATGGATACGCTCTCGTCGCTGCTCGATTACGATGCGGCGGGGATCTACATTATCGAACACACGGACCGCGACGGTAATCCCTACATTTTCAAGTCCAAGGTCGTTCGCGGATACGACATCAGTTTCGAACTGGTCGAACCAAAGCTCAGGATGGGCGAGGGCTTCATCGGCCATGTTGCGCAGACCGGCACGCCGATAATTTCTCCGGACGTTACGAAGGATCCCCGATACTTTGCCGCCCGCAAGCCGACACGTTCCGAAATGGTCGCGCCGATCATTTCGAACGACAGGGTCATTGGAGCCTTTGACCTTGAGAGCGACCACCTCGATGCATATACCGAGGATGATCTTTCGGTGCTTCAGTTGCTCGCTTCACAGGTGGCGATAATCATCGAAAAAGCGAAGCTGCACGAGCAAGCGATCGAGAAAAAACGGATCGAGGCACAGCTTGAGATCGCAAGGCAGGTCCAGCTTGAACTCCTTCCGGACAATGACCCGGTTTTTGAGAATTTCGATATCTCAGCCTATGTTTTTCCGACCGAAGAGGTCTCGGGAGATTATTATGATTGGGTAAAGATATTTGACTATCAGCTCGGGATCGTTGTTGCGGACGCGGTCGGAAAAGGGATTCCTGCAGCCCTTTTAATGTCGTTCCTTCGAGCCTCTCTACGCGCCGGCGTTCAGGTCGGTTACGCTCCGCACATTGCAATGACAAAGGTCAACAATCTGCTGTGGGACTCGACGGAAGAACATCAATTCATTAC
>JAHBSG010000038.1 GCA_019639235.1 Acidobacteriota bacterium | reverse complement strand
AACCGTCTCGGAGATCGTTGAATAAGATAGCAGTTAGCAGTAAGCGGTGAGCAGCAAGAAACTGCTCACTGCTAACAGCTCACCGCTCGCTGAATTTTATGTTGAACGAAAAAATTCGCATCAAGCTGAAAGCATACGACCATCGCGTTCTTGACGAATCGACCAAGAACATCGTCGAGACGGTCAAGCGCACCGGAGCCCGGCTCGCCGGCCCGATCCCGCTTCCGACGGTCAAGAACAAATGGACCGTGCTCCGCTCGCCGCACGTCGACAAGAAGTCGCGTGAGCAGTTCGAGATCAGGACCCACAAGCGATTGATGGACATCCTTGATCCGACCGCCGAAACGGTCGATGCATTGATGCGGCTTGATCTGCCGGCCGGCGTGGACGTTGAGATCAAGGCATTCGGGAAGAATTAGTTAGCCGAGTTATAGAGTTACGGAGTTGCAGAGTTTCCTCTGCTGACTCTGCAACTCGACAAACTCTGCAACTCTGGGAACTGTGAATATGATCAGTGGAATCATTGGAAGAAAGGTCGGAATGACGCAGCTCTTTGCCGAGGATGGCACGGTGACCCCGGTCACGGTCATCAAGGCCGGGCCCTGCGTGGTCGTTCAGACGAAGAGCGTTGCCGGAAAGGATGGCTACAATGCGGTCCAGCTCGGGCTGGTCGAGGACAACCCGATCAGGCTCAAGAAGGTGACCAAGCCCCTCCGCGGCCACTTTGAAAAGACCGGCGGCGGCCTGCCCCCGACCCGCGTTCTCAAGGAGATCCGCCTCGCGGATGCTCCCGAGGCAACGGTCGGCGACCAGATCAAGGTCGATGTTTTCGCTGACGGCGATAAGGTCGAAGTGGTCGGCCGCTCAAAGGGTAAAGGCTTTGCCGGTACCATCAAGCGGCACGGTTTTGCCCGCGGCCCGGAATCGCACGGTTCGATGAACGTTCGCAAGCCGGGTTCGATCGGCCAGTCGGCATACCCGTCGCGTGTCATCAAGGGGACGAAATCCTCGGGACACATGGGCGATGAGCGTGTGACGATCAAGGGCCTGACCGTTGCAAAGGTCGATGCCGAGAACAATCTGCTCATGGTCCGCGGTGCGGTGCCCGGAGCGAACGGAAGCGTTGTTATTGTTAAGAAGTCCTAGAAAGGGACGAGTGACAAGTGACGAGGGGGTGAACAAGCCCTTGTCCCTTAACACCTGATTACTGGAGTTGATTATGCCTACCGTAAAGGTTCGCAATTTGAAGAATAAAGAAGTCGGCGAGGTCACGTTGCCGGATGCCGTGTTCGGCGCGGAGTTCAACGAAGCGCTTGTCCACGCGGCGGTCCGCAATTATCAGGCAAATGGCCGCCAGGGAACCTCGGCGACCAAGACCCGCGGCAATGTTTCGGGTTCGGGCCGCAAGCTCTGGAAGCAGAAAGGCACCGGCCGGGCACGCATCGCGTCGCTCCGCTCGCCGCTGTGGAAGGGCGGCGGAAACGTCCACGGCCCGCAGCCCCGCGATTGGTCATATGACCTTCCGAAAAAGATGCGGCAGGGCGCACTCCGCTCAGCTCTCTCGGAACGGCTTCGCGAGGGCAACCTGATCGTCATCGACGAGTTCAGCTTCGGTGCCCCGAAGACCAAGGACTTCATCTCGGCGATCGAGACCTTGAAGATCCACGAGAACCTCGATGGAGCCAAGACGCTGATCGTCGATTCGCTGGATAATGCGAACCTCGTGCTCTCGTCGCGGAACGTGCCGAAGACCAAGGTAACGAACAGCTTCGGGCTGAACATTTACGACATCGTTTACCACGAAAAGGTGCTCATCTCGAAGGCAGCGGCCGAAGAACTTGCCAACCTGCTCTCGCCGGCAAATGAGAAGGTCGAGATCGCGGCCGAGCCGAAGGCAAAGAAGCCGCGTGCCAAAAAGGCCGACGAGAAAGTAGAGGAGGCGACGGAAAATGAGTAACAAAAGCGTTTGGGATATTTTGAAGTCGCCGGTCGTCACTGAAAAGAGCGTTATTCTCAAAGAGGATTCGACCGATGCCGAAGACCGGAACCAGGGCCAGGTGCTTACCTTCCGGGTTGATACCAAGGCGAACAAGATCGAGATCAAGAAAGCGATCGAAGAGATCTTCAATGTGAAGGTCGCCGCGGTCCGGACGGTCAACTACGACGGCAAGATGAAGCGCCGCGGCCGGCAGGAAGGCCGCCGACCGAACTGGAAAAAGGCATACGTAACGCTCCGCAAGGGCGAGCCGATGGTCGATTACGCAGAAGCTATTTAAGCGTGAGCAGTAAGCAGTAAGCGGTGAGCAGAGAAACTGACAACCGACGACTGGCAACTGACAACTGATATATGGGAATCAAGAGATTAAAACCGACATCACCGGCGAGGCGGTATCAGACCTATCTGACCCGCGATGAATTGACGCCGGGAGCAGCACCCGAGAAATCGCTGCTTGAACCGAAAAAGCGGATCTCCGGCCGTAATAACGATGGCCGCATCACGATCCGTCGCCGCGGCGGCGGCCACAAGCGGTTCTATCGCGTCATCGATTTCAAGCGTGACAAGACCGGCGTGCCCGGACGTGTCGCCCAGATCGAGTATGACCCGAACCGCTCGGCGCACATTGCTCTCATCAACTACCTTGACGGTGAGAAGCGCTACATTATCGCCCCGGTCGGCCTCAAGGTCGGCGCAACGATCCTGAGCGGAGCCGACGCGGACATCCTTCCGGGCAATGCTCTTCCGATCAAGAATATCCCGCTCGGCACCGAGGTGCACAACATCGAGATGCGGCCCGGCAAGGGCGGCCAGATGGTGCGTTCGGCCGGGGGATTTGCACAGATCATTGCGAAGGAAGGCGATTTCGCCCAGCTTCGTATGCCTTCCGGCGAAGTTCGCCGTGTTCCGGTCGTCTGCATGGCGACGGTCGGCCAGGTCGGCAACACCGAGCATGAGAACGTCTCGCTTGGTAAAGCAGGCCGCAACCGCTGGATGGGCAAGCGGCCGAAGGTTCGCGGTGTCGCGATGAACCCGGTCGATCACCCGCACGGCGGCGGTGAAGGTAAGACCTCCGGCGGACGCCATCCGGTAACGCCCTGGGGACAGCCGACCCGCGGTTACAAGACGCGCCGCAACAAGCGGACCGCGAACATGATCGTGAAGGACAGGAGGCGGAAGTAATTTGGGATTTGGGAATTCGGATATGGGATTTCGATCCTAGGTGTTATCCGGCTCCCGAACTAGATGATCGTCGGTTGAAGACGGAGCGATCCGAAATCCAAGATCCGCGATCCGAGATTGAAATATGCCACGTTCACTTAAAAAAGGGCCGTTCATCGACCTCAGCATTCAGAAGACGGTCGCTCGCGTTCTGGAAAGCGGCAAAAAGCCGCCGGCGATCAAGACTTGGTCGCGTCGCTCGACGATCACACCCGACATGGTCGGCCTGACGTTCGGCGTCCACAATGGCAAACGGCACATCCCGGTCTTCGTAACGGAAAACATGGTCGGGCACAAGCTTGGCGAGTTTTCCCCGACGCGGACCTACAAGGGCCACCCGGGAACGAAGGCTGAGAAGGCAGCGAAAAGGAAGTAAGCAGTCAGCAGTAAGCTGTGAGCAGTTCTTAGAACCTCGGCTCACAGCTCACCGCTCACCGCTCACAGCAAGAATATGGAAGCGATAGCAAAGACAAAATATCTTAAAGGTTCGCCGCGGAAGGCGAGGCTTGTGATCGATATGATCCGCGGGCAGAACGTCTCGCGGGCGCTCTCGATCCTTAAGTTCACGCAGAAGCGTGCCGCTCAGCCGATCGCCAAGTGCCTTAATTCGGCCATCGCAAATGCGACCTATAACGCCGAGCAGCAGAACATCGCGATCGATCCGGATGACCTCTGGGTAAAGGCGTGCTACGTCGATATGGGCCCGACCAAGCACCGGCGGCGTATGCGTCCGGCTCCGCAGGGCCGTGCCTATCGCGAACAGCGGCACTACTGCCACATCACCATCGAGGTGACGTCGGAAGAGAAGCCGAAGACCGAAAAGGAACTGAAAGCCGAGGCCGCCAAGGCCCGCCGTGCCGAGACCAAGAGGGCCGAACCGAAGAAGGCAGCCAAGAAGGACGCCGCTAAGGCCCCGAAGGCGAAAAAGGACGAAGCGGCCGAAACTGCAGCTCCGGTGGAAGAGACGGTAGAAGCCGCACCGGCAGTTGAGGAAACGGTCGAGACGGCACCGGCCGCAGAAGAAACGGTTGCGGCACAGGCCGAGGAAGTGGCCGCTGAAGATGCGGCACCGGCAGCCGAAGAGGTCGAAAAGACGGAAGGCGAGACGGAGGCCGAGACCAAGTAGAGATCTGAATTATGGGACAGAAAGTTCATCCATACGGTTTTAGGGTCGGGTACAACAAGGATTGGCACTCGCACTGGTTCACGAAGCAGGACTTTGCGGCCTTTCTTGCCGAAGACCTTAAGCTGAAGCGGGACCTCAAGAAGAAATTCGCCGGTGCCGGCGTCTCGCACATCGATATTGAGCGTGCGGCCGCAAAGATCCGCATCGTCATCTACACCTCGCGCCCGGGCATCATCATCGGCCGCAAGGGTGCCGAGATCGAAGCTCTCAAGGAGAGCCTCATGCGGAAGACCGGAAAAGAGGTCGAGCTTTCGATCCTTGAGATCAAGCATCCGGAGCTCAACGCCCAGCTTCAGGCCGAGAAGATCGCCCAGCAGCTCGAAAAGCGTATCGCTTTCCGACGTGCGATGAAGAAGACGATGGAAGAATCCATCCGCTTCGGTGCCAAAGGGATCAAGGTGATGATCTCGGGACGCTTGAACGGAGCCGAGATCGCCCGGACCGAATGGTCGCTCGATGGCCGCCTGCCGCTGCACACGCTTCGTGCCGATATCGACTTCGGCTTTGCCGAGGCACATACGACGTTTGGTGTGATCGGTGTGAAGGTTTGGATCTACCGCGGTGAGATCCTCGATGCAAATGCTTCGATGGCACGCGGAACGACGACCGACCCGATCAATGAGGTTCGGGGTGAACGCGGAATGCGTGGCCGCGGCGACCGCCGCCCGCGTCGCGACGACCGGAATCGTTAGTGATCAGCGGCCGGTGGCCAGTGGTCAGAAAGAATATCGAGTAGATTGGAGCGGTTTGGGTTTGCTGGTCACTGGCCACTGACCACCGCCAACTGGAGACAAATTTATGTTGATGCCGAAAAAGGTCAAGTTCAGGCGGGTCCAAAAGGGCCGGAACCGCGGTAAAGCACACCGCGGCGAGAACCTCGATTTCGGGGATTTCGGGCTCCGTACCCTTGAGGCCGGCTGGATCACTGACCGGCAGATCGAAGCGGCCCGTATCGCAATGACGCGTCACGTAAAGCGCGGCGGAAAGATCTGGATCCGGATGTTCCCGGATAAGCCGATCACCAAAAAGCCGGCCGAAACGCGTATGGGAAGCGGCAAGGGAGCACCCGACCACTGGGTCGCGGTCGTCAAGCCCGGACGTATCCTTTACGAGATCCAGGGCGTTCCTGAAGAACTGGCACGCGAAGCAATGCGGCTCGCCGCACAAAAGCTTCCGATCAAGACGAAGTTCGTCACTCGTGCCGACCTCGAGGGAGGTATTGTCTAGAAATGAAGCGGAAAGAACAGTTGGACCAGCTTCGGGAAATGACTCTCGAAGAATTGAACGAACAGGCAGATGCCCTTAAGGAATCGCTTTTCCGCCTGAAGTTTCGCAAATCGCTCGGCGTTGGTGAGACCATCAGCGACATCCGCCGCGAAAAGCGGACACTGGCTCGCGTTTTCACGATGATCGCGGAAAAGTCGAAAGAGGCAAAGGCAGAGGCTTAATAGGGCCGAAGATAAGAAATGGCTAACAAGAATACAGAAGAGATCGAAGACGCGGTGAACCCGGCGGAAGAGACGGCAGCGGCGGAAGAGACGGCGGCGGAAGTTGCCGCTGAGGCTTCGGCAGAAACGGCCGAGCCGGTCGAAGCTGCCCCGGCCGAGAAGAAGGCCGCCAAGAAAGAAGCCGCCTCGGGCGAGAGCACCGAAAAGGCCGAGCGTGTTCACAAGCGTGCGGAGAAGGTCGGCGTCGTTTCCTCGGACAAGATGACCAAAACGGTCGTCGTCCGTGTGGACCGGCTCGTTAAGCACCCGATCTATCGTAAGTACGTCCGCCGCCGGAAGAAATTCATGGCCCACGACGAGCTCGGTGCCCGTATCGGCGATAAGGTCCGCATTGTCGAGACCCGCCCGCTTTCGGCACGTAAGCGTTGGCGCGTAGTTGAGATCATTCAGAAAGCTGAAATTTAGTCGGGACAGTCTGGACGGTCCAGGAAGTCTGGGAAGTCTGGAAGGTTTGGTTAGTCTTCGGGTTACAGGGTTGGTAAGAGGTAAAAGCGAAGTGATGCGGTCGTATGTCGGCTGACTTCCGAGACTTCCTCGACATCCAAGACTTCCAAGACTGATACGGAGAAAAGTTATGATTCAGATGCAGACCTCTTTGACGGTCGCTGACAATTCGGGAGCCAAGCGGGTCGAGATGATCGCACCGATCGGCGGTTCGACCTCAAAGATCGCCCGCCTCGGCGACAAGATCAAGGTCACCGTCAAGGAAGCTTCGCCGGATGGAACGGCAAAGAAGGGAAAGGTTTACAACGCGGTGATCGTCCGCACGCGAAAGGAGGTCCGCCGCAAGGACGGAACCTACATCCGATTCGATGAGAATGCGGCCGTGCTTATCAAGGACGACGGCAGCCCGATCGGCACACGCGTCTTCGGCCCGGTAGCCCGCGAGCTTCGTGAAAAGAACTTCATGAAGATCGTCAGCCTTGCTCCGGAGGTGATATAGAAATGAAAGCGGAAAGAACAGGAACCGTTAAGAGCAAGATCAAGCGCGGAGACCAGGTGGTCTTCATCGCCGGCAAAGAATACAACCGCTATGACAGCGCCGGAAAGCGGCAGCCGTTTCGCGGCCGTGTCATAGCCGTCGATGCCCGCCGCGGCAAGGTCAAGGTCGAAGGTGCGATGCTCGTCAAGCGTCACCGCAAGCCGGTGCCGCAGCTCAACCAGCAGGGCGGCATCATCGAGCAGGAAGCCTGGGTCGATGTTTCGAACATCGCGGTGATTGATCCCGAAACGGGCAAGCCGACCCGCATCAAGATCGAAGAGCGTGACGGCAAGCGGGTCCGCGTCGCAAAGAGCGGCAAGGTCATCCCGGAACCGAACGTCTTTGGCAAGAAAGAGGTCAAGAAGGATAAGGAAGAAGAGGCCGAATAGGCATCTTCGGTTGATTTGGTAACGCACACAAAGCGGGTCCCAAACAAGGAAATATCAGGCAATGGCAAGACTGAAAGATAAATACAGGAATGAGGTCGCCCCGGCCTTGGCCAAGGAATTTGGCATCAAGAACCCGATGGCGATCCCGAAGATCGAGAAGATCGTCGTCAACATGGGCCTCGGCGAAGCAAGTGCGAACGCCAAGATCCTTGACGTAGCGACCGAGGAGCTGAAGTCGATCACCGGCCAGAAGCCCGTGGTCACCAAGGCGAAGAAGTCGATCGCGGCCTTCAAGCTGCGGCAGGGAATGAACATCGGCACGATGGTAACGCTTCGCGGCGACCGGATGTACGAGTTCCTTGACCGGCTCATCTCGGTGGCCCTTCCGCGTGTCCGCGACTTCCGCGGTATCTCGGGCAAGGCATTCGATGGCCGCGGCAACTACACGCTCGGCGTCCGCGAACAGCTCATTTTCCCTGAGATCGATTTCAACAAGGTCGATAAGACGCGGGGTATGAATATCTCGATCGTAACGACCGCCGGCAACGACGAGCAGGCAAGATCACTGCTCAAGGCGATGGGAATGCCCTTCAGGCAGTAACGGAGAGATGAGAATTGATTAATGAGAATTAGTAGATAGACCATTCTCAATTCTCAATTATCATCTATCAATTTTTTATATGGCAAAGATCAGTAAAGTCGTAAAGAACGAAAAGCGGAAACGCCGCGTTGCCCTCTGGGCCGAGCGCCGTGCCGAGGCGAAGCGGATCATCAATGATCCGAGGTCGACCCCCGAAGAGGTCGATGCGGCCGTCATCCGGCTGCAGAAGATGCCGCGTGATGCGAGCCCGATCCGGGTCCGCAACCGCTGTTCGCAGACGGGCCGCCCGCGAGGATATCTGCGCAAGTTCGGCATCTCGCGTGTCGCCCTGCGTGAACTCGCCCTCGAGGGACAGATCCCGGGCGTCGTCAAGTCAAGCTGGTAATAAGATCAAGGCACGGCCCCGCGGCCGTCCAAACGAAAGAGAACGGAGTTTAGAATGACCGATCCAATAGCCGATATGCTCACCCGAATCCGCAATGCCATCGCGGCCAACCATAACCGCGTTGACATCCCGGGTTCGAAGTTGAAGCTCGAAGTTGCCCGTATCCTCAAGGAGGAAGGCTATATCAACAATTTCACGACGAAGGGCGAAGGGACGAAATACGTCATCCGCATCTTCCTTCGTTACGATGCAAAGGGCACTTCGTCGATCACGCATCTCTCGCGTGTCTCAACGCCGGGCCGCCGCGTTTACGTAGGCGCGGGTGAGATCCCGAAGGTGCTCGGCGGTTACGGCATCAACATCATCTCCACCTCGCGTGGGCTGATGAGCGGCAAGCGTGCACGTACCGAGAACGTCGGAGGCGAGATCCTCGCAGAGGTTTATTAGTGGAACGAGCGGCCTCGGTGCCGCTCAAGGGATGAATGGCGGCACGCATGGCCGGCCACATAATCCGATAAATATATGTCACGAGTAGGAAAGAAACCGATCACGATCCCGGCCGGCGTTACGGTCGAGATCAAAGAAGGCCAGCTTGAGGTAAAGGGGCCGAAGGGTACGCTGTCAACGCCGATCCCGCAGGGCATCACCTTTAGGCAGGAAGAAGGTTCTCTTGTCGCCGAGCGCGAGAGCGAGGATCAGCGTGCGTTCCACGGGCTTGCCCGGGCACTCGCCAATAATGCGGTCGTCGGTGTGACCGAAGGCTTCAAGAAGGAATTGGACCTCGTTGGCGTCGGTTATAAGGCCGATGTCCAGGGCAAGAAGATCAACTTCTCGCTCGGTTATTCGCACCCGGTCGAATACGTTCTTCCGGAGGGCATCGAGGCCAAGGCCGAACGTGTTAATACGAAGGCGTCGATCAACCAGTATCAGCTTACGCTGACGCTGAGCGGGATCGATAAGCAGATGCTCGGGCAGGTCGCTGCCGAGCTTAACCGGCTCCGCAAGCCCGATGCCTACAAGGGCAAGGGACTTCGCTACGCCGATAAGTATTACAGGCTGAAGCCGGGCAAAACAGGTAAGTAGTAAATCGTGAATCGTGAATAGTAAATAGTGCGAATCATTTACGATTTACGATTCACAAATAACTAAGAATATGGCACAGAAAAGCAGAGCAGATATCCGACGCGGTGTGCACACCCGGATCCGCAAGAAAGTAAGCGGATCGGCCGAGCGTCCTCGCCTGGCGGTTTACCGGAGCCTGAATCACATCTACGCTCAGGTGATCGACGATGAGAACGGCCGCACGATCGCAAGCGCTTCGACCACCGAAAAGGCACTTGCAGGCTCGACCGGCGGCAACATCGAGGCCGCGGCGCGTGTTGGCAAGGCGATTGCCGAAAGGGCGGTCGCGGCCGGCGTCTCGAATGTGGTCTTTGACCGCGGCGGTTATGTTTACCACGGACGCGTCAAGGCCCTTATCGATGCCACGCGTGCCAACGGATTGAATAAGGAAGAGGCGGCAAAGGCTGCCGCGGCCGGCGACTCAGCCGAAGGCGAGAAGAATGATGAATAAGCAGCGAATTTCTCCGAACGGGCTCATCCTCAAGGATTTTCTCGTTCAGATCAATCGAGTTACCAAGGTCGTAAAGGGCGGTAAGAATATGTCGTTCGCCGCACTCGTCATCGTCGGTGACGAATCGGGCCACGTCGGCTTCGGTACGGGCAAGGCGAAGGAAGTTCCGAACGCGATCAAGAAAGCGGTCGAGGCGGCGAAGAACAACCTCATCCGCGTTCCGCTGATCGAGGGAACCCTGCCGCACGAGCTGATCGGCGAATTCGGTGCCGGACGCGTGCTCCTCAAGCCCGCTGCCGAGGGTACCGGAGTTATCGCCGGCGGTGCGGTCCGCCTCGTTATGCAGGCACTCGGCGTTCACAACGTCCGGACGAAGATCCTCGGGTCGAGCAATGCACACAATGTCGTGCGTGCCACCTTTAACGGACTCTTGCGGATGAAGGACCCGATGGAGGTCGCACGCCTCCGCGGCAAGCAGGTCGAAGAATTAGCTTAGGTTGCGAGTTGCAGAGTTGCAGAGTTGCAGAGCCGATCGCTTTTGGCCCGGGCAACTCTGAAACTCAACAACTCTGAAACTCAGGAAACTAACTGTGATGGCAAAGAAAGCAGAAAACAAAACGGACGGCAAGATCCGGATCCAGTATTACCGGAGCTCGATCGGCTATGCCAAGAAGCAGAAGGACATCGTCCGGGCTCTCGGCATCACCAAGCTGAACCAAACGGTCGAGCGGGAAGATACTCCGTCGATGCGCGGCATCGTTGCGAAGGTCCCGCACCTTCTCCGTATCGTTGATTAACTTGAGATATCTCGCGGAGACTCGTAAGCTCTTTCCTAGGGCGATAAATGGGTATCCGCGTCTTTAGTGTCTGAAAGAAGTTCAGTACGCGAAAGAGGAAACGAAAATGGCATTATCACTTAATAATCTTAAGCCGGCACCGGGCTCGACCCATAAGAAAAAGCGGGTCGGCCGCGGCCCCGGATCGGGACTCGGAAAGACCTCGGGCCGTGGCCATAAGGGCCAGAAGTCACGCTCGGGCTACAGCAGCCGTCCCGGATTCGAGGGCGGACAGATGCCGCTCCAGCGTCGCTTGCCGAAGCGCGGTTTCACCAACATCTTCAAAAAGCAGTGGCTTGAGATCAGCCTTGCGAAGATCGAGGCGAACTTCAACGCCGGCGATGAGGTCACTCCGGAGATCCTTCACGAACGCGGACTGATCAAGAAGGCAAAGCACGACGTGGTCATCCTCGGCAACGGCGAGATCACCAAGTCGATCAAGATCTCGGCGCACCGGTTCACCAAGACCGCGATCGACAAGATCGAAAAGGCCGGCGGCACGGCTTCGGTCATTGAGAAGGCAGCGAAGGCAGAAGCATAGTGTGCAGCGACAGGCGGCTCAAGGTGATCGCTTCATCTTCCGACTTAACGCTGACCACAGGCCACTGAACACTGGCCACTGAATTATATGGAGAAGTTTTTAAGCGCCATCCAGAACATGTTCAGCATCCCCGAGCTGCGGAAGCGTATCATCTTTACGCTTTCGCTGCTTGCCGTTTACCGGCTTGGGGCACATGTTTCGGCGCCTGGTATCGATAAGGTCCGGCTTGAGCAGATGTGGGGCGAGATCGCCAACACGCTGCTCGGCGTTCTTGACCTTTTCTCGGGCGGAAACTTCCGCACCATCTCGGTCTTTGCTCTTGGTGTCATGCCGTACATTACGGCCTCGATCATCATGCAGCTTATGCCTGTCCTCTCGCCTGCCGTCAAAAAGATCCAGGAAGAGGGCGAGGTCGGCCGCCAGAAGCTCAACCAATATACCCGTTACCTGACGCTCGTACTCTGTTTGCTGCAGACGTTCTTTGTTGCGACCTGGCTTTCGCGAAGCGGCATTATCGAGAACACCTGGCCGGCGACGTTGATGATCGTCGTTACGCTGACGACCGGCACGATGTTCGTCATGTGGCTCGGTGAGCAGATCACCGAACGCGGCGTCGGCAACGGTATTTCGCTGCTGATTTTCGCCGGTATTGTCATTGGCTTGCCGAGTGCCGTTATTCAGGTCGCAGACCGCGTCCGGGCCGGCGACCCGCTCCAGACGCTTGGCGTCATCTTCCTCGTCGCGGTAATGATCGCGCTCATTGCCGTCATCGTTTATGTCGAGTCGGCCCGCCGGAAGATCGCCATCAGCTACGCCAGCCGCAAGGTCGGGAACCAGACCTTCCGCGGGCAGGAGACCAGCCTGCCGCTCAAGATAAACATGGGCGGCGTCATCCCGGTCATCTTCGCTTCGTCCGTTCTGGCGATGCCGCAGACGGTGATAAGCGCGTTCCCGCCGGACCCGACGGACCAGACCTCGACGTGGTCGCGGATCGTTCAGTTCTTTGCACAGTTCCATGGCGGCGATCCGTGGTACGAACTCGTTTTCATCTCGTTGATCGTGATCTTTACGTTCTTCTACATAACGATCATCTTCAACGTGGACGACGTTTCGGATAACCTCCGCAAACACGGCGGATTCATCCCCGGCATCCGGCCCGGAGCGCCGACCGCTGAATATCTTAACGGCATCCTGACGCGGCTGACGACCGTCGGAGCAATTTACCTTGCTCTCGTCGCGTTCGTCCCGCAGGTTCTGCTCAGCGGTTTCCGCGTCGCCCGGCTACCGTTCATCGGCGATAGCCTTGATGCGTTCCTGACGGCAACGCCCGGACTTAGTTGGATACCGACCGGGCTTGGCTACCAGTTCTTCTTTGGCGGAACATCGCTGCTCATTTTGGTCGGCGTTGCAATGGATACCGCCGCGCAGATCGAAGCACAGCTCGTGATGCGTAATTACGAAGGCTTCCTCGGTGCCGGATCGCGGCTTCGCGGACGCCGCAACTAGAAACAGAGTGGGAGAGAAGAGGAGAAAGGGAGAGCGCGAGCGTTGCGAATTTCTCCTCAACTCCTCTTCTCCTTTTCTCCGTTTCTAATAAAGTGATGAATAAAATCGTCGTACTTATCGGAGCACCCGGAGCGGGAAAGGGAACCCAGGCACGGCTTCTCGAAGAGCGGAAGGGCATTCCGCAGATCTCGACCGGAGATATGTTCCGCGAGATGAAAACGCTCGATACGCCGCTCGCCCGCGAAGTGCAGGAAATAATGCGGTCCGGAAAGCTCGTCCCTGACGAGGTCACATACCGGATGGTCAAGGACCGCACCTCGCGTGACGATTGCCGCGGCGGCTACATACTTGACGGCTATCCGCGGACGGCCGTTCAGGCCGAGCAGCTCGAGGGCCTGGCGACCGAGCAAGGATTCGAGATCCTCGCCATCGAGGTCGATGTCCCGCGTGAGGAACTGATGCGTCGGTTGACGGGCCGGAGGTCGTGCCCGGTCTGCGGTGAGATCTACAATATTTATTCGAAGCCGCCGAAAGTAGAAGGCCGCTGTGACCTTCACCCGGAAGCGGAGTTGGCCCATCGGGCGGACGATAATGAAGAGAGCGTCGGAACGCGGCTCGCGACCTATGACGAGCAGACCAAACCGCTGATCGACTATTACGCGAACTCGGGCCGGCTCAGCAAGGTCAGCGGCACCGGCAGCCTTGAAGATATTTACGCTGAACTGGAAAAGCTTGTTTTGCGAAGAATTATCAATTAGTAATTATCAATTACTAATTACGTGAGAATACGAAATTCCAGTATCGGCGGAGTTTTGAGCGCGGCCTCGGCCGCATTTTTCGGCAAAAGAATGATAATCGCGAAATCGCAAAAAGACCTCGAGAAAATGCGTGCCGTCGGCGAGCTTATCGCATCGGTCCGCGAGGCTCTGCGGGCGATGGTCGCACCGGGCGTGACCACGCTCGAGCTGAACGCGACCGCCGAAAAGATGATGCGTGATGCCGGGGCCATTCCGACCTTTATCGGCTATAAGCCCCGCGGGATGACGCCGTTCCCGTTCGCCATTTGTGCGTCCGTTAATGAGCAGATCGTCCACGGCTTCTCGACCGAAACACCGCTTAAGGAAGGCGACATACTTTCGGTCGATATGGCCTGCACGCTCGAGGGCTTTGTCGGCGATACGGCAACAACGATCCCGGTCGGCGAGGTTTCGGAAGAGGCCCGGCAGCTTATCCGCGTCACCGAAGAGTGCTTGGCATTTGCGATCGAGCAGTGCCGCCCGAACCGACGCGTCGGCGACATCGGCCATGCCGTTCAGTCGCATGCTGAGAAATTCGGCTATGGCATTGTCCGCGATTACACCGGCCACGGCATCGGCCGCCGCATGCACGAGGCCCCGCAAATACCGAATTACGGCCGGCCCGGTACAAAAGAAAAGATACGTGCCGGATATTGCTTTGCCATTGAGCCGATGCTCAACCTCGGCGTGGCCGAGACGAAGACGCTCGATGACGGCTGGACCGTTGTAACGCTTGACGGCAAGATATCGGCCCATTGCGAGCACACGATCGCCGTTCTGCCCGAAGGGCCCGAGATATTGACGCTGACCCGCGAACAGAAAAAGGAACTCGCGGAAAAGAAGGCAGAAACTGCCTCAGCGTGACTTGAAATAAAAAGGCAAGACAGTTATTATTAGGAGTTTGTCCAACTCGCAAGAAGTTGGTCGACGCTGTTTATGTCGAAAGAGGAAGCGATCGAGGTCATGGCCGTCGTGCTCGAGACCCTTCCGAATGCGATGTTCCGCGTTTCGGTAGAGGAGAATCAGCACGAGATCCTGGCACATGTCTCGGGCAAGATGAGGAAGCATTTTATTCGCATCCTCCCCGGGGACCGGGTCCTGGTCGAGCTTTCGCCCTATGACCTAAAACGCGGGCGAATAACCTATCGGTATAAATAGCAGGGAGAAGCATCATGAAAGTGCGTCCGTCAGTAAAAAAGATCTGCGATAAGTGCAAGATAATTCACCGCAGGGGCGTTGTGCGCGTCATTTGCGATAACCCGAAGCACAAGCAGCGGCAAGGATAATAGAAATATGGCTCGTGTAGCAGGTGTAGACCTACCGCCCAATAAAAGGGCTCAGATCGGTTTGACGTATATCTACGGCGTGGGCAAATCGCGCGCGACCGAGATCCTCGGCAAGGCGGACATCAGCATTGATGCTCGCATCCGCGATCTCTCCGAGGATGAACTTAACAAGATCCGTGCGATCCTCGACCAGGAAGGCGAGATCGAGGGCGACCTCCGCAAGCGTGTCCAGATGGACATCAAGCGGCTGATGGATATCGGCTGCTACCGCGGGTTGCGGCACCGCCGCAGCTTGCCGGTCCGCGGCCAGCGCACCTCGACCAACGCTCGTACTCGCAAGGGGCCGCGTAAGGCCGCAGTCGCCAAGAAGAAGGCACCAGGTAAGAAATAGTGGACAGTTGTCAGTGGTCAGCTATCAGCTTTGAGTTTTGGGCTGGAAACCGACGACCGACAACCGACAACTGATATGGCAAAAGCACCAGCAAAAGGCAAAAAGACCTTCAAAAAGAAAGAGAAAAAGAATATCCCGGTCGGGATCGTTCACGTTTCGGCGTCGTTCAATAACACGCTGATCTCGATCACCGATACGCAGGGCAATCTCATCGCCCAGTGTTCGTCGGGAGCCCGCGGTTTCCGCGGTTCGCGTAAAGGGACGCCCTTCGCCGCACAGCAGGCGGCCGGAGAGGCCGCCCGCAAGGCGATGGAAGCCGGAATGCGCGAGGCCGAAGTTCGCGTCAAAGGCCCCGGGGGCGGCCGCGAGTCGGCCGTGCGGGCGATCAACAACGCAGGCATCCGCGTAACGGCGATCCGCGATACCACGCCGATCCCGCACAACGGCTGCCGCCCGCCGAAGCGGCGGCGTGTTTGATCTGAAGGATTCCAAATTCGCAGCTCGAATTGATCTGGGATTTGGAGTTTTGAGTTTTTATCGAAAGGACGAAGGGCCGCAATTGGCCTGTAAACTTTTCCGAATCACATCGGAGGCAGAAAATATAAATGGCTAGATATAGAGATGCGGTGTGCCGGCTGTGCCGCCGCGAAGGTGCAAAATTATTCTTAAAGGGCGACCGCTGTTTCAAGCCCTCATGTGCTATCGAGAAGCGCGGGACCAACCCGCCGGGACAGCATGGCGGTGCCCGCCGCAAGATGCTCGCCGGCTATGGCCAGCAGCTTCGCGAAAAGCAGAAGGTTAAGCGGATCTATTTCATCCTCGAAAAGCAGTTCCGGAATTATTTCGAAAAGGCACTTCGGCAGAAGGGCGTTACGGGCGAGAACCTGCTCTTTATGCTTGAGCGTCGGCTTGATAACGTCGTTTACCGCTCGGGCTTTGCGACCTCGCGTCGGCAGGCTCGGCAGCTCGTCAACCACGGCCACATCTTCGTTAATGGGCGGAAGGTCAATATTCCTTCGTTCCAGGTGAAGGTTGGCGACCAGATCATCGTCAAGGACAAGAGCCAGAAGAACGTGCACGTTGACGGAGCATGGCAGACCGCTGCCGGCCGCGGCCGTCCGGCATGGATCTCGCCCGAGGGCAAGGATCTCAGTGTTTCGATAACGTCATTGCCGACGCGGCAGGATATCGATTCGACCATCAACGAACAGTTGATCGTTGAGCTGTACAGCAAGTAGGACATTTAGTTCGCTCTTTTCGCGTGCCCGTATTTGCCCTTTGGCAAAACGGGCCGCGGAGAGGCGAAATTACTGATTTTAAAAAAGGGCTACTATGACACAAACCAATAATTGGACAGACTTCCAAATGCCGAGCCGGCTCAACGTCGATAGCGAGACGCTGACCGAGCGGTACGGCAAGTTCTACGCACAGCCTTTCGAACGCGGTTTCGGTACAACGATCGGAAATTCGATCCGCCGGGCACTTCTTTCCTCGATCGAGGGAGCCGCGATCACCGCGGTCAAGATCGACGGTGTCGAGCACGAATTCTCGTCGATCAAGGGCGTCGTTGAAGATGCGACGGACGTCATCCTCAATCTCAAGCAGGTCCCGTTCAAGCTCAGCGGCGGCGGCCCGAAGACCCTGACCATCAGCAAAAAGGGCCCCGGACAGATCACCAGTGCTGACATCGATCACGACGGCGACGTCGAGGTGCTCGCAACCGACATCCACATCGCGACCATCAGCGGTTCCGGCACGGTCAACATCGAGATGCGGCTCAAGCGTGGCCGCGGCTACGTTTCGGCCGAGTTCAATAACGACGATGACCTCTCGGTCGGCTATATACCGATCGATTCGGTCCATACCCCGATTAAGAAGGTCAACTATACGGTCGATAAGACCCGTCAGGGCTCGAACACCGAGTTCGACAAGCTGACCATCGAGGTCTGGACGGACGGCTCCGTCGCTCCGGAAGATTCGATCGGCCTTGCGGCAAAGCTCGTCAAGGACCACATGTCGATCTTCATCAATTTTGAGGAAGAGGAAGAAGAATATAAGTACGAGGACATTGCCCGGCCGCCGCTAATGCGGAACGACCTGCTCGATAAGCCGGTCGATGAGCTCGAGCTTTCGGTCCGTTCGTACAACTGCCTCAAGAATGCCGATATCAGCACCATTCGCGACCTCATCAAGCGGTCCGAGCGTGATATGCTGCACACAAAGAATTTCGGCAAGAAGTCGCTCAACGAGATCAAGGACCTGCTCCACGGAATGGGCCTCGATTTCGGAATGGACTTTGACGAACAGGGAAATCCGATCCCGGGAACGGGCGGCCGCGACCTCGAATAACCGAGCATGGCCAGCCACGCCCCGGATGATCAGGAAGCCCGGGGCAGTGTGATAATGAAGAATTTTTCGGCTTCCTGGTTTTGGTTATGAGACATCTTAAGGCACACAGGAAATTGGGACGCACCACCGAGCATCGTATGTCGATGCTCCGCAATATGGCGACCTCGCTCGTCAATGCGGAAAAGGAGCACATCATCACGACCGTCCCGAAGGCGAAGGAACTCCGCCCGTTCATCGAAAAGGCGATCACGCTTGCCCGCAAGGCACAGCAGCTTGACGGCTCTGACGCCAAAGCTCAAGAAGTTCACCTTCGCCGGCAGGCGGCCCGCTTTTTCCACGCCGGTAACTCGAAGTTCAAGGAAGAGCAGAGCCGTTTCCGCGGAAAGAAAGGCGAGGCGAAGGACCCGATCGAGCGCACCGCCGGCGTAAAGGCGGTCAAGCGTCTCTTCGATGAGCTCGGCGTGCGTTACAAGGACCGCAACGGCGGCTATACCCGCATCATCCGGCTCGGACGCCGCTCAGGCGACAACGCCGAGCTCGCCGTCATCGAATTGGTCGATAACCCCCGTGAACTTGCCGCCAAAGGCTAAGACGCCCACAAAGGAGCGAGATAAGCTATGAGCGAACAAACAGCATCGGCACCCGCAGCGGAAGAAGGCCCGAAAAACGAAGGCAATCGCCGCCGCAAGCACCAGCGTCGCCATTCGCACGAGGCTTCGCTGAACATGGACGAGCTTCGTGAGCTTGCCGAGTTGGTCAATGAGCATGGCTTTACGGACTTCGAGTTCGAGAACAAGAACATCCGCGTCCGCCTGAGCAAGGCAACGACGCCGGCTTATGTTGCCGCTCCGCAGCCGATGGCCGTTCAGGCCGCTCCGGCAGCACCGGCAGCACCGGCAGCACCGTCCGCCGAAACAGCGACACCGGCCGCTTCGGAGGACGAAGGGCTTCACATCATCACTTCGCCGATCGTCGGCACCTTTTATCGTGCACCGGGCCCGGACAAGGACCCGTACGTTTCCGAAGGAAGCAAGGTCTCGCCCGAAACGGTCGTCTGCATCGTTGAGGCAATGAAGCTGATGAACGAGATCCAGGCCGAAACCTCCGGCGAGGTCGTAAAGATCTTTGTCGAGAACGGCCAGCCGGTCGAATACGGCCAGCCGCTCTTCGGTATCAAGTAAACTTGTGAGCAGTAAGCCGTGAGCCGTGAGCAGTTTTTAGTTACTGCTGACAGCTCACTGCTTACTGCTAACTTTTTGATGAGAGATATTCGCAAAATTTTGATCGCCAACCGCGGCGAGATCGCCTGCCGGATCATCTGGACCTGCAAGGAGATGGGCATCAAGACGGTCGCTGTCCATTCCGAGGCGGACCGCGAGGCCCTGCACGTAAAATTTGCCGATGAGGCGGTCTGCGTCGGCGGCAACCCTTCGGCCGAGAGCTACCTCAATATCCCGGCCATCATCAGTGCCGCCGAGATCACCAACGTTGACGCCATCCATCCCGGCTACGGATTTCTTGCCGAATCCGCTACCTTTGCGACCATTTGCGAGGACTGCAACATCAAGTTCATCGGCCCGCGGGCGGACGTCATCGCAATGATGGGCGATAAGGTCGAGGCACGGCGGACGATGCAGGCCGCGGGCGTGCCGATACTGCCCGGAAGCCCGGACCCGATCGAATCGACCGAAGAGGCCGCACAGCTTGCCCGTGAGATCGGTTTCCCCGTTATCATTAAGGCCGCAGCCGGCGGCGGCGGTCGCGGAATGCGTATCGTCCGGCAGGAGAGCGAGCTTCACGGCAGCCTTGAGACCGCCCAGTCCGAGGCACTTGCCGCCTTCAAGAACGGGGCCGTTTATATCGAACGTTATCTTGAAAGGCCGCGGCACATCGAGATTCAAGTGCTCGCCGATGAATACGAGAACGTGATCCACCTCGGCGAACGCGAGTGCTCGATCCAGCGTCGCCACCAGAAGCTCATTGAAGAGGCTCCGTCGCCGGCAATTGATGCCGAGACCCGCCGCCGGATGGGCGAGGTCGCTGTCAAGGCTTGCAAGGAGATCGGCTACTCGAGCGCCGGAACCTTTGAGTTTCTTCTCGATGAGGACGGCAGCTTCTACTTCATGGAGATGAACACGCGGATCCAGGTCGAGCATCCCGTGACCGAGATGGTCACGCTTGCCGATATCGTCCGCAATCAGATCCGTATAGCGGCCGGCGAAGAGCTTTACTATTCGCAGGACGACGTCCAGATCGTCGGGCACTCGATCGAGTGCCGCATCAATGCCGAGGACCCGGTAAAGTTCACACCGAGCCCGGGGAAGATCACAGCGTTCAATATCCCGGGCGGGCCCGGCGTCCGTGTCGATACGGCCGCTTATCCGGGCTATACAGTGCCGCCCTATTACGATTCAATGATCGCCAAGCTCATCGTCCACGCACGGACCCGCGAGCTCGCGATCGCCCGAATGCAGCGGGCACTCGACATGATGGTCGTCGAGGGCATAAAAACGACCATCCCGCTCCACCGCAAGATAATGGCGGACGAGCGTTTTCGGTCAGGGAACTTCTCGACGAAGTTCATGGAAGAATTTGACGCCTAAGTTGCTTATTGTTAACGGATAGCGGATAATTCAGTTTGTTCTTACAAGGGCGACCGGCCCTCGAAAGTTCACAGTTTTCGTGGTTACCGTTTTTGACGAACGGAGTTACTGCGTACATAAGGAGAGGCTATTTTGAGCCGGATAGATTAAATGGCAACAGCAAAACAAGTTAAAGAACAGATCGTAGGAGACTACAAGACACACGGCAGCGATACGGGTTCGTCGCAGGTGCAGATCGCACTTTTGACGCAGCGTATCAATGAACTGACCGAGCACTTCCGCACGCACAAAAAGGACAACCACTCGCGTCGCGGCCTGCTCAAGATGGTCTCGCGGAGGCGTAAGCTTCTTGATTACTTAAAGAGCAAGAACATCGAACAGTATCACCAGATCATCGAGAAGCTCGGGTTGAGGCGGTAAGCCTCGAGACGCCCGAGCGTCTCTTTTTTAGGGGCCGGCCGGTGCCGGCCATTGCGAAAAGTTTTTCCCGCCGGGCCGTTTTGAATGAAGCCCGGCGGCGTTAGAAAGAATCATCACCTAGGCGGCAGCTGAACGTGACAGCTTTGTACAAAACCACAACGAGAACACTACGGAAAGTAGCAAACTCTAAAGGCGGCGGAGCTTCACGAACTGGCTCCGGCCGCCTTTGTCTTTGAGGAAAAAGTAAATGACAAAGAAATATTTGAAAGAATCGATCAAGGTCGGAGGAGAAGACCTGATCGTCGAGACCGGCAAGGTCGCCAAGCAGGCGGACGGCTCGGTCGTCATCCGTTATGGCGACACAATGCTGCTCGTTACGGCAGTAAGTATGAAGACCGCGAAAGAAGGACTAGACTTCTTTCCGCTGACCGTTGAATACCGCGAGTCGAGCTACTCGGCCGGCCGTATTCCCGGAAACTATTTCCGCCGCGAGGGACGCCCGAGCGAAAAGGAGGTGCTCACCTGCCGCTTGATCGACAGGCCGGTCCGCCCGCTCTTTCCGGATGGCTACCGCTTTGAAACGCAGGTCGTCGGCACGGTCATCTCGGCCGATAGCGAGAACGACCCGGACGTCATCGCCATCACGGGTGCCTCGTGTGCACTCTATCTTTCCGACATTCCGTTCGAAAACCCGATCGCCGGCATCCGAATCGGCTTGATCGACGGCAAGTACATCATCAACCCGACCTACGACGAACGCCGCGACTCTGACCTCAACCTGATCGTCGCCGGAACCGAAGAGGCCATCGTGATGGTCGAGGCCGAGGCCAACGAGGTCCCGGAAAAGATCATGCTCGAGGCCCTGATGCTTGCTCATAAAGAGATCAAGCGGCTCTGCCTCTGGCAGAAGGAACTCGGCAAGGCACTCGCGATCACCAAGCGTGAATTCACGCCGGCGGCCGTTGACGAAGCCGTAATGGCCGAGATCGAAAAGAACTTTGGCGATCGGCTCCGCTCGGCGCTCGACACCACCGGGAAGGACAAGCTCTCGAGCTATGCCGAGGTCGATGCCCTCAAGAAAGAGGTCGTCGAGAGCTATCCGGAAGACGACGCTGCAAAACGTTCGATGGCCGGCAAGGCATTTTCGCAGCTCAAGGAAAAGATCTTCCGCGAGGATATGCTCGGCAACCGCCGCCGCCCGGATGGCAGAAAGTTCGGCGAGATCCGCCCGATCGCCTGCGAGGTCGGCTGGCTTCCGCGAGTTCACGGCTCGGCCCTCTTCACCCGCGGCGAAACGCAGGCGATCGTCACCACCACGCTCGGCACCAAGATGGACGAGCAATACATGGACGACATCGAAAAGGGCGAGGTGAAGCGCCGCTTCATGCTCCACTATAATTTCCCGCCCTACTCGGTCGGCGAGGCGGGCCGCTTTGGCGGAACCTCACGCCGCGAGACGGGCCACGGCAATCTTGCCCGCCGGGCGATCGAGGCTGTTCTGCCGAGCGAAGAGGAATTTCCCTATACGCTCCGCATCGTCTCGGACATCACTGAGTCGAACGGTTCGTCGTCGATGGCTTCGGTCTGCGGCGGCATCCTCAGCCTGATGGACGCCGGTGTGCCGATCAAGCGGCCGGTCGCGGGCGTGGCGATGGGGCTTGTGATGGAAGGGAACCGCTACGCGATCCTCTCGGACATCGCCGGTGCCGAGGACCACTACGGCGACATGGACTTTAAGGTCACCGGATCAAGCGAGGGCATCACCGCCCTGCAGATGGACATTAAGGTCGCCGGCATCAACGCGATGATCCTCCAGGAAGCCCTTGAGCAGGCCCGCAAAGGCCGGATGCATATCCTTGAGATAATGCAGAAGGCGATCGAGGCTCCCCGCGAGGACATTTCGCCCTACGCTCCGCGCATCATCACGCTCAAGATCAACCCCGAGAAGATCCGCGATGTCATCGGCAAGGGCGGCTCGGTCATCCGGGCACTCACCGAAGAGACCGGTGCAAAGATCGACATCGAGGACGACGGCACAGTGCTTATCGCGACCGCCGATGGCGAGGCTGCGGCGGCTGCCATTGCCCGAATCAAGGCCATCACCGCCGAGGCCGAGATCGGCGAGACCTATCTCGGAACCGTTTCGCGGATCGTCGATTTCGGCGCGTTCGTTGAGATACTTCCGGGCCTCGACGGGCTGCTTCACATCTCCGAGATCTCCGACCGACGCGTCAAGGACGTCCGCGACGAGCTCAAGGAAGGCCAGCAGATCATGGTCAAATGCATCGGCAAGGAGGGCAACAAGGTCAAGCTCTCCCGCAAGGCCATCCTGATGGAAGAGAAGGCAAAGGCCTCCGGCGGCGAAGAATAGGCCGAATTCATTTCGGGTTAAATTGCTCTTGACCAGGCGACGGCGGCGGCATTATAAAATGCTGTCGCCGTCCGCTCATTCGTGGGGTGAACATTATGGAAGAAGCGATAAGGAGTTGGCTATT
>JAHBSG010000037.1 GCA_019639235.1 Acidobacteriota bacterium | reverse complement strand
GCTCCGCCGCCGCCATTTGCTTCCTTCTTATCTGCCTTCGAATTGGTCTTTTTTGCAGAGATTGACATCAATAAATAAGTCCTTTCAATAAGATTTTCTGATAGTTGAGTAACTAAAAAGAATAGCAAATAGCGGGCTTTCGGGCAATTTGTGCACCGACCGTGAGACTCCTGCCGTTCGATCGTCTTCCGTCGAACACGGCAAATGAAATGCACAAGGCGAACCGGTTTCCCGATCCGCCTTGTTTTCTCGCGGGGGAGGTGCGAGTGTGGGTAGCTATCGGCTCTTTCGCCGGAGGTCGCGTTCGTAGCTCATCCGCTTGCGGGTCAACATGTCGTTGCTGCGATCGGCGATCAGACGATTCAAGTCCCTGACTGCCTCGATCTCCTGTTCAAGTTCCGCAGACGGGGTGACGTCGAATGCATCGTCGGTTGCAAAGGCCACCATACGCAAAATGCTGGCTGCGTCATCGAACTCACCCTCGTCCATGTACTCCATCGCTTCTTTCCGCGCTCGGGCGTTGGTCAAGAGCGTCACAGTTGTGAGTACCTGATCGTTGGTTCGCAGTTCGGCCACCGCGGCAGCAGTGTCATAGGCGACCTCGCCCATCGCAGTTACGGTCACTGGCTTTTGCGTCGCTTGATCCGTGTAGCGAAGCTCGAAATTAGCCGCTAAAAGCGTCTCGCCTACCTCGCCGGCGGGTATCTTCAGCCTGACCAAAACATCGAGCGGCGAACCGGCCCGAAGATTTGGAAGTATGTACCGACCGGATGCGTCGGTTTCGAAGTCGTTCAGCAGGTCCTCGACCTTGACTCCCGGCGAGGGCGTAACCCCGAGCGTCACCGTGTTCCCGACCTGAGCGACCAACCCTTTCAACTCCGTCTCGAAAATTCGGACCATGTCCCGCGGTTCTTCGACGAACCAGGCGTTCCCCTGCCCGGCCTCCGCCATCGGTACGAGGAGATCCTCATTGAAACCCTGCCCGATGCCGATCGTCGATGTGGATATTCCGCGTTCGGCCAGGTCCTTTGCCTGTTGAACGATCCGGTCCGTCCGGGTTTCGCCGACATTGGCCTGCCCGTCGGTAATCAGAAGCACGCGGTCGATGCCGCCGCCGGAAAGACGCTCGCTCACCTGCAGGCCCGCCTGCACCCATCCCTGATGCAGTGCCGTTGAACCTCGGGCCTCGATGCGGTCGATCCCGCGTTTGAGCATTTCCTTGTTCGTGGCAGGCTGATTGGTAAAGAGAACGTCCACGTTCCCATCGAATATCACCGCAGAAAAAGCGTCCGTCGGTAAAAGCTCATCGACGCAGTACTTGGCCGCCTCGCGAGCCTGCCGCATTTTGTTTCCATCCATCGAGCCCGAGCGGTCAAGTGCGATGCCGATGTTGAGCTTCGGCCGCTCTCCGCTTTCGGCTGATTCGGCCGGCGGCACTATCCGCACGAGGACGTCGATCGTCTGCTCCTTGTTCGCGGCGACCCGTTCCTTCTCCATGAAGATCTGCAAATAGGTTTCTTTGTTGTCCATGTTCCTTTCTCCTTTGTTTTTGTCGCCGCATCTTTCGATCGGTCTGTTTTGATTCGATTAGCGATATATCTTTCCAAGCCAATGATCGTTACCGTCGCTCTCGTGAATCGAGGATTCCATCGATGAGCACCAGCACCCGCTGACGCCAGTTCAGATCCTTTGGAGCTCGAAAACCTCGCGAAACGTGAAGTTCGACGCCGGGAATTATCTCGTAGCGGCGCCAGTCGGACGTTCCGCGTGAAAGCCGCGGCGCGGCCGGCGGTGGGCGGCGAGCCGGCAGACGCTCGGGCCTGTCGCTTCGTTCCATTAGGAGCGATTCGAGATACTCTTTTGCCTCATTCCCGGCAGATGGCGGAGCGGCCGGAGTAATACCTTCGCTGTCAAGAAGGACAGCATCACTATCGTCCGTGTGTCCGATGGATGCGCGGAACACATCAAGTTCCTTTTTGTCCGTGAAGACGTGGATCTCCTCACCAAAGAGCTTTTCGAGTTCGTCCTCAGATTTTCCCGCGATCAGATCCTTGATAACGCTGATCGGAAGGCCAAGTGCCTGCAACTTTTTGATCACGAGCAGTGTCAGCAAATGCTCGTAGCCGAAGATCGAGGTCACGCCGCGTTTTTCGATCGCCTGGTCGAGCAGGCCTTCGGTAATGTAGTAGCGGATCGTACGTTCGTTCGGATAATCGGCGACCGTGCCCTTTTCTTGGGTCGTTCCGATGGATCTGAGGAAATGTTCGGCGGCCCGGGCAAGCTCGCGGACGCCGTGGTACTCCATGTGTTTTAGTGTTTGTAGTAGCTGAACCATGGACACATACTACTGCAAACATCAGATAATGTCAACAGTAACTATTATCGACAGTAGTTAGTGGTCGTTTTGCTATCCTTGCCATTGATCTTGAAGCCAATGTTTTCTGCGACCGGCCGGTTGATATATCATTTTCAGATGCTTACACATATCGTTTGTTGGAAATACAAACCGGAAACGGTTACGGCCGCTCGTGAAGAACACATTGCGAAGCTTCGGGCTCTGAAGCAAGTTATACCGGAGATCATCAGTATTTCGGTCGGGCGGGATATTCTCGGGCTCGAGCGTTCGTTTAATACCGGACTGGTCGCGACCTTTGCCGATGAGTCCGGGCTCGCCGCCTACACCGATCACCCGCAGCACCAGGAAGTGGCGGCGATGGGCAAAATGATAGCCGAGCGCGTCGTTTCGGTGGATTTTGTCGAATAAACTATTTTCGGTATTCGGCCGCGAGGGCAAACGATTCCCGCGGGCCGAACATCTTAAGACCCAGCAAATTAAACCGATGTTTCTGCAAATCTTTTCCAAGAAGCGGCATTTTTTAGCTCTCTTTGCGGCCATTGCCTTCACTGCGGCCGCGGCTGAGCTTACTGCACAGCAAAACCGCCGTGCGGCCACGTTCGACGTTAAGGGCTACGTTATCGACGCCAAGCTCCTGACCGACGAGAACAAGCTCGACGCGACGGTTGATGTTACATTCGTGCCGCTTGAGGACCTTCGCTCGGTCGCATTCGAGCTGAACGGCTCACTTAAGATCGATTCGATCGTACGTGTGAACGCCGCGGCTCCTGCCACGCCGGCACCAACGCCAACCCGCGGACGGCAGCCGCGGCCGACCCCGACGCCTCGCGGGCCGGAGGTCACGTTCGTGCAGGATCAAGTTGGCGTCTCAGACCTGGGCCCGAGCGTCCGCATCGACCTCGGCGAGCAGGTTACGAAGGACACGCCCGTAACGCTTCGCTTCAAGTACAGCGGAGTTTTGAATACGCCTTCGGGCGGCCCGCTTCTCAATAAGCGGCTTGCATACATCGGCGAAGCGAACGGCTATCTTTTCTACGCGGCACGCTGGTTCCCGTTTCACGATTACGCGGCCGACCGTGCAACGGCGGACATCACGGTGACGCTTCCGGGAGCATTTCAGGTCGTCGGCCACAGCGATACCGATGTGCCGGCGGCACCTGCAGGAAAGTATCGGTTCATTCAGTCGCGGCCGGGTCTCGTCGGAAACCTTGCATATGGCCGATACACGAACCGCGACCTGCAGATCGGCGGCTACGAACTGAAGTTCTACACGCGGCCGGGCAGCACCGAGAACGTCGAGGCATATGCCGAAACCATCGGAAAGTCCCTCGAATATTACACAAAGCAATTTGGCGAGCCCGAGATGGGCCGTGACCTCGCTATCGTTCAGATCGACGATGAAAGCCTCGACTTCTACTCGGGTGCCGGAATCACGTTCGTCTCGGACCGGCAGTTCACCGAGCCGAGAAACGTGACCGAAGAGCGGCTCCAACGCGAGGCTGCTTATCAATGGTGGGGACACACGGTCGGGCTCAAGTCGTTTGACGATGCCTGGATCTCGCAAGGGCTTGCCGAATACAGCGCCTTTGCATTTCGCGAAGCGAACGCGACCGGTGCACAGCTTGATGGGCTCCGCCGCGAATTGGTCGAAAAATCGCTGACCTTTGAACAGACGGCCTCGCTGCTCCGCGCCCCGGCGAACCTCGACGATCAATCGACCGCTTACAAATACATAATGTACGGCAAAGGGGCGATGGTCTTTCGGCTGCTCCGGGAGACGATGGGCATGCAGAAGTTCGATCAGCTTCTCAGGACCTATCTCGAAGAGTTTCGTGGCAAGAACGCCTCGATCGACGAATTCGAGCGGCTGACGTCACGCGTTGCCGGGCAGAACATGCGCTACTTTTTTGCCCGCTGGGTGGAAAGCACCGGCGTGCCGGAATTCACGGCAGACTATGTGATCCTACGCAACCGTGCCGGCAAGTTCATCGCCCGCGGGACGGTAAAACAGAACTACGACAACCTCCGGCTGCCGGTCGAGATACAGCTTAAGTTTGAAGGCGAGAACGGCTTTAAGACCGAGCGGCTGCAGATAGACGACGCGAGCGCCGACTTCAACATGGAAGTGGACGGCAAACCGCTCGAGGTGATCGTCGATCCCGGCTTCAAGCTGCTTTGGGTCTCGCCCGAGCTGCGGGTTACGTCGATCGCGCGGCGGGGTATCGAGCTTTTCAAGGAAGGCAACTATAGCGAAGCGCAGACTCAGCTTGAGAATGCCCTGAAGCTCGACCGCTCGAACTCGTGGATCTATTACCACCTCGGGCTGCTTTTCCTCGAGCAACGCAACTACGAGCTGGCGAAGGAGAACTTCCGGGCCGCGCTCGTCGGGAATCTAAATCCGCCGTGGCTTGAGGCTTGGGCAGAGATCAAGCTCGGCAACGCCTACGACGCACAGGGCGACCGGACACGGGCCATCGCCGCCTACGACCGTGCGGAAAAGACCGGCATCGAATACGACAACGCACCCGATGCGATCGCCAGGTTCAAGGCAACGCCGTACGATCCGCGGGCGGGTGATGTCAATTGATTTGGTTTGATCAGAGTTCGAAGACGGCCATTCGAAAACTCTGAGCACTCCGCGTAACCTCAGCGGCCTCTGCGTTTGATTCAACTAAACGCAGAGGCCGCCGTGTTTTTCGCAGAGCTCGCTGAAAGCCCAGCATTCTTCCTTATCCTTGTCGCGTTTATTTCAGCAAGCTTTCCGCGGCGGCCTCGCCGGTCTCGATAGCGCCTTCCATAAAGCCCTGCCAATCGGCGATGTGTTCACCGGCGAAAAGAACTTTTAGATGCGGACGGGCGAGGATCGGGCGGACGCCGAACCACTGGCCCGGACGATAGAGCGCATACGCGCCTTCGGTATATTCATCCCGCTGCCAGGCGTACGAGGCAATCCCCTTAGCGAGCCGCGGCGCATCGTCGTTGAAGTCGTGAAGGTCGCGGGTGATGATATTCATCCGGCGGGTATCGTCCTGCGAGGCAAGGACATCGGCCTTTTCGCCGATCGCGTACGCGGTGAGAATTCCCTGGCTTCCCGGCTGGTTTTGCGTTGAGTGGAAATAATAATGCGAGGTCATGTCCGTGACCATTGAGAAGTCTTCCTCTTTCCAGAACCGGTTCTCGTAAAGGACAGAATTCTTGATGATCCGGGCATAGATCAGCCGTTCAGCGGCCTGCTGCTGAGCAGCCGGAAGCGGCGGGTTGAACTTGATCTTGCGGAGCGAAGCGACCGGTGCGGTGCATATGCAGGCATCGGCGGTGAACGTCTCATCGCCGGCCTTTACCGTTACGATGCCGCGACGCTGGTTGATCTCGGAGACCTTCATCCCGGTACGGATATTCGCTTCGCCGATGCGGCGGGCAAGCTCATTGACGAGCCGTGAGTTGCCGCCCGTCAGTTTATAATCCATCTGGTTCTGCGTCTTGCCTTTGACCTCGGGCTCCTCGTTGGCGGCGTATTCGGCGAGTGCTCCGAAGGCCGAAACGTGGCGGATCGATTCGCCAAAATCGGTGCTGTCCGCGAGCTCGCGAAGGATCAGGTCGGGCTGCGTAAAGCCGGCGTCCGAAAGATGCGTCCACCAATCCTTGCGGTCGAGCATCCGCTGCTGCGCCGGCGTGAGCTTTTCGAAACCTTCGAGCAATTTGTCGAAGGCGGTGTTGGCCTGTGTGGAAAAATTCCAGCCGCCGGGACGGGAAACTCGGCCGTTCTGCATCAGGAAATCATTGAACTGATGTTTCTGAAGCGGGAGGTTGAAGTCGCGGCAGAGCGACCTCACACGCTCGTGGCTCTCGCCGACCCATTCGGCACCGAGTTCGCAGATCAGGCCGCCGCTGTCCGGCATCGTGTGCGAGAAAACACGCCCGCCGACCCGGTTGCGAGCCTCAAGGATTGTAACTTCCCAGCCGGCATTCTTCAGACGAAACCCGGCAGCAAGGCCCGCGAGCCCCGAACCGACGATAACGCATCGCTTTGTGCGGCGAGCCTGGCCGAAAACACTCTGCGACCCAATCGCAAGTCCCGCGGTCGTCGCACCCAAGATCTTTAAAAAATCACGGCGGTTTGTATTTTGTTTCATAGCCTAAGCAGTCATCTTTAGGGTCTCTTCGATCTCTTTCGCTGTCGTACGGGCGGTGCGGCCGACTCCGATGAGAGTTGCCGAGGCGAAACCCGTCCAACTGCCGTAGCCGACGAGCCACAGGTTTGGCTCTTTTTCCGAACGCGTTCCGGATACTTTAACACGGCCGTTGTTTTCGACAACGCCGAGAGGTGCAAGGTGATCGAGAGCGAACTTGAACCCGGTGCACCAAATGACGACGTCGATCGCTTCGGGTTCGTCGCCCTCATGCCAGACGACGCCGGTCTCAGTAAAGCGGACGAAAGGTCGCCGCGATGCGAGCCGGCCGGCGTCTCGAGCTTCGCGGACGGGTTCGACCATGACGATGCTGCCGAGCAGGTCGTATGACTTTTTCGTCCCTGTGGCTCCGGTCGTTAGTGCTTTGTACTTTTCGCTCGCGGCATCAAAGAGAACCCTGCCATCGACATCGTCCGGTAAGTAGTTTGGCTCTTCAAGCGTGACCCACGTCGCATCCGCAACAAGCGAGACTTCGGCGAGGATCTGCGCACCCGAGTTCCCGCCGCCTATTATCAGAACACGCTTTCCGGCAAATGCATCGGGTGATTCGTAGTTTGCGGAGTGTATCTGGATGCCGGTAAAAAGCTCGCGGCCCGGGTAGCTAGGGATAAACGGCTTTTGCCACGTGCCGGTCGCGCTGACGACGGCTTTTGCGAAAATTACAGAATTCCCAGTTTCGATAGCAAAGTGACCGCCTTCCCGCTTTACGGAAGTTACGGTGAACGGCCTGCGGATCGAGAGTTCGTAACGCTCTTCGTACTGACGAAGGTAGCTCAACACCTCATCGCGGGTCGGATATTTATCAACCCCGCCGCCGGGCATCAGCCAACCGGGAAGCGAGCTCCACTGTGCCGGCGAAAAGAGCCGCAGCGAACGCCAGCCATGTAGCCACGCTCCGCCGGGTTCATTTTGCGCGTCGAGAATTATGTAGCGAAGTCCCGAGCGGCGTAGATAATACCCTACCGCCAACCCGGCCTGCCCGCCGCCGATGACGACCACGTCGAATTCATTTTCTTTAAGGGCGGGCATTGGACGCAGAGCTCAGCGGATCAATCTGTATCGGCGAATGTCGGCCGGCTCGGCAAGCAGATCGCCTAGCTTTTCGCGTGCGGCCGCGAGGTGGGCAGACTCAAGATGAGCGTCAAGTGACGCGTCGTCCGTCCATTCCTCGATGAAGGTAAAGTCGGTCGGGTCAGCGGTATTCTGATGGAGTTCGTACTTGATGCACCCGGCTTCAGCACAGGTCGGTTCGATCAACCCAATCAAGACCTCACGCGTCTCATTGATGCTATCAGGTCTTGATATCAAGTGTGCGACTACTTTTAGTGTCATGGTTTTGAGTCGGTGATGAATGGCTCGCTAGGAAAGACCAAGTTCTTACTACTTTCAAGGATAGTCGACCAATCTCAACCCGTCGATGAAACGAAAATCTTTCCTGTTGATGTTCGCAAGCGCGGAACCGCAGTCTAAGGCTGTCGCTGCAATCAGCGAGTCGGCCACTTGTAAATTGTGGCTAAGGTAATACTCTTCGATCAATTTTGACGCGAGTCTGGATATCTCGGGGGTGACGTCTACAACGGGAAAACGTGAAAGAAATGTCCTGATCTCTTTCTGATGGCGTTTGTCTCTTGATCCGACAAGCAACTCAAGTTCGGTGATAACGCTTATCACCAAGACGTTTGAGCGTCCGCTCATCCGAAGCCAATTCGCAGCCTCATGGTCTCCTCGAGAAAACTGAATGAGAATATTCGAATCGACAAGAATCATCGTTGCGACCTTCTCTGAGGACCCCAATGCTCTCGTCTGATCTTTCGGACCCATTCAACAGCGTCAGCCATATCCTCTCGATCAGCCCACATTCCGAAAAATGGCTCTTCTTCAAGCGGTCGCAGCTTCTGTTTCGGTTTGTCGGATCTTGAAGTATATTGCTCGCGAATTTTTGCGATGAACTGCTCGATCTTTAATCTTGCCTCCGCCGGCAAAGAACTGTACTCCTTTAATAATTCCTCGTTCGTCATCACATCGATAGGATACTATCGTTTCAGCGGCATTTACAATGATTTTTCCGGTCAGATTATCGTGGTCACGATCTCGCGGATCGAGCGTTGGAGTTCTCGGTCGTCGGTTATCGGCGAGCAGATGGCGACCTCGGCGGCGTCGATCGGGGAGATGCCTTTGGCTATCATTTGGGCGGCGTAGATCAAGAGCCGCGTTGAGACGCCTTCTTCTAGCCCATGGCCGCGGAGATTGCGGACCTTTTGCCCGATCTTGACGAGGTCGGCGGCCATTTCGGCATCGATGCCGCCTTCTTTCGCGACGATCGCGGTTTCAGCCTCGGCTTCCGGATAATCGAACTCGAGCGAGACGAACCGCTGCCGGGTCGATTGCTTTAGGTCTTTCAGGATCGATTGATAACCGGGATTGTAAGAAACAACGAGCATGAACTCCGGCGGGGCCTCGATCACCGTTCCGCGTTTTTCGATCGGGAGCCGGCGGCGGTCGTCGGTCAGCGGGTGAATGATCACGACCGTGTCCTTGCGGGCCTCTACAACCTCGTCGAGGTAACAGATCGCCCCGGCACGGACGGCGGCCGTCAGCGGCCCGTCGTGCCAAACGGTCTCTTCGCCCTCGAGCAGAAAACGGCCGACGAGGTCGGTCGAGGAAAGGTCCTCGTGGCAGGCGACCGTTATCAGCGGACGCCCGAGTCGATGCGCCATATATTCGACAAACCGCGTCTTGCCGCAGCCCGTCGGGCCCTTCAGAAGCGCCGGAAGCTTGGCCGCGTAAGCCGCCTCGAAAAGTTCGACCTCTTTGCCGATGGGCAAGTAATAGGGCTCATCGGCTACCCGGTATTGTTCGACCGCAAGTTCCATTAGGAAAATTATAGAAAGAAACGGCCCGAGATGCACACGAAAGAACCCGGGCGGTTCGAATGCCCGGGTCCTTGATCACGAGGCTGCTCGTCATCTTCAGCCCTTGAACTTTGACCAATCGCCGCGGATCGCGAGCGTTACGCCCGCGGTCTGGAGATTGACGAAAAGAGTTGAGCCATCCGGCGAGAAGACCGAGCCGGCAAATTCGCTCCGCGGAAATTCGGCCGAAGCGTTGCGGGCAAAATCGGCGATCTTGCCATCGGCAGTGAGTATGCGGAGGTGGTTTATCGACTGCTGGCCGGCGTAGTCGCTGTCTTCGCAGATAAAGGTCAGCTCGCTCTTCGGCATCATGCAGATGTTGTCCGGCATGTGGAGCACTTTGGGGTCGGGCGATTCGAAAAGCAGCTTGAGCCTTCCGCCGTCGCGGCCAACGGGCTCGAACATCCAAACCTGGCCGCCCTTGTTGTCGCCGCCGCTGGTCGCCGTAAAGTGAACGCGACGCTCCGGATCGATCGCGCAGCCCTCGAGCCGTGCGAACGAGGCCGCTCCTTTGCCAAAGCCCTCTTGAAAAACGGCGTTCGGCTGTGTATCGGCGGCTTCCGGATCGGGGTCGTTGATCGTCACCCAAACGGTCTCCAGCACATCGCCCATCTTCAGGCCCGAGCGAGTGTCGAACTTCGGCTTGTCCTTGACCGCTAGCACCTGAAGCGTTCCGCCCTCGGCAAGCCTCTTGTTTCGCCTTGGAATGAAGCGATAGAATCCCGAAGGGTTGTAATCCTCTGTGAGGTAAACGATACCGGTCTTCGGGTCGACAGCGACCGCCTCGTGAACGAACCTTCCCATTGCCTTGAGCGGCACGGGCTGCACTTCCGAGTTTGCCGAGGCCGGAACCTCAAAGCAATAGCCGTGCGGAACCGGGTATCCGCCGGTCTTAACGCCACGCGAGTTGGTTATCTCTGTTTTTCCGATGGTCGTTTCTTCGCAGGTGATCCAGCTTCCCCAGGGCGTCGGGCCGCCCGCACAATTTACCAGCGTGCCTGAGAGGCTTACAAAATCGCGGATGAGCGTGTTGGTTTTCGGGTCGATGACCAGCGTCGTTGTACCGCCGCCTGCCATCGGGTCGTAATGGTTCTTTGAACCGATGGCGGAGCCTTCGCGGGGAACACGGCCGTTCGTTACCTCGTGGTTCCGGACGATGCGAAGTTCCTTGCCGACCAGGAACGTCCACTGCCCGTCGTGGGCAGGCGGTGTCGTCCGGCCGTCTGACATCTTCGTGCCGCGTTTGCCGAGGACGTTGTACTCAAAGCCCTTCGGCAGTGCTAGAAACATTTCCCCGGTATTCTTGGCCGCCGTGGGGAAAAGCTCGCCAAAGCCTGCTGCACGAAAAGCGGAAAGGTCTCCGGTTTGAAGAAATGCCTCTGCCCGCCTGCCGAGCGACGTACCGGCAAGTGCCACTCCGCCGGTGAATGCAGTTAGGTTTGCGAGAAATGATCTCCTGTTCATAAACTCTCCTCGGATGTTCGGCAGGTAAATCTCAGCTTAACTCTTCTAAGGTGCTCATTTCAATAGTTGCACTCCGGTGTGAATTTGATATGAATTATTAGCTGTGATGACGATAAAGCAGGCCGCGACGGCAGAGGACATCGAAGTAGTGCGTGAGCTTTTTCGCGAATATGAGGCATGGCTCGGGCTGAGCCTGTGTTTTCAGGGTTTTGAGGAAGAGCTTGCAACGCTGCCGGGCAAGTATGCTCCGCCCGAGGGCAGGCTTTATCTGGCAAGTGTCGGCGAGGAACCGGCGGGCTGCATCGCCTTGCGGAGCCTCGGCGACGGCATCTGCGAAATGAAACGGCTCTATCTGCGTGAGAACGCCCGCGGGCTTGGGCTCGGGCGGCGGTTGATCGAGCAGGTGATCGCCGATGCCCGCGAGATCGGCTACCGGAAAATGCGGCTCGATACCTACCCGCCAAAGATGGGAAAAGCCGTCAGCCTTTATGAGGCCCACGGCTTCCACCCGATCGACGCCTATTATGAAAACCCGCACGGCAACACGCTCTTCATGGAGCTCGACCTCTAAGACTACTCCATTCCTTGGCCGAAGGACATTCCGTATTCCTGCGGTGAGGGCGGTTCCATTCTGAAGTTGTCCGTATCGATGGCCGGGAAGACCTGCCGATAAGCAAACGCCCAAGCGGCCCAGAACAGCGGCAGGACGAAGAACACGCCGATACACAGAGCAAGCACGCCGAGCAGGGCGATCAGCCCGAGAAGGATCGAGGTTACGATCACACCGCCAACGTTGCTCCAGGCGGCTTTTGCGCTGAGCGTAAGTGCCTCGATAGGGCCGATGTTGTGTTCGGCGATGAGCGGGATCGCGAACGCGAATGAGATCGACCAAACCATCGTCACGATCAGAAAGACCGCGGCAAGAATGAAATAGACCGCCGAAATGCCTTCGGCGAGCCCCGGTGCGGAAGACTCCTGAAAGAAGTTACCGCCGCCGAGCGAACCCGTTCCCTGCTCGATGAAGATCGTCGAGATGTTCATCGTCGTATCGATGATCTGCCAGATAATTCCGGGGATCGATTGGACAAGCCCGACGACGAGGGCCGGCAAGAACTTCTCAAACCCCTTGAACATCATCCCGAAATCGACCGATTCGCCCCGCATATCGCGGAGCAAGGTGTAATAAACACCGGCCAGCACCGGGCCCATCAGGATGTAGTTGATGCAGGGAATACACGAGACGATGACCCAGGTCAGCAGCGAGATGGCGAAGTACATCCAGTATTTCGGCTTGATGAGATTCCAGCCATTGCTGATGCACCCCGAGGGGTCGATCGCACCGGGATAGTATTGAATGTTGGACATAAGCGGGAAGAGGTCCGAGGCCTTTCTAACGGCCGAACCAGGTCAGTGTATAAGCCGGCGGTATGTTCTTCACGATCAGCGGGCTTCGCCGCGACCGTCCATAACGCTTGCGCATGAAATCTCTCAGCTTGATGGCCGAGGGTGAATAATAGCCGTGTGCGTACTGATACATCCGGAACATGCAGCCCTCGGTCATCAGCTTTTCTACCTCGCCAAGTATTTTCCCGCCGACCTCATTTGGAAGCGAAACGAAGGGAAGGCAGCAAACGATATAACCGACGCGGCCGAGGCCCGAACGTCGGTGTATCTCCGCAAGGCTGGTCGCATCGCCGGTGACGATATTCAGCTCGTGGAAGCTGCCGCGAAGCGAACGAACGAGCGAAGGGTCGATCTCGATACCGAGGTAATTCTCCGAGTTAGCACCGGCATTTCGAAGCTGCTTTGTAATAGCACCTGTACCGACACCGAGCTCCAGAACGACGTTCTCAGGCCCGGGCTCGATACCCTTGACCATTGCGCGGGCAAGCTCCGGCGAGCTCGGGGCAATGGAGCCGACCGAGGTCGGGTTTTTCAGAAATGCCTGAAAGAACTGAATGTTCTCGTTCATAAAGCTCAAGCGGCGGGAGCGGCCGTGTCAGCCCCGGCATCTGCCGCTTCAGATGTATCGACGACGGAAATCTTATAATCACACGCCTCGTTTTTGCAATAGCGGACGGTGCCTTCTTTCTTTGTGGTCTTTTCGAGCGTTAAGGGCGCGCTGCACTGAGGACACGGTTCGGCGATCGGTTTATCCCAGAAAACCTCGTCACATTTCGGGTAATTTGCACACCCGTAAAAGGTCTTTCCGCGCTTCGATTTTTTGACCGCGATATCGCCGCCGCACTTCGGACAAGCAACGCCGATGGTCTCGCGCTTGATGTAGTCGCACTTCGGATAATTCGAGCACGAGATGAACTCGCCAAAGCGGCCCTGGCGACGGACAAGCTGCCCGCCGTCCTTGGGGCAGATCTCGTTGATCGGCTCAGGAGGAGGAGCTGGCTTCTGGTCGCCTTTAGCGATCTTGCGGATATTCTTGCACTCCGGGTAACCGGTGCAGCCGTAGAAAGGGCCGAAGCGGCCTTTCTTCAATGCCATCTCGCGGCCGCAAAGCTCGCAGGGCGGTACGGCCTCTGCCTCGCCTGCTTCGCCCTCGGCCTTTTCGCTCGAACGCTTGCTCGCGACCTCGCGGGTGTTCTTGCACTCGGGATAATTCGAACAAGCAAGAAACTGCCCAAAGCGACCGAATTTGATGACCATTCCGGCACCGCATTTTTCACAAACCTCATCGGTCGGTATCGAGGTCTGCTTCTTGTTCTTGATATTCTCAACCGCGTGCTCGAGGTCCTTTGAGAACTTGTCGTAAAAGCCGCGGAGTGCGTTTCGCCAATCAAGTTTGCCGTCCTCGATGTCGTCGAGGGCGAGCTCCATCCGAGCCGTGTATTCGGCATTGAAGATATCGTCAAAGCTTTCGAGGAGCAGGTCGTTGACGGTCGTGCCGAGCGGCGTCGGGTGAAAGCGTCCCTCGATCTTTTCAACGTACTCGCGGTCCTGGATCGTGGTCATGATGGCCGCGTAGGTCGAGGGGCGGCCGATGCCTTTTTCTTCGAGTGCCTTGACGAGCGTCGCTTCGGAATAACGCGGCGGAGGCTCGGTAAAATGCTGATTTGGCGTGATGCCGTTAAGCTTTAACTGCTCGCCTTCCGAGACAGCCGGAAGCGTACGTTCGGCATCGTCGTCCTCGCCGTCCTGCGGTTTGTCGTCGCGGCCTTCCTGATAGACCTTGAGAAAGCCGTCAAACTTTTGGACCGAACCGGTCGCACGGAACGTGAACCTTCCCGCCTTGATGTCGATCGTCGTTTGATCGAACACGGCCGGCGTCATCTGCGAGGCAACGAATCGCTGCCAGATCAGCCGATAGAGCTTCAACTCATCGGGCCCGAGCAGTGCGCTCATGTCATCCGGAGTGCGGTTGACGTCGGTCGGGCGGATCGCCTCGTGGGCGTCTTGTGCGTCCTTCTTTCCTTTATATGTGTTCGCTTTGCCGGGAAGATAACTTTCGCCATATTGCTTCCCGATGTAGCCGCGGGCATTTTCGATAGCGGCATCGGAAACACGGACCGAGTCCGTTCGCATATAGGTGATCAGGCCGGTGAGCCCTTCGGTGCCGAGGTCGATGCCTTCATAGAGTTTCTGGGCGGTCGTCATCGTGCGCTTGACCGAAAAGCCGAGCTTACGGGCGGCTTCCTGCTGAAGCTTTGAGGTGATGAAAGGCGGCGTCGGGTTCCGCTTGCGTTCCTTGCGGGTGACGGATTCGACGATGAACGATTCCTTCTCGGCTTCGGCAACTATCGCCGATGCTTCGTCTGTTGTTTTGACGTGCGTTTCGTTCGCCTTGAGATCCTCATCGAACTTGCCCGTCTTGACCGTCTTGTCGTCGATGCGGGCGAGCTTCGCCTCAAAATTTGGCGGAAGTGCGGCGGCAAGATCGGCGACGATCGACCAGTATTCCGTTTTGACGAAAGCCTCTATCTCGCGTTCCCGTTCGACGACGAGCCGGACGGCGACCGTTTGCACGCGGCCGGCGGAAAGCTTGCCGCCGATCGATTTCCAAAGGATCGGCGAGACCTTGTAGCCGACAAGCCGGTCGAGCACTCGGCGGGCCTGCTGCGCGTTGACAAGGTTTCGGTCGATCTGCTTCGGCTCGATAAATGCGTCCTTTATCGCATTCCGCGTGATCTCATTGAACATCACCCGAAAGACGGGCTTATCGCCTTTCTTCGGAACGATCTCTTCGGCAAGATGCTGACAGATCGCCTCGCCTTCGCGGTCGGGGTCGGCGGCGAGAAATATCGCTTCGCTGGCCTTAGCCGCCTTTTTCAGGTCAGAGACTATCTTCTTATTATTGCGTTTCTTTGTGTCCGGAATGACCTCGTAGGTCGGCTCGAAATTATTCTCGACATCAACCCCGAGTTCCTTTGCGGGTAGGTCCTTGATGTGGCCGATCGAGGCTAGAACGGTATAGTCCTGCCCGAGATATTTATTGATCGTCTTGGCCTTTGCCGGCGATTCTACTATTACAAGGTTCTTTGACATCGGAAAAAAATAGTCAGATGCGATCTCCGCCCGGAGACGCTCTGACATTTTGACTTCTAACACCTTACGGCGAAATCTGTCAATGCGTCCTATGACGATACGCCATAGCACACGTTTCGGCAAATCTTACTTTGTCGGATTCGTTTGTTAGCTTTCGGGCTGCCAAGAAATTTCTCTTTGCTCGACGATCATCGCCTCGGCCGAGGCGAGCGAGATGCCTTCGAACTGAAACTGCCGCCACGTTTCTTTGGCCGGATCGAAGGAGTGAAGCACTCGCTCTTCGCCGCTCCGAAGCACAACGTTGATCTGAAGTTCGCCCCGACGCTCGGCACGATCGATGGAAACCCGGGTGATCAAATTCGGGTCCGAAGGCAGAGCGTCGCGCTCATCAAGACGCTCGTTAGCTTCCATCATTTCAACGAGCGAGAGGAACGGCTCGATGCCGTAAGCCCGGCGAAGAGCGTGGCAGCGGTCGCTCCCGGCGTCAAACTCGCGGCACATCTTCGGTCGGCGTTCATAAATTCGGCAGGTGGCGTGCTCGCCCAAGTTGCCCTCAAGCTGGGCACAGGCAAGCGTTTCTTCATCGCGGCGAAGGTAGAGATCCACCTCCCATTCGCCTTCCTCATCGCTCTTCGTAACACTCCACGTCAGCTCGCGAGCCGGCTCCTCGCCGGGCCGAACCCCGACGCAGAGCAGCGAAGCGCAGCAGACGCCGCATGTAACGCAATCCGGTATCTCGGCATCGGCCGGAGTGACCACCGAGCGCTCAAGCCGCGACCGTAGCCGAGAGGTCTCGATCTGCGGCGGAAGAAGCCGCTCCCACACGAGCTCGTACATCCGGTTGATCGCCGTGTAGAACTCAACCTCAGGGATCGAGGGCTTTCGCGTGATCTGGATCAAATCCGATTTTTCCATGGTGGCGATCAGATCTTTCGTGCGTAATGCTTGCCCGGGAGAACGCGGATGAGGTCGCGGATATCGAGCCCGACGAGTGCACTATTGAGATCGCCGAACGAGAGCCCGGTCGCCTCGAGCAGAACGTCGATGTGCATCGGCTCATCGGGCAATAATTTCTGCCAGACCTTTTTCTCGGCCGGCGAAAGCCCTGCCGGTTCGAGCTCGGGTTGCGCAGCCTCGGAACCGTTCTCGTCGCGTTCCATCTTTGGCGGAAGAATGGTCGCGGTTATCTCGTTCGGCAGTTCGGCGACGACGTCCTGCCATTGCTGGACGAGTTTTGCACCGGCCTTGATGAGGTAATTGGTGCCGATCGAGGTTCGCGACGTTATGTTGCCCGGAACGGCCATCACCTCGCGGCCCTGCTCGGTCGCCAGCCGGGCAGTGATCAGCGAACCGCTCCGCTCCGAAGCCTCGACCAGAACAACGGCGAGGCTGAGGCCGCTGATGATCCGGTTGCGATACGGGAAATTCTCTTTGAGCGGCGGCGTGCCGAGCGGAAACTGCGAGACGATAGCGCCGCCCGCGGCAATGATCTCATCCGCAAGCTTTTGATTCTCTTTCGGATACGGGTCGTCAAGCCCTGTGCCGATAACGGCGACGGTCCGCCCGCCTGCCGATATCGCACCGCGATGTGCCGAAGTGTCGATCCCGCGTGCGAACCCGGAGACGACCGTGAAGCCCTGGCCGGCGAGGTCGCGGGAAAGCATTTCGGAAGCATTGCGGCCGTAGGTCGAGCAGTTTCGCGAACCTACGACGGCGACGCAAGGCTGATCGAAACAGGCCTGCCACTCGCCGCGAACATAGAGCGTTATTGGCGGATCGGCGATCTCGCGAAGCAAGGCCGGATAGCTGCCGTCATCAAGCACGAGGATGTCGCCGCCGAGCGATCTTACGCGGTCAAGCTCTTCGCCGGCCTTCGGCTCAAACTCCCGCTTCATTATGCTCTCAATCGTTTCAGGGCGAAGCCGAAGCTCCTCGAGCTCACGCCGCCGGGCCGCAAAAACGCCCTCCGGCGAACCGAACCGCTCTAGCAGCTTCGTCGCCGCCCGCGGCCCAACCCCCGGCGTCATATTAAGAGCGATCCACAACTTCATACGGATTTGGGATTGGTGAATTGGGATTTCGGATCTCGTCGTTGTTTTGAGGTCTTTATAGATGACACAACGATCGACACTATTTGGATACATTCATCGAGCAGGTCGGTCAACAAATTCTCCTTTACTTGCCCTGATTCTATAAGCAACTCCATCCAGTACATTGACTCGTCTGCTTCTTCTTCAACGATAGCGAGCTTTGCGATGAAGTCGGCGGTCGACTTTGCCCGGCAGGCTGCCCGATAGTTTGCACCGACGGATGTCGCACTTCGCAGAAGTTGCCTGCCGATCACTCGCCCGGCATTTGTTTCCGGAAGACCCTCGACAAGATTCATCACCCGGAGGGCGAATTGCTTTGTCCTTCTCTTCATCTCTGCTTGAGTCATTTCGCTTTCAGAAAATCCGAAATCCCAAATCTTAGATCCAAAATCGATTTGGCGGAGGCGTGTGGGAGTCGAACCCACCCAGGCACGCTCTCGCGCACCCGCTGACGGTTTTGAAGACCGCGCCCATCACCGGACAGGATGCGCCTCCGGAACTTTTCCGCATGCTGCACAGAACGCAGCCTGTGGTGTACGAAGTGGTTTGCCACAAGCCTCGCATGGCGGAACCATAAAGCGAGATTCGGTGGTGCATTATCGCATTCTGGTGACAATCTGCCATACCTGTCACCCGCGCATACTCATCGCGAAGCGGCTTGAACAAATCGTGGATCGGAGTATCGCTCAACGAGGTTCCGACCCGCTCGCGATATTCTTTTACGCTTCGCATACACTCTGAATACATCGGATATATGACAGCGAATTCGTCTTCGTCCAGCATTGGAACTTCCCTCTTGCACCGCCAACACCACATCACTTTCATTATCTACTCCGACAACAACCGAGTGACCAACGTTGCGCGCTTTGCGATATCGCTTACCAAAACATGTTCGTGGAGCGTGTGTGCGCCGTCGCCGGCGATACCGAGGCCGTCGAGGACGGGGATGCCGAGGGCGGCGACGAAGTTTCCGTCCGAAGCTCCGCCGACCTGCGTTTCGCCAAGCTCGTAGCCGAACGAGGCGGCCGTCTCGCGGGCTTTCTCAAAAAGCGCGACCACAGCATCGGTCCGTTCCATCGGCGGGCGGTTGATGCCGCCTGTAACCTCGAGCGAGACGCGTTCATCGACCGGTGTGAGTGCCTTTATCGCGGCGTCGATCCGCTCGGCCTCGGCCATCGAGCTGAAGCGGACATCGACTGTGCACTCGGCGTGCTCGGGGATAACGTTCGTCGTCGTCCCACCGCTCGCCGTGCAGACGTTAACGGTCGTGCCGGCGTCCGGTAGATTCATCGCGTGGAGCCGCTCGATCTGCCGCGAGAGCTCTAGTATCGCGCTTGCGCCCTTTTCGGGGTCGAGGCCCGCGTGGGCCGGAACGCCGTGGGCCCTTACGACATACATCCCCGTGCCTTTGCGGCCGGTCTTGACGCTGCCCGCGGCCGAGGGCTCAAATACTAGGCAGCATTCTGCCTCGGCGGCCTCGCGATCAACGTATTCGCGGCCCGTGTAGCTACCGACCTCTTCGTCGCAGGAGAGCAATATGTTGATCGGCCGCGAGGGCTGCGTCCTGCTCGTTTTGAAATATCGAAGCGCTTCGAGCATCAGGACGATGTTCGCTTTCATATCGAAAGTGCCGGAGCCGTAAAGGCGGTCGCCCTCGATGCGGGTCGGGTTTTTCGCTTTAGTTCCGACCGGATGGACCGTGTCCGTATGGCCGAGCAGGAGCACCGGCTTCCCATTGCCGGGAAACGCTCGGATGATCAGATGGTCGCCGTCCGCCTCGGTCGGGTACCGCTCGATGGCAAGCTCAAGCCCGGTCGCCCTGGCCGCATTCTCGATCCAATCGACGACCTCGCGGCTCCTTTCGGCATTGTGCGAAGGCGACTCTATCTCGACGATCTCGCGGATCTGGCCGATGATCGCATCACGGCGGCCTTCAAAATGTTCAAGCGTTTCTCCGGGAGTCATTTACTTTCCAAAAATATCGTTCAGCGTTTCGCCCATGCGGTAACCGGCGAGAGTCAACCTGTATTCTGAGACTCGAAGGGCGTTGCGGCGGTAAGCGTCGCTTGGGGTCTCAAAGCGCTTCAGGTCCGAGCGGAAGACGTCCGTTTGGGCCAACTTCAGGCTTTCGTCTTTCCACTGGACGTAGTTCGAAAGTGCGAGTCCGTCCTTTTCCGCCTCAAAGCTGTAACGCGAGGTGAACGCCTCGGCAATGTGCTTTACGTAGCAGCCTTCACAGAAACCAAAGTCGAAGGGAATGTTTCGCGGGACGATCGAATCCCAGAACCAATGCAGATTTTGCTGGTCGGCCCGCGGGGTTCCCTGCGGCGAGATCAGAAAAGTGTTGCCGCCGCGGTCGCCTTCGGCCTCAAGGTCGGTCACACGGCTTGAAGTGTGAAGCGGTTGGTGGATGTCACCGCCGATGTGAAGAAACCATGCGAGTGCGATCGCTTTGTCTCTGTCGCTTACGGCCGGGTCGCGAAGTGCCTTTTCAAATTCAGCAAGTTTTTCGATCGCCTGGCCGTCCGGCTTTTTACCCGCGATCAACTCGGTCCGGCCGCCGACCTCACGCCAAAAGACCGACGTATAGTGCCAATCGCCCTTGTGATATTTCTCATAGCGGACAGGAAACGCACGGTCGCGGACTATATCTGCCCAGGTCGGCACGAGCATGAAATATTCGAGCTGCTTGTCCGCCTCGGACCGAACTCCGTAGGACTGGTAGTAAACCGAAAGGTGCGAGTCCTCCGGTGCCGAGCGGAGCACCTTGATCACATTCTCGCGGGCCTTCGGCGACATCCGCTGCCAGGCGATATAGCCCGTTATCTTATGGCCAACGTCGTCCCAGGCAAATGCCGGTGCAGCGAGGAAAATGGAAATAAACGCGATAAGAAAAGTGTTTATAAGGCGTGAGGGCATCGGTTTCTCCTGAATCGTTTAACAGGAGTTTACCGAATATACGACCGAAGAGAAAGATTCGGCGCTCTTTTGCGTCTACTGAAATAGGGAAAACCATTGCGGGGCGGGAAACATCTTATTTAGTGCAAAAACTTTCCCCGTTGGTCGTTCTAATTACGGCGGAAATCACGCGTTAGTAAACGGGTGAGGAAAGCAAGGAAAGGGAATTATGCAAAACGTTATCGAAAACACGGTGAATTATAGCCCGGCGGCCTCGGCCGACGGTGCAACCCCGGGGAAGAAGATCGGCATCATAGGAAAGCTTTTCGGATGCTGGCACAAACGTTTGAGCCGGCCCTTTTCGGAAAGGAACGTCTCCTATCGCTCGTGCCTTGAGTGCGGCGCAAGGAGAAAGTTTGACACCGAGAGTTTTAAGACCTCGGGTCCCTTCTATTACCCTCCCACGGTGCGGCCTGAGAATATCTAGGGCAACACGTTAAACCTGTCATTATCACCTACCAAAGGATACCTTCCGAGTGCGGCCGACCAATAAGGCCGCACTCTTGATTTTAAAGATCGGTTAGCCACAGAGGGCACAGAGATCAAGGAGATGATTTTGTTGCCGATCTGCATTCCTCGGAAAAGACTGAAACGTATTAAATTTGAAAAAAACTCTGTGTCCTCTGCGGCTAAACTTTCTTTATAGCCGATGCGCTTGCAGGGGGCGAAGCTTCTAGCCCTTCGCTGTTGCTTTTGCGGCGACTACTTCGCGAACGGCGTCGACGTACGCGCTGTGTTCTTGCTCGAGGATGCGGGCGGCGAGGGTCTCGGGAGTATCGCCCGCGAGGACCGGGACTTCGCGTTGAAGGATGACCGGGCCGGCGTCGAGGTCCTCATTGACGTAATGGACCGTGCAGCCGGAGCGATTTTCGCCGGCGGCGATGACGCGTTCGTGGACGTTAAGGCCGGGATATGCGGGCAGAAGGCTCGGGTGGATGTTGATAATGCGATCCGGAAATGCCTGGACAAAAAGCGGCGAAAGCAGACGCATATAGCCCGCCAAGCAGACGAGTTCGACGCCGCGATCTTTCAAAGCCGCGACTATCTCTGAGTCGTGCTCCTCGCGCTTTCGGCCGTTTCTTTCAATGACCAAAGTCTCGACACCACGTTCCGCCGCCTTTGCCAGACCCGCCGCATCCGCCTTGTCGCTGATAACAACCGCGACCTCCGACCCCGGTATCTCGCCGCTCGCGACGGCATCAACCAACGCCACCATATTCGACCCGCGGCCTGAAATGAGTATTCCTATCTTCATCGTTTAGGTCGTACCACAGAGAACACAGAGAAATTCATTGACTCACGCATCAACCTGTACAATAATATTGTACATGTCGATAGAGGTCACCTACAGCGAAGCAAGGAACAATTTAGCATCGATCCTTGATCAGGTCACCAATGATTCGGAGGTCGTCGTGATAAAACGTCGTGGGCGTTCGTCCGTGGCGATGATCGACGCCGACGAACTTTCGAGCCTCATGGAAACAGAGTATCTCTTCCGCTCACCGAAGAACGCTGAAAGATTATTGAACGCAATACGACAAACGGATGCGGGCGGCGGAGAGGTGACAACGGTCGAACAGCTACGGAAGGAATTCGATGCAGAAAAGCCCGTCCGAAAAACGAACCGTCGTAGTAAGTGACGCCTTTCGCGAAGACCTTCGCTATTGGGCCGAGAACGACCGAAAATTGCTCCTAAAGGTGCTCGACCTGATGGAGGCGATCGTTCGCGACCCCTTCTCAGGGATCGGCAAACCCGAGCCGCTAAAACACGAAGCCTCCGGAACGTGGTCCCGCAGAATTACGAAAGAGCATCGAGTGGTTTATCGGGTGCGCGATGACCGGGTCGAGTTTTTGCAGGCCCGCTATCATTACTAATTATCTGAGGGGCCGACGACATTACTTCGGCTGGGCGGCGATCCGTGTCAGAAGGTTGGCGGCGAACTTGTTCTTCGGGTCGAGCCGAAGCACCTGTTCCGCGTCTGCCTTTGAGAGGTCGAACTTTTTAGTGTCGAAATAGACGGCAGACCGGAAAATGTATGCATTCACGTACTTCGGGTCGAGCTTTATCGCATTGTTGAGGCTCTCGATAGCGTCGGTGTTTCTCCCGAGTTTGTTGTATGCAATTGCCTTGTCAAGGTGCGGCTTCTTGAGCGTCGGGTCGAGCTTGATGGCTTGATCAAGGTCCGGGAGTGCAAGCTGAGAGCGGTTCGTCGTGTTATAGAGCACGCCTCGGTTGTTCCAGGCCTCAGCGTAGCCGGGGTCGAGCTCGATGGCGCGGTTGAGGTCGGCAAGGGCGGCATCATACCTTTTCGCCCGATAGTGGACGGCACCGCGGTTAACAAATGCCTTGGTGTAATTGGTGTTGATCTGCAGTGCACGGTTGTAGTCGGCAAGGGCGAGGTCGTCGCGGCCGCTGTCTGCATAGGCGATTCCGCGGTTGTAGTAAAGCTGCGAGTCGCCCGAGGCAATGCTCAACCCGCGGGTGTAAGCCGCGATCGCACCGGCTTGGTCGCCGGTCTTGTTTCGGGCAAGCCCGAGTTGGAACCAGGCATCAACGTAGTTCGGGTTGAGCGTCGTCGCCTGCTGAAAGTCGCCGATCGAGGTGCGGACATCGCCGGAATAATACCTCGCCTGCCCGCGGTTGAACCACGGCTCCGGTGACCGCGGCGAAAGCCTTATCGCCTCAGAAAAACTCGCTATCGCCTGGGCGTAGTTCTTGTTCTTATAGTGCTCATTTCCTCGCCTTAAATGCTCCGAAGCCGTCGTCTGCCCCAATGCGAAGGCGGACAAAGAACCAAGCAGAACAACAGCTATAAAACCCTTCCTAAGGCCGATCCTGATTCTCATACTTCTAAATGATCTTAACCTCGCCCTTACCCGAAACCACCTTTCCGATGACAAAAGCCCCGCTAAGTCTGTCCAACATCTCAAGCGAATCGCTTTCCGAACAAACAACGACCATCCCGATGCCCATGTTGAAGGTGCGGAACATTTCGCGGTCGGCGACGTTCCCGAGGCGTTGCATCATGCCAAATATGGGAAGCTCGGGCCATGAGCCGCGGTTGATCTCCACTCCGACGCCTTCGGGCAGGATGCGGGGAATGTTATCCAGAAAACCGCCGCCGGTAATGTGCGCGAGGCCCTTGATCAGGCCGCCATCGAGAAGCGGGCCAAGTTGCGGCAGAAAGCTCTGGTGGGTCGCGAGCAGTGCCTCGCCGGCGGTCGTGCCGAGTTCCTCGATGAACTTATCGGCCTTGTAGCCGCCGACCTCGAAAAAGAGTTTGCGGGCGAGCGAGTAGCCGTTCGTTTGCAGGCCGTTCGAGGGAATGCCGAGAACTACGTCGCCGGGCTCGATCGACTTGCCGTCGATCACTTTTGCCTTATCGACCACGCCGACGATGAAACCCGCGAGGTCGTATTCGCCGGGCGGATAGAAGTCCGGCATCTCCGCCGTTTCGCCGCCGAGTAGGACGCAGCCGTTCTCGCGGCAGGCCCGGGCCATGCCTTCAACGACCGAGGCCGTTACGTCAGGTTCGAGCTTTCCGGTCGCGAAGTAATCAAGAAAGAAAAGCGGCCGAGCTCCCTGGACCAAAATATCGTTCACGCAGTGGTTGACCAGATCCGCTCCGACCGTGTTGTGAATGCCGGTCTCAAAAGCGAGCTTCAACTTCGTCCCGACGCCGTCCGCCGAAGCGACGAGGATCGGCTCGGCCATTCCCGGAAAGGCCGCCGAGAACATCCCGCCGAAGCTGCCGATCTCGGTCAGCGTCCGTTCATTAAAGGTGCTCCGGGCATATTCGCGGATCTTCGCCACGGCCCGGTTCGCGTTGTCTATTGAAACGCCGGCATCGGCGTATGAGATCG
>JAHBSG010000036.1 GCA_019639235.1 Acidobacteriota bacterium | reverse complement strand
CTTTGGTCGAGGCAAGTTGAAAGGCGAACGAACGGTCCTCATTCAACCCCGGCGTGAAATTAGTGCGGAAAAGTTCGCACGTTTCCGGCTTTAATAGCTTTGTGTGATCGGGCAAGAACTGCAAGGCGATCTTAAAGACTTCCTCTGCCGTCGAAAAAAGCCCCGCATGCCCCGCAACCCCGCCCATAAAATAGGCATTCCCGTCATGAACCTCACCCCAGATCTGACGCGTTCGGAGGTTTGCAGAGGCCCGCGCGTTAGCAAGGGCGTAACTGTCACCGTTGATATCAAGCCCTCCCTCACGGTCAGCCCGTTGCTCTTGGCTGGGCAGATAGCCTTTCTCGATGCAAGTTTGTCTTTCGTATTCGTTACCGAGTTCACTTGCTGCCGTCTCGTGAAGTCGAGTCCCCGTTCCACCGCAATAAGTGCGCTTAAGCCCCAAGCGTTCGCAAGTTTCCAGTTCCATCGCATTAAGAGGCGAACCACTCAAAATCTCGATCAAAAAGCCCAGTAACAGAAAATTCAAATCACTGTACACGACCAGATCCCTTCTTTCTGTCTGACTTCGGAAGATCTCGACTTGCACGAACTCCCTTATTTCGTCATTGTTCCGACTTGCGCAACCGTAATCATCTGGATCGAACTGAGGGGCACTGCGAACTAAATAGAATGGCTTCCAAGCTTGAAAACCCGAAGTGTGAGTGGCAAGTTCTCGAAGACTCACCGATAGGTCATGCGGCAACTTGTCATTCCGTACGAACCTTGCGACATCGTCTTCTAGATCCACGATTCCGTTCTCGATGTACCGTGCAGCGAGAAGCCCTGTCACCAACGGCTTCGTCAAGCTCGCGAGGTCATAGATCGTATCGAGCCTCGCGGGAATAACTTCCGGTTCGACGACCGCATTTCCGAGCGCATCATGAAAAACGATCTCGCCCTTTTCCGCGACCAGATAGACGGCCGACGGAAAATCGTTCGCCGCGATCCGCTCTGCCAGAAACGCCGAAATTCGCTCGTTCATCTTACATTTATCCTAACTTGGAGCGATAAGAATTGACACTTCACTCAGCCCGATTTACACTTCCTACCCCAACCAAAAAATAAGGAGTACGAATCTTATGAGCAAATCTGAATCGGCCGAACTAATACTTAAACTCTATGACCTGCGTCGCGAGCCCGTTATGCGTAAGGCACGCGACTGGATGTTCACATTTCATCCCGAAAGTGCCGAACACTATTCGGCGACGATGATGGACCCCGAGGTCGGCGCCTATCTTCGCATGGTCACCTCCTACTGGGACATGGCCGCCGCACTTGTTACACACGGTGCGATCGACCGCGAAATGTTCAACGACACGAACGGCGAACACCTTCTCGTTTTTGCGAAGATCGAACCGCTTCTGCCTCAACTCCGCGAGATGTGGGACGCACCGGATGCTTTCAAACATCTCGAAAGTGTCATCATGGGTTCCGATGGCGGTGCCGAACGCGTAAAGAAAATGCAGGATTGGCTCAACTCGATGCGTGGCCAAGCCAGCGAAGCTTCTGCCTAAGACTGGAGCGGCAAGCATCCTTGCTTGCCCGAACGCGGCAGCGTTCGACCTATCGTATCGGGAGTGACTTTTCATAGGCACTCCCGAATCTCCATTCTTCCGGTTTATCGCATAACCCCGCTTTCACCGGATTCATTTCGATATACCGAACAACGGCATTAAAATGTCGTCGATCACGGATGTATCTGTCGAACGATTCGTGCTGCCAAAACTGTCCCGACCTACCTAGGAGCCGATTCGCCATTTGGGCCGAATAGGATTTTATCGAATGCATTATGTCCGGCAGGTGCATTTTGGCCAGAGGCGTTAACATTACATGCCCGTGATTCGGCATCAGAACCCAAGAGTGAAGCAAATACTTTGTTCCCGCGTGAAATTTTAAGGCGTCCTCGACTATCTTGGCCACTGAGGGATCGGCCAGAAAGCACTCACCCATTCCGGCGTCCAGATACCTTTCGATCCGTTTCCTGAACTGGGCGTCGCTCGCACACTCCGTCCGCCATTTGTCGAGCAATGCCTGAGGCATAGAGTCGTAAAGCCGAAAGGTCACAAACTGAGTCCACTCTTCCGCGTCAAGATGAGGCAACCTTTGGCGAGAGTGCCACCCAAAATCGTACTTACGTTTCCTCGGCTTGAAATTATTGTCGAAGATCATTTCGTGCTTTGCACTCAGGCAAGCAGGGATGCTTGCCGCTCCAGTCGTCCCACATGCGCCTCGATCTTTTCGAGCACCCCGACGGCAAGAGCCAACGCACGCCGCCCGTCCTCGCCGGTTACAGGCGTTGGTGTATCGTTCTCTATTGAATCAAGAAAGGCAATTATTTCGGCTCTCAGCGGCTCCACATCATTGATCTCAAGCCGGTTGATCGAGATACCAAGCAGCGGGTGCGAGGCCTCCGGGTTGAGCGACGTAAGCGAAGCGAACTTGGTCGCGTAGTCGAGCACGACGTAGGCGTTCGTCTGATAGAAGCGCGTTTTGCGGATCTTTTCGGTGCCGATTCGCGAGGCAGTGATGTTTGCCACCGCACCGTTCTCGAACTCGATCCGGGCATTTGCTGCATCGACCTTGTCAGAGATCACAGGAATTCCGACGGCCCGGATCTCGCTAACCTTCACGTCCTCGCCGACCAACCACTGCACCGCATCAAGGTCGTGGATCATGACATCAAGCACAACGTCCACGTCGAGTGATCTATTGGGAAATGGCGAGACGCGATGTATCTCAAAATAGAGCGGATTTGTAACGTGCGGCCTGAGCGCGACCATCGCCGGATTGAACCGCTCGAGCTGCCCGACCATCAGCTTTGCCCCGGAGCCCTCGGCCGCCGCGATCATCCGGTCCGCCTCGGCGAGCGACGTAGCGATCGGCTTTTCTACCAGAACATGAACGCCGGTTTCCAGAAATGCGCAGGCGATCTCGCAGTGCGTCTCGGTCGGCGTAGCGACAGAAACAACATCGACCTTTCCCAGCAATTCACGCCAATCGGTGAAGGCCGTTCCGCCGTGTTCGGCCGCCATCTTTTCTGCGGTTGCGGCGTCAATATCGCACGCGCCGATGTATTCGACCCGCCCCTCGCGGCCGAGTTCGGCATAGTTGCGTGCATGGTGCCGGCCAAGCGAACCCACGCCGATCGCCGCCGCTCTAAGCTTTTTTGCAGTTGCCATTGTTTGAATGCCGCTCGCTATTCGGTGATACTTTTATTTTCAGCCAATCGGCCGTAAATGACAAAGATGGAATCGCTCGTTCGCTTTTCACGTTCGCCGGTCTTTCGTGCAGGCTTCTTTTTGCTCGCCGTGGTCGTCTTTTTTTTCGGGCTCACTGTCCCGCTTCTAGGGCCGGACGAGCCGCGGTATTCGCAGGTCGCCCGAGAGATGTTCATGCGAAGCGACTGGGTAACCCCAACGCTCGGCGGGTTTCATTGGTTCGAGAAGCCGGCCCTTCTCTATTGGCTGCAGATCGCGTCCTACAACCTTTTTGGCGTAAATGAATTTGCTGCCCGCTTCGGCTCCGCTCTGTTCGGCCTCGGTGTGGCCGTTTGTCTCTTCTTGGTCGGCCGAACGGTCCGGGAAAGCGACAGCGCGAGTTCAAAGATAGATCTCGGCCAATGGTTGGCGATGCTTGCCGTTTCCACACTCGGTATTCTCGTTTTCGCCCGCGGTGCGAGCTTTGACATCATCCTGACATTTCCGCTGACCGCGTCGCTTGTCGGATATTTAATCGCCGACCGCTCTGAGGAAAATTCGCGCCGGGCGTACACCGGGCTTCTCGCTTTCTACCTCTTCATGGGAATCGCCGTCATCGCCAAGGGGCTCGTCGGATTTGTATTCCCATTCGCGATCGTCGGTTTCTATCATGTTTTGAGCCGAAGCCTTCCGGCGAAGCGTGTTTTCCTGAGCGTTTTCTGGGGCGTTCCCGTTGCGGTCGCCGCCGCGTCGCTCTGGTATCTGCCGATGTATCTCCGCCACGGTTGGGAGTTCATCGACGAGTTCTTCATCCAGCATCATTTTCAGCGCTACACCTCTAACAAATACCAGCACCCGCAGCCGTTTCACTTTTTCTTTTGGGTGCTGCCGCTGATGACCCTGCCGTGGCTTCCTTTCTTTGCTGTCGGCGTTTGGAGGGCGTTGAAGGAGATCATTTCGGGCATCACCTTAAGCCGAACCGATGATGATACGGATGCGGAAAAGCGATCGCTACGGCCTCTGATGACCTTCGCGTTCGCGTGGATGACGGTCCCGCTAGTTTTCTTTTCGTTTTCCGGGTCGAAGCTCCCGGGCTATATTTTGCCCTCAGTTCCGGCGGCGATCATTCTGGCTGGCATCGCGGCAAAGCGATTCGCCCTACGCTCTCAGGGACGCGAGGCTGGCATCAAGATAACCGCGGTCGCGATGCTTGTTATCGTTCTCGCGATCCTGCAGTTCGCGTTACCGAGTTTTGCTGACAACGACTCGGTCAAAAAACTCGCCGCGGCGGCTGAGACCCGCGGATTCGCCGGGACGCCGGTCGCCGGCTTTCTGACCATAAACCACAACGCCGAGTTTTACTTTAGCGGAAGGCTTTTCCGTACCGAGGAAGGCCGCCAACGGAAGCTCAACGGGCCGGCGGATATCCCGCCGCTGCTCCGCGAGAACGGCGGAGAGCCAGTGCTCTTGATCCTCAGGCAGGAGCACATCCAGCACCTGAACAAAGACCCGGAGGCCGTTTGCGAGGTGATCGAGACCGCCGGCGAATACGCACTTGCCGTTGCCAGGCCGCGTTAGCCTAACCCTCCGCCGCACGGCGAATGCGGTCCATCAATGCGGCACCGATCCCCGTTTCGGGCACAGGCTCGCAAACGATAAGTTCGATGCCGCCGCGGTCGCATTCGCGAAAGAACTCGAACAATGCTGCTGCATATTCTTCAGCCGAGTTCGCGACTCGGGTTTCCGCGAATATTTCTTCCGATGTATGCAGCCCGATGAACGCCGCACGGCCGGCAAATCCCGCTGGTAGTTCCCTTCCGATCGCAACCTTCGCCCGCGGCGAATAATGCTTGTGCCTCAATCCCGGACTTTTTTCCGCACCGGCTTCGCCCGATGCGAGTTCGCGTATCAGAGGAACAACGGCTCTCAGTTCGTCGATCGAAACGGCGCCGCGACGAAGGAGTAAAGGCGGCTCGACCGTGCAATTGACGACCGTTGATTCAAGCCCGATGTCGGTCGGCTCGCCCTGCAGGATGCAGTCGATCTTGCCGTCGAGATCTTCGAGCACCGCCTGCCATGTAGTCGGGCTCGGCCTGCCCGAGACATTTGCTGAAGGAGCAACAATAGGCTTCCCGCACTCTCTTAAAAAAGCTAGGGCAAGCTCGCTATTCGGCATCCGGATGCCGATCGTATCGAGCCCGGCCGTCGCGATCGCCGGTACGGCATCGGTTTTTTTCACAACGATCGTTAGCGGACCCGGGAAAAAGTGCTCGATCAATCTCTCGGCATCGGAGCTCAACTCCAAAGCCAAAAGCTCGACCTGCCCGACGTCACCAATGTGCGCGATCAACGGATTATCACCCGGCCGCCCCTTGGCCTCAAAGATCTTTCGAACCGCCGTTTCGTCAAATATCGCCGCACCGAGCCCATAGACCGTCTCGGTCGGGAACGCGACAACACCGCCGCGGATGATGAAACCGGCAGCCTCGGTCGGATCGGTGGTCCTTACTGTTGAAATGGCAGACAAAACTTTCCTGTTTACTTTTTTTACCCGAATGTGCCAGAATTAAAGTTGCCTTCGGGCATCCTTCTCACATCCCCACACAACTCCCTGCTCGATTTTTCCGGATTGCACTTTTGGTCCAGTGCGCTCCCGGTCTGACCTTGTATGCCCGCAAAACACGCATCCAAAAAGGGAAGGAACCTAATTCTTGTAGTTGAGGACGATCCGACAATTGCTCGACTGCTCAACCATTGGCTTACTCAACGCGGCTACGAGGTCGAGATCCTCCCCAATGGCCGCATCGCGATCGACCGCATCACAGCCGATGAAGCCCTTCCGAAAATGGTCTTTCTCGACATAATGATGCCGTTTGCCGATGGCTTCGAGGTCCTCACCAACATCCGCTCGCGAAAGGCCTGGAAAAAGGTCCCGGTAATAATGGTCACCTCAAAATCGAGCGAATCCACTATTGTAAAAGCATTCGAGGCGGGTGCAAACGACTATGTAACGAAACCGTTCCGCCCGAACGAGCTAATGATGCGGATGAACCGACTCCTTTCCTGATCAAACGGTAGTAACATGAAACCGCTCCTCCTGATCCTTTTCGCTTTGATCATCACATTTCCAGTGTCCGCGCAAGATGAAGCGCCGGACACGGAACAACCCTCTGCGCCGGTTGAGGAGAGCGATCCACAGCCCGTCAGCTATGAGGCTGCGATCGGTTTTACTCAGGAAAAGCTCTCAAGAGGCAAAGGCGAATGGCGTACGGCCACCTTTACCTTCGAACGCCGAAAGGGCCGCCGACAGATCATCTGGGGCACCTATCGGATGAGCGACCGGACCGGCGTCCGCGATTCCGAGATCATTGGCGGCATTTACCAACGTCTTCCGAATAAATGGGCCTTTACCGCCGAGGGAATGTACTCGTCAACTTATCAGTTCGTCGGGAAATACTCCTTTATGGGCGAAATCGAAAAGGACATCGGCGGTGGAACGGTCATTCACGGCGGCGTTCGTTACACGGCCTATCGCGGGGTCAAGGCAACGACCGGGTACGGCCTTGTCGAAAAATACTGGGGGGCGAACCGTCTTGCGTACACGCTTTACACCACGCACCTGACCAACGCCGGGACGGCTCCGTCACATCGGCTGCAGTACAACCGCTACTTTGGCGAACGCGGAAATACCATCGGCGGTGCCTATTCGTTTGGCCGCGAGCACGAGAACCTAGGCCCGACCGTCGGCATCCTCAGAACTCAAACACGAAGCCTCTCACTTTCAGGCCGGTTCTGGCTCAACGACCGGATCGGTATCGCCGTTGACGGTTGGTTCCACCAGCAGGGCGACCTGTTCAATCGTGGAGGAATTAACGTTGGAACACGATTTCGCTTCTAGCCCAGTTCCGGCCGAGATAGCTCTTTGGACCGGATATGCATTCGGAGCGGTCGGTGTCGGATGCACTCTGTTGCTTGTCTTTCTCAGGCGACGGGCTCGAACGCTTTCTAAGAAACGAACAACGATCACCGGATCGCTTGAACCGCTGCTTTTCCAGGCGACCGAAAATACCCCCTCTTCACCAGAGGCAGGACACAGCGAACAGGCCGCCGAAAGTGACCTCTATCCCGAGCTCGCAAAACTTAAAGATCCGTTCGCCGTTCTGGAGACATGGAACTATCTCCACGAATCGCTTGACGGTGAGGCAACTGCCGGCCTTAATCGCTTTGCAAAACAGATCGGAATACCGGACATTGCCCATTCGATGCTAAGCAGCCTAATGATCGACCGCAAACTGCTGGCGATCAACACACTCGGAAATCTCGGCGACCGCGAAGGCTATGAGGCGGTCGCTCCGCTGATCGATGACCGCGACCCGATCGTCTCTTATTGGTCTTGGCGGGCCCTGGTAAGGATCGACGTCGAACGGGCACTTTCGGAGACACTTGTAAAGATCGAGGAACGTACGGATTGGTCGCCGGTTTTCGTCGCTGAGATCCTGCAGCGGATCGATTCGGACATGCTCTCCGAGCCGCTTTGCCGGCTTGTATCCGACGCATATGATCGAGGGCTCGAGGAAAGGCAGATGTCGCGTCTTATCTCGTACCTTACCTTTGCCCATATCTTCGACAGCGCAGATGTCATTACCCGCATCTTCACCGAAACAGACCAAAAGGAAGTGCTTATTGCCTGTCTGCGGTTACTACCGGATTTCGAACCCGCCCTCCGGCCGCGGGTTCGCGAGATGATGCGTGACCACCGCTGGGAAGTGCGGCTACAGGCTATTTCAACTCTCAGTCGCTTTCACGAGCCCGACGATCTCCCGCTCTTAGTTGAAGCCCTTGATGATCAGGAATGGTGGGTCCGCTATCGTGCCGCCGGAACTATCCTCGACCTTCCCGAATTTGCCGACAATGGAATCGAGCCACTTGTTAATAGGCTGCCTAGTAACTTCGCTCGCGATATGCTCCGGCAGGTTGCCGCAGAACGTTCCCTCATATGCTTCAAGCCGAAGCCACAAACTTTGTCAAGATAACCGAGTGGTTCTTCCTGACGTACTTTATCCTGCTTAACGGCACTTACCTGCTGTTGACGCTTATCGCGCTCGCGGTCCTCCCGCGATTTGTCGGCCGTCAGTCAATCTACAAACTTCCGCGTCCGCAGAGCGGTTTTGAGCCGCCGGTTTCGCTGGTCGTTACCGCATTCAACGAAGAGGTCGTCATCATTCCGACCGTTTATGCGCTGCTTCAGCTCGACTACCACGAGTACGAGATAATAGTCGTCAACGATGGTTCGACCGACCGGACGCTTGAGGTGCTCTCGAAGGAGTTTGACCTCGTCGAGATCCCGACGGCATTTCGCCAACGCATCGAACACAAGCCGGTCCGTGGTGTCTATCAATCGAGAAAATACCCGTCGCTGCGCGTCATTGACAAGGAAAACGGCGGGTGCAAGGCCGATGCTTCAAACGCCGGCATCAATGGCGCCCGCTACGGCCTTTTCATGCCGCTCGATGCCGATACGATACTCAATCGCGACTGCTTGATGCTGATGGTCCAGCCGTTCCTGCTCAACCCGGACACGGTCGGGGTTGGCGGCAACGTGCGGATCCTCAATGGCTGCGGTGTTTTAGGCGGCACTCTTACTCGAATCGGGCTGCCGAAAAACTGGCTCGCCTTGTTTCAGGTCCTCGAGTATTCGCGTGCATTCCTGACAAGCCGAGTCGGTTGGAATCACATCGATTCGCTTCCGCTCATCTCCGGAGCGTTCGGCCTCTTCAACAAAGAAGCGGTGATCAGCGTTGGCGGTTACAGCCACACCTCGCTCGGCGAGGATATGGATCTCGTTCTGAGAATGCACCGGCACTTTCGTTTGAACCACATCCCCTATCGCATCGATTTCGTCGCCGACCCGGTATGCTGGACGGAGGTCCCCGAGACCTACGGCGTGCTTAGAAAACAGCGGGTCCGCTGGCAACGCGGCCTTTTCGATTGCCTTTGGGAGAACCGCAAGCTTCTCTTTCATCCGCGAAGCCGCGGCGTTGGGTGGCTTGCGTTCCCATTTCTTCTTTTTCTTGAGGGCATCAGCCCGATCATCGAGGTGATCGGCCTGGTCTTTTTCATCTTGACCCTCGCAATTGGCCTTTCAACTCCCGAAACCGTGCTTGCATTCACAATGCTCTCATTCGGCACCGGCTTCTTGCTCTCGATCGGCGGCATCCTCATCGAAGAGTTAACGTTCCGCACTTATCCGCGTACTCGCGACCTCCTGATGCTCGTCCTAGGCGCTGTTGTTGAAAACTTCGGCTACCGGCAGTTGAACTCGATATGGCGGCTCGAGGGAACGATCAAATGGCTTCTGCGGACCGAATCAAGTTGGGGCGTAATGACCCGAAGCGGCGGTTGGACCGACCCCGAAAACGAGCCCACCGGATAGTTCCCGTTTCTCGACCCTTTGGCGTCTGCGGTAAGATCTTAGCGTGACGCTCGACGAGAAACTGAAAAACCTGCCCACGGCCGCCGGGATCTACATCCACAAGAATTCGGCCGGAAAGATACTTTATGTCGGCAAGGCAAAGAACCTCCGCAACCGCGTCCGCTTTTACTTTCAGGCAAGCCGGAACCTCGATTGGAAGACGCAGCAGCTCGTCCGGCAGATCGCCGACTTTGAGTTCATTGTCGTCGATAGCGAGGTCGAGGCTCTTGTTCTTGAGTCGAACCTGATCAAAAAACATAAGCCGCGGTTCAACGTGATGCTTAAGGATGACAAGCAGTATCCGCATCTGAAGCTGACAAATGAGCCGTTTCCGAAGGTCGTGTTGACACGTCGCGTGGTCAAGGACGGCAGCAGTTACTACGGGCCGTTTCTTCCGGTAACTCTTGCCAGAAAAACACTCAACCTCATTAACCGGACGTTTCAGCTCCGCACCTGTGATATCGAGATCGATGGCCGCCTGCCGCGTCCCTGTCTTGAATATCACCTCAAGCGATGCCTCGGACCGTGCGTAAAGGGGCTTTGCACGCAAAAGGAATACGAGGAAGCGGCCCGTGATGTGAAGCTGCTGCTCGAGGGCAAGAACAAGGAACTCGCCGAGCAGCTTGAGCAGCGGATGTGGCGGTTTGCCGAGGAAGATAAATACGAGCTCGCGGCAAAATTTCGCGACCTGCACCGCACGGTTCTTCAACTCGCCGATCAGCAAAAGATGGCGATCACGGCCGACACGGACATCGACATCTTCGGCTTCTATCGCGAGAATCAACGGCTTGCACTTCAGCTCTTCACTATGCGTGAAGGCCGAATAGTCGGCCGCAGGGAGTTTTTCTGGGAAGACCTGCCCGAGGATGACACCTTCGATGCCTCGGAGTTTCTTGGCGACGTTTTGCTTCAGTATTATTCGACCGATTTTGTCCCGCTTGAGATCCACGTTCCGCAAGATTTTGAGGACCGCCAACCGCTCGAACAGCTTCTTACCGAGCGCCGCGGCCGCCGCGTTAAGATCCTTGACCCCAAACGCGGCCGCAAAAAGGAACTGATCACGCTCGTCGAAAAAAATGCGAAGATCGCATTCGAGCAACGCTTCCGCGTGCTCAAACCGGATTCTGAAAAGGCCCTCGGTGAACTGCAGGAAGTTCTCGAGCTTTCGTATTTTCCCGAACGGATCGAGTCATTCGACATCTCGAACATCTCCGGTGCCGAGAACGTCGCCGGCATCGTCGTCTTTGAGAACGCAAAACCCGCCCGCTCGCTCTATCGCCGCTTCATCATTAAATCGGTCGATGGCAGCAACGACGTCGCCTCGATGCACGAGGCCGTTCTTCGGCGTTACCGGCGGATGATGGAAGAGGGCGGACGGCTGCCCGAGCTTGTTTTCATTGACGGCGGAAAGGGACAATTGGCCGCAGCGGCGGCGGCGATGCGGGAACTCGACCTCGAACAGATAATGCTCGTCGGGCTGGTCAAGCCGCCCAAGCGACACAACGAGATCTCGCATCTGCTGGTTCATGGCCGCGAGGACCGCCCGATACCCTTTGACCGCAACTCGCTGGCTTTCCGGCTGATACTTCAGATACGCGAGGAAACGCACAAAACGGCGGTCGAATTTCACCGCAAGCGGCGAGAGAAACGCGACTTCACATCGGAGCTTTCCGCAATTCCCGGTATTGGCGAAAAGCGCAAGATGCGGCTCCTGAAAAACTTCGGCTCCATCGAGCGGATCGCCAAAGCATCGCTCGAAGAACTTCGGCCCTTTCTAGGAGAAAAGGCTGCGAGCTCGGTCGTCGAACACTTCGATCGGCAGCGCAGCCTCGCCAAAAGTTCGACCGGCGACTAGGGCTCGTCACATTCTTCGGTCACCCTCGTAAACAGCTTGCGAAATTCCTTGAAATATTCGCCGTTCGATGACCGCTCATCGTATTCGATCTCGGCATTGGCACAGTTCCACCAACCGAACGACATCGTCTCGACCAACGCGAACTCAAGCCTCTTCGGCGAACGCATTTCCTCGTCGAACCGCCGTTGGAGGCGTGCCGGGTCGGAGTTCTTTGACTGCGAATCAAGATTGACCGCCCGCCAAGCTGCCAAAAGCTTATCGCCGCCCGCAATGATCGGCTCGGCGAATTTTGTCTTACAGGCGGCCGCCGCCGGATACTCGCGAAGCACGTCCGGCTTTGTGTACGCCCGCATCGTCAGCCGTGCCAAGCGATAGACCTGCTCGATCTCTTTGAGGCGCGCCGCCCGTGCTCCCTGCCAATAGGGCGTATCGATGATGTCCAGATTCTCAAGTTCCGACTTGACCGCGTTGTAATCGCGGTCCAGCTTCGCCGTGTCGAGTTCCGCGATCTCGCTAAAATTCCAAACTGTCGCACCGACCGAACTCAACGTTAGGTCGCCGGGCGTCAGCAGCCTCGCCGTGTTTCGAAGCTTTGCCTCCGAGTATTTGCGCGAATCGTAAGTTCCCTTGAACGTGCAAAGCTCGTCCGTCCATTCAAACGTCCGCGTCTGCGCATATGCAGCCGGAACCAGCAATAAGAATAGCAGTACGAATTTCATAAATTTCCCTTTAGATGACGCCGCGAAAGGCCCTTTTTGCATATCCTCAGCCTCACCGCTTCCGAATGCGAATTGCAATCTATCTATGGATTGAAACCGCGGAGCGTATCCATTGCAAACTCCTCGAGCGGATCGAGCACGTCGATGGCCTTCGCGATCTCTTCGCCATTGCCGAGAAGGATAACGATGTCGTCCTCGAATAGTTCGCACTTCGCCCCCGGATTGATCTTCGTATCGCCCTCGTGGACGACCGCGACCACAGTTGCCCCCGTACGTCCGCGAAGATCGATCGCTCCGAGCGTTCGGCCGATAGCAGGTGAACCCTTTCTGATCTGCACCGACTCCGTGCTCTCCGATTTCATTTCAAGGTCAAGCTCCACAGTTCGTGTTGTTGGCCCCGACGGCGAGCGAAGCATCTCGTATCCTTGCTTGCGGATCTGTTCGATCTGCCCTTCGATGATCTTTCTCGAAAAGCCGAAGCGGTACAGCACGCGGGCAAAGATCTCGATGCTGGTCTCAAACTCTTCTGGGATCACCTCATTCGCCCCAAGTTCGTAAAGCTCCGTGATCTCCGTAACATATCGTGTCCGCACGATGATATGTATTTCTGCGTTGATCCGGCGGGCGAGCTTTACGGTCAGCCGTGCGGACCGCGGATCTGACATCGCAAGCACCAATGCGGAGGCCCGCTCGATCTCGGCGTGTTTGAGTACCTCGCGGCGAGTGGCGTCGCCGAAGTTTATCTTCTCGCCCTGCCTTTTTGCTTCCTTTACGACCTCGGGATTCAGTTCGAGTACCGTATAGTTCACGCCGACCGCACGTAGTACACGCGAGAGGTTCCTGCCATTGAGCCCATAGCCAACGATAATGACATGGTCGCTTAGCCCTCCGCTCGATGTAACGTGGGCCTCGTCATCCTCAGTGTTCTCAAGCCCGCGAAACCGGCCGTCCCGTAAAAGCCCCTGCACCAGGGCTCCGATGGCCGGTGCGTACGTGATCAAGAACGGCGTCGCGATCATCGTTATGATCGAAGCGGCAAGAAATACCTGGTAATCCGTATCAGGCATCAGGCCGTGTCCGCGTCCGGCTTTTGCGAGCACGAACGAGAATTCGCCGATCTGCGCCAGGCCGACCGCGGCAGTTACAGCGACCCGCTGCGGATTGCCTAGCAGCTTTACGATGCCCCAGATGATCAGTGCTTTTCCGATCATCAAACCGCCGACGAGCAACGCAACGCTCCAGATGTTCTGCACGAACGCTTCTATCGAAAGCAGCATTCCCATCGAGACAAAAAAGAGGCTGTTGAAAACGTCGCGAAACGGCAATATCTCTGCCGTCGCCTGGTGGCTGAAATCCGTATCAGCCAGAACGACGCCCGCGATAAAGGCTCCGAGAGCAAGCGAGAGCCCGAACTGGAATGTGATCCACGAAAGCCCAAGGCAGAGCAACACGATAGTAAGGAGAAATACCTCGGTGCTCCGCATTCTGACCACCTGCTTTAGAAAGGCCGGGATCAGGAGCCACGCCAGAAGAACGATAACGATCAGCGAACCAAGCGATGCCCCGAGATCAAGCAGGATCGATGTAAGCGAGACGACATCCTTGCCGCCGAGGATCGGGATCAGCAGTAGCATCAGGACGATGCAGATGTCCTGAAAGAGCAGGATGCCGATCGCAGCTCGCCCGTGCGGCGAATCGACCTCCTGCCGGTCAACATAGCTTTTCAAGACGATAGCTGTGCTCGAAAGGGCGATAAGGAAGCCGAAAAAGATCGCCTGTGTTACCTCTCGCCCTAGCGAGGCCGCGATCAGAGATGTAACGAGGATCGTGATCCCGACCTGCAGGCCGCCGCCGATCAGCACGAGCGTCTTCATCTCGCGCAGCTTGCGGATCGAGAACTCGAGCCCGATGGTAAAAAGCAGAAGCATCACGCCGATCTCGGCGAGTATCTCAATGCCCTCCAGTTCGTGGATGAATCCGAGCCCGTATGGGCCGATCGCGATGCCGGTAAGCATCAGCCCGACCAGGAGCGGCAGCTTGAGCCTGAGACAAAGATAGGCCACTGGCAGCGAGGCGAGAATGATCACCAAAAAATCCCTGAAGAGCTCGGGCGTATGCATAGATTGCTCAAATCTTACAGCACAAATGTCGGCGCGTCATCTCGTCTTCACACCACCCGCATATACTTGGCACGGAGGTCCCGGAGGAATAAAAACGGCCGAGGGTGTGGTTAAATACTTGTGATGCATCAAAACAAGAAGCAAGCCGAGCCGTCTGTGATGATGATCTTCGGCGCGACCGGAGACCTGACGAAGCGCAAGCTTTTTCCCGCGATCTACAACCTTGCAAAAGATGGCCATATTCCGGATAGCTTTGCCGTGATCGGCATCGGCCGGCAGGAACTGACGAGTGAAGAGTTCCGCGGGCAGATCTTGGATGATCTTCGCGAATTCACACCGAACGGGGCCGACGAGGAGTTGCTCAGTTGGTTCGAAGCTAGAACCTATTACACCGGCGGCGATTTTGATGACGACAAGCAGCTTTTCGGTGATATCAAGGAGCTCGCGGCAAAGGTGTGCGCCGAGCACAAGATACCCGCTAACTTCTTTTACTACATGGCGATCCCGCCGGGACTCTTCGCCAATGTCGCCCGAAAGATCGTCGATAACGGGCTCGGCCGCGAAGAGAACGGCAATTGGCGGCGGTTCGTTTTTGAGAAGCCCTTCGGCCACGACCTTGAGTCCGCAAAGGCCCTCAATGCCGACCTGCTGCAGTTACTCGACGAACGGCAGATCTACCGCATCGACCATTACCTTGGAAAAGAAACGGTACAGAACCTGCTTGTTTTTCGCTTTGGCAACAGCATCTTCGAGCCGATCTGGAATCGCAATTACGTCGATAACATCCAGATAACGGTCGCAGAAAAGCTCGGCGTCGAGGGCCGCGGCGGCTACTACGAAAAGGCCGGAGCCCTCCGGGACATGATCCCGAACCACATATTTCAGCTCGTTACCCTGACCGGCATGGAACCTCCCGTTTCTTTTGACGCCGATTCCGTCCGCGACGAGCAGGCGAAGATCCTCCAGGCGATCAAGTGCTTTTCACCCGAGGAGGCGCTCAGTTGTGCCGTCCGCGGCCAATATGGCGAAGGCGAGATCGATGGTAACCGCGTGCCGGCCTATCGCAGCGAGGAGAGCGTCTCAGCAACGTCAGCGACGGAAACCTTTGCTGCTCTCAAGCTCTCGATCGACAACTGGCGTTGGGCCGACGTGCCCTTCTATATCCGCACCGGCAAGCGAATGGCAACTCGCCATTCGAGCATCGTGGTGCAGTTCAAAAAGGCTCCGTTCATGCTATTTCGCGATACGCCCATCGAGCGGCTGACGACGAACCGCATCGAGATACACATCCAGCCGGACGAGGGCATCACGCTCCACTTCGGCGCCAAGATCCCCGGGCCGATCGTCCAAATGGGCGCCGTTGATATGGATTTCAACTACGTTGACCACTTCGGCGAGCAGATCTCGACCGGTTATGAACGCCTGCTCTTTGACTGCATGATCGGCGACGCAACGCTTTTTCAGCGTGCCGATATGGTCGAGGCGAGCTGGGCCATCGTTTCGCCGATCCTCGATGTTTGGGCCGCTGTTCCGCTGCGTTCTTTCCCCAATTATCCGTCCGGCAGTTGGGGCCCGGCCGAGGCCGATGAACTGCTCGCAAAGGACGGCCGACGGTGGAAGAACACCGAACATCACACCGACGCCGTTTGATTTCTAGCCAAGTGAAAGCTTAAGATTCCGACTATCCATTTTATGGAAGCAGAGATAGCACTTGGTGCCCTGATCCTCATTTTGCTCGCGTTCCTTGCGACCGTGGACATGGCTTTTTCCCATCTTTCGGACATCTCGCTCCGGCGGCTCGCCAGCGACGTCGAGGATTCCGATTCGCCCGCCCGTGCCGTATTTCTAAGGCAGATATTGAACGACCGCTCGGGTTTTCGCTTCGCTTTATCGCTTACGATCCATATTCTGCTCATCACCTTTGCGGTCCTCGTTGCCGTTACCGCGATCGGTTGGCTCGAAACGCGACGCGAGGTCGCCCTTTATTCGCTCGGCATCGCTTTGGTCGCGACGGTGCTTTTCCGGCAGTTCATCCCGAAGATCCTTGTCCGCTCCGACCCGGAGAAACGGCTTCTCTTGCTGCTCCCGGCTGTCCGGCCGCTTTATTCAGCTTGGAGTTGGACCATCGCGCCGTTCTCGCGGCTTTTCAGCCCGGCGAGTGAACCGGCCCGGCTCGATACGACCACAACGCCCGAAAGCATCGAGGAGGACGAAGAAGACGCCGCCGATGACCTTCAGGCCCTGATCGAGGTCGGCGAGGCCGAAGGCATCATCGAGGAACGCGACCGCGAGTTGATCGAATCGATGGTCGGCTTTAGTGATACCGTCGCCGGCGACGTGATGACGCCGCGGACCGAGATCGTAGCCGTCTCGATCGATGCGACGGTACGCGACGCTCGTGACCTGATCATCGAGCACAAGTACTCACGTATTCCGGTTTACAGCGAGAGCATCGAGAATATCGAAGGCGTGCTCTACGTTCGCGATCTGCTTCAGGCCTGGGCAAACGGCAAGGAGATGCTGCCGATAAAGGATATGCTCCGGCCCGCGTTCTTTGTTCCGGAAACGAAGCCGGCAGCCGATCTGCTCAAATCGATGCAGCAGAACCACGTACAGATCGCCATCGTCATAGACGAATACGGCGGTGTCGCGGGCGTTGTCACGGTCGAAGACCTGATCGAGGAGATCGTCGGCGAGATCGAGGACGAGGACATCGAGGAAGAAGAGATCATCGAAATAATCGAGGGCGAGGATGGTTATTGGGACGTCATCGGCTCGACCGAGATCGACAAGGTCGAACGGCTATTCGGGCTCGACCTTGAGGACGAAGAATACAACACCATCGCGGGCCTTGTTGTAACCGAAGCGGGCTACGTCCCGAAGAAGGGCGAAGAACTCGTCGTCCGCGGGCTCCACGTCGAGGTGCTGCGGAGCGACGGCAAACGGATCCAGCTTCTTCGGCTCAAGCATGCGGAAGAGGACGCCGAAACGCAGGCCGCGTCAACCGAATAACACCGACGCGGATGTGATATACTGCGGATAAATATCACCGGAGGTACCCAATATGAGCATACGTCTCGGAGACGAAGCACCGAATTTCACTGCCCTAACGACCCAGGGCGAAATAAATTTCCACGAATGGCTTGGCGATAGCTGGGGCGTCCTTTTCTCGCACCCGAAGGACTATACGCCTGTTTGCACCACCGAACTCGGAATGGCGGCCCGGATGAAGCCGGATTTTGAAAAGCGTAACGTAAAGATCATCGGCCTCAGCGTCGATCCGCTCGATTCGCACATGGGCTGGGAAAAGGACATCGAGGAGACGCAAGGCACTGCCGTCAACTTCCCGATGATCGCCGACAGCGACCGAAAGGTCTCGGACCTTTACGGCATGATCCACCCGAACGCGAGCGACACCTTTACCGTCCGGTCGGTCTTCGTCATCGGCCCGGATAAAAAAGTAAAGCTGACGCTTACCTATCCGGCCTCGACCGGCCGCAACTTCGACGAACTTCTGCGGGTCATCGATTCGCTCCAGCTTACGGCGAACTACAGCGTCGCAACGCCGGTCAACTGGAAGGACGGCGACGACTGCATCATCGTACCGGCGGTTTCAAATGAGGACGCGAAGGAGAAATTCCCGGCAGGTTGGAAGGAACTGAAGCCCTATCTCCGTGTAACGCCGCAGCCGAATAAGGTGAAAGGCGAGGGCCAGTCTGCCTAGTTGCGACAAAGTTCAATGAGTGAAAAGGCGGTCTCGCGGCCGCCTTCCTATTTATGAAGCTGACCGCCGAAACGGAAAATAGCTCGCTGCCGATCGAATTTCGCCGCCAAGACGGCCGCATCTCTGCGGTCATCGATGGGCGCGAATACGACCTCGAGGTCTCCGAGCCTGAACCGGGTGTATTTCTTTTCAAGCATGAAGGCCGCATCTTTGAGGCGACTGCGATCCGTGACCCTGTCGCTGGTTCTGCCTTTACGGTCTCGCTTAAGGGCCGCGAACACAGCGTAAGCATCGTCGATCCGAAGCGGCTTCGCGGCTCGGGTTCGGGAGATTCGCAGGCCGATGGGTTTGCGGAGATAAAAACGGCAATGCCGGGCAAGGTCGTTCGCGTTCTTGCCGCCGAAGGCGATTCGGTAGAGAAAGGCGATGGAATAGTCGTCGTCGAAGCGATGAAGATGCAGAACGAGCTCAAGTCGCCGATCACCGGCACCGTAAAGACCGTCACCGCAATTGAGGGAGCAACCGTCTCGGCCGGCGAGGTCCTCGCGACCATCGAATAGCTGAATCGCCTTATCGCGTTACTTGCTCGGCGAAAGCCTCGCTAACTGATCCTCTCGTCCACCGTTCGCCCGAGCACCATCCGGGCATTGTCCAAATGTGCCCGCGTCCGGGCCAGCCATTCGTTATCGTCGTCTGCCGTATCTCGCTCCACGCGAAGTGCACGCCTGGTTTCAGAGGGAGCCGGACCGCCGTATATCGTCCGTACGGCGACGAAATTCTCCGGGCTAACGGCCGCGGCAAGTTCCTCGGGAGAGAGTTCAAGCTCGTGCCCGAGCACGTCCATCGCCGCCTCCTGAATGATCTCATGCGTAACGTCGCTGCCGGCCTCGATGGCCAGCCGAACGCTTTTTCCGACGATCTTGTGCGAGAGGCTGAACGGCAGATTCTCCCGGCGGACTATAGTGTCGGCAAGTTCGGTTACGGCGATGAAGTTCTCGCCCGCACGCCGTCGTAGATTTTCCGTATCGAACCGTGCCGAGCGAAGCGTGTGGCCAAAGAGCGAGACCGCCCGGTCAGCATCGCGCATCGCATTGAAGATCAGCGGCTGAAGGTCGTCCTCGACGTCATTTATATCGCCAAAGGGCGTGTTGTGGACCGCCGTGAAAACACCAAGCGTTTGCCCGAGTGCCTTGCTGCCGATCGCTCGGATGTGCTCAAGTGCGACCGGGTTCCGCTTCTGCGGCATGATGGACGAGCCCTGAACGTAGCCGTCAGGAAGGCGGATCGCATTGAACTCGACCATCGCCATTTGCATGAATTCCTGCGCAAATTTGCCGATGTTGACGAGCAGTGCGGCGACCGCCCCGAGGGTTTCGGTAAAGTAATCTACCGAAGCGATCGAGCCGTAGCTGTTTACCGTCGGCTCCGAAAAACCCAGTAGCTCAGCAACGCGGTGGCGGTCGATCGGGAATCCGCTGGTCGTTATTGCACCCGCCCCGAGCGGCGAGCGGTTCATGTTCTCAAAAGCCGCCCGCAGCCTTCGAATATCACGCCCGAGGTTCTCCGACATCGCCAAAATAAAATGCGCGAGAGTCGTCGGCTGTGCCGGCTGCGTGTGCGTATATGCCGGCATAACGGTCTCGTGATGCTCGGCGGCAAGTTCGTGAAAGACCTTTCTGAGGTCAACCGCGGAGCCGATCAGCTTGAGGCACAGTTCGCGAAGCTGAAGCCTGTAAATTGTGACATCAATGTCGTTACGGCTCCGGGCGGTGTGCAGCTTTCCGGCCGTTTCGGCATCGCAATGCTTCCCGATCTCTTGCTGGATCAGGTAAAAAACATCCTCGAACGTGCCGTCGTATTCCCTCGCTCTGATCGCATCGAAATCAAGCCGGCGGAGCGCCTTGAGGATCGTCCTCAGCTCGTCCTGCGAAATGATGCCCTGCTCGCCGAGCATCACTGCGTGGGCGAGGTCGACCTGATGATAGGCATCAAGAAAATATCGTTTTGCGTCTTCAAAACAGTCCGCGAGTACATTGTCCTTGTACCCGCGGGCCGGAAATTTCTCTTCCATTTAATTCTTACTTCTTTGCCTTTGGAAGGCTTAGGATATTTGCGAATATGCGATACGCACCCGGCGTTCCGGCGGGAAGTTGGCGGAACCACGAATACGAGGTGTAAAGGTAATGGCCCTTACCGAGCGGGGCATAAAGCATCCCGCCCTTGTTCGGGTCGTCGCCTTCGTCGGTCGATTCGAGAAGTGCCGTGTAAGCCGGATCCCAGGTCGAGAAGCAGTAGAGGTTCCTCTCCTGTATCCAATTTGCCCAGTCGCTCTCGCCGATCTTGTTCGGGTAGTTGAAGATCGGATGATCGGGGACAAGCACATTGACCTTGGCGTTCTCGTCCGTAGTGCGGACGTTGCCTATCCGCTGGTTCCCTCGCGTTACGCCGGTCATGCTTGCCGGGAACGGCTGCATATTGTTCTGGATGTATTCTTGCTGCTGGTATTGAACAACCAGAGTGCCGCCGTTCCTGGCAAAATCGAGAAGCCGGCCATTGTTCGCGACGAAGTCCGGACGGACCTGCGAAGCACGAATGCCGACCACAATGATGTCGTATGCAGAAAGGTCGCCGGTCGAGAGGTCCTTCTCGCCGAGCATCGTTACGTCAAGCCCGAGCCGGCGGATGGCCTCCGGAACCTTGTCGCCGCTACCCATGATGTAACCGATCTTGACCGAGGCGACCTCAAGGTCGAGGACATGGGCCGTAACGTCCGCCTTCTTAAAAATACGGTGCGTTTGAATGTGCGGGTATGCGATGGTCTGCATCGATTGCCCGTAACGCTGCCCGCCGGCCTCGGCTACCGCCCCGATCTTATACGACCCGACGGCCGTATTTGCCGGCACTGTTACTTCGAAGGTGAACGCCGTCTTATCGCCGAACCGCGGAAGCTTGAACGGGATCGAACTCGGCGTTTTCGTCCAGCCGGACGGAAGATCGAGCGTCGCATTGCCGGAAAGCTCGCCCGGCGTGTTGTTCGAGACGGTCGTCACTATCCGGTGTTTTGTCGCCTGCGGCCGTTTGGAAACGATGAGCAGGTCCGAATCGAGCCCGATGGTCGCCGCCGGTACGACCGCGATCGGCCGGCGAAGCTCACCGCGGATGTCATCCGCAAAACGATATTCGATCTCGCGGCTGACCGTGATCTCCTGCCCGCCGATCTCAAGCACGGCCTCGGCCGTCGCAAGCGGCTCGGCAAAAGGCATATTCTGCGAAATGCCCGCCGTTGACCAATCGAACGTAAACTTATCGCGTGGCTTCTCAAGCCAAAATGGCTGCGTCGGCGATGCGTTGGCCGCAGCTGTCAGCCTAAAGAACGAAGCGTTCAATGAGCTCTCATTACGCGGACGGAAACCTGTTGCCGGCGGTTGCTCGGGCTCAGCGATACTCTCGGCCGACCATCCTGCCGGTGCTTTGACCGACGTCTTCACCACCTTGACCGGGCTGCCGTCGTTTGCAAATACACGAACGCCGACGTTCGTCGCGGCTCCCGGGTTCAGCATTTCACGGTCGGCGAGGGCATCGACAACAACGCCCGCTGCCATCTGCAAAGCTTCAGCAAATTCAGCCTTCTTTTGCCGGACGAAGAACTTCGAGGTCGGCTTTCTGGTTGACCATTCCGCCTCCTCGGCCTGCTTGTAGCCGCGGGCAAGGATCGGCACGATCTTTTCGGGTGCCATCGCATCATACGAGCGAAGTGCCTCTTCCGCGGTCGCCTGAAGAGCCGCAAGCTTCTGCCGGAAAGGCTCTTCGCTGTTGTTCGTCAAGGCGGCGATGCCGGTGATCGAGGTATCGATGCCGTCAAAGACGCTCGTCTCGTTCTCGACCTTTGCGGCCTTTGATTCCAGAAGCGTCATCCCGGACGTCTGCCGTCCGCGAAGCTCAAGCACGCCCATCTCCTGCGATTTGTGCTGGCTTCGGCCTTCCATCGCTATCTCAAAATAGCTCCGGCCGATCAGCGGATCGTAAATGCCGGTGTTCAGGACAAGGCTCGGCTGAGCTCCCTCGGGCCGGAAGCCCTGTCCGCGATAGAGCTTGAGCGGCTGCCAGGGTTCAATGCCCTCACGCATATGCTCAGTAAACTGTGAGGGATCTCCCGCTGCCTTAAATGCCAATGGCGTAAGGTACCCGGAAAGCTGGTGATGCCCGTGGCCGTCGGCCGGCGTGCCCGAGAACCGAGCGATGACGACCAGCGGCTTGTAGATACGGATCGCCCGCACCATATCCGCCAGCACCTGCCGCTCTTCCCAGTTCCGCCGAGCCTCGTCAATGGTCTTCGAAAAGCCGTAGTCCATCACCCGCGTGAAGTGCTGATCGCCGCCGTCGAGCCGGCGGGCCTGCAGCAATTCCTCCGAGCGGATAACGCCAAGCCCCTCAAACAGTTCCTCCCCGATGACATTCTGTCCGCCTTCGCCGCGGTTAAGAGAAAGATAGGTCGCCCGAGCCGCCTCGCGGCGTGCGAGATAGGCCATCAGGCCCGAGTCCTCGTCGTCCGGATGGGCTCCGGTGTGCATTGCACTCTTTGCCGACTGCAGCCGGCGAAGCATCTGGCCGAGCCCCGAGGCTCCCATGTCGTAAACCGGGCGAACCTGGGCCGAACTCGTCTGCGGAAGGCCAAGCGGAATGGCGGTGAGGGCCATCGCCGCAACTAGCAGATATGCGACAGAACGAAATGCTCTTTTCATTTTCTCTCCGTAGTTTTCTACGCCGCGGGGGCAGCGTTCTCTGTATTGGCCGTCGGCTCGTTCGGGACGGTCAGGCTGATGAGGTAGCCCGCGATGACCGTAACGAGACAGCCGACGACGTTGAACCAAAGGAACTCGATATCCGTGAAATTGCTCGCGACCCAAACCGACGCAACGCCAAACATCAGCCCGAAAAACGCTCCGCGGGCATTCGCTCGCTTGACCGCGATCGCCAAAACGAAGACGCCGAGCAGCGAACCGTAAAAGAACGAGCCAAACATGTTGACCACCACGATCAGCGAGCCCAAATTTGTGGCGTATGTGGCGACAATACAGGCGAATACACCCCAAACGAACGTCGCAACGCGGCCGAAGCGGACGAAATGCGCGGTGTCGGCGTTCGGGTTGAAGTGGCGGCGATAAAAGTCGATGGTGGTCGCCGTTGCAAGAGCGTTCAGCTCAGATGAGATCGACGACATCGCCGCGGCAAAGATAGCCGCGATGATCAACCCAACTATGCCCATCGGCATGTTCGCGACTACGAACGATGGAAAAACGTAGTTGACGTCCGTAAACTTCGAATTGCCGGTCGTCGTTTTTACGAGGTCTGCCGCTTCTTCGCGGACCTTTGCAAATTCTTTGTGGGCTTCCTGATACTTCTGCTTCGTCGCGTCGTCTTTGTTTTCGGCGTAGGCAAGTGCCGCTTCGGACCGAGCCGAATGAACGTTGTTGAACTTCTGCTGAAGCGGAGCGAACTCCGCGGTCTGTTCGATCTTCTGACTTTCGACCGGGTTGAAGATCATCGGCGGCGTAACGAACTGGTAGAAAACAAAAACAAAGATACCGATCAACAGGATCATAAACTGCATCGGGATCTTCAGAAACGCGCTCATCAGGAGCGACGTCCGCCCCTCGCCAACCGACTTGGCGGTCAGGAATCGCTGAACCTGGCTCTGGTCGCACCCGAAATATGAAAGAAAGAGAAAGAGAGCCGCTATCGTCCCGGACCAGAACGTAAATCTCTCGGAAAGGTCGAAGCTGAAATCGACCGTCTCAAGCTTTCCCAGTGCTCCGGCGATATGCAGCCCGTCGGTAACAGAAACCGAACCGGGAAACTGCCCGACGATGACGAAGATGCAAACAAAGAGACCGAAAAAGATCAGCACCATCTGCTTGACGTCCGTCCAGGTTACGGCCTGAACGCCGCCGAGCATTGTATAGAACGTGGTGGACATCCCGATCAGGAATATCGTCGCGACCTCGCTCCAGCCTAAGATGATGGAAAGGACGACCGAAGGTGCGGCAATGATAACGCCGACCGAAAGCCCTCGGGAAAGGAGAAAACAGAAACTGGTAAGCGAGCGGGTCTTTGCGTCGAACCGCTTTTCGAGATACTCGTAAGCAGTGAAGACCTTCGCCCGGTAAAAGAACGGAACGAGCGTCACGCACAGGATGACCATCGCGAGCGGCATCCCGTAGTAGAACTGCAGGAACCGCATGCCGTCTGAATACGCCTGCCCGGTTGTGCCGACAAGCGTGATCGCGGACATCTGCGTCGCCATCACCGAAAGCCCGACCGCCCACCAGGGCAGGCTCCGGTTTGCGAGGAAGAACCCCTCGACATCGCCTGTGTTTTTTGAGAGCCGGATGCCGTCCCAGATGACGTAAGCCAAATAGGCGACGACGACCAGCCAATCAAGATACCTCATTAAAATTCTTCAGGGTCTCAGGCGGCGAAATATCTGCTGAAAAGCCAGAGAAGAAAGATAACGGCGACCGTTGTCACCATAACGGCAACGTACACCTTGTACCACCATTCGTCCGGCATCTCTTCCGGCCGCGGGACTTCTGTGTTTTCCTTCTCTGCCATCGGAAAATGTGTCAGATGTTTCCGGAATGCACCCGGGTTGGATGCATTCCGGAAAGCGAAGCTCTAGAAGATGAACTTGAATCCGATCTGGAACTGCCGGCTGTCGAGCGACGTGACCGGGCTGTTCTGCGGTGTCGGGATCGTTCCCGTAATGTTCCCAAGAGCATCGGTCGTAACCGTTCGGTTATTGACCTGGAAAACGCTGTTGATATTGAAAACATTCAGGAATTCACCAAAGACCTCAAGTTTGTACCGCTCGGTAAAGTCAATGAACCGCGAATAACGAAGATCGACGTTGGTTTGCTTCGGGGTCTTGAATTGGTTACGCGTGATGCCAACCGGATTATCGGAACCGATGAACCCATCGAGGTTGATATCCGTGGAGGCCACGACGTCATAACGCTCGCCGCTATTTGCGGTGAGGATTATGCCGAGCTGGTTGTTGTTGACGATGTAGTTGAGCGCCTTGTTCTCAAAATTGAACTGCGGCCTTCCAACAAAGCTCATATTGAACGTGTGCCGTTGGTCGGCAAGTGCCGGTCCGCGGCCGCGTGCACGGTTCGTCGGGTCCTGAACAACAAGGTTACCGGCCTGTGTGGCTACCATGTTCTGTTCCGGGGCATCGTCTTCGGCTTTCGAGAGAGTGTAGTTCGCGCTGAACTGATATCCCTTCGAAAACCGCTTGGCGAGCTGGAACGTCAAGGCATTGTAGGTCGAATTGGCGACCGACTCGGCCATCAGGATGTTGTTGAACCGCGGATCAAGCCT
>JAHBSG010000035.1 GCA_019639235.1 Acidobacteriota bacterium | reverse complement strand
AAACCCCGTTCGTGGTGACGTCCGGCGGCTCCTCCTGCGTCGGCTGCGGCATGCTCGATGAAACAATGCCCCTCTGGGCGTTGGGAGGCGAGCCGCGAATCACACATAACGGCTTCCCGATCTCACACGAAGAAGCCGCAATGATGGCCGACGCAGGGAACTTGGCGATGGAAATTGTCCACGCAGCCCGAGGGCGAATAGACATTTTTCGGAACGTCCCCGTCGGTGGAATACTCGGAAACTTGGTTATGCCAAGTCACTATCGTTTGCTTCGATCGGAATCGAACCAAGGTGCAATCGAGATCACAGGCAGCAGGTTTATCGATAATACAATCGCGAGCCTAAGTGATTGCGTCAGTCAGTTATTGACGGTTAACAATAACCGATCAAACCCAATCGCTCAAGAAACCCGAGAAAAAGCGATGGCCGCAATTCTTGTCGCCGCCTCTGAGGCGTCGATGATCGTTGAACAGCTCGCTTATGCGTTGGCCACCGCGGAAGTTGAAACCACGTATTTCACAGCACTGCGGGAAACATTCGGGAAACCACCCCCGTTTGGAACGAAAGAAGCCCTCGAATGGACAGCAAGACAGGCCCCCTATTTTAATAAAAAATACGATGGGATTATCGGCAATATCAGCGGCACGAATGACGGTTTCATTTTTCGCGGTGGTGGATATGTTCAGCTTACCGGGCGGGAAAACTATGCGCGATTTGGGTTAGATGAAACCAATGTTGATTCCGTAACAAACCCCTCAACGGCGGCCAGGATTCTCGTTCAGGGACTCTTAAACGGAACATTCACTAAAGGAGAGGAAAGGATTGGCACGTATATCAATGGGCGAAACACCGATTTTTATAACGCTCGAAAAGTAGTTAACGGAAATGAGCTGAAAACCAAACCGTCCAAAGTTAGCGAGATTGAGAGATTCGCAAATAGATATTTGAGGGCCTTAAAACAATGTCGATGAACAACTTGTCATGCCATGTTTTTCGTTACAGTGATCGCCGAGTAGTGTTTTTAACCCTTCTCGCAATATTGTTCATTTCTGCCTGTCAAAGGGCTCAGTTAGCGGTTGAGAATCGGCAGCCTTTGATTGCCGACACCGCAACAAACACGAACGCCCCTCCCGATACGGTCGTGTCAAGCCCGGTACAATCAAACGAACTTTGGCGGGGAAACGTTTCGAACTCGGAATTCATTTGGACCGAGACCGATTTGATTATAGTTTCTAAAAGCGGAAACAAGACTGGCATTTTTGCCAGCGAAGCTCAGCGACGTTTCAACGAAATGCAGTTTGCCTCAAATGAGGCCTGTACGGTTCGCATCTCCTATACACTTCTCTCAGTTGCTGCGGGGATACTATCGTTTAGAGAAAGTCTTGTGGGTTTTTGTGAGGGGAGCACGAGCGTTGAAAAGTCAGAGTCGACTTACGCCCGTCAGATCCGATTGGACGGACCAGACGGAGAAGGCGAGATCGAACTTCAAAGCCCCGCGGATTTGCGGTCATTTTTCGCAGAATCTGATATCGTTCGTGGAATTATTCAGAACTCTGAGTTTCGGTCAACTTTGAAAGCCAACGGAATCAGTGAACGGCCGCTTACTATTGCTGGTCTCATGAAGCTACAGAATCGGCTTGATGCAAATGGAATTGCAGATTCAGGGCAGCGGATAACTGAAGAATCTTGGAAGGCCTTTTCCTTTGAGAGTTTAAACAACGATTACATCGGTGTGCGTCTAGAACTTAGATCAAGCGCGGGGGCGTCTAACAATCACAGCATCGTAATATCGCTACCAGTGCCAACAAACCTGCAATCTTCGCTTAAAAATGCTCACAATCAATCTGAAGGCGTCCTTTACGACGATCTTCACCGGTTGGTAGGCGAGCGCACTACTATAATTGAGTTGAAGACCCATAATTGAACACTAGATCGACAGTAATGCCGCAATTAGTCTTGGCACCTATTTAAGGCTTATGGTCTCGCGAAGCGTTAGCCCGCCCCTCGGCCCCAGGGTTGCCTCAGAAGCGATTCCTCTGTCTATGAACTGGAGTTTGTCACAATCTTTAACTCGACGCCGGAGCCGTCGGGCGGAAAGTCCTTGGGTTCGATCTGGGCAGGTGCGCCGAACGAAAAGAACCGGTGCCTGGCCGTGACGGTATAGGCCGAGCACGGCAAAACGGGCTCGAACGCGAATACCCCAAATGGGTTAGAAAGTACCGCCGCGATCGGTTCGGGGTCGTCTTCGACGCTCTATTTGCGGTGAAGTTCTGCTTCACCGTCGCGACCAATACACCTCACGCGGCTCCGCCGCCGGTCTTTCTGTGCGGCTTCGGTCTGTGCATTCTGTGGTCATGCGTCTGTTATTCCGGAGACCACAGAAGACACAGACGAGATCCACAGAATTCACAGACAAAAGCCACAGACAAGCTCCCGGTTTTCTTCTTTTCTTGTTTCGTGGTTCGAGATCTCCAGTGCAAATGCCACCGTCTTCGACGACTCCGGCACGCGGTATCGGATGTTAAGCCCTCCCTAACGGTCGGGCCTCCGCATCCGTTCACGCCTAAACGCGTAACTCCTACGGCCGGCTAAAGCCGTGACTCAAAACGTCGGAACTTCGCAACTCTCGAAACTTCGCAACTCTCCAGAACTTCCATATCATCCATATCTTCCATATCTCACGGATCGCCGTTCACTTTGGCTTTAAGGCCGAAGAAAATGGACAGCGGGAGAAGTGAGCAGTGAGCAGTAAGCAGTGAGCCGTTAGCTGTTAGCCGAAGGCTCAAGCCCGGAGACCAAAACCCATTCATAACCAATTTACAATGGTTCAATTAACAATTGACAATGCGACGATGCCAGTCCCCAATCCGAAATCCCACATCACAAATCTCCCGGCCCGGCCGCGTGTCCTAGATGTCCCATTTGTCCCATCCGTCCCAGATGTCCCAGATGTTCGCGATGTTTCCGATGTTTCCGTTGTTCGCGATGTTTCCGTTGTTCGCGATGTTCGCGGCGTTTCCGCGAACGCGCGATGCCCGAAAAGAAACAGAACAACAAGAAATGCGAAATGTCGTGTCGGAGGCCCGCGCGTCAGCAAGGTCTTATCTTCGAGTTCGGAATCTGGAAAGCCGGGACTCAAAACCTTCTACCACCCCGTCCGCCGAAGCGGCGTCCACCCCCTCCTTATCAAGGAGGGGAGCTTTTGGAATCCGGAAGTCTCAGAAGCCGGGACTCAATACTCGATCCCGTTTCACGCGCTTCAAGTGTTTCAGGTGTTTCATTTTTTTCACGCGTTTCAGCCGTTTCAGAAACTTATGGTCTCTCCAAAAAATGAAACAAAAGAGGTCCGATATGGGGAATCTCGACCCGCTTTCCGGAAAGTGGCGATGGGTGCCGAAGCGCATTTCGGAAGTTCAGGGCGTACGGGCAGGACGCCCATTTATGCTGGCGGCGACCGCACTCTACGGTTGACGGCGGGCGAGGTAGATCTTTTCAAGGAACTCGTTGATCTTTCCGTTCTCTATCCAGCGGGCGACGATGACGAGGTCGCTATCGGGGTCAACGTAGATCAGGTTCGTGCCGTTGCCGATGTGGGCAAAGGCCGTGGCCGGTACCGCGGGGTAGAACTTGCGGTCCGTGTTGAGGAACCAGTTCATAAAGCCGTAGGTCGGCTGGGCGGCGGTCGGTGTTCGCGCTTGGCGGACGTACTCTGCGGAGAGAAGTTGACGCTCGCCCCAGCGGCCGCCGCGAGCGGTCAGCAGGCCAAAGCGGGCCATGTCGTAAGCGTTGATGAACATACCGCCGCCCCAATGGCCGCCCCCGCTGACCGATTGGACAATGCGCCCATCAAGCACTACGAAAGAATTCTCGTAACCGTACCAACGCCAGGTGTTCGAGGCTCCGATCGGGTCCATCAGATGCTCACGCAAAACCTCGGGCAGCGGCCGACGCCAGACGTTGAGCGCTGCAAGTGCGAGAACGTTGACGCGGACATCGTTGTATTCGTAAACCGCACCGGGCTCGTTCCGCCGGCGCGTAAGCCAGGTGGTCGCGTCGCGGTCCGGCCGGTCGGCCCAATCGGGCTTGCCCCAGAGCGTGCCTTCCCAGTCGCTGGTCTGGCGGAGCAGATGCTCCCACGTGATCTTGCTGTTATGCGGGCCGGCAAAGAGATCGATGTACTTCTGCTTGCCGAATTCCTCAGCCCGGTCGAAGCGTTGGCCGGGGACGTAAGGCAGGGTTACGGCCGAGTAGTCGGCGGCACGGTCCTGAAGCGAGCGGATCAGCCTTCGGTCAAATGCCAGCCCGACGACCGAAGAGAGAAAGCTCTTCGTCACGCTGTGCGACATATCGACGCGATCGGGCGAGCCCCACTCGGCAACGATGCGCCCGCCGCTGATGATAAGCCCGGTCGCATCGCCGCGGTCCTTGAAAAGCCCGATCGCTTCGCCAAAAGGTTCGCGGCCGAAGGTCTGCGCCTGGCCGAGTTCCTGGCTCCGCGGAGCTTTCGCCTCATTGGCAATTGCGAAATCGACCGCTTCTTTCAGCTTGGCGGCTTCAAAGCCCGCTTGCTCCGGCGAGCGGCGTTCCCAAGCCTCGGCCGGCGGATAGTACTGGCCCTGCGGGAAAACAAAACCGGCCTGAAAAAGCATCAAGGCCGGCAGCAGAAAAAAGATCGGAGTGATTTGTTGTCGCTTCATCTATTCCATCTCGCTTTCGTCGATGTCGAAATTCGCGTAAACCTTTTGCACGTCGTCGTTGTCGTCGAGAGCGTCGTAGAGCTTCATCATCTGCTTGGCATCGGCGCCTTCAAGCTTGATGTAATTCTGCGGGACCATCGAAACCTCAGCGGCCTGCGGTTCGATGCCGGCGGCCTTTATGGCTTCGTGCACACCGTCGAAGGCATCCGGAGCGGTGAAGATCTCGAAGACATCGCCTTCGTCCTGCATATCATCGGCTCCGGCCTCGATGGCGATCTCAAAAAGCTCCTCCTCGCTCTTCGCGGCCTTGTCGACCACGATGTAGCCCTTCTTGTCGAACATCCAGGCGACCGAGCCGGCCTCGCCAAGGTTGCCGCCGTTCTTCGAGAAAAGGTGACGTATCTCGGCGACAGTGCGGTTGCGGTTGTCGGTCATCGTCTCGATGAGCACGGCCACGCCATTCGGGCCGTAGCCCTCGTAGGTGATCTCGTCGTAGTTTACGCCCTCAAGCTCGCCGGTACCGCGTTTGATCGCACGGTCGATGGTGTCGTTGGGCATGTTCTGCCCTTTGGCGTCCTGAACCGCCTTGCGAAGCCGGGCGTTCGACTCGATGTCGCCGCTGCCGCCCGTACGCGCTGCGACCGTGATCTCCTTAATGATCTTGGTGAAGATCTTGCCGCGTTTTGCGTCGAGCGCACCCTTCTTATGCTTGATTGTGTGCCACTTGGAATGTCCTGACATAACTGATCTTTGAAGGCCTTTCGGCCAAATAGCAAAAAAGAACTATATCACGCGGAAATTTTCGGCAACAAACAGGCCGGAGATTTCAAAATGATTTCAGTTCACGGTCACAGCAAGTTCATACGGGCGGTGTGAAATGGGAGTCGTATGAAAAGAAACACTACGGTGATGTTCCTTTGCGTGCTTTTCATCGTTGCCGATGCGATCGTTCTTCGGCAGACGCTGGCCCTGCGAGCAGAGCTAAGCTGGGCCTTTCTTTCGTCTGTGCTCTTTGTTGAGAGCCTGGCGGCCTTGCTGCTTATCTGGCTCGGCTACATTGTGCTCCGCAAGAATTACCGGAGGCAAAAGAAGCCGGCTAGCTCGCGAGAGCGTCTCGCAGTTGCCCGGCCGTAACGCCGCTGACGCGAACGAGTTTGCTTTTAGAGGCGGCACCGGAGACGATCTCGACCGCTGACCGAGCAACCGACAGCCGTTTAGCGATCAGCCGAATAAGTTCATCATTTGCCGCTCCATCCACCGGCGGTGAGGCAACTCTCACCCTCACCGCCCCGCCTATCTCACCGGCAATTTCGGTTCGCGAGGCACGCGGGACGACCTTGACCGAAAACGTCACACCGCGATCGGATTCGGTCACTTCGATCATCGTACAAAGACCGCCATCACGACCGCCTGAAGCAGAAAGATCAGGATCAGGACGACCATCGGTGAGATATCGAACATCCCGATCGGCGGGATCAGACGCTGGAGCGGAAGCATTATCGGGTCCGTAACCCGGCGGGCGAAGGCAAAGAGCGTGTTTCGCGAATAGACGAACCACTGCGACACGAACCGCAGGACGATGAGAAGCACAAAGATGCTGAGCAGCCCATAGAGAATATAGCCGACGGTTGCTTTTACGTTTCCGCCGACGATCGACCCCGAAAGCCCGTCGATGACAAAGAACGCATTGCCGATGATCTGCGTACTAAAATAGGCAAGCACGAGGGCGATAAAGATGATAACAAGCGGCGCAAGTCTTACGTCAACACGAAAGTTCGCCAGGAAACGAGCAGCGGGATAAACGAACCGCTCGGATATCTTTCGGACCTTAAACCCAAAGCGGCCAATCGTCCCAAACGGGTTCGGGTCGGCATAATTAAATATTAATCGGAGGATCAGCAGGGCTAGAAAGAGGAGAAATGCTCCCCAGATCACTAGCCGAACGATAGGATAAACGGTCAATGAAAGCATCTCGGTATAATCTAACTCAACCTCTTTCGCCGAAGATCGCCGTTCCGATGCGAACCATCGTCGCACCTTCTTCAATTGCTACCTCAAGGTCGTGCGTCATTCCCATCGAGAGTTCGCCTTCACCCTCGGCAAAAACACCTTCTTCCCTGAGCCGGTCGCGAATCGCACGAAGCCTTTGGAAGAACGGACGAGCATCTTCGGGGTCATCAAAGAAGGGCGGAATGACCATCAAGCCAATGAACCGCAGATGTTCACAGCGTTTCAACACCTCGACCAGCAGTTGAAGCTCGGTCTCAGCGATGCCCGACTTGGTCGTCTCACCGGCGAGGTCGACCTGGACGAGCACATCGAGCGATGGCCTTGCCTCTTCGGCGCAAATTCGCTCGAGCCGATGAGCAAGCTCCGGCGAATCGACCGAATGAATAACGTCAAAGAGCTGGACCGCACGACGTGCCTTGTTCTTTTGCAGATGCCCGATCAGATGCCAATCGGCCTTGTCGCGGCCGATCTCACTGATCTTTGTATCTGCTTCCTGAACCTTATTCTCGCCAAAAGAATTGCAGCGTGCGGCAATGGCCTCAAGTACAGCGGCCGCAGGTTTCGTTTTGCTAACGGCGATCAATTCTATCTCAGCAGGATCGCGTTCCGCGTGTTTGGCGGCGAGAGTTATTCGCCTACGCACCTGAGTGAGGTTTTTTGCTATATCGGACGGCACAGCTACATCTTAGCAAAATCTCTCGCAGAGTATTCAGGTACGGGCTGCACGGATGATATCCGCAAAGACACCGGCGGCCGTTACGTCTGCACCGGCTCCGGCCCCCTTAACGACGAGCGGTTGCTCGGAATAACGCGAGGTGAAAAAAAGGACCGCGTTGTCCTTTCCGGAAAGGCGTGCAAAATCATGTTCCGGGCCGATCGATCGAAGACCGATCGATGCCTTACCACTATCGAGGGTTGCGATAAACTTGAGTATCTTGCCTTCCGAGGTGGCCGAATCAAGGAGCCGCTTGAAGACGTCTTCCTGACGGAACATCTCGGCGTAAAAATCTTCGACCGAACCCGAAAGGCACGATTCCGGAAGAAAGCCGTCGATCGCGACATCTTCCATCTCAAGCGGGTAACCGGCTTCGCGAGCTAGAATCAATATCTTTCGGGCGACATCCATCCCGCTCAGGTCGAGCCGCGGGTCGGGCTCCGTATATCCCTCGGCCTGAGCCCTTCGGACGACCTCAGCAAACGGTTCGCTGTCATTGTAATTGTTGAACACAAAGTTCAGCGTACCGGAGAGAACGGCTTCGATCCGCTGAACGCAGTCGCCGCTTCTGATCAGGTCGTTGAGCGTGTTGATGACCGGAAGACCTGCACCGACGTTCGTCTCGAAGAGGAAATTGGCGCTGTATTCAGCGGCAAGCGATCTGAGTTCGCGATAACGTGCGTAGCTCGACGAGCACGCGATCTTGTTGCAGGCGACAACCGATATGCTTTTTGCGAGGAGACGCGAATAAACCTCGACGACGTCTTCGCTCGCCGTAACATCAACGAAAACCGAATTTCGAAGGTTGAGTTCGATCATCGCATCCGCGAACTCCGAGATCGGCATCGCTGGCGCGAGATCGAGCGACAAGCTAAGGCCGTTGAGATTGAGGCCCTCTTCATCTATTAGGCCGCGGCTGCTTCGAGCGATGCCGACCACGCGAATATTGATGCGCAGGGTTTCTGTGAGATTCTCCGCTTGTTGGCGTATCTGCTCGATAAGCCGAGTGCCGACCGTTCCAACGCCCGCGATGAAAACATTGACCTGTTTCCGGCCATCCGAAAAGAACTCCTCATGAAGCGAGTTGACGGCCTTTCGGACATCGGCGGTCGAGATTACAGCCGAGATGTTCCGCTCGGAGGAGCCCTGTGCAATTGCGTGAATGTTGATGCCGTTGTGGCCAAGCGTCATGAACATCCGGCCGCTGACGCCGGTATGTTCTTTCATGTTGTCACCAACAATGGCGAGGATCGAGAACCCTTTCTCTACCCGGAGAGGCTCGATCTTCCCAACCCCGATCTCATTTTCAAACTCCCCATCGACAACTTCCTTTGCGAGTCCCGAAAAGCGCTCCTCGACAGCGACGCAAATGGAATGTTCGGAGGAACTCTGTGTTATCAGGATGACATTGATTCCGGCCCGCGAAAGAGCTTCGAAAAGCCGCCTGGAAAAGCCCGGAACGCCGACCATTCCGCTCCCTTCGAGGCTCAAAACGGCGATGCCGTCGATGCTGCTGATGCCGCGGATAATGTCGGTGCGGTCGCCGGAGACGGCTTCGATCAGGGTGCCGGGTGCTTCGGGCTCGAACGTGTTCTTGATCCGAAGCGGAATGCCCTTTGCCATAACCGGCTGGATGGTGGGAGGGTAGATCACCTTTGCTCCGAAATGCGAAAGTTCCATCGCCTCAAGGTAATTGATACTTGGGATCTGTCGGACGTTCCTGACGTAACGCGGGTCGGCGGACATCATTCCGCTGACATCGGTCCATATCTCAAGAAGTTCTGCATCGACCGAAGCGGCGACCAGTGCGGCAGTGTAATCCGAACCGCCGCGGCCGAGCGTGGTCGTCGAGCCATCTGGTGCAGACCCAAAAAAACCCGGGAGAATGAAAATACGCGAGTCCGACGACTCAATGCGTTCATTTATCTGAGTGTATGTCCGCGATGAATCAACCGTTGCCGAACCGTAACGCTTATCAGTGCGAATGAGATCACGCGAATCGACCCATTCTGCACTGACGCCATCGATCGCCAATCTCTCAAACAGCACTCTCGATGAAACAAGTTCGCCAAAGCTCAGGATGCGGTCGAGTGTCCGGCCCGAGAGTTCGCCGACGCGACGGACACCTTCACATATGCTTTCGACCTCATCGATAGCGTGTTCGATGAAGACGCTCAGCTCGACCGGCGCGAAGTCGGTAAAGACGGTCGAAACTGCGTTCTCGATCTGAAGCTCGATCTCGTGAATTTTTTCGAGATACCCGTCGTCGCCGGCTTCGGCAAGGCGTCCTGCCCCGATCAGCCGGTCTGTCGTACCCTGCATCGCAGAAAGCACAACGGCTATGCGGTCGGTTTCCTCGGCAGCCTTGACCAGCGATGCAACCTTCAAGATGCGTTCGCCGGTCCCAACGCTTGAACCTCCAAATTTGAGGACCTTCATAGTGACTTCTTGATCGCGTCAATCATCTCGGAATACGAGTTGCCGATCTCAATGCTCCTCCGTTCCCTGTCGCCAAGCCTTGCAACTGCGTCCGGAACGTCAATGTTATTACTAAGTATATCCGAAACTGAATCGAACTTAACGGGATGCGCGGTCGCGAGAGCGACCCCAACCTCACTTGGACCCGGTTTTGCGAGCTTCTCGAGTGAAGCGAAGCCGACGGCCGTGTGCGGATCCATCGTATAGCCGAACTCTCGGTTAACCTTCCGAATTGTCGCAGCGGTATCCTCATCAGAAATGCTGGCTGTTGCCATGTTCTCTCGGATCAGGTCGAGATCGTCGTTGAACAGCTGGCGTATCCGGGCAAGATTGCTCGGGTCTCCCACATCCATTGCGTTTGAAAGGGTTCTTTTTGAGGGCTCCGGAATGTACTGACCCGTTTCAAGATATTTCGGCACAACGTTGTTTGCGTTACAGGCGGCAATAAATGAGCGGGCTCCAAGACCGGCCCGCTTGGCGATCAAACCAGCAGCGATGTTACCGAAATTGCCGCTCGGAACCGAAAAAACGATCTTTGCATCAGGAAACTGACGTCTCGCCGCAAAGTAATATGTCTGCTGCGGCAGCCAACGGGCGATGTTGATCGAGTTTGCGGAGGTCAGAAAGTACTTATTCCGGAGATCGCGATCTGAGAGTGCGGTTTTCGCAAGTCTCTGGCAGTCATCAAATGAACCGTGTACCTCCAACGTAATTACATTTTTATCCGTTCGAGTGAGCTGAAGCTCTTGAACACGGCTCACACGGCCTTTTGGGAACAATATAACGACCGAAACACCCTCAACTCCGGCAAATCCGTGCGCGACAGCTCCGCCGGTATCTCCTGACGTCGCCACGATAACTACGGCCCGTTTTCCGATCGAACCCGAAAAATATCCAAGGCAGCGGCTCATGAACCGTGCCCCAACGTCCTTGAACGCGAGCGTCGGCCCGTGAAAGAGCTCAAGGGCGAAAATGCCGGGCGTTATCTCGACGAGCGGGAAGGGGAAATCGATAGCGTCCCCGCAAATCGCCTCAAGATCGGCGTCACGAATCTCTCCGCCAACATATGGCCGCATTAGGCTGAACGCCGTTTCCGCTTCGCCGCCTTCCCGCCACGGTAAGACGGCAAGCTCTGCGAGGTCCGGAATCTCGGTTGGAAAATACAGTCCGCCGTCCTCGGGTTGCCCTTGCAGCAGGGCCTCGCGAAAGCCAACGACGGCAGAACGGCCGTTTGTGCTAAAGTATCTCATTCAAAAAAGAGCGAGCGGGACACGCACCGAAGCAATGATATTACGAACATTGGGGAATAAGGAAGTATGAAAGAGGTAACGGTAAGAGCCCCGGCTACGGTCTCGAATGTTGTTTGTGGGTTTGATTGCCTCGGCTTTGCGATCGATGGGCCCTTTGACGAGGTTACGGCCCGCAGGAGCGACCGGTCGGGTGTTTCGATCACGCACGAGGACGGATTCGGACTTCCGACGGATCCTGAAAAGAATGTCGCGGGTGTTGCGGTTGCCGCATTGCTTGCTGAAGCTCAGGCCGATTTCGGGATTGAGATCATCATCGAAAAGGCGATCAAACCGGGCAGCGGGATCGGCTCAAGCGGAGCGAGTTCGTGCGGCGCCGTTGTAGCGGCAAATTGGCTGCTCGAGGAGCAGTTTCCACCGGAAAAGTTGATCGAATTTGCAATGGAAGGCGAGAGGCTTGCCTCGGGCTCGCGCCATGCAGACAACGTAGCCCCTTGCATTCTCGGTGGCTTCGTCCTCGTCCGCTCGATCGATCCCGTCGATGTGGTGCGGCTTGATTTTCCTCCGCTCTTCGCCACGGTGATCCATCCGCAGATCGAGGTCCGGACGGCGGAAGCCAGGGCGGTGTTGCCGGAACTTGTTCCGCTTGCATCGGCCGTCAGAAACTGGAGCAACCTCGGGGCGTTCATTGCGGGCCTCGAGCACGGAGACTACGACCTGATCGGCCGCAGCCTCGTAGATGAGATCGTCGAACCGGCGCGCCGCGGATTGATCCCGCATTTTGAGGAGGCTAAGGCGGCCGGAATTTCTGCAGGCGCGATCGGCGGCGGCATTTCAGGATCTGGTCCGTCGATGTTCATGTTGAGCAAGACGCGCGAACGGGCGGAGATCGTTCGAGCCGCGATCGGAGAGGCGTATGAAACTACGGGCATTGCGTTCAACACCTACGTCTCAGAGATCGTGGGCCACGGCGCATCGTTGCGGTAGCGATCAGGCGTGTGAATTTTTCCGTGATGATTCGTCGCGGAATTGGTAAACTAGCTGAGTACGAGATGTTGACGAAAGAACTTGAAAACACGCTCAGTTTCGCGGTTGACCAGGCGGTGAGCCACCGTCACGAGTTCGTTACGCTGGAGCATCTGCTTTACGCACTGCTCCACGATAACGCCGCTCAGGAAATTCTGTTCAATTGCGGAGCGCGGACAGACGAGATTGCGAATGCCTTGGAAGAATACTTCGAGGGCGTTCTCGAGAAACTTCCGGAAGGTGTGAAGGTCCTGCCCGAACTTACAGGGACCTTTCAATCGACAATAAATTACGCGATCCTGCAAGCTGAAGGCAGCGGCCAGCGAGCGGTCGATGCCGGTAATGTGCTGGCCGCGTTCTACCAGGCCGAACAGAGCTACGCCGTATATCTCCTCCTGCAGCAGGGCATCACGCGTCTCGATATACTCAATTACATTTCGCACGGCATCTCAAAGGTCGATACATTCGGCCCGATCGATGATGAGCCGGACTTCGACGACGATGACGAGAATCCATTCGGGCCGCGGCGTCCAAAGCAGGGAAACCCGATCGAGAGCTTTACGGTAGAGCTTGTCGCAAAGGCGAAAGAAGGGTCGATCGACCCAATAGTCGGCCGTGATGAAGAGATCGAGCGGACAATTCAGGTGCTTTGCCGTCGAAAGAAGAACAACCCGCTTTATGTAGGGGAGCCCGGCGTTGGCAAAACGGCACTTGCCGAGGGCCTGGCCCTAAAGATAGCGAACGGAGACGTGCCCGAGGTCCTGGCCGATGCAAAGGTATTTGCTCTGGACATGGGAGCGGTCGTAGCCGGAACACGTTATCGCGGGGATTTTGAACAGCGGTTCAAGGCAATAATTGCGGAACTGAAAAAGCAGGAAAACGCGATCCTCTTTATCGATGAGATCCACACGATCGTCGGGGCTGGTGCGGTTTCGGGCGGAGCGATGGATGCCTCGAACATTTTAAAGCCGGCACTCGCGGCGGGTGAACTGCGGTGCATCGGTTCCACGACGTTTGCCGAGTACAAGGCAGCATTTGACCGCGACCGTGCACTGGCCCGACGGTTTCAGAAGATCGACATCGGTGAGCCGACGATCGACGAGACCTTCAAGATCCTGAAAGGCCTCAAGCGAATTTACGAAGAACACCACGGCGTAAAGTATCCGAACGAAACGCTGCGCACAGCCTCAGAACTTGCCGGCAAGTATATCAACGACCGATTTCTGCCGGATAAGGCGATCGATGTTATTGATGAGGTCGGTGCGGCCGTGAAGCTCCTGCCCGAAAACCGCCGTCCGAAGCGCGTCTCGGTCCAGATGGTCGAGAACACGGTCGCAAGAATGGCAAAGATACCGCCAAAGACCGTTGTCGGCGACGAAAAGGAACGCCTCAAAACTCTCCGCGAAGATCTCCGCCAACACATTTACGGGCAGGACGAAGCGATCGACCGGGTGGTCGATGCGATACAGATCTCGCGTGCGGGCCTGGGGCACGAGTCAAAGCCTGTTGGGTCGTTCCTTTTCTCCGGACCGACCGGGGTCGGCAAGACCGAACTTTCCAAGCAGCTCGCTGAACAGTTGGGCATCGAGTTCATACGCTTTGATATGAGCGAATATGCCGAGCCTCATACGGTCTCGCGCTTGATCGGCGCTCCACCGGGATATGTCGGGTTCGATCAGGGCGGCTTGCTGACCGAGGCGATAATGCGCACTCCCCATGCGGTGCTGGTACTCGACGAGATCGAAAAGGCTCACCCGAACCTCTTTAACTTGCTGCTGCAGGTCATGGACAACGCGACGCTGACAGATAACAATGGGAAGAAGGCGGACTTCCGCAACGTCATTCTGATCATGACGACCAACGCAGGCGCTCGCGACATCTCAAGCGGCGGTGTTGGCTTCAGAAATCAGGCGGAAACGAAGGGCCAGGCAAAAGGGGCGATTGAGCGGACCTTCACACCGGAGTTTCGCAATCGGCTTGACGCATGGGTCGCGTTCAAAGCGCTTGACCTTGAGATCATCAAGTCGATCGTTGACAAGTTCGTTAACGAACTGAACGGCCAGCTCGCGGAAAAGCGCGTTGTTGTAATGCTCGAGGACGACGCTCGCGAATGGCTTGCGAAGAACGGTTTCGATGCTCGGTACGGAGCCAGGCCGATGGCCCGGCTGATCCATGAGAAATTAAAACAACCGCTTGCGAATGAGGTCCTCTTCGGAAGGCTGACGGATGGCGGAAGCGTTATGGTCGGCGTGAAGGACGGCGAGCTTTCGCTCACCTACTGAAGCAGGAAAGAAACAAAAAAGAATGCCCGGCGAATTCCATCGTTCGTCGGGCATTTGTGTTTTCCTTTGGGTGAAGTAGCGAGCTACTTTTTCTTTGCTGCCGGCTTCTTGGCAGGAGCGGCCTTCTTAGCCGGAGCGGCTTTCTTTGCCGGAGCTGCCTTTTTCGCCGGAGCGGCTTTCTTAGCAGGTGCTGCCTTCTTCGGAGCCGCGGCCTTTTTCGCCGGAGCTGCTTTCTTAGCAGGTGCTGCCTTCTTCGGAGCCGCGGCTTTCTTCGCCGGGGCTGCTTTCTTAGCAGGTGCTGCCTTCTTCGGAGCTGCGGCCTTTTTCGCCGGAGCTGCTGCCTTCTTTGGAGCTGCGGCTTTCTTCGCCGGAGCTTTCTTAGCTGGTGCTTTCGCTGCTGGTTTTTTTGTTGCTGCCATAGTTTCTTCTCAAGTCAAAGTTTGGATTAGGGTAAAGCAAAAACGGAACACGTATAACGTAACACAAATTTATCGTTTTGTGTAAAGTTTTTCTTTAAGTTTTAACTCGTATGTATAACAAAAAACTTGGCGTTACCTTGCAAGCGTTTTTGTTTCATCTGTTGCGCGGGCAGCCAAAGTGATATCGCAAAGTGATATCATTCGGGACGCCTGTTCTCTACTCGTCTTCCTCGAGCGTCATCTCACTGATCCGGCCATCGGGATCAAGTGAGAACCGCCAGAGCATCGAGCGCTTTTCCGTTTCCGCGACGTACCGATAAACGCTTTTATTTTCAATGATTTCCGCGCCCGCAAAGCGAAGCCGCCGGATCTCACCAAAGCGGGCGACTCGCTCGTTTGCGGCCTTCGCCCTCTGTGATGAAACGGCACGGAATAGCTCCGGGGTAAGAGATGACTCGTCGGGCCGGTTTGCGACCCTCGCACGGAGGGCATCGAGGAAGCGCTCATTTCGGCCAGGGTCATCGCCATCGACCGCACGAATATTTTTTATCGAAAGTGAAGGAATATACTTTTTTGCGACCGAAGTTGCGATCAAACTTCCCATTCCGAGTTCTCCGAGATTCGTTAGCACGATGACCGTGACGTCTTGATCGACGTAACGAAAGATGGCTGCACCGAAGCCGGCGGTCTGTCCCGTATGCCCGATCAACTTGTGGCCGCGAACATCACTTATTCTCCAGCCAAGGCCGTACACCGAACGTGTTCCATTGTTGAACGTGAACTGCGTCCACATCTCGCGTTTTGTCTCGGGACTGAGGAACTTGTCGCCGCGAAGCGCGGCTTCCCATTTGATCATGTCTTCGATCGTCGAGGTGATCGAACCCGCACCCATCAGATCGGTTAGGCTCCCATCGCGGCCGGTATAGCGGTCGATTCGCCATTCGTATCCCGACGCTCGGAGCGGGATGATGAACTGTGGGTCGCGGTCACCGGTTCGGTTCATTCCGAGCGGCCGAAAAATGCGCTCGCGCATGAAGTCCATGTACTTCTTTCCGCTTTGGGTTTCGATGATGTAAGCAAGCAGATTAAATCCGCTGTTATTGTAGATATTCTTTTCACCGGGCACGAACTCGAGCGGATGCTCCGCGAGCTGCTTGATGAACTGCTCCATCGAGAGGCGCCGGGAGAGCTCGAAACCCGTCAACCCGGTATAACTCTTGATGCCGGAAGTGTGCGTGAGCAGGTGTCGTACAGTTACATTGCCCCACGATTCGGGAGTGCCGGGCAGGTATGCGGAGATCTTCTCATCAAGCCGGACCTTACCGTCCTGCACCAGCAAAAGAATGCCAGCAGCAGTCATTTGCTTTGAGACGGAACCGATCTCGAACACGGTATCGGGCGTTACAGGGACCTGAAACTCAAGGCTCGCCAGGCCATAGCCTTTTGTCTTCTCGATCTTCCCGTTTCGGATAACGGCGACCGCTGCCCCGGGGACGTTTCTCTCTTCCATCCGCTCGCGAACTACCCGGTCAACCGCGTCGGCGTTTACGCTTGCCGAAGCGAGCAGTAAAAGGAATAATGCTCGAAGAACCGTTTCGGTTTTGATCTTTTTGATCATCATAATTGCATTTAAGGATAAGGATTTTTTGCGCGCCGACAAGCCTGCACGCTCGGCGGCATTATCTAAGGACGATGAAGACGACACTAACCTCACTATTTTTATTGATGTTCTTAGCTTCGGCTGCGGCAGGCGATATTTTTGCGCAGGCGGCGTTTACTGACGGTAAGGCCGCCGGACTTTCGCAGAAGCAGATCGGCGATCTGAAGAAGCTCAATGCTGCGATCGCAGTGCCGACCTACCTGCCGGCTGGGTTCAAGCTTTACGAGGCCGCCATCGAGGAACCTCCGGCTCCTGAGATCGTCGGGTACACCTTGACCTATAGAAACTCGAAGGGGCGTTCGTTCACGATACAATCCGTAAATGACGGAATCGGCGATGTCAGCACTCCGCAAATTTACGGCAGGAATCCATATTTTGATGGGCGAGTTCAGGCCGGTTACTCGATGGACGAAGAGAAGAGTTTGTTCGTTTCGTGGATTGGTTCGCTCGAGCGTTATCAGCCGAAGGACACGCTCCAGCAATGGTACTCGCTGGTTACGGATCGCGGGGACATCACTCTACGCGAGGCGGTAAAAGTAATGGCGTCGCTGCGATATCTGAAACGGTAAGCCAAACAAGCACGCGAGTGCGAACCGGCAAGCGAAGAAAGCACAATGCAGTTCACCTCGGATCCATTCCTGAACGCGATCGTCGCGACCCTTATCGCCGGGCTCGGTGCGACCGCGCTCGGCGCTGTGCCTGCCTTCTTTCTCCGCACGTTGAATGAACGGCTTAACAACAATCTTTTGAGCTTTGCTGCGGGCGTGATGCTTGCGGCAACGATCTTTTCTTTGCTCTTGCCGAGTATCGAGGGTTTGCGTAATTCCGGTTCCGAGACGACGAGCGCCGTTACCCAAGCTATCGCGTTCCTTTTTATCGGCGGCTTTGCTCTTTGGCTGATCAATGAGCTGATCCCGCACGAACACTTCGGAAAAGGGCACGAGGGACCTTCCGACGCCGGACGTCTAAAGAAGATCTGGCTATTCGTGATCGCGATCGCGATACATAATTTTCCCGAAGGAATGGCGGTCGGTGTCGCCAACACTACCGAGAGTGTCGGCACCGGATTCGGGGCAATGATGGGTATCGGCTTGCAGAATCTGCCGGAAGGACTTTCGGTGGCCGTTGCCCTTCATTCGCAAGGTTACTCGAAGCTATATGCGTTCGTCGCCACCGCACTCACCGGCGCAATAGAGGTACTCGGTGGCGCGACGGGAGCTTCGGTCGTGTTCGTCTCGGCCGGCTTGCTGCCGTGGGCTCTCGCTTTTTCTGCGGGCGCAATGCTATTCATCGTCAGCGACGAGATCATACCCGAAACTCACCGCCCAGGGTTTGAGAACGGGGCAACGCTTTCGCTCTTCATCGGGTTTGGGCTGATGATGTTCCTTGACTCTGTTCTCGCTGCTTGAGCCTAGCGGCGGGTCTCAAGATCATACTCGCGCAGCCTACGATAAAGGGTAGACGGTGATATGCCAAGGATCTCTGCGGTCTTTCCGCGATGCCAACCTGTACGTTCGAGTGCACTCAATATCTGCTGTCGCTCGGAGTCGCGAAGATTGACCGGGCTGGTGTAAGTGAAGGCGTTCGCCGCCTGCTGTGAGTTGCCGTTATAGTTCACGGAAAGACTGGCTCTCTCGATGCCGTGTGCGACCTCCGGGGGAAGTTCCTTGAGAGTTACGCGTCCATTATCTGAAAGTAGATTTGCGCGCTCGAGCGCATTGCGAAGCTGGCGAACATTACCAGACCAATTGAAACGCTTTAATGCCTCGAGGACAGGTTCTGTCAGAACCGGAGCATTCGCGCCGCCGATCTCCCGCATCAGATGAACCGCAAGCGGCTCAACGTCTTCGCTGCGTTCGCGAAGCGGAGCGATCGATATTTCAAAGCTGTTGATTCGGTACAAGAGGTCCGAACGGAAAACTCCGTCAGCAACCGCCTGGAGAGGATCGCGGTTCGTCGCGGCTACGACACGGACATCGACATCGACCTTTTTCACACCACCTACCCGGAAGAAACTGCGCGTTTCAAGCGCCCGGAGAAGCTTTGACTGAAGCTGTGCGGGCATCTCCATGATCTCGTCAAGAAAAAGTGTTCCTCCGTGTGCGAGTTCGAAGAGCCCTAGCTTGCGACTTCGGGCACCCGAGAAAGCTCCGGGCTCGTAACCGAAAAGCTCCGATTCGAGAAGTGTGTCCTGGATGGCCGCACAGTTGAGATCGATGAATGGCTTGCCAGCTCGTTGGCTCAAACGATGGATCGCTTGAGCAACAAGTTCCTTACCGGTTCCCGATTCGCCGGTGATCAGAACGGACGTATCCGACGGGGCAACCCGCCGGACGAGACGAAGCACTTCTTTCATCTGTGGAGATTCGGCGATGATTTCCGGCATCGGCCCCTGAGCGTGCTCGATCTGCGCCCGAAGCCTCTGATTGTCGGTACGAAGATCGCGCTTCTCGGTCGCCTTCTTAACAAGAGCGGCAAGCTCAGCGATCCGATAAGGTTTCGTGAGGTAGTCGTAAGCACCAAGCTTCATCGCCGTGATGGCGGTTTCGACAGTTCCCTGGCCGGTGAGCATTATGATCTCCGGCGGGTTCGGGCTCTTTTCGCGGATCCGCTTCAATAGGCCAATGCCGTCCAGCCGAGGCATATTGATGTCGCAAAGCACGACATCAAACTCTTCGGCCTCAAGCATTTCCCATGCTGCTTCGCCGTCTTCGGCGGTCTCGGCTTTATGCCCGTGACGGATCATTTCTTTCTGAATGACCGTTCTCAGGTTCTTTTCGTCGTCAACGATGAGGAGGTTTGCCATTTCTTTTTTCCTGGGGAGCGGGAGTTGTTTACCAGCCGGTTCGGCCCGGCGAGAGATCAAGCGAGATGCTTCACGACCGGGAGAGCGATCGTGAAGGTAGTACCCTTGCCGACATTAGAGCGGACCGAAAGCCTTCCGCCGTGATCGGTAATAATTCCGTAACAAACGGCGAGTCCGAGTCCCGTTCCTTTGCCGACGTCCTTTGTCGTAAAGAACGGTTCAAAGATCTTCGACATGTTCTCTGCGGGGATACCGATACCCGTGTCGCTTATCTCGACCGATACGCGACGGTTTCCGGCAAATGCCTTAAAGGCAAGGGTTCCGCCTTCAGGCATTGCGTCGATAGCGTTCGTCGCAAGTGCGATAACTGCTTGTTGGATCTGCCCACCGTCGGCATTGACCGGCGGAAGGCCGTCTTCGATATCGAGGTCGATCGTTATGTTCTCACCGCGGCGTTGATGCGAGATGAGATTGACGGAAGACCGGAGGATCTCGGCAAGGTCGATCGGTGAACGCTCGCCGGTCCGCATCCGGCTGAAATCGAGCAAACCGGTTGTGATCGATTTGCAGCGAAAGGCTTCGCTCTTGATCAGCTCAAGATACTCATGAAGATCATCGAGGGCTTCGCTGCCCGCGAACGATCCGTCTTCGGCCCGCTGTTCAAGGGCCTCGGCACAAGCAGCGATTGTAGCAAGCGGATTGTTTATTTCATGTACGACCCCGGCGGCAAGCCGGCCGACCGCTGCCAGCTTCTCTGCCCGGCCGACAGCGTGAATCGCCTCAACGCGCATCGTCACATCCTCGCCGACAGTAATAACGTGTGTGACCTCGCCGGTTTCGGGATCGCGCATCGGAATCTTGCTGACCATCCAGTGCTTCGTTGAGCCGTCCTCTGCAGTCGTCTGCTGTTCTATCCTCTGGATCTCACCGGTGCGGAAAACATCTTCGAATTCCTGCCGAACCTGGCCCTCAGGATAGCGGGCAAGAACGCTGAATATGTTGCGGCCGATGGCTTCGTCCCGTGGAATGCCTTGAAGGCCGACCTCGCGTTGGCGGTTCCAGGTGACGATACGATAATCGCGGTCGATCACGTAGATCGAGACCGGGAGCGAATCAAGAATCGCTTCGGTGAACCTTCGATGCTCCTCTTTGGCACGTGTGATCGAACTGTTGATCGCTGCTTCGTAGTGGGCCGAAAGATTTATGCTCATCGCCGCCATCCGGGTAGCGGCTTCGATAAGATTCGCCTTTACGTCGTCAAAGTCAGCAGTTCCATTGAAGCCGACAGCTATCAACCCTTTGACCGTGCCGTTTATATGCAGCGGCGAAACGTATTCGACAGCGTGATCAATGCTGTCGATCATAAATTCGGTATGATCCTTTTCCGGGTGGCCGACCTGCGGCGGAAGAAGCTCGAGCCATCGCTCAAATCGCGGCCGATGAAAAAAGCTGGTCAAAAGCTCGCCGCGGCGGTCAACGCCGAAGCTGACCACGCCAATGTTTTCAAGTTCGGCAAGAAAGACACAGGCCTCTGCGTCAAGACGTTGCCGGAGCGCAACGGCGACCCGTGCCGCAACCTTCTTAGGATGGACCATGAAGAGAAGGCTTCGCCCGAGCTCCGAGATGAACTTTAATTCATCGGAAGCTTCGGACCCGCGGCGCACTTGTTCCGCTTTGGGCACAGTTCGCTTTCTTGCAGATGTTAGAGCCATTTAAACCATAGAACCGCGTGATAGTTGCCCGACAGGAAATGGAAAGGGGGCGGGATCGAATCGACGAGGCTTGGAGATACAACTATGCCTCACCTTGATATTAAATGCTGTTTTAACAGTTTTGTCAATTGTTTATTGTCGCTGAGAAACGCTTGACCTTTTGCCCTCAAAGGATGAAGAATGACAAATACGGAATGAAACAGCGGTTTTTCTACATTCGGTCGATCATTGCGGCGGTCATTCTGATCGCTGCCTGTGGCGTATCGGTTTTTGCCCAACAGGTTGTCGATAAGACCGTTGCGACCGTGAGCGACGGGATCCGGACCGAGTTGATAACTCTTTCGGACCTCCGTTGGCAGCTCGCTCTTCAACCGGGTGTCCCGCTTTCGCCTGCGAGCTCGGAAGACCTAAACCGGGCACTTCAAACCCAGATCGATCAAAGGCTCTTTGCTCTGGAAGCCGAGAGGTTACCGAGCCGGCCTCCAGACGAAAAGGCGGTGGCCGACAAGATCCAGGAAATTCTCGGTTATTTTCCATCGACGGCGGAGTTTGAATCGCGGCTCAGGGCTGTTGGGTTTACATCGATTCGGGACGACAATTTCGAGCGGATAATCCTTCAAAGGTTAGCCATCGAACGGTACCTTGATTTTCGTTTCCGTTCGTTTGTGGTCGTGACTCCCGAAGACGAAGAAGCTTATTACCGTGAGGTATTCGTACCGGAATTTCGCCGCCGGTTTCCGGGGTTGCTGATGCCGACGCTTGATGAGAAGCGTGTAGAGATCCGGTCTGACCTTACTGAGGATCGAGTCGCTGCCGAGATCGAGGCATTTCTTGACGACGCCCGGCGGAGAGCTGAGATCACCATCCTTCTTCCGGTTTGATCAATAGAACATTCGTAGATTTCGGACGGTTATCTGGTAAAATCATAGGTTACAGATGGCATTCCGGACGGCAGTATTTTTGTTGTTTCTTCTGCTGGGTCTTCCCACGGCCGGAGCCGGACGCCTGGTGGACGCAAGGGCCGCGACCCCGACCACTATCGCGGGGCCCGAATGGCGAAGCGTTAGCCGCTTTGCCGTTGGCAGCTTGACCTCAGCGGCCTTGGAAGATCCGGCCTATTCGGCCACCCAACCGGGCCTCTTCACCAAGGGTTTTGACCGGTTCGGGTTGGACCCAAGTTCAAACTCTCTTAAAGCTTATTTCGGCGGCGATGTTGCCGCCGGTTCCCGTTTAGTCGGCCAAATGCCGCCCCCTTTGCTTTCGTTTGACGGCATCAATAACATCGACAACGGCCTGGCGTACAATCTGCTTTTCATCCCGCCGGACATGGTCGGGGCGGTCGGGCCCGAACATTATGTGCAGGTCGTGAACGCATTGATTCGCGTGTATGACAAAACCGGGAATGCGCAGACGCCTCCGATACGCCTAAACGCTCTTTTCGCTCCGCTGCAATCAACCTGCTCGAACCGCTTTGATGGGCTCCCGAACATCATTTATGACCAGTTTGCTGACCGCTGGCTGATCAGCCAGGTGTGTTCGGCATTTCCGCCTTTTCGGCAGATGATCGCCGTTTCGCGCACCGGCGACCCGGCGGGTGAGTACTATCTCTATGAGTTCGTGATGCCGAACGTGAAGATCAATGATTTTCCGAAATTCGGCCTATGGCCCTCGGCATATATTATGACGACCGATGAATTTCTCGGGTCTGATTATGTTGGGTCAGGGATGTTCGCATTCGAACGTGCGAAGTTGCTATCCGGTGATGCCTCTGCGAGATACATCTATTTCAATACACCAGTTCCGGTTCAGCCGCGGCGACGCGGAATGCTTCCGGCGGATATAGACGGATTAAGGCTTCCACCCGAAGACTCGCCGGGAGTTTTTGCAAGCTACACCGCGACGGAGTATGGCGATACAGCGGATTCGATCCGCCTTTTTGCGTTCGCACCGAATTTTGCGGTGCCGGCGAACTCAACATTCAGTGAGCTGCCGGAAAGTCCGGTCCTACTAAAACCTTTCGACCCGACGAGCCCCGATGGCAGGACGGATATCGCGCAACCGCCGCCGGGCGAGTTCCTTGATTCGCAGAGCGACCGGCTCAACAACCGGTTAGCCTATCGAAATTTCGGCACTCACGAATCGCTCGTTATTGCGAAAACCGTGCGGATGACGCCCGCGTCGCAGGAGTACCGGGCGGGTGTGCGTGTGACAGAACTTCGGAGAGCTTCGGCGGGATTTTCTCCGGCGGTTCAAGCGACGCTTGGCAACACTACGAGCTCGCGTTGGATAAGCTCTGCTGCCCTTGATCACGAAGGCAATCTAGCGGTGCAATATAATTTCGTCAGCGACGAGAAAAAGCCGTCGGTCCTTTACTCGGGCCGGCTGACGACCGACCCGCCAAATACGCTCCGCCAAGAGGAGCAGTTGGTCGAAGGCACCGGTGTTCAGCGGACCTTCGGCTTCCGCTGGGGCGATTACGCTTCGATCACCCCTGATCCGGTCGATGACTGCACCTTCTGGTTCACGGGTGAGTACTATTCGCAGGCAAGCCAAGACCAGAGCGAACTCGGATGGCTTACGCGGATCGGAGCTTTCAAGTTCGATGAATGCACGGCCGCACCGAGAGCGGCGATCTCGGGCGGCGTGACGGACAAGGCGACCGGTCTTTCTATCGCAAATGCGCGGATTAAGGCGGGTGAATATTCGCGGACGACAAACGCATCAGGAAGCTACGGAAGCCTAACGGTGATCCCGGGCGTTTACGAACTAAAGGCCGAGGCTCGCGGCTACAGGCCCGAGACCGGGCAGGTCACACTTTCTCCCGGGCAGACCGAGCCCAGAAACTTTGCTCTTGAACCGATCGCGGAGTTTCAGATCGAGGCTTCCGAAGTGATCAATGATTCGTGCCCGACCTCGCAAGGTCCGAGGCCCGGTGACAGCGTCTCGCTGCGGCTTACGCTTCGAAACATTGGTGCCCGGGATTCGCTTCCGGTTACTGCGGCCATTGTTGCCGACGATATAGTTATCCAGCCCGGCCCTCCGCAGGTTCTTGGAGCCGTTGCCCGAAACGCCACTGTAACCGCCGACTTCACATTCGCGGTCCTGAGCGGAGCGAAGTGCGGCGTTGCTATAAGCCCGACAATAGCGCTGACCGAAGGAACAGAGCCGCTCGGCGAGGTGAACATACCGCTGAGGGCCGGAGCCGAACGGATCGCATTTTCGGAGGACTTCGATGGAGTTTCTGCCCCGCAGCTTCCGGCAGGCTGGTCAACCTCGGCGAGCGAGAATCACCAGCTTTGGCGAACATCCTCGGCGAGAACCGAATCGGCCCCGAACGCGCTTTTCTCACCCGCCCCGATACAGCGAGGCGTTAATGAGGTCATCTCGCCGGCGTTGAATGTAAACACCGCGACCGCGGAGCTTCGTTTTCGTCTTTGGTATGAACTGGAGACCACCTTTCTCCGCAACCGCCTGTATGACGGAGCCGTGCTCGAGCTCAGCGTCGCGGGTGGCGAATGGCAGGACATTCTCGCCGCGGGCGGTTCATTCTTGACGGGCGGGTACGATGGGACGATCGACGGCTGCTGCCAAAATCCGCTTGCCGGCCGGCTCGGATGGTCGGGCCGTAGCGGCGTGAACCAGACCCCGGAATGGATCGACAGCATTGTCCGGCTTCCGGCTTCAGCGGCGAGCCAGAGTCTCCGCCTTCGTTGGAGGGTCGGAACGGACATCGGGACATTTCGCGAAGGTATCTATATCGACGACCTGAAGGTGATCGATGGCTTTACCTGCGAATGCCCGCCTGCAATTCCGAATTCAGCACCCTACGATTTCGATGGCGACGGCAAGACGGATATCGCGTCTTATGCATTCACCGAAGTTGCCGATGCTGCGGACATTCGCCTTATTGAAAGCGGAACCGGAGCGATCCGGAGCATCAATTTTGGTTCGCTGGGCGACCGTTCAGTCGCGGCCGATTTTGACGGCGATGGGAAGACGGATGTTGCAGTTTTTCGTCCCTCGACAGGTTTTTGGTTCATCCTGCGGAGCAGCGACGGGAGCGTCGACATCCGGCAGTTCGGGATCAGCGAGGACATTCCGGTGCCGGCAGATCTCGACGGCGATGGCAGGGCCGAGATCACCGTCTTTCGGCCATCGACCGGCGTCTGGTATGCGGTGCGGAGTTCGGACTCTCAGGTCGTGATCGTTCAGTTCGGCATTGACGGAGATATCCCGACGTCCGGTGACTACGATGGCGACGGTCGGGCTGATATAGCGGTCTTTCGTCCTTCGAACGGCTTTTGGTACGTGCTTCGATCAGGTGACAGCGGAGTAACATTCACGCAGTTCGGGCAGGATGGCGATGTTCCGGTCGCTGCCGATTTCGATGGCGACGGACAAACGGACAACGCGGTTTATCGTCCAACGAACGGCGTTTGGTATGTTCTAGGTTCACAAGCCGGCTTCTCTGCGGTGGCTTTCGGGATCGCGGAGGACATTCCTCTCAATGCAGACCTTGATGGCGACGGTC
>JAHBSG010000034.1 GCA_019639235.1 Acidobacteriota bacterium | reverse complement strand
CTGCTGCTGCTCGCGGCGGAGTTCACGCTCGACGAGGAACTTTGAGTAGTTTCCCTTATAACAAACTGCCCTGCCGTTCTCGATCTCGATGATCCGATCGGTCGTCCGGTCAAGAAAATAACGGTCGTGGCTTATGACGACGTAGGCTTTGTCGTACTCCGAAAGAAAGCTCTCGAGCCATTCGACGGCATTTACGTCAAGATGGTTCGTCGGCTCATCAAGCAAGAGAACATCGGCACCGGAGAGAAGCAAGCGGGCCATACCGAGGCGGTTCTTCTGCCCGCCGGAGAGAATGCCGGTATCAAGCGACCACTGCTCGCGTGCAAAGCCGAGACCGAGGAGGATCGCTTCTGCTCGAGCGGCATATGTAAAACCATCGGCCTGCTCAAAGCGGATCTGAAGGTCGGCATAGCGGTCGAGCGTTTCGGCCGAATGATCCGTCTCCATCTGCTTTTCGAGCCGCCGCATCTCAGCCTCGATGTCGTGGATCTCTTTGAACGCCGAAAGAGCGGCCGTGTGCACGGTCTCGCCGGCAGCGAAATCAACGTGCTGGTCGAGGAGCCCGAGCCGAAGGCCGTTGATCTTGGCGATCTCGCCGGTATCTGGCGACTCGGCTCCGGTCAGCAAGCGAAACACGGTCGTCTTCCCCGCACCGTTTCGCCCGACGAGCCCGACCTTTTCGCCGGGATTTATCTGGAACGAGACGCCGCGGAGTATTTCCGTACCGCCGTAGCTTTTGGTAATGTCGCCGAATCTGAACAGCATCGCGAGACTAGAAATGCCACGGGCGGACCGCAAAGAAACTTAAGCGATCCGCCCCGTGGCGTTATGGTAAAACGCCCGATGGGCGATGTTATTTGCCGGCGTTGGCGTTCGCCGAATTGGCGTTTGCCGCGTTTGCCGGAGCAGAGTTTGCTGCGTTAGCCGGAGCATTGGCAGCAGCGTTCGCATTCGAAGCCGTATTCGTATTGGCGTTCGCCGTGTTCGTATTGGCATCGGCCGAGGTCGCCGCCGGGGCCTTGCGTGCACCGCTCAGTTCGTTCGGGTTATCGACGACCTTGCGGGCGAGAAGATTCTCGATACGAGCCTCGTTAAGGGCAATAGCCATGTACGACTGCCAGAGAAGGTTCTTGCGGGCGTTGATCAGCAACTGCGTGATCTGCGGCCGAACCTCGGGGCTCTCAAGCGTGCGGTCCTCATCCTTTTCGACCTTACGCTGAAGCTTGATGATCAGGTAACGGCCGTCGAGCGGGATCGCCTGCGGGATGATCTGGCCGTTCTGCATCTGGCCCATCACAAAAGCCGCAACGCCCTGGCCAAAGACCTGCTGCATTTCCTGCTCGGTGAAGTAACGCCAGTCGCCGCCGCGGGCACGCGTATCGAAATCCTCGCTGAACTCACGTGCGAGCGTTGCGAAGTCAGCACCGCTCAAAGCACGCTGGCCAACCTCCTTGGCACGAAGCTGAGCTTCCTGGTCGTTGGTGGTCGTATCGCCCTGTCCGCTGTTTGCGGGGTCGATCACGATGGCTGCAAGCTGCGCTCCGCGCTTGTTCTTGAACTGCTCGCGGTTGCCGTTGAAGAAGGCCTCGATCTCGCTATCTTTCGGGGCCTCGACCTTACCGGTGATCTTTTCCTGGAGTTTTTGAAGAGCCACTTCCTTGCGGACGTTCTGGCGCCAGCTTTCTTCCGTCTCGTCGGCGGCAGTCATCTGCTTTTGGAACTCCTCGGCTGAGAGGTTGCTGGCAGTTCGGCGCTTGTTCATCTCGGCCGTGACCTCCTCTTCGGTCGGGACGGTCTGTTCCTTTTCGGCACGCTGGAACATCACTTCGGTCTGGATCAGCTGCTCAAGCACCTGAAGCCGTGCCGAAGCGAGCTCAAGCGGCGAGAGGTTGGCCTCGGCACCTTGTGCCTGGGCCTTGATCCCCTTCTCGACCTCTTCGAGCTTGATGTCCTTACCGTTGACCTTGGCCGCGACCTCGTTGGGGTCGCCGCCGGTGCTCGGGGTCGTTCCCGAACCGCCGCAAGCCGAAAGAAAAACGCCGGTGACCGCCACAGCGGCGGCCAAACCTAAACGAAACTTGGAAATCTGCACTTTCGAAAGTACTCCTTTGAAATGTCCTTTTTCACTCATTACTTGACTATGTAGAGCCCTGTTTGCTATAAAACTTGTTTTTGAGTTTTTACAAACTCTTTCCACCGCAATTTTACGGAGGCGATAACCATGGCACAGAGATGCGACATATGCGGCAAGGGCCCGCAATTTGGAAACAACGTTTCGCACGCGAACAACAAAACGCGTCGTCGGTTCAACCCTAATCTTCAGAGCGTCCGTGTTCAGATGCCGGCCGGCGGAAACGCCAGGGCGAAGGTCTGCACACGCTGCATCAAATCTGGAAAGATCGTTAAAGCTGCTTAACTCTTTTTGAGTCTTGCTTTACCAAGAACGTTGCCAAATGCTCAAAAGGCGTTTGGCTTTTCTTGTTTTCTCATTAGGCCGTGAAGGCCTTCCCGCTTCCTTTGAACAAACTAAACAAGTGCTATGCACTCGATCTCAACCCGGGCATCTCGCGGAAGCCTCGCCGCCTGAACCGTGGCCCGGGCCGGCTTGTTCGTGACGAAATAGCGGCCGTAAACCTCATTCATCGCCGCAAAATCGTTCATATCCGCAAGAAAAACCGTCGTCTTCACTACGCTCTCGAGCGACGCTCCTGCGGCCTCAAGCACAGCGGCAAGGTTCCTAAAAACCTGCTCGGTCTGCTCACTAACATCCTCGGAAACAAACTCGCCGGTTGCCGGATCGATCGGGATCTGGCCCGAGCAAAAGACCATTCCATTTGCAACTATGGCCTGCGAATAAGGGCCGATCGCACCGGGTGCACTTTCTGTCGAGATCACCTTCATAGCTGTCACTTGCTCACTTCAAGCAAAAGGCGAATTTTAACAGATTGCCAAAGGGAAACAAAGCCGAGAGCGAGATTTGACCGCAACTTGAGGTTCCCGCTCCGGGCTATCCGGCCGGCGACCCGACCGCGCACAAATAAAAAGGGCCGGGATCGGCCCGGCCCAAGTAGTGTCGTGAACACAAAACACTACGGTCTAGTTGTACAAAGGGAATAGCTCCCGCCTCCGCTATACGAGTAAATACGCCAACGATAGTAACCGGCGGTACCGTTATATGAAATACTCTCGGTGGAAGTTGACCCAAGCGAACTCGCCACATTGTTCCATCGTGAACCGCTCCATTTCTGCAAATAGAGATCGAAATCGGCGTTCGAGGGCCCGGTCAACGCTCCGGTGTGAGTTCCGCTGATCGTACTCTGATAGTACGAACCATTCGGTTGGTACTGATTCGCCCCCGCACCGGAAAGTGAACCACCGTACGTACCTCCGCTGCAGCTTGGCGGTGGTGGAGGAGGCGGTGGCCCTCCGCTCGACAACATAGAATAGAGCAGCCGATTCGGTGAACCTGTTCCGCTGCCAGTGACCACGCCACTGGTTGACGAGTCTATGATCGCACTCGTGACAGCCGACGGTGATGCAGTCGGGTTGTTCTGCAAAAACAAGGCCGCGACCCCGGCGACATGCGGCGAAGCCATCGAGGTTCCACTGATCGTATTCGTCGCAGTATTGCTCGTGTACCAAGCTGACGTTATCGACGAACCGGGAGCGAAAATGTCGAGGCAGGTTCCAAAGTTTGAGAAAGAAGATCGAGCATCGGTGCTTGTCGTCGAACCGACCGTAATGGCGTTTCCGACTCTCGCCGGTGACGAATTACATGCATTCGTGTTGCTGTTGCCCGCCGCGACAACGTAGCTCACGCCAGCAGTGATCGAATTGTTGACAGCCGAATCGAGGGCAGAAGATGCTCCACCGCCGAGACTCATATTCGCAACCGCGGGTTTCACGTGATTAGCGGTTACCCAATCGACACCGGCGATGACGCCGCTGTTGGAGCCCGAGCCTGAGCAATTCAGAACCCTTACGGCATACAACCGTACGGACTTCGCCACGCCATACGTCGTTCCCCCTGTGGTTCCGGCAACGTGGGTTCCGTGGCCGTTGCAATCGTTCGAATTTTGACCATCGGTGAATGCGTCGAAGCCAACGAAGGCCCGGGATCCGAACTCGGTGTGCGTTCGGCGGATGCCCGTATCGATGATGTAGGCGTTAACTCCACTCCCGGTCGCCGAATACGAATAGGTACTGTTTAAGGGGAGGTTTCTCTGATCGATCCGGTCTAGTCCCCAAGTGGCGCCAGATTGGTTCGTTTGATTTATCGAGACAACAGAATCCTCTTCAATATATTTGATCCGCGGGTCGCGGCTCATCATCTCGACCTGCTTTTCGGTCATCTCTACCGAAAACCCGTTCAGCGAGTGCTTATAAACGCGGTCGATCTTGCCCTCGTAAACCTCGGCAAACTCGGTTGCAAGAGCCTCGGAGTTCGACTCATCTCCGAGTGCACCGGCAGCCCACTCTTCGAAAACAACGATATACCTGTTCGGAATCTTGCTTTCGGCCCTCTTGATCTTCTCTTCCGGCTTTTGGCCCTCTACCGTGTTGCCTGGTAAAGCGAACCAGATCGCACCGGCCAGGAGCAATAGCCCACCCAAAAACACTAATCGCTTCATTTACTGGATCTCCTTGAACAAAATTTCGGGCGGCATTTCGCCCGGCTTTTTCCTCGAAATAGGTTTATCAAGCCAAAAAAGAATCGGAACAACCAGTTGTATCAGAAGAATTCTGGGGAACAGGGACGGAACGCGAATTCCGAAATAAAGTGGCTGGATAGTAGCACCGGTTCGCGTCTAATGCAAGAGCAAATTTATGTTGCATTCATTCTTTCCACGGCGAGTACGCCGTCAACGGCCTCGACGGACGAAATGACGCGATCGAGATGGCGTTTATCGAAGACTTCGACAGTGACCTCGATAAGGCCCTGGTCGTCGCGGGAGACGCTTGCCGAGGCATCGCGGATGCCGGTCTTGATCTCGGCAATGGCATTCGTGATGCCGGCGAGCATGCCGGTACGGTTCTCTGTCGTCACCAGAAGTCGAACTGACTGTATCTCTTCCTTTTCGATCTTCGCCCATTCGACCTCGACTATGCGCTCGCGGTTGACCATTAGCTGCTTGACGTTCTTGCAGCGTTTGTTGTGGACAACGATGCCCTTGCCGAGTGAGATATATCCGATGATCTCTTCGCCGCGGATCGGGTTGCAGCAGCGGGCACGGGTCGTAAGCAGATTATCGACGCCCTTGACGACAATAGCGTCCTCGCCGAGCCCGATGAACTTTTTGACCGCCCGCATGCCGGTCTCAAGCCGCGTTTCTTTTCGCTTATCCGGATCGAGCTCGGCAAACTTTTCGGGACCAAGGTACTTTGCCAGCACGTTCCGCGGGAGCGTTTTGCCATAGCCGATCGAAGCGAGTAGGTCCTCGGGCCGGCCGAGGCCGTATTCATTTGCGATCCGCTTCATCTCATCGTCATTGCCGATCAGCTTCTTGGGCGAGAGGCGGAAGCGGTCCGCTTCTTTTTCAAGCAGCTTGCGGCCGAGGTCGATCGATTCCGAACGCTGCTGCTCGGTGATGAAATGGCGGATGCGGTTGCGTGCCTTTGAAGTTACAACGTAATTTAGCCAGTCGCGAGACGGCTTTGAGCTCGAGGTCGTAAGGATCTCGACGACGTCGCCGTTTTGCAGCTCCGTCTTAAGCGGAACGATCCGGCTATTTATCTTCGCACCGGTGCAGGTATCGCCGACCTCGGAGTGTATCGCATAGGCGAAATCGAGCGGCGTCGCTCCGCGAGGAAGCTGAATGACCTTTCCCATCGGCGTAAAGGCATAAACGTCCTTGGGGAAAAGATCGAGCTTGAGCGACTCGATAAAATCCTCCGAATCCGGGTTCTCGTTCGTCGTCTCGACCAGCGGAAGCAGGAGCTTCTCGACCGTTCGGCGGAGTTCCTCAAGGCTTTCGTCATCCTCGGCCGAGCCAAGCCGCTTTTCTTTGTACTTCCAATGGGCAGCAACGCCTTCTTCGGCGATCTGGTGCATCTCCTGCGTTCGGATCTGCACCTCGAAGGGCTGGCCGCCATCGCCGATAACGGACGTATGCAGCGACTGGTAAAGGTTGTCCCTAGGGATCGCGATCCAATCCTTGAAACGTTCGGGAACAGGCGTCCAGGTGTCGTGAATGACGCTCAGGGCCAGATAACAATACTTGCGTTCGTTTTCGGTGATGACACGGGCGGCGATGAGGTCGTAAACCTGCTCGATGGCGATCTTCTGCTTCTTGAGCTTTTTCCAGAGCGAGTAGAGCCGCTTGACGCGTCCCTGGACCTCGATATACGGAACATCGTTCTCTTTCAGGCGGGTTTCGATCGTTGAAGTGATGCGCGAAAGAGCGGCCTCGAGTTCGGGCCGGCGTGATTCGACCTCTTTCGAAAGGCGTTCGTACTCGGCCGGATAGAGGTTCTGGAACGAGAGGTCCTCGAGTTCGCCGCGGATCTTACCCATACCGAGCCGGTGGGCGATCGGGGCATAGATATCGAGCGTTTCCTGGGCGATGCGGGCACGTTTCTCTGGCTTGAGAAACGACATCGTCCGCATGTTGTGGAGCCGGTCGGCAAGCTTTACAAGCACGACGCGGACATCCGTGACCATCGCCAGGACCATTTTGCGGACGTTCTCGGCCTGCTGTTTTTCCTTTGAAAGATTGCTGATCTGGGCGATCTTCGTAAGGCCGTCAACCAGCGAGGTGATCTCATCACCGAAATAGCTGCGGATAGTGTCGAGATCGACGAGCGTGTCTTCGACAACGTCGTGGAGCAGGCCGGTGGCAACGCTCGTCTCGTCGAGCCGAAGATCGGCGAGGATGTCCGCAACTGCAAGCGGATGAACAAGATAGGGTTCGCCCGAGGCCCGCGTTTGGCCCTTATGATGAAGTGCAGAGAAAAGATATGCCCGCCGGATGAGGTCCACATCGGAACTCGGGCGGTTGTGCTCTACCTTTTCGATGACATCATCGATGCGGATCATAAGAAAACCCTTACGACTATTCTATAGCGATAGGGTGCATTTATACCAGAGATTTCAGGCAGATCGCCGAATAAGAAAAGAGGCCGGCCAATTGGCCAGCCTCCAAACTATACAACTCAAACGAGCTTAGCTGCCCGCATTGGCGTTCGCGTTTGCGTTGGTGTTCTCCGCCTCACGCTCGGCCGCTGTGCGACGGTCCTTCTCGGTCTGGATCGATTTGTTGAGCTGAGAAAGCTCGTTGAAGCGGGTGCGGGCCGCATCGGTCTCCGCACGAAGCCGTTTCGCGTCTTCCTCGCGGCCTTCCATTTCGGCCAAACGAGCCGACTGGTTGAGCATCGCTGCCTTGTAGGACCGGGCCGATTCGAACACCTTTACCAGTTCGTGCTTCGCGTCGAGTTCGGCGGCCGAAAGAGCCGTCAGGTCAAGTTGCTTTACCGCTTCTACATCCGGCGGCTCGAGGCCGATCGCCTTATCGGCGTGGGCCATACCATCGGCAACGCACTTCTTGAGGCGTTCGAGGTCTTCCGGCTTCTCGGGCTTAACGAATACAAACACATCCTGGCCGTCACGCTTACCGGGCTTCTTGGTCGCTTCGGTATCCGTGATCTCATTGGCACAAGTATTCTCACGGGCCGCGAGCGAGGACAATGCCTCTGCACGGTTCTGCGGTGCGAGCCCCTCGTTGTTCGCACGCTCAGTCACCCAGGCACGCCATTCGTCCTGCCGTTCCGGCACGTCGAGAAGGCTGGCAACGGCCTTGTAGGCACTTTGCTCGTTCGGGTTGTTGGCAAGGGCCTTCTTGTATTCCTCAATGGCCTTTTCGGCAAGCGATTTGTCCTGACGATTTCCGATATACATCGAGTGGATCGTCCGGGCGAGGAAAAGCTGGGCAATTTTGCCTTCTTCCGTCTTTCCTTCGGGATCGCGGGCAGCCGCCTGGCGGAAGAGGCGTTCGGCCTCAGCGAATTTCCGCTCTTTATATGCGGTAGAGCCGTCAACCACGTCCTTGCGCGTAAGGATCCGACTGTAAGCCTCGCAACCGGTTGAAACAGCGACCAGCGCACCTAAGAATACAATTACCCCTAAACGAGAAAATCTCATTTTAGACTCCATATAAAAAGTACCGCCCCGCGGCTCTCAGCCATTTGCGATGCGGGGCGGTGTTTCGTTTATTCTGCTGATAGATCGTCGATCTGCAATCCGACCGGTTGAGCCTCAGCGAGCTTGACCGCGTCAATGACCTTCACAACATCGCCGTACCGAACGAGTGTCGGTGCCTTGATGAAGACGGTCTTTTCTATTTCGTTGCTGTCCTCACGACGGACGTTGTTCTGTTCGCGTTCGGCAAAGATGGCCTTGAGCCGCTCGGTAAGCCGCTCCGGCTCATCGATGGTGCCAAACGCTTCGTTGTTAAGCAAAACCTCGCGGCTCGTCCGCCGGATGGCGACAACGAGCGTGAGCGGGTTCGGCTTGACCTCAATGTTCTGCTGATTCTTCGGCTCCGCAGGAACCTTGGCCTCGAACCGGCTCGGCTTGAGCGGTGTGATGACCATGAAGATGATAAGCAGAACGAGCAGAACGTCGATCAGCGGAGTTACGTTAATGTTTGGTGTGGCCCCATCTTTCGAGCCACCGGATGACATTCCCATTTTTTTATCTCCTTGCGGCCGCACAAATGGGCCGCTGCCTTAATTAAGATCCACTGCCTTGGTTGCCGCCGCCTCCACCACCGCGTTTGCGGTCAGCGACCAGGCCGATCTTATCGATATCCTGCTTGCGGATGACATCGATCGCCTGAACGACCGTTCCATAATCGACCTCGATACCGGCCTTGATATAAACGATGCGTTTATCGGGAGCCTTGTCCTGCATCATCGTTTTGATCTTATCCGCCAGGTTGTCCAACGGAAACGGATCTTTGCCGATATAAAAGTTGCTGTTGTCCGGGATCGAGATAACGACCGAAGTATCCTTAGATATCTCGGCGTCCTCGACCGGAGTGGCCATATCCTTCGGAAGATTGACGGCGACACCCTCGTTGAGCAGCGGTGTGACGATCATGAAGATGATCAGCAGCACCAGCATGACGTCCACCATTGGGGTCACGTTGATCTCCGAATTGAGTTCATCGGTTCCACCGACTTTTGCACCCATTGCTTAATTCTCCGAACTTTGCCTTGGGCCGCCCCTTAATGGAGCGGCCGCACGATAACAAACTACTAGCCGTGCAGACGCTTGGTGCGCTGGCGGATGAAGTAGTCAACGAGTTCCGAAGCCGAGTTTTCCATTTCGACGCCAAAGCTCGTGACCTTGTTGGTGAAGTAGTTGAAGAGCCACACGGCCGGAACTGCCACACCGATACCGAATGCCGTAGCGACCAGAGCTTCAGCGATAGCGCCGCCGACCGCTGCGATACCGGCCGTTTCGGCTTGTGCGAGCGAGACGAACGCGGCGATGATGCCGACGACCGTTCCGAAGAGGCCGACGAACGGTGCGGTCGAGCCGACAGTTGCGAGGCCCGAAAGGCCGCGCTTGAGTTCGGCGGTCTTGACGGCGATCGCCCGCTCAAGGGCACGCTTCGAAGCTTCCATCTGGTCAGCGGTGATCTCTTCATTGCCAAGGTGAGCGCTGAACTCCTTGAGGCCGCTCGAGACGACCATCGCGAGGTGCGAATCCTTGTGCTTGTCGCTGATGCTGATAGCTTCGTCGATGTTGCTGTTCTTCAAAGCCTGAGCCACTTTCGGGGCATACTGCCGCGACTGCTGCTTTGCTTTGTTATAGGTCAAAAGGCGTTCGATGCCGACGGCGATCAGGTAAACGGACTGAACGAGCAGTACGAAGATGACCACCCAACCCGGGATCGTCAAGCTCTTGACGATGTCGTAGATGCCGAAGCTCATTTGGCCGGCGAAGAAAAGCAGAGCGGCTGAGAAGTCGCTACCCAGCAGGCTTGCGATTAAAGTCATTGTTTTTCCTCCAAAGAAAATCGTGAATGTCTATGATTGCAGATCTTGTTTTACGGTTTCGGGCCGAACCGCTCGAGGCACGGCCCGAAAACTCTTTTATACGGTTACGGTGCGACAAAGTTATAGGTGATAACACCCTGCACCTTTACCGGCTGGCCCGAAAGCATCGTCGGGCTGAATTTGGCTCCGCGAGCGGCCTGTGCGGCAGCCTGCCGAAGCAGCGGGTGACCGCTGACGGCGCTAGCCGAGATCACATTGCCGGCCTCATCGATGACCACCTGAACCGATACGGCACCTGAGGCGCGAACGGCACGGGCTGCCGGTGGATACGGCGGCTTCGGAAGGCTGCGTGCCTTACCGTTGAGCACACCACCGGAGATCGGCTTCTTGGGCACAGGCGGCGGTGGCGGCGGTGGCGGCGGAGCACCTCCGCGATCATTGTCGCCTCCTCCGCCCGGACGGCCGCTGTCACTTCCGGTTCCCTGCGTGTTCACAGGGCCTTTGTAGTCCGGCGGCAACGGGTTCGCTGCGGTATAGTTCCGGTCGCCAAGCACCGTAAGCCGATTAGGGTCACGCGGCGGGATAGTATTTTGAACCGTGCTGACCTTATCCGGCGGTTTCGGCGGGGTCTCGGTCATGCTGGCGATGATCTCCTTGCGGACATCAACGTTCGGGTCCTTCTGAGCGTCTTTCGGCTTCTCTTCTTCCGGTTCCGGCTTCGGCGGTTCTTCGACCACCGGCGGTGCTACCAGAGTCTGGAGCGAAAGTTCACCATCGCCCATGCCGTAGTCCTTCGCAAAAAGGCTGTAAACCCACGAGCTGAGCAATACCGTCGTCAGTATCACAAAGGTCGTAAGAAGAAGCCCGCTTTTGCGCCGGTTCTCTTCGGTATGGCTGGTTGATTCTACTAATTGGTCTAACATCCTGGGTCCTCCCTTACTTTCCGGTGCCAAACTTGAGGTCAGGGGATAACTCGGTCACGCAACGACTTTGATGTAAAAACAGCTAAATCGCGTTGTAAACGAACCTGATAACTCGGGGCGCCTGATCAGGCTCCCGAGCCCGTTCTCCAACTACTAAAGATCTTTCTCACTAAGTGCGGGGCAAACTGGAACTCTGCCGGCCACAATCAACGAAAATCCGCGAGCCTTCACTAACCTTTAAGTAAAAGGACGCAAACGGAGAACGAATTAAATTGACCAGCAACAGGCAAAGTCTAATTTTTCGACTCCCGAAAGTCAAGGTAAAATCGCCAATTTTCTGTAAGCGAAACTAATTCTTTACAAAAACTTAATAACCTAAACCGTTACCCGAGCCGCCCGCAGCAGCTATCGCGTTACCGGCCGCCGCGTTACCGAACGGCGCGAGGCCGAAGCGAGCTTTTCGCCGCTCGTTTTCTCTGCCGCGACGTCCTTCATCTCGGCCCGGCCGATCTTGCTCTGCCACCAAAGTGCGATAGGGCTGGCGATCGCGATGGTCGAATAGGTACCGACGATCGAGCCGACCAGAAGAGCCAGCGAGAACGTTCGCAGCACTTCGCCGCCGAACAGAACAAGAGCGAGGACGGCAAGGAAAAGCAACCCGTTCGTGACCACGGTCCGAGACATTGTCTGGTTGATCGAACGGTTCGTCAGGTCGTAGAGCGACGCTGTCCGGTTGAGGTTCATGTTCTCGCGAATTCGGTCGAAGATAACGATCGAGTCGTTAACCGAGAATCCGACGAGCGTTAGCATCGCGGCAAGAACCGAAAGATTGATCTCCCACTGAAACACCGTAAAGAACGCGAGGGTCACGAGAACATCGTGGAAAACCGCGATAACGGCACCGGCCGCATAGGTCCAATCGTAACGGAACGCGATGAAGAGCAGGATGCCGATCATGCCGAGCAGCGTCGCGATAACGGCGGCATCGCGGAGCTGTTCACCCGCGACCGGGCCGACCGAATCGGTCCCGACGATCTTGTAAGCGGCCGTCGCGTCCTGTTCGAGCGTCTGGTCAGCTGCCGCCTCTTTCCCGAAGGTGTCCAATGCGCTCTTGACCTTGGCACGGCCGACCTCGACCTGTGTCCCGCCGGTCGTTCCGCCCTGGGGCTGGGCATTTGCATCGGGTGCAGGTGCCGGAGCTGCGGTTTCCTGGCCTTCAATGATCGGAATCTTGATCAGCTTTTCGTCCGGCTTATCGGTCGAATCCTGAATTACGGACTCATTGATGCCAACGCTGTTCAGCGCGCTGCGGACGTCATCGGCGGTCGGCTTTTCGCGAAACTTAACGGTCAGAACCGTTCCGCCCTGGAAGTCGACGCCGAGGTTGAATGCGTCGGTGCCGCCATCGGTCAATTGCCGCCCGGCCGCAGAAATAAGGCCCGCGAGCAGGATCGCGATCGAGATAAAGACGAAGGGCTTGCGAAGGCCCATCCAGTCCACTTTCAGTTCAGTAAAAAATTGAAACATTTCAAATGTTCACCCGCCCGGCCGCTTCCGTTACGCGAGGCATCGGGCAATGGGTCAGATACTCAAAGATTTCGGTTCCGGGTTGCGGCTCAAAAGCCATCCGTAAATGGTCCGCGAAACAAAGACGGCCGTAAACAGGTTGATAAGCAACGCCAGAATGAGCGTCACAGCGAAGCCGCGGATCGGGCCGGAGCCGTAAAGATATAGGATCAAGGACGAAATGATGGTCGTCACGTTCGCATCAACAATGGTGATGAACGCCCGGTCAAACCCCATCCAGATCGCTTTGGAAACCGGAATACCCGCCCTTATCTCTTCGCGGATGCGCTCGAACACAAGCACGTTGGCGTCGACCGCCATGCCGATACCGAGAATGAAGCCGGCAATTCCGGGAAGCGTTAGCGTTGCGCCGAACATCACCACCGCGGCTCCGGTCAGAAGCATGTTCAAGATCAGAGCGATGACCGCGTTAACGCCCGATCCGCGATAATAAAAGAGCATGAACACGATGATGAACGCCAGACCGCCGAGCGAGGCTCGAAGCCCTGCCGCGATCGAATCAGCACCGAGGCTTGGTCCGACGGTTCGCTCTTCAAGGTATTCGATCTTCGCCGGAAGTGCACCGGAGCGAAGCGTAAGAGCGAGGTCGTCCGCGGTCGCTTTGGTGAACTGGCCCGAGATCTCGCCCTGATCGAAGATCTGCGAGCGAATATAGGCGGCCGATTTGACCTCGTCATTGAGCACAACGGCCATGTAGTTGCCGATGTTGCGGCCGGTCCATTCGCCAAACTTCTGTGCACCGGCCGGCTTGAATGAGAACGATATTTGGTAGTCGGCTTCGTTGCCGGTACGCGATACTGCGGCCGCATCGCGAAGCTCGCTGCCATCAACGACGGCCGGGTATTCAACAACCACCCAACTCGGCGGCGGCTGCGTTCCATCGGCATTCGGACGGGCATCACGCTCTGCGTAAGGCAGAACGCGGCGGTTCGGCGGAAGGGCTCCGCCAACGGATTGAAGAGCTGCCTCGCGGGTCGGATAGGTCTGTACAGGCGACGGATTCGGCGGGCTGACGATCTTCATCAGCATCAGGTTCGACTCTGCACCGATCAGGTTCTTTACGCGTTCCGGGTCTTCGACGCCCGGCATCTGGAGCAAAATCTGGGCCGATGCCTCGGCTCCGTGCCGCTGAAGCGTGGGCTCCTTAACGCCGAAAGCGTTGATGCGGCTCTCAATGATCTTGAGCGCTTGCTCGACCGCCTGATTCTTGAGGATGGTCTGCGTTGTCGAAGGCAGCGACCATGAAACAGCGTTGGCTGAAACGTCCTCTGTCCAGTTGATCAGATCGACCTTTTTCTTTACTTCCTCGGCAACGGCGGCACCTTGAGCGTCTGGCCCGAGGTTGAGCGTTATCGAGTAAGTACTGCCGTCGGCAACGACGTTGCTGCCCGTCACCGGAAGCTTTGCGTCCTGTGCGGCGGTAAGAGCCGCCTGAGCGTTATTTTCGGTCAGGGTCTTGAGGTATTCATCCGTCTTCACCCGCATCACGAGGTGCGAGCCGCCCTTGAGGTCGAGCCCAAGGTTGATGTTCTGCTCAAGGTTTGCCTTGATGCCGGCCCAGGTGAAGTCGGCTCCGGTCGGCGTCCGCCGCGGGCCGAAGACGAAGTAGATCCCTGCCAGGGTGACGGCAAGGATTATCAGAGTCCGTACTTTCAAACTCTTACTGTTCATATTATTCCGAATGTGCTTTTGCCCCGGCAGACTGCGGAAAACACCGGCCGGGGAATGGCCGTCCCGAAAAGGTTACGGCTTTTTGCCGACAACGGCACTTTTTCCGATCTCGATCAGCGTTTTTTCAGCGCTCAGTATGATGAAGCTCGTCTCGCGGATCTCCTTGACCTTACCGATGACGCCGCCATTGGTAACGACCTCGTCATTTATCTTCAACCCGGCGATCATCTCAGAAAGCTGCTGCCTCTGCCGCTTTTGCGGAAGGATGATCAGGAAATAAAAGATCGCGAAGATCAAAACGAACGGAAGGAGAAAACCGAATCCGCCCAAGAATCCGCCGTCCTGAAAAAAGAGTAATAGGTTCATTGCTTACACTGACCAGAAAGTAAAAGATTCATATTATATAGTGAGCCTTTGATTATCAAACGTCGCGAGAGGCATTCTCTGCAAATCCGGCGAGTTGCTCCTGCTTGAATTCATAGTACCGGCCCTCGCGGATAGCTTCTCTCGCCCCTCGCATCAGATCAAGATAGAACGCAAGGTTGTGGTGCGAGATCAGGGTTGCGGCCGCCATCTCGCCCGCTTGGTACAGATGGCGAAGGTAGGCACGCGAGTATCGCCGGCAGACGGAACATCCACAGCGGTCATCAAGCGGAGCTTCATCGACAGCAAATTTCGCGTTGCGGATGTTGATCTTCCCACGCGATGTGAAGACACCGCCGGTCCGCCCGTTTCGGGTCGGCATTACGCAATCGAACATATCAACGCCATGGCCAACGGCCTCGAGCAGGTCTTCGGGCGTGCCGACGCCCATCAAATATCGCGGAGCATTTTCGGGCATCCGATGTGCGATTCGGTCGAGAACGCCGTACATCACCGGCTTTTCTTCACCAACACTCAGGCCGCCGATCGCGTAACCATCAAAACCGATCGCAACGGTGCGCTCGAGGCTTTCGCTGCGGAGGTCGTGATGGCCCGCTCCCTGAACAATGCCGAAAAGAGCTTGCCTTCCGGCGAGCCCTTCGGCGACTTTACGGCCGGTGTCCATTCCGGCTTCCTGCAATTCAAAGAACCGTGTCTTCGAACGCTCGGCCCAGCGAAGTGTAAGCTCCATGCTCTCGCGCGTCTTTTCGTGGCCGGCATCGCCCGGCGGGCACTCGTCGAAAGCCATCACTATCTCCGAACCAAGAGCTGCTTGTATCTCCATCGAGACCTCGGGCGAGATGAACTGCTTGCTTCCATCAAGATGCGAGCGGAACTCGACACCTTCCTCGGTGAGCTTTCTCAGGTCGGTCAATGAAAAGACCTGAAAGCCACCGGAATCGGTCAACAGCGAACGCTGCCAGCTGGTGAATTTGTGCATGCCCCCGAGCAGTCGGATCGCGTCCGGGCCCGGGCGAAGAAAAAGATGATAAGTGTTGCCAAGGATTATTCGGGCGTCGATCTCGTCCTCAAGCCATTCGAACCGCACCCCTTTGACCGAGCCCTGCGTGCCTACCGGCATAAAGACGGGAGTTTCGATCACCGAGCGGCGGGTGCGAAGGGTTCCCGCGCGTGCCCGGCCGTCGGTCGCGTCAACCTTCCAGTCAATTGCCTTTTCCAAGTTGCCGGTCATGGTTTTTCACCGATGAGCGGCCAAATGACCGGAGCTCCGACTGCCGACTCGGAAAGGATCGTTCCGTCCTCGCCAATCAGGACCGCGGCCGGAGCTCCGTGGAGCCCGAACTCGACAGCCATTTTGTAGTTCTTATCGATCAGGACCGGCGACTTTAGTCCCCATTCGGCGAGTTCCGCGGGTTCGCCATCGGCGAGCACAATGAACTGCGGACGATGCCCGTTGTTTTCTTCCTCGCGGCGCTTGATGTCCATGACCACATCCTGACAATAGGTGCAGGTTAACGTGAGGAGGAAGGCCATGCTCCGTTTGCCGAGTAGATCGCCTTTTCTTACTTCGTTGCCGTTTATGTCTTTTAGCGCGAACTCTGGAATTTGCTTTCCGATCTTTGGCTCGCGGGTCTTTACAAAGTTCGAGCGGAAATAAATATGCTCGCGGCTGAGGTCGGCCTTGCGGAGCTTGTCTATCAGTTCGCGTATCGCCTGATCGCCGGCGGCAGGGTGGCTCGCGATGTTCCCGTTGGCATCGACGAAGATCGCCGTCGGGGTCCACTTTGCATAGACCTCATTCGCGAGTTCTTTTTCCTTTTGCAGCAAGAGGCGGATGTCCGAGCCCTCTGAAAACTTGTCGGCGTTTTCGGCTGCGCTCCCGCGGCTAATGTAAACAAATCGGAGCTGGCCAGCGAGTTCACGCTCCCACTCTCGAAACTCAGGAAAAAGTGCCTTGCAAGGGTTGCAGTCCGGGCCGATGAACATAAAAAGCATCGGGCCGCCCTCGGCAAAAAGATGATCGAAGGTGACGATCTTGCCATTAATGTCGGGCAGCTTGAAATCCCGGAACGGCGAACCGATTGCGAGCCCATCAGCCGGGTCGCCGGCATCTTCGCGTTCAAGAAGGGGTTCGCCGCCGGAGAGAAGCTCGAGCGTTTCGACCCGCCGGATTATCTTTTCCTGATTGGCGATGATCTGCTTTGCGTAGCCTGCAATGGCCGCAGCTGCACAGAAAAGAGCTGCAAGAACGGCGACGATGAAATATTCATGGGCAGTTACGGCGATCGCCGGGCCCTGTGATGCTCGGCCGGAGAGAATAAGCAGAACAGCCGGAATGAGAAACACCGCGTTCCGGACGAGGCTCCAGACGCTGACCGGCTCGCTGTGAAGCTGGCCGAAGCAATGGCAATCCGGGGCATTTCCCTTCGCCATTTGATATCCCATTCCGACGGTGAACGTGGCGAGAAGCAGTGTTGCACCGATCGCGGCAAACCACGAAAAACTCGGGAAAAGCAATGCGAACGCAACTGCGAGCTCCGCTATTGCAAGCGCGAGCGAGGCCGCCGGAGCCACGTTCTCAGGCACACCGAAGTCGGCCATTGCCTTCTGAGCACCGGCACGGTCCTGCAGCTTTCCGACCGCGGCAAGCGCAAAGATCGCGGAAAGCAGGACACGAAGTATCAAAAGGATCTCGTCGCTCATTTTGCCTTGGTCTTATGCCTCTCCTTGATCTTTAGCGGCGTGGCGAAAAAGCCGAACGCCTCGCGAAGCCGGTTCTCGACGTACCGCAGATACGAAAAGTGCAATCCGGCCTTACTTCCGCCGGTCGTGAACAAAATAAAGGTCGGCGGACGAACGCCGCCCTGTGTGATGTATTGCACCTTGAGCCGGGAAACGCCGCCCTTTACCGGAGCGGGAGTCGCTCCGCCGCGGGGTTGCGAGATATTTTCTTCGAAGAACTTGTTGAGCCTTCCGGTCGAGATGCGAAGGTTTCGCGCCTCATTTGCCTCGACCGCAAGTTCAAGGACGCGGCTCACCCGTTGGCCGGTGAGGGCCGAGATCGGGACGATCGGCGCCCAATCGAGAAACTTCATATGCCGCCTGATCTCGCGCTCGAATTCGTAAATGGTGTTCGTCTCCTTCTCCTCGACGGCGTCCCATTTGTTAAGTGCAATAATTACCGAGCAACCCGAATCGACCGCAAGCCCGGCGATGTTCGCATCGAGATTAGCAACACCTTCTTCGGCGTCGATCACAAGCACCGCAACGTCGGCGCGTTCAAGCGCCTTTTTCGCCATTATTACCGAGAGCTTTTCCGCCATCTCGGTCGTCTTGCCGCGGCGGCGGATACCTGCCGTATCGACCAGCAGGAACTTGTTGCCCTCGAACTCAAGCTCAGTATCGACCGTGTCACGCGTAGTTCCGGCGATCGGCGAAACGATCGCCCGCTCTTCCCCGAGCAGTTTGTTGAGAAGCGATGATTTGCCGACGTTCGGACGGCCGATTATCGCCAGGCGGATCTCATCGTGCTTTGCTTCCTCCGGCTCCTCGTCGAAGCTGAGCACTCCAATGACGGCATCGAGCAGATCGCCGATCGACGTTCCATGCTCGGCCGAGACCGGAAACATCTCAAAGCCGAACTGATAGAACTCGCCCGCCTCTTCTGTTGCGGTCTTCGATTCGGCCTTGTTGGCGGCGATGAAGATCGGCTTCCCGAGGTTGCGGAGAAGCACGGAGATCTCCTCATCGAGCGGCGTAATGCCTGCACGTGAATCGACCACCCAGATCACTGCCTCGGCCTGGTCGATGGCGTAACCCGCCTGTTTGAAGATATTTGCCGGGATTATCGCCTCGTCGTCGGGCACGATGCCGCCGGTATCTACAAGCTCGAAGCGTTTTTGTGCCCACTCGACCTCGCCGTAAATGCGGTCGCGCGTGATTCCCGGTTCATCGCCGACTATCGAGCGCCGCTCGCCGGTCAGCCGGTTGAACAGCGTCGATTTGCCAACATTCGGCCGGCCGATTATTGCTACGAGCGGTAGTGCCATTGTGGTCGCGTTACCGGAGACCTATTTCGCCTTTCGTGAAAAGCACGGGTTCGCGGGAACCCACCCGGTGTGCTAAATTGCTTACGGTCAAACGACAAAGCAAACAATATTCATACAATTTGGCTCCCTCAATTGGCAACACGGAGTTATCGAAATGCTTAAGAATAACACCTCGCGAATGGCCCGGAAGACATCGATCTCCGGCGGACTTTGCCTCGCTGCAATACTCTTTGTAATGGGCTGCGGCTCGCTCGAACGCTTTACCGGAAGCTCGAACACACCTGAGGCTCCTGCGAATCCCGGCCCGGCGAATACCGATTCGAATCCGGCCGATCCCGCGTCAAAAACCGCCTCGCTCGGCAACTGTGCAAATGATTACTACCCTATCGCCAGCGGAACGGATTACAAGGTCACGGGTACTGCTCCAGGCAGCTACACACTTACCCAGAAGCTGAACGATCCTAATTCTTTCAGCGAAACGAGGGTGTTCGATTCCGGCGTGAACGTAACAACGAATTGGATCTGCGACCCCGAAGGACTTCGGAACGCCCAATACGGAAGCAACATTTCGGTCGAGAACGCTAACTTCAATATGGAAACCATCGAGAGCACGGGACTTACGATCCCGCGAGAGCTTTCGGTCGGCAAGGCTTGGGATGCAAGCTACAAGGTTCGCGTGAAAGGCACGGCCGGCAATATGCCGATCGGCTCGGACGGCAACGTCGTTGTCCGCAATAAGGTAGTTTCGCTTAACGATAAAGTGAATGCGGGCGGCAAGGAATACGAAGCCGCGAAGGTCGATACCGAGATCACCATCAACCTGACAATGGGCGGGCAGAAGGTGCCGGGAATGACGATCAAGGGCACGAACTGGTTCGCCAAGGGCGTCGGGCTGGTCAAGCAGGAGGTCCGCTCGCCCTACGGCGTGCAGGGCGTTGAGCTGACCGGTGCGAATTGATCACTGGGCTTTCTTAAACTCGTAAACAACGTGAATATCAAGCCGGCCCGGATGCACTTCGGGCCGGATCGCTTTTGCGACCATCCGCATCTTCGAATCACCCTGAAGCGGCAGAAGAAACGAGAGCTTATCAAGGCTGATCATCTCGATCGGGTTGATCTTGCGGTCGATCGAGCTTTGAACAAGCCGAGCGATGACGCTGCCGCCAACACCGCCGGTCCCGTTGAGATTCACATTTGTAACCCGGGCACGAGCGATGAGCCGCTGGCCTGGTTCGTCGAATTCGAGGTCGAGGGTCGTTTCCGCAAGCCCCGCAAACTGAACGCAGCCGACGAGCGGTGGATTATACCCGCCCGAGAACGCAAGCGGAGCGGAAATGCGGCCGTCTCGAAATAGAACTGCCGTTCGAACGCCGGAATTCTCACGCCGAAGCGTGATCGCCTCTTTGCAGGCCACCTTTGGTTCGGGCAAAAACGAACGCGGATAGGAAATCGTCAAAGCGGACCAAGGTTCGTTGGCGAGCGGGCCGCGGCTGGCTGAGCTTCCCGCGATCGAAAATTCCGGCGGAGCCGCATGGGCAAAGACCGAATCGATGACCGTTTCGAAGAACTGCTCGCCTAGCGAGATGGTGATCTCGGTCCGCTGGCCGTAAGCCGCGGCCGAAAGTGCGAGCACCAAAACCGCAAGAAATCCGAAAGCCCGAAACCTGTTCATATCCATTGTCCTCACTTTGAACCCTTTCTGAGACGCAAAAAACGGGTAATCCGTTGTTCGGTCAAATGCCGGAGCGAACGATGTCGTGCAGCCGGAGCATTCCCGTGCATTTCCCTTCGGCATCCACAACCGGGAGGACGGAGATCTGCGACGGCCGGTCTTCCATCGTGCGGAGTGCGTCAAAGGCAAGCGAGTCTTCCAACGTCGTCGTTGGCGAGCGGGTCATCATCTGCTCGGCATTAAGTGATGACAGTGCCGAAGGGTCGGTCCGTTCGATGGTCCGGCGAAGGTCGCCATCGGTAATGATGCCGATCAGCTCCGAGCCATCGATCACGTTCACCGCACCGAGAGAGCCATCCGAGATCGCTTTGACCACCGAGAGCCAGCCGTCCGCCGGGGCGACATTCGGGCTCGGGTGCATCAGGTCGCGGACGCGAAGCGTCAGCCGCTTGCCGAGCCGCCCGGCCGGATGATTTGCGGCGAAATCCTCCGCTGTCAGGCCCTTTGCCTCCGTCACCGTCATTGCGAGTGCATCGCCGAGCGAGAGAGCGACGGTCGTTGATGTGGTCGGTGCAAGATTGAGCGGGCAGGCCTCCCGGTCAACGCTTGCATCGAGAGCAACGTCGGATTCGCGGGCGAGCGTTGAGGCGCGATTGCCGACGATGGATATGATCGGAACTTTCCGGGCCTTCAGGGCGGGCAAGATAGCAATGATCTCGTCCGTCTCGCCTGAGTTGCTGAGGGCGATGATAACGTCGCCGCTGGTCACGACGCCGAGGCTGCCGTGAAGCGCGTCCGAGGGGTGAAGATAGATGGCCACCGTTCCGGTCGAGGTCATCGTTTGGGCGATCTTCTGGGCGATAACGCCCGACTTACCGACGCCGAGAACGACGACCTTTCCCGCACAACCGACAATCAATCCAACCGCTTTATCCGCGTCCGCCGCCGTCAATCGGCCCGCCGCACGCTCGACCGCTGACGCCTCAAGCATCAACAATTCGCGGATCTTTTCGAGATTTTCTGCCACGAACGGAAGTTTGCGGAATCCGAGGCACTTTTTCAAGCCTACATTTTTCTTTGCACCTGTTGTATCATCGTGCGCCTGACGAACTGAGATTCGTTCCTCACCAACCATGCCGCGACCGCAAAAGGGCCTCGGCAATGCGTCAAGTCGGCAAGACCAAGGGGTCAAATTGTTAACCGGAGAAACGAACGAATGAGCACATTCACGATCTACATAAAGCGAAAGGGCGGCGAAATGGAGGCGGCAAATAAGGCAGCACTTTTACTCAAGACCTATCTTTCGTCAATAACGAATACAAACATCACCGGAACGGACGTAAAGGTCGTTGACGACGGAACCTCGCCGACGCTACTGGACACGGACGTGATCGTTTACATGGTCCGGAGCGTCAGCAAGAGCGTCATCGCAAAGCAGGGCGGCAGCGTCGCGATCGCCGAAGCCAACGAGGGCATTCTTGGGCTCACCGATCTAAACAAAAAGATATGCGAGGTCTATTTTGACCGGATGTATGAAGGCAGCCCGAAAGAACTTTCGGGAGCCGTCTATCACGAGGCGGCGCACATCCTTTCGAACATGGACAATGCAATGCACAAGAATCAGGACGGATTCCTGAAAGATGCTCCGGACTACAACGGCTCGCCGACGACAAAGAATCAGGACTTCATGAAAAAGCACGTCGGCAAGGCCGTGAAAATGAACGGTACCTATTAGACCGAACCGAGTGTTGATTAAAACCGGTCACTACCGTTAGAGCCGCTTTTCGTTAGATTCGACATAGGCTCGGCGATCTCTGCGTGAAACACAGCGGCCTCTGCGTTTATAAAATCTTTAACGCAGAGACCGCTGAGTGTTTCGATGAGAACGCCGAGGTCCGTTTGAAACTCCCCCGGCGCTTTGGGGCCATCTGCCTACTCGACCTTAACGAACTCCGTACCCGTCCGGCCGAAGGTTTCGGGAGCGTACATCTCCTCGGCCTTGGCGGGCGGGGCGACGAACTCGCCGGGTGTCGTGGCCCGTGCGACGTAGGTATAGTTATAAACACCTTCCCAGAGCAGCGACGCGAATACCTCGGCGCGTTCGTCGCGGAAGTTCTGGTGCTCGAACCAATATTGCCGCCACCAGTAGTAGTTCCTTCCGATCGAACGCCCGCCGACCTCGATAACGCTCGTGCTGCCGCCGCCTGCATCGGCAGGTATCGCCTCGGTCGTCGCGAGTGCCGGGTTGAGTATCTCGAATCCTGCCGGCAGATAATCGACGAGTGCGACGTGGTAACGCCGTGCCTGTGCGATCATCGTTAGCCGGACGCGGACGCGTGCACCGGACTTGACCACCCACGAGCCGTCCGGATTTTGCCGAACATCCGCCGGATCATCAACTGCCTCGTACTTCCGCAGAACGGTGAAGCCGTAGTCGGCCGGCTCTAGCTTCAGGCTCTTCGGCGCGTATTGCATTCCGATGCGGTAGTAAAGCCTTCCCGCACCTTGCCGATCGAGGATCAGGTTCGACGTGCCGCCCTGCTCTACCAGATACGACATCGGGATGTTCAGGACGTTCGAATCGGCACTGCGGCCCTTGAACGCCTGTTCGCCGGCGTAGGTATTGCCGAGCCAGATCTTTGTCACAAAATCGGGCGTAACGCTTTCGAACGCATTGAAGTATTTGTCCAGGGCAAGCAGGATAAAGACGTTCTCCTGCGTTGAACCCCAATGGCCTTTCTTGCGATGGGCAAGCAGCCCGCGGACGAGCTTCGGAATCAGGTCATTTACCGGAGCGCGGACACTCCTGTCCGCATCGCCGGTTCTCCCGGCGACATTGTCTCCGCCATTTGACCCGCCTGCAGGTTCGCGACTCTTTTCGCCCTGCGGGCTCATGCGGACAGGAGTGTCCGCGCTCCCTCCGACCTTGATCAATGCTTCGAGAAGCACACCGTCCGCCCTGCGGTTCGAGTGCATGATCAGCCAGCCGCCATCGGCGTAGTTCGTCACAAAGTTCGCCGCACCGGCCGTTTCGGTCGTCCGGTTCATTAGGAATCGCGTGATCTGCTCGACCTCGGCGGCCGAGCCCTTATCCTCGGCAAGCACCGAGAGAACCCAGCCGAGAGCTTCGAAGTTGAGCTGCTCGATCGTCGCCTCGGCGAGCAGTTTCTTCGCCTTGCCCGCATCGCGGTCGCCCATCAGATTACGGACATAAAGTGCATATGCCGATATCGTCCAGCGAACCTGCGGTGACGACATATACCACTGATCGCGAAGCTTGCTCTCGATGTCCGAGAGGTATGGCTTCGTCCGGTTGAGCATCTCGTCCGGGACCTTGTAGCCCTTTTGCTTTGCGAGAGCAAGGGCGTGGGCGACGTGGATCGTCAGGAACGGATATTCGTACCGCTCGCGGTCGCGTTTCCAGAGCCCGAAGCTGCCGTCGCTTCGCTGCCGCGAGGCAAGCACCTCGATATCTCGCCTGAACTGAGCCTCGATCTCGGCCGCCGTCGGCATGTCCTTGGCCTTGAAGGCCGAGAGCACGTCGCGGAGTGCCGCGGTCGAGATCATCCGCGAGGAGATCTGCTCGGAGCACGCGTACGGGTATTTCGCGAGGTAAATGTACGCATCAGTCAGCTCCTGAAGCTGAGTCGAGCTGGTCGTTACCTCGAGCCCGCCAAACTGCGGCCAAACGTCGCCGGGAGTTTGAACCGGCTGGAAGATGGCACCATTTGCGTCCGTCGTTCCGTAGGTCGCAAATGCTTCCGTTGTCGCCGGTGTCCAAACGGGCAGCGAGATCTCGGCCGCATCGTTGTGTTTGCCCGAGCTTACGGCAAATTGGAAGCGAGCCGTGCCGGCCTTCATCGCCGCCACCGGGAAGCGGACCTCCTCGCGGCTGTTTGCCTTGACAACGACACGTTTTCCGGCGTTTTGAGTACCGCCTTCAGGCGGCCGAGTGTCGGCACTGAGCCGACTAAAGTCGGGACTCAGAACGGCATTCGTCGCCCGCAGGGCAACATCGACCGCCATGTCCTGATCGGTTTGGTTCTGAACCACAACGGGCAGCTCGATCTTATCGCCAAAATTCATGAACCGCGGTGCCGAGGGCCGAACCATCAGCGGCTTGCGGGCCGTGATGTTCGATTCGGTCTTGCCGAACCGCTTTCCGCTATCGACCGAAACGGCCGTAATGCGGTAGCGAGTCAGATTGTCTGGCAGCTTTACATCGATCGTCGCTCGGCCGTTCGAATCCGTCCGCACCGAAGGCGACCACACGGCGAGAGCGTTGAAATTCTCGCGAAGGTTGATCGGCGTCTCACCGCCCGCATCATCGCGCTCTGCACCTACCATCTCCATCGCCCGGCCTTGCATCGGGAGAGCGGCGACTTCACTTCTAACCTTCCGGCCCAAAGCATTATCTTGCACATCTACGACACCGGCCGGAGCAGGAGGCGGAGGAGGCGGACCACCTGCGGACCGCACATCGTCCGGATTGCCGAGAAGCACATCCTTCCGCGAATGATGATCCTGAACGCCCGATCCACGCGGCGTGTAAAAAACGTTTGCCGGGTCGGAGATCGTGTAACGCGAGAGTGCAAGCACGCTTTCATCAACGATCACGACCGCGACCTCGCTGTTCGCGACCGGTTCGCCGCGATGGTCCTTGACCGCGACGGAGACCTTCGTCTCGCCGCCGGGGGCAAGTGTCGCATCGGCTGGTTCTGCTGTGACCGTCAGCTTTCTTTCAGCGGTCGAGACCGGCAGGTTCAGGTTTCCGGTCGCAAATGCCGGCCGCATCGCGAGTGGAACGCGGACACTCTTGTCCGCATTGCCGGTTCCTCCGGCGACCTTGTTTCTGCTGTCAGACCCGCTTTCGCGCTGAGAATTAGTTTCGCCCTGCGGGCTCATGCGGACAGGAGTGTCCGCGCTCCCTTCAATTTGCCGCGGTGTTGCCCCGACCAGATCGACCTGGGCATAAATGTTCGGCAGATACCTTTCGTCGATCGGTATCTTGAGCGTGATCGACGAATCCTTCATCGTGAACCGCTCGGTCTTTATCAGCCCATCGCGGCGGAGCGTGAGCACGCCCTCGGCCGGAGTGAACGGAGCGATGACCAGAATTTCAGCAACATCGCCCGGGGCGAATTCCTTCTGGCTCGGGATGATCTGAACTTCTTCTTGCTCAACGCTGCGGTTCGGCGGCGTCTTCCCGCCCGGAACCCAGACCATGAACTCGCTCTCGTTGAACCGTTCGCGGTCGTCCATTACGGTCGCCGTGATGGTGTATCGGCCGCCGTTCTTCGCAACGAATTCGCACTTGACCGCAGCTTCAGCCGACTTGACCGAGCAAACCTGCTCATCGATCGTCACCTCTTTCCACGAACCGGCGTCGAACCGCCAATCTTTGAGCACGGCCTTGATCTCGACGTCGCGGCCGGCGATG